>NZ_BMZO01000001.1 GCF_014652835.1 Limoniibacter endophyticus
TACCGGCGTTGAAATGTTCCGCAAGCTGCTGGATCAGGGCCAGGCGGGCGACAATATCGGTGCTCTGGTTCGCGGCATCCAGCGTGATGACGTCGAGCGTGGCCAGGTTCTGGTGAAGCCGGGTTCGGTCAAGCCGCACAAGAAGTTCAAGGCTGAAGCTTACATCCTGACGAAGGAAGAAGGCGGCCGTCATACGCCGTTCTTCACGAACTACCGTCCGCAGTTCTACTTCCGCACCACCGACGTGACGGGGATCGTCACGCTTCCGGAAGGTACGGAAATGGTCATGCCAGGCGACAACGTTACCGTTGACGTCGAACTGATCGTGCCGATCGCGATGGAAGAAAAGCTGCGCTTCGCTATCCGCGAAGGCGGCCGTACCGTCGGCGCAGGTATCGTCGCTTCGATCACCGAGTAAGCTTTTTAAAGCTTTCTGACTGATAAAACCCGGGGGCGGAAACGTCTCCGGGTTTTATATTGGCTTCGCCCAGCGGCGGACCTGGAACTTGCCGACGTACTGCGCATTGAGTCCGATTGTTCACATGAACGGTTTGTCTGTGTGTGGAGGGCAGCGTGAGTGGTTCATCAAGTGGAGTAAGGCGACGCGTGAGCGTGGAGACGACGTTTCCCGAACTTACGGTTCTTTTTCAGCGCATCAGAGAAACCTATGATCCGCTTGGCGTGTTTCTCTATGGAAGCCATGCCCGGGGAGATGCGGATCCTGATAGCGACTGGGAGATTAAGGTCATCCTTGGTGACGACGCGCCGGAGGCGCTTTTTTCACCGGAACTTGGATGGGAGGTGCAGGAGGGAAGCGGCGTCTATGCCGAGGTCTCTTGCGCGCGGATCTCCAAGTTCAAGAACGACCTTTCGATCGAAAACTCGATCGCGCGCGAAATTTCGAAGGAAGGAATTGTCCTTGAACTTGATTGATCGCGAGACGCGTCAATCAACATACCCGGCATCGTCCGGAGCGTTTTCGGAAAGCAGAACCTCGACGTCCTGATTATTGCCAGCCTTGACGGTGAAATCGTGCTGGTAGATACGGTCGCGATTCTTCGCGATGGCGGTATATTCGCCTTCTGAAAGCACCAAAGAGGCAAAGGCGCCCACCGACTCGCGTACCGGATCGCCGGAGCTTGTCAGGACCGACCACGCCGTATCGGCAATCGCTTCGCCGCCATGCTCACGCACCAGCTTCAGCGTTACTTCGGCTGCGTTGTGCTCGATCGTTGCCTCGGTAAGTTTACCCGCCTCGACGCGAATGTCGGAGCGCACGATGGCATTGACCCCGCCATAGGTGGAAACGACGTGATAAGTGCCCTCATTGAGACGGACAACGGTTCCGGGTGCGATGTCGCGCATGATGAGATTGCGTTCGCCGGCATCTTCATCGCCTTCGGATATGGAGAAGCGAAGCTTGTCTGCTTTGATCAATCGGCCGTCCGAAAGCGTGGCGTTCAGTTTCAGCCCGCCCGCGTCCAGCACAATGTTTTCGCGACGCGGGTCGCGCCCGACAGTGATGCGCTTGGTGGCACCGGCGCGGCCGAAGGCTGCATGAACGAGATAGCTGCCAGGTTCGAGCTGGAAGGTGGTCGTGCCGCCACGCGCGGTGGCAACCAGCGGCAGATTGCCGTCGGCGCCAGCCTCGGGACGGAAAACGCGCCAGACCATCCCCCGGGCAATATCCTTGCCCTCCCGAATTAGCTTGGCAGAAAGGGTGATATTTCCATCGGCTGCCACTGCGAGACTTTCATGCTGCTGCGGCGCGGCATAATTGGAAATTCCGGGAATATGGATATGCTTTGTAGGATCGATATCCGGTTGCGGCAACTCCTGCGCGACCACAGACGAGATGACAGAGAGTGGAAGCAGAATCGTGAGAGCAAGGCGGATGGATTGATGCATGGAAAAACCTTGAACCCCAAAGCGGTGGTTTTTTCAAGGCGTCATCGCCGTTCTCCGATACGTCCTGCTGCTTGACGCGCGCCGACAGATGAAAGACAGGTAGCCGAACCCGAAATCTGGAGCCAAATCATCTTGTCTTCCCCCATCCTCGATTTTCTTCTTTCCCGTCGTTCCGCGCCAATCAGTGCCATGACCGACCCCGGTCCGAGCGAGCAGGAAATCGAGACGCTGATTCGCATTGCCTCGCGCGTACCGGATCATGGCCGCCTTGTGCCTTGGCGCTTCATTCTCTATCGGGGCGATGCGCGCCTTGAAATTGGCGAGAAGCTGGCGGCCCTGGCTGTGGAGCGGGAAGGGGAATTGCCACAAGCGCGGCTGGACCAGGAGCGGCAACGCTTCGCCCGCGCGCCCCTGGTGATCGGAATCGTGTTTTGCCCGCGCGAAAGCATCAAGATCCCGCAATGGGAAATGTTCCTCTCGGGTGGCGCTTCTGCCATGAATCTTCTGACCGCTGCCAGCGCCATGGGATATGGCGCCGCCTGGATTACCAATTGGTATTCAGATGATGAAAAGGGTCGCGCGATCCTGGGCCTGGCGCCGGAGGAGCGCGTGGTCGGCTTCGTCCATATAGGCAATTATGATGGATCGAATGCGGATCGCCCGCGCCCTGAACTCGACGCGATCGTCAGCAACTATACCGGCCCATACGCAGGAGCAAAGTGATTATGTTCTATGAACCGAAGAATGGCCACGGGCTTCCGCACGATCCCTTCAAGGCGTTAGTCGGCCCGCGCCCCGTCGGCTGGATTTCGTCGATTGCGAAAGATGGCACCTACAATCTCGCTCCATACTCGTTCTTCAATGCGATCGGAGGCAATCCGCCGCTGGTCATGTTTTCGTCCGGCGGCTTGAAACACTCCGCCGCGAATATCCGCGAAACGGGTGAGTTTGTCTGCAACATCGTGAGCCGCCCGCTGGCGGAAAAAATGAACGCGACGAGCATAGATGCGCCGGAGAATATCAGCGAGTTCGACCATGCTGGCTTGACGCCCGCACAATGTCAGATCGTGAAGCCACCGCGCGTTGCCCAAGCGCCGGCCGCTCTTGAATGCATGGTCACGGAGATCATCGAACCCCGCGACATAACGCGAGAGAAGACCGGCGACATTGTCGTTATTGGTCAGGTTGTCGGGGTGCATATCGACGAGAGCGTGCTCAAGGACGGTCTCGTCGATGCGGTGGCTTTGGCGCAGGTTTCGCGCCTCGGCTATATGGATTTCTCTTTCGTCGAAAGCGTCTTTCAGCTCTACCGTCCGCGCTGGAAGGACTGAGCACGATCCAGAAGCCTTTCCGCCCGCCGCAGATGCGGGCGGTCGTACATTTTTCCTTCGATGCCGACGACGCCCCGATTTCCTGCCTGGGCAAAAGCGTCCACGATGCGCAGTGCTTGCGCAATGGCGTCCTTGCTGGGCGTGAAGACGTCGTTGATGATTGGTACCTGTGCCGGGTGGATCGCCATCTTGCCGGTGAAGCCGTCGCGCAACGCGGCTTCGCATTCACGTCGCAAGCCGCTCTCATCGCGATAATCGACAAATACCGTATCGATGGCCGCTGTCTGACAGGCATTGGCCGAAAGCAGTGTCACGGCGCGGGCAAGTCGGAAAACGTCCGTATAGGCGCCATTTGCATCGCGTGTGGCCAGCGCGCCAATATCGGCCGAAAGGTCTTCTGCCCCCCAGCTGAGGCCGGCGAGCCGCGGATGTGGCGCATTCCAGCTCGGCGTCGCGAGAACGCTGGCGGCGGTTTCCGTAATGATGGCGATGATCCGGGTGGCACCATCTGTGACATTAGCTTGCGCTTCGGCAACGCGCAGCATGACCGAAAATTCTGACAGGCTCGCCATGCCGCAGGCTTTCGGCAGCATGACGGCTTCGGGCTGTGCGCCCATGATTGCCTGAAGATCGCCGTCGGTTAGCTGGGTGTCGAGCGCATTCACGCGCACAAAAAGGCGAGGGCCTTCCTTTTCCTTACATGCATCTAGAAAGCTTCGAGTAATCTGGCGCGCTTCTGCCTTGTTTTCCTGCGAAACGGAATCCTCCAGGTCGATCAGCAGAACGTCTGCCCCGCTTGCAAAGCCCTTCTCGAGCTTGCGCTGCGAATCACCCGGCACAAAAAGCAAAGAACGCATCAGGCAGGTTTCCTCTGGATCATCGTTTGACGGGCGCACTGTGCAACGAGCCGGTCATGTTGATTATAGGCGCGATGTTCAAATTCGACGATGCCGCGGTCCGGCTTCGACTTCGAACCCCGTACGGAAAGGATGGTCGATTCGACCCGGATCGTATCGCCGTGGAAAACTGGATGGGGAAACTTCACGTCCGTCATGCCGAGATTGGCGATGATGGTCCCGAGCGTCGTTTCATGCACGGAGATGCCGATCATCAACCCAAGAGTAAAGAGCGAATTGACCAGCGGCTTGCCCCATTCGGACCTGGCCGCGTAGTCAAAATCTATGTGCAATGGCTGCGGATTGAGTGTCATGACGGAGAAGAGCATATTATCGCTCTCCGTTACCGTCTTGCGCATCACGTGGTGAAGCACCTGTCCTTCGTGGAACTCCTCCAGATAAAATCCCGCCATGCCATCCTCCCGAAATTGCTTAAGCATGATGGATAAAAGGTCTTCCGGTCGAGAACAACTATGTCAATGCGCAAGGGCTTGGAGAGAATTTTTCGTCAGGATGGAATCGAGCTTCCTTCGGCTATCCGGCTAGGTATTATCCTGCCTTGGACACGACATGATTTTGTAGCAAGCTGAGGCAAAGAAGAAGGATCAGCACTCCGGCTAGAGAGGAAACCTCGGACGCCGGAGCGGCGAAAATCGAGAGAGCAGTTTAGGCTTCCAAACAAGCTGCCTCTGGCGGACCGGGATCGCATTTTATGGCAAGTTCGCAAATCACCGATGACATGCTGATGGCCTATGTCGAGGGTGCGCTTGCACCCGATATAGCTGCCCAGGTGGAAGAAGCGCTTGCCGATGATCCCACGCTGAAAGCGCGCGCCCGGATGCTGCGCCAGACCAGACGGCGCGTACGTGCGACCATGGCGGCGGCCATCGCCAATGCTGCTACCCTGGAAAACTCCGCATCGGACAAAAAGGGATCGGGAAAGCGCTTTCGTGATGGGGGACGCTCTGCCGATGTTCCGCCTGTTGGCGAGACAGACAAGATCGCGCTTACACGCTCGCCGATCTATATATGTATTGGCGCATTCGGGCTTCTTCTGCTGGCTGCTGCGACGGGCTATCTTTCGGCTCTGCCAGAGCGTAGCAGGCTCGAAGTGCCGGTCGGCGCTTTGACGAGCGCGGAGACGGACAGGCAATTATCGCAATTACCGTCGGGGCAGGGCAAGACGCTTATGGATGCACGGGAGCTCGGCATGGTCGCTTCTTTCCGGGACGGTGACGGCAATCTATGCCGGCAGTACCGCCTGGTGGGCACCGATTTCGTGACAGATGCCGTGTCCTGCCTCTTTCAGGACAGGTGGAGCGTACGTCTGGCTGTGTCGGCACCGATTGTAGGAACAACGCCGATCATGATTCCGCCGCCGTCCAATATGGCTACCATCGACGCCTATCGGGCCGCAACGAGAGCCAGCGTACCGCTTAGCCCAGACGAGGAGCAACAGGTTCTTGCGCGGTTGAAACGATAGTCTGCGTATATAGGCGATTGCTAAAATAATTCTTTGTTTTCCGCCTGTTAACCAAATTGCGCCAATCATGGTTAACAGAAATGCTCGGGGGCGAGCATGGGGCAGCGGGGCAGGTCGCAGATATGGTGATTGGCGATTTTCTGAAATGGACGCGCAACGCGTCTGCGACGGATCGTGCGGCGGCGGCAACCGCATTGGCGCATGCCTATCTTGTCGATGAACTGGATTTGGACACGCGATGTGCGGCGGAAGCGGCGCTCACCTATCTGCTGGATGATCCCTCGCCGAAAGTGCGCCTGGCGCTGGCCGAAGTGCTGGCTCACAGTCCTGGCGCTCCGATCCAGGTCATCAGCGGTCTTGCGGATGACAATCCGGATATTGCCGGGCTTGTTCTTGCGCGCTCACCGATCCTTCAGGAGTACGATCTTGTCGATCGCGTGTTTGCCGGCCGCACCGATACGCAATGCGCTATTGCAGGCCGGCCGCAGGTGCCGATGGCATTATCTGCCGCGATTGCCGAAGTGGGATGTGCCGAATCTTGCGTTGCGCTGCTGCGAAATGACGGAGCCGATATTAAAGCGCTGAGTTTTCGCCGGATGAGCGAACGCCACGGTGCGGTCGCCGACGTGCGGGGGGCGTTGCTGGATGACGTCCGTCTTCCCAGCGATTGCCGCTATCACCTGCTTGACCATGTTTCGCAGGCCCTTGCTTCCTCGCCGCTGCTTTTGCGCGTCGTTGGAGAAGCGCGCGCCGATCGACTGACCAGGGAAGCGTGTTCTCGCGCATCAGTGCAGATTCTCGATCTAACACCGGTAGAGGATTTTCCTGCCCTGATCTCGCATCTGCGGCTCTCTGGCGAACTCACTACCTCGTTCCTGATTCGCACCGTTACCCACGGCAAGATTGATTTCTTCGGGGCGGCCCTTTCCGCACTGACGGGGCAAAGTGAAACACGTGTGCGCTTGATCTTGTCGTCTCGCCAGCGCTCGGTTCTGGTCGCACTGTTCGCCAAGGCGGGACTGCCTGCCTCCGCGCATCAAATATTGGGTGACGCAATCTTCCTTTGGCACGACGTGGCCCGTGGCAAACGCCTGGCGGGCGCGCAGGAAATTTCCTACGAGCTTTTGCAGCGCACATCCTGCGAACCGGGCGGGCGCGGCGATCTCGCACGTCTGCTCAAGGGCATTCATGTCGATCTTCTGCGTCAGAACGCGCGCAACCACGCGGTGGAGATCGCAGCCGCCTGATTGACCGGCCTTGTTTGAGGCCTATCATCATCCCGATCGAACATGAGGGATGATCATGACCGCAGAAATATCCAAGCTCGCCATCGTACCCTTTGTCAGCGTCGAGAACATGATGAGGCTAGTGCTGAAGGTCGGCGTCGAGGCGTTTCTGACCGGGTTGGCGCAGGCGATCGAAGAGGATTTCCTCCGGTGGGAAAGTTTTGACAAGACGCCGCGCGTAGCTTCTCACTCGGCCGACGGCGTGATCGAACTGATGCCGACCAGTGACGGCACGCTCTACGGCTTCAAATATGTAAACGGCCACCCGAAGAACATGCGCGAGGGACGCCAAACCGTTACGGCTTTCGGCGTTCTGGCTGATGTGGGTAATGGTTATCCGATGCTGCTCTCCGAAATGACGATCCTGACGGCGCTGCGCACGGCTGCGACATCTGCCGTTGCAGCTCGATATCTGGCTCGTAAGAATGCAAGGACGATGGCCATCATCGGCAATGGCGCGCAGAGTGAATTTCAGGCCCTGGCCTTCAAGGCACTGCTCGGGATTGACAAGGTGCGGCTCTACGATCTCGATCCGGCTGCGACGCAGAAATGCATGGGCAACCTCCGGGGAACAGGCATCGAACTCATCTCTTGTACTTCGGCACAGGAAGCGGTGGAGGGGGCCGATATCATCACCACCGTGACCGCCGATAAACAATATGCAACGATCCTGACAGACAACATGGTCGGACCGGGCGTCCATATCAACGCGGTGGGCGGAGATTGTCCGGGTAAGACCGAGCTGCACAAGGACATTTTGATGCGCTCCGATATATTCGTCGAATATCCGCCGCAGACTCGTATCGAGGGTGAAATCCAGCAATTGCCGCAAGATCATCCCGTTGTCGAATTATGGGAAGTGATGGCTGGCAAGGTCGAGGGGCGCAAGAATGAGCAGCAGATCACGCTCTTCGACAGTGTAGGCTTTGCGACCGAGGATTTTTCCGCGCTGCGCTTTGTACGCGAGAAGCTGCAGACCACCGGTCTCTACGAAGATCTCGATCTTCTGGCCGATCCGGACGAGCCCCGCGACCTCTATGGAATGCTGCGGCGTTTCGAACAGGGTATGAAGGAATGAGGCAATGTTGCAATCTGTCGCTGCCGTGACGCTCGGTATAGAAGATATTGCCCGGTCGAAGCGTTTCTATACGCAAGGTTTCGGCTGGAACCCTGTTTGGGAAAACGAAGAAATCATCTTCTATCAGATGAATGGATTTGTGCTCGGCACCTTTCTCAACACGTCGCTCGAAGAGGATATGAACCGCTCGGCTTCCGGCAATAGCGCGTTTTCTCTCGCGCATAATGTTACCGCGCAGGTGGAGGTGGAGAAGGTGATGCAGGCCTTGATCGATGCTGGCGGATCGCTCCTGCGGAAGGCGGATGCGCCACCGCATGGCGGTTTTCGCGGTTATGTCGCCGATCCGGACGGCCACGCGTGGGAAATCGCCCATAATGCGCAATGGCCGATCGATGCGCAGGGTCACGTAAGCTTCAGGCTCTGAGCCTACTCGGTTACAGACAGCACGATACCCGTATCGTGCTGTCGCACATAATCGACGCGACTGCCGTTCCAGTGATAGCTGTAATGACGGCCTTGCGTCGGGATCGGGATGAGGTCAGGCCAGAAGATACCGATACATTGACCACCTTCCATGCGAACGCTTTCCCAGACCAGACCATCGCTGCCGCCGTCGCGTAAAGCGGCACCGAGTTTCTGCGATACGCTGTAATCTACCGGATTGCGCGCGCCGGACACGGCGCTGACATCGTCCAGATCGAGATCCACGGAACCGATCAAGACGCGAAAATCTGCGGTCCAGCCTGGCCGCTCCGCTGTCGCCCGCATGAAGGAGGCATGATGATGGATGGTCTCTGCAACAGCAACTTCCTCGCGGTCGGCAGCATAATAAATACCGAAAGTGCCGTCACTGAACCTTCCCGGGTGTAGTGGCGAGCAATGGACAAAGGGTGCCATCACGAGGCTGGAGCCGGGACCGGAAACACGGCGTGCCGGAGGAACCTTCCCGAGATCGCCGATCTCCATGCGGATGCGCGGGTTGGTCTTCGATTCCACGGCAACCAACGCTTCCCAGTCATGCGGATCGGCGATGTCCTCGAACAGATGGATCGGCGGATGTATGGAACGAATGATGCGGTGGGTCTTTGGCCAACGGACACGCTTCTTCACCACGCGCCGCGCTCCGCATCGATCCATTCGCGCATGGTCGCCAGATCGGCAAGTTCGCCGCGCAGCATGAACTCGAGCGCGGATAGCCCGCCGAAGGTGGCGTTTGGTTTCCTGATCCACTCATAACCGCGCGCCGGTTCCTTGAAGAGGTAGCGTAAGCCTTTGTGGATGCCCATGAGATGCGCCATGCGCATACGCAGGTCCCGATCAATGCGGCCGATCTCACCATCCTTCCAGCGTGCCCAGGTGCGCGCAGCCATGTCACCAAGCAGAATTCGAGCTTCCGTGTCGCTCAATTGCCAGGCCCGAAAGAGGTTGACGGTCGTGCGGGCAAGGGCTGCTGCTTCCTCATCCGTGATGACCGGAGAGATCTCGACAGCGGGCGTATGTGCTAACTGATGAAGCTGCATGTTAGGTCTCCATTTGGCATAAATATAGTATAATTTCGCCAAATGACAAGTCTGGGAAGTTCCCAGAAGTTTGACTATGATTTTCCATGAAGAGCGCCGACCGAACCACCTGCATCTAGCTCCCGCGTTTAGCGAGGAGCGTGTGAGTCAGTCATGCGGCTCGTGCTTTTGCGCGCCTGCATGGCAAAAGTCGTCATCATCGGCACGGATGCTTGGAGTTCTTCAGGTGACCAATCCCAACATTATAGTCGGGGCGCTACAGCTACTATTCAAGCTATTATCATGGCCACAGTTTCGACGATTGCGCGCGTTTTCTCCTGCCGGTTGAGGGCAGGACCGCCTGATCATCGGAAGTTTCTGCTCGATCGGCTCTGGTGCGGCCTTTATCATGGCCGGTAATCAGGGCCATCGGCACGATTGGATCAGCACATTTCCATTTACTGGATGCCGGAGGTGGAATCCTTCGGATGTCGAAAACGGATATATGCCCGTTGGCGACCGGTGACGGCAATGACGTCTGGATAGGCTCGGAAGCAATCATCATGCCGGGTGTCACGGTAGGCAACGGCGCTATCATCGGCACGCACGCACTGGTAACGCGCAATGTGGAACCTTATGCTATTGTCGGCGGAAATCCGGCGGGACTGTCCGGACATGCTGGAGCGATGCGCAGGCATCCCAGCTTCTGGAAATGCAATGGTGGAACTGGAGCGATGTGCAGTTGAAGGGCGCTATGACGCTTCTGACGAGCGGTGATATCGTCCGTCTCTATCAGTACTCGAAAGAGAGCATTCAGACGATATAATTACCGACGGATCTGCCCGCCAATGACGGGCAGACTCCCGGTAAGATCAAATATCCAGGTCCTGCGCGAATTCCGCGCGTTCCTGAATGAAATTGAAGCGGGCTTCAGGCTTGGTACCCATCAAGGCATCGACGGCGTTCTTGGTCGTCTCCTGACTCTCGCGAACCTCGACTCGCAGAAGCATGCGCTTCTTCGGGTCCATCGTGGTTTCCTTGAGCTGGCTTGCCAGCATCTCACCAAGGCCCTTGAAGCGACCGATCTCGATCTTGCCGCGGCCGTTGAATTCCTTGGCCATCAGCTCCTCCTTATGCGCGTCGTCACGCGCATACATGGTCTTGCCGCCCTGGGTAATCTTGTAGAGCGGTGGCACGGCCAGGAAAAGATGACCTTCCTGAATGAGCTGCGGCATCTCCTGATAGAAGAAGGTGATGAGAAGCGAGGCAATATGCGCGCCATCCACGTCGGCGTCGGTCATGATGATGACGCGCTCGTAGCGAAGATCTTCCTCGCGATATTTTGAACGTGTACCGCAACCGAGTGCCTGCGTGAGATCGCCAATCTGCTGATTGGCCGTGAGCTTGTCACGACCAGCGCTGGCGACGTTCAAGATCTTGCCGCGTAGCGGAAGAACGGCCTGCGTGGCGCGATCGCGCGCCTGCTTGGCCGATCCCCCTGCCGAATCGCCCTCGACGATGAATATCTCGGCGCCCGCCGCCGAATTCTGCGAGCAATCCGCCAGCTTGCCGGGCAGGCGCAGCTTGCGCACGGCCGTCTTGCGATTAACCTCTTTTTCCTGGCGGCGTTTGATGCGCTCGTCGGCGCGTGCAATCACCCAGTCGAGCAGCTTGGAAGCTTCCTGCGGGCTGTCGGCGAGGAAGTGATCGAACTTGTCGCGGATCGCGTTCTCAACGATTCGTTGGGCTTCGACGGTCGCAAGCTTATCCTTGGTCTGGCCGACAAATTCGGGTTCACGGATGAAGACTGAGAGCATGCCAGCGGCCGTGGCCATCACATCGTCGGAGGTAATGACCGCGGCGCGCTTGTTGCCAACGAGTTCGGCATAGGCTTTCAGGCCGCGTGTCAGGACGTTGCGCAGGCCCGTCTCATGCGTACCGCCGTCGCCGGTTGGGATCGTATTACAATAGGAATGAATCAGACCATCGCCGGTATGCCAGGTGACTGCCCATTCGACCGCGCCATGTCCGTTCTGCTTCTCGCTCTTGCCGGCGAAAATATCACGCGTGACCTGGGTTTCGCCTTCGAGCGACGCGGACAGATAATCCTTCAGCCCGCCAGGAAAATGAAACTCGGCCTTGGCAGGAACGCCAGCCTTTTCGTTGACAAGAGAAGCGTCGCAGGACCAGCGGATCTTGACGCCGCCGAACAGATAGGCCTTTGAACGCGCCATCTTCATGATGCGCGCGGCTTCGAATTTAGAGCCCTTGCCGAAGATTTGTTCGTCCGGGTGGAAGCGCACCTTCGTTCCGCGACGATTGTGAACCTCGCCCAGATCTTCCAGCCCGCCTTGTGGAACGCCGCGCGAGAATGTCTGGCGATAGAGGCGCTTGCCACGCGCGACCTCAACAATGAGATCATCCGACAGTGCATTGACGACGGAAACGCCGACGCCGTGCAGGCCACCCGAGGTCTCGTAGGCCTTGGAATCGAACTTGCCGCCAGCATGCAGCGTTGTCATGATCACTTCGAGGGCCGACTTATCCTTGAATTTCGGATGCGGATCGACCGGAATGCCGCGCCCATTGTCCGTCACGGAAAGATAGCCCTCCGCATCGAGCTCGACATCGATCCAGGTCGCATGGCCGGCCACCGCTTCGTCCATCGAATTGTCGATGACCTCCGCAAAAAGGTGATGCAGCGCCTTGTCGTCGGTGCCCCCGATATACATGCCCGGTCGCCGGCGCACGGGTTCAAGCCCTTCAAGGACCTCGATGTCGGCTGCCGAATAGCTTTCATTGGGGTCGCGCGGTGCGACGGCGGAAGGAGTTGCCGCCTTCTTCGGTTTCTCCACGACAGGCTTTGGAGCAAGCTGGGGCTTGCTCGCCGGCGCCTGATCCGCAGTTCCGAAAAGATCGATTTCGTCCGCCATGCGTTTGCCTATGTCTCTCGTCGCAGCGAATGCAGGATGCATCCACAAATGCCCGTCATGCAATCTGTGTTTTCGTTCTGTTCTAAATGCAGAGGATCGGGATTACCAGTCCAATCTGCCGCACGAAAAGGCAAAAAGCGAGGCTGTGTAAGGCTTCAAGGGCGGTTTTGCCCAGAAAAACGTGGCCGGGAGCGGCTGTACAGGCTGCTTGTGACTCGTGGGAGCAAGTCTTGTCAGCGCATCCAGAACAGAATTGCTGGAAGCGTGAGAAGCGAGGTCGCCGTGGTGACGACGACCGTTGCCGAAGCGCGCTCCTGCCAGACGCCATATTGCTGCGCCAGCACGAAGACATTCGTCGCCGTCGGCAAGGCTGCCAGGAGGACGGCGGCACTGATCCAGATGGGTTCGAATGTGCCGAGACTGGTAAGGATCACATAAGCTAGCAAGGGGTGCAGCAGTAGCTTTGCGGGAACGAGATAGCCGATCTCGGCAGGGACACGTTTGATGGGACGCAGGGCAAGGGTGACGCCCATTGCAAACAGAGCGCAGGGAGCAGCGCATTGTGCGAGATAGTCGATCAGTTGCTGAATGGGCACGTATGGCCTGATTTCCAACAAGGCTGCCACGAAGCCCGCGATCATCGCGACGATAAACGGATGGGTGAGAACATTGCGTACAACGCTTGCGACGATGGCCAGTCCGGAGCGGCGATCGCCCTGCACGGCCATCAGGGCAGGCGCGGTGATGAAATGCGCAGCGTTTTCAAGGCACACGATCAGCGCCACGGGCGCCACGGCCTGCTCACCAAGCGCTACGATGGCAATGCCGGGTCCCATGTAGCCGATATTGCCATAGCTGCCGCCATATGCCTGAATCGCCGCCTCGCGTAACGATGCCTTCCGGAGGAAGAGCCCTGTGAGGAAAATCAGCGTGAAGATGCAATAGGTTGCCAGCAGGCTGAGACCAATGAAATCGAACCTGACGAGTTGGTCGAGCGGTGTGCTGATGATCAGGTCGAAAAAAAGCGCCGGTAGGGCGATGTAGATGATGAAGGTGTTCAGCCAGCCAAGGGCTTCGACCGGCTGTCTGGTGATGCGCGCTGCGATGTAGCCAATGGCAATGAGGCCGAAGAACGGCAGCATGAGCGCGGCGATTTCCAACATGAAGACTATCCGAGAATTGCAATGTCGACGTCAACGATTCGGCGCACAGCTTGCAACTGTTTGGCGACGATAGCGACGTGCAAAAATGAAATACCGCTGTGCCAGCCGGATAAAAGAACAACGCCGGCCACGGTGGCCGGCGTTGTGTAACGGTTACATATCAGTGCAATCAGCTTGCCAGGGCTTCCACCGGCGGGCAGGAGCAGATCAGGTTGCGGTCGCCGCCAACATTGTCGATGCGCGAGACCGGTGACCAGTATTTGGATGCAAACTCGCCCTTGCCCAGCGGAAAAGCGGCATCCGCGCGGGAATAGGGGTGCTGCCAGTGGTCCGACATGACTTCGGCGGAGGTATGCGGGGCGTTGACCAGAGGGTTGTCACCCTTCGGCCAGGTACCCTTGGCCACTTTGTCTGCTTCTTCGGCAATAGAGATCATCGCATCGCAGAAGCGGTCAAGCTCCTGCTTCGGCTCTGATTCTGTTGGCTCCACCATCAGAGTGCCCGGAACCGGGAATGACATGGTCGGTGCATGGAAACCGTAATCGATGAGGCGCTTGGCGATATCCTCGACGGTAACGCCGGTTTCAGCCTTCATGACGCGCGTATCGAGAATGCACTCATGCGCGACACGGCCGCGCTTGCCCTTGAAGAGGATCGGATAATGCTTCTCGAGGCGCGCGGCGATGTAATTGGCTGAGAGGATGGCAGCCTGCGTTGCCGCCTTCAGCCCGTTGCCGCCCATCATGCGAATATACATCCAAGTGATAGGTAGGATTGAGGCCGAGCCGAATGGCGCCGCCGAAACAGCGTTCTTGGTGCCTTGAACCACATGGCCGGGCAGGAACGGTGCAAGATGCGCTGCGACGCCGATCGGCCCGATGCCGGGGCCTCCGCCACCATGCGGGATGCAGAAGGTCTTGTGCAGGTTCATGTGGCAAACATCGGCGCCGATGTCGCCCGGTCGTGCAAGGCCGACCATGGCATTCAGGTTAGCGCCGTCGAGATAGACCTGACCGCCATGCGAATGGACGATCTCACAAATCTCCCTGATGCCTTCCTCGAACACGCCATGCGTGGACGGATAGGTGATCATCAGGCAGGCGATGCGGTCGGAGAACTGTTCGGCCTTGGCCTGCAGATCCTCAATGTCGACGTCGCCTTCCTCGAGGCATTTCACCACGACAATATCCATGCCGGCCATGGAGGCCGACGCCGGATTGGTGCCGTGTGCGGAGGCAGGAATGAGACAGACGGTGCGCTGGTCATCGCCGTTCTGCTTGTGATAGGCGCGGATTGCGAGCAATCCCGCATATTCGCCTTGGCTGCCGGCATTGGGCTGCAGGGAAACCGCGTCAAAGCCGGTAATTTCGCAGAGCCAGGCTTCCAGATCCGCGGTCATGGCGGCGTAACCCTTGGCGTGGCCGGCCGGGGCGAAAGGATGCATATGCGCGACATTCGCCCAGCTGACCGGCATCATCTCTGCGGCGGCGTTGAGCTTCATCGTGCAGGAACCGAGCGGGATCATCGCACGATCCAGCGCGAGATCCTTGTCTGCCAGACGACGCAGGAAGCGCATCATCTCCGTTTCGGAGCGATTCTCGCGGAAGGCAGGCTGCGTGAGGAATTTCTCGTCGCGCATCCGACCCGGAATTGTGCGTTCCGGCTTTTCAGCCGGCTGCGCGCCAAACAGAGCGGCGAGTGCAACGAGGTCTTCTTCCGTGGAGGTCTCGTCAAAGGCGATGGCCACGCGGTTGTCGTCCAGCACCCGAATGAGGCGGTTGTCCTTTTCCGCCTCGACCGCCAGGGCGTTCGACTTGCCCTTAACTGTAGCGGTAACCGTATCGAAAAAGCGGTCGGATGCGATTTCGATGCCAGCAGCCTTCAAGCCGGCAGCAAAACGCGATGCCAAGCCATGGACACGCGAGGCGATCATCTGCAGGCCCGCAGGGCCGTGGTAAATCGCATAGGCTGCCGCCATATTGGCAAGCAGGGCCTGCGCCGTGCAGATGTTGGAGGTCGCCTTGTCGCGGCGAATATGCTGTTCACGAGTCTGGAGCGCCAGACGGTAGCCGACGCGGCCCTGCGCATCCACCGACTGGCCGACGAGACGCCCCGGCATGAGGCGCGTCAGCTTGTCGGAAACGGCGCAATAGGCTGCATGCGGGCCACCAAAGCCCATCGGGACGCCGTAGCGCTGCATGGAGCCGACGGCGATATCAGCACCAAGTGAGGCGGGCGTATCGGAGATCGTCAGCGCAAGTGGATCGGCTGCAAAGATGACGATGGCACCAGCTTCCTTCGCCTTGGCGATAGCCTCTGCATGGTCGCCATAAACGCCATGCGTGTCAGGCCAGGAAACGATGAGTGCTGCCGTCTTGTCCGAAATTTCAGTCGATTCGACCAGGCCAAGCGGCTCCGCGCGGGTGATGACCACATCGCGCGTCTGCGCATGTGGCTCGCCGGCGAAAACGATTTCGGCACGACCCATGCGGTGATGGCGACAGGCAATACCCATGGCTTCGGCGACAGCCGTCCCTTCGTCGAGCAGCGAAGCGGAGGCGACAGGAAGCCCGGTCAACTCGTTTACCAGCGTCTGGAAATGGAAAAGCATTTCCAGACGACCTTGGCTGATCTCTGCCTGATAGGGCGTATAGGCGGTGTACCAGGCGGGATTTTCGAACATGTTGCGCTGAATGACGGGGGGCGTGTGCACACCGTAGTAGCCCGCGCCGATAAAGCTCTTCATCAGCACATTCTGCGCCATCTTCTGCGACAGTTCCTGAAGCGCTTCGGCTTCGGAAAGGGCAGCAGGAAGATCGAGTGCGCGATCGAGACGGATGGAAGCCGGAACGGCCTGCGAAATCAGCGTCTCGACGGAAGGAAGGCTGAGTTCTTTCAGCATGGCGCGTGTGTCATCGGCACTAGCACCGATATGACGACGCGAAAAGGGAATGCTCATCTCAGTCATAAGATTTCAACCTTATGCAATGGTTGCGTCGTAGGCGGCCTTGTCCATCAGGCCCCCAAGCTGGGAAACGTCGGCAAGCTTCATCTTCCAGAGCCAGCCGTCGCTTTCCGCGGCGTTGTTGACCAGCGCCGGGTCGGAGGACAATGCGTCGTTGACTTCCGTCACTTCGCCATCGACCGGACCGTAGACGTCTGATGCGGCCTTGACAGATTCAACGACCACGACGGCTTCACCCTTGGAGAACGTCTTGCCGACTTCCGGAAGCTCGACGAAGACCAGATCGCCCAGCTGTTCCTGCGCGTAATTGGTGATGCCGACGGTTGCGACGTCGCCTTCGACGGAAAGCCATTCGTGGTCGGCGGTGTAGTAGATCGTGCTCATGGGGATCAGCCTTTGAAATAGCGATGGGGAGTGAAGGGAAGGGGATGGATGGAGATGGCGATGCGGCGTCCGCGCACATCGGCAAAGAGCGGCGTGGCACCATCGGCATATTCCTTGGCAATCATGCCCATGGCGACAGGATGATCTGCGGAAGGGCCGAAGCCGCCCGAGGTGATGGCGCCGGCATGCACGCCGTCTCCGGTGACGAGACTTGTTCCCCCACGGACTGGCTGGCGGCCGTCGGCCTTAAGGCCGACGCGCTTTTGCGTCGCACCCTTTTCGCGGATGATCCGGAAGGCCTCTGCGCCGACGAAGGAACCACCCTCGCGGATCTCTTTTGGAATGGGCCACAGAAGCGTCGCGTTGACGGGGTCGGTCGCCGGCGTGATGTCATTGCCATGCAAACAGAGCCCCGCTTCCAGACGAAGCGAATCGCGGGCGGCCAAGCCGATCCATTCCACATCGGCGTCGGCCAGGAGTTTTTCGGCGAAGGGGCGGGCATCATCGAGCGGCAGGCCGATTTCGAACCCGTCCTCGCCCGTATAGCCCGAACGGCTGACGAACCAGCCTTTCTGCGTTTCCTTGCCCTGCATGAAGACAAGGCCTTCCATATCGAGCCCGACACGCTTTGCCACCTCCGCGGCCCTCGGCCCCTGGAGGGCCAGAAAGACGCGATCAAGCGGTGTAACCGTTACTTCGAAGCCCTTGGCGATTGTGCGCATATGCGCCTCGTCTTCTTCTGCGTTGCCGGCATTGGCCACAAGCATGAAGCGCAAATCGGACAGGCGCGTGACGATGAGATCGTCGATGATTCCAGCCTGCTCGTTGAGAAAGAAGGTATATTTCGCCTGAGATGGCGCAAGCTTCGATGCGTCGAGCGGGCAGGCGCGGTTCAGAAATTCGACCGCTTGCTTGCCCTCGATAGTAAAGAGCTTCATATGCGAAATGTCGAAGAGGCCAGCCTTTTCACGCGTGTGCAAATGTTCCTTCATCACGCCGAGCGGGTAGGTGAGCGGCATGTCCCATCCGGCGAAGCCACCAAACTTTGCGCCTGCCGCGATGTGTAGATCCTTGAGGGGAAGCGCCTTCAGCGCAGTGTTTTCGCCCATGTCTCCATCAGCCTTCGATACGAGTGCACGCTGACCAGCCGCTTGTCGCGTTTGGCCTGTTCGTGCCCCTCTGTCTGAAGCCTGAGAGACTTGCGTATGCAGAATACAGACGCTTACACCTTCGGCGCGGCCAGTTTGGATGCTGGCCGACTTTCCAGAGTTGTCGTTTCCGGCGACGGTTCATTTGCCTGAGAGATTTCGGGCGTTTTCCCCTTCGGCGGCAGATTTCTCTGCTCTCTCCCGCAACCGGACAGGGCATTTGCGCCCATGACAGCCCGCCAATACAGAAATTGACGGGAGCTGTCATTACAATGACGCGCGATTTCCCGCAAAATAATGCTGAATCGTTCAATTACGAAAGAAAGTTGCGTTGCCTCAAGGCAACGCAACCCAGCTGGGCGGCGGTTGTTTCGTACTCCGAAGCCCTTGCTGCGAGATCATATCATGGACGTTCTTCGCATTCTTATCGCCATCCTGCTGCCTCCGCTCGGCGTGTTCCTGCAAGTCGGGATAGGCCTGCATTTCTGGCTGAACATCCTGCTGACGCTGCTTGGTTATATTCCAGGTATCATCCATGCAGTCTGGGTGATCATGCGAAAGTAACGCCCCGGTTATGCATCCTGATCAGCCGCGTCCGCGATATCCGGGCACGCCCGTCTCCGGCAACCAGATGTGCTCCGGTGCCTTGCCTGTCTGCCAGAAAACATCGATAGGAATGCCGCCGCGGGGATACCAGTAGCCGCCAATGCGCAACCAGCGCGGTTCCAGAAGCTCGACCAGGCGACGGCCGATCGACACGGTGCAATCTTCATGAAACGCACCATGATTGCGAAACGAGGTCAAATAAAGCTTGAGCGACTTTGATTCGACCAGCCATTCGCCGGGAACGTAGTCGATTACAAGATGGGCGAAGTCCGGTTGACCGGTAACAGGGCAGAGCGAGGTGAATTCCGGTGCCGTAAAACGCGCGACATAATCCGTATCGGCCTGCGGATTGGGCACGCGCTCCAGTACGGCTTCTTCAGGCGATGCCGCAACAATGTTTGCACCGCCAAGCTGGGTGAGATGTTCGAGCGGATTTTTTGACATAGTTAGCTCCATGCGTTCGGGCAAGACAGGCCCGGGCATCCGGTATGTGGAAACAGAGGTGATAATGGCGCATCTTCATGCGAGGCGCGCCACTCTCGAATAACAGATGATCTGGAAAAGAAAGTGGCGCGAGTGACGGGGCTCGAACCCGCGACCCCCGGCGTGACAGGCCGGTACTCTAACCAACTGAGCTACACCCGCGCATTGGACCGAAGCAGGTCGTTTCGCTTCGGTGAGCGGCGATATACGGGGAGGATAGAGCCGTGTCAACGCGGCTTTTTCATTTAGCGGCGATTCTTTTCGACAAATTTGTTAAAAGAGGCGGCCGGGAATCTTACGAAATTTCAGGGAGATATGACGGCTTCTTCGCATCATGCTTCGAGCGCGCGCTTAAGCGGGCGGCCTGATTCGCAACATGTATAAAAAGGAGAAAATGGCGCGAGTGACGGGGCTCGAACCCGCGACCCCCGGCGTGACAGGCCGGTACTCTAACCAACTGAGCTACACCCGCGCATTGGACCGAAGCAGGTCGTTTCGCTTCGATGAATGGGCGTATACGGGGCGGGCATTTTCAAGTCAACTGCCTTTTGCCGATTTCATAACGTCGCTGGGGAAATTTTTGCTCCCGCACCGCCAAGCCAACATGAAGAGCAGAAATTCACAAACTTTATGCGACGATTTGATGAAAGGGCCCTTGCGTGGGCAAATCAAATCGCTTAGAGACGCGGCACACTGGCTTTTCGGGCGATTAGCTCAGTTGGTAGAGCGCCTCGTTTACACCGAGGATGTCGGGAGTTCGAGTCTCTCATCGCCCACCATTTTCCCATGTATGTCACCAGATGCCGTTTCCGGAACAAGTATCCATCATCGGCAGTTTTGTCCTTGCGTAAAATCCTGTGATTATCTGTCGCGCGTGCTTTCTTCCGAGCATCTGTGCGGCGACAACGCCTTTCATGGCCAAGCTCTATTTCCATTACGCAACGATGAATGCCGGCAAGTCGACACTGCTCCTGCAGGCATCCTATAATTACCGCGAACGCGGTATGCGCACGGTGATCTTTATCGCAGCGCTGGACGACCGGGCCGGGAAGGGACGCGTTTCCTCCCGGATCGGCCTTTCTTCCGAGGCGATTCCATTTGCGGAGGGGGACGATCTGTTCTCGATCATCTCCGAAATGCATGCGGTTGAGCCGATTGCCTGCGTTTTCATTGATGAGGCGCAGTTTCTGTCTGCCCGGCAGGTGTGGCAGTTGGCGCGCGTTTCAGACAGAAACGGCATTCCGGTGATGGCCTATGGCTTGCGAACCGATTTTCAAGGCAAGCTGTTTCCCGGTTCGCTCGAGCTCTTGGCCTTGGCCGACGAACTGCGCGAAATCAGAACTATCTGTTTTTGCGGACGCAAGGCGACAATGGTCGTCCGAGTCGATGAAGCGGGCAATGTCATACGGGAAGGCGCTCAGATCGAAGTGGGCGGCAATGAAAAATATGTATCGCTTTGCCGGCGCCACTGGGACGACAAGATGCGCTGCGACTAAGCCGCATTCGCATCTGCTTGCCGGTGCGCGCTTCTTGGCCCCGTCACCTTGATATTGACTGCGAAGCGGCGCGCGAAACTTCCACCATGTCGCAGTGACTTTTCGTGCTCGCTGTGCCATCGCTTCTTGTCATGAAAGCGATGCGCGCATTTTCGAGAGACAGGTTGCTTGCCTGGCCCATGCTGGGGCTGGTTGCTTATCTGCTCGTGCTGCAAGGCTTGATCGGCAATTACGCCCAGGCCGCGAGCGTTATGGGCGATGCCACCGGCGGGTCGGTCATCTGTACGCATCTTGGTGTGGTCGACAATAGCGAGCCAGGCGCGCCCGATCCGCTCAAGCATGATTGCTGCGCGATCGCGTGCCAGTCCGCGGGCGGCAAGGTGATGGGAAACGGTGCTGCCGCGCCCGTTCTGGCCCGGAATTTTACGGAAATTCGCGTTTCGCTGGATATGCGGGGGGCTGCCGCATGCCCGACCACCTGGACCGCGCAAGTGCCGGATGCGCGCGCACCGCCAGCCTTCTCCTGATTTTATTTCTCCACTCGCTATCGCAATGAACGCGCTTGCCCTGAGGCCAGTGCGTCGCGATGCAATTTCTCTTGCCAGAACAGGACTATTTCCATGCGCAAGTTTGCAGGCACTGCCGCTCTTCTTCTTTCGCTCGTTGCATCGGCTGCGGCGGCTCACGAATACAAGGTCGGTAATCTTGAAATCGGCCATCCCTGGAGCCGGGCTACGCTTCCGGGCGCTGTCGTAGGGGGCGGCTATCTCACGATAACCAATAATGGCACGGAAGACGACCGTCTCGTCGGCGGCACGACACCCGTCGCAAAGAAGGTCGAAATCCACGAAATGAAGATGGATGGCGGCGTCATGCAGATGCGTCAGCTCGATGGCGGCGTGGCCATTCCGGCAGGTCAGACGGTGAAGCTCGACACTGGCGGTTATCATCTGATGCTGCAGGAATTGAACGCGCCGTTGGAGAAGGATACGCGCGTGCCGCTGACCCTGGTTTTCGAGAAGGCGGGTAGCGTGCAGGTCGAACTTGCGGTCGGTCCAGCGGGCGGACGTGCGCCAGCACAGGACCATTCCAGTCACGGTGAGCATTCTCACGGCGCGCATCACTCGCACGAAGACGGGCATAAACATGACTGACGAGGCAGTTCTGCTTCCGGGAGAGCGGGTAAATGCCGGGCAAAGGGCAGCCGATCTTTATCGCGCTGTCTGGCGCTGGCATTTCTATGCCGGGCTTTTGGTTCTGCCCTTTCTCGTTTCATTGTCCCTTACCGGCGGCCTTTATCTCTTCAAGGATGAGATCGATCGCGCTGTGCACTCCGATCTTTTCGTCGTGGAGCAGGGAGCGGCGACTGTCGCACCTTCGCAGATAATTGACGCCGCAACGGCCCTGGTACCTGGCGCGGCGGTAAAATTCACCACCCCGCCGGACAGAACCCGTTCTGCGGAAGTCACCATCGTCGATGCGGGTGGGGCGCGGCAGGCCGTTTATGTCAATCCCTATACAGGCAAAGCACTTGGCACATTGCCTGATCGCGGCACTGTCATGTGGGTTGTGCGTTACTTGCACAGCCTGAAATTTTTCGGTCCCTATGCCCGCGCATTGATCGAGATTGCAGCGGGCTGGTCTATCCTTCTGGTGGCGACCGGCCTCTATCTCTGGTGGCCAAGGGGAAGGAATGGCGGTGTGCTAAGCGTGCGCGGCAAGCCGCGCCAGCGCATCTTCTGGCGCGACACGCACGCCGTGACGGGCGTCGTCGTGGGCGGTGTCATCGTCTTTCTGGCCATTACAGGCATGCCCTGGTCGAACGTCTGGGGCGGGAAGATCAATGAATGGGCAAACGGGAATAATTTCGGCTATCCCGCGGGCGTCCGCGTGGAGGTGCCGATGTCGGATCGTAAGCTGTCCGAAAATGGTCTCACGGCATGGTCAATGGAACAGGCGCAAATCCCGCGCTCGGCCCATGCCGGTCATGATGGACACATCGCCCAAGATCCGCATGCAGGCCATGGAGGGCATGAAAGCACCACGATTGTCGAAGCGGCTGGCGTGGATGCCGTCGGCATTGACCGCGTGGTTGAAAAATTCGAGACTCTCGGGTTGCATCCGGGCTTCGCCATCGTCTTGCCGAACGGCCCGACCGGCGTCTATAGCGGCTCGGTGTATCCGGACGATCTGAGCCAGCAGCGCGTCGTGCATCTCGATCAATATACCGGAGAGCCATTGCTCGATGCCTCTTATGCCGATTACGGCCCGATGGGGAGGGCGCTCGAATTCGGCATCAATGTTCACCTAGGCCAGGAATTCGGACTTACAAACCAGATCATCCTGGCGATCTTCTGCCTCGGAATCATCCTGCTCTCGGTGTCGGCGGGCGTCATGTGGTGGAAGCGGCGCCCGAGCGGACGGATGGGTGTGCCGCCCATGCCATCCGATCCACGTATCTTGCATGGTGTCGTGGCGATCCTGATTATTGGCGGGATCCTGTTTCCTCTGGTCGGGCTTTCGCTGATCATTATTCTCGTCATCGATGTCATGACCCGCAGAACGGTGCTATCGAAATGAACAAAAAACAGCGGTAAATTAAAGGTTTACCGCTGTTTCCGTATTCGAAAGATCAACCTTCGCTTCTGCGTTCCCCATCAACGAGAAGCTGACGAACCTTTTGGACTGCGACGTCGTTGCTGGTGCCATAAGGGATAAGCCCTTTCAGACGGCCATCCGAGCCCACCAGAAGAACATCCATGCTGTGCGCCATCGAATAACCGCCATTGCCGTTTGGCACTTTCCGCGCATAGAGTTTCCATCCATCTATCATCTTGCGCATTTCCGGCAGTTCGCCCGTAACGCCGGTGATGCGATCTGAAAACGCGTTTGCATAGGCATTTACCGTCTTCACATCGTCGCGCTCCGGATCGACGGTGAAGAAATAGGCATTCAAATTGCTGCCATCCTCGCCAAGAGCTTCCATCCATCCGGCCATCTCGTAAAGCGTGGTCGGGCAGACCTCCGGGCAGCGCGTGTAGCCGAAGGACATGATGGCAGGCGCGCCTTTCAGATTTTCCTCAGTGAAGGGGCGGCCTTCATCGTCGACAAGATGGAAGGCCGAATCAAAACGCTCATGGCTTGGCAGATTGAAGAAGAGCCAGGCCAGAACCGCAATGGTGAAGGCAGCAAGAAAGCTGCCTACGATTGCCGCAAAGCCCATATGGGGATTATTACGGTTCTTGTCAGAGAAAAGGTCGGATTTCTGATAAGCGGCCACACAGCTGCTCCATTTCATCGTCGTCGTTACGAAGGGTTTCTAGCGTACAAAAGTCCGGGTCCGCGATGTGGCAGATTGACCGGCTACCCTTTACGTTCTTCATTGCGTCGTTATCCTGCATATTCTACCTAAAAAAGGGCGTGGCGTCGTTGAAAGTCAAAATATTATGAAGGCTGGTTGGCCGTTTTTTGCACCTACGAGTGAGATGGCCCGGCAGATCATCGCTTTCGACTGGGCGGCACACCCGCTTGGACCGATAGATACCTGGCCGAAAACGCTTCTGATTACGGCTGGCATGATGCTGCGTTCGCCCTTTCCGAAGGCGATCGTCTGGGGCGAAAACATGACAACGCTCTATAATGATGCCTTCCGCCCGATCCTCGGCGCGAAAGAGAACACGCTGGGCGCTTCATTCTCGGATGTGTGGGCCGAAGCATGGGACGATCTGGGCGAGATCGCCGACCGTGCCTACGCGGGCGAGGGGACGTTTGTCGAAGACTTCCCCATGGTCATCAATCGGTTCGGCTACGAAGAGCAGGCCTATTTCACTTTTTCCTATAGTCCGATTCACGATGAGCAGGGTGATGTTTTGGGCTTCATGAACACAGTGATCGAGACGACAGGAAAGATCGAAGCTAATCGACGTTCTGCGATCGTCAACACGGAACTCGCGCATCGGATCAAGAACACGCTGACTATCGTACAATCCATCGCCAGTCAGACCTTGCGCACGGCGCCCGACATGCCTACAGCGCGCCGCCTGCTTTCGCAAAGATTGCAGACCCTTGCGCAGACGCATTCACTGCTGACCGGCGGAAGCAAGGGCGATGCACCCGTTCGCGACGTCGTGGAGAGTGCGCTCGCACTGCATATAGGCGATGGCTCTCGCGTTACATTGTCCGGGCCAGCACTGCATCTGGGTGAGCGCCAGGCTCTCTCGCTGGGTATGGCGGTGAATGAACTCGCGACCAATGCGCTGAAATATGGCGCCTTGTCGGTCGAGACGGGAAAAGTCCGGATCGAGTGGACGACCGGGGAAACGTTCCAGTTCCACTGGCTCGAACAGGGCGGTCCGATCATTTCCCCACCAAAACGGATCGGTTTTGGGTCCCGGCTTCTTAAAGACGTGGTTTCCTATGATTTCAAAGGGGTGGTGACGCTTGAGTTTGCGTCCACTGGCCTTTGTTACAAACTCAACTGCGACCCGCGCAACCTGCGGCCCGAGATGGCTTCTCAGCCAGGAGAAACTCAGCTGAAGCCGTGATAGCGGCCCGGCTTGTGGTTGACGGCAAGAATGACGTTCAGGATCGTCGCGCCAATGATCGATAGAAGAATGCCTTCCGGCGATAGCACAAACAAGGAAGCGACCAGAATTGCCAGATCCAGCCCCAGCTGGAAAAATCCCGCTCGAATGCCGAAATTCTCCTGAAGATAGATCGCCAGAATGTTTATGCCGCCGAGTCCGGTGCGATGGCGGAACAGAATGAGCAGGCCAACGCCGGAAAGCATTCCGCCAATGATCGCCGCATAAAGCGGTGACAGATGAGAAAAGTCGATCCAGTCGCCGTTCAGGCGAGAGAAGATGGACACAAGTCCGACGGCGATGAAGGTACGCAGCGTGAACTTCCAGCCGAGTCGCTTCCAGGCAAGAAGATAAAACGGCAGGTTGATTATAAAGAAGACGAGTCCAAAGGAGTAGCCGCTAATATATTGCAGGAGCAGGGCGATGCCAGCAGTGCTGCCAACGAGCAGCATGGACTTTGTATAAAGCAGCATGCCGAGTGAAACCAGAAGCGTTCCCATTATCAACGCCATTGCGTCTTCGAGAATGGAGTGGCGCTCGGTATGGGCTTCGATTGCTGGCGGATTGCTCAAAATCTTCTCCGAGTCGGTAGGTGCCGTGCGACTCTTTGCCTGCTTGCTGAAACCGGCGCAAGCGGCCAGATAAACGTCCCCTGTAGCGACTTTTGTTTTCCTCAAGAATCGTATGTGCGGGGAGCATTCTCGAAACTCGCCCATTCGAACAAATAAAACTTGACTATAATTATCACCTTTAATAAACGAAATATGTTAACAGCACGAAGTTGAGCGTTTGCGCCAATTCGTCTTCGTACCGTCTTTTTTTGGCCGACTTTCTTCGACTGCGGGCTTGCGTCCGCGGTCGCGCTGCGCTAACCGTCGCCGCGATGCAACTGGACACTATAGCTATGGGTCCACTGGTATAATCATTAGCGATTTACCCAAGGTTCCCGCGCTAAAGTCGCTCCAAATGCCAGCTACATGGAAAGTCGGACCATGGACGAACTTCTTACGTCTTATCTGCCCATCGTCGTTTTTCTTGGCGTTGCGGTACTTGTAGGCCTTTCGCTCACGATCGCGCCCTTCATCATTGCCTACCGCAATCCAGACCCGGAGAAGCTCTCTGCTTATGAGTGCGGCTTTAACGCGTTCGACGACGCGCGCATGAAATTTGACGTGCGCTTCTATCTTGTATCGATCCTCTTCATCATCTTCGATCTGGAAGTCGCATTCCTCTTCCCATGGGCGGTCGTATTTGGCGATATCGGCTGGTTCGGCTTCGCGTCGATGATGATCTTCCTCGGCGTTCTGACCATCGGCTTCATCTATGAATGGAAGAAGGGAGCGCTGGAATGGGATTGACCAGCAACAACCAGACGCTCGTTGCACCGCAGCCAAAGGGCATCATCGATCCGAACACCGGCAAGCCGGTTGGTTCCGACGACGCCTTCTTCGGTTCGATCAATGACGAGCTTTCCGACAAGGGCTTCATCCTGACCTCTTCGGAAGCGCTGATCACGTGGGCGCGTTCCGGTTCACTCATGTTCATGACATTCGGTCTTGCATGCTGCGCCGTGGAGATGATCCATACCTCCATGCCGCGCTATGATTCCGAACGTTTCGGCGTTGCGCCCCGCGCATCACCGCGCCAGTCCGACGTCATGATCGTCGCCGGCACACTGACCAACAAGATGGCGCCCGCTCTGCGCAAGGTCTATGACCAGATGCCTGAGCCGCGCTACGTCATCTCGATGGGTTCCTGCGCCAACGGCGGCGGCTATTATCACTATTCTTATTCGGTCGTGCGCGGCTGCGATCGCGTGGTTCCTGTCGACATTTATGTTCCAGGCTGCCCGCCCTCCGCCGAGGCGCTTCTCTATGGCATTCTCATGCTGCAGAAGAAGATCCGCCGCACCGGTACGATCGAGCGCTGAGGGCTAAGGCATGAGCGAATCCTTGAAAGAGCTGCAGGCCTATCTGGATGAGAAACTGGGCGCCAGAATCGAAGAAAGCGTTATGGCTTTCGGCGAACTTTCCATCACCGTTGCCCCGGTCGATCTGATTGCGACGCTGGAGTTCCTGAAGAACGACGTGCAGTGCCAGTTCGTCTCCTATATTGATGCCAGCGGCGCGGATTATCCGGCCCGCGAGCGTCGTTTCGATCTGGTGCATCACCTTCTTTCGCCGCGTCAGAACCTGCGTATCCGCGTCCGCGTGATGGTTGACGAGGACACTGCCGTTCCTTCGGCAACAGGCGTCTATCCAGGTGCCAACTGGTTCGAGCGCGAGGCGTATGATCTCTACGGCATTCTTTTCTCCGGCCACCCGGATTTGCGTCGCATCCTGACCGACTATGGTTTCGAAGGTCATCCGCTGCGCAAGGATTTCCCGCTGACGGGCTTTGTTGAAGTGCGCTACGACGATGAAATCAAGCGCGTTGTCTACGAGCCGGTTTCCCTGCGCCAGGAGTTTCGCAATTTCGATTTCACGTCTCCTTGGGAAGGGACGGATTACGTTCTTCCCGGCGATGAGAAGGCGCAAGCATGAGTGACGCCGGTTTCGAAGCAAAAGGTGCATGTCTTTGCGGCGCTGTAAAATTCACTGCGACCGCGCAAGGTCACATGGATGTTTGCCATTGCTCCATGTGTCGTCGCTGGACGGGTGGTGTATTCATGGGCGTAAGCTGCTCCGACGTGCAGATCGAGGATGAAAGCGCGCTTGGCGTTTACGCTTCCTCCGAACATGGCGAGCGCTGTTTCTGCAAGACTTGCGGCTCGTCCTTCATGTGGCGTTCGGAGCAGCTCGGCTTCTACTCCGTATCCGCACAGGCTTTCGAAGATCCGGCAGCTTTCGATTTTACCACTGAAATCTTCATAGACAGCAAGCCTGCCAATTATGATTTCGCCAATCCGACGCAGAAACTGACCGCTGCCGAGGTGATGGCCATGTTCTCGTCCGAGGGAGCACCGGAATGACCGAACACAATGTTCGAAATTTCAATATCAACTTTGGCCCGCAGCACCCTGCCGCCCACGGCGTGCTGCGCCTTGTGCTGGAGCTGGACGGCGAAGTATGCGAACGCGTCGATCCGCATATCGGCCTGCTGCATCGCGGCACCGAAAAGCTGATCGAGAACAAGACTTATCTTCAGGCGGTTCCCTATCTCGATCGCCTCGACTATTGCGCGCCGATGAACCAGGAGCATGCGTTCGCTCTCGGCGTCGAACGTTTGCTCGGCATCGAAGTGCCGCGTCGCGGCCAGCTCATCCGCGTACTCTACTCCGAAATAAGCCGCATCATGTCGCACATTCTGAATGTGACGACGCAGGCCATGGATGTCGGCGCGTTGACGCCGCCGCTATGGGGCTTCGAAGAACGCGAAAAGCTCATGGTTTTTTATGAGCGCGCCTCGGGTTCGCGCATGCATGCTGCATATTTTCGCCCTGGCGGCGTTCACCAGGATCTTCCCGATCAGCTGGTTGAGGATATCGGCAAGTGGATCGATCCGTTCCTGCAGATTGTGCAGGATCTCGATGATCTCCTGACGCCCAACCGCATCTTCAAGCAGCGTAACGTCGATATTGGCGTAGTTTCACTGGAAGACGCATGGGCGCTCGGCTTCTCCGGCGTCATGGTTCGCGGCTCCGGTGCGGCGTGGGATTTGCGCAAGTCGCAGCCCTATGAGTGCTATGAGGAAATGGAATTCGACGTGCCGATCGGCAAGAACGGCGACTGCTACGACCGCTATCTCATCCGCATGGAAGAGATGCGCCAGTCGGCCTCGATCATTCGTCAGTGCGTCAACCTGTTGATGCAGGACAAGAACCGTGGCCCGGTTTCCAATGTCGATGGCAAGATCGTTCCGCCGAAGCGACAGGCAATGAAGCGTTCGATGGAAGCGCTTATCCACCATTTCAAGCTTTACACCGAGGGCTATCACGTCCCTGCCGGTGAAGTGTATGCGGCGGTGGAAGCGCCAAAGGGCGAATTCGGCGTCTATCTCGTGTCCGACGGCACTAACAAGCCGTATCGCTGCAAGCTGCGCGCTCCGGGCTTTGCCCATCTGAGCGCCATGGATTTCATGTGCCGAGGCCATCTGCTGGCAGACGTTTCTGCCGTTCTTGGTTCTCTCGACATCGTCTTCGGAGAGGTCGATCGATAATGTCCGTCCGCCGTCTAGCAGATAATGCCGTCCAACCCGCGATCTTTGCATTCTCCGAGGAGAACAAGGTCTGGGCGGAAGCCACCATCAGAAAATACCCGGAAGGTCGCCAGCAATCGGCGGTCATTCCGCTTCTGATGCGTGCACAGGAACAGGATGGTTGGGTCACCAAGGCCGCTATCGAATATGTCGCGGACCTGCTTCGCATGCCTTATATTCGTGTGCTCGAAGTCGCGACCTTCTATACGCAGTTTCAGCTGAAGCCGGTGGGGCGCCACGCGCATATCCAGGTTTGCGGCACGACGCCCTGCATGTTGCGTGGCTCGGAAGCTTTGATGGAAGTGTGCAAGCGCCGCATCCATACCGAGCAGTTCGAGACCAATGCCGACGGCACGCTGTCCTGGGAAGAAGTCGAATGCCTCGGTGCTTGCGTCAACGCGCCGATGGTCATGGTCTTCAAGGACACCTACGAGGATCTGACGCCGGAACGTCTGGAGCAGATGATCGACATGTTCGAGGCAGGCAAGACGGCGGAAGTGCCGGTCGGCCCGCAGAATGACCGTGCCAATTCCGAGCCGGAAGGCGGCCTTACATCGCTGACCGACGAAAGCGTCGTGACTGGCTCTGTCGCGCGCCGTAATCCTGCGCCTGCCGCAGATCAGGGTAATGGCGTGACACCGCCTTCCGAGGCTGCGCGTCCGAAGACGGATGCCGCTGAAACCGATCCCGCCATCAAGTCTCCTTCGCCAGTAAAGACAAGCACGGCTGGCGAGAAGGCAGCAAGCGTTGCAGCGCCGAAGGAAAACGAGATCGAAGCCAATAAAACGGCAACCGAGGCCGAAACCGTTGCGCGCCAGCGCAAGGAGCCGGCTGGCGAGAAAGCCGACAAGGAAGGCAAGGGCGTTGCGGTCGAAGGCGCACGCGCCGGTTCGCTTCGCGAAGGCGAAAAGACCGTACTCGACCATCCCGATCGCCCGACCGCTATCGCCAAACCCGAAACCGTAGACGATCTCAAGCTGATCTCCGGCGTCGGTCCGAAGATCGAGACGATTTTGCATTCCATCGGCATCTACACTTTCGCGCAAGTTGCGGAATGGAGCGAGGCCGAGTGCGCCTGGGTGGACAATTATCTGCGCTTCCACGGACGCATCGCGCGTGACAACTGGATCGCGCAGGCAGGCGCTCTCGCGCGCGGCGGCGTCGAGGAATATGTCCGTGTTTTCGGCAAGAAGCCGGTTTAAGGGGTGAGTGATGCTGCAAGATAAAGACCGCATCTTTACCAATATTTACGGCCTGTTTGACAAGAGCCTTAAGGGCGCCATGTCGCGTGGCCATTGGGACAATACCCGCGATATCATTTCCAAGGGTCGCGACTGGATCATCAATGAGATGAAGGCATCCGGCCTGCGTGGTCGTGGCGGCGCTGGCTTTCCGACAGGCCTCAAGTGGTCCTTCATGCCCAAGGAAGTGGGAGAGCGCCCGCATTACCTCGTCGTCAATGCCGACGAATCGGAACCGGGCACCTGCAAAGACCGCGAAATTCTGCGTCACGACCCGCATACGCTGATTGAAGGCTGCGTGGTCGCCGGCTGCGCCATGGGCGCGCACACCGCCTATATCTATGTGCGCGGCGAGTTTGTGCGTGAACGCGAGGCGCTGCAGGCCGCGATCGACGAATGTTATGATGCAGGGCTTCTCGGCAAGGATAACAAGACGGGCTGGGACATGGACGTTTTCGTTCATCACGGCGCCGGTGCCTATATTTGCGGCGAGGAAACCGCTCTGCTCGAAAGCCTGGAAGGCAAGAAGGGCCAACCGCGCCTCAAGCCGCCATTTCCGGCCAATATGGGGCTCTATGGCTGCCCGACGACGGTGAACAACGTCGAGTCGATCGCCGTTGCGCCAACCATTCTGCGCCGTGGCGCGTCATGGTTCTCGTCATTCGGTCGTCCGAACAACGTCGGCACCAAGCTGTTCATGATCTCCGGCCACGTCAACACGCCGTGCACCGTGGAAGAAAGCCTCGGCATCACCTTCCGCGAATTGATCGAAAAGCACGCCGGCGGTATCCGTGGCGGATGGGACAATCTGCTTGCCGTCATTCCCGGCGGTGCTTCGTGTCCGATCGTGAAGGCGGAAGACATTATCGACTGCCAGATGGACTTTGACGGTCTTCGCGAGAAGAAGTCCTCCTTCGGTACCGGTGGCGTCATCGTTATGGACAAGTCCACCGACGTCGTGAAGGCGATCGCGCGCCTTGCCTACTTCTTCAAGCATGAAAGCTGCGGTCAGTGTACGCCATGTCGCGAAGGCACGGGTTGGATGTGGCGGGTGATGGAGCGTCTGGTGCGCGGCGAAGCGCACAAACGCGAAATCGATATGCTGCTCGATGTGACCAAGCAGGTCGAAGGGCACACGATCTGTGCGCTGGGTGACGCGGCCGCGTGGCCGATCCAGGGTCTTATCCGCAATTTCCGTCCGGAAATCGAACGTCGCATCGACGAGTTCACGCGCAATTCCCATCGCGCGGAACCTGTCATGGTCGCGGCAGAGTAACGGTCGGGTTGGAATTTTGAGAGCGGCGGCAAACGCCGGGAGCTAGAGAATGGCAAATATCAAGGTAGACGGCAAAGAGATCGAAGTTCCCGATCACTACACGCTGCTGCAGGCTGCGGAAGCAGCCGGCGCGGAAGTGCCGCGCTTTTGTTTCCATGAGCGTTTGTCGATCGCCGGCAACTGCCGCATGTGCCTCGTCGAGGTGAAGGGTGGACCACCGAAGCCGGCGGCCTCATGCGCCATGGGCGTACGCGACCTGCGTCCCGGCCCGAACGGCGAAAGCCCCGAGATCTTCACCAATACGCCCATGGTCAAGAAGGCCCGCGAAGGCGTGATGGAATTCCTGCTGATCAATCATCCGCTCGATTGCCCGATCTGCGATCAGGGTGGCGAGTGCGATCTACAGGATCAGGCCATGGCCTTCGGCGTGGACTCCTCGCGCTATGCCGAGAACAAGCGGGCAGTCGAAGACAAGTATATCGGCCCGCTCGTCAAGACGATCATGACGCGCTGCATCCACTGCACGCGCTGCGTCCGCTTTACGACCGAAGTTGCGGGCATTTCCGAGCTGGGGCTGATCGGTCGCGGCGAAGATGCCGAGATCACCACCTATCTCGAACATGCGATGACGTCCGAGCTGCAGGGCAACGTGATCGATCTTTGTCCGGTCGGTGCGCTGACCTCCAAGCCTTATGCCTTCCAGGCGCGTCCGTGGGAGTTGACCAAAACCGAATCCATCGACGTGATGGACGCGGTTGGCTCGGCCATTCGCGTCGACAGCCGTGGTCGCGAAGTGATGCGCATCCTGCCGCGCGTCAACGAGCAGGTTAATGAAGAGTGGATTTCCGACAAGAGCCGCTTTATCTGGGACGGTTTGCGTACGCAGCGCCTTGATCGCCCTTACGTGCGTCGCGACGGCAAGTTGCGTCCCGCAAGCTGGGGCGAAGCCTTCGCTGCCATCAAGGAGGCAGTTGCCAGGACGAGCGGCGACAGGATCGGTGCCATTGCCGGCGACCTCGCTGCCGTGGAAGAGCTTTATGCGCTGAAGCTTCTCATGGCTTCGCTCGGCTCAGCCAATATCGATTGCCGCCAGGATGGCGCTGCGCTCGATCCGGCTCTTGGTCGTGCCAGCTACATTTTCAACCCGACCATCGAGGGGATCGAAAACGCCGACGCCGTGCTGATCATCGGCGCGAACCCGCGCTTCGAGGCTTCGGTACTGAATGCGCGCATTCGCAAGCGGTGGCGCCAGGGCGGCCTTCCGGTCGGCGTTATCGGCCAGATGGGCGATCTGCGTTACGATTACGAGCTGCTTGGCGCAGGCACCGATACGCTGGCCGATCTTGCATCGGGCAGAATCGGCTTCCTCGACACGCTGAAGAATGCCCAGCGCCCCATGATTATTGTCGGCCAGGGCGCGCTGTCGCGGGGCGATGGTAGCGCGGTACTGGGTGCTGCTGCCAAACTGGCTTCGGATGTCGGCGCTGTTTCGGCCGAGTGGAATGGCTTTGCCGTCCTTCATACTGCTGCTTCGCGTGTCGGTGCGCTCGACATCGGCTTCGTGCCGGGCGAGGGCGGTCGCAAGGTTGCCGAGATGATGGGGGCGCTCGACGTGCTCTTCCTGGCCGGTGCCGACGAGATCGAAACGGCGAAGATCGGCAATGCCTTCACCATCTATATGGGCACGCATGGCGATGCCGGTGCGCATCGCGCCGATGTCATTCTGCCAGCTTCCGCCTACACGGAAAAATCTGCGACCTACGTAAACACGGAGGGCCGTGTGCAGATGACCAATCGTGCGGTTTTTGCACCGGGAGATGCCAAGGAAGACTGGGCTATCATCCGCGCGCTTTCGGACGTCCTGGGCCACAAGCTGCCATTCGACTCGCTCGCGCAGCTTCGCGCCAGGCTCTACGGTGAATTCCCGCATCTGGCGGCAATCGATCAGGTTGCGCCTGCCGATATCGCGGGCGTTGCAGAGGCTGCCAAGCTCAATGGCGTGCTTGCCAAGGACGCTTTCGTTTCCTCCGTCGACGACTTCTACCTGACCAATCCGATCGCGCGCAGCTCTGCCGTCATGGCCGAGTGCTCCGCGCTCGCCAAGGGCAGCATCAAACAGGCAGCTGAGTGACCATGGAACCCATCTTCTTCGATTACATCCTGCCTGTGCTGATCATCCTGGCAAAGTGCCTCGCACTCGTCGTCGTCCTGCTGATCTTCGTGGCCTATATCCTTTATGCCGACCGCAAGATCTGGGCCGCCGTTCAGTTGCGCCGCGGTCCGAACGTCGTCGGACCGTTCGGGTTGTTCCAGTCCTTTGCCGATCTTGGCAAGTTCGTCCTCAAGGAGCCGGTCATTCCGTCTGGCGCCAACAAGGGTGTCTTCCTGCTGGCTCCGCTCGTTTCGGCTATCACGGCGCTTACCGCCTGGGCGGTCATCCCGGTCAGTGAAGGCTGGGCGATGGCGAATATCAATGTCGGCATTCTGTTCATCTTCGCGGTTACGTCGCTGGAGGTTTATGGCGTGATCATGGGCGGTTGGGCGTCGAACTCGAAATATCCGTTCCTTGGCGCGCTTCGTTCCGCTGCGCAGATGGTTTCCTACGAAGTTTCGATCGGCTTTGTCATTGTCACCGTTCTGCTCTGCGTCGGCTCGTTGAACCTGACCGATATCGTTCTTGCGCAGAATTCGGGCCTTGGCACGATGGTCGGCCTGCCGAACTCGTTCCTCGACTGGCACTGGCTGCCGCTCTTCCCGATGTTCGTCGTGTTCTTCATCTCGGCGCTGGCTGAAACGAACCGGCCGCCATTCGATCTGGTGGAAGCTGAATCGGAGCTCGTTGCAGGCCACATGATCGAGTATTCCTCGACGCCGTTCCTGCTGTTCTTCCTTGGTGAATATGTCGCCATCGTATTGATGTGCGCACTGACGACAGTGCTTTTCCTCGGTGGCTGGCTGCCTCCGTTCGACTTCGCGCCATTCACCTGGGTGCCGGGCGTCGTCTGGTTCGTGCTGAAGGTGTGCCTCGTGTTCTTCGGCTTCTCGATCGTCAAGGCATTTGTGCCACGCTACCGCTACGACCAGCTGATGCGTCTGGGCTGGAAGGTCTTCCTGCCGCTGTCGCTCTTCATGGTGGTTGCCACCGCACTCGTTCTGAAACTCGGAGGCTGGGCATAATATGTCGGCACTCGCTCAAGCTGCAAAATCGCTTCTCTTGAAGGAATTCGTCAGCGCTTTCTTCCTGTCGATGCGCTATTTCTTCAAGCCGAAGACGACGTTGAACTATCCCTACGAAAAGGGACCGCTGTCCCCCCGTTTCCGTGGCGAACATGCATTGCGCCGCTATCCGAACGGGGAAGAGCGCTGCATCGCTTGCAAGCTTTGCGAAGCGATCTGCCCGGCGCAGGCCATTACCATTGAGGCCGGTCCGCGCCGCAACGACGGCACACGTCGCACGGTGCGCTACGACATCGATATGGTTAAGTGCATCTATTGCGGGTTCTGCCAGGAAGCTTGTCCCGTAGACGCCATCGTCGAAGGTCCGAATTTCGAATTCTCGACGGAAACGCGCGAAGAACTTTACTACGACAAGGAAAAGCTCCTCGCCAACGGCGACCGCTGGGAACGCGAAATCGCGCGCAACATCGCGCTGGACTCGCCGTACCGATAAGAGATTGAAACGGGAATGCTCCTTGAGCCGCCAGGAGGCGGCTTAGGGTTTAGGAAGACGAAATCCTAGTAAAAACAGTAGCTAATTGAATTTTGTTGAGACGCGGAGCGAGCAACGACTGGTTCCGCAGGTCAAGGATCGGGGTCTTACATGCTGAACGGTATAGAGGCGATCTTCTTCTACCTCTTCGCCTTCGTGGCGGTTGCGTCAGCCTTCATGGTCATTTCTGCGCGCAATCCGGTGCATTCGGTGCTCTTTCTGATCCTCGCATTCGTCAATGCGGCGGGTCTCTTCCTGCTGACAGGGGCGGAGTTCCTGGCGATGATCCTGATCGTCGTCTATGTCGGCGCGGTCGCGGTTCTCTTCCTCTTCGTCGTGATGATGCTGGATGTGGATTTTGCCGATTTGAAGCGGGGCGCGCTGCAATATGCACCGATCGGGGCAATGGTGGGGCTCATCCTTGCGGCCGAACTCGTTATCGTCCTCGGCGGCACGGCATTTTCTCCTGAGCTTGCACAGTCGCCAGCCGTTCCGATTCCGCCGGTCGCTGAGCGCCATAACACAGCGGCCCTCGGCGACGTGCTTTATACGAACTATGTCTATTTCTTCCAGCTGGCCGGTCTGGTTCTGCTGGTTGCGATGATCGGCGCCATCGTTCTGACATTGCGCCACAAGCCGGGCGTTCGCCGCCAGGATATCTCGACCCAGGTTGCCCGCACGCCGGAAACCGCAATCGAGATCAAGAAGGTCGAAACGGGCAAGGGTATCTAAAAAGCCATGACTGTAGGAATTTCACATTATCTCACCGTCTCGGCGATCCTGTTCACGATCGGCGTCTTCGGCATCTTCCTCAACCGGAAGAACGTCATCGTCATTCTCATGTCGGTCGAGCTTATCCTGCTCGCCGTCAATCTGAATTTCATTGCCTTCTCTTCGGTGCTGAACGATATCGTCGGACAGGTCTTCGCGCTCTTTGTGCTGACTGTCGCGGCGGCTGAGGCTGCCATCGGCCTCGCAATCCTCGTGGTATTCTTCCGTAACCGCGGCTCCATCGCGGTGGAAGACGTTAATATGATGAAGGGCTGACGGGTAAATGTTTCACGCCATCGTCTTCCTGCCGCTCGTCGGCTTTCTGATTGCGGGTCTCTTCGGTCGCAAGATCGGCGCGACCGCCAGCGAATATGTGACCTCCGCATTTGTGGGGATTGCAGCGCTGCTTTCCTGGGTTGTGTTCTTCCAGTACGCGCTGGGCGACGCCGAGAAGGTTTCCGTGCCGGTCCTGACCTTCCTCCAGTCAGGTGGCCTCGATGTTTCCTGGGCATTGCGCATTGATACGCTGACGGCAGTGATGCTGGTCGTTGTGAACTCGGTTTCAACGCTGGTTCACGTCTACTCGATCGGCTATATGCATCACGACCCGCATCGGCCGCGCTTCTTCGCCTATCTTTCGCTCTTCACCTTCGCCATGCTTTCGCTGGTGACCGCCGACAATCTAGTGCAGATGTTCTTCGGCTGGGAAGGTGTCGGTCTGGCCTCGTATCTGCTGATCGGCTTCTGGTTCAAGAAGCAGTCTGCCGGTGCTGCCGCGATGAAAGCGTTCATCGTCAACCGCGTGGGTGACTTCGGCTTCCTGCTTGGAATATTCGGCCTCTACGTTCTGACCGGCTCGGTGAATTTCGACACGATCTTCGCCAATATTCAGAGCATGTATGCGGGCGAGGGTGCAGCTTCCGCAGATGTCGCGCTTAATTTCCTCGGCTACGCCCTGAACCCGCAGGCGGCTCTCACCATTGTCTGCCTGCTGCTCTTCATGGGCGCCATGGGCAAGTCGGCGCAGGTTCCGCTGCACACCTGGCTACCGGACGCCATGGAAGGCCCGACACCCGTTTCGGCGTTGATCCATGCTGCCACCATGGTCACGGCCGGCGTCGTGATGCTGGCGCGCATGTCCCCGGTCTTCGAGTTCAGCCACACGGCGCTGACCGTCGTAACCATTATCGGCGCGATCACTGCTATCTTTGCAGCGACCGTTGGCCTGGTGCAGAACGATATCAAGCGCGTCATTGCTTATTCGACCTGTTCGCAGCTCGGTTACATGTTCGTGGCGCTTGGCCTCGGCTTCTACTCCGCGGCCGTGTTCCATCTCTTCACGCACGCCTTCTTCAAGGCACTCCTGTTCCTTGGTTCAGGTTCGGTAATCCACGCCGTTTCCGACGAACAGGACATGCGCAAGATGGGCGGCTTGCGTAAACTCATCCCGAATACCTACTGGATGATGATAATCGGTACGATCGCGCTGACTGGCGTCGGTATTCCCGGCACCGTTATCGGCACCGCCGGTTTCTTCTCGAAGGATGCGATCATTGAAGGCGCCTTCTCGGCTCATGGCGCGGCAGCAGGCTTTGCATTCATCCTCCTCACGGTTGCTGCATGCATGACCAGTTTCTATTCCTGGCGCCTGATTTTCATGACCTTCCACGGCAAGCCTCGTGCAACTGCCGATGTCATGAGCCACGTGCATGAATCGCCGCCGGTCATGTTGATCCCGCTTTACATTCTCGCCGTTGGCGCGCTGTTTGCTGGTTTCCTGTTCCACGACGCCTTCATAGGCGAAGCCTATGGCGAGTTCTGGAAGGTTTCGCTCTTCACGCTGGAAAGCAATCATATCCTGCACGAGTTCCACCACGTTCCGTTCTGGGTAAAGCTTGCTCCGTTCGTGGCAATGCTGCTCGGTTTCGCTCTGGCCTATCAGTTCTACATCCGCTCGCCGGAAACGCCGGTGAAGCTGGCGGAGCGCCATCGCGGCCTCTACGCCTTCCTGCTCAACAAGTGGTACTTCGACGAGCTGTATGATTTCCTCTTCGTGCGTCCGGCCAACTGTCTTGGCCGCATCCTCTGGAAGACCGGTGACGGCACGCTGATCGATGGTCTTGGACCGAATGGCGTGGCGGCCCGCGTCGTCGACGTGACCAACCGTGTCGTGAAAATGCAGACCGGCTACCTTTATCACTACGCATTCGCAATGCTCATCGGTGTCGCAGCCCTTGTGACCTGGATGATGCTCGGGAGTTCCTTCTGATGACCGATTGGCCCATTCTTTCCGCGGTCACCTTCCTTCCACTCGTTGGCGCGCTGATCATTCTTCTGATCCGTGACGAAGGGGCGGCGTCGGTTCGCAACATCCGTAACGTGGCGCTGCTCACGACGATCATCACCTTTATCCTGTCGCTGTTCATCTGGATCGGTTTCGACCAGACGAATCCGGGCTTCCAGTTCGTGGAAGAAGCCGAGTGGCTAGGCGGCAATATCGGCTACCGCATGGGCGTCGACGGCATTTCCATGCTCTTCGTCATCCTGACGACGTTCCTTATGCCCATCTGCATTCTCGCCAGCTGGGTTTCGATCGAAAAGCGCATCAAGGATTACATGATCGCGTTTCTGATCCTGGAAACGTTGATGATCGGTGTGTTCACCGCGCTCGACCTGATGCTCTTCTACGTCTTCTTCGAGGCGGGCCTCATTCCGATGTTCATCATCATCGGCGTGTGGGGCGGCAAACGCCGCGTCTATGCTTCCTACAAGTTCTTCCTGTATACGCTGCTTGGCTCCGTGCTGATGCTGCTTGCCATCATGGCCATGTATTGGAATGCCGGCACGACCGACATTCGCGTATTGCTCGAGCATGATTTCCCGGCCGGTATGCAAACATGGCTCTGGCTGGCCTTCTTCGCCTCCTTCGCGGTAAAGATGCCGATGTGGCCCGTTCATACCTGGCTGCCGGATGCGCACGTGGAAGCGCCAACCGCAGGCTCGGTACTCCTTGCAGGCATTCTTCTGAAGCTTGGCGGTTACGGGTTCCTGCGCTTCTCGCTGCCGATGTTCCCGCTGGCTTCGGCCGACTTCGCTCCCTTTATCTTCACCTTGTCGGTGATTGGCATCATCTACACCTCGCTGGTTGCGCTGGTGCAGGAAGACATGAAGAAGCTGATCGCCTATTCCTCGGTCGCGCACATGGGCTATGTCACCATGGGTATCTTCGCGATGAACCCGGAGGGTGTTCAGGGCGCAATCTTCCAGATGCTGTCGCATGGTATCGTCTCCGGCGCGCTGTTTCTCTGCGTCGGCGTCGTCTACGACCGGATGCATACGCGTGACATCGCAGCCTATGGCGGCCTCGTGCACAACATGCCGAAATATGCAGTCGTGTTCCTGATCTTCACCATGGCCAATGTCGGCCTGCCCGGCACGTCCGGCTTCGTCGGCGAGTTCCTGACGCTGTTCGGCGTCTTCCAGGTCAACACGTGGGTAGCGTTCTTCGCTGCAACTGGTGTGATCTTGTCCGCAGCCTACGCACTGTGGCTCTATCGCCGGATCATCTTCGGCGTGCTTTCCAAGGACAGCCTGAAGGGTTTGCTCGACCTGTCGCCGCGCGAACAGCTCATCATCTACCCGCTGGTGGTGCTGACAATTCTGTTCGGGTTCTACCCGACGCCGCTGATTGCGCCGACGGCTGCGTCCGTCAATGCGCTGATCGAAAATATCAATGCCTCGCTCGCAGCTGCATCGCAGCTCGCAGCGGTCGCCGCTCAGTAAGAAGGGGCTTAACGCAAATGACGCCGGAACTTCTTTCCGCCAGCCTTTTGATTGCGGCACCTGAATTGATCATCGCCATTGGTGCGTTGGCCCTTCTCATGGTCGGCGTGTTTATGGGCGAGAAATCGAGCGCGACCGTGACAGGTCTTGCTGTCGCCGTGCTTCTCGCCGCAGGGGCATGGATGCTCCTGTTCCCGACGAATGGCGATGCGTTCAATAATGCCTTCGTCAACGATTCCTTCGCACGCTTCATGAAGATCCTGACGCTGATCGGCTCGGTCGTCACGCTCGTCATGTCGGTGGGCTTCGCCAAGGCAGAGAAGTTCGACAAATTCGAATATCCGATCCTCGTCATGCTGGCGACGCTCGGCATGTTGCTGATGGTTTCGGCCAATGACATGCTGTCGCTCTACATGGCGCTCGAATTGCAATCGCTCGCTCTCTACGTCGTTGCCGCCTTCAACCGCGAAAACGTTCGTTCGACCGAAGCGGGCCTCAAGTATTTTGTGCTAGGCGCTCTGTCTTCGGGCATGATGCTCTACGGTATTTCGTTGGTCTATGGCTACACCGGCCAGACGGGCTTCGAAGCAATCGCGACGGCTCTTGCGGGCGGCGAGCGCCAGCTTGGCCTTGTTTTCGGTCTCGTATTTGTGCTGGCTGGCCTCGCGTTCAAGATTTCGGCAGTGCCGTTCCACATGTGGACGCCGGATGTCTATGAGGGTGCGCCGACGCCGGTAACGGCGTTCTTCGCGGCTGCACCGAAGATGGCAGCCGTCGCACTGACCGTACGTGTCGTCATGACCGCGTTTGAACCAATCGCCGCAGACTGGCGCCAGATCGTCGTATTCATCGCGATAGCCTCCATGCTGCTTGGTTCCTTTGCTGCCATCGGCCAGAAGAACATAAAGCGACTGATGGCATATTCGTCCATCGGCCATATCGGCTTTGCGCTGGTCGGCCTTGCTGCCAACAGCGTGGAGGGCGTGCAGGGCGTTGCGCTTTACATGGCGATTTATCTCGCCATGACGCTCGGTACCTTCGCGCTCATTCTCGGAATGCGTCGCAAGGATGGCAATGTCGAAATGGTAGACGATCTGGCAGGCCTTGCCTCGACAAACAAGATGATGGCCGTAATCCTGACCATCCTCATGTTCTCATTGGCTGGTATCCCACCGTTCGCCGGCTTCTTCGCCAAATGGTACGTCTTCTCCGCGGCCATCAATGCCGAGCTTTATGGCTTGGCCGTCGTTGGTGTTCTGGCGTCTGTCGTGGGTGCATATTACTATCTGCGCGTTATCAAGCTCATGTGGTTCGATGATGCGACGGGTAGCTTCGTACCGATGGCTGGCGAACTTCGCCTCGTTCTCGGTGCCTCCGGCGCATTCGTGCTGCTCTATCCGCTCTTTGGCGGGTTGCTTGCAAGCTGGGCTTCGGCCGCCGCAGCGAGCTTTTTCTGATCGACATGGCTTTTTCGCTGTCACCCCGCGCTCTCGGGCAAGGCTATCGTCTGGAAGCCCATGAGAGCGTCGGTTCCACCAATGCACTGGCGCTAGAACACGCCATGTCAGGTGACGCCGGCAAGCTTTGGGTAGTGGCGAAAAAGCAGGAATCGGGCAGGGGACGGCGCGGACGCCCTTGGGAAACGCCGTCGGGTAATCTGGCGGCGACCGTCTTGATGGCGGGTGGCTTCGAACCGCGCCACGCTGCAACGCTTGGTTTTGTTGCCGGGCTTTCGCTTTCTGATGCACTGCAGGCCGCACTACCCGACCAGCGCATCGACATGGCGCTGGACGGAGCTAACCATGACAAGAACCGTTTTACGTTGAAGTGGCCGAACGACGTGCTGGCCGATGGAGCCAAACTCTCCGGCATCCTGCTTGAATCGACCATGCTGAAGAGTGACAAGATGGCGGTTGTCATCGGTATTGGCGTCAATGTGATCGCACATCCTGCCGACACGCCTTATCCAGCCACATCGCTGGCCGCGATGGGTTCGGACTTCGATGCAGAGGCACTTTTCCTTGCGCTTTCGGATGCCTGGGTCGATAACATGGCCTTATGGCGCGGCGGTGATGGCCTTTCGTCCATCCGCGACAAATGGCTCTCTCGCGCGGCTGGTCTCGGGGGAGAAGTGGCGGTAAAAACCGGTGAAACGATCACGCGCGGTATTTTCGAAACCATCGATGAGGAATGCCGCTTCATTATTCGCACGGATGACGGTACGCGTGTGCCGATTGCCGCGGGCGATGTGCATTTTGGCGCGGTCGCGTCGGCAGGAGCTATTTAGGCGTTCCGGCAAAAGCGGCATCGATTTTGCCTTCGGAGGACAATGGAGCAGTCTGCACCTGCGGAACTGTTCAAGAAATTTGCTGCCTTAGCAGCCAATCCCGCCGTGACGTTCTTCCAGGCGTCGCGGCGGTCATATCATATGGAAGACCAGAGAAACGCCGCATAAGCTGCAGAGACAGCGCGGCATGCAAGGTGGCGAAAGAAAGCCGCCAAAAGGAAAAAAATGACTGAAAACGATAATTCCGAGCTGGTTTTTGTTCCGCTCGGTGGTGTCGGCGAGATCGGCATGAACCTCGCCCTTTACGGATTTGGCCCTGCCTCGCACCGTGAATATCTTCTGGTGGACTGCGGCGTCACTTTTCCCGGTCCGGACCTGCCAGGTGTCGATCTGGTGCTGCCCGATATTAACTTTGTGCTGAAGCACAAGGATCGCCTGCGCGGCATGATCATCACCCACGCACATGAAGACCATTACGGCGCCGTGCTCGACCTGTGGCCGCGTTTGCGTGTGCCGCTTTACGCAACGCCATTCTGCGCCGGACTGCTCGAGGCAAAGGCGGAGGGCGAAGCCGGCGCACCCGAGATCAAGGTCAACGTCTTCAAGGGAGGAGAGCGCTTCAATGTCGGGCCTTTCGAGATCGAAGCGATTGACGTGACGCACTCGATCCCGGAACCTGTAGCGCTGGCGATTACCACGCCGGCCGGCACGGTTGTGCATACCGGAGACTGGAAGATCGATCCCACACCATCGCTTGGACCAATCACCAACGGTCAGCGCTTCACCGAGCTGGGCGACAAGGGCGTGCTGGCACTGATCTGCGATTCCACCAACGCACTGCGTGAAGGCGTCTCGCCATCGGAGGCGGATGTCGAGGTAGGACTGCGCGACTTGATCACCGACGCGCCGGGACGTGTCGTCATCACGACGTTCTCTTCCAATGTTGGACGCATTCGTTCCATTGCCAAGGCGGCGCAGGATGCGGGTCGTCAAACGCTTCTGCTTGGTCGCTCGATCAAGCGTGTCGTCGAAGTGGCGGGCGAACTTGGTTACATGGAAGGCCTGTCGGACTTCATCGCCGAGGACGAATATGGCTATATTCCGCGCGAGAATCTCGTCGTGATCTGCACAGGCTCGCAAGGCGAAAACCGCGCTGCACTTGCCAAGCTGGCACGCGATGAAATGCGCCATGTTTCGGTAGCGGCCGGCGATACGGTCGTGTTTTCTTCGCGCGCCATTCCGGGCAACGAAAAGGAAATCGGGGGCATCAAGAACCAGTTCATCGATCGTGGCATCCGTGTTGTCGAAGACGGCAGCGAATATCTGGTCCATGTGTCGGGCCACCCGCGGCGCAGCGAACTGAAGCAGATGTATGAATGGGTGCGCCCGAAGATCGCCGTTCCCGTACATGGGGAGGCTGCTCATCTGACCGGCCATGCAGCCTTTGCAGCACAGCTTGGCGTGCCGACCGTCGCCCGCGTGCGCAATGGAGACATGATTCGCCTGTGGCCGGGACAGCCGGAAGTTGTCGCGGAAGTGCCTTTTGGGCGCATCTACAAGGACGGGCGGGTGATCGGCAATGAAGACCAGGTGGGCGTACGCGACCGTCGCAAGCTCTCCTTTGCCGGGCACGTGGCGGTCAACGTCGTCCTCGACGAAAAGCTGCGCCTGAATGGCGATCCAGACATTGTTTCGATCGGTGTGGCCGAAAAGAACGTGAAGGGCGTCTATCTCGACGAGTTGATGCTGGAAGCCGCGGTCAGCGCCGTCGATTCGATTCCGCGTGTGCGTCGCAAGGACCTCGATCTGGTGCAGGAAGCGGTGCGCCGGGCCGTGCGGGCCGCCGCCAACGAGCATTGGGGCAAGAAGCCGCTGGTGACGGTGTTCGTCACCCAGTGATAAGAAACAAGGGCTGCCGAATGGCGGCCCTTTTGCTTTCTACATTGCTATACAATGATCAAAGTCCGGGAGGAAACATATGATCGGTCGTTTGAACCACGTCGCCATTGCCGTGCCGGATCTCGCGGCAGCTGTGAAAACTTATGAGGCGGCGCTGGGAGCCAGGGTGAGCGCCCCGCAGGTTTTGCCGGAGCACGGCGTCACGGTGGTTTTCATAGATCTGGGGAATAGCAAGGTGGAGCTTCTGGAGCCTCTGGGAGAGAATTCGACAATTGCGGCATTCATCGAACGCAATCCGACCGGCGGCATGCACCACATCTGCTACGAAGTGGAGGATATTGCAACGGCGCGGGAGCGGTTGATGGCGCAGGGCGCGCGCGTGCTTGGCGACGGCAATCCCAAGATCGGGGCGCATGGCAAGCCCGTTCTCTTCCTGCATCCTAAGGATTTCAATGGCACGCTGGTGGAACTCGAAGAGGTTTGAACGATGACGATCTTTTCCGCAGTCGCCGTCTATTTCGTGATCTGGTGGACGGTGCTTTTCGCCAGCATTCCGTTCGGGCTACGCACGCAGGAAGAAGAGGGGAGCGTGATACCTGGCACCACTGCGAGCGCTCCGGCGGGTTCGCATATGCGTCGCGTCGTCATTCGCAACAGCATCGTTGCGGCACTCATCTATGGAGCTCTCTACGGGGGCAATTACTGGCTTGGGTGGAGCCTCGATGATTTGCCGAGAATAATTCCTGATTTTCCTGACTGAGGGAGGATCTGCTGTACAACAAAAAATGCGAGGCCGAAGCCTCGCATTTTTATTGGAAAAGATTTGGTCTGAAGTTCTCTTCCTTTCTTAAAAAGGCGGCAGCGGGTTAGCGCGCCAGAACTTCGATTCCTCCCAAAACCTGACCATTTCATAGGCAGATTTCTCTGCCATTCTCTTTTCCAGGTTAAATTTAGGATATTTTTTACGCAGGAGTCATCAAAAAATTGTGCTGCGCTGCACAAAATAAATGCATTGTATCGCAATACAAATGTTCATCCGATGACGATAGATGCCAACTTGTCGCGGCCGCCATAAAATTTGCGCGACTACAGTTTTTGAAACTGCCTTGCTCCGGATCGCGGCTTTCCATTCTGCCTTGAAATGGCTATGAAACCGGGACAAGAAACCATACCGCGCTAGTGATTCATGGTGCCTGGAAGGCACGGGAGTCGGATCGCGTCAGCGGGCATCCGGAAAATCGATCCGTTTCAGCCCGCATTGTTCAGACGAATGGGATTTTACATGCGCCTTTCGCGTTTTTTTCTGCCGATCTTGAAGGAAAACCCCCGTGAGGCTGAAATCGTCTCGCACCGCCTGATGCTGCGCGCCGGTATGATCCGCCAGCAGGGGCAGGGCTCTGTTTCCTGGCTGCCGTTGGGGAAACGCGTTCTGGACAAGGTCTGCGCGATCATCCGCGAGGAGCAGGATCGCTCCGGCGCGCAAGAAATCCTCATGCCGACCATCCAATCAGCCGATCTTTGGCGCGAAAGCGGTCGCTATGATGCCTATGGCAAGGAGATGCTGCGCATCAAGGACCGCAACGACCGCGACATGCTGTTTGGCCCGACCAATGAGGAGATGGTGACGGATATTTTCCGGGCCTATGTAAAGTCCTACAAGGACCTGCCGTTGAACCTCTACCATATCCAGTGGAAATATCGCGACGAGATCCGTCCGCGCTTCGGCGTCATGCGTTCGCGCGAGTTTCTGATGAAGGACGCCTATTCCTTCGATATTGACTATGACGCAGCGCGATCTGCGTATAATCGCATGTTCATTGCATATTTGCGTACTTTTGCGCGTATGGGCCTGAAGGCGGTGCCAATGCGCGCCGATACCGGGCCAATCGGCGGTGATCTCAGCCATGAATTCATCGTTCTGGCTGAAACCGGCGAAAGCCAGGTCTTCTGCCACAAGGATTATCTTGAATTCGCTATCCCTGGCGAAGACACTGATTTCAGCGATATCGAAGCAATGGAGAAGACGGTCCGGCACTGGACCTCGCTCTACGCGGCGACTGACGAGATGCACGATGAAACTGCCTGGAATGCGCTTCCAGACGACGTCAAAATTGATGCGCGGGGCATCGAGGTCGGCCATATCTTCCACTTCGGGGAGAAATATTCCGCGCCGATGGGCGCGTCGGTAACGGGGCCGGACGGTAAGGAGCACAATGTTTCGATGGGTTCCTACGGGATCGGTCCAAGCCGTCTGCTCGGCGCGTTGATCGAAGCCAATCATGACGAGAACGGCATTATCTGGCCGGAATCGGTTGCGCCATTCGATATCGCCCTGATCAACATGAAGGCGGGCGATGCGGAATGCGACGCAGTTTGCGAGAAGCTCTACGCTGCCTTCACAGAGAAGAAGCGTGACGTACTTTACGACGACACCGATCAGCGTGCTGGCGGCAAATTCGCGACTGCGGACCTGATCGGCCTGCCATGGCAGGTAATCATCGGCCCGCGCGGCGTTGCCAGCGGCGAAGTCGAAGTGAAGCACCGCCGCAGTGGCGAACGCTTCAACGTTTCGCTCGACCGCGTGGTCGACGAAGTTCTCGCACGGAGCAACAAGGCGTAATGGCTGAAACGAAGGCAGTATCCTCGAGGCCGTTTTCGGCATTCGAGCGCATGGTAGCGTGGCGCTATTTGCGTTCGCGCCGCAAGGAGGCGGTGATTTCGGTGATCGCGTCTATCTCCTTCATAGGCATCATGCTGGGCGTGGCGACGTTGATTATCGTCATGGCAGTGATGAACGGCTTCCGTGAAGAACTGCTGACACGCATCCTTGGCATTAATGGTCATCTGATTGTCCAGCCGGTGGATACGCCGCTTGATGACTACGAGGCGGTTGCACAGCGTATCGCCGGCGTCAACGGCGTACGCATCGCCATGCCGATCGTCGAGGGGCAGGTCTTTGCTTCGGGGGCGGTGGGCGCTGGCACGGGCGCACTGGTACGCGGCGTGAAGGGCGAGGACCTCGCCAAGATCGATCTCGTCGCCAAAAATCTTCGCTTCGGCTCGCTGGAAGAGTTCCGCGGCGAGGGAGTGGCGATCGGATCACGCATGGCCAATAATCTCGGTCTGGAAATAGGCGATCTGATCACGCTCTATTCTCCACAGGGCGACGTGACGCCGCTCGGCACGACGCCGCGGGTGAAATCCTACCCGATCAATGCGATCTTCGAGATCGGAATGTCGGAGTATGATGCCTCGATCATCTTCATGCCGCTCGACGAAGCGCAGCTTTTCTTTAATAGCGAGGGGCGTGTCGGGTCGCTCGAGCTCTACGTCAACAATCCTGACAATGTTTCCTCACTCCGCTCGGCTGTGGAGGCGGCTGCGCAACGACCGGTCTATCTGACCGAATGGCGCGAGCGCAACCAGACGCTGTTCTCGGCGCTTCAGGTCGAGCGCAACGTCATGTTCATGATCCTGACACTGATCGTGCTCGTCGCCGCGCTCAATATCATTTCCGGGCTGATCATGCTGGTGAAGGACAAGAGCCACGACATCGCCATTCTGCGCACCATGGGCGCAACGTCCGGGGCGATCCTGCGTATCTTCGTCATGACGGGGGCGGCGATCGGTATTACCGGAACATTGGCCGGATTCGGTCTTGGCATGCTTGTCTGCGCAAATATTGAACGCATTCGCCAATTCTTCTCCTGGCTTTCCGGCCAGACGCTGTTCGACCCGGAGCTCTACTTCCTGAGCCAGCTTCCGGCCCGCATCGACATGGGCGAAACGCTCTCCGTGCTTTTGATGGCGCTGGTCCTGTCTTTCCTGGCAACGATCTTCCCGGCCTGGCGCGCAGCGCGTTTAGACCCGGTTGAAGCTTTGAGGTATGAATAATGGCCAAGTCGACCGTTGTTCTCGAGGTCAAAAATGTCGAGCGCCACTATGCGCAGGGTGAAAAGAAGCTGACCATTCTGAATGGGGCCAATCTCACGCTGAAGCGTGGGGAGATGGTGGCGCTTGTCGCGCCCTCGGGCTCCGGAAAGTCGACGCTGTTGCACATGGCGGGCTTGCTCGAAAAACCCGACGCCGGCGAGGTCATCATCGGCGGACGCTCCTGCGGAACGCTGTCGGACGACGCACGCACGGCGATCCGCCGCAACGACATAGGCTTTGTCTATCAATTCCACCATCTGTTGCCGGAATTCAGTGCTCTTGAAAATGTGATGTTGCCGCAGCTCGTTCATGGGCTTCCCAAAAAGGATGCTGCCGAGCGCGCACAGCAATTGCTGGAGTATATGCGTATCGGAGCCCGTGCGAAGCACCGTCCGACCGAGTTGTCGGGCGGCGAGCAGCAGCGTGTGGCAATTGCACGGGCGGTTGCAAACGCTCCGCTTCTACTTCTTGCCGACGAACCGACCGGCAATCTGGACCCAGTGACCGCTGGCTATGTGTTCGAGGCGCTAGGCGCCCTGGTCAAACAGTCTGGTCTCTGCGCGCTTATAGCCACCCATAATCACGAGCTTGCCTCGCGGATGGACCGCGGCGTTACACTGCACAAGGGGAAGCTTGTGGAGTGGAAGCCAGCCCTCTCCTTGTGAGAGGAAGAGGACGCTTGCCTTGCCGGAAAATGCTCTCCGAGTCCGCTTCGAATAAATGCCGCTATTGAACGGCGCTTGACGAGACGGTCGACAGCTGTCGGGGCAAGAGGTGAGGGGATGATCGCGACGCAGGGCGATTTTTGCGGAGGAAGGGCCTGACTGGAGACTTTTCTTCCGACCCGCGATTGCGTCGTGACTTTCCTGTCGAGAGGAAGGTTGGCGTTGCTGTGATCCAAGCTGGCCAATATCCAACAACACAGCAGAAAAATCCGCCACGGCGCGTGCCGCACGGTTGATGGGAAATGAAATGGGATCAGGGCATGTGGCCCGTTGCATTTCATTCAGTTTCGCATGCTTCCACATGCCCTGACGGTGTCTGGAAGAACCCGAAGAGGAGAGAAGGTCGTAAATCTTCTCTCGTTCGGCCCTCCGTCCGGCTTGCCAGGCCAAACGGCGGTTTCCGCCCGCTGTCTCAGCGTCTCGGTGTTCGGGAGCTCACCTATCCCTGACGCACGAGAAGTATCGCGCAGCCGGCCAGGGTGTGGGTGGATTGGGCGATCTATCGGCGCGAAAAAATTACAAGTACCTGATTTGATTGCCGGATATAAATGCGCGGCTTGAAAATCATTCACGTCTACATTTTAGATAAAGATTTTTAGCTAAACCTAGGTTTTCAAAACGAAAACGGAAAAGGCCAGCTCTCAGAGCTGGCCTTCGATCTTTTGCGTATAGGATGTCACTCAGGACAGGCGACCTGCGGCATGAGCAAGCATCGTATAGACCTTGCCGGTATCGGAAGTCAGGTAGTTCTGTGCGGTGCCATTATCCGGCACGTCGCGTAGCAGACGCTCGAAATCCTCGCAGTAGCGATCGACGGCACTGCGGAACTCCGAGTCGGCACGATATTTGCGACGGACTTCCTCGAAGGTGCGCTGCCCCTTGATCGTGTAGAGACGGCGCATGAAGACGTCGCGCTCACCACGGCGGTAGCGGTCCCACAATTCGATCGCTGCATCATGGTCGATCGCCTTGGCAATATCGACGGAAAGCGAGTTGAGCGATTCCATCACGTGATGGGCGGGACGGCGGTTCATGTCCTGCGGCGCCGCAGTATTGCGACCCTCACGCGAGGCACCGCGCAAAAGATCGCTTACCCAATTGCCCGAGCGCTGTGCTTCCGCTTCCGGCGCAATAGGGCCGCGAAGGCTGCGCGGCGCTTCCGCAACAGCTGCCTGTTGACGCGAAGCAGGCGCTGGCGTCGGTGCCGGAGCAGGGCGCTGCGGCTGCTGTGCTGCGGGCGCAGCGGTACGTGTCTGTGCAGCCCCGTGAACGGCGCGACCGGACTTGGCAACGATATCCGACAGTTCCTTCAGTGCGTTTATCTGCTCCGAAACTGCGCGACGGATAGCCGTGGTCGACTCCTTGGCTTCTACCGGCATGTCAAGAACACCGCGCTTGAGTTCGGCACGGGTCGCATCCAGTTCCTGACGGATCGTCAGCGCAGTGCGGCGCATTTCTTCCGTCGCACCGGCAAATCGCTCGGTGGCGGACTCGACGACGTCGTTGACCCGCTTGCGCAGATCATCCGTCGAAGCGCTGGTACGCTCCTCAGCCTGCACCATGACGCGGTTGATGACGTCCTCGAAGGAGCGCATGGAACGCTCGATTTCCTCGGACTTGCGAACCAGCCCCACAGCGAGGTCTTCCAAGGCGCTCTGACGCTCGTCGAGCGTGCTCGTCAGCGTGCCTTGTGCGGCGGCAAGGAGATCGGAAGCGTTGGAAAGGAGCTTGCTGTGATCGTCGAAACGATGGGCGATCTGAGCAATTTCCTTCAGGGTGTTGGAGGAGAGATCTGCCAGACGTCCGGCATTGGCATCGATGAGGCGCGCAGAGCTTGCGAAGGTCTGCGAGGCCTTTTCGGTAGTCGCGGCAAAACTCTGCGTCGTAGAGGACAGGCGATGGTCGATGCCGTCGAGATTGTGCTCGGCGATCTCGATCAGGTCGCGCAGCTTGTTCGAGGAGGCAGAGAGTCGGTCGATGAGATCGCCCACGCCTTCCGAAAGGCCTTCACGTGCCTGTTCCATGGCCGACAGCGTTTCAGCCGTGCGGCTGGCAAGCGCATTGACCAGGGCGGAGTTCTGGTTACGCAGGCGCTCCGTGGCACTGGCGGTTGCCGCTTCGAGGCTACGCTGCAATTCGCCACCGCTTTCGGCCATCAGGTCGGTCAGCGGCTTCGCTGTCTCGTCGAGGACGCGGACGATTTCCTGCGAACGTGCAGCCAGTGTTTCGTTAAGCGTGCGGGTGTTCTCGGAGAGTAGCTGCGCTGTTTCATGTGCGCGGTTGCTCAGATTTTCGCCTAGGCCGTCGAAGGTCGAGGAGATTGACTGGGCGCGCTCGGAGAGGTGGCGTTCTGTTTCATCGAACTGGTGCTGCAGGGTTTCGCCGACCGAACGTGCAACATCGATCATGCGGCCCTCGGCTTCACCAATATAGTTGGTGACGCGTTCACGCAGCGCTTCGGTATTGGCATTGAACTCATCGCTTGAGGACGACAGGGTTTCGCCCAGCGCCTGCGTATGCGCTTCAAGACCCGCCATGACTGCCTTGGTACGACCGTCAAGAGCATCGGCGACATTGCGGACGCGTTCGTCTATGCCATCGGTAATGCCGCGAGTGCGCTCTTCAAGATTGTCGACAATGGCGCTGCTGCGCTGATCAAGAACCTCGCCAATGGAACGGGTGCGATCCTCCAGCGTGGCATTGATGGCGCGTGCACGTTCGTCGAAGGCCTCGGTAACGAGACGCGTCTGCTCGGACATGACCTGAGCGGTTTCTTCGGTCCGCGAACGAATTCGCTCGTCGGTTTCCTGGAAAATCGAGATGAGCTGTTCAGCCCGCGCAGCGAGAGCCTGCGAGGTTGCATCCGTGCGCGCCATGATGCGTTCATCCGCGCCCTCAAAGACCTTCCCGGTCTCCTCGTGAAGCGTCGTCATAACGTCGCGGATACGGTCGCGCAACGTGACAGCAACGATCCCGGCGCTCTTTTCCAGCGTGGTGCGAACGCCCTCTACTCCGGTTTCCAGGGCTGCCTGCATACGGCTGGTGCGATCGTCAATGAGACCGGTCTGGCGCTGGAAGGCTTCTTCCAGACGCTGGATGTCGCTTTCGAGCGCACCCGAAACGCCGGTCGTCTGCCGCGAGATGGCCTGGACATGCTCAACCATGGCAGCGTCGATTTCATTGCGCGTGACAGCAAGCTGCTGAAGATCGGCCTGCAAGGCCGCCGACAGGGTTTCGCGACCTTCCGAGAGACGGGCAACCTGACCGGCTACTGTCTCGTCAATGCGGGCGCGGGCTTCTGCCAGCTTCTCGAGGTCTTCTGCCATGACCCGCGCAAGCGAGGCGCGGCCCATATCGATGCGCTCGAGCTGATCGCCAAGTGCGGCGTCGATCGATGCACGATATTCCGTGATCTTGCGCAGATCATCCTCAAAAACCTTGGAGATGTCGTCGCTGCGATTGGTAAGCGTCTGGCTGTGATGTGCAATTGCATCTTCGATGCGGGCGCGAACGGCTTCGAGCCTGGCGATGTTAGCTTCGACGTTTTCGGAAACAACGTCCTGACCGCCGGAAAGGCGCTCGGCAATGTCGTTCGTACGTTCTTCAAGCGTCCGCGTATGATGCGCGAGGGCTTCCTCGACGCGGGCGCGCGCTGCTTCCAGCTTTTCGATATTGGCGTCGACATTGGCGGATACCAGGTCCTGTCCACCCGAAAGACGCTCGGCAATATCGCGTGTACGCTCCTCAAGGATCCTGCTCGCCTGATCGGCAAGGCCGGACATCTGGTCGTTGAGAACCGACTTGCTTTCCTCGACACGGAGCGAAAACTGATCACGGCCCTTGACGAACGTGTCCGCGAGATCGCGCGCCCGCTCCATCAGGGTTTCGTTGATCTGGCGGGCGCGGCTTTCGAGCGCATCGTTAAGGCGTTGCGTACCGGCATCAAGAGCCTGAGCGCGCGTTTCAAACGCGCCAATGAGGCTCGATCCGCGTTCGGCCAGCGTCTGCTCGATCTGTTCGAGGCGGCTCTGCAGGTCTTCATTAACACGGCTGGCCGTGTCGCCCAGGAGCGAAGCCATACCGCTCGAGCGGTCATCGAAGATCTGGGCGATGGTGCGGGTCGCTTCGTCGCTTGCCTGGTTCAGCGTCGCGATGCGGGTGTCCAGCATGGTGGCGAAGGCCTCGCCGGAGGTGGACATGCGCTCGTCGAGCGAGCTCATCTTTTCGCTGATGGCGTTCGCGATCTCGTTGCCGCGTTCACCGAAGCGACCGACGAACTCGTCGCCGGCACTGGTAATCGACAAGGAAAGCTTGCCGCTAGCATCCTCGATGTTGCGGCGGATCAGGTCTCCAGCGCTTTCCAGTTCCTCGCGCAGCGTTTCATGCGCACCGGAAATGGAGGAACGTACGCGCTCGGCATGGCTCACGACGGCTTCGCGTTCATTGCCCAGACCATCGACCAGCTGACGGATACGCATTTCGTTCTGCGAATAGGCGCGTTCCAGCTCCGACACTTCCGTATGGACCAGCGTTTCAAGTTCGACAGCGCGGGCAAGCGTGCGCTCAATGCCTTCACCCATAGCGGCGACTTCGCGGCGGACGGCATGACCAAGCTGCATGACGCGGTCCTGGGCAACCGTTTCGGGTTCCGCAAGACGAAGCGCAGCGTCGGCCATGGTCTGAGCTGCGTGACGCATTTCGCTGGCGCGACGCACAAGCATTGCGAACGCCCAGAACAGAAGAACGGGCAGAACAGCAATGATCGTTGTAACTATGAGTGACGGGCTGAGGCCGAGCGTGGAGGATGAATCCCACAGGGACGAGCCATAAAGCGCATTGGCGATATAGAAGGTTGCACCGATCCATGCGGCAGAAACAGCGAAGAGTGCCAGATAGGTCTTGCCACCAGAAGGACGACGCAACGGCGCGACAGGAGCAGTCGCATAAGCCTTCTTGCGATCATCATTGGCGGCGGTGAAGGCCGATGATGATTGCGCGCTTACGGTTTCGACCGGGCTGAGCCCCGAAGGCTTCGGCTCGGCAGCAGCAGACTCTGGGGCAACAGGTCGTTGCGCAACTTGCTCGGCCTGGGTTTCTGTGCGGGCAGGGCGAGCGACTGGCGCAATGACTGCCGATGGCGCAGGAGTGAAACCCGAGGGCTGAGCGCTCTTGCTTTCCTTCGCCAGTTCCGCAGCTGCTTCCGAAATCTGAAGCTCCAGATCGACCATGGATGAGGCGATATCAAGCTGGCCGGTATCGTCGACATCATCGAAGTCAAAATCCAGGACCGATTCCAGTTCCTTGGCGATATCATCGTCGAGGGTCTCTTTAGTCGACGCTCTCCTAGCCATGACACTACCACCTTACTCGTTGTGTCCGCCTACAGGGGGGGCTGCGGACAAGGTATACAAAACATTAACGTATCGTAATCGCCTGCGCATCATGTGAAAACCCTAGATCGCGGGCGATCCATAAAAGTTTAAATACAAGGTTAACGCATAAGGTGCAGGCGGGGCGAAACGCATGTAAACGAACATCCTACCACCCAGTCTCCATTAGATGCTAATATTTAAACATCTATCCACAACCTCTTGATAACTTTAATTAAAATCAGCTACATTTCGTTATTGTGAAAGAAGGTTTTGACCAGCATGGCACAGCAGATCCCATATGCGGCAAATGACGATGCGCCACCGATCGATCTCGACTTTCTCCGGCGTCAAACGCTTGGAAACGGCGTCCTGCAACAAGAGCTTCTAAGCATGTTCCGCGATCAGATCGCAGAGACGCAGGAGCATCTCGCGCACGGTTTACCGGCAGGACATCGCGAAATCCTGCACGCACTGCGCGGCGCAGCTCTTAATCTTGGCGCCTTTCTGCTGGCGGAAAAATTGCGAGAGCTGGACGAAAGCGAAACCGGCTCCTATCAGGACCTGGAATGCATGCTGGATCGCATGCTGCAATTTCTCGAACAGCGTTTCGGCTGATTTGACGGCGCTCGTCATGATCGGCAATTGACACAGCGAACCAAGCGTTTATTCCGGCATCAGATTCAACTTCCCTAACGGAGAAGGCCAGGCATGACCAAGCTCACCTTTGTCGGTATCGATGAGACGCGTTTCGAAGTCGAAGCGGAACCGGGATCGACGGTGATGGAAAATGCGATACGCAACGGCGTGCCGGGTATTGAAGCCGAATGTGGTGGCGCCTGTGCCTGTGCGACCTGCCACGTCTATGTGGATGATGACTGGGCGGATGCTGTCGGCGGGCCGGAGCCGATGGAAGAGGACATGCTGGACTTCGCTTACGACGTGCGCCCGACGTCGCGCCTATCTTGCCAGATCAAGGTAAAGCCAGAGTTTGACGGTCTTGTCGTCCATATCCCGGAACGCCAGGGATAAACGGTTATTTCATGGCGCTCTGCGCGCGCTCCAGACGATATTGCATCAAAGACATGAGGCGACGTTCGAAGTTCTTGGCTTCAATGCGGTCGAAATCGGCCTGCGCCTGATCGTGTTTCGTAATGACACGATCAACTATGCCGGCTGCAAAGGTGCGTGCAGCCTTACAATCCCTGTGACGCCCCGATTTCAGTAGCCGATCTTCCATCTCACGTGCATGATTCTTGGCAATGACCACGTGACTTTCTTCATGGCGCTTGATATCGGCTGCCAGCGTATTCCAGATCAAGCGGGTAAGGCCATTTGCCTCCTTCGTTCCGCGCCATTTTGGCAGGATCACGCTTGCCTTGACCTGAACCCGGGCCCGCGAAATTATGCAGCCGCGAGAGATCTCCTTATAGTCAAGCTTGGTGACAAATTCGAGCTGCGTTGCACCGGGATGCCGGCGACCTGTCATAGCGACGTTCGGTCCGTGCGCGGATAGCTCTTTTTCGATCTCGTCGATCGTGCTGCCCTTGATCGAAAAATAGCTGTAGGTCTTGGTGAGCGAAGCGGCTGTAGCCGGCATCATGAAGAGCGATAGGCCGATGGCTGCCATGGCTGTAACGCGCCGCATATCATTTCCCTCTCAATCCGCTTGCTCTTTTTCGGAAATAGATGCTTAGCATCATTGGTTCCGTAAATGGGCAAAACTTGCCGGTTTTGCCCAGCGTTTTAGATACTGGTTAAGCAAGCGTTAGAAGATTTAAGCAATGAATAATGATGCGATTTGGAGCCTGGCCCACGGCCGCAGCCTCGACCTTTCCGGCCGTGCCGCGATCTGTGGAATAGTCAATGTCACGCCGGACAGCTTCTCGGACGGGGGGCAGTTTGACGACCCGGATCGTGCGCTCGAACAGGCGCTGGCATTACAATTGGATGGCGCGACAATTATCGACATTGGCGGTGAGTCGACACGCCCCGGCGCTGCTCAGGTCTCCGCGGAAGACGAACAGCAACGCGTTCTACCCGTTGTGAAGGCTTTGCTGTCGCGTTCTGATATATTAATTTCCGTTGATAGCTATCGGACCGAGACGCTTAACAAAGCACTTGAAGAAGGTGCACATATTATAAATGATATCAAAGGATTGCAGGGAGATTCTGATGTTGCGAATCTCGCAGCGCGCACTGGCGCGGGGCTCGTCATCATGCATAATGGACGAGACCGCGAGAAGCATGCAGATGTCATCAGGGATCAGCTTGTTTTCTTTGAACGATCGCTTGAACTTGCGGCCAAGGCCGGAGTGAAGGATAGCCAGATTGTTCTCGATCCCGGCTTCGGCTTCGCCAAGGATGAGCACGAGAACCTCGAATTGATGCACCGGCTGGACGAGCTACATGTGCTTGGCAGACCGCTTTACGTAGGGACGTCGCGCAAACGATTTCTCGGTTTCGCGACAAATGGACTGCCGGCTAACGAGCGTGACATTGCTACCGCCGCGACCTCCGTCATGCTGCGGGAGCGTGGGGCCGCTATTTTCCGTGTTCATAACGTTACGGCAACCCGCGATGCGCTTGCAGTCGTGGACGCAATGCGCGACACGCTTGAATTTGATGACCTGACCAGCATTGCCTCCAGGAAGGCAAAAAGGAAGAGCTGAGCGATGTACACGATCCGGCTGAAGAACTGCGCCTTTTTTGCGCGTCACGGCGTGCATGACGAGGAGGAGCGCCTCGGGCAGCGTTTCTATGTCGACGCAGTTCTGGACGTGGAGCCCAACATTGCCATTGAAGAAGACCGTATCGAAAGTACGGTAGATTACGGCAAGGCGTTCTCCGCGATCGAAGCCATTGTGGCTGGTCGGCGGAAATTTCTAATCGAAGCGCTTGCCTTGGAGGTTGCTCGCGAACTGACCGTCCTTTTTCCGCAGATCAAGCGCACGGAAATCACTATTCGCAAGCCCAATGCACCGGTGCAAGGCGTGCTTGATCATGTCGAGGTGACGGTTGCCTGGCCGCAGTGAGAGGAGCCGCGTCGCTTATCTTGGTCTAGGCGGCAATATCGGCAATCCCCGGCGGCAGATGGCACAAGCGATCGCGCTGCTGGACGCTCATCCTGAGATTGCCGTAGAGGCGGTGTCAGCGCTTTACGCTACACCGCCTTGGGGCAAACTGGACCAGCCGGATTTCCTCAACGCCGCCTTGCGGATTTCCACGCGACTGAACGCAAATTCGCTTCTGGAGGTATGTCTCGAGACGGAAAAGGCCTTACTGCGAGAGCGACGCGAACGCTGGGGCCCGCGCCTTATCGATATTGACATATTACTGATCGAGGGAGAGGTGGTGGAGGAGCAGGATTTGCAAATCCCACATCTACGCTTGCAGGAGCGGCTTTTCGCGTTGCTACCGTTACGCGATGTCGCGGGCGACGTCATCCTGAGAGATAAGCCTCTGTCTGGCTGGATTTCGAGCCTAGACGGGGAGGGTATCAGGCGCGACGATAATCTTGATTGGTGGCGCGAGGAGAACTAGTTTCGGGCGATGGCGCCGACAGCACCGCCGTCAACGCGCTTCAGCTGCATGCCGATAACGGGAACGAGCGTGTCGTCCACTTCCACGGAAACAGTGATTGTCATGGCATTGTTAGACGGTACACGGGCGAGCATTGCACCCTTCAGCTTTTCGCGAGCAAGACCGAGAACAATGTGATTGCCATCGACTTTTCCGGAAATGACGTCGAGACCTTTGCCGTCAGCTCCGTCCAGGAAACTGCCCTTGTAGCCTTTTCCCTTCCTTTCGACCGTTGCCTGCATTTTTTGCGTGAACATGCCAACCCGGCAGTGCCCATCGAGCTTCATGCCTGCATTCTTCGCGGCGGCGGAACCGTCAAGAGTGCAGGTGAACTTTGTGCCCTTGTATTTACCGGCGATAATTTCGCCTGGACCGACCCACTGGCCTGCGATCGATTTAAAAAAAACTTCGTCGTTGGCATGTGACGGAACAGTGGCAGCACCAACGAGGACTGCGGCGACTAGAGGAACAATTCGACGCAAACTGGTGAAAGACATCCGCACGACTCGCTGACTAAAGGATCGCTTAACCATGAGGAAGAATGGTTAACAAATGCCTTCAGTCAATGAGGCGTTCGCTGCTTTTGGCGTCTTGTTCACGTTGTTTCGCAGAGGCAAAAACCGAGAGTGGCGACAGAAAATCCTTTAAACGCGGGCGTTGTATCGCGTTGAAAGGGAGCGGTCGCACCGTTTCGATGGCCGCAATGCCGATCCGGGCCGTCATCAACCCGTTCACCACACCCTCGCCGAAGCGGGCGGAGAGGCGCGCTGCCAGTCCTTGGCCGATGACCTGTTGTACGATGCCATCGCCTATCGCGATAGTACCGGTGATCGCCAGATGAGAGACTACGGCGCGGAGCAGGCGACCAATGCCGAGAAGGCTGGGCTTTGCGCCGTAAAGCGTTGCGATACGCCGGATCAGGCGCAACGATTCGTAAGCCACATAACCAAGATCAACGAGCGCCCGCGGACTGACAGCGGTGACGACAGCAACACGCTTGGCCGAATCCAGCACCATACGATTGGCGATGCGATCGAGCGGCGAGAGTATCTGCTTCTCGGCAAGATCCAACAGCTGCCTTCCGTCGATGATCTCGCCATCCAGTTCGCCAATCGTTTTTCGGCCCGCAGCGGTCTCCGGAATCGGAGCGGTAAATGCCAGAAGCTGCCGCGTTGCCTTTTCCGCCTTTGCGTCGTTCTTCTCGTCTATCGCCTCGATTGAAAGTTTTTGCAGGTCCGCCACCGATGCAAGACGCGCAACGGCACGCAATTCGCGAAAGGCAATCACGAGCAGACTGACAAGGAAAACGGCTGCGGCTGTGGCAGCAAGCCAACCAAGCCAGTCGGAACGGGCGAAGAGATTACGGATGAACCCGTCGAGCCAGGTCGCAAAGGCAAGCGAAACAAGTATGCCCGTCGCGCCAAAAAAGAAGCGAGCGGCAAGCGAACGCTTCTTGCCGGGCAAAGCTGCCGCGGCGGGAGCCTCGCGGCGCTGATCGTCTTCTTCGTAAGCTGTATCGGGCGCGAATTCGATGGCGACAGCTTCACCCGGATCGATTGCCCGGGGAAGGCGCGTGACTGCTCCGGCTGCGGGCTTTTCCGCTTCCTTCGGTTCTACCTTGAAGGCAGCAGGCTTGCGCGGCTCACTCATACCAGTTGATCCCCGATCAGATACTGCAAGGCGCGGTCCAGGCGGATGTGCGGCAGTGAGAGCTTGACGCCATCCTCGGTTTCTTCGAGTTGCGGCGGACGAAAGCGAACAAACCGGATAGGCGCGGGTGCTTCCGCAGTGCCGGGCTGAAAAACGCTTGCCGGCTTTTCCGGTAGATCGCCGGGAAAAATCGCGGTTTCTGTCTCGCCGTCGAAGGTCTCATCCGCGATGGTTTCGCCCGCCATCGGCGTGCCGACAATGACAGGAAGACTGCCGGTGCGCTCCTTCACCGTTGCCTCCCGGGTGGCACGAACTGCTGCCATGGCAATGACTTCGACCCCTGCGCCAGAGAGATCGGCGCGTGCAATAACGCGTTCGGTCAGGCGGCGCACGATGGCTTCCAGCCGGCGATGGCTCTCATGATGAATATGGTCGGCCTTGGTGGCCGCAATCAGAATGCGATCGATGCGCGGGATGAACAGGTCAGTCAGGAAATTGCCCTTGCCGGCTCGGAAGCACGATAGAATGTCGGCAAGCGCCCGCTCCAGATCGACAACTGCCTCGTGGCCGGCATTCATGGCCTGCATCACATCGATCAGCACGATCTGGCGGTCAAGCCGCGCCACATGATTACGGAAGAAAGGACGCACCACATGCGTCTTGTAGGCCTCGTAACGCCGTTCCATCATCGCCTGCATCGACCCCGGCCTGACCACTTCCGAGAGCCTCGTGAGCGGTGCGAATGTCAGCGCTGGCGATCCCTCGAGATCGCCGGGCATGAGAAAACGGCCGGGGGGCAGCGTGGAGAGCGCTCGGCTGTCGTTTTTGCAGAGGCGGAGATAATCGGCAAAGCTTGTTGCAAGCTGTTGTGCGAGGCCTTCATTCGCGGGCGCATCCGGGTCGATGCCATCTGCCAGCATATGCCAATCGGTCGCCAGATCGGCACGCGAGGGTAGCTCCGCCAATTCTGCGCTATCGCGGGAGAAGGCGGCAAAATCCTTGCCAAGCAGAGGAAGATCGAGAAGCCACTCACCGGGATAGTCGACAATGTCGAGCGAAAGCTTTCCGCCAGGCAAGAGCTTGTTCCACAAGGACGCGGATTCATACTCAATGGTGACGCGCAACTGCGAAATCGCGCGGGTCGAGTCCGGCCAGATGCGTTTCTCAAGCATCGTCGCAATATGCTCTTCGTACTGGAAGCGTGGCACAGCATCATCGGGCTGTGGCTCGAGATAGGCGCGCGCAATTCGCCCCGACTGATGCGCCTCGAACAGAGGCAGCCGCCCTCCGTGCAGAAGATTGTGGACCAGGGAGGAAATGAAAACGGTCTTTCCAGCCCGCGAAAGACCGGTAACGCCGAGGCGGATGGAGGGAGAGACCAGCGACGTGGCCCGTTTGGCCAGAGTGTCGATCGCGATGCGCGCATCGTCTGTGAAATGGGTGCGGATGGCCAAGGACGCGTTTCCCCTTTAGCGCGCCGTCCGCCCCTCTGGACGCACATTGAACGCGCTAGCACTTTGAATTGCAACGGCCATGACAATATAGGCGCAGGTGCAATCGATGCAAACTGCCGATAGATCAGATGTCGATCGTCGCAGGAGTTTCGAAAAGAACGAGATTGCCGCGCCCGTCATCCAGAGCGGCGAAGCCTTCATCGAATTCGAATTGCGCAAGGCCCGAGGTAACGTAGCCGCGCTGTAGCTCGCGAAAAGCCTCTGAATCGCGTGAACCTGTCAGCCGATGAGCGAGATCCTCCATCATCGGGTTGTGTCCGACGACGAGAATTGTTTCGGCATTTTGTGCTTCTGTCCGGATCGTCTCAATATAGTCCGAACTGTCGCCCTTATAGAGAATATCGCCGTCAAAGACCTTGAGGCCCGACAAGCTGGCACCATCGTTGAAGCAGGCGAGCGTTTCACGCGTGCGTGCCGCTGGCGAGCAGAAAACGAGATCCGGCGACGGCAATTCCTCCTGGGCGAAGAACTTGCCCATAGCGACGGCGTCGTTGCGGCCGCTTGCCTCCAGGAAACGCTCAAAATCCGAACCACCCGCGCTGGCCGGGGCAGCTTTTGCGTGTCTGAGCAGGAAAAGGGTGGTCATGGACGATGCTCGCATCTCGTGTGTGGGCGTGCGAAATTCATAGCTAACAGAAACGACATCCCGCAAGCCTTTAAACTGTTTAAGTTTTCACTTTGGTTTTATACCGCGGGATAAAGCGCTAAAACTTTCGCGCGACCGATAGTTTCTCTTGTGACCTTGGGACGAGACGAATATATAGGCGCCTGTTAACGGAAATATCCGGGGTGAGTCTCATGACCCAAGTCGAACTGAGCGACTACGTGCCCTCTGATGCTGAACCGTTCATGAACGATCGGCAGAAGACCTATTTTCGGAATAAACTGCTCACGTGGAAGAACGATATTCTGCGTGAAGCGCGTGAGACGCTCGAAGCACTTCAGCGTGAAAACGCCAACCACCCCGACCTTGCAGATCGCGCTTCCTCCGAAACGGACCGCGCTATCGAGCTGCGTGCCCGTGATCGTCAGCGCAAGCTGATCTCGAAAATCGATGCGGCGATTGCCCGTATCGATGATGGCACCTACGGCTATTGCGAGGAAACGGGCGAACCGATTTCGCTCAAACGCCTTGATGCGCGCCCGATCGCAACCTTGTCGATCGAAGCGCAAGAGCGCCATGAGCGTCGTGAAAAAGTCTATCGCGACGATTGAAATCCGATAAAGAACTTTCCCATTACCAAGGCTGCGTTCTTCGGATCGCAGCCTTTTTTATAGATTGGGGGAAGCCTAGTTGCGGCCCTTCGCGAGATCATCGAGAAACCGCTGCATTTCCGCATCAATGGCGTCACGGTCGCTCGCGGGTCCTGTCGCGGGTTGCGATGACTGGGGCTCAGCCTTCTGTGCCGGTTCGCTCAGAGGCACCGGCGCAAAGTCCAGGCTCAGTTCCGACAAACGTCCCGATGCGCCTTGCGCTGGCGAAAGCGCAGGCGCAAGCTCGTCTGGTTGCGGATCGCGTTGCGGCGCGGCGGAAACGGGGACCGTCTCGCCCATCGGATGAGCGCTCGCCAGGGCTGAGGCTGGCTCGACCCTCGCTGGCACCTCCGGGTTGCGACGCGGTTCCGTCCCAGAAAGAGGCGTAGGTGCAGCAATCGGTGCCGCCGCGACAGGTGGCTGAGCGGGCCTGACTGGCACCGGTTCACGCAACGGGGCGGGCGCAGGAGCAGGAGCCGCCTGAACGGGTTGGCTTTGTGCCCTGCGGGCGTGACCTGCGCGATCTATACCGCTCTCCACCACTAGGTCGTTCGCCCCGCCGACCAGCACCAGATGCTCTACATCGTCGCGTCGCATCAGAACGAAAGAGCGCTGGTCGTCCAGATGGCTGATTTCGATTACCGAGAGGCGATTGCGTCGAGTGCTGTCTTGCGTGCCGCGGCGAACTGTACCGCCCTTGCGTTTGCGCAGCAAAAAAACCACGATAAAGAAAAGAACCAGCGCGCCGAGCGTGCCAGCAATGCCAAGCACATATTGTTGCCCGGCGGCGGTTTGCAGCCATTCGGCCATGGAGTCCTCACTGGATAATCTTCGTCCGCCTTATGCGAACTGCTGCTTCGATCATACAAAAGTCGGGGCTTAAGACGCAACTGAGGAGAGTTTGTGTTCAATTCTGTCTGTTTGTGCAGCATGCATGAGGGACGCGCAGGTGACGAATCGTATTCCAATAGGCTAGTACTGCGGGAACGATCGACTTGATCTGGTATATCCGGGCGTGACCGATGCGATGTGCCAAAGATTGGCGAATGAATGATTTCTTGTGCTGAAGGGCTGCATTTTTGAAGGATCGCGGCATGGCGAATGATGGCTCGCACGACTTTTATCCTGCGCCGGTGGTCGATCATGCGGGCGGGAGCAGGGTCATTCGCCGTCTTATGTTCTTTGCGATCTTCCTCGGCCTCCTGACGCTGGCGCTCGGATTGTTTCGCGACCAGTTGGGCGAACGAGTCTTGCTGGGTATCCTCGGCCTCCTGGCGATGGTGGGGGTAGGCTATCTCTTTGCCTCGGCCATCGGGTTCCTGCAGATCGCACCGAGCGAGACGTCGGATCATCTGGCTAAATCCTTGGTCAATTCCATGGATTTCGGCTTGATCGTCACCGATACGTCGGGGCGTATCATATATGCCAACCGCGCCTATGCCGAGATGACCGGCGCTACGGGACTGACCGATCTGCGAACGATCGAAACTCTGCTCGCAGATGTGCCCGAGGCCGCTGCAACCATCCAGCGTATTTCCCTCATGCTACGCGATGGCAAGGCAAGCGACGGCGAGTTTCGCGTCGCGGGAAGCCTCGACAATAACCCTTCATCAGGCGCGCGGTGGTATAGGCTGCGCGCGAGGCCGTTCCGCTCTCCCGACCATTCCGAACCGTTGCAGGCGTGGGAACTTGCCGACATCTCGACAGAACGCGCCGAACAGGAGCGTTTCTTCCTGGATCTGCAAAAGGCGATAGATCATCTCGATCATGCCCCGACAGGCTTTCTGGCCGCAAATGCTGAAGGCCGAATTACCTATCTCAACGCCACTCTTGCGGATTGGCTGGGTTACGACCTCGCGAGCTTTACGAGCGGCTCGTTGCGCATTGCTGATTTTGTCGCCGGTGAGGGCGCGTCTCTCATTCGCTCCGTGAAAGCTGATCCGGGAACGACGAGAACCGCTACGCTCGATCTCGACATGATGACGGCAAGTGGCAAGGCACTTCCCGTTCGCTTCCTGCACCGCGTAACGACGAGCCGCGATGGCCAGCACGGCATGACGCGCAGTATTGTGCTGAACCGCGAGACGGGCGAGGACGCATCTGCGGAACTACGTGCTTCGGAGACACGCTTCACGCGCTTCTTCAATTCCACCCCCATGGCCATCGCCAGCGTTGATAGGTCCGGCCGCATTTTGCGCACCAATGCGCCCTTCCTGTCGCTGTTTGGCGGCGTGGTCGATGCGGATGCGCTTGAACGCAAAATTCGCATGGACCAGGTGGTGCATGAGCGTGACCGGGCGGCATTCGCTACCGCGCTCGAGAAAGCAAAGGCTCGGCAGGCCGAGATTGCGCCGATCGAAACAGTAATGCCGGATAATGAAGAGCGTCACATGCGCTTCTACGTCAGCCCCATCGTCGATGATGGGCGCGACGAAGCGGATGAGGGCGCGATCGTTTATGCCGTCGAGACGACGGAGCAAAAGGCGCTTGAAGCCCAAATGGCGCAGAGTCAGAAAATGCAGGCGGTCGGCCAGCTCGCCGGAGGCATCGCGCATGATTTCAACAACGTACTGACAGCCATCATCATGGCGGCCGATCTCCTGCTGGCGAACCACCGTCCGTCGGATTCCTCCTTCCCCGACATTATGAATATCAAGCAGAACGCCAATCGTGCCGCTTCGCTGGTGCGGCAGCTTCTCGCCTTCTCGCGCCGCCAGACTCTGCGTCCGCAGGTGCTTAATTTGACTGATGTACTTGCCGACCTGCGCATGCTTCTAACGCGGCTCGTCGGCACCGAAATCTCGCTCAAGGTCGAGCACGGGCAGGATATTTGGCCAATCCGGGCAGATATTGGACAGTTCGAGCAGGTCGTCGTCAATCTTGCCGTCAACGCGCGTGATGCCATGCCCGACGGTGGCGCAATCGCCATCCGTACCCGCAATATCCTTCAATCCGAGGTGCCATCCTTCCAGTATCGGGAACTGGAGCCCGGTGACTACGTGCTGATCGAGGTTGCCGATACGGGGACCGGCATTGCGCCAGACGTTCTGAAAAAAATATTCGAACCGTTCTTCACGACGAAGGATGTGGGCAAAGGCACCGGCCTCGGACTTTCCATGGTCTACGGTATTATCAAACAGACGGGCGGCTTCATCTTCTGTGAATCGGAGCTCGGGGCCGGTACCACCTTCCGTATTTTTCTGCCGCGCCATGTTCCGGAAGTGAAGGCGGATATGTCCGCTGCCGCCGAAACCACGGCTGCACAGAAGGAAAAGGGCAAGGATCTCTCCGGCTCCGCGCATGTGCTGCTGGTCGAAGACGAGGACGCGGTGCGCATGGGCGGCGTGCGTGCGCTGACCTCGCGAGGCTATACTGTCCATGAAGCCTCTTCCGGCGTCGAGGCGCTGGAAATCTTCCACGAGCTGGACGGGGCGATCGATATTGTCGTTTCGGACGTCGTCATGCCTGAGATGGATGGTCCGACGCTGCTCGGCGAACTGCGCAAGGCTCGTCCCGATATCAAGTTTATCTTCGTTTCCGGCTATGCCGAAGACGCGTTCGCGAAAAATCTGCCTGCCGATGCGCAGTTCGGCTTCCTGCCCAAGCCGTTCTCGCTCAAGCAACTCGCGACTGTGGTCAAGGAAATGCTGGAAAAGGAAGAGTAGGGCCGGGTTTTTGCCGCATTGTCGGCTATCTGTCCGGATCAGTGAGTGGCCGCGATTCGCCGGCTGTTGAAGAAGTGGGTGGGAAAAACCACGACGCGACCAGCTTTCCGGTCGCTATACGGAGAGGATTAAATGACCAAGAAAATCATGGCCGCGCTTATCGCCGGCACCATGCTGGCGGGCTGCACCACCGATCCTTACACTGGTGAGCAGAAAATGTCGAAGACGGCTGGCGGCGCAGCATTGGGCGCAGGACTCGGCGCACTTGCGGGACTTGCAGTTGGTGGCTCGAGTAACGCGCAGCGTAACGCCGTTCTGATCGGCGCCGGCATCGGCGCGCTGAGCGGTGGGGCCATCGGCAACTACATGGATCGCCAAGAAAACGAACTGCGTGCACAGCTCCAGGGTACTGGTGTTTCGGTGACCCGTAATGGCGATCAGATCATCCTGAACATGCCATCCAACGTAACCTTCAACGTCGATCAGGATGCCGTTCGTCCTGATTTCTACAATACGTTGAATTCGGTTTCGCTGGTTCTGAAGAAGTTCAACCAGACGCTCGTCGATGTCTATGGGCATACGGATTCCACCGGCAGCGCCAATTATAATCAGGCGCTTTCACAGCGTCGCGCTTCGTCGGTTGCCAATTATCTCGGCGCTCAGGGCATTGATCCGCGTCGCTTCAATATTATCGGCTTCGGTCAGGACCGTCCGATCGCTTCCAACGCGACGGAAGAGGGACGCGCGCAGAACCGCCGCGTCGAAATTCAGCTTTCGCCGATCACCCAGTAAGTCTTCCGTTCTTGTCGACGTGATAATAAAAAGCCGCCGAACGTTTGGTTCGGCGGCTTTTTTGTTCGCTTGTCTCCCGACGGGTCAGTTCAACAGCGCGGCGGCGATCTTGGCTGCGAGGCGGGCGTTGTTCTCAACGAGAGCGATATTTGTCTTCAGGCTGCGGCCATCGGTGATCTCCAGCATCTTGCCGAGAAGATAGGGCGTTACGTTCTTGCCGGAAATATTGTCGGCGCGGGCCATATCCTGTGCCTTCGAAATATAGCCGGCCATTTCTTCGACGGGGATTTCATCTTCTGCCGGAACGGGATTGGCAATCAGCATGCCGCCGGAAAGTTCGAGCGCCTGGCGGGTCTTGAAGAAGCGCGCGATTGCCTGAGCGTCGTCAAGGCGCAAAGGGGCCTTGTGGGGCGAGCGGCGCGACCAGAATGCCGGCATCACGTCCGAGCCATACGCAACGACCGGGACGCCGCGCGTTTCAAGAACCTCAAGCGTTTTCGGAATGTCGAGAATGGCTTTCGCGCCGGCCGAAACGACGATTACGTCTGTTTGCGCCAATTCATCGAGGTCGGCAGAAATATCGAAGCTTAATTCGGCGCCCTGATGCACGCCGCCAATCCCGCCGGTAGCGAAGACCGTGATCCCGGCCCGTGCGGCTGCAATCATCGTCGCTGCGACGGTCGTACCGCCTGTCTTCTTTTCGGAAAGCGCGAAACCGAGATCAGCGCGCGACAGCTTCATCACATCCTTGGCCTGTGCAAGCGCGTCCAGCTCTTGCGAAGTCAGGCCCACCTTGAGAACGCCATCGACAATGGCAATGGTTGCCGGCATGGCGCCCTCGGCGCGAATGATTTCCTCGACCTTGCGCGCCATGCGGGCATTTTCGGGAAAGGGCATGCCGTGAGTGATAATCGTGCTTTCGAGCGCGACGACAGGCCTCCCGCGCTTCAAGGCATCGGCAACGTCTGCGTTGATATCGAGGAGGGCGTTGGGGATGTTTTTTAATGTCATGACGGGAACCCTCTCAGGCGTTTTGAAGAATGCGGATCTGACCAATCCTGGCAAGGCTTGGCGCGAAAATTTCAGGCGCAAGGTTCGGGACCGCCTTGTCGCTTGCTATGGTTATGGTTGCGGCGGCAAGTCCCTCGCGTGCGGCCCTAAAGAAGGACAGGCCGCGCATCAGACCGGCAATTGCCGTGCCGGCGAGAGAATCACCCGCCCCGGTGACATCAACGACGGTCGCATCCTTTGCCGGTGCGATTTCCGCAATTTCGTGAGCATCGAAGACAATCGCGGGGTGTGCGCCATTGGTGATTACCGCGCGGCGGATGCCGACATTGCGAAGAGCCGCAACAGTCCCAGCTGCTTCCACCGGGGCATCAGGGCAAAGCGCAGCCACTTCGCAGCGATTGAGAAACAGGCCATCAAAGGCAGTCAGGTAGGGAAGGGCGCGTACGACTTTGGCTGGCGAAATGGCGATTAGATAAAGCGGCTTTTCGTTTCGAGCTGCCTGCTGGACGACGCTCTCCAGCGCCGGAGATGGAAGGTTCGCATCGACCAGGACCGAATTGGCTTCTTCTATACGCTCGACCACATGGCGACGGCGCAGCTGACGGGCGAAGCAGCTGTCATAGATCGCCATGTCGGCAAGCCCGACCAGAAGATCGCCGTTCTGATCCAAAACAGCCGTATAGCTTGCTGTCCGGCGATCCAGAAATACAGCGCTATGGTCGGAAATGTTCCAGTCTGCCAGGGCAGCGGCGACACTTTCGCCTGCCTGATCTCCGCCGCGGACCGATAAAACGCCGCCGCGGCAACCGCGCTGAACCGCCGAGCGCATTGCATTGAACATCCCGCCACCAATATCCTCGGTCACGGCGCCAGGGTTCGAGGCTGCCGGTATATAGCTATCCAACAGTCGACCACGCCTGTCTATATGTGCGCCGCCGATACCCAGCAACAAGGGATTCACCCAGATCTCCATCATGCAAATTCACAAACGCGGCCGCTTAATTCCCGGCGCGAGCGATTCGTGTTATGGCGCAATCTTTCTCCCGGCGCAAAGTCACCCGTTAAAAAAGTCGCAAACATTACCGCCGGGGATCATGGAACAAGAAAAGAACAAAAAATGAAACCATGGAGATTTCAATAGGTTGTTCCTCTTGCGCTATAAGAACAAAAAGAGTACACATCGAAAGGGGAAAGTGCAGGCCAGACCTTCATAGATCATCAGCGGATGTAGTAGAATGTCACAGAATTCATTGCGGCTTATAGAGGGTAGTTCAGTGGACAAGACCAAGGCGCTCGACGCGGCACTGGCGCAGATCGAACGTTCTTTCGGCAAGGGCTCGATCATGCGGCTCGGCCAGAACGAACAGATCGTGGAAATCGGCACGGTGTCGACCGGTTCTCTGGGACTGGATATCGCGCTTGGCGTCGGCGGTTTGCCGCGTGGGCGCATCGTCGAAATTTACGGACCCGAAAGCTCGGGTAAAACCACGATGGCGCTGCACACGGTTGCCGAGGCGCAGAAGAAGGGCGGCATCTGCGCATTTGTCGATGCCGAGCATGCGCTCGATCCGGTCTATGCGCGCAAGCTCGGTGTGGATCTCGAAAATCTGCTTATTTCGCAGCCCGATACGGGCGAGCAGGCGCTCGAGATTTGCGACACGCTTGTGCGCTCGGGTGCTGTGGACGTTCTCGTTGTCGATTCGGTTGCGGCACTGACGCCAAAGGCTGAAATCGAGGGGGAGATGGGTGACAGCCTGCCTGGTCTTCAGGCACGCCTGATGAGCCAGGCGCTGCGCAAGCTCACGGCTTCGATCTCGCGTTCCAACACGATGGTCATCTTCATCAACCAGATCCGCATGAAGATCGGCGTCATGTTCGGCTCTCCGGAGACGACGACGGGTGGCAATGCACTTAAATTCTATGCATCTGTCCGTCTCGATATTCGCCGTATCGGCTCGATCAAGGAGCGGGACGAAGTTGTCGGCAACCAGACACGCGTCAAGGTCGTCAAGAACAAGCTTGCTCCCCCCTTCAAGCAGGTTGAGTTCGATATCATGTATGGCGAAGGCATTTCCAAGATGGGTGAGCTTGTCGATCTCGGCGTCAAGGCGGGTATCGTCGAGAAGTCAGGCGCATGGTTCTCCTATAATTCGCAGCGTCTTGGGCAGGGACGTGAGAATGCAAAGGGATTCTTGCGGGAAAATCCTGAAGTCGCACAGGAAATCGAGATGACGCTGCGCCAGAATGCCGGTTTGATCGCGGAAAAATTTCTCGAGGGAGACCGCGACGACAGTGATTTCGACGCCGCCGCAGGTTGATACCAGAATGCCAATGGTCGCTGGTAATCTGGCGGCCATATTCACCGGGAGAGGTATCCGCGGGCGTTAGGCGGTTGCTGGGGGGCGTGGGCGGTGAATTCAGCAATGCCCGGGCGGGCCCGGGACTTGCGCCTTTTTGTAAAAACGATTTTTCTTTAAGCGCACAATGCGCTAGATCAGCGGTCAAATAATCGGGTCGATTGGTCCCGCTCTGAAATGCACCTCTTCGAAAGGTTGCAATGTCGCTTCTGCGAAGCTTCGGGGCAGGTGCTTATTCTTCATTGACTTGACGTTGTGCTCTTGAGGCTGCCCAAGGCCAAGCGAGATTTTGCAACGATATTGTTCGGCCCGATAGAAAAATGTTCTACCGCGTGGCGGTACCTGGAAGCATGATTGAGGCGAGGGCATGAGCAGCGTAAACGATATTCGGTCGACCTTTCTCGACTATTACAAGAAAAATGGCCACGAGATCGTTGCCTCCAGCCCGCTTGTTCCGCGCAACGACCCGACGCTTCTCTTTACCAGCGCCGGCATGGTGCAGTTCAAGAATGTCTTCACCGGCGTGGAAACGCGCGACTACTCACGCGCAACCACCGCGCAAAAATGTCTGCGTGCCGGCGGCAAGCACAATGACCTCGACAATGTGGGTTATACGGCGCGCCACCATACCTTCTTCGAGATGCTGGGTAATTTCTCCTTCGGGGATTATTTCAAGGAAGAGGCGATCTCGTTTGCCTGGAACCTGGTCACCCGCGAATTCGCGCTTCCAAAGGAAAAGCTTCTCGTTACCGTGTATCATACGGACGATGCCGCCGCTGAGCTCTGGAAGAAAATCGCCGGTCTTTCCGACGACAAGATCATCCGCATCGCCACTTCCGATAATTTCTGGGCAGCCGGCGATACGGGTCCATGCGGCCCGTGCTCGGAAATTTTCTTCGATCATGGTGACAAGATTTGGGGCGGACCTCCCGGGTCGGCGGATGAAGACGGTGATCGTTTCATCGAGATCTGGAATCTGGTCTTCATGCAATTTGACCAGATGCCGGAAGGACGCATCGATCTGCCACGCCCGTCTATCGACACCGGCATGGGGCTCGAACGCATTTCAGCGGTCTTGCAGGGCGTACATGATAATTACGATATCGACCTGTTCCGCGCGCTCATCCGCGCATCGGAGGAGGCCACCGGCGTTGGCTCGGATAACAAAACGCGCGCAAGCCACCGCGTCATAGCCGATCATCTCCGTGCTTCGAGCTTTCTGATTGCCGATGGCGTCTTGCCGTCGAATGAGGGCCGCGGCTATGTTCTGCGCCGTATTATGCGCCGCGCCATGCGCCATGCCCAGCTTCTCGGCGCGCAGGAACCGTTGATGCACCGTCTGGTGTCGACACTCGTACGTGAAATGGGACAGGCCTACCCGGAACTGGTCCGTGGCGAAGCGTTGATCAAGGAAACGCTGGAGCTTGAAGAAAACCGCTTCCGTAAGACGCTGGCGCGGGGCCTGTCTCTGCTTAACGACGCAACGCAGGATCTGGCAAGCGGTGAAAGCCTCGATGGCGAAACGGCATTCAAGCTTTACGATACGTTCGGTTTCCCGCTCGATCTGACGCAGGATGCGTTGCGTCAACGCAACATCGGCGTTGATGTGGATGGCTTCAATGTGGCGATGGCCAAACAGAAGGCCGAGGCGAGAGCAAGCTGGGCAGGCTCCGGCGAGGCTGCCACGGAAGCCGTCTGGTTTGGTATCAAGGACGAAGCGGGTTCAACCGAGTTTCTCGGCTATGACACGGAAGAGGCCGAAGGCGTGGTGCAGGCCATCGTCAAGGATGGTGCCGTCATTCAATCGGCAAAGGGCGGCGATGAGATTGCCATCGTTTTGAACCAGACGCCCTTTTATGCGGAGTCGGGCGGTCAGGTCGGTGATCAAGGCACAATGTCGGCGGATGGCGTTCTTGTTTCCATCAGTGACGTGCAGAAGAAGGGCGACGGTCTTTTCGTGCATTTTGGCAAGGTCGAGAAGGGCAACCTGGCCAAGGGCACAGGTCTGCAGCTCAAGGTTAATCATGCGCGTCGTGCCAAGATCCGCGCCAATCATTCCGCGACCCATCTTTTGCATGAAGCCTTGCGCGAAACCCTCGGAACGCATGTTGCGCAAAAGGGTTCGATGGTTTCACCCGAACGTCTTCGTTTTGACTTTTCGCACCCAAAGCCGATCTCCAGCGAAGAGCTTGCAGCCGTCGAACAACTGGCGAATGAGATCGTCATGCAGAACACGCCCGTCGTGACCCGCCTGATGGCCGTCGACGATGCAATCGCGTCCGGTGCCATGGCGCTGTTTGGCGAGAAATATGGCGATGAAGTACGCGTCGTTTCCATGGGGACTGCGACGCAGGGCGAGAAGGAAGGCAGGGCCTATTCGGTCGAACTCTGCGGCGGTACGCATGCGCGGGCAACAGGTGATATCGGTCTTATTCGCATCGTTGCGGAGAATGCGGTGTCGGCTGGAGTCCGTCGGATTGAAGCACTGACGGGAGATACTGCCCGCCGCTATCTCGATGAACAGGACCAGCGGCTCAAGACGATCGCGGCCTCACTTAAGGTCTCGGCAGTAGATGCCGCGGAACGCGTTGCCGCCCTCGTCGAAGAACGGCGCAAGCTCGAAAAGGAGCTCGGTGAAGCGCGTAAGAAGCTGGCCCTGGGAGGTAGCGGACCGGCGGCGGCGAATGCCATAGAAACGGTGAACGGTATCGCGTTTTTGGGTAAGATCGTCGAAGGCGTTCAGGTCAAGGATCTGAAGCCGCTGGCTGACGATGCCAAGAAATCGGTTGGTTCGGGTGTCGTGGTCTTCATCGGCGGGTCGGAAGGAAAAGCCTCCGTCGTGGTCGGTGTAACGGATGATCTGACAGCGAAGTTCAGCGCGGTCGATCTTGTGCGTGAAGCCTCTGCGGCACTTGGCAGCCAAGGTGGCGGCGGACGTCCCGACATGGCTCAGGCTGGTGGTCCTGATCTTGCCGGTGCGGAAAAGGCCTTGGCGGCGGTGAAAGCCCAACTCGGCTAGCACTTCGACACATTGCATCTCGACAATCCCCGTTCGCGAAAGCGTGCGGGGATTTTATTAACGAGGCGATGCACGAGCGCATATTCACGTATGTACGCTGGGCTGGTCGAGTAGGATGATTTGCCAATTCAACCAGGCGCGTATGGGAAAGATCATGCATGACTATAAGAACGGCACCGATCTGAATTATATCCGAAAGGGAGGCGGCACACATCGGTTTGGTGATGGCGACGATATCATCTTTGTCGCCACAAACGGTCCGCACAAGATTTACGGTGGCGCGGGGAATGATCTTGTTGTTATGGAGGGCGCGGTCGCCGACTACTACCTGGTTCGCCATCCAAAGGCCCATTTGCTTTGGGGCGGCGGGAAAATCATTAAATTTGCGGACGTGGAGCACCTGCTTTTCAGAACAAGGACAGATGCGTCCTATGTCATAGACCTCGCCGATTTCCAGAAGGAGGATATGATCCGCTTCACCTTGAACAGGACGGATGTGACGGTTGCAGATGATGCTGGCGAGACTATCGTCGCTATAAATGACGGATGCAGCCTAAAGGGCGGGGCCGGCAGTGATCGCTTTGTTGCGATCGGGCGTAACACAAGGCTCATTCTGGACGATATTCCTGAAGCCTACAGCATCATCAACTATGAGGATGGCACCACGGTTTTGCGTCATCCGGCGTTCGGCGAAGATCTGGCAACAGGCGTCGAATTATTCGAATTCACGGATGGGAGTGTTTTACATGCAGCGGGATTGCCAACAGACGCAATCTGACAGGTCCTCAAGCTGAGAATTCATTGAGGAAGCGATGGCGAGGCTGGAGGTGAGCGCGGCGCCATCGCGGAAATTGCGCAATCAGCTGAGCGCTACAATCGCCTCGATTTCGATCTGGGCACCCTTGGGAAGGGCAGCAACCTGATAGCAGGCGCGGGCCGGGAAGGGAGCTTTGAAGAATTCGGCGTAGGCAGCGTTGACGTCGGCAAACTTCGACAGGTCGGTCAGAAGTACCGTCGTCTTGAGAACCTTCGACATGTCGGCACCGGCTGCTTCGACAACTGCCTTCAGATTGGTCAGGGCCTGGCGGGTCTGTTCAACTACATCCTGCGAATTGAATTCGCCCGTTTCAGGGACGACCGGCAACTGGCCGGAAACGTAGAGTGTGTCACCATGACGTGTTGCCTGGGAATATGGACCGATGGCGGCAGGAGCCTTCTCGGTGTGAATCGCTTCCATTTTTCTCTCCTTGAACGGTAGTTTTTGTGAAGCAACGCGAAAACGTGTCATTATCTTCAGAGAACGAAAGAGTGCAAACGCGGACGGCGCTCTTTTGGAGCGCCGCCTGCTTTATCTCAGGACGAAACGGCAGCTTATGCCATGGCCTTCTTGAGATTCTCATCGATCTTGTCGAGGAAGCCAGTGGTCGAGAGCCACGGCTGATCGGCGCCGATGAGCAGCGCGAGATCTTTGGTCATATGGCCGGATTCGACGGTATCGATGCAGACTTTCTCGAGGGTTTCGGCGAAATTCTTGAGATCGTCATTATTGTCGAGCTTGGCGCGATGGGCGAGACCCCGCGTCCAGGCGAAGATCGAGGCAATGGAATTGGTTGAGGTTTCCTGCCCCTTCTGATGCTGGCGATAATGACGTGTCACCGTGCCGTGTGCAGCTTCGGCTTCAACCGTCTGGCCGTCCGGCGTCATCAGAACCGAGGTCATCAGACCGAGCGAACCGAAGCCCTGTGCCACGATATCGGACTGAACGTCGCCGTCATAGTTCTTACAGGCCCAAACGTAACCACCCGACCACTTGAGCGCGGAAGCGACCATGTCATCGATCAGGCGATGCTCGTACCAGAGCTTGTTCTTTTCGAACTCGGCTTTGAATTCCGCGTTGAAGACTTCTTCGAAGATGTCCTTGAAGCGCCCGTCATAGGCCTTGAGGATGGTATTCTTGGTCGACAGGTAGACCGGAACCTTGCGCTGCAGGCCGTAGTTGAACGAGGCGCGCGCGAAGTCGCGGATCGATTCGTCCAGATTGTACATGGCGAGAGCCACACCGGCGGACGGCGCGTCATACACGTCATGTTCGATCGTCTGACCATCATCGCCGACGAATTTGATCGAAAGCTTGCCCTTGCCCGGGAACTTGAAGTCGGTTGCGCGGTACTGGTCACCAAAAGCGTGGCGGCCGACGATGATCGGCTGGGTCCAGCCCGGAACAAGGCGCGGCACATTCTTCATGATGATTGGCTCGCGGAAGATAACGCCGCCAAGAATGTTACGGATCGTGCCGTTAGGCGACTTCCACATCTTCTTGAGGCCAAATTCCTCAACGCGTGCTTCATCAGGGGTGATGGTGGCGCACTTGACACCGACACCATACTGCTTGATCGCGTTTGCTGCGTCGATGGTAATCTGGTCACTGGTCTCGTCACGCTTCTGAACGCTGAGATCGTAATATTTCAGGTCGATGTCCAGATAAGGATGGATCAGCTTGTCTTTGATGAACTGCCAGATGATGCGGGTCATCTCATCGCCGTCAAGCTCGACGACCGGGTTTTGAACTTTGATCTTAGCCATGCAGGAAAGCCTCTTTTGCAGGGAGGAAAAATGACCACCGGTTAGTGCGCGCCTTCCTTAGCAAAGCAAAACCTCGCGTGCAAACACTGGCGTGCGTGATCAAGGCTTGCTAGAGCACTTATCCGTCACTCTTTGGAGGCCTTACGCCTCTTTATTGAAAAATGCGCACGTTTCCCGTGCAGAAACGGCAGCCAAATGCGCCGATCAGGCGTCCCGGTCATGACATGATTACAAACGCTTCCGAACTCACCTCCACTCCCATCATCATTCTGGTCGAGCCGCAGATGGGCGAGAACATCGGCATGGTGGCGCGCGCCATGGCTAATTTCGGTCTTCGCGAGTTGCGGCTCGTCAATCCGCGCGACGGCTGGCCAAACGAGAAGGCTGTGGCTGCCGCTTCCAAGGCTGACCATGTGATCGAGGCGACGAAAGTATTCGACACGCTGGAGGAGGCGCTGGCCGATACGCAATATGTGCTGGCCACCACGGCGCGCCAACGCGACGGCTTCAAGCCTGTGCATGGGCCGGAAGCCGCGTGCCGCCAGGTCGCGACGCGAGTGGACCAGCGTTGCGCCATCTTGTTCGGTCGCGAGCGGTGGGGCCTCACCAATGAGGAAGTCGCACGCGCCGATGCTATTGTGACATTCCCCGTCGATCCGGATTTCACCTCGCTCAATATCGCCCAGGCCGTGCTCCTCGTGTCTTATGAATGGCGGCGCGCCGAGCAGCAGGGCGAGAAGCTGCCCTTCGTCGGACCGGAAACCTTGCCGGCGCAGAAACACGAGCTTTATGGCATGTTCGATCAGCTCGAAGATGCTTTGGATCGGCGCGGCTATTTCCGGCCGGAAACGAAGAAGGCAAAGCTCATCGACAATATGCGTGCCGTCTTGACGCGCCCGGGCTTTACCTCCGCCGAAATCAGCCTTTTACGCGGTCTTATCAATTCGCTCGATAGATTCTCCCCAGAACAGCCGAAGGGCAGACGCGAGGAGGATTGATCGATGCATGATGAAGGCATTCTCATGTTTGATTCGGGCATTGGCGGGCTGACCGTGTTGCGCGAAGCTCGGGTAATCATGCCGGACAAGCGCTTCATCTACGTCGCTGACGATGCCGGTTTTCCCTACGGAGATTGGGAGGAGGAGGCTTTGCGCGCCCGCCTCATCCCTCTGTTCGGCCAGCTTATCGAGCAATATCGTCCCAGAATCATTGTGATCCCGTGCAATACAGCTTCCACGCTAGTGCTTTCCGATCTGCGCGAGGCGTATCCTGATACGCCTTTCGTCGGCACAGTGCCGGCCATCAAACCGGCGGCGGAGCGAACGCGCTCGGGCCTTGTCTCCGTCCTGGCAACGGTCGGAACCGTAAAGCGCGCCTATACGCGGGAATTGATCGATTCATTCGCACATGAATGCGAGGTCAATCTTGTGGGCAGCCGAAATCTCGCACGCATGGCGGAAGCGCATATTCGAGGTGAACCCCTTGATCAGGACGCTATTCTTGCCGAAATCACACCATGCTTCATCGACAAGGAGGGCAGGAAAACCGACATCGTGGTGCTGGCTTGCACGCATTATCCGTTTCTCGCCAATCTGTTTCGCAAGCTTGCTCCGTGGCCGGTGGACTGGCTCGATCCGGCGGAAGCCATAGCTCGGCGCATCCAGAGCCTTGCGCCGATGGAGAACGGAAATTTTTATCACGCTGCCGATCTCGGCGTCGTCACGTCGGGCAGACCAGATTTCGCGACCCGCAGGCTCATGCATGGATTTGGTTTGACGGTCATCTAGTCGGCTGCCGCTAAGGCCGCGCTACTGGCAAATCCTGGCCATGCAATCCTTCCCATGGCAACCGAGATCGAGATGCAGATTATTTTCGTGCGCTGCGTCGCCATCCGGGCCGATCACCGTCATGAAGCGTTTGCACGATGCCTTATGTAGATCGCGCCAGAAAGCTTTTTCTGCACCCTTCGCGTTCCAGCCGCTTTTCAGTTCGGTTGTTTTGCCATTCTCGAAGGTAAAGGAAATAATGTCCAACGCGTTTGCGAAAGCATGTTCGGATGTGCGTCCGGAAGAGCCATTATTCACGCGCCGGCACTGATAATCCGAACCGGTCACGATCTTTTTGATTGGAGAGTGGTAATGCTTCTGCGCCAGCGCGCTCACGTTTGCGGTCCATTCCACCAACGCGGTTGCCATCGCGCAATTGATAATAACGGGCGCGGCGAGCCTTACAGGCGTTTCCTTGCCAAAGGCGTTGATCTTTAACGGTGACTGTTCTCCGCAATTGTTTTCCTTCAATGGCGGAATAAGCGTGCCGTCAATCTCTCCGCTCATCAACACGGGACAGGCGACCTGGTAGATTCGCTCATCTTTTTTCGCAGCACGTAAAACCTCTCCCGGAGGGGAGATAGGTCCTGCTTCTTCTGCTGGTTTGATTTTTCCGACGGATGACTTTGTATCAGGCCGCTCAACAGGAACCGGAACTCTCTGTGGAAGATCATGCTTTGCTTCCTGTGTAACCGCGGCATTCACGGCGACTGTCGAAAACGCAGCGATCATCCAGATGCGAATAAAACTCATGGCACCCCCCTTATATCCTGTAGCAATAATGGAGGGAAAAGGAGGCCATGTTCAGACACGAGCCATCAATCCGCGTGACAGTCTGTTGCGAAGCACAGAAATGCCCGGTTTTGCTTGACTTCGAGAAAAACCGCCGATAGAAGCCGACCAACGTTTGGTTCGAAAGGATCAGACGCATCACCAACGTGTCCCGTGATACGAGCCGCTCAGCGTTATGCGCGGCAGTTTCTGTCAGGATCTCAAAATAAGATCCAGAGGAGGGCGCGTTTCCTTGCTTCGTCTTTTATGAGACGGGGCGCATGTTACTGTTAAGGAAATGCGATGAGCAAGCGCCAATCGTCCAAGTACAAACTCGATCGCCGTCTTGGTGAAAACGTCTGGGGCCGCCCGAAGTCCCCGGTCAACAAGCGTGAATACGGTCCAGGCCAGCACGGCCAGCGCCGCAAGGGCAAGCTTTCGGACTATGGTGTCCAGCTGCGCGCCAAGCAGAAGCTCAAGGGCTACTACGGCGACATCTCGGAAAAGCAGTTCCGCAAGACCTATGACGAAGCATCACGTCGTAAGGGCGATACCAACGAAAACCTGATCGCTCTGCTCGAATCGCGCCTGGATGCCATCGTTTACCGCGCCAAGTTCGTTCCAACGATCTTTGCTGCCCGCCAGTTCGTCAACCACGGTCATATCAAGGTCAATGGTCGCCGCGTCAATATCGGTTCATACCGCGTTCGCGCCGGTGATGTTATCGAAGTTCGCGAAAAGTCCAAGCAGCTCGCCATCGTTCTGGAAGCAACCCAGCTCGCAGAACGCGACGTTCCGGACTATATCGAAGTGGATCATAACAAGATGGTCGCAACCTTCGTTCGCGCTCCTGGCCTGACGGACGTTCCGTATCCGGTCCAGATGGAACCGAACCTGGTCGTCGAATACTACTCGCGTTAATCGACTGCCTTATCGAATTGTCAGAAAGCCGCTCATTTCGGGCGGCTTTTTGCTATCGTGATATGACTATGTTTCAAGACGCCATCGGACGACGAGAGGAAGCCATGCAAGAGCTGGATGCCGAGACACAACTGCCGCCTGAATTTTCGATGTATGCGGATGTGGCGCAGTCGGGTGAATTCAACAAGCTGCGTAAGCGCCTACTCAGGCAGATGCGTCAGGCAATCGATGATTTCGGCATGATACGTCCGGGTGAGCGCTGGCTTGTGGCGCTCTCTGGCGGCAAGGATTCCTATGGTCTTCTGGCGCTGCTGCTCGATCTGAAATGGCGCGGCATGCTTCCAGTCGAACTGGTGGCTTGCAATCTCGATCAGGGACAGCCTAATTTTCCGAAGCATATTTTGCCGGATTTCCTGAATAAGCATGGCATTGCTCATCGTATCGAGTATCAGGACACCTATTCCATCGTCACCGAGAAGCTGCCGGAGACGGCCACTTATTGTTCGCTTTGCTCACGTCTGCGGCGCGGCCACCTCTATCGTGTCGCGCGCGAAGAGGGGTGCTCGGCTCTGGTTCTGGGCCATCATCGCGAGGATATCCTCGAAACCTTCTTCATGAACCTCTTCCATGGTGGCCGTCTTGCCGCAATGCCGGCCAAATTGCTCAACGATGAAGGCGATCTCTTCGTGCATCGCCCTCTTGCTTATTGCGCGGAGAATGATCTGGCGCGGTTCGCGGATGCTATGAAATTTCCGATCATTCCCTGCGATCTATGTGGCAGCCAGGATGGTCTGCAGCGCAACGTGATGAAGGCCATGCTCGATGATATCGAAAAGCGCATGCCCGGCCGCAAGGACACAATGATCCGTGCGCTTACCAATGTACGTCCGTCACATCTACTGGATCGTAACCTCTTCGATTTTGCTGGATTGACGCCGAAAGAAGCTTTCAGCGAAGCGGCCGAGTAGCCATATTCCCTGGAAGCAAAAGCCCCGTGTCGATTTTCCGACACGGGGCTTTTTCTGTTTTTGGCGAGATCAGATCAATCTTTCTCGGCAATAGGCGGGATCGGATCGTGATGAACGGCGAAAAGCTTGCCGTTTTCAGCGATCAGGATCAGAATGATTGCAATTGCTGAAACGAAGCAGAAGCCGCCGACCATAGGAATGGTTGTTCCGTCGAAAGCCTGGCCGATCAGCGCGCCGATCAGCGCTCCACCCAATGTCTGGATAAATCCAAAAACGGAAGACGCCGTTCCCGCGAGATGCCCAAGCGGCTCCATCGCGATCGTGTTCAGGTTCGAACCGATCCATCCGAACAGCAACATGGCGATCGCGAAGAAGCCGATAAAGACAGCAAGCGGCAACTGACCGTAGATCAGCGTGCAGGTCAGCCAGATCCCGGTCGTAACGAAATAGCCGATGATAGCCGCATGCGAGAGGCGGCGCATGCCGAGACGTCCGACCAGACGCGAGTTCAGGAAGGATGAAATCGACATGAGGCTGGCGATTCCGGCGAACACGACGGGAAACCAGACGCCGATGCCGTAAATTCCGACATAGACCTGCTGTGCCGAGTTGATGAAACCGAAAAGGGCGCCAAAGATAAAGGTCGTGGCAATCGTGTAGAGGATAGCCATACGGTTGGTGACGACGATCTTGAACCCTTGCGCGATGACGCCGAGATTGAGTGCGCGGCGATATTCCGGGTGCAATGTTTCAGGCAGACGTGTAGCGGTCCACCAGGCAATGAGCGCGCAGCCGATCGCCATCACGACGAAGATGTAATGCCAGTCGCCGAAGAGCATGATGCCCTGGCCGAGCAGTGGTGCGATAACCGGGATCACCATGAAGATCATGAAGATCAGCGACATGATTTCCGCCATGGCGCGACCGCCGAATGTGTCGCGCACGACCGAGACGACGATGACACGCGTCGCAGCAGCGCCGATTCCCTGGACGGCTCGACATATCAGGAGAAATTCGAAGGAGGGCGCAAAGGCGGCAGCAATCGAGGCTATGCTGTAAATTCCCATGCCAACGAGAAGCGGCCCCCGTCGTCCAAACGAATCAGACAGTGGACCGTACACGAGCTGCGCAAAAGCAAAGCCGATCAGATAGGCGGTAATGACGAATTGACGATTGTTCTCACTGGTGACGCCGAGGCTCGCGCCAATCTCCTGGAGCCCCGGCAACATAATGTCGATTGCCAGCGCGTTAAGCGCCATGAGCGCCGCGCAAAGCGCAATGAATTCCAGCCTGGGAATTGGAAGTTTGGTTTGTTCAGAAGATTGATTTTGCATTTTCACCCCAAAAAGCAAAACGCGCCGGAGAACCGGCGCATTTTCAAAGCCTGACGCAAAATGCCAGACCGAAAAGAAACTGCTATGACAGATCAGGCAGCCTGTTCAACGCCCTTGTCTGCCAGGAATGTTTTCAGTTCGCCCGACTGAAACATTTCACGAATAATATCGCAGCCACCGACGAATTCTCCCTTAACATAAAGCTGTGGGATGGTCGGCCAGTTGGAATAATCCTTGATGCCCTGACGCAATTCATTGGTCTCAAGCACATTGATACCCTTATAGGCAACGCCGAGATAGTCGAGAATTTGCACGACCTGGCCGGAGAAACCGCATTGTGGGAACGAAGGCGTGCCTTTCATGAAGAGCACGACGTCGTTCGACTTGACTTCATTGTCGATGATTTCGTTTATGCCGCTCATTTTTCTGTCCTTTAAAGCCGCCGGGAGTGCAGCCATCTGAATTGATTGCTTACTCGGGCGCGCTTGTCTGCAGGGCGAGGGCGTGCAAGGCACCGCCCATATTGCCCTTCAGCGCCTCATAGACCATTTGATGCTGTTGCACGCGCGTCTTGCCGCGGAAGCTTTCCGACACAACTTCGGCAGCATAATGATCGCCGTCGCCTGCCAGATCGCGGATTTCAACCCGCGCGTCGGGAATGCCTTCCTTGATAAGTTTCTCGATGTCGCGTGCGTCCATTGCCATGGTTTAGCCTATTATCCTTCCATGAAGCCGGGGAACCAGCTTTCATGCGCTTCTCTCAGTGCTTCGACAGATATGGCACGCGACTCACCCAGTTTCAATTCCTTGCCGCCAGTGGTGCCAAGTTCGTGAGCCGTCAAAGAAGCTGCCTTTGCAGCCTCGATTACGGCTGCCGCATCGGCCCTGGAGACGGTCAGAACGTAGCGACCTTGATCTTCGCCGAAGAACTGAGCCGCGAGATTGCCCCCAGGCGCCTTGATTTCAGCACCGACACTGCCTGCAATTGCCATTTCTGCCAGCGCGATAGCAAGGCCGCCATCGGAAACATCATGAACGCATTTGGTGGTGCCAGACTTGATGAGACCGCGGACGAATTCGCCGGCGCGGCGCTCGTGATCGAGGTCCACATGCGGCGCAGGACCTTCGGTCACACCAAGCGAGTCGCGTAAATAAATGGACTGGCCCAGATGCGTGCCCCATGCCTCGTCCTTGCCGATCAGCAGGATCGCACGGCCTTCACCATCGAAGGCAGTGCGGCTCATGGCTGCATAGTCGGCCAGCAGGCCTACGCCGCCAATCGTCGGCGTAGGCAGAATAGCTATGCCGTTGGTCTCGTTATAGAGCGAGACATTCCCTGAGACGATGGGGAAGTCGAGGGCACGGCAGGCTTCGCCAATACCTTCGATGGCTTTGACGAGCTGGCCCATGATTTCTGGCTTTTCGGGGTTGCCGAAGTTCAGATTGTCGGTTGCGGCAAGCGGTAGAGCGCCGGTTGCGGTGATATTGCGCCAGCATTCAGCAACAGCCTGCTTGCCGCCTTCGAATGGATCGGCCTCGCAATAGCGCGGCGTCACGTCCGAGGAAAAGGCGAGCGCCTTCTTCTCGTGGCCGTCGACACGAACCACGCCAGCATCGCCGCCCGGAATCTGGAGCGAATTGCCCTGGATGAGCGTGTCATATTGTTCCCAAACCCAGCGACGGCTCGAGAGGTTCGCCGTGTTCAGCAATGAAAGCAGCGTATCGGCAACATCGACATCGGCGTAGGCGGCGGCGTCGATATCCGACGCGACCTTGGGCGCAATCCAGGGGCGATCATATTCAGGAGCCTCGTCACCCAATTCCTTGATCGGGAGATTGGCGACTTCCTCGCCTTGATGGATGACGCGGAAACGCAGATCATCGGTAGTCTTGCCAACAATAGCGAAATCCAGACCCCACTTGACGAAGATTGCCTTGGCTTCCTCTTCCTTCTCCGGACGAAGCACCATGAGCATGCGTTCCTGGCTTTCCGAGAGCATCATTTCGTAGGCGCTCATGCGCTCCTCGCGCACTGGCACCTGGTCGAGCTGCAGCTCGATACCCAGGTCACCCTTGGCGCCCATCTCTACAGCCGAGCAGGTGAGGCCGGCAGCCCCCATATCCTGAATCGCGATCACGGCACCGGTTGCCATCAGTTCGAGACAGGCTTCAAGCAGGCATTTTTCAGTGAAAGGATCGCCAACCTGAACCGTAGGACGCTTTTCCTCGATCTTGTCGTCGAATTCCGCAGAAGCCATCGTGGCTCCGCCGACGCCGTCGCGGCCCGTCTTGGCACCGAGATAAACCACGGGGAGGCCGACGCCCTTGGCCTGAGACAGGAAGATGCCGTCGGTCTTGGCAAGGCCGGCAGCGAAGGCGTTCACCAAACAGTTGCCATTGTAGCGCGCATCGAAATTCACCTCGCCGCCAACGGTTGGAACGCCGAAGGAATTCCCATAGCCTCCCACGCCAGCAACGACGCCCGAAACCAGATGGCGCGTCTTCGGATGCGACGGCTCACCGAAGCGCAGCGCGTTCATGGCTGCAATGGGACGCGCGCCCATGGTGAAAACGTCGCGCAAGATGCCGCCAACGCCGGTTGCCGCCCCCTGATATGGCTCGATGTAAGATGGGTGATTATGGCTTTCCATCTTGAACACAACGCAATCGCCATCACCAATATCGACGACACCCGCATTTTCGCCCGGACCCTGGATAACCTGCGGACCCTTGGTTGGCAGCGTGCGCAACCAGCGCTTGGACGACTTGTAGGAGCAGTGCTCGTTCCACATGGCAGAGAATATGCCAAGTTCGGTATAGCTCGGCTCACGGCCGATCAGGTCGAGAATACGCTGATATTCGTCCGGCTTCAGGCCATGTGCGGCGATGAGCTCTTCGGTAATGGCGATGGAATTGGAAATGGTCATCTGCTGCCGTCTGCTCTTGCAAAGAGGGGAGATATTGGTCGCCTCTTTAGCCTATGCGCGAGGATGGTGCGACAGGAAAGTGCAGCTTTTCCGAAGCAAAACGCGCCTTTGCTCGGCCAAACACTGGCTCAGGCGAAACTTTCATGGCCAATCTCACCGCTGTCCAGAAGGCGCGTGATCGTTGCGAAACCGTCTGCGACGCTATCGCGACAGCGTGGCGACGAAAAACCGAGCCTTACCCGGTGGAAGGCCGTCGAAAGACGGGCCGATTTGAACTCGTCCTCATCGTCGATCAGGATGCCGGCATCGAGTGCAGCCTGTTTGAACGTGCCTGAAAGCCAGGGATCGGGAAGCTTCAGCCAAAGAAACGGAAGGCATGGCTGCGAAACAAAACCATGATTGCCGAGCGCCTTGCGTGCAATGGAGACGCGTTCTGCGACTTCAAGGCGTGACCGGTCGCGCAATTCCTCCGCTGCTGCGGACATGACGAGCTGGGCCGCGGTTTCTGCCATGAGAAACGGCATGCCACCCGTCATCATGCCATGTGCGATACGGATGCGGTCGGCGTAATGAGGTGGGCAGGCGATCCACGCACCGCGTACGCCGGCTGCTACAGATTTGGACAAGCCGCCGACGAGGAAGGTGCGCTCCGGCGCAAACTCGGCCAGATATGGCGTCGGGTCGAGGCTGATCGAGCCGTAGAGGTCATCCTCGATGAGAAAGACGTTGAACCGGCGGGCAATTTCCGCGATAGCCCGGCGACGTTCCAGGGGTAGGCGGGCGGCGGTGGGATTTTGCGCTGACGGCATGAGGAAAGCCACCTTCGGATGCTGCTGCGCGCAGACATGCTCGAATTCCTCCGGAATCATGCCCTGATCATCACTGGCAACTGTGATTGATCTGCGGCCGATCAGGTTGGCTGTGCGGTGGATCTGTGCGTAGGTCAGCTCTTCGAAAACAATCTTGTCGCCTGCGGCGGTGATTGCCGCAATGATAGAGCAGACGCCCGCGTGAGCTCCAAGCGTGGGTACAATATCCGCCGTATCGGGAACGAATGCACCCTTCGACAACCATTGCTTTCCTGCTTCGAACCAATGATCCGGATATGTACGTGTATAAAAAGGCACAAAGTCCGGGTTACTGTGCGTCACGCCGGTGACGATTTCATCCATGATCGCAGCCTGTCCGACATCGGGAGCACTTGTTGCGTCGAAACGTAGCTTGCCGAGAGTAGGGTGATTTTGTCGGACTCCGGCGATAACCTCGGCTTTGGACGTGGGGCGTGGAGGTTGCTGCCTGGCAAGTACATAGGTGCCGCGCCCGACTTCGCCACTGATCAAACCGCGCTGCCGAGCAATCGCATATGCCCGCCCGACCGTGCCTACGGTCACCCCGATATCATAAGCGAGATCACGCTGTGGCGGCAGCTTTTCTCCGTGAGCCAGAGCTCCGGCTGCGATTGCCCGTTCGATGTGATCGGCAAGTCGTAGATATATCGGACCCTCGCCGTCGGGAACTGATTGTATCCATTTTGTCATGGTGACAATTACGTATTTTACTTTGAGATAAGTGTCAATTATCAGAATTGCATCCCATGTTCCTGCGCGAAGCGAGAATATAAATGAGTACAATAGATACAATTTCGTCCGGTCCCGTCCCAACGAGGCGCGGGATAGTCAGCGCGCCATCGCGTCTCATCATCCGCACATTGATCACGGTGAGCGATTGGGTTTCAAACTGTGCTGAACGCCGTCGCTCGCGCCGTGCTCTCGCAGCACTTAGTGATGAGCATCTACGCGATATCGGTCTTTCTCGCGCAGACGCTGCCAATGAGGCGAATGTGCCGTTCTGGCGCTCAAGTCGCTAGCAAATCACCGCCGCAATCGGGCAATCGCACGGTCGGCGACGATGAACATGAGGCTGATCAGAAAGAAGAAGATGCTCATTGTCAGCACACCCTTGCCGACATGCGCCCATCCTCCGTTGCCGGGATCGATAAAGGGATAGGGCATTTCGTCAACGATGATCCAGCGCACGCAGATCAAAAGGAAGTAGAGAAGCGGATAGGTCAGCCAGGGTGCAAGGTCGCGGAGCTTCACCGTGCCGTCTGCCGCAAAGATTGCCCACCAGAGCACGAATACCGGCGGGCAGATATAATGCAAAAGAATGTCTGCCGTCAGGAACCAGCCTCGTGGCGCGTACAGGCCGGCAAGCATCGTTGCGTAGACGATCATGACCAGCGCGATCGAGGTGGCGGCGCAAGCGCGAACCGGCGGACGCGTGAAGAACTCCGGCTTGCCGCGCAAATACGCGACATAGACCAGAACAACGTAGATGTTCGTCAGAATGGTAAAGAACGAGAAATAGAAGACGAGGCTGGCGAAAAAACCGCGACCCGTTTCCATGGACTCCGGGATAGTTATCGAAAACTGAATGAGCAGGGCGGCCAGTCCGAGAACAAGACCGATGCGGGCAAGAAGACGCCCGCCCATTTTAGGCAGCCTTGCCGCAGGCATTGTTGCCATGCGCCCAATTTCGGATGTCGGCTGCGATACGGCTGCCTTGCGGGCTCTCCATCAGAGGGCCGAAGGCTTCAAGCCGTGCGGGAGTACCTTCTGCGTGCACGACGAGGAGTGGGCGGGATTCCGGGTTGCGCGCTGGTACAAGAAGGATGCGTGGGCGCCCGCTGTAGGAATTCAACTCATTAGCCATGCGATATGGCTTGAATGCCGCATCACGTGAGGCAAACCAGCATTTCTGCGCGGCAATCGCTATGCGCTCCATAGTCGGAAGTGCGGCGCTGGTGGATGATGTTGCGATAGATCCGGGACCTGTCGCTGAAGACTGGCATGCCGCCAGCAAGCCTAAAGCGAGAAGGGCAGAAAGAGATGCATGTCGAATCATTTCATTCTGCTCGCTTTTGGAAGTGATCAGGCTGCCTGACTAATTGCGCTTTCGAAGATGCCGCGACCATCGCTGCCGCCATGCGCCGCTTCGATCAGGTTTTCCGGGTGTGGCATCATGCCAAGCACATTACCGGCCTTGTTGGTGATGCCGGCAATGTCGTCTATCGATCCGTTGGGGTTCGTGTCTTCGGCATAGCGGAACAGGATCTGACCATTATCCTTGAGTGCGGACAACGTATCGGCATCCGCGAAATAATTGCCGTCATGATGTGCCACGGGACACCGAACGATCTGTCCCTGCGTATAGGTGCTGGTAAACCGGGTAGAAGCATTGGTGACTTCGAGCTTAACTTCGCGGCAGACGAAGCGCAGCGAGCTGTTGCGCATCAGCGCGCCCGGCAGGAGCCCCGCTTCAATCAGGATCTGGAAGCCATTGCAGACGCCAATGACAGGAACGCCCTTCGCAGCCTTCTCGGCGACGGCACGCAGAACCGGCATTCGTGCGGCGATGGCACCGCATCGCAGATAATCGCCATAGGAGAAGCCGCCGGGGATGACGATCAGATCGACATCCGGGATCGTCGTGTCCGTTTCCCATACCGTAAGCGGCTTCTGGCCGGAAATCTTGGTCAGGGCCGCGATCATGTCGCGATCACGATTGAGACCGGGGAGGAGGACGACAGCGGCTTTCATGATGGCGTACCGTACTGGAGAGAGTGACTATGTCGCGAACCTGTAACGGGTCAGGCGACCTCGACAGTGTAATTTTCGATGACCGTATTCGCCAGCAGCTTTTCGCACATGGCTTCGACGTCCTTGCGGACCTTGTCCTTGTCTGAACCTTCGACGGCAATATCGAAAACCTTACCCTGACGAATTTCGCCAAGACCCTGGAAGCCCAGACCATCGAGCGCATGGCCGATGGCCTTGCCCTGGGGATCGAGAACACCGTTCTTGAGGGTGACGACGACGCGGGCTTTGATCACGTTTGTATGCTCCGGCAATTTGTAAACGAGGGAGAGAAACGCAAGCTCAATGCTGCGTTTCGTTACCGTCGGAAGAAGCGACGAGGACAGGACCCGTCGGGCGGTTGGCATCGGTTTCATTCATGATTCCGAGGCGGCGCGCCACTTCCTGATAGGCTTCAACCAAGCCGCCAAGATCGCGACGGAACCGGTCCTTGTCCATCTTTTCCTTGGTGGCGACGTCCCATAGGCGGCAGGAATCCGGCGAAATTTCGTCGGCCAGCACGATACGCATCAGATCGCCTTCGAACAAACGGCCGCACTCGATCTTGAAATCGACCAGTTGGATGCCAGCGCCGAGGAACAGGCCGGAGAGGAAGTCGTTGATGCGGATCGCCATCGCCATGATGTCGTCCAGTTCCTGCGGGCTCGCCCAGCCAAAAGCGGTGATATGCTCTTCGGATACCATCGGATCGTCGAGCGCGTCAGCCTTGTAATAGAACTCGATGATCGAGCGGGGCAGAACGGTGCCTTCTTCAAGGCCGAGCCGCTTGGCAAGAGAGCCGGCAGCCACGTTGCGCACGACAACCTCCAGCGGGATGATCTCGACTTCCCGGATCAGTTGCTCACGCATGTTGAGGCGGCGAATAAAATGGGTCGGAATGCCGATCTGGTTCAACTGAGTGAAGATATATTCCGAGATACGATTGTTCAGGACGCCCTTGCCATCGATCACCTCGTGCTTTTTGGCGTTGAAGGCGGTGGCATCATCCTTGAAGAACTGGACCAGGGTGCCAGGCTCGGGTCCCTCATAGAGGATCTTTGCCTTGCCTTCATAAATGCGACGGCGACGGTTCATGGAACTGACTTCTCTGTTATGCGGCCGGAAGCCGCTGCGCATGGATCGAACGCCCGCCTGAGCGTTTATGCGCGCAAATAGCGCAAACTGGGCCAAGCCTCAATCGGAATCGTTGAAAAGGACAATTTTCGGCGTAGAATCGTCCAATATTCATCCAGCTTCCACAATGATACGGGAAGCTCTTCCCGTTATGGGCGAATTCGCGCTAATCTGGGATACAGAAATTTTTCGGAGATTTGCATAGATGAGCATGAAGGACCGCGAAAAAGGCTACGAGAACAAGTTCGCCCACGATGAGGCGACCAAGTTCAAGGCTATCGCCCGCCGCAACAAGCTGCTCGGCCTTTGGGCGGCAGGCCAGCTCGGATATTCCGGCGAAGAAGCCGAGGCCTATGCCAAGGAAGTGGTTCTGGCGGATTTCGAGGAAGCAGGCGACAATGACGTTTTTCGCAAGGTGAGGAGCGATTTCGAGAAGGCGCAGGTCGTCACCAGTGACGACCTGATTCATGCCAAGATGAATGAACTGCTGACGCAGGCCATTCAGGAAGTCGCAAACGACTGATCCGTTTTCTGATCACGTAGCTGAAAAGGCACCCAGCCAGGGTGCCTTTTTCATTGTTCAAAGCTTTGCCAGAAAATGCGCGAAAGTCAGTGTTCCTTCAGGCCAGGGACCGTGCCCGGACTGCGCATTTATATGTCCGGACTCTCCGGCATCCATGAGACGCGCGCCCCAGGCCTTGGCAATTTCCTCGGCTTTTTCGTAGCTCGAGAAAGGGTCGTTTCGGCTTGCGATGACCATGGTCGGGAACGGGAGGGCACCCTCCGGGTAGGGACCGAACGTTTGCAGATGTTGCGGGCGAATACCGGGATTGGCAACGTCTGGCGGCGCGACAAAGAAAGCTCCCGCCACCTTGGACGTGTCAATAAGCGGAACTGCATGCACAACCGTCGGAATGCCGAGCGAATGCGCAACAAAAACGACCGGCTTGGTCGCTTCCTCGACGGCTCTGACGACATTGGTCACCCAATCGTCACGAACCGGCTTTGACCATTCGGCCTGCTCGACGCGCCGCGCGGTCGTCATCTTGGCCTCCCAACGGGTCTGCCAATGATCCGGTCCGGAATTTGTGTAACCAGGAACGATTAGGATATCTGCGTCTTTGAGTTTCATGGCAGCGCATTTAGAGCGGAGTTGGCTCCGTTGCAACAATTTCACATAGCGTTTTTCATGCAGCGAGTGGCAGGAGAGCTTCATTGACAGGCTGTTTCCATTTTAGATGCTTGTGATCTGGCCTGCTTCCTACGATTTTTGCAGCAACGAAGCCGCCTTATCCAGACGGTAACAACACGGGCAAAGATTATGTCAAATCTCCCATTTTCGGCAACGACGCCAATTCATATCGGCTCGGTAGGCCTCATCGCCAAGGACGGCGAAAAGCTCTCGAGCTTCTATCGCAATCTGCTCGGGCTTGAAGAACTAAGCAATGATGGGAGCACGCGCATCCTGGGAACGCGCCAACGTCCGCTGCTGACCATAACGGAAGACAAGAACGCAGCGATTGCACCGCGCGAGCGGGCAGGCTTGTTTCATACGGCGTTTCTCTTCAAGGACCGCGTCGATCTTTCCCGCTGGGTGGGACATGTTGCTGAAAAGCGCATTCGGATCTCCGGCGCGTCGGATCATAATGTCAGCGAGGCTTTCTATCTCGATGATCCGGAAGGCAATGGCATCGAGGTCTATACGGACCGCGATGAGAATGGCTGGCGCTGGAATGATGGCCTCGTGGACATGGTGACCAAGCCGCTTGATATTCAGAACCTGATGGCCTTGGCAGAGAATGCAGACACCTGGATATCGGCACCGGACAATCTGGTGATCGGCCATGTGCATCTGAAGGTGGGCGAGATCTCGGCGGCCGAGACGTTCTGGACCGAAAAAGTCGGGCTGAAGACCGTGGCTTATTACGGAGACAAGGCGGTCTTTCTCTCAAGCGGCGGCTATCATCACCATATAGCGGCGAACATCTGGGGAAGCGCGGGTGCAGGTGAACGACCAGAGGGCGAAACGGGTCTCGATTTTGTCGAACTCGTTTCCCGCAATCCTCTTAGTGCTTCGGCTTTTCGTGATCCCTGGGGCACGAAAATTCAGATCAGCACGAACTGATTGAAGCCGTCGCTTTGAAATGGTGAGTTAAAAAATAGGAGGGCGGCTCGAGCCGCCCTTTCCATTGATCAGGCGTCGCCGAAAACGCGGCGGAAAATCGTATCGACATGTTTCGTGTGATAGCCGAGGTCGAATTTTTCGCGGATTTCAGCCTCCGAAAGCGCCGCACGAACCTCGTCGTCGCCCAGCAACTCCTCGAGGAAGTCGGCCCCTTTTTCCCACACCTTCATGGCATTGCGCTGTACCAGGCGATAGCTGTCCTCGCGAGAAACGCCAGCCTGCGTCAGTGCCAGAAGCACACGCTGGCTCATCACAAGGCCTTTGAACTTGTTCATGTTCTTGAGCATGTTGTCGGGATAAACGACCAGCTTTTCGACAACGCCGGCCAGACGATTGAGGGCGAAATCCAGGGTAATCGTCGTATCGGGGCCGATCGCACGCTCGACGCTCGAATGGCTGATATCGCGTTCGTGCCAAAGAGCGACATTTTCCAGCGCTGGCGTCACGGACATACGAACAAGGCGCGCAAGACCTGTCAGATTTTCCGTCAGAACAGGATTGCGCTTGTGCGGCATCGCCGAGGAACCCTTCTGGCCGGGTGAGAAGAACTCTTCTGCCTCCAAAACCTCGGTGCGCTGCATATGGCGGATTTCGATGGCGACATTCTCGATCGACGACGCGATGACACCGAGAGTTGCGAAGAACATGGCGTGGCGGTCGCGAGGAATAACCTGGGTGGAGATCGGTTCCGGCTTCAGACCAAGCTTTTCGCAGACATGTTCCTCGACGCGCGGATCGATATTGGCAAATGTACCTACGGCGCCTGAAATCGCGCCGGTAGCGATTTCGGCGCGCGCTGCCTGAAGGCGCTTCTTGTTGCGTTCCATTTCGGCATAGAAGCGCGCAAAGGTCAGGCCCATCGTCGTTGGCTCGGCGTGGATGCCGTGGCTGCGTCCGATCCGTACCGAATCCTTGTGTTCGAAGGCTCGTTTCTTGAGCGCTGCAAGCACGCGATCCATATCTGCAAGGAGCAAATCGGCGGCACGCACGAGCTGAATATTGAGCGTTGTGTCCAACACGTCGGAAGAGGTCATCCCCTGGTGCACGAAACGGGAATCCGGCCCAATGAATTCGGCCAGGTGCGTGAGAAATGCGATGACGTCGTGTTTGGTGACGGCTTCGATCTCATCGATGCGCGCAACATCGAACTTTGCCGTGCCGCCTTTTTCCCAGATCGTCTTCGCAGACTCTGCCGGGATGACGCCGAGTTCGGCTAGCGCATCGCAGGCATAGGCTTCAATTTCGAACCAGATGCGGAACTTCGTTTCTGGAGACCAGATGGAGACCATCTCCGGGCGCGAATAACGAGGGATCATGCTGTCAATCCTGGCAAAGGGGTGGAAAAGTTGAGCATGCCCTTAGCGCAAATTTCAGCAAATGGGAAAGCGTGCCGTACAAAAAGCATAGTGTTGCGACCAATTTCGAGACTTTACCTGTGCTTAAGCGATGCCCATACCGGCATTTTGTCATCGTCGAAGATTGTTGCTGCATGGACCCCGCGCGCAATCGCACGCGCCATGGTCGCGTTGGCGGCAGCGCATAAAGGCAGGAAATCTGCGGGATCTGGTGTGATCGCGGCTTTGCCTGTCGCTATCGCGAATACGAGATCACCGTCGAACGGCGTATGAGAAGGCCATATAGCGCGCGCGAACCCATCATGTGCAGAAATGGCCAGACGCTTTGCCTGTGCCTTGGTAAGGACGGCATCCGTAGCGATGATGCCGATCGTCGTATTGGTATTTTCAACCGGTTTTGCGTTGAACTTCGTGACGATTCGATCGGCGTTTCGCGGGTATGGCTGAGGCGCCCCAAGTCCGCCGAATTCCTCGCCGATCTCGAAAGCGTGCGCCCAGAAATACGGCGAGTCGCCAATGGTTACTGAGCCGAGAGGATTGACGGCGACCAGAGCTGAAACAGTAACTCCGTTTACGAGCACTGAAGATGCGGAGCCAAGTCCGCCCTTCAGGCCGGCCGTGAGTGCTCCGCTACCAGCGCCTACGCTGCCAAGGGTGAATTCGCTCGACGCATTCTGTGCAGCTTCGTAACCCAGTTGCCGGTAGGGCGGATGCAGGCCCCAGTCTTTATTGCCGCCGTTGGCCAGATCAAAAAGGATTGCGGCGGGTACGATCGGAACGCGGATGCCGCCCACCTCGAAGCCGACCCCGCGGTCGCGCAACGCTGCCTGCACCCCTGATGCGGCGTCGAGACCAAAGGCAGAGCCGCCAGAAAGCACCAGCGCATGAACATGCTCAACCGTGTTATGCGGCTCCAGCAGGTCTGTTTCACGCGTTCCGGGCGCGCCGCCCAGAACCTGAACTGCTGCAACGCATGGGTCATCGCACAGTACAACGGTGGTACCGCTTTTGAGCGCAGGATCCTCGGCATTGCCGACCCGCAGGCCTCCGACATCGGTAAGAAGATTACGTGGACCTGCTTTCATCGGTTCGCTTCCAGCGGTACAAAGCTGCTCCCATCGAAACGCAGAAGGCGATAGGCAAACAGATTGGCATCGCCTTTCGGGTCAAATTTCAGCGAACCGAGAACGGTTTCGAAAGTATGTTCGGAAAGGACATCGCGCTGCACCCCTCCGATCCGCGCAGCTTCTATCACGACTTGCGTCGCGGCGAAGGCAGGCAGAACATAACCTTCAATTTCAGTGCGCTGTAACGCAGCAGGAAGCGTGGCCGGCACATCTGTTTTCGGGGCTATCGCAAGCGTGCCCTCCGGCAGGGGCTGCGTATCCTGTAAAAGGCTTTCACCGCCGGCGATTGTCAGCTCATAACCCATTTCCTCGGCATTCGCGCCGATCACGGCAATGTCGGCCCTGTCTCCTCCGATAAAAACATGTGTAGCTCCAGCCCGACGCAGGCGTGCAACGAGTGCCGCCTGGCTTTCAAGCTGCGGGCGATAGGTATCGATGAAGACGGGCTTCAATCCCGCTCCATCAGCAGCGGCGCGCAGTGGTTCTGCAAGCTCGCGACCATAAAGCGTCCCGTCGTCGACTATGGCAAAGTGTACGTCACGCCATAGGGGAAGCAGCAGGCGCGCCGCCTCTGTGGCTTCTGCATCTGTACGCGGCGCCAACCTGAAAACAGGGAAACGGGTTGCCTCGCGTCGTTCCGTAATAGAAGGCGTGCGAATGGCAGGGGTGATGATGGGAATATTCGCGTCGCGCAACTTCGGGAGGGCCGCCAGGAGCGATTCTGTGCAAAGGAAGCCGACCACTGCGGTTGCCTGTGCGGCGACGAGTTGGTCGGCAATGGCATTTCCCGATTGTACGCTGCACTCTTCCGAAATTATTTCCGTCTCGATGGGGGAGTGCTCCGAGAGCGCTGCGCCAACGCCAACGCGCACCTGACTTCCCAATATGCCCAGATCCCCATCCATTGGCGCGACAATGCCCAATTTTATCGATTGTGCCTGTGCAGGCATCACGGAGCCCTGCAGCGCCAGCAAAGCCGACGCACCAAGAACGATCGATAGGGATGTCAGGCTCTGGATCATCTGGTCGAGCGTAGTTCGCGAGAGTTGCAATGCGGTTTAAACTCGTAAACACTGTGCCGCAACTGTTCAACTCTGCATTACGGGTGCGCGGCTTTCTCCCAGAGCCGGATTCTCCTGAAGCACCAGCGAGGCTTAAGTGCTGACCATGAATGAAATAGGGCCCCAGGCCTATCGCGACGCTATGGCGCGTTTCGCCGGTGCCGTTCACGTTGCAACGACGGACGGCAAAGCAGGCCGCCGCGGTACGACCGTAATCGCGGCTTGTTCCGTCTCCGATAACCCCGCAACCATACTCGTCTGCGTCAACGCCACGAGCGAAGCTAACCAGCGTTTTCTCGATAATGGCGTGTTCGCTCTCAACACCTTGAGTACGCCGCAACACGAAGTCGCCCAGGCCTTTTCCGGTATGGCGGATATTGAGCCGGAGGATCGTTTCAATATCGGAAGGTGGGACAAACTCGCCAGCGGTGCGCCGACGCTAGTCGATGCCATGGCAACTTTTGACTGCCGGTTGGTCGAAGTGAAGCGGATGCACACGCATTTTGTACTTTTCGGCGAGGTTGTGGCCCTGCGTACCGGACAACTCATCGAGCCGCTCCTCTATCTAAACAGGACGTACAGATCTCTTTCGAAAATATAGTAAAATCAAAGGATAATGCAGATGTTCTTGAGTTTTTCGTTGTGATTCTGACTGCATTGCGGCAGGCCCACCAGAAGCTTCATGCTATACACTCTAGAACCGTATATAAGCTGAAAACGTTCTTTGCATGATCCTGCTACGAGTTATCTGAGTGACGAAATCCTTGGTATGTGTTGCCGCGATAATGCATGGAAAGCAAAGGCTTAATTTATTTTGCTAAAGAATCGATAGGGAAGTAAACGCTCGGCGATCAGAGATATATCAATCTCGTTCATCCTGAGAATTAATGGCGCGGGACACAACACGAATTGCCCGATAGAGAATAGCAAAGAACGGAGGAAATCGCGCGCTCATGCCTTCATCCCGGTATTCGACGTCCGATCTGTTTGCGAGCCTGATTACTCTCGTGAAGATCGCAATTTGTGCCGCCGTCCCCTCGGTCATCTCCGTCGTTCCTGGACATGCCCAGTCTATCGCTTCCCACAAGGACAGGCTTTTTGCTTATCCGGCCATCATTTCAGAGAGTTTGAACGGCGATCACATCGTAGTCGATTACCAAGAGATGCGCGACATTAATGGCCGCGATCAGGTGCCTGAACGCCGGGTCAAGAACGTCTATGTCTCAATGGGCGTCCGTCGCCACCAAACCGAACTGCAGATCGAGACCCCGGCAGGCCCTGTGAAGCATTTCGCCATCGGCAAACGGGAGAACGCAGCCTTTATTCTCGTTTATCTGCACGGCAAGGGTGGCAACCGTCTCCAAGGCGTGAATGATTATACGTTCGGCGGCAATTTCAACCGTCTCAAGAATATCATCGTGCAATCAAACGGACTTTATCTTGTGCCCGATTTTGCGGATTTCGAAGCGCGAGGACAAGCGCAGATCGAATCCCTCGTTGATCATTACGCAGCCGCCTCGCCACGGGCAAGAATCATCCTTGCCTGCGGTTCAATGGGCGGCGCGCTCTGCTACGGGATGGCCGACAGCGGTAAATTCACGCTGGATGGCATGGTCATGCTGGGCTCCATGTGGCACTCCGCCTATCTCAAGAGCGCCGCATTCAAAGCCAGGACGCCCATTATTTTCGCCCATGGCAGCCGCGATCCAGTGTTTGCAGTCGAGAAACAGGAAGCTTTTTTCCAGCAATTGCGGGATGCTTCGCCAGGCTATCCTACGCGTTTCATTCGTTTCGAGACAGGAAATCACGGAACGCCCATTCGCATGATCGACTGGCGTTCGGTGCTCGGCTGGATCATGTTAAAATAATGATCCTAAACCCCCGCTCAAATGAGATTTAGCCAGAGAGCAAGTGTCATCATGAATGCGCAAAGCGACATCAGGGCGGCAAGGTCGTGCATCAGATCAGCCATGGAAAAGCTCCTTCATTTGCGTTGAAGGCAGAATGTTCCATTTATGTTCCTGCGTCAATTACAAAAGTTCTCTAAATGTTCTCATTAGTTAAGTTTCAGTAAAAAGACTAGGCTAGCTAAAACGGTCATATAGAATCTTTGCGGCCAGCACGGTACAGGTGACGACCAGGAGGGGCTTGATGAGGCGGCCGCCCACGCGCATTGCGAGAGTTGCACCAAGACGCGAACCAAGCATTTGGGCAATACCCATCATAAGCCCGACCTGCCAATTGATTGTGCCGGCAATGGCAAAGAAGGAGAACCCTCCGATGTTCGATGCGAAGTTGAGTAGTTTCGTATGCGCTGTCGCTTTCAGTAGCGTATAGCCAGACAGGGCAACAAAGGCGAGCATGAAGAAGGAGCCCGTTCCTGGACCGAAGAGGCCATCATAAAAACCGATGAGTGGTACGATCGTCATGCCGAAGACGAACGGACGGAGGCGTTCCACGCGCTCAATATCCTGTGCATCCGGCTTGAATGCAAAGTAGATGGCGATGCCTATGAGCAGGATAGGCAAGAAGGCTTGCAGAACGCTTGGCGGAATAATGGTTGCAATGATCGCGCCGACAAAAGATCCCGCGAAGGAAAGAACGGCGGGCCATAGTTGCTTTCGGACATCGACGTGTCCCTTGGACGCGTAAGTGATGGTTGACATGGCCGACCCGAACATGCCCTGCACCTTGTTTGTGCCGAGCGCCTCTACAGGTGCGAAGCCCGCGATGAGCAGAGCGGGAATGGTAATAAGGCCGCCACCGCCAGCAATGGCGTCGATGAAGCCTGCAAGGAGGGCGGCGCTGAGGAGGAGAAGGAGCAACGTACCGGAGAGGTCCGCGGGCAAAAGAAATTCGAGCATCGTGACGATCCGGCGGGCCGTTCCGCCTCAAGAAGATATAATTAACACGCTGCATTGATCACAGCGCGCGGGCCGGCACAAGGAAATTCCTTTCAGGCGCGCTTGACTTGCAGGCGCTGGTTCAAAGCACGCTCGAAATCAGGGGCAGCATCAACGAGCGCCTGTGCAGGTAGGCTTTGCGGTTGCATGAGAACGGTTTCCGTCGGTCCACGTTCGACGATCTTGCCCTGGTGCATGACAAGAACCTGATCGGAGATGGCACGGGCGACCGTGAGATCATGTGTGATGAAGAGATAGGCGAGGCCGAGCCGAGCGTTCAGGTCCGCGAAGAGATCGAGAACCTGCGCGCGGATCGACACGTCCAAGGCCGAGACCGGCTCGTCGGCAACGATCAGGCGAGGGCGGGTGATGATGGCGCGCGCAATCGAGATGCGCTGGCGTTGACCGCCGGAGAATTCGTGCGGATATTTCTGCATGTCGCTTGCGGAAAGACCGACGGACGCCAGAGCTTCACGAACCATTTCACGCCGCTCCGCCTTGGCAGGCGCCCGCTCCATCAGGTGCAATGGTTCGGCAACAAGCCACTCGACCGTCCGGCGTGGATTGAATGAACCGTATGGGTCCTGAAAAACGACCTGCATCTGTCGACGCAGCGAACGCATTTGTTCGGCGGTCGCATCAGCAAGCGACGTGCCGTCGAGCGTGATTTTGCCACCCGTCGGTCTGTCGAGGCCGAGGATCATCCTGGCAAGGGTCGATTTGCCGCAGCCAGACCGGCCAACCAGCGAGATGGACTGCCCGGGCATCATGTCGAAGCTGACGCCATCGACGGCGCGGAATTCTTTAGATTTGCTGAATAAATTGCGCGAACGCGCCGGATAGTCACGCACTACCTGATGAACATGTAAAAGTGGCTCGTCGGTCACAGATTGCACCGGATGCGCCGGAGCGCGTTCCGGCCGATGCGCCGAGGCTTTGGCGAGCTGCGCGGTATAGGGATGATTACGCTCTCGCAAAACCCGCGGCGCATCGCCTGTTTCCTGCACGACGCCATTGCGCATGACGCAGATTGTCTCAGCCATGTCGGCCACGACCGCCAGATCGTGGGAGATCAGCATCAGTCCCATCTTGCGCTCCTCGACGAGATCACGCAGCAATTCCAGTATCTGCTTCTGCAAGACGACATCGAGCGCGGTCGTAGGCTCGTCGGCGATCAGCAGCTTGGGATTAAGCGCGCAGGCAATTGCTATGACGACACGCTGACGCTGTCCGCCCGACAGTTGATGCGGATAGGCGCTAAGGGGATATCGGCCAGTTGGCAGGCCGACCCGGTCGAGCATCTGTCTTGCCCGCTCTTCCGCGACCGTTTTTGTTTCTCGCAGATGGAGCCGAATGCCTTCAGAGACTTGTTCACCAATTGTCTTTAGGGGATTGAGCGCAGTCATCGGTTCCTGAAAAACCATGCCGATTTCACGACCGCGCAATCTGCACATGGCCGCTTCCGGCGCGCCGAGGATCTCCATCCCCTCAAGCCTGATTGAACCTGTCGTGGTGGTGCGAACCGGGAGAAGCCCCATGACGGACAGGGCCGTCATGGATTTCCCCGATCCCGATTCCCCAACGATCGCCAGCGTTCGTCCTGCCTCAACCTCCAGAGAGACTTCCTTAAGAATTGGCGCTTTTGCTATGGAAAGATTAAGGTTTTCGACTTTGAGAAGACTCATCTCGACCGCCTCTGCTTCGGGTCGAGAAGATCGTTTAAGCCATCTCCAAGCAGATTGAGACCAAGCACACTGAAGACGATGGCCAGACCGGGAACCAACGCCAGATGCGGCGCGATCGCGATGCGTGTTTGCGCGTCGAAAAGCATGCGTCCCCAGCTTGGCATAGGCGGTTGCGCACCAAGACCGAGATAGGAAAGTCCAGCTTCGGCGAGAATACCGAGCGCAAACTGAATGGTCGCCTGCACCAGAAGCAATGTGCCGATGTTAGGCAGGATATGCTCGAACGTAATGAGCAGTTTGCCTTTGCCACTGGCACGCGCAGCCAGAATATATTCGCGCGGCCAAAGCGAGAGCGCGCCAGCGCGCGCCACCCGCGCAAATACCGGAATGTTGAATATTCCGATTGCGACGATCGCATTGATCGCGCCCGGGCCGAATACCGCCGTGATCATCAGCGCGGAAAGGAGCGCCGGGAAGGCGAAGACGAGATCGTTGAAGCGCATCAGCGCCTCGTCGACAAACCCGCCGCGGGCCGCCGCCCAGCAACCAAGCGGGATGCCGACGCCCATGCCGATTCCCACGGCTACGATAGCGACCGCTATCGAATTGCGCGCACCAACCATTATCATGGAAAGCATGTCACGGCCGAAGTGGTCCGTCCCTAACCAGTTGGTGCTGGAGGGCGGTATCATTCGATTGGCGACCGTCAAATCCTCAACATTATAAGGCGTCCAGAAAAATGAAACCAACGCCATTAGGGCAAGGATGAGAGTCAGAGTGCCGCCAATCACAAGCGAGCGGTTAGAGAGTGCGCGCCAAAGGAGGGACTGCTCATCGCGAACCGGGATGTCGCTCATCGCTCGCTCCGCAGTCTCGGGTCGATGAGGGCATAGGAGAGGTCCACGACGAGATTGACGAAAATGACGGCAGCAACGAGCAAGATCACGACGCCCTCGACGACCACAAGATCGCGTTGCGTGATCGCTTGATAGATCAGACGACCCAAACCGGGTAGGTAGAAGACATTTTCAATGATGATCGTGCCGGCAAGCAAAAAGGCAAACTGCAGCCCGAGAATTGTCATGACCGGAATGAGCGCGTTGCGCAGCGCATGTCTGCGCATTGCGGCGCGATGTGTCAGCCCCTTGGCACGCGCAGTGCGAATGTAGTCTTCGGCCATCACCTCGATCAGCGCCGAGCGCGTCACGCGTGCCAGAATTGCTGCCTGTGGAAGTGCCAGCGCTATCGCCGGCATGATGAGAGCTTTGATCCCGGGCCAAATGCCGCCGCTCCAGCCCGGAAATCCGCCGGCTGGCAGAAGGCGAAGCCAGACCGCAAAGAGGTAGACGAGAAGGAGCGCAAACCAGAAGTTTGGAATTGCGATGCCGATCTGCGCGACACCCATTGTCAATGTATCCGCCGTTTTTCCGCGCCGCGAGGCAGCGAACAGTCCGACAGGCAAAGCGATTGCCGTCGAGAGAAAAAGGGCGATCAGCGCTAATGGAAGCGACACGACACCTCGTTCCACAATGAGTTCGGAAACGGGAACATTATACGTATAGGAGCGGCCAAAATCAAAACGGAAAAGGCCCGTTAGCCAATCAAGATAGCGCAATAAAACTGGTTGGTTAAGGCCCATTTGTTCACGTAGAACTGCAACGGTTTCTTCGGATGCAGTAACTCCCAGCATCACACGTGCGGGATCGCCGGGCAGTATCTCCATGACGAAAAAAATGGCTGCGGAAGCGATGAGCAAAGTGAGGCAGCCGACAGCAATGCGTTTCAAAACGTATCGTGTCACGCGCAGCTGCCCCCTGTTCGTCTGGTTGAAATGCGTTGCCGCTATTCTATTACTCGGTCCAATGAACCTTTGTCAGGTCGTTTGCCTGTATCGGCATGTTCTCCCACAGACCCTGGATCTTTGCGTCCCATACGCCAACCTTCGGAAGCTCGAACAGGAAGCCGTTGACGGCGTCGCGCGCGAGGATTTCCTGCGCCTGCTTATAGAGCGCATTGCGCTTTTCCTGATCCGAATTCAGGTCGAGATCTTCGATGATCTTGTTGAATTCCGGGTTATTGTAGCCGAAATAATAATCCGGTCGCGCGTAGATATCGATATCGTTAGGTTCGGTGTGAGAGATAATCGAAAGGTCGTAATTCTTCTCGTTCAGCACCTGCTTGAGCCATTCTGCCCACTCCAGCGGGACGATTTCCAGATTGATACCGACCTTGCGTAGCTGCGACGCGATAATCTCACCGCCTTGGCGGGCATAGGCTGGCGGGGGAAGTTTCAGCGTCGCGCTGAAGCCCTCCGGCATCCCGGCTTCCGTCAGCAGGGCCTTTGCCTTTTCAATGTCGTGCGGATAAGTGCCTGTCAGATCCTCATAGGCGGGATTGTGCGGCGCGAAGTGCGAGCCGATTGGAACGCCATTGCCGGCCGATGCTCCAAGAATGATCTCGTCGCGGTCGATGGCATGAGCAATCGCCTGGCGAACCTTGAGATTGTCGAAAGGAGCCTTCTTGTTATTCGTAGCGAGGATGGTTTCGCCTTCGGTGGAGCCAATCACCACCTTAAAACGAGGATCGCTCTGGATCAGCGGCAGGGAATCACCAAGCTGCGCATTAGGAAAAGCCTGCACATCGCCGGAAAGCAGAGCTGGCATTGCCGCAGCTGCGTCCGGTATCACGCGGAATTCTACGTTTTCCAGCGCCGCCGGCTCACCCCAGTAATCGGCGAATCTGGAAAGGAAGATTGCCGAGCCTTTCGCCCAGCGGTCGAACTTGAAGGGACCGGTGCCGATCGGCTTTTCGCGATTGGTCTCCGCGCTTTCCGACGCTACGATGATGGCATCGCCAATCCCCAAATTATAGAGGAAGGCGCCTTGGGGGCGCGATAGCGTGACTTTGACGGTAGCCGGATCGACAACTTCTACCGACGAGATCACGGAATAAAGGGTCTTCTGCGGGTTGACGGAGCTTTCCGCACGCGCGCGGTCCAATGTGAATTTCACATCTTCGGCATTAAAATCCGATCCATCGTGAAATTTCACGCCCTCCTGCAATGTGAAGGTATATACCTTGCCGTCCTCGCTCACTTCCCAGCTCTTAGCCAGTTGCGGCTGCACCTGGCCCTTCTCGTCAATGCGGGTAAGGCCCTGGAAAACATTTGCATAAAGCACTTCATCAATGGCGCCGGCTGCCCCAGCGGTCGGATCGAGATGCGGAGGCTCAAGTACGACGCCGAGCACGAGATCAGTGCGAGCTGCAAAGGACGCCGCCGTCGCAGCCAAGGTTAGCGCGGTTGCTGCCAGAAGGGCACCAAGGATCTTCCTCATAATATGCGTTCTCCCATTGCGGCCATTTTCTTGCGTGATTTCGGGCCGGAACCTTCTTGTTTAAGGTTGATCAGATCAGCGCGTCCCTCGCAATAGAATGTTGAGGCCGATAGCCATGACCTTTGCCGCATCCACCATATCCTGAATGCCTACCCATTCATCCGGCTGATGCGCCAGGTCCAGAATTCCCGGACCATAGGCGATGCAATCATAGATATGGCCGATGCGCGCAATATGCTTCTGATCATAGGTTCCCGGCGAGACAACGAACTCCGCGTCCTTGCCGAAGATATCGTGGATGCCATGCCCGATCGCTTGAACGACGGGCGCATCCTTCTCGGTCATCGTCGGCATGACCTCCATCATGTCGCGAATTTCATAGCGGAAATTGGCACGATCCCGCGCAAGGCGATCGAGGAGCGAAATCACTTCGCTCTTGACCTCGCCAAGGTCCTCTTCGATCAGGAACCGGCGATCAATGACCATCTTGCAGGAATCGGGAACATTGGGCGAGGGCAGTCCCGGATAGAAGGCGTCCGTCTGTCCACCATGCAATGAATTGATATTCATGGTCGAGCGGCGCGCGCCTACCGGTGCGACCGGCATTGAGGTGACTTTCCGGTCCAGTGCGGGGAAGAGATCGCGCTCGAAAGCTTCCAGAACTGCGCCCATGTGTCGAATGGCGCTATCTCCCAGAAAAGGCATCGAGCCATGAGCGATGCGCCCCTTGGTTTCAATCTCCGCCCACCAGACGCCTCGGTGTCCGAGACATATCCGATCCTTGTTGAGCGGTTCCGGAATGATAACGTGATCTACGCGGGGTTTCGAAAAGTATCCCTGCTTCGCCAGATAGGCGACACCACCAAATCCGCCGGATTCCTCGTCTACGGTACCAGAAATCTCAATGGCGCCGGAAAAGTCGGGGTAAGCATCTATAAACGCCTCTGCCGCAATAATCGAGGAGGCAAGACCGCCCTTCATGTCGCAGGTGCCGCGCCCATAGACGCGGCCATCCCTGATGATCCCTTCGAACGGATCGACGCTCCAGCCCTCGCCAGCTTCAACCACGTCGATATGCGAGTTGAAATGGACGGTAGGGCCGGGCGAGCGGCCGTCAAAACGCGCAATAATATTGGTGCGCGGATAGCGATCATTGTCCCCCGGCGCACCGATGCCACGCACATATTCTACTTCGAAGCCACGTCTCTTCAGGCGATTACCGATATACTCGGCGCACGGTGTGTAAGCCTCACCTGGTGGGTTGACGGTCGGGAAGCGGATGAGATCGACGGTAAGCTGTGTCAGCTCGTCGATTCGTTTGTCGATAAGATCAAGCACCAAATCCTTCATGCTTGAAATTGAGCAGCAGTTCGAGCGATTGGCAAGCGGATTATGACATTATCGAGCGAAGCTAAGGACGTGTTCTAAGGCACTTCCATCATGCCAGCAGCTATATTCGCATCAACTTTTTTTGCGTCGTTTTGGTGCGCTGAGCTTCCAGCGTTTGTGAAACCACATCCACTGACCCGGATCTTCTCGCACCCATCGCTCAACGATGTCATTCATCATCTGGGCAGATGCAGCAACGTCTATCTTGCCTTCGCCATCGCGCGGCATCTCGATCTTGTCCTCGAGCTCAAGCAGGAAGCGATTGCCGGGCAAGCGCATGCAGCGTGCCGGAAAAACGTCGCAATCATATTGCCGCGTCAGCTTCGGCAAGAGCGGACTGGTTTCACACTCGCGTCCAAAGAAGGTGCCACGAATGCCGTACATGAATTTCTGATCGACCAACGCGCCAATATTCCCGCCCTCATCGAGAATGCGTGCCAGTTGCAGTGCAGCACCGGAACGCGACGCCAGCAGACTGCCGCTCGCTATGTTGCGCCGCTCCATGATATAGCGAGCAATGTAAGGATTGTTTGGCGGGCGAAACATTGCCGTCATCGGCAGGCCGAATGTTGCTGCCGCGACAGGCAATAACTCGAAATTTCCAAGATGACCCGTGAAGAAAATATGCGGTGCGCCTTTTTCGGCAGCGAGTCGTTCGAATATTTCGATGCCCCTGACTTCGACTCGGCCCGGTTTTTGATTATCGGGATGAAAATCGAAGAGCTTGTCGAGAAAGATGTACTCCGCCCCGAGTCTCGCCATGTTGCCCCACATATCGGAGGCAATGGCTTGTACTTCCTGCTCGGACTTTTCGGGAAAGGCCTTGCGGATGTTGTCGAGTGCAACGCGATGGCGTCCAAATAGAGGACCGATCTTTCGCGCCGCGCCGTCGGCGAAGTTGAGCGCCTTGTCGGCGGGCAGCAGGCGCAGACCGCGAATCACCGTTAGCGCCGCCTGAGCGATCAGCCAGTAATTGGCATTGCGCAGAGCCTGACCGATCGTGCTTGCCATAATAGCTCAGCTCATCCGCAGGATGATCTTGCCAAACACGTCGCGACCCTCCATGCGCTCCAGCGCCTTGCTGATCGTTTCGAAAGTTACTTCCGTATCGATGACAGGATGCACGACCCCCGCAGCCATCTTGTCCATGGCGTTGACCATGTTTTCCATGCGGCAGCCGAAAGAACCGAAAATCTTCAGTTGCTGCTGGAACAGCTGCATCAGGTTCATCTGCGTCGAGACACCGGAAGTCGAGCCGCAAGTGACCAGGCGCGCACCGCGCTTCATGCAGAGCATGGAGCCCGCCCATGTGTCGGCACCGACATGTTCGAACACGACGTCAACACCCTTCTTCTTAGTGATCTTGCGCACGACGCCTTCGAATCGGTCGGTGCGATAGTTGATGACGTGATCGGCACCAAGCGCCTTTGCCTTCTCGATCTTGTCGTCAGAGCCGACGGTAGTGATGACTTCGCAGCCCATGCGCTTGGCAAGCTGGATCGCGGCCGTGCCAATTCCCGAACCGCCAGCCTGAACGAGAACCGTCTCACCCGGCTGCAGCCGGGCATTGTCGAAAAGCATATGTTCGACAGTACCGAAGGTCACCGGCGTGACGGCCGCAGCGACGGCATCCACTCCGGGCGGGGCGGGTACCAGAAGACGGGCAGGGAGATTGACTTTCTCCTGCGCGAAACCGTCAAGGTGGAAGCCGTGCACGCCACTCACATGACCACAGAGATTGTCGCGTCCTTCACGACAGTTCTTGCATGTACCGCAAGTACGGGCGCCATAGATCGCCACAAGTTGACCCGGAACAAGGCCCGAAACTCCCGGACCGAGCGTTTCGACCGTACCGGAAGCCTCGGCACCGACAACGAGCGGCATCTTGCGCTTCGCGAAAGCCATGCCGCGCCAGCCCCAAACGTCGATATGATTGAGCGCCACTGCATCGATGCGTACAGTGACTTCGCCCTCGCCGGGAGCTGGAGGAGGGCTAAGCTCGACAGCTTCCAGACGACGATCCTCGACGAGTTGCAGTGCACGCATTTTGGGGGTCCTGTTTCATAGCGTTCGCGCGCCTCAGGGACGCGCAGAAAATTATCCGGCGTCGCGGCCCATGACCAGACAGGTGTTCTGGCCGCCAAAGCCGAAGGAGTTAGACAAGACCGTCTTTACCTCCGCTTTGCGACTCTGATTGGGAACCACGTCAAGTTCGATCGCTGGATCGGGATTGTCATAGTTTATGGTAGGCGGAATAATGCCTTCGCGCATCGTCAACAACGAGAATGCAGCCTCGATAGCGCCGGCTGCCGAAAGTGTGTGACCGATCATCGACTTGTTCGAGGAAATCGGAATCTGCTTGATGCGTTCGCCGAACACAGTCGAAAGCGACAGATGCTCCATCTTGTCGTTTTCAGGCGTGGAAGTTCCATGTGCGTTGATATAATCGATGCCGGTTTCATCCAGTCCCGCGTCGGCAAGCGCTGCACGCACGGCACCTATTGCCGGCGAACCGTCCGGCTTGGAACGTGTGCGATGGAAATCATCCGCTTTCTCACCGCAACCAAGAATGACGCCAAGAATGGTTGCACCGCGCGCTTCTGCGCTTTCCAGGGATTCCAGGACGAGTGCAGCACCGCCTTCCGCGATGACGAACCCGTCGCGATCCTTGGAGAATGGCTTGGACGCTTTTTCCGGCACGTCATTGGAGGTGGAGAGCGCCGATAGAAGAGAAAACCGAATCAATGCTTCGGCGGTCGCGGAACCATCAGCACCAACTGCCAGCGCCCGCGTGGCTTCACCGCGGCGTATGGCTTCGACGCCCAACTGGATCGCCGTCGCGCCCGAGGCACAGGCCGTAGACAGCGTGACCGGCAGACCGCTGATGCCGAAGCGGTCTGCGAGACGATCGGCGATCGTCCCGAACTGCGTCGTTTCGAAAATGTCCGTATCGTTCGAATCGCGCGAGACTGTCAGCAGAGTCTGGATGCCATTTGGCTCCCGTGCTTGCGAATAGAGCGCGATCCGATCGCGCCAGTCAATTTCGACGGGAGGAGCCGCCAGAAACAGCGGGCCGTCCAGCTCGTCAGCAAAACCGGCCTGTCCCAGTGCTTCCTCGGCAGCGCGCTCGGCCAGTTCGTAGGTGAGGGCAGCAGCACCGCTGTTACTCGACGGCAGATAGTCCACCATGCCGGAGATCGTCGTATTCAGATGGTCGTTTGGGAAACGGGTAATACGTTTGATGCCCGACTTGCCGGCAGTGAGTGCCTCCCAATTGGCCTCTTTGCCTGCTCCAAGCGAGGTGACGATGCCGATACCGGTGACGGCCACGATTGGCCTGCCCTGATGATCCGTTTTTGCCATTGTTCTATCGTCCTTACGCAACCGTGACGAGGGCAGCGCCCTCATAGCGGTGATATCCCACGGCGGTAGCAAGAATTGCATTCGGGCTCTTTTCGGCCGTTGCTTCCGCTGCCGAGAGTGCCGGGTAAGCCTTGCCGTTGGAAAGCGAAAGTGCCGCAAGCGCCACTGCAAACGGAAACTGCGCTTCCTTCAGATGTCCCGTCAACGTCGAAAAACCACGGAACGGTGCATCGATGGCCTTAAGGACTTTTGCTTCGGCAGCGGTCGCTTCATGCGCCCCCGACGCACCGGAAATGACGGCATCGGGCTTTAGATCACCCGCGACCTTGGCAAAAAGCGCCGCGAGCTTGTCCGAGAGCTGTGCATTGCCGCGGGCCGAACGTGCGCCTTCGACGCTTGCCAGCGTGGCATATATCTTGGCACCGCGCCTATGGGCATGTTCGCGCGACTCAAGCACCAGGAATGCAGCGCCGGAACCAGAGACAATGCCGCCGCCGGGTTGGCCTTCGCGTTCCCACACGGAGCAGTAGTCGCCGCGATGGAGATAGCGAGCAAGCTCGTAGCCCAGCAGCATGTCGGTGTGTTCAGTGTGGAAGGCACCGCCCACCAGAACATGCGAGGACTGGCCGGATCTGATGCGCGCGGCAGCCGTCGAAACGGCCGAAACGCCTGATCCTTCTTCACCCATGAAAGTGCGCGAAGAACCGGTTACCTTATGGACGATCGAGATATTACCAGCCATCAGATTGGAAAGCTGCGCAAGAAACAGCGTTGGACGCAGCTCGGTTGTCAGCTTCTCATTGAGCAACAGACCATAATCATTTCGCGAAAGAGCCGCGTCCATGATCGACAAGTCAACGGCTTCGTCGCGTTCGCCACCAGCGGCAGCAACGATCATGTCCATAGTCGAACAAAGCGCTTCGTCGCCCTTCATCCCGGCATCGTCGAGCGCCAGGCCAGCCGTATAGGTGCCGAGGCGTTGCCAGTTCTCCATTTGACGCAGATCGCCGCGTTTGGGAATCTGTTGGCTCCAGTCGATCTCGACCAGGGGATGGATCGTGTAAGGGGCGTAGCGGTCGCGGTCTGTGCGCAGCGCGGAAGAGGGCTCATTGAGAGCCTGCCAGTGCGCATCGACGCCTTCCCCGAGCGAGGAGGCCAGACCGATGCCGGTTATGACGACGTCGCGTTCGCTCATGAGATCAGGCTGCGTTCTTGGCGGCAACCAGCGCGTCGATCTTGGCGCAAAGGTTTTTCATGACGAAGTATTCTTCAGTGGAAACTTTGCCGTCGTTGACTTCCTGGGTCCACTTTTCGAGAGGAACCTTGATGCCGAACTCCTTGTCGATCGCAAAGACGATGTCGAGGAAATCGAGACTGTCGATTCCGAGGTCGTCAATCGTATGGCTTTCCGGCGTGATCTTGTCGCGGTCGATCTCGCTGGTTTCAGCAATGATATCCGCTACCTTGTCGAATGTCGTTGTGGACACGTGGTCTGCCTCTCGCATCATTGAAAACTATGGTTGTTCGGCTCTCTAATCGGTTTTTCAGGGCAGGAAAAGGGCGAAATGCCTTTTGCCCTCATGTCAATTGCTACAAAGCAACCGGAGAATTCTTGAAATCTGCCATCAGCGAAAGATAATTTTTCCCAGAACCCGCATGCTTTCGCCATCTCCTTCTACGATGACTGCTTCTCCTTCGCGGGCGCTCTGACCGGTCAGCGAACGGATGTTGGAAAGATGAGTAATGAAGATGGCATTTCCAGATCGCGGGCTTGCTGCAAGCGTCTGTTTCATCGTCGCTATCTGTCTTTCGTCCGGCGCGCTCTCGTCCAGGGAATCGAATGCCGTATTGATCTCTAGTTCCTCGTACGGAAATGCCGAACGCGCCGTTTCCACGGCTGCGCAATATTCGCTGGAGACGATACGCTCGATCGGGGCGGCACGTGTGGCAAAAAGCGCGCCCATGCGTCGCGCCTGCAGCTTTCCCTGTTCAGTAAGGCGATTCTGGGTCGAACAGTCGTTCGGGTCGACAAGAGCGTCGTTCGCGCCTCCCATCGTCATCGCATGCCGAATCAAAACCGTATGTCCACCGCTGCGCAACAAAGCCCAACCTGCCTCGGTCGCATTTGCGGAAAAAACGCCTGCTGAGAGAATGACAGCGGCAAGGCCGATCGTTGTTCTGATATGTTTAAAAACTGCCCTCATACGACCCCGTGCCTTTTCATTGAACATATAGGCACTCAAAGGGGGACGCAAAAGGCTTTGAGATTCTCATATCTCGAACAGAACCGGCCAGGAAACCCTGGATCGTTAAACCCGATGCCGATATCTGTGTTCAATCGTCATTGCTGGCGTTCAATTCTTCAGGGTGCGTACCTTCATCCACAATTGTCATGGAGCGGCCGGGCTTTGTTCGTGCCCATTCGTCAAGGACGGTGGCAATCGCGACCGAACGCGTTGGAGACGGTTGGCGTTTCACGCGCCAATCATCGAGAGCTGCGATGATTGTGTCCGATAGTTCGACAGTGATTGAGTTCCCGGACACAGTCGTTCCTCCTTCTTGCAATGGCTGAAAATCAAAGGGAAACGAGCCAAAAGGTTCCGTTACGTCTTCGAGCCGGAACCCTCTTCCTGCGTCAGGCGTCGGTCGGTGAAATTCAGACGGTTTGCGCTGATGGGCTCCACGAGACGGCGGATATCCGGCTCGCGTTCGAGGAGCGCGCCGAGCTCCTGCATCTGGTTTGTCGCGATGAGCTTGAGTATGTCGTCGCGTACCGTTCCGTCTCCGCGACGTGGCAGCTCTGAAACAGGCTGCACCAGTTCCACCTTCTGGCCCTTCAACTTCGAGCGTAAGCTTGCCTCATCCGCCGTCGTTTCGACGAAAGCGTAGATGCCGACGCCTTTTGCGGGGAGCGAATAAAGCGAGAGGGCAACATCGCTGACGCGCGCATCGGTACGTAGCGCGGAGATGATCGCCGGACCTTCGCGGTCGATCCGGTCGCCCGTACCTTCGCCATCCGACCAGTTGAATAACCCGCGTGTGACGAAATTATAGAGGCGCTTGCCGGTGTTGAACCAGATTTGCGATGGAAGGGAGCGCTTTGCCAGTACACGCTTCTCCATCGGCGTCATGGCTTCAGGGAAGAAGGCACGCTTCTGCTTCAGCAGGTGGCGAAAATCCTCATAGGCCATGAAGCGGTAGATCGCTCCGCGCGAACGATGCACGGAGGCGAGCTGAAAATCGATTACTGCCGCAAGCCCTTCTGGCGTCATTAGCCAATTCTGAGGTTTGGCGAGATCATTATGCGTCACGCCGCGCCGGCGCATGGCGCGCAGCAGCCTATGGGCGCTGCGATAGAATTCCGCGTGGGCGGGACGTGCCAGATGTAGTGGAGAGCCATCGGTCCATGAGCGGTAGAGACCATCCTTGTCGGTCGCAATCAGCTGCGGCACGCCCTCTATTCCTTTGACCTGTTTAAGGCCCCGAATCTCGCGCCTTGCCAGAAACCAGGCAAGTGGCTTCGACCACCAGGGTGCCGCGCTGACGACACGACGAATGATGCGCGTTTCCGGCTCGTTCTCGAAATGCCCAACTCGGGTCTCCGAAAACACGTCGCGCTTGAACACTGCGGTGGCGACAAATTTATGCACGGTGTTACGCGTCACGAATACGAGATCCTTACCTAAGCGATTTAGCGATCTTATGAAGCCATCCGCTGGAAATGACAACCGCAGGGCTGGTGGAACGCACGCGCTTCGGTTGACTTACTCCTTCATCATGAAAGGAAGGAAGATGACAACACAGCCCAATGACTGGCTCGAAGAAAAGACGCCTGAAGACCGCGCGGTCCGTTATCTGGTCGAACACACGGATGTTTCACCGTTGCAGGCTAAGGATCTCGTCAGCAGGCATGGCAGCGATATCAGCAAATTGATGGAGATCGCCAAGACCATCAAGGCTGAAGGCTGATCAGAACGGACCTTTAAAGATGAAGAAGGCTCCCAGGCAGATGAACGCGAAGCCGATGGCGTGGTTTATCGTGATCTGTTCGCCAAGATAGGTAACAGAAAATGCGACGAAGACCGTCAGCGTGATGACTTCCTGGATCGTTTTCAACTGCGCTGCGCTGTAAACCTCGTGTCCGATGCGGTTGGCGGGGACGGCCAGGCAATATTCCAGGAAGGCGATTAACCAACTTGCGACGATGACGATCCAGAGCGGTTTCGACGTGAATTTCAGGTGGCCGTACCATGCAAACGTCATGAAGATGTTCGAGACGAGCAAAAGCAGAACAGGGGAGATATATGGGCGCAATTTCAACTACTCAGGAGGGGGAAGCATGGCTATTTGACAAGATTCCTGGCGAATAGCCATGCCCGCTCATCCCAGATTCGCTAACGGAAACAAATTCTATTTTCCTGTCAGTTCTTTTCGCCGTCCTTAGGGTCATCATAGATGAAGGCCGAAGCAGCGCTCGCTGGCAGTTTCTCCAGAATGTCGTGAGATAGACCTATCCGCAACGCCTCAATGTCTCCGATATAGCGCGAGTAGAACTCACTGCGAAACATCGTGTCAATTTCATCTCCGCTCAATGTCATGCAGGAGGTGTAGGCTTTTTGCGTTGCGGCATGCATTATGTCGAAATGCTCGGCAAGCTTCTTTGCGCTGTCCGGCTTCAAATGCTCGATAATGTCCATCCCAACCGGGTGCACGAAGAAGTAAGCGCCATCTACGACGGCACGGTTTGCGCCCGCACAATAAATCTCAACTGCGGCTGACCCCGTTACTCCGACATTGATAGTCTGTACAGGAATGGGGGAACTCTTTATCGCCCAGAAAGCCGCGTGCGCGGCATTCACTTCGCCGCCCCAACTGTTGATGAAGAGATTGATTCTCTTCGTCCCGGGATAGTTGATATTGATGGTGTCGAGAACAGACTCGAGTTCTGAAACCTTGTGATGCGTCACGTTCCCGCTGAAGTGAATGCCCACATCATTGCCATCGACGCCGTTGGCATCATCAGGTCCGATGAAATTGGTGGCGGCATCGCCACCTGTGGCTGTGAAAGAAAGCAGGCTCGCAATGGCGAGTGTTTTGAATTTTTTCATGAAAATGCAATCAAATCTAATGAAATAAGTAACTGGTGCGGGCGGCGGGACTTGAACCCGCATGGCCGAAGCCTCCGGATTTTAAGTCCGGTGTGTATACCATTTCACCACGCCCGCAGGCTGCGCTGTGCCTTATGTCACAGCTTACGTACAGCGCACAAGATCACGTTGCGTGATCCTTACGCGAAAATTCCTATCGACCATTACCCGATGCGGCAATCCGAGCCACAGAAAGAGGGGTAGTTATGATGATGCTCGCGGCTGAACTCAATGTCTGGCCAAGGCCTCGCGCAAGACCATCCACACCACTGGCGATGTTGCCATCCGATGCGGCGCTGAGTTCGTCGTCCCGTTCCAATTGCTGGCCCAGCATTTTGATGAGTTCTGGATTTTCCGCGAAACGCGTATGGCCAAGCGGGTCGCCGCCCGACACACTGCTGACGTCCACAGCAATAATACCGAGTTCCGCTATATCTTTGGCGTCGGAGATGCCCCCGAGACGCGGCCGATTACCGGCGATAAGACCGGAAAGACTAAGCGCGCGATCATTTTTCGAATACATGAGTATGAACGGCTTTTCCGGTTTCCCGATGCGTCGCATCTGTGTCTTGAAGACGTCGACGTCAATATCGGGTGAGGCGAGTAGAACGTCGCCTAGCCGCTCGCGCATCTTCGTCTCCTTCGCGAGGGCCATCTGGCGGAATGTCTCCATCAGGAGCCAGTTTCCCATAGAATGGGCAATGACATCGATCCGTGTTGCGCCATTGGCAGAAAGCATGCGGAACGTTTCTTCCAGAGAGTCGCGCGCCATAGTTGCGGAATTATTGTCGTAGACGTAGTCGATCAACCGACCGGCTGAAGCCCAGGTAAAGAGGAACGGCGTGCCGCCATAGCCTGAGTCATGCACGATCTGCGTCATGCGGTATACGGATTCGTCAAAATAGGTATTGTAACCGTGGACGAACAGAAGAACGCGACCATTCGTCTTGCGTATCTGCTCTGAAAGACGCGGTGAGATCGCCGCGCGATCCTGGTAGGCTTCCATCTTTACCGCCGTGAAATATTCGTGCGGCTTGAGGATGCTTGTTGTTGGGCGCTCGAGATGCCCCGTCTTGTGCGTAAGCGGGACGCTTATTGTAACCGTGGCATAGCTCATGCCGTCGGAACGAAGCCCTCCATAGATTTCCCGTGGCTTCTCTGCTTTCTTGCGCGTCGTTGCAACGAATATCTCGTGAATGCCAGCAACTTCGACACGCCCAAGATTGTAGGGCATCCTTCCCATGATCTCACGCGCGTTTTCGCCGACACAACCGCTCAGGATGAGTGCGCTCAACAGCGGGAAAATCAGCCGTGATTTGAGGAAACGAAGATGCATTTCTCGACCTTGAACAAAGAACGGTACTTCAACCGCGCCAGAATGCTGGCGAAAACATGATCAGTACAACGAGAATTTCCAGACGACCCAATAACATAAGTAGCGCCAATATCCACTTGGCCATATCAGGAAGCGGCGCAAAATTGCCTGCCGGACCAATAATATCGCCAAATCCCGGCCCCACATTGGTCAGCGCCGTTAATGCACCTGTAATGGATGTGAGGAGGTCGAGACCTGTCGCAGCAAGGAGTACGGTCGAGATCGCCCATATTACCAGGAACGAGGCTATAAACATCATCACAGCCCGTTGCATGTCCGTATCGATGATACGATCACCATATCGGACGCTTGCCACTGAGTTCGGATAGATCAGTTTGCGCAAGCCTATGCCCATCATCTTGAACAGGATCAGAAAACGATAAGCCTTGATGCCGCCGGCTGTCGAACCTGAACAGCCACCGAGGAAGGTGGCGACGAAGAGACAGGCTACGGCGAACGGTCCCCATAATGTGTAGTCGTCGCTGACGAAGCCAGTGGTGGTAATAATCGACACGACATTAAAAGCGCTATGCGTGACGGCAGATAGGAGCGAGGCGCCGTTGCTCACCCTCAAATAGACTGCCGCTATGATGATGATCGATAATGTGTAGAAGGCATAGACCAGGATTTGCGGATCGCGCAGGGCTTCAAAACGACCACGCAACGCGAAAAGGATGAGAATGGAGAAGGGCAACCCGCCTATGAACATGAAAATAGTGCTTACCCAGAGGATCGCGTAGTTTCCGCCAAAAAAGCCAAAGGATGAGTCGTGAGTAGAAAAGCCCCCGGTGGCCAGCGTTGCCATGGCGTGGTTGATCGAATCGAACCCACCCATGCCGGCAGCCGAGTAAGCGAGGGCGCAAAGCAGCGTCAAACCGCCATAAATGCCAAAGATGGACAGCGTGAAGGTTGCGACCCGCGCATATGGCCGGTCCTGGATATCGGAGGATTCCATTTTGAAATAGGTGACGCCGCCCACCTTCAGGAACGGCAGCAGGAAGAGGCCAAGGGCGATCACCCCCAAGCCGCCAGCCCAGTTCAAGATCGACCGCCACATGAGAATTCCCGGTGGCAGGTGGTCTAGCCCGGTAATTACGGTGGAACCAGTCGTGGTTACAGCGGAAACCGCTTCGAAGAGGGCGTCTGTAAGGCTGAGATTGAGCGATCCACCCATGAGGGGAAGGGCACCCGCGGCTGCCATTGTCAGCCACAGCATGTTTATCAGGAGAAAGCCGAAACGTGGCGTGACCGCGGGTTGTGCGCCATGCGTGGCCAACGCAACCGCGAGGGAAAATCCACCCAGCACAAGCGCGGACAATGCAAACACCTGCCAGTCGCTATTGCCATAGTAGAGATCGACAGCTGCTGGAATCAGCATCGCGACGGACAGATAAAGCGCAAATATCGCGGCGATATGGATAGCAGCGCGTAGGGCAAGCCTGTTCAAGGAAACATCCCGACTGTTCAAGAAATGCCAGCATTGCACCAGCCAAGCCGCGCAAGAGTGGCGCGGCCCCGTAGAATATGCAATAGCGGCATCCGCGTACCCAACAGTTTTGCATACGAGAAAACAGCTGACGGTGCGTACGCAAGCAAAGCAGGCCGGATGCATCGACGATTCGACACCTGCGATCACGAACTGTCGATCAAAAGGAGAGCAAGACGATGACGCAATTTCTCGACAATGTGAGAAGCGCTCGAATTGCGATTGACGGTTTGTTCGAGCCGACGCCGTTGCAGGAAAACCCCTATCTCTCCCGTAAGTATAATGCCCGCATTTTTCTGAAGCGTGAGGATCTGACACCTGTGCGCTCCTACAAGTTGCGCGGCGCGTTCAATTTCATCCGCAAGGCACTGGAAAACGGTAGCAATAACGCTGTTTTCACCTGCGCATCCGCTGGCAATCACGCACAGGGATTTGCCTATGCTTGCCGCTTCTTTGGTCGCAAGGGGGTCGTTTTCATGCCGGTCACGACGCCGCAGCAGAAGATAGACAAGACGCGCATGTTCGGTGGGGAATTCGTCGAGATCCGCCTCGTCGGCGACTATTTCGATGCATGCTATCGCGCATCGCAGCAATTTGCAGCCGACAGCGGCGCGCACATGGTGCCGCCCTTCGATCATGAGGATATCATCGAGGGACAGGCGACTGTCGGTCTGGAAGTTATCGATCAGATCGAGTCGGAGCCTGATCTCGTCATCCTGCCCGTTGGCGGCGGAGGCCTTGCCGCCGGCATTACGCGCATCTTGCGTGAAAAGGGCTGGAAGAGTGAAATTCTTTTCGTCGAGCCCGTAGGGGCTCCCAGTTTGAAAAGCAGCCTGGCTAAGGGCGAAGTCACGCGACTGACCAGTGTCGACACTTTTGTCGATGGGGCATCGGTCGCAGAGATAGGCAGGACGAATTTCTCGCACCTGCAACAGTTCTCGGAAGGTCATGTCCAGCTGGTGCCGGAAAACCGAATCTGCTCGACCATTCTCGAAATGCTCAATGTGGAAGGCGTTGTGCTGGAGCCTGCAGGTGCCATGTCCATTGATGCGCTGAAAGACGTGCCCCGCGAAAAGATCGACGGGAAAACGGTTCTCTGTGTCGTTTCTGGTGGCAATTTTGACTTCGAGCGTCTGCCGGAAGTCAAGGAGCGTGCTATGCGCTTCGAGGGGCAGAAGAAATATTTCATCTTCCGCTTCCCGCAGCGCCCCGGCATGTTGCGCGAATTCCTGGACATGCTTGGTCCGGATGACGATGTGGCACGCTTCGAGTACTTGAAAAAGACCGCTCGCAACTTCGGCTCGGTATTGATTGGCATTGAAACCACGAATGCTGCCAATTTCAGTGCATTGATCGCCAAGTTCGACGAATCCGGTCTGCAATACCAGGATATAACCAATGATGAGACCATCTCCGGCCTCATCATCTAGCCATTCATAATGCCGGCACATGTTGCCGGTATTGTTGCCCGCAAGAAAAAGCCGCCGCAGATGATTTCTGCGGCGGCTTTTTCAACTCAGAAAGATTTAGCGCTTGTCGATCGATACATAGTCACGGGTCGGCTCGCCGGTGTAGAGCTGACGCGGACGGCCGATCTTCTGGCTCGGATCTTCAATCATTTCCTTCCACTGCGCGATCCAGCCGACGGTGCGCGCGAGCGCGAACAGCACGGTGAACATGGTGGTGGGGAAGCCGAGGGCCTTGAGCGTGATACCCGAGTAGAAGTCGATGTTTGGATAGAGCTTCTTTTCGATGAAATACTCGTCGGTCAGCGCGATCTTCTCGAGTTCCATCGCCACGTCGAGCAGCGGATCGTCCTTGATGCCCAGTTCCTTCAAAACCTCATGCGTTGTCTTCTGCATGATCTTGGCGCGCGGATCATAGTTCTTGTAGACGCGGTGACCGAAGCCCATCAGACGGAACGGATCATTCTTGTCCTTCGCCTTGGCGATATATTCGGGAATGCGATCGACCGAACCGATCTCGGCCAGCATGTTGAGCGCTGCTTCGTTTGCACCGCCATGTGCGGGGCCCCAGAGGCAGGCAATGCCGGCAGCAATACAAGCAAACGGATTGGCTCCTGAAGAACCGGCAAGGCGAACAGTCGAAGTGGAGGCGTTCTGCTCGTGATCGGCATGCAGGATGAAGATGCGTTCCATCGCGCGTGCCAGAACGGGGCTGACCTTGTACTCCTCGCACGGCACGGCAAAGCACATGTGCAGGAAGTTTTCGGCGTAGCTCAGATTGTTCTTCGGATACACGAATGGCTGGCCGACATGATATTTGTACGCCATCGCAGCAATCGTCGGCATCTTGGCGATGAGACGGATCGAGGCGATCATACGCTGCTGCGGGTCGGAAATGTCGGTAGAGTCGTGATAGAAGGCGGACATCGCGCCGACGACGCCACACATGACAGCCATTGGATGCGCATCGCGACGGAAGCCGCGATAAAGCCAGACCATCTGCTCATGAACCATAGTGTGACGCGTGACGCGCTCGTCAAAGTCGGCCTTCTGGGCCTTCGTTGGGAGTTCGCCATAGAGAAGCAGATAGCATGCTTCGAGGAAGTCGCCATTTTCGGCAAGTTGCTCGATCGGATAGCCGCGATGCAGCAGAACGCCTTCATCGCCATCAATGTAGGTGATTTTGGATTCGCAGCTGGCGGTCGACGTAAAGCCGGGATCGTAAGTGAACGCGCCAGTCTGCTTATAGAGCGAAGCGATATCAATTACGTCCGGACCGACTGTGCCTTTGCGAACCTTCAATTCGTGAGTTTCGTCACCAAATTGCAGTTTAGCTGTCGATTCGGTCATTAAAAACTCCTTCTCATACTGCGCCGTCGGTGATCGAACCTGCGCAAAAGGTTGCAATTCCACAACTGCAGCCGATGCCGGCTGTGCCTGAATGTCGCATGTGCTAGCGCATTTCCATGTCGCTGCCAAGACAACCAAAAGGCTCGAGTTGAACCATTGCGATCTTTTGATGGCGCAAAGCCGTTTCGCTTGAAATGCAGTTCAAATTATGGACCAGATCACCCGATTTACACGATGATTGCCTTGATTTTATTACTGAAACGATAGCTGCGGCATACCGACATGGAAAGGAAAAATGATCAGCCATGCAAACTAAATCATGAAGCTGATATTAGAAACCCGGCTTCGAAGCCGGGTTCCATGCAAACTTAACCGATCTGATCACCTATACGTGCAAGGCTTTCGTCTCGTCCAAGGACGGCCAGCACGTCAAACACACCTGGAGACGTGCCCCGCCCGGTCAATGCAGCACGCAACGGTTGCGCAATCTGCCCGAGCTTGATGCTTTCATCCTCGGACAATGCACGGATCGCAGCTTCCGTGTTTTCCGCGTTCCAGTCATTTATGGTTTCGAGCCGGTCCTTGGCTTTGGCAAGAATGGCCTTTGCATCCGGTGAAAGAATGGAAGTCGCCTTTTCGTCGAGCGGCAACGGCCGTTGGGCAACGAGAAAACGTGCTCCATCAGCCAATTCCACCAGCGTCTTTGCGCGGTCCTTGAGGCCAGACATGGCAGCGAGAAGCTGCGCCTTTACATTGTCATTCAGCCCGTCGCGAAGCGCTTCCGCGTTCTCGAGATAGGGCAGTGTCTCAATCAACGCTTTGCACAGCTCGGCATCGTCCATCTGGCGCATGTGCAGGCCATTGAGCGCTTCCAGTTTCTTGAAGTCGAAGCGTGCGGCACCCTTATTGACATCTTTGATATCGAACCAGGAGATCATGTCGGGAGTGGACATGACTTCATCGTCGCCATGGCTCCATCCGAGCCGCGCGAGATAGTTCCGAAGTGCGGCTGGTAGATAGCCCATCGCGCGATAGGCCTCGACGCCGAGAGCACCGTGACGCTTGGAAAGCTTGGCGCCGTCTGCGCCGTGGATGAGCGGAATATGCGCCATCTTCGGCACGGCCCAGCCCATTGCATTAAAGAGGATCGTCTGGCGCGCGGCGTTGGTCAGGTGATCGTCGCCGCGAATAATATGCGTGATGCCCATGTCGTGATCATCGACGACGACTGCCAGCATGTAAGTCGGCGTGCCGTCGGAGCGCAGGATCACCATGTCGTCGAGATCTTTGTTCGGAAAGCGAACGGTGCCCTGAACAAGATCATCCACAATGGTTTCGCCATCGAGCGGCGCCTTGATGCGCACGACGGGCCGGACGCCTTCGGGAGCGTCCGAAGCGGGGCGATCTCGCCAGCGACCGTCATAACGTGGTGGCTTGCCTTCCGCCTTGGCTTTCTCACGCATCTCTGTCAGCTCTTCTGGCGAGGCGTAGCAATAATAGGCTTTGCCGGCAGCAACCAGTTCATGCGCTACTTCGGCATGACGTGCAACGCGGGAAAATTGCGAGACCGGCTCGCCGTCCCATTTCAGGCCGAGCCAGTCGAGACCCTCAAGGATGGCCGCGGTCGCTGCGTCGCTGGAGCGTTCGCGGTCCGTATCTTCAATGCGCAACAGCATCTTTCCGCCCCGGTTCTTTGCATAGAGCCAGTTGAACAGCGCCGTGCGCGCGCCGCCAATATGGAGATAGCCGGTGGGAGAAGGGGCGAAACGAAGCACGATTTCATCGGACATTGAAAAACACTCGTATGGGTAGAAGAAGCGCGATTGCCGCATTTTGACGGCGTGGCGCGGCGTTGCGGTTCATGTACCATAGCAGCCGTATTGCGCAACAGTGTCGAAACTTGAGACGGCGATGGGGTTAGACGAATCAGCTGTTACACGCAGTGAAACTGCGTCCCGGCAGCAAACGCTCCCCGGATCACGATCATCTGGACCACACAGGCTGTTCGTCGACATAAAAAATTCCGTCTCTCGCTGGGTGCGATACGAAGCGACGCATGGAACGGGTTTTCTACTGGGAACGGTTCTGATCGGCACGGGCGTCATATTTCATTTGACGCGGACCAGCCCGATCGGTTGGTGGACGGTTATTGCCACCCTTATCACCTTCCTCGTAGCGTCTGCGGCAGCGCCTTGGCGTTGGGTGAAAGTCGTGTCGATCGCAATAGTACTCGTTACGATAGGGATTGGCACCGCGCGATTTCAGGAAATGCGTCTCGCGACGCCGATGGTTGGGTCGGTAGTCAATACCACGCTGACAGCACAGATAATGCGTATCGAGAAGCGTGATAATGGCAGCCTGCGCTATCTTCTCGATATACGAAAGACAGAGCGCCCAACGCTGCGCTTCGCGCCAGAACGTGTCCTTATAACGCAACGCAGCACCGAAACTGAAAAGATCGAGGTTGGAGACATTGTTATGGCGCGCGTGAGGCTTCTTCCGGCCAGCGGTCCCGTCATGCCAGGCTCTTATGATTTCGGTTTCAATGCTTTCTTTCGCGGCATTGGCGGAAACGGTTTCGTCATGGGCAAGCTTGCTGTTCTGGACAAAAGCGAGAAAAGCTTATCATTCTCGATTGCCGTTGAGCGCATGCGTACCCGGCTCGCTGAGCATGTTCGCTCCCGTATCGGCGGGGTCGAGGGCGAGATCGCAGCAGCGCTGATCGCTGGCGTTCGCAGCGGTATCCCTGATGAAATCAATGCAGCATTGCGCCAAACCGGTCTGGCACATGTTTTGTCTATTTCGGGGTTGCATATGGCAATGGTCACGGGGTTCGCCATGGCCGGTTTCAGGGTCCTACTTGCCCTTATTCCAAGCCTCGCATCCCGCTATCCAATCAAGAAAATCGCCGCGGTTCTGGCTCTTCTGGCGGCGAGCTTCTACCTGGTTCTCTCGGGAGCGGAGGTTGCAGCGCGACGAAGCTTCATCATGGTGGCCATCATGTTGATCGCAGTTATCTTCGACAGAGCCGCGATCACGATGAGAAATGTGGCGTTGTCGGCACTGGTGATCTTCGCGATCTCGCCTCACCAGATCCTCGGTCCAAGCTTCCAGATGTCCTATGCAGCAACAATTGCGCTTATCGCTGCATACGGCGCGTGGGCGCGTGGGAAACGCTCCGGTGCCTGGTGGCTTGCTCCTCGCGGCTCCGTAACGGCGAGCATTGCCAGCTACATTGCCGCACTCTCCATGACGGCGATCGTTGCCGGAGGCGCAACGACTATATTTGGCGCTTATCACTTCTACCGAGTCTCGCCCCTTTCGCTGCCGACCAATCTTCTTGTCATGCCGATCGTATCGATCTTCATGCCAGTCGGCGTTCTCGCCATGATCATGACGCCACTCGGTCTCGACGCACCATTTTTCTATGTAATGGGCGAGGGCATTGGCATGATGAACGCTATAGCGCTCTGGCTGGGGTCTCTTTCCCCGGACGACGCCGTGGGCCGTATACCAGAGCGGAGCCTCGTTGCGCTGACGATAGCGTGTCTTGCGCTGACGCTCTTTCGGACGCGTCTTGTGCTCTTGTCGGTTCCCGTCGGCTTACTAGGTTTGGTTTGGCTCTTTCAACGCACCGAACCGGATATTCTTATTTCGGAAAACGGCAAGCTGGTGGGCGCGCGTCTGGGCAATGGTACTCTTGCGCTCAACAATGGCCGAGGATCCGCCTTCACCATCGATAACTGGCGCTACGCATTTCAGGTCACTCAGATCGTGAAGCCTGTTTCTTCGACCAAAACATCCTCTGAAAACGGTTTCCGCTGTCAGGACAGGACGTGCTATATCGATCTCGGAGGATATGCCATTTGGACCGTCGACTCTGCGCAGAGTGCTAGGGGGTTCTGTGACACGGCCGATCTTCTGATCATTACTGCCGACGCGACCGCAAAGAACATCTGCGGGAATAGTAGTAGGGCTCAACTGGTTACGTTGCGCGATCTCGCACGCCGCGGCGCCGTCGGCATTCATATTCCCCGAGCCCATGTCTCAAGAGAGGGAGCACTAGACAGGCTCCAAAACCGCGATGCCAAGCTGCCGCTCAACATCGTCCATGCGATCAACGAGCCTTACCGGGTCTGGCATCAATATCGGCAATATAGCCGTGAGGCTAGGGGGCTTCCACCCTTTCAGCCCAAGGCAAGGCTGAACGCAGGTTCCGGTCAACGCTCTGATACTACGGCCTCAGACCATCCGACGCAGCGGAACAAACGAGTTGCCAATGAGACCATCCCCGAAGACAGGTTACAATCTCTCGTCGCTCCAAGCCAGTGAGAGCATCCCGCATCTTGTGTACCGGTCACCGCAGAATCTTTGCCCACAAGTGCCAGTCCTCAGGTCTCAATATTTGCGGATCAATCCAGCCAGACGACCCTGGATTTTGACCCGGTCCGGCCCAAAAATCCGCGTTTCGTAAGCGGGATTGGCAGCCTCGAGAGCAATAGATGCCCCTTTGCGGCGGAAGCGCTTCAGCGTTGCTTCTTCGCCGTCCACCAGCGCTACCACGATTTCTCCCGGCGTGGCGGTGTTGGTCTCGCGGATCACCACCGTATCCCCGTCAAAAATACCTGCTTCGATCATCGAGTCACCTTTGACCTCAAGCGCATAGTGCGTGCCGCCCGACAGCATTTCAGGCGGAACCGAGATCGTATGCGTCTGGTGCTGGATCGCGTCGATCGGAACGCCTGCCGCAATGCGTCCCATCACAGGAATGGCAACCGGGCTGTTGGCTGCGTCGCGAACTGGCTCCGGTGGCTTCTTACCGAGACTTCCCTCGATGACGCTCGGGGAAAACTTGCGGGGGTGATTGAAGCCCGCCATCGATTCCGGCAGCCGTACCACTTCCAGAGCACGAGCACGGTTCGGCAGGCGGCGAATAAACCCGCGTTCTTCCAACGCTGTAATCAGGCGGTGAATACCCGATTTTGAAGCGAGATCGAGCGCCTCTTTCATTTCATCGAACGAAGGCGGGATACCAGATTCCTTCATTCGCTCGTTGATGAAGAGAAGCAGTTCATGTTGTTTACGGGTCAACATCGCGATCCCCCGAGAATCGTTGAAACAAAGCCAGAACAATCACTATCCGTTCTATCTGTGTTCCGCAACAATTAAAAGTTTACTGATTTTTGGCAAACAAAATAAGAACAGAGAACAAAAAATTGCATCAATTACGCAGACGCAGCACCCGGCAGGTATCGCCCGCGATGGCGGCGGGAGCAAAAGGCGGACGGACGATCAGGCAATTTGCTACTGCCAGCGTTGAAAGCATCGACGAATCTTGAACTGGAAACGGCTTCGCCACTAGCCGGCCATTCTCTTCATGCAGGGTCGCGCGCAAATAGTCCTGGCGTTGGTCGTTTTCTCGTAATTCCGCGGCAAGGATTGCAGTTTCGAGCCGTGCGCGAGGTTCTTGTCCCGTCATACCAGCAATCAGCGGCACAAGGAAAAGATGCGCGCCGACAAAACTTGCAACAGGATTTCCGGGCAAGCCCAGCACATGAACACCCTTGTCATTGCGGCCATACATCGTCGGCTTTCCGGGCCGCATGGCAATTTTCCAGAAGTTCATCGCGACCCCGCATTCGGCAAGCGCCGTTCGCACGAGATCATGATCGCCAACGGAAGCACCGCCGAGCGTTATCAGCACATCGCAACGCCTCAACGCCATGGCAATGGCTGCATTCAAGGCCGGCATGTCATCGCGAACAATGCCAAGATCGATGACCTCAGCGCCTGCCTGTCGCGCTATTGCCGCGACGCCGTAGGCATTTGAAGCAATAATCTGTCCGGGTTGAAGACTATCGCCCGGTGCGCGAAGTTCGTCTCCGGTCGAAAGGAGGGCCACTCGTGGCTTACGATGAACGGGCAGAACAGCATGATTGCAGGCCGCCGCAAGTGATAACGCCGCCGGATCGAGCAATCGCCCCTTGCGAAGAACAATATCGCCCTGGCGGAAATCCAGTCCAGCTTGCCGGATATGTTGACCGCGCGTGACCGGAGCTGTTGCCTTGATCGTTGCATCGTCCACTCGCGTGGCATTTTCCTGGATAAGAATACTATCGGCTCCTGCCGGGACCGGGGCGCCAGTGAAGATGCGAACGCATTCGCCAGCGCTTACTACGCCGTTAAAGACAGTACCGGCCGGAGCTGCGCCGATAACCCGCAAAGCCTCACCAATAACGAAGACATCCTCCGCCCGCACCGCATAGCCGTCCATGGCAGAGGAATCGAATGGTGGCTGCGTCCGCAACGCGCTCAAATCCTCAGCGAGTACGCGTTCGTCGCATAAATGTAGCGGCAGATGCTCGACAGAGGTTGTTTCCACGCTATCGAGAACGCGGGCCAGCGCCTCTGCCAGTGGAAGCAGAGCCATCAGTCCTGGCGCTCCTGACGCAGGTAATCGCCAGACTTTCCGCCGCTTTTGGCGACAAGCTCAAGGTCCGTAATCATCATGGATTTTTCGAGCGCCTTGCCCATGTCGTAGATCGTAAGGCAAGTGATCGAGGCGGCCGTCAACGCTTCCATTTCGACACCGGTCTTGCCATCGGTCTTTACCGTCGCCTTGACCACGAGACCCGGTACGGCCTCGTCCGCTTCGATCTCGATCGAAACCTTGGAGAGCGACAGCGGATGACATAGGGGGATGAGTTCGTGCGTCTTCTTCGCCGCCATGATACCGGCAATTCGCGCTGCCGCAATCACGTCGCCCTTCGCGGCGTTGCCCGCGAGAATGGTTTCAAGCGTCGCAGCCTGCATTCGAACGACGCCACGCGCCGTCGCCGTCCGCGTCGTCACCGCCTTGCCTGCAACATCGACCATGTGCAAGGCGCCGGTTTCGTCGAGATGAGTGAGGCGACTGCCGCTCATGTTAGGCTCCGGTCATCAGTCTAATGGTCGCGGCGGTCACATCGTCCTGACGCATCAAGCTTTCGCCGACGAGGAAGGTCGAGATACCCTTGCCTTGGAGCATAATGCAGTCTTCATGCGTAAAGATGCCGCTTTCGCCGACCAGTAGATAATCATCCGGCACCTGTGCGGCGAGTCTTACCGAGGTATCGAGGCTGACCTCGAAGGTCCGCAGGTTGCGATTATTGATACCAAGCAGCTTCGAACGCAGTTTCAGCGCCCGCTCCAGTTCTTCCTCATCATGCACTTCGATTAGTACGGACAGGCCCAGTTCATGCGCTGCATCTTCAAGTGCTCGTGCTTCGTCGTCGCTAAGGCTTGCCATAATGATAAGAACGGCGTCAGCTCCCCAAAGACGGGCCTCGAAAACCTGATACGGCTCGAAGAGGAAGTCCTTGCGCAATGCAGGGAGTGTGCAAGCTTTCCTCGCTTGCGCCAGAAATTCCGGCGCCCCTTGGAAGGATGGCTTGTCGGTCAACACGGAAAGGCAGGTTGCGCCGCCCGCCTCGTAGGCGGCTGCCAGAGTCGCCGGATCAAAATCATCGCGGATCAAACCTTTGGAGGGACTCGCCTTCTTGATTTCCGCAATCAGGCCAAACCGCCCGTCATCCCTCTGCGTCTGCAAGGCACGCTCGAAACCGCGTGGCGCTTCAATGTCAGACAAGCGGGCCTTTACGTCCGCGAGAGGCAATGCCTGTTTTGCAGCAGCAATTTCCTCACGTTTATAGGCCTCGATTTTTTTGAGAATATCGGCCATATCAGGCTTCCGTCTTTTCGTTGGACACGGCGACGAGCTTTGCCAATGCCTCTTTTGCACTGCCGCTATCGATCGAACGAGCGCATGCCTCCACCCCTGCCGCAAGACTGTCCACCTTGCCGGAAACGAGGAGGGCGGCACCACCATTCATCAATACGGCATCGCGATAGGCACCGCGTTTGCCTGAAAGCACGTCCAGCAAAGCAAGCGCATTGAAATCGGCATCGCCCCCGCGCAAGGCCTCGGATACATGTCGATCCAGCCCGACATCTTCAGGTTTGATCCTAAATTCGCGAACCGTCCCGTGACGTAGCTCTGCCACAAGCGTCTCGCCGGTCGTCGTGATCTCGTCGAAACCGTCTCCATGCACCACCCAGGCGCTTGTAGAACCAAGCTTCTGCAGGACATCGGCCAGCGGACGTACCCACTGCGGCGCAAAGACGCCGATGACGTGGTGCTTGACTCTGGCCGGATTGGTCAACGGTCCTACCAGATTGAAGATAGTCCGCGTCCCGAGTTCAATGCGCGTTGGCCCGACGTGCTTCATCGAGGAGTGATGCATCGGGGCAAACATGAAACCTATACCGGCCATCTCGACACAACGACTGATGCCAGACGGATCGAGCTCCAGATTGACGCCGAGTCGCTGCAGAACGTCTGCGGTACCGGTCTTGGAAGAGGCTGCGCGGTTGCCGTGCTTGGCAATCTTAACACCGCTACCTGCAACGACGATTGCCGAAGCTGTCGATATATTGACGCTGTGTGAGCCATCGCCGCCAGTGCCGACAATATCAACGGCTCCTGCCGGTACGGTGACCGGAAGCATCTTGGCGCGCATCGTCGAAACAGCGCCGGAGATTTCCTCCACTGTTTCGCCGCGAACCCGGAGCGCCATGAGAAAGGCGCCGATCTGCGAGGGCGTTGCTTCGCCCGACATGATGATATCGAAGGCGGACGACGCTTCTTCGAGGGTGAGGGGGTGGCCGTCGGCAACCCGCGCGATATAATTTTTCAGGGTTGCCATCGTCAGAACGCCAATGCCTGATCGATTGCCGTCTGGTTGACCCGCACATCGTATTTACCGCGCAGACGCGTCACTATCTGTTCAAGCAGGTCGGCGCCGACACCCTGGTCGATTCCTTGACGATCCTGCGCCGAAAGCGCGGATGCGTCGCCTGCGGGAAGCATGGTTTGCGTGATCTGGAAAATCAACCTGCCATCGCCTTCCGCTGCATTTGCAATGCCTACCTCGCCTTCCTTGATATCGAAAACGGCCTGTACGCCGGCTTGGCCAAGCGTGGAATCGGTACCGTCGCGGCGAATGCCAAGACGACTTTCAACTGTGCTGCCAAGCTCCTGTGCAACCGCCTCCAGTGCCTTGCCGCCGGCAATTTCTTCACGAATCTGATCGGCACGATCCTGCAGGCGCTTCTGCGTCTCGGCCCGCGTCCAATCGCTCACGACGCGATCACGCACCTCGTCCAGCGTACGGTCCCGCGGTGCAATCACATCGATCACCTCGTAGAAGAGATAGCCGGTCGTACCTAGATCCAGCGCGGGGTTCTCGACGCCAGGCTCCGTCTGGAACGCCTGCGATACGAGCTGAGGACCCAGCGGCAGATCGGGTACGGGTTCGCCTTCCGGATTATTGCCCTGTGCATCGATGGCGTCGATCGTCACCGCCGATATCTGCAATTGCGAAGCGGCTTCGGCAAGCGTCGCGCCGCCGGCACGCAGATCTTCATATTCATTCCACATATCGGCAATTACACGCGTTGCCTCGCGCTGCGCGAGGTCCGTGCGAATCTGCTCGCGTGCTTCGTCCAGAGCTTGGACGCGTTCCGGCGTGATATTCGTCACACGCAATAGGACGGAACCGAAACTGCTTTTCACCGGTGCACTGACTTCGCCGACCTGAAGAGAGAAGGCAGCCTCGGCAATTGCCGCGTCGGGAATCTGTTCACGGGTGACATTGCCCAGAGATACATCGGCTTCCGTGCGGCCGGACTCGGTGATGAGCTGCTCGAATGGCACACCGGAATTGAGTTTTTCGCGTGCAGCATTCGCGGCTTCTTCATCCGGGTAAAGAAGCTGCTGCACCTGACGCATCTCAGGCGTTGTGAATTGCGCCTCGTTGGCCTCGTAATCCTGAATGATTTGTTCTTCCGTGACAGCATTCGGATCGGCAATCGATTCCGGTGTCAGTGTCGCATAGATAAGTTTGCGATATTCAGGCGCAGCATATTGCGACTTATTTTGATCGAAATAGGTAGAAAGCTGCTCATCCGTCGGCGTTTCGATTGGCTCTACCGCGCTTTGAGGCAAATGGACGAAGGCAATGTTGCGTGTCTCGCCGCGATAAACCGCGACTGCGCTCAAAAAGACCTCCGGCGTCTTCACACCATCCGATAGCGTGGAGATGATTTGCTGACGGGCCGATTCCTTGCTGCGTGTCGCGAAGTAGTCTTCCGGACGCATGCCGACCTGCGCAAGCACATAGTCGAAAGCCTGGCGGCTGAACTGGCCGCCATTCTGGAAACTGGGATCGGAACGGGTCAGCTCGGCGATCTGCTGCTCGGAGATGCCGAGACCGAGGAGGCGTGCCTCTTCATCGAGCAGGGCGCCGGAGACCAGCGACGACTGAACCTGGTTTTCAATTCCGTAGGCGCGTGCCTGCTCGCGTGTCAGACGCTGGCCGAGCTGCTGGGAATAGACAGAGATCTGACGTTCATAAGCCAGACGGTATTCGGTCGGAGACACGGTAGTCTCACCCGCGCTGATGGCAAAGTTGCCGCCAACATTGTCAAAGACCGTGCCTGAAATTCCCCACGCGCCGAAGCTCGCTACAAGAAGCAGCAATAGGATTTTGACGACCCACGTATTGGCCGCCCCACGTAGACTGTCGAGCATGGCGAATTTCCATTCGGTTTTCGTTTCGCTTCCCGAATAACGGCCTTCTGCGCGAGTGTCGATTGCTTTGTTGTCGGATTTTGTTAGTGAAGTCTGCAATTGGAACAAGATTTATTGGAGGAAACGCATGAGCATACGCCCGCTGGTTGCCGGAAACTGGAAAATGCACGGCACCTCGGTTGATCTCGAGCAACTGGTTTTAATGGGAGAGGGCTTTGAAAGCGCGTCGGGCGGAAACGCCGATGCGGCTATCTGCCTCCCAGCTACGCTCCTTGCACGTGGTGCGGACAAGGTTGCGTCCGGGCGCGTCAAGCTTGGCGGACAGGATTGCCATTTCAACGAAAAGGGAGCGCATACTGGCGATATTTCGGCACAAATGCTCAAGGATGCAGGTGCAGAATACGTCATTGTTGGCCATTCCGAACGCCGCACAGATCATGGCGAAACCAGCGAAATCATTCGGGCGAAAGCGGAAGCGGCATGGGCGGCAGGCCTCGTCGCCATCATCTGCATTGGCGAGACGAAGGAAGAACGCGGAGCAGGCAAGACGCTCGATATCCTCACAGAGCAGTTGAAGGGTTCCGTGCCTGCTGGCGCCTCGGCTCAAAACACCGTGATAGCCTACGAGCCTGTCTGGGCGATAGGCACCGGTCTCACGCCCTCGCTGGACGATGTGGCACAGGCGCATGCCCATATTCGTGCGACTCTGGCGGAAATCATGGAGGCTGGGGCGACTGCGACCCGCATTCTCTACGGTGGCTCGGTCAAGCCTTCCAATGCAGCGGAGTTGATGGCCGTCGAGAATGTCGATGGGGCCTTGATCGGCGGTGCCAGCTTGAAGGCGGAGGATTTCCTCGAGATCGCTAAAGCTTACAAATAGGCGTTACGCTCTTCGCCAGGAGTCTTGCAAAAACGTGAAGGATGGCCATATTCCGCCGCAACGGACTTGGAATATGGCGTGAGAGCGTGTATTCCACGCCACTTCACGTGCAGGCTCTGCATCCTTTGAACTAATTCGGGCCACGGCCTATCTGGATAATCTTATGGAAACGGTCCTTATCGTCATTCATCTCATGATCGTGGTCGCGCTTGTCGGCGTTGTGCTCATGCAGCGTTCGGAAGGCGGCGGCCTCGGCATCGGCGGCGGTTCGGGCTTCATGAGTGCACGCGGCGCCGGCAATGCTCTCACCCGCACAACCGCCATTCTTGCGACACTCTTCTTCCTGACCTCACTTGGTTTGTCCTTGCTTGCGCGTTATGGCGGCAACCCGGCTGACATTCTCGATCAGTTTCCAGGAAATGGTACGCAGCAGCAGCAGCAGGGAACGCCTCCAGCCGGCGGATCAATCCTGGACCAGATTGGCGGCGCTCCGGCACAGCAGGAAGCACCCGTCGAGCAAGCTCCGGCTGACACCCAGGGTGGGGTTCCGACAGGCGCCGAGCCACAGGCGCCAACGGCTCCCACCGAATCTCAGGCTCCCGCTGCACCAGCGGAGCAGGGCGGACAAGTTCCGCAGAATTAAGTTAAGTATTAAGTATTTATTAAGCAAACGGCGCCTCCTGTGGCGCCGTTTGTGTTTCATAACTGTCACATTTGAGTAAAATACGAACGAGTCTTGTCCAGGGGGACGATGGCCTTCTTGAGAAGGCTCCATCCGGTTGGTATCAGGTTTCTCGACGGCGCGCCCATCACGAGTCTCGGGCGTCGCTCTGGGGGTTATATCCATGAAAATTTCGTCCATCCTCACCGCTTCATTTTTGAGCGCCTCGGTGGTGCTTGTCGCAATACCTGCCAATGCACAAACCACCAAGGCACGTGAAACGCAGGACGTTAAAAAGACCGCACAGCAGAAGCGCGGTACAATGCCGGCTTCGGCCAGCCGCCAAGCAAAAACGGCAGCTCCCGAAAAGACCTATCTCTTCGACAATCTTTTCGGCGGCGGCGTCAAGCGCGAGGCTCCACGCGCGGAAGAGCCGCGTCGTGCTCCGCTACGCTCTCAGGCGTCTGTGCCGCCCGCTGCTGGTGGTGTCCATCCGGAAGTCGCTCGCTTTGCTAAGGAAGGCTCCAAGCAGGACGCAGCTAGCGTTCTCGCCAATGGTAATGACGGTGAATTGCGCAGCGACGAGATTGTTCGTACTTCCGCGCGTGGCGGCGGCCTTTGGGGTGGAGCTGTTGCAGCGCCGCAATTTCTCCCGCAGACCGCTGCGCTCGATCAGGCTCTCGCCGCGCACGATGCCAAACGCCCATTCACGCCCAGGGCTGAATATTTACCGCAGACCGTTACGTTCAGCGGCTACGAACGGGGCACCGTGGTCATCGATACGAGCGCTCGCTTCCTCTACCTCGTGGAAAGCCGCAATACCGCGCGCCGTTACGCAATTGCTGTGGGCAAGGAAGGCCTTGAGTTCAAGGGCGAAACGGTTGTTGGAGACAAACAGGAGTGGCCACGCTGGTTCCCCACCAAGGAGATGCAGGAACGCAGTCCGGCGCGCTATGGCCGCTACGCCAAGGGCATGCCGGGCGGATTGAGCAATCCTCTCGGTGCGCGAGCCATCTATCTGCATCAGGCGCGCAAGGATACCCATATCCGCATTCACGGTACCACCGAACCACAGTCGATCGGAAGCGCAGCTTCGAACGGTTGTTTCCGCATGATCAATGAGCACGTGATGGAACTCTATAACCGTATCGGTATCGGGACCAAGGTGGTCGTCATCTGACCTATCTCGAGTAACGACCCTTTTGACTGAGGCGGTTTTTGCACGTGCAAAGGCCGCCTTTTTTACATATTCCGAATTTCCAGAAATGATTTCATTTCGCTATTATTGACTTCGAAATGAAATCAATAATAATAGTAAAGCCAATATTTTTATTTTATTTAATTGGTGAATTTAGTTCTTTGAAATAGATTAATACAATGACGAGAGAAGTTACAAGCAATTTTCACCTGTTTGATCAGGGCGCGTTGAATGGCAACGATAATTTGACGGGAAGCCATCACCACGATGGTATCTGGACCGGCGATGGCACGGATCATGTCCAATCCAAAGGTGGCAATGATGCAATTTTCTTAGGGAAGGGGCACAAGGAGGTCGACGCAGGAAAAGGCCACGACACGGTCATCTTCCGGGAGACTGAAGAAATATACGACATCACTATTAATGAACGAGGGCGAATTTCCGTCAACGCCGGAGAGACGCGCGCTAACCTTTGGAATGTTGAACAGATACTATTTCGCAACGACACCCAGACCTCGCATCTTCTGATCACCTCGTTTCTTCGCGCTGGCAAGCTCAATCGCGTGCAGTTTACGAGGAAGGCGCCGTTGATAGCTTCGGACGAAGGTGAAGCACTTCTCTCAATTGGCGACGACGGGTGGCTGAGAGGGGGGCGCGGAGATGACCATCTTATTGGCATCGGCGACCGGACCAAGGTCTTTTACGAGGGGAGCATGTTCGATTATGCAATTCATCGCGACGAGGAAGGAAATCTGCTTATTCGCAGCAAGATGTTTGGCACCGACATGCTGATGAATATTGACTGGCTCCATTTCAGCAATAACACGCGTATCCAGGAAAATTTCATACCCGACGAGTGGTTGGGGGAGACAGGCTTTCAGGGGATTTATGATACGCCTATCGATCTTGCGACGGCTTCGTGATCAATCGCCTGCCGCATCCGGTTGAGGAAAACACACTCATGCTGAAATTTCCTCTGGCGCAAATGCCGCATCGGCGTTAAGGGTCAACTCCCATGGCGCGATATGTATTCATCACCGGCGGCGTGGTTTCCTCCCTTGGCAAAGGCATTGCAGCAGCAGCTCTTGGAGCTCTCTTGCAGGCGCGTGGCTACAGGGTCCGAATCCGCAAACTTGATCCTTATCTAAATGTTGATCCGGGCACGATGTCGCCCTATCAGCATGGCGAAGTCTTTGTTACCGATGACGGTGCGGAGACCGACCTGGATCTGGGTCATTACGAGCGATTTACCGGGCGCTCGGCAAACAAGGCCGATAACATAACCACCGGCCGTATCTATAAAAATATCATCGAGAAGGAGCGTCGCGGCGATTATCTTGGCGCGACGGTCCAGGTCATTCCTCACGTCACGGACGAGATCAAGAATTTCGTCCTCGAAGGTAATGACGACTATGATTTCGTCCTCTGCGAGATTGGCGGCACGGTCGGCGACATCGAGGCAATGCCGTTCCTGGAAGCGATTCGCCAGCTTGGCAATGAGCTGCCACGCGGCCAATGCGTCTATATCCATCTGACATTGATGCCGTGGATTCCGGCAGCAGGCGAACTCAAGACGAAGCCAACGCAACATTCGGTCAAGGAGCTACGTTCCATCGGTATTGCGCCGGACATTCTTCTGGTGCGTGCAGACAGGGAAATCCCGCGCGAAGAGCGCCGCAAGCTGTCACTGTTCTGTAACGTGCGCGAAGAGGCCGTCATTCAGGCCCTCGACGTCAAGCACATTTACGATGTCCCGAACGCCTACCACAATGAAGGCCTGGATACGCAGGTACTTTCGGCATTCGGCATCGATCCGGCTCCCAAGCCGCGTCTTGATCGCTGGAACGAGGTGCGCGAACGCATTCACAACCCAGAAGGCGAAGTCACCATTGCCGTTGTCGGCAAATACACGGGCCTCAAGGATGCCTACAAGTCGCTGATCGAAGCGCTCAACCACGGTGGCATTGCCAACAAGGTTCGCATCAATCTCGAGTGGATCGAATCCGAAGTGTTCGAAAAGGAAGACCCTTCGCCGTTTCTCGAGAAGGTGCACGGTATTCTGGTGCCGGGCGGCTTCGGCGAGCGCGGTTCCGAAGGCAAGATCCTGGCCGCGAAGTTCGCACGTGAACGCAAGGTGCCTTATTTCGGCATCTGCTTCGGCATGCAGATGGCCTGCATTGAGGCAGCGCGTAATCTTGCAGGCGTGGAGCAGGCATCCTCAACCGAATTCGGCCCCGCAAAGGAACCGGTCGTAGGTCTGATGACCGAATGGCTTTCCGGTAACATGCTGGAAAAGCGCGAGGCGGCCGGTAATCTTGGTGGAACCATGCGTCTCGGTGCGTTCGATGCAGCGCTCGCGCAAGGTACCCGGATTGCCGATATTTATGGTTCGACGACGATCTCCGAACGCCATCGTCACCGTTACGAGGTCAATATAGAGTATAAGGAGCGGCTGGAGAAATCCGGTCTGGTCTTCTCCGGCATGTCACCGGACGGGGTACTTCCGGAAACAATTGAATATGCCGATCATCCGTGGTTCATCGGCGTTCAATATCATCCGGAGCTCAAGAGCCGGCCCTTCGAGCCGCACCCGCTTTTCTCCAGTTTCATAGAAGCTGCGATGGAGCAGAGCAGACTGGTTTAACAGATAAAGCCCGCGAAAGCGGGCTTCATCATTTCAGACAATGGAGAACCTAGTTTTCTTCAATCTGAACGCCATTCTGGTCTATGCGCATCTCTACGCCACTGGGTTGGCTTTCCTCCTGATAAACATAGATTCCCAAACCCACGACGATCACTAAAAGCGCGCCGACAAGAAGATAAAGCGTATTCTTCTGCAAATTTGTAACTCCGCTGTGCTGTCTATGCTCGAGGCGAAAATACCCGCCTTAAAAGAAAAAATACCAGATCAATAGAACAGCGACGAGCGGAACGCCCATAAGCCAGAGAATGAAAGCACGCAGCATTTTTTTTATCCTCGAATGATCGTGGAAAAATAATGTCTATCTGCTCGAATTGTTCCTTTCACGATCCGTGGCGTCTGCTTCCCATCTCCCAGATATTTCATTTCGACAGAAAGTTGCAGGAACATCATCCCTTAAGGCAGATTTGTAATGCAAATGAGCGCCTTCGGTGAAACGGCTTTTCAGGTCAAACGGCATTTGTGCAAACCACCCTTGTAATCCCGGCACTTTTTAATTCCGGAAGATACACTAGTTCTACCTTCGAAGGAGTGCAGGTATGGCAGAGCATCATGTTGTCGTGATCGGCGGCGGTTTTGGCGGGTTGGAGGCGGTCAACGGTCTCAAGAATGCGAATGTTCGCATCACCCTTATTGATCGGCGAAATCACCATCTTTTTCAGCCCCTGCTTTACCAGGTAGCGGTCACCACGCTGGCGACCTCTGAAATTGCTTGGCCTATCCGGACCCTTTATCGCGATCAACCGCATGTTCGCACCATACTTGCAGAAGTCGTTGGCGTTGACCCGAACGACAAGATCGTCAGGCTCGATAATGGCCAGACGATGGATTACGACACACTGATCATCGCGACGGGTTCTACACATGCCTATTTTGGCAAGGATGAATGGGCTCACGTTGCGCCAGGTCTCAAGACGCTTGAAGATGCCACCATGATCAGACGTCGCATTTTGCGGGCGTTCGAGGCAGCCGAGCTTGAACAGGATACGGATAAGCGCCGGGCTCTGCTGACATTCGCGATCATCGGTGCCGGTCCGACCGGGGTGGAGATGGCCGGCATTATCGCCGAGCTTGCGCACAAGACCTTGCATGGAGAGTTTCGCAGCTTCGATCCTGCGGAGGCGCGCATTATCCTGATCGAGGGTGGGCCGCGCGTCTTGTCGGCCTTTACGCCCGAGCTATCGGAGTATACGCGGAATTCGCTGGAGAAGCTCGGCGTTGAAGTCCGCACCGACAGTATCGTGTCTGGATGCAGCGAGGAGGGCGTATCCATCGGCGAGGAATTTATCGCGGCTCGGACCATCGTCTGGGCTGCTGGCGTACAAGCGTCGCCCGCCGCGAAATGGCTTGGCGTCGAGGCCGATCGTGCGGGCCGTGCAATCGTCGACGAAAACCTGCGCCCGGCTGGCTTGTCCGATGTGTATGTCATCGGCGACACTGCGGCTGTCGCGAGCAACGGAAAGCCCGTACCGGGCATTGCCCCAGCCGCCAAGCAAATGGGTGCCTATGTCGCTCGCCGCATCCGGTCAAAGCTTGCAGGTACCGAACTCCCAGGCCGGTTCAACTATCGTCATCAGGGAAATCTCGCAACTATAGGAACACGTTCGGCGGTTGTCGATTTCGGTAAGATCAAGCTGCGCGGCGCTCTCGCATGGTGGCTCTGGGGCATCGCTCACATCTACTTCCTCATAGGGACCCGCAGTCGCATGAGTGTGGCGTGGAGCTGGTTATGGATTTATCTCACCGGTCAACGTAGTGCACGTCTGATAACCCAGAAGGAGGCGGCACCGCCGCCTGCACCACCTTCCACCTAGCGAGAAGATCGGCGCGCCTGCGGGCGCGCTATTTCGTCACGATCTCGAAAAAGTCGATTACGATGGCCGACGCCACCCCTAAAGCCGTCAGGCACACGCCGACCAGAAATTGCTTATTCGCCTTATCGTATACACGTCGTTGCAAGGCGGTCGTTCGCAACAGTTTTCCCAACGTCATGATCTGCAGGACAATCCCCCCGATCAGTAGAATCAGCGTCGGCAGATCTCTCAACGTCCACGGAATGGGGTTATTGGCCCACTGAGTCACGAAACCGAGCGAAAAAGACAGGATGATGCCAACAACCGTCAACGTGCCATTGCGAAATAACGTCTCAACCAACTGTTCCGCTTCTTCGCTACTTTTGTCTTGATGCGATCTTCCGGTCAGCCTGGACAATGAACTACCTCTCCAACGATTTCACCTGCGCCGCTCATAGGCGGCTGTTCAGGCAATCATATAGGTAGAACTACGGTTGGGAAGTGGGGGAAGAAGGCGCAGCAGGCTCAGTCGTCTGGAGCGGATCAACATCGCCTTCGGCATCTCCCGGATGCGAGAGAAAAGTATAGGCCCCCGCAATCAACAGCCCCAGGACGAACAGAGTCAGGATGAAGAATTTGAAATTCGACTTAAGCATGAAAATATCCCGTTGCGACTAAGGAGGATAAGCCGCGAGGCTGCGGAACGTTCCAATCTGGCGGAAGCGACATGATCGGCGAAAACTTTTGGGTAGGCCTGTGGGAGGCTCGTGCTTCACAATATGAGCGCATCATCGTTGATGACTGTCGCTTTCCCAACGAGGCGGCCGCCGTGCGAAGGTTGGGCGGAGCGATCGTCAAGCTTGAGGGGAGAAGGGGCGTTTACTCAGGGCACGCTTCGGAGCGCTTCGACTTTTTCGCCGACGCAGTTGTCACTAACGACCGCGGTATAAGGGGGCTTATATGCAGCGTTGTTGAGGCGCTAGCGGCATGAGAAAAGGGGCCGCGAGGCCCCTTTATTTTTGTCCGAAACGGCAAGTAACGCTATCGGCAAAGGCGCGTCACCCAAAGCGCCGCGGCTCTCTGAGTTATGATAAATAGTCAAGGAGGCCAAAAAAGTCAATAAAAACAATGGTCATGGCGGAAGAGGTGGGATTCGAACCCACGGAGAGCTCACACCCTCGCCGGTTTTCAAGACCGGTGCCTTAAACCGCTCGGCCACTCTTCCGTGATGCGGGCAGGCATGGCTGCCTCCCATCGGCAAGCTGTATGCGTCAGAAGTTCGCCGATTACAAGTCTGCAAAACAAGAGGATCAGCCGAAACTGTGAACGAGACCCAAAAGCGTTCGCGGTCATCTCACTCGCCCACCGTTTCATCGTCGCGAACCCCAATGTTCGGCACGCCTTTGTCGAGATTGCGCAGCATCGAGACCGCATAGGCTGCAAAAGGCCCAATCCATCGCTCGTGAATAGCGTGAATGGGGAGCGCGTCCAGATGATTCCAGCGTTCGCGCCCGCGGCGCTCAACAATTACAAGATCGGCATCGACCAGTACCTTTAGGTGCTGCATCACCGTGCAACGGTCAATCTCCGGGAAAAAATCACAGACCATCCCCGTCGTCTTTGGTCCTTCCTTGAGGACGTCGAGCATTTGGCGCCTCGTTCGGTGTCCCAGTGCCTTGAAGAGGGCATCGTCTTTATCGTGCGTTGACATGTTATAAATCTACAACATAATGGAGGAACATTGGAAGGAGGAATATGCAATGGAAATCAGGTTTTCTGTAAGCGGTAGAATTTCCAGACCCGTCTCGGAGGTCTTTGAAGCTGTCGTCAATCCCGAACGACTATCCAGATTCTTCACGACCGGCGGCGCGACGGGACGCATTCAGCCCGGCGCTGTCGTAGAGTGGGATTTTCACGATTTTCCAGGCGCCTTTCCGGTCTATATCGATGAGGTGGAGGAGGACAGACGCATCGTTCTGCGCTGGGACGCAAGCAATGGCGCAGCACAGCCAGATGCGAACGGTGCGGCAAGAACCACCGTGGTCATGACCTTCAAACCGCTTGGCGACGGCCGAACCCTGGTTGAAATCAGCGAATATGGATGGTTGGAAACGCAGGAGGGACTAGGCGCGTCTTATGATAATTGCGAAGGCTGGACGGGTATGCTTTGCGCCATGAAGATGTGGCTGGAACACGGCATCAACCTTCGGGATGGGTTCTACAAGTAAGAGGAGGTGCCCGATCAATGCTGGGATACTCATGATTGGTTAACCATAAATGCAGGCAATTCCAAGAGGTTGTATAAAAGGCCCATAATTTGCCACATTATCCCAGCGTTTTTGACAGCCGGGATGATCTGGCATATTGACCTCTGGTTGAAGAAAAGTTCGGGGACGACACAATGGATTCTGGCAGGACTGCGCTGAAGCGCGCAAGCACGGCACTTGTGCTTCTTGCGGCCTCATTCGCGCTCGTCGGCTGCGGGTCGGCTCTCCAGAGGGAGAATACCAAGCCCTCCAATCGCTCCAAGGAATATTTTCCCGAATCGAAATATGGCAAGGCAAGTCCGCGTGTCTCCAACAAGAAGAGCGGCCTGAAACGTGGCGGCGGCCGATATCATGTCGGAAAACCTTATAAGGTCGCTGGACGCTGGTATAAGCCAAAGGAAGACCCGGGTTACAAAGGCTCAGGCAAGGCATCCTGGTATGGCGATGCCTTTCATGGCCGCCTGACCGCCAACGGTGAAATCTACGACATGACGCATCTCACCGGCGCGCATCCTACCATGCCGTTACCAAGCTATGCCCGGGTCACAAATAAGAAGAACGGTCACTCCGTCATCGTTCGTGTCAACGACCGCGGACCGTTTCATGCGGGCAGGGTGATTGACCTGTCACGCCGCGCTGCCGAGCTTCTCGATTACACTGAAACTGGCACGGCGGACGTTGATGTCGCCTATGTCGGTCCAGCTCCTCTGGACGGTCAGGATGAACAATTCCTGCTTGCCTCCTATCGGCCAAATGGCGCGGCTCCGGATCCATCCGACGGTATGCCTACCGGCGTCATGGTGGCTATGAACGGGCCTACGCCGTCGCAAAGCGGCTCGAACCGCTCACTGGAAAGCTTCAACGTCGCGCAATTGCAAGCGCGGACGCCTGTGCCTGCGGCTCGTCCACAGGCTGCTCTTGTGCCCCAGCCTGTTGCAGCGGCCACGACTATTCCTGCCGAACGTCCAGAGCCGGCAGCTGACGCCTATGCGCCGACTCAGCCACCCGTTCCTGCGAATATCCCCTTTCAGGTCATCGATGGGCCGTATCCGATACCAGAGAGCCGGGCGCCCGAAATGTCCTATGCCGATGTGCGGATCAGCGGCGCGATCGGGCATGTCCCCGATGCATTCAAGGCCTTCTCCCGCCAGTCGAGTGAAATCCGCCAAGCCTGGAAAAACAACATGCAGGCGCATGGCGGCGATTATATTTCAGCCGGCAGCTTTGGCGATAAGGATGCGGCGCAAAAGCTTTTCCGGGCGCTTTCGGCTTTCGGAGCTGTCGAGATGGAAACCAGTCACCTATCCGGCCACGCTATCTACTCGCTTAGTCTGCGGCCGAACGGCACGCTCGGCATTGATCAGCTTTTGCAGAAAAGCTGGACTTTGGGGGCGTCTGACGCCTTTATCGTGCGTCAGGATTCCTGAATTTCATTGGATTGAAAAACCCCATATGGCTCCCGCTTGGGCAAAATAGTAGCATGAAGGCGGGAGACTGATCATGCGCGCTGCATTCATCAAACGTATCATCGTAAGCCTGTTCTTTATCGGCGTTGCGGGCTTGGCCATGGCGCAGGATGCAGATGAAAGCGTCTCTTTCGGCATCCAGACGCGTGCGCCGCAAGCTTTTCTCGTCGATGCCGAGACGGGCACCGTGCTTTTCTCGAAAAATGCCGATCAAAAAGTTGCTCCGGCCTCGCTTGCCAAATTGATGACGGCCGAATTGGTCTTCAAGGCATTGCACGACGGTGACCTGCGTATGGACCAGGCATTCCAGATTACGGAGGATGCATGGCGTCGGGGCGGCGCGCCATCACGCGGCTCCACCATGTTTGCGGCATTGAAGTCCAATGTCGCGGTTTCGGATCTTCTACAGGGCCTTATCGTTCAATCCGCCAATGACAGCGCAATCGTTCTGGGCGCTGGAATCGCCGGATCGGAAAGTGCTTTCGCAACAAAGATGAATGAGCGCGCAGCCGAACTCGGCCTTTCCAACTCGCATTTCACCAATGCGACCGGGCTACCGGATCCTGCACAGCACGTTTCAATGCGTGACATGACGAGGCTCGCCCAGCACATTTGGCGCAGCTATCCGCAATATTACCACTATTTCAGCCAGGAAGCCTTCGAGTGGAACCGGATTTTTCAACGGAATCGAAACCCGCTGCTCTCCCTTGGCATCGGAGCGGACGGGCTGCAAACCGGCAATACCGAGGAAGCCGGTTTCGCGCTGGTTGCCTCCGCGACTCGGGACGGACGCCGGCTCTTTGCTGCCATGAGCGGCATGGCGGACAATAAGGAGCGCGGTGACGAGGCGCGCAAGCTCATCGACTGGGGATTCTCGAATTTCGAACGTGTTCATTTGTTTGATGAGGGCGAGGTCATCGGCACCGCCGTCAGCTTCGGCGCGAACGGCAAGCCAGTCGAACTGCGGACGGATCGGGTAATTGATGTTCTGCTACCGATCGCAGAACGCGATCAGATCGCGGTGGAAGTTGTCTACCAGGGGCCGATCGCTGCTCCTGTTGCCGCCGACACGCGTCTCGGCACTCTGCAGGTCAAGCGCGCTGATGAAATTCTCTATGCGGCCCCCGTATTCGCAAAAACCTCGGTTGAAGCTGCCTCCCTCTACAGTCGTGCCTCCAATGCACTTTGGGAACTTGCGTTCGGCTGGCTGCGCCGATGGCAGCGGCTTTGAAATCTTCGTGTCTATAGGCTAGACGGAGAAGGATGTCTCATCTCCGACGCCCAAACAGTTAAGAGCATTTGTGAAGCTAGGATCGTTCATTACCTTTGAAGGCGGAGAGGGCGCCGGCAAGTCGACGCAGATTGCCCGGCTGGCCAAACTCCTGCGTTCACACGGCCTTGCCGTGATGCTGACCCGTGAACCAGGCGGATCAGCAGGGGCTGAGGCCGTGCGCCATGTCGTGCTTTCCGGAGCGGCAGAATCCTTTGGTGCCCAGATGGAAGCCATGCTCTTTGCAGCGGCGCGCGCCGATCATATCGACCAGCGTATTCGTCCGGCGATCAAGCGTGGCGAAATCGTTCTGTGTGACCGTTTTGCCGACTCAACCCGTGTCTATCAAGGCAAGGTCGGTGGCATGGATCAGGATTTTCTCAAAACCCTGGAGCGCGTCGTTGTGGCTGACATGCAACCAGAACTGACACTCATTCTCGATATCGCGCCGGAAGAGGGGCTTCGTCGTGCCGGCTTGCGTCGTGGCAATGAAACGCCCGATCGTTTCGAGAAGGAAACGCTTTCGGTTCATCGCAAGCGGCGCAAGGGATTCCTCGAGATTGCCAAGGCCGAACCGGAGCGTTGCAAAGTGATAGATGCCAGCCTGGACGAGGATGCCGTTGCGGAACAAGTCGCAAAGCGGGTCAGCGACTTCCTGATGGCCAAGAACGCGATCTCGGAGCCGCTCGTGCCATGAATGAACGTCTCGCACCCGAAAATTACGATACGCTCGACAATGTACTTGAGCCGGCCGAGAATCCCTATCTCGTCGGCCATGATGCCATACAAATTATGCTGGCTCAGGCTTATCGCGAAGGCAAGCTTCACCACGGCCTCATGTTTGCCGGCGCGCGCGGCATCGGCAAGGCGACCCTCGCCTTCCATCTCGCTTATCACCTGATGCGCCACCCCGATCATAGACAGGCACCGGAAAGGCTCCAGCCACCTGATCCATCCTCTGGTTTGTTTCGTCAGATCGCCACGGGGGCACATCCGGCAATCCTGCATTTGAGCCGTCCATTTAATGACAAGACCAAGACCTTCAAGTCGGTAATAACCGTTGAGGAAATTCGCCGCGTTTCAAAATTCTTGTCTATGACGGCCTCGGATGGCAGCCCACGTGTCGTTATCGTCGATCCGGCGGAAGACATGAATATAAATGCTGCCAATGCCTTATTGAAGAATCTTGAAGAACCACCTGCACGAACACATTTTATTTTGATCACGCACGCGCCGGGGCGTCTTTTGCCGACCATCCGTTCGCGCTGTCAGCTTCAGCTCTTTCATCCACTCGAAGACGAGGCGATGACACAAGTGGTCTCCCGCTTCGGCATGCTTGGCAGTGTGGAAAGAAATTTGCCTGAAGCGCTCGCGAGCCGGGCCGATGGCAGCCCGCGCAATGCCGTTCTCCTCACGCAATATGGCGGGATGGACATTGCCGAGGCCGTGGAAAAGCTCGTCGCCTCCAGCACGCCGGATATAGGCACAATGATGCGGCTCGCCGATGCCGTCACGGGTAGGGACAGCGTGGTGCAATTCGAACTGTTCAACCGGGAAATGCTCGACGTAGTGGCAGGTCGTGCGTCAATAGAAGCGCGCACCGGTAACATTGCCTACGCGGATCGTCTTTCCCACCTTTGGCAGGAGGTGCGTCAGACAACAATCGAGTGCGAAACCTACAATCTCGACAAGCGCCAACATGTTTTCTCGCTGATCGAAATGGTGCGCGTGGCCTTCGCAGGCTGACAATTCGAAAACGCATTTCTCATGCGCGAATGCAGGGTGGTCAGGTACGTTTCTATACGCTATTCACGCTTTAACTTTTGAACGACTGGTTTCCTATGGCGCGCGAAAAATTCTATATCACCACTGCAATTTCCTACCCGAACGGCAAGCCGCATATCGGCCATGCTTACGAGTTGATCGCAACGGATGCTCTGGCTCGTTTCCAGCGCCTGGACGGGAAGGAGGTGTTTTTCCTGACCGGCACCGACGAGCATGGCATCAAGATGCTGCAGACGGCCCGCAAGGAGGGAATTACGCCGCAGGAGCTTGCCGATCGTAATACGGCCGAGTTCCAGAAGATGGCCGCCTATCTTAACGCTTCCAATGACGACTTCATCCGCACAACGGAAGAGCGACACAAAATTGCCTCGCAGGCGATCTGGCGGGCGATGGAAGCCAATGGCGACATATACAAAGGCGGCTATTCGGGTTGGTACTCGGTGCGCGACGAAGCATACTATGCGGAAGAGGAAACCGAACTCCGTGCGGACAATATTCGCTACGGTCCACAGGGCACACCGGTCGAATGGGTTGAAGAAGAAAGCTATTTCTTCCGTCTGTCGAAATATGAAGAAAAGCTCCTGAAGCTTTATGAGGAACAACCGGATTTCGTCGGCCCTGTCGAACGCCGCAACGAGGTTGCGTCCTTTGTTCGCGGTGGCCTCAAGGATTTGTCGATTTCCCGCACCACCTTCGACTGGGGTATTCCGGTGCCTGGCGATGAAAAGCATGTCATGTATGTCTGGGTTGATGCGCTGACCAATTACCTGACGGCAACAGGTTATCCAGATGCCAGTGCAGATCGCGCCGCGTTCTGGCCCGCCAACGCCCATATCATTGGTAAGGACATTACCCGTTTCCACGCGGTATACTGGCCCGCCTTCCTCATGTCCGCTGACCTTCCGCTTCCAAAGCGCGTTTTCAGCCACGGCTTCCTGTTTAATCGCGGCGAGAAGATGTCGAAATCGATCGGCAATGTCATCGACCCGCTGGCCATGATCGAGCACTATGGCCTCGATCAAGTGCGTTACTTCCTTCTGCGCGAAGTTCCCTTCGGCCAGGATGGCTCCTATAGCCATGAGGCGATCGTCAATCGCACCAATGCGGACCTCGCCAACGATATCGGTAATCTGGCGCAGCGTTCGCTTTCGATGATCGCCAAGAACTGCGAAGGCAAGGTACCTTCCACGGAGGCGATAGACGAGGAGGATCGTGCCATGCTCTCCATGGCCGATGACGCGCTGGTGCAGGCCCGTAAGTTCATGGCGGAACAGGCGCCCCACCACGCGCTTGCAGCCATCTTCAATGTCGTTTCGGAAGCCAATCGATACTTCGCCGGAAAAGAACCTTGGTCACTCAGAAAGACCGATCCTGTTCGCATGGAAGCAGTGCTCTACACGACCGCCGAGATAGTGCGCCGCGTCGGCATTCTCTGCCAGCCGTTCATTCCGGCTTCTGCGGAGAAGCTCCTCGACCTTCTAGCCGTCAAGGCAGAGGAGCGCGCTTTCGCTCACGTGGGAGATTCCTTTGCATTGAAGACGGGCGACGATCTTCCAGCACCTCAGGGCGTCTTTCCGCGCTATGTAGAACCTGTGGCAGAACAGAAGGCGTAAGATGATGCTCGTCGACAGTCATTGCCATCTGGATTTTCCGGATTTCGCTGAAGAACGCGACGCCGTCATCCAGCGCGCGGTCGATGCAGGCGTGGCATACATGGTCAGCATCTGCACACGCGTCAAGAAGTTCGAACCCATTCTTGCTATCGCCGAGCAATATAAGCAGGTCTATTGTTCCGTCGGCACCCATCCGCATAATGCGGAGGAAGAGCTGGACATAACGGCCGAGCAATTACTTGAGCTGGCAAAGCACCCGAAGGTCGTCGCTATTGGCGAAGCGGGTCTCGACTATTTCTATGACAAGGCACCTCGCGCGGCACAGGCGCAGGGCCTGCGCGTCCATATAGCTGCGGCGCGCCGGTCGGGTCTGCCGCTGGTCATCCATGCGCGTTCCGCCGATGAAGACATGGCGGCCATTCTGCGCGAAGAAACGGAGAAGGGCGCCTTTCCCTTCATCCTGCACTGCTTCTCGTCAGGGGCAGAGCTTGCCCGTATCGGCGTAGAGATGGGCGGATATATTTCTTTTTCGGGCATCCTGACCTTCAAAAACTCGCAGGATATTCGCGATATTGCCGCAACCGTCCCGCGCGATCGTCTTTTGGTCGAAACCGATGCGCCATATCTCGCGCCGATTCCACACCGGGGTGGCCGTAACGAGCCTGCCTATACTGCGGAGACGGCACGCGTCCTCGCCGATACTATCGGTGTAACGCGCGACGAGATAGCACAGATCACGACCGACAATTTCTTCCGGCTCTTCACCAAGGTGCCGGATCCGCGGAAAGCCGGCTAATCCATGGCCGATCGCTTGCGCCTTACTATCCTGGGCTGCGGCTCGTCTCCGGGTGTGCCGCGCCTGATGGGCGATTGGGGGGCGTGTGATCCGAACAACCCGAAGAACCGTCGTTATCGCTCGAGTGCGCTGATAGAGCGCATCCGGGAAGATGGAAAACGTACGACAGTCGTCATCGATACCGGTCCGGATTTTCGTTCGCAAATGCTGATGGCGCAGGTCAAGAAGCTTGATGCCGCTATCTATACACATCCGCATGCCGACCATATTCATGGTATAGATGATCTGCGTGGCTTCGTTCTCGTGCAAAAGAAACTTATCGATCTTTATGCTGATCGCCCGACTACCGCGAGGCTGAAGGATGCGTTTGGCTATTGCTTTGAGACGCCCTCGGGCAGCTCCTATCCGCCTATCGTCAAGGCGCATGAGATTACTCATTATGAGCCCTTCAAGATAGCGGGCGAGGGTGGCCCCATTGATTTCGAACCGCTTACGCAAATGCACGGCGACATTTTCTCTATAGGTTATCGCATTGGCGACATCGCCTATTGCCCGGACGTATCGGCGTGGCCGGAGGAAACCGTTCGCCGGCTTTCCGGGCTGGATCTTCTGGTGATCGACGCGTTGCAATATATTTCTCATCCGAGCCACTATTCGCTCAGTGAAGCGCTGGAATGGATAGAGAAGCTTGGGCCGCGCAACGCCATTCTGACTCATATGCACATCCCTCTTGACTACGAAACGGTCGCCCGCGAAACCCCGGATCACGTTACGCCTGCCTATGATGGCATGATCTGGGAAGTCGAAATCTCCTGATTTACGCACCTTTAAGTGTTCACGCCTCGTTCACCCACGCACATCTAACGTGACGGAACTTAAGGACGCGCCCGACAATTGGTGATGCGATGTCATGCCATGCGATCCAGAGGCCCCAAGGCCTTGGACGCCGGGAGTGAGGAGAATTCTGATGACAATCAAATCCAGACTGTTCGCCAGCGTGGCGGTTCCATTCATGTCGCTGCCGCTCGTCTTGCAACCGGCAGGCGCGATGCCCAATGTCACGCCTTCGGTAAATCACGTCCGAGAGGGCGTAATTCTCGCCCAGCAGCCGCTTTTGCCACGTGAGGGCCAGCCCGAAGAGGAAGAGGCGCAGCCCCGGGAAGGAGAACGTGCGCCGGAACCGGAATCGGAAACTGAATCTGCACCCGGCCAGCAACGGGAAGCGCCTGCTCCCGAAGCAGCGCCAGAATCTGAACCGAACTCCGAGCAGCAGGAAGCGCCTGCCGCGGAGCCGGAACAACCTGAGTCTTCCGGGCGTGAAGCCCCTCCAGAGCCAGCAGAGGAAACACCGAGCTCCGAATCACAGGAACAGGAATCGCAACCGGCGGAAGAGCCTGAGGCTTCTCCGGCGCCAGAGCAGCAGCCGGCCCCTGAACCAGAAGTTCAGCAGTCAGAAGAACCCGCTACACCTCCGGTTCCTGAGTCCGAAACACAGACGCTGCGGCCTGAACGCGATGACGCACAGGAAACCGCCCCTGCATTGGAGGGTGGTGAGGAACAGCGTCAGGATGGAGAGGACGAAGCGCCGCGCATGGAGCGGGACGGCGCGGCTAGCCCGGAAAGTCAGCCGGAAACGTCTACACCTGACGCACCGGCCATGTCTCCGGAAACCCCGGAATCTCCCGCTGATGCCGATGCACCCACGCCAGTATCCCCCACGGAGACGGCACCAACAATTGATCAACAAGCTGCTCCGCAGCCCCCAACCACGCCTCAGGATATTGAGCGAGCGGAAGAGATTGCCAAGGATCCGGCATCGGCTCCAGATGATCAGCCCATGGTACTTCCTGTGGAGAACGGCGCAGCCGTCCTTGATAGCGCCAAGGAAGAAGCTCCGCAGACCCAGGGCGAGAGCCGGCAAGGCGAACCCGGACCTGCCACTCCTCCAGCCCAGGCAGAGGGCGAGATCGTGGTACCTCAATCGGATGCCGAGGCGCAGATCCAGCCCCAGGACAGCGCACCTGTTAGGATTGAAGCTGCCACTGCCGAACGTGGCGAACGTCTCGAGCGTCGGCCGGAATTCGAGCGCCCGCGTGGATGGGAAGAATGGGATAGCGATGGGCGTGATGGCCGGGACCGGGATGATAGTCGCATCATCTTCCAGATCGACAACCGCACGGTCATTCGTCACGATGACAGCCGCCGCTTCTATGGAGGAGAGAACGTCGAGCCAATATACGAGCGCCTGCGCGGCGGTCGCACACGAGAGATTGTCGAACGCCGTGACGGCACGCAGGTGGTGACTATTCGTAACCGCTACGGCGAGGTTATCCAGCGGTCGCGTATCGTCCCGGGCGGCGAGGAATATGTGCTCTTCTATGCGGTTGATCGCGGCGATGAAGGCGAGGATTATGTCTGGCGTGACCCGGGGCTTGATCTTCCTCCGATGCGCCTGACCGTCCCGCTCGACGAGTATATTATCGATACGTCGAGCGATGAGGATCGCGACTATTACGAGTTCCTTGAATTGCCGCCGGTCGAGCGAGTGGAGCGCGTCTATTCCTTGGACGAGGTACGCTACTCGGCCCGTATTCGCGACAAGGTGCGCCGGATCGATCTTGACACGATCACCTTTGACACTGGCAGTGCCGAAATCTCCATGGATCAGGCCCGCTCACTGAGAAAGGTGGCGGAAGCCATCAACAAGGTACTGAAAGATAATCCGGCCGAAACCTTCTTGATCGAGGGCCATACCGATGCCGTTGGCTCTGATGAAAGCAACCTGGTGCTTTCCGATCAGCGCGCCGAATCCGTGGCATCCGTCCTGACGGACGCGTTCGGCATCCCGCCTGAAAACATGGCTACGCAAGGCTATGGCGAACGTTACTTGAAGGTGCGTACGGAAGGGCCCTCACAGGAAAACCGTCGTGTCACTATCCGCCGCATTACACCGCTGGTGAGACCTGTAGCCAGCAACGAATAGTTTCTCTCGATGGAAAGAACTAGGCGCGCTCTATCCGAGCGCGCCTAGTTTCTTGAAGGCAGGGGAACTACGTTGGATGGCAGATGGTTCAGGGCCAGAACCGCGCGGTGCTGCTCAGCGCATCGGCCAGCAACAATTCATACTCGCCGCGCGGCACGTCGATGGCACCGAAACGCTCCAGGTGTTCCGTAGTGAATTGCGTATCCAGCAAACGAAAATCACGTTCTTTCATACGCTGGACAAGAAAGACCAGACAAACCTTGGAAGCGTCCCTCATGCGCGAAAACATGCTTTCACCGAAGAACGCGCTGCCCAGCGATACACCATAAAGCCCGCCGACGAGTTTTCCTTCGTGCCAGGCTTCTACCGAATGAGCGTGACCCAGCGCATGAAGCGCGCTGTAAGCCTTGAATATCGTGGAATTGATCCAGGTCGTTTCGCGTTCGAAACCGGGCTCCGCGCACCCACGCATGACGCCTGCAAAATCCGTGTTCACGCGGATAGTGAACACGTTCTTGCGAATGGTCTTCGCAAGTGAACGTGGCACGTGAAATTTGTCCAGGGGAATAATGCCCCGTTCTTCAGGGCGAACCCAAAACACTTCTGGATCGTCCGCGCTCTCGGCCATGGGAAAAACGCCCGACGCGTAAGCACGAAGCAGCACGTCGGGCGGAATGTCATGGCCGGGAGCGATCGGCTTGCTCAATCAGACCTCTTCGGATGGTTGAGCGAGGTATTTTTCCAGCCAGTGAATATCGTAATCACCATTTGCAATGTCTGGATTATTGATCAGATCGCGGAACAGCGGCAACGTCGTATTGATGCCGTCGACCACAAACTCGTCAAGTGCGCGGCGCAAGCGCATCATGCATTCCACGCGGTTGCGGCCATGCACGATGAGCTTGCCGATCAGGCTGTCGTAATAGGGCGGGATTTTATAACCGGAATAGACGCCGGAATCGACGCGAATGCCAAGACCGCCCGGCGTATGGAAATGCGTGATCAAACCGGGGGAAGGCGTGAAGTTGCGCGGATCCTCGGCATTGATGCGGCATTCGATCGCGTGCCCCTGGAAGCGGATGTCCTCCTGCTTCACCGAGAGACCAAGGCCTGCGGCAACACGAATCTGCTCGTGCACGAGATCGATGCCGGTGATGGCTTCCGTAACCGGATGCTCTACCTGCAGACGCGTGTTCATTTCGATGAAATAGAACTCACCATTCTCATACAGAAACTCGATCGTGCCAGCGCCGGAATATCCCATATCGGCAACGGCGTTCGAACAGATGTCGCCGATCTTGTTGCGCGCATCGACATTCAACGCAGGTGAGTTTGCCTCTTCCCAGACTTTCTGGTGGCGACGCTGTAATGAGCAGTCGCGTTCGCCTAGATGGATGGCGTTGCCCTGACCGTCGCCGACGATTTGCACTTCGATGTGACGCGGCTTCTCGAGATATTTCTCGATATAGACGGAGTCATCACCAAACGCGGCGCCGGCTTCAGTCTGTGCCGTTTGCAACGCAACAACGAGATCATCTTCCGTGCGCGCCACCTTCATGCCTCGACCACCGCCACCGGCTGCTGCCTTGATGATGACGGGGAATCCTATCTCCTTGGCAATCTTCATCGCCTCGACAGGATCGCTGACACCGCCATCGGAGCCGGGAACGCAAGGAATACCAAGCTTCTTGGCCGTGCGCTTTGCTTCGATCTTGTCACCCATCACGCGGATGTGCTGCGAGGAAGGGCCTATGAAGGTGATGTTATGCGCTTCGAGAATTTCGGCGAATTTCGCGTTCTCTGAGAGGAAGCCATAGCCTGGATGTACAGCATCGGCGCCGGTGATCTCGCAAGCGGCGACGATCTGCTGGATATTCAGATAGCTGTCGCGCGAGGCTGGCGGTCCGATGCAGACGCTTTCGTCGGCAAGGCGCACATGCATGGCATCAGCATCGGCGGTCGAATGCACGACCACGGTCTTGATGCCTAGTTCCTTTGCCGCACGCAGCACGCGCAGAGCGATTTCGCCGCGATTGGCTATGAGGATTTTCTGAAACATTGCGTTTCCCGTTACTCGATGATGACCAGCGGCTCGCCATATTCGACCGGCTGCGAGTCTTCGCACAGGATCGCCTTGACAGTGCCGGAGCGCGGGGAAGGAATTTGGTTCATCGTCTTCATGGCTTCAACGATGAGAAGCGTCTGGCCTTCCTTGACCTGCTGGCCCACTTCGATGAATGCCTTGGCGCCTGGTGCCGGTGCGAGATAGGCAGTGCCCACCATCGGGGAGGTCACGGCATTCTTGTCGTCGCGCGGTGCGGGCGTTGCTGCCGGAGCAGAGGCCACCGGTGTAGCAGCGGGCGCAGACGGCGCGGGCGCGGCAAACTGCGGGTAGGGGGCATAGGCCGGAGCAGCAGCGTTCTGGCGCGAAACGCGGATACGCAGTTCACCCTGTTCGATCTCGATTTCCGTCAGGTTCGTATCGTTGAGGATTTCCGCGAGGCTGCGGACGGTTTCCGAATCGACCACCGGTTTCTTGAGCGACATTCTTCTTTATTCCTTATGATCGGAGGCTTAGCCAAGCCGTTCTGCAAGCGCACGCAGCGCCAATTGATATCCGAGCGGACCAAAACCGCAAATGACGCCAATTGCAACCGGAGAAATATAGGATTTCTGGCGAAACGCTTCTCTGGCATGCACATTGGTAAGGTGAATTTCGACGACGGGTACATGGGGCACAGACTTGATAGCGTCATGCAACGCGACCGAGGTGTGCGTATAGGCACCGGGGTTGAATACTATTCCGGCTGCCTTCTCGCCTGCCTCATGGATCCAGTCAATAAGCTGGCCTTCATGATTTGACTGACGGCACTCGACCGTCATCCCGATCGTTTTTCCGAAAGAAATACAGTCGGCCTCGATGCTTACAAGCGTATCGGCACCGTAAATGCCGGGTTCACGCTTCCCGAGCATGTTAAGATTGGGGCCGTTGAGCAGATAGACCGTCTTCACTCTTAATCCTTTCGGAAAGCCGTACGAATTCGCACGTCAGATACGTCGTTCTGACCATGCGGCCAGAAGGGACATGTCTTCTATAAACGCCTGTTTCCGCCGCGGAAAGCCTGTATAGCCTGCTCAGAATGACTAGACGCAGATGATTGCGGCATTTTTCACAGCTTGCTTAGTTTGACTGCTGCTTGGCCGCGGCGATTTTTTCCAGAAGAGTATCTTTGCCCATCGCGCCAAAAACCATCTCGTTGCCGATTACGTAGGCAGGCGTACCATTCACCGCGAGCGATTCCGCCAATGCATAGGTTTTGGCTAGATCTTGCTCGATTTCAGGCTTCCCCATTTCCGCCTTCAGCTTTGCCTCGTCCACGCCCTTGGAGACGGCAAGCTGCACTGCAGTCGCGCCGTCAACGCGTCCTTCAGCGCCAAGCAGATCCTTGTGATATTCGGCGTATTTTTCCGGAGCGAGGCGATGAACAGCCATCGAAACCACGGATGCTTCCTTGGACGCTTGGCCGAGAATTGGAAATTCCTTCATGACGAAGCGAATGTCCTCATTTTCGGCAGTGATCTCCATCATGTCCTGAAGGGCATGTTTGCAGTAGCCGCAATTGTAATCGAAGAACTCAACCACCGTGAAGCTTGCATCGGGATTGCCTACGACGCCATCAGCTTTCGAATTATAGATCGCATCTCTTGCGGCCGCGATTACACGCTGCTGCTGCACCGCCTGCTCATCCTGCTGCTTCGTCTGAAGAACCTGCTGCATCTCAAACAGGATTTCAGGATTAGCGAGCAAATACTCGCGCACAATTTTCTCGACCTCCGCCTTGTCGACGGTCTGAGCGTGGGCCTGGCCGGCCAGCGTAGCGACGGCCAATGCGGCAGCAGACAGGAGGCCACGGCTACGAAAAAAAGAACTGGTCATGGAGTGTACCTTTCGCGACGACTGACAGGTGTCAGTTGCGCTTCTTCTGATTGATAATGTCCTGCGCCCGTATCCAGGAGGGAGATCCCTTCACCAGGCGTGTCTGCGCGCGGGCCGCAAAGATACGCGCCTCCAGGAGATTGCCACCGTGATAATGACCCTCCGCCGTGGCCAGTTCGGCCTCGCCAATCTCTCCCATTTGCCCGTAGGCTTGCGCAAGGAAGCGATAGCCGGTGATATTGCCGGGATCCTTGTCGAGCCCTTCACGCAGGATACGTGTCGCAGCCTTCACATTTCCGGGATTTCCGGTCGCTAGGAGCGCGCGACCGTAGGAGACACGGATCAGGCCAGAGTTGGACTTGTCCAGTTGCATCGCTTTTTTATAGGCGTTGGCTGCCTCGCTGGCCATATTGGCCTTGAGATAGGAATCACCCAGCAACTCGTGGAAATAAGCGTTCTGTGGCTGCTTCTTGGCCAGAGCCTGCGCCCGTGTAACTGCGTCGCGTGGATTGCCATTCGTATAGGCAGAGAGCGCCGTCATATATTGTGAAACGAGCGGATCCGGATTGCGCATCATGCGCGCTGCCGCCTGTGCGCCCTGCATGTGAACCGCAATCTTGGCACGCATCAGATCATGGCGCAGTTGAAGGGCAGGCGGATCCCTTCTGTCGAAATGTGGACTTTTCTTTGCCAACGTTTCCAGATTGGCGATACGCTCACGCGGCATTGGATGCGACACCTGATAGGGATCGACACGCGTGCCTGCAAGCGCAAGCGCGCTTTGAAAACGCGAGAAGGTTTTCAACATGCCTTGCGCGGACTGGCCTGTCGCTTCAAGATAGCTAACGGCCATACGATCTGCCGTCACCTCTTCGCCGCGCTGATAACCAAGGATGCTGCGGCGCGCCATTTCCGGTCCCCCCGCCGCCATGCCCATGCCTGCCTTGCCAAGCCCATCGGAATTCGTGGCGGCAGCCGCCGCAACAGCGCCCATGCCAAGCAGGCTGGCGACGATCGCCATGGTCTGTGCTCGAGCGAGTTGTCCGCGCAACCGCTCCTGGTGGCCGCCAGCAAGATGGCCAGTCTCATGGGCAAGAACGCCGATGATCTCATTAGGGGTTTCCGACGTCATCAACGCACCCGCATTGACGAAAATGCGCCGCCCGTCCACGAAAGCGTTGAAGGAACGGTCATTGACGATGACGATCTCGATACCCGATCGCGAGAGACCCGCAGCCCGGAGAATCGGTGTTGTATAATCGCGGACAAGCGCCTCTATCTCCGCGTCGCGTATAATCGATACGCTGCGCTGGGCATATGCGGCACTTGTTACGGCAATGGAACTGAAGGCCAACGTTAAAGCCAGACTGCTTCGCGCCAAAAACCTGCCGATCATACCTCGCTCCCGAACTGTCTGCATCGTAGCAATCGTGGAACCACGACCCTTATCAACTCTACCGAACCCATAGCATAGAACGCAGCGCGGGTAAGGCCCACTCTTTCGATCACCATTTTGTGGCGAATGGGGCGATTATGCGGTCACGATCGCTTGCCCTTGAGGCAATTCCCAAACCGGATGCAATAGGCTACGACGCACGAAACGGATTTGATGGAGAAAGCCGGTGCAAATCAATCTGTCGACGCGTGGCAACGTCGAACCCTTCCATGCCATGGACGTTCTCGCTGAGGCGAATCGGCTGCGTTCCGAAGGGCGCTCGATAATCTCCATGGCGGTTGGCCAGCCGGCAGCACCCGCACCGCAGATCGTGCGCGATTCTGCTGCCGCGGCACTCGTGGACGGGCGCATTTCCTACACTGACGCGTTGGGTCTCCGCATCATTCGCCGTGCAATTAGCGAGCACTATCGCGATCATTATGCCGTAGATGTCGCTCCAGAGCGCATCTGCATTACGACCGGTTCTTCCGCCGGCTTCAACCTCGCCTTCCTGTCGCTGTTCGATGTCGGCGATCGCGTCGCAATCAGCGAGCCGGGTTATCCTGCCTATCGCAACATTCTGCGAGCGTTGGGTCTCGAGGTTGTCGAAATTCCACTCGATGGTGCCTCGAACCTGACGGCTGCGGCTCTTGAGACTGCCCATCGTGTAAAGCCGCTGAGGGGTGTCCTTTTCGCCAGTCCGGCCAATCCGACCGGCGCCAATATCGCGCAGGACGAACTTAAAGCCATCCTCGAACTGTGCGAAAAGGAAAACATCGCACCGATCTCGGACGAGATTTACCATCGTCTGTCCTACGAAAGCGAGGACGTGACCGCGCTTGGCTTCAGCGCTCGCGTCACCGTCATCAACTCCTTCTCCAAATATTATTGCATGACCGGCTGGCGTATCGGCTGGATGGTTCTGCCGGACCCACTTGTGCGCACCGTCGAACGCATTCAACAAAGCCTTTATATTTCCGCGCCGGAACTGTCGCAGATCGCAGCCTCCAAGGCTTTCGAAGCGAGCAGGGAACTCGACATTATCCGTGAAGGCTATATCAAGAACCGTGCGCTCCTGAGCCATAACCTTGCCAGATTACGCCTGCCGCTGATAACGCCGATGGATGGCGCCTTCTACGCCTATTGTGACATCAGCGCGCATGCTAATGATTCCATGAGCTTTGCCAAGCGTATGCTGCACGAGGCGGGCGTTGCGGCTACCCCTGGTATTGATTTTGACACGCGCGAAGGCCATCGCTCCATGCGCTTTTCCTATGCCGGCAGCTTCGAGGATATGCAGGAGGCTCTTGAGAGACTTGCTGGTTGGATAGGATAATTATTTATTATTTCAGATCGTTATCGATATTTTCTCACCTAAAGAATGCACCTTAAAGAAAGGCCCCCATCCGGAGATGGAGGCCGTCCCCTCTGTGTTATAAAGGCATCCGCCGAATTAGACGGAGTAGTACATGTCGAACTCGACCGGATGTGGCGTCATTTCGAAACGCATCACTTCGGCCATCTTCAGTTCGATGAAGCTGTCGATCTGATCATCGTCGAACACGCCGCCAGCCTTGAGGAAGTCGCGGTCCTTGTCCAGGTTCTCCAGCGCTTCACGAAGCGAACCACTGACGGTCGGAATTTCCTTCAGTTCCTTGGCAGGCAGATCGTAAAGATCCTTGTCCATGGCCTGGCCTGGATGGATCTTGTTTTTGATGCCGTCGAGACCAGCCATCAGAAGCGCCGCAAATCCAAGATACGGGTTTGCAGTCGGATCGGGGAAGCGAACTTCGACGCGCTTTGCCTTCGGATTCGAGCCGAATGGAATACGGCAGGAAGCCGACCGGTTACGTGCCGAATAGGCAAGCAGAACCGGTGCTTCATAGCCCGGGACCAGACGTTTGTAGGAATTGGTCGACGGGTTGGTGAAGGCGTTGATGGCTTTTGCATGCTTGATCACGCCACCGATGAAGAACAGGCAAGTCTCTGAAAGGCCGGCATATTCATTACCAGCGAATGTCGGCTTGCCATCCTTCCAGATCGACATGTGAACGTGCATACCTGAGCCATTGTCGCCGAATACCGGCTTCGGCATGAAGGTAGCTGTCTTGCCGTAAGCATTAGCGACCTGGTGCACGACGTACTTGTACTGCTGCATCTTGTCGGCGTTGCGAACCAGCGTGTCGAACTTGACGCCTAGCTCGTGCTGGGCGGCAGCCACTTCGTGGTGGTGCTTCTCGACCGCAACACCCATCTCGCCCAGGACCGAAAGCATTTCAGAGCGCATGTCCTGACAGCTATCAATCGGTGGAACCGGGAAGTAGCCGCCCTTGACGCGCGGACGGTGCCCCATATTGCCGACTTCATAGTCGGTGTCGTCATTCGACGGCAGTTCCGTGGAGTCGAGCTTGAAGCCGGTATTGTAGGGATCGGCCTTGTATTTGACGTCGTCGAAAACGAAGAACTCGGCTTCAGGACCAACAAAAACCGTGTCGCCAAAGCCCTCTGATTTCAGGTAGGCCTCGGCCTTCTTGGCGGTGCTGCGCGGATCGCGATTGTAGGACTCGCCCGAGATGGGATCCAGAATGTCGCAGGTGATAACCATGGTCGACTGCGCAAAGAACGGGTCCATATGTGCCGTTTCCGGATCCGGCATCAAAACCATGTCGGATTCGTTGATAGCTTTCCAGCCAGCAATCGACGAGCCGTCGAACATGACGCCATCGGCGAACATATCTTCATCGACCAGACCGACGTCCATGGTGACATGCTGCCACTTGCCGCGCGGGTCAGTGAAGCGCAGGTCAACGAACTTGATGTCCTCATCCTTGATCTGCTCCAGGATGTCTTTTGCTGTCGTCATAATGAATTCCCTGTGGATGGCGTGGATAGGTAATTTGCTGGTGGGGGTTAGATCGCGTCGACGCCGGTCTCGCCGGTACGGATACGGATCACTTCCTCTATGCTGGAGACGAAGATCTTGCCGTCGCCGATCCGTCCTGTCTGCGCAGCATTGCGAATGGCCTCGACAGCTGCCTCGACGGATTCGTCAGCGAGGATGATCTCGATTTTCACCTTTGGGAGAAAATCGACAACGTACTCAGCGCCGCGATAGAGCTCGGTGTGGCCCTTCTGGCGCCCGAAACCTTTTGCCTCGGTGACTGTGATGCCCTGCAGGCCGACTTCCTGAAGAGCTTCCTTCACTTCGTCGAGCTTGAACGGCTTGATGATGGCTTCAATTTTTTTCATTCAGTCCGAACTCCGCTTGAGTAAGGTCACCGCGACCGCTCATTCGAATGTTAAGCATGGAGCGTGCCAAGTCCACATGGAAGCATAAATAAAAATCTGCGAACTCGATTTTAAACGAGTAGCGCAGGCTTTCCGAGGTCAGAACGGCTAAAAAAGATGCAGGGTGTCGCGTCGGCTTTGAGTGGTAGATCGGGGCAGAACGATTTCGATCGGGATCATGTGCGTAAATATTAGTCATCGTGATTTAATTTGCGGCAATATACCCAACTCTCCGGGGCAGTTTGTTTTTCTGTGCAGTGGCCTTGAAAAGGACGCATTGCATGAACATATAGGCTTGGTGCAGCGCGTCCCTGACGAGGTCGATGCGCTTTTAGTCCTCAGCTTTTCCGACCACGGATGTACTGGCGAGTTGAGCAAAGAGGGCGCACTCTCACGTGAGAAGCGGGAGCCGTTGGATCAGTCCAGCGGCTTTTTGCGTTTTAAAACTAATCAATGTCTCGATGGACGTCGTTTTCGACAGCAGGTTGATAACGAGACGATAAGTGCAACACCTATCAAACCGGCTGCATCCAGGCGCTGTCCATAAATCACTCATTCAGCAAGAGCGACGAGCAGCCATCGATGAGTGACGGAGAAAGGCGGGTAAAGCCCCGAAGGCTTTCATCGCACTTGTTCGGCGACCTCTGCCATAATCGCTAGGGCGAGAGGAGCGTAGCTGGCATGGTTGAGCAACTCCTTATGGGGAGCTGTCCAACCGTCAGAAATTGTTAGGACCGTCACGCCCTTATTCATGATTGAGAGATTTTGCCTAGTTCAGCTCTTCAGCAACCGCGTCGAAAAACTCCAGCGGATCGATCGGCTCTTTGCCGGTCGGTTTCGACTGCGCGCCGAATGTAACGATAACGACATTCTTCGCTGGGTTAATATAGATGTTCTGGCCGTGAATGCCGATCGCTGCAAAGGCCTTGTCGTTAATCGACGGCTCGGTCCACCCCGTCCACCACATATAGCCATAGTCAAGCGTCTCGCCATTCTTAAGCTTTGTCGGCTGCGATGCCTCCGCAACCCAGCCGTCGGGGAGGGCAGAGATCCCGTCCACCTTGGCTTCATTCAGGAAGAACAGGCCGAAACGGCCGTAGTCGCGCAACGTGGCACTGATGCCGCTCCCCCCGATCTCGACACCGTCCGGTGAATCCAGCCACCACGTGGCATCAGATTCCATGCCAGCCGGCCGCCAGATTTTCTCAGACAGATATTCCGACAGCGGCTTTCGGATCGCACCCCTGACGATCTCGCCAAGCACCTGTGTTTCGCCGGTACTGTAAGTATTGACCGTGCCTGGTTCTGCCGCGCGGGGCAGGGACGCCATAAGCTTCATCGCCGATCCCGGCTCTTGCGATATCTGTGCCTTCAGCAATGCGCGCCGGTCAGAACCGGGATCCGTATAGGTTTCGTTCCACTTGACCCCGGACGACATCATCAGCACGTCCCTAACCGTAACGCCATCATAGGCGCTGCCTTCCAGCGCCGGAACATAATCCACTACCTGCGCATCCAGACCCGAAATAAGCCCATCCTTTATCGCGATGCCGGTTAGAGTTGAAGTGATCGACTTCGCCACTGACATCGACATCCAACGCGTATCTTCCGTATTGCCGCGCTGATAGGTTTCGTAGGCGATCTTACCATCCTTCAACACAAGCAGCGCCGTGATGCTGTCGAGCGCCATGAAATCATGAAGGTCATAGCTTTCGTCGCCGATCTTGAAGCTGACATTGACCAGTTGCTTCTCGGATCTCGGGAGTTCGGAAGGGCGACCGCCCGCCTTGACCACGCGCGTTGGGAACAGGCGATCGATATTGCGGAAAGTCGCGACTGCGTCGTCCGGTAACAGTGCCCCGTCGTAAACCTGTTCGACAGTGCCGATCTTCTCGCCGCTGTGCGGATTTTTCGGTGTTTGCGCAACCGCGTTCAGGCACGTTGCCGCGTATAATGCTGCCCCCAGGATAAGACGGCCCGCTGGTTTTTGCTCGATCATGATCACCTCCCAAGATGCTCCCACTGTTTCTCAAGCCACTCTCCGAAGCAAGGGCAGATCCTGCCGACCGGAACGATTAGACCGGGACTTGTCCGACTAAAGCTTTCCTTCGTCTCCACGGGCAACAGAAATAGTGCACGCCTCATTAGAGAACATAATAATCGAATAAATTCAAAGCCTTACAAAAAAGTCTTCATCGTGGATGCATATCAGCGTCAATGGAATAATTATCCAAGCAATTTCAATCATTTAAAAAAATAAGCGCCGCTAGATCGCCCAAATCCATCCACACCCTGGCCGGCTGCGCGATACTTCTCGTGCGTCAGGGATAGGTGAGCTCCCGAACACCGAGACGCTGAGACAGCGGGCGGAAACCGCCGTTTGGCCTGGCAAGCCGGACGGAGGGCCGAACGAGAGAAGATTTGCGACCTTCTCTCCTCTTCGGGTTCTTCCAGATACCGTCAGGGCATGTGGAAGCATGCGAAATTGAAATGAAATGCAACGGGCCACATGCCCTGATCCCATTTCATTTCCCATCAACCGTGCGGCATTCGCCGTGGCGGATTTCAGTCATGACTATTCGGCATTTGCGAAGATACGCCAGCGGAAAGCCAGCGCCGACGCGTGTCCAGCGCTCAGACGAGCGTCTATACTCCCCTCGGTCACTCTCGTCCCCGAGTTCCGTTGAATACCAAGGATATCAGGCCCGTGAGTGGCGGCGCGACTTGCCGCCTAGTGATATCATTCTGCTGCGTATTCAGACCGGACAACCGTCAGGCAGCGGCGTATCTTCAAAAAGATTTCGTCAATCATATCCGCCCGCCTCGCGATTAAGTCAGTGTCTTGTGTCGTCACCCGGTTGCACCGATGCTGTCATGGTTGCAAATATGATCACCGACGTCCTCCTCGGCCAATCCGGCTCCGCCTCTCTTTGCCATGCCTGAGGACCGCCCTGCGTTACTCGCCTCGCAGCCTCCGCATCAGCGCCTGCGCGCCGAAAGGCGCACGCACCTTGCCCTCCGTGATGAAGAAGACAAAAACGTCCCGCGGCTTTTTCTCTGCATCACCAACCTGGCCGATATAGGGGAGATCATCGGGCGTGCCGCCATCAGCCCAGATTTGTGTCCGCTTCGCCCATGCATCGAGATCGCTGTCCGGATAACAATCGGGATTGTCATCGCTGCCGCGCTGCAAGCGTGCATAGACGAAATCTCCAGTCACATCGGCAATTTCCGGATACTCCGCATGGTGCGCATACACGATGGCACATCCATATTTGCGGGCGAGCGCCGGAAATTGCGGCGTGCAGAAACTCTCATTACGCACTTCCAGCGCATGCCGCAGGACGATGCCGTCCTGTTTACTCGGCAGCAGTTTCAAGAAGGCTTCGAAATCCTCCTGATCGAATTTTTTTGTCGGCATAAATTGCCAGAGGATCGGGCCAAGCTTTGCTCCCAGCTCGCTGATCCCGCTTGAAAGGAACCGTTCCATGGACTCACCGGCCTCGGCAAGTATCCTGCGATTGGTAACGAAGCGATTGCCCTTCAGCGTGAAAATGAAATCGTCAGGTGTTTCGGAAGCCCATTTGGCAAAGGTTTCCGGCTTCTGCGAACCATAATAAGTGCCATTGACCTCGATCGCCGGTACGGCTCGACTGGCAAACTCCAGTTGACGCTTCTTTGCAAGCTTCTCCGGATAAAAGCTCTCATCCCACGGTTCGAACGTCCAGCCGCCCATGCCAGCGCGGATTCTTGCTGCGTGCTCGGTCATATCAAACCTCCCAATAATCCGTAAGCGCGGCGGCTCAGCAGCTGCACTTGTCGCTTATGCCCAAAAACCAGTCGCATGCTTGAAGCGAATGCGTACGATGCCCGCCCGTACGCATTGCAGCATATCCATCGGTTTCATGACAACTTACTCGGCGGCCTCCACCCGTTTTGCGGGGCGGCGCTCCAGAACTTCCTTCAGGAATTTCCCGGTGTAGGAACGTTTCTCCGCAATAATATCGAGAGGACGTCCCGCCGCCACGATTTCACCGCCGCCATCGCCGCCTTCCGGTCCGAGGTCGACGATCCAGTCCGCTGTCTTGATAACTTCGAGATTGTGCTCGATGACGACAACGGTATTTCCCTGATCGACCAGCTCATGCAGCACTTCGAGCAACTTGGCGATGTCGTGGAAATGCAGACCCGTCGTCGGTTCATCGAGAATGTATAGCGTCTTGCCGGTGGCCTTGCGGGAGAGTTCCTTTGCAAGCTTGATGCGCTGCGCTTCCCCCCCCGAAAGGGTGGTCGCCTGCTGCCCGACCTTGATATAGCCGAGACCGACTTTCTCCAGCGTTACCAGCTTGTCACGTACACTCGGCACGGCAGAGAAAAACTGCACGCCTTCCTCGACCGTCATATCCAGTACATCGGCAATCGACTTGCCCTTGAAGGTCACGTCGAGCGTTTCTCGATTGTAGCGCTTTCCGTGACAGACGTCACAGGTGACATAAACATCCGGCAGGAAGTGCATCTCGATCTTGATGACGCCGTCGCCCTGGCACGCCTCGCAACGTCCGCCCTTCACGTTGAAGGAGAAGCGGCCGGGTTGATATCCGCGCGCCTTGGCTTCCGGGAGATTGGCGAACCAGTCGCGGATTGGCGTGAAGGCACCGGTATATGTTGCAGGATTTGATCGTGGCGTGCGCCCGATCGGCGACTGATCAATGTCGATGACTTTATCCAGGAATTCCAGACCTTCGATGCGATCATGTTCGGCAGGATGATCGCGCGAGCCCATGATACGACGCGACGCCGATTTGAATAGCGTCTCGATCAGGAAGGTCGACTTGCCGCCGCCCGATACACCCGTAACCGCGCAAAACGTCCCAATCGGAATATCGGCGCTGACATTTTTCAGATTGTTGCCGCGCGCACCGACAACCCTGATCATCCGGTTTTTCTTGATTGCCCGCGGCTCCTGCGGCATTGGAATGGCGAGCTCGCCCGTCAGATATTTACCGGTGATCGAAGCGGGATTGCGCATGACCTCCTGCGGTGTACCTTGCGCAATGATCTGCCCGCCATGGACGCCGGCCGCCGGCCCAATATCGACAACATAGTCTGCCGTGAGAATCGCATCTTCGTCATGCTCGACTACAATGACCGTATTGCCCAGATCCCGCAGATGCTTCAGCGTATCAAGCAGACGATCATTGTCGCGCTGATGTAAACCGATGGATGGCTCGTCCAGTACATAAAGAACACCGGTCAGCCCCGAACCAATCTGCGAGGCCAGCCGGATACGCTGACTTTCGCCCCCCGAAAGCGTGCCCGAATTACGGGAAAGCGTAAGATAATCCAGGCCGACGTCGTTGAGAAATTGCAGGCGTTCACGGATTTCCTTCAGAATACGGACGGCGATCTCATTCTGCTTGTCGCTCATCGCGTCGGGCAGGTTGCCAAACCATTCGACGGCCTTGCGGATCGACAATTCCGTCGTCTGGCCGATATGCCTGCCAGCAATTTTCACCGCCAGCGCCTCCGGTTTCAAACGATAGCCGTTGCACGCGGGGCAGGGCGTGGCCGACATGAAACGCTCTATTTCCTCGCGCGCCCACGCCGAATCGGTTTCGCGCCAGCGGCGCTCCAGATTCGGAATAACGCCTTCGAATGTTTTGCTGGTCTTGTAGGAGCGCATGCCGTCATCATACTGGAAGGCGATCTTGCGCTCACCCGTGCCGTGCAGGATCGCGTCCTGCGCTTCCTTGCCCAGCGCTTCGAACCGATCCGTGACCTTGAAGCCGTAGCTTTCACCCAGTGCCTGCAGCGTTTGCATATAATAAGGCGAACTGGACTTTGCCCAAGGCGCGACGGCGCCGGCCTTTAGCGTCAGCGTCGGGTCCGGAATGATCAGGTTAGGATCGATCGCGCGCTGGCTTCCAAGCCCATCGCAGGTCGGGCAGGCACCGAACGGATTGTTGAAGGAAAAAAGACGTGGCTCAATCTCGGAAATGGTGAAACCCGACACGGGACACGCGAATTTTTCCGAAAAGAGCATGCGCTCATGCGTCTCGTTCTTAGACTTGTTGGCGGATACGCCCGAAAGCGCCTCCGGGGGCAATGGCTTGTCGGCAAACTCGGCAATCGCCAGACCATCTGCGAGACGCAAGCAGGTCTCCAGGCTATCGGCCAGACGTGTGCCGAGATCACTTCGCACGACAATGCGATCGACCACAACGTCGATGTCGTGCTTGAACTTCTTGTCGAGCACCGGCGCATCGCCGATCTCATAATACTCGCCGTTGATCTTGACGCGTTGAAAACCCTTCTTCTGTAGCTCGGCGATTTCCTTGCGATATTCGCCCTTGCGACCCCGCACGATGGGGGCGAGAAGATAAAGCCGCGTTCCCTCGTCGAGCGCCAGGATGCGATCGACCATCTGACTGACCGTCTGACTTTCGATCGGCAGACCCGTCGCAGGCGAATAGGGAACCCCGACGCGCGCGAAGAGCAGGCGCATATAGTCGTAGATTTCGGTCACGGTGCCGACGGTCGAGCGCGGGTTCTTGGAAGTCGTCTTCTGTTCGATGGAAATCGCCGGCGACAAACCGTCGATCTGGTCGACATCGGGCTTCTGCATCATCTCCAGAAACTGCCGTGCATAAGCCGAGAGACTTTCGACGTAACGGCGTTGGCCTTCCGCGTAGATCGTGTCGAAGGCGAGCGAACTCTTGCCGGAGCCCGAAAGACCCGTCATCACGATGAGGGAATCACGCGGTAGGTCGAGATCGACATTTTTCAGATTATGCTCGCGCGCACCGCGAATGGAAATGGACTTGAGCTCCGCCATGGCGTCCGCCGCTCCGTTCAGCCTGTCTTTTATAGATGCCGGCGGTGGTCTGGTGCCGGATACCGCAATATCGGTTGGTTTAATCCTCTTTCCAAGGGTTTCGCAAGCAAAAAGAACAAAAAAGGAACAATCTTTTTTCGAGCGATTGACATTCCTTGGCGCGCGGTGGTTAAATCGAACAAAAATAGAACGCGACGCGTTTGAAGCTTGTGGACGATCGCTGAAACATGAGGTTTGCGGGAGTTATTCCGGCAATGCTTCGTTTAGGATGATCCATCGTTTTGTGCGCGAATTTGAGCGGAGAGTAAGATGGCGGGTAGTGTCAATAAAGTAATCCTGGTGGGCAATCTGGGGGCAGATCCGGAAGTACGGCGGCTGAATTCGGGCGAGCCTGTGGTCAATTTGCGAATTGCCACGTCCGAAACCTGGCGGGATCGCAATTCAGGCGAGCGCAAGGAACGCACCGAATGGCACAGCGTCGTCATCTTCAACGAAAATCTCGCCAAGGTGGCGGAGCAATATTTGAAGAAGGGTGCAAAGGTCTATCTCGAAGGCGCACTGCAGACGCGTAAATGGCAGGACCAGAACGGTAATGACCGCTATACGACGGAAGTCGTGCTGCAGAAATTCCGGGGCGAATTGCAGATGCTTGATGCGCGCGGCGAAGGCGGCGGAGGACAGGTAAGCTACGGCGGTGGTAGCGGCGGACGTTCCGAATTCGGCCAATCCAGCCCAGGCGACAATTACGGTTCCGGTCGCGGCGGAAGCACCGGTGGCGGTAGCCGCGGCGGCATCGGCTCGGATATGGACGACGAAATCCCGTTCTAATCAGGGTCTTCGACGCGGCGGTTTGAAGCCACATCTTTCGTGATCTGCTTCGGGCGCATCGATATCCTGATGCGTCCGGAAACTTCCTGGCACCCCTGGCAGCGACGAATGACATATGCCGGTAATGCCCACCTCATCGGGTTGATGAGACGTTTGCAAAACAAGCTTACAGAAGAGTGAGATCTCGGCCGCATCAAGTTATTGTGGCGTAACGCTGCGGACATGCGTTCACCCAAGACATTTCCTGCACATGTGCCGGCAAGCGCGCTCCTATGTGAACGAAAATCAAGTACTGGTCATCCGTCACAAGACGCTCGACAAATGGCTTCTTTCAGACAGCCCGGTCGATAATGGCGAGTATATGTGATTTGCCGCAACCAAAGAGCCCGCGGAAGAAATATGCTATCGTGCGAGACTGGAAATTGGTGCGTTGCTCGATATCGACCACCATGCCATTCCCGCCAATCCTAAAACCCGAACCCGATCATTATCATATAGATTCCTGTATCTGTTCGACCGCTTTAAAGGTGTGCTGCTTGCAGATGCGGCAGAGATCATCGGCGCATGATGACTGCAGGGTATTTCCACCATCTTTGAAACGGATTGAAATGCGCGCTCTGAACATTGCCGGAGCGGTCGTCTCAAAATGAAGCCGCGCAAGAAGGGCTCAGAATTCTACCGGCGTTGGCCAGGCTTTTGGCGACAATCGGGCTTTTAGCGACAGCATGCACTCACAAGGTCTTTTTTATCTCGATGACACACTTATTCTTTATGCGGACTCCGCCAAACCGCCAGCCGCCGATCGCTAAGCCGCGATCAGCGCCTTGATGCCATCGGCAACGAACTGGACCGCAAGGCCTGCAAGAATGACACCGAGCAAGCGGGTCAGTACGGAACGGCCCGTTTCGCCCAAAAGGCCATCGACACGCTCTGCAAGCAGGAAAACAGCATAGGTCAGGGCGATACAGATGGCGATAATGCCAAGAAGCGCCAGTTGCCCGACAATCGTGTTCATCTGTCCGGAGACCAGCACGGTGGCGGAAATTGCACCGGGTCCGGCGATGAGCGGAATGGCCAGCGGAAACGCAGCGACATTGTGGATCATGTCCTTGGAGATTGCTCTGTCGGCACTCTTCTCATGACGCTGCTGCCGATGTTCGAATATCATCTCGAAGGCAATGACGAAGAGCAGTATTCCACCGGCGACGCGAAATGCCGGCAGAGTGATGCCGAGCATCTGCAAGGTTGCCGCGCCGAACAACGCGAAGGCCGCGAGCAGGCAGAAGGCAATGATGGAAGCGCGCACGGAAACAATCTTGCGCTCTGCGCGCGACATGCCTCGCGTCACACCAAGAAACAGCGGTGCAAGCCCCGGTGGATCAATGGTGACCAACAACGTGACAAAGGCGTTGAATAGGAGTTCCGCGTTTGGCATCGCCTGGTTCCTCTTTCATTTCTCATTCGCGTTGGTCGCGACAGCCGCGTTATCGAGTGCTTAGCGGTTCACCCGGCATCACGCCAGCCGGATGCCGCTTACGCAACGATTAATTCCGACAATGACCGCCGGTAAGGGGAGTAGATGCATCTGAAGCAGAGACCTGCGATCTTTCCTCGACAACGCACCGTTTCCGAGAAAGACGCTTCGGTGATGTGCTTTTCGGTGCATAGAAGGTCACGATAGCGCCGCACTATTGGTCAATGTCAAACGTATCCTTTATAGAGGATAAATGATTCCATTTTTTGCAGTGATCTGATTTGACCGACTTGACGAAACCCAAGGACCACGGTGACGATCCGACAGGGATCGAACCAGTATCGATCATCGACGAGATGCAGCGTTCCTATCTCGATTACGCGATGAGCGTGATCGTGAGCCGCGCGCTTCCCGACGTACGCGATGGCCTCAAGCCGGTACATCGACGCATTCTCTACGCTTCGCATGAGAGCGGCTATCACTGGAACAGAAAATACGTCAAATCGGCGCGTCCCGTCGCCGACGTGATGGGTAAATATCACCCTCACGGTGACGCTTCGATCTATGATGCCTTGGTTCGCATGGCGCAGAACTGGTCTTTGCGTGTGCCGCTGATCGACGGGCAGGGCAATTTCGGTTCCATCGACGGGGATTCGCCTGCAGCGATGCGTTATACGGAAGCGCGTCTCACCAAGGTTGCGCACGAGCTTTTGGAAGACATCGACAAGGATACAGTCGATTTCCAGGACAATTATGACGGCACGGTCAGCGAACCCATGGTTCTGCCTGCGCGCTTTCCAAACCTTCTGGTCAACGGTTCGGGTGGCATCGCGGTTGGCATGGCGACCAACATTCCGCCGCACAATCTCTCGGAGGTTGTGTCCGGCGCAATTGCGCTGATCGACAATCCGGCAATGGATCTCACCGAGTTGATGGAGATCATTCCCGGTCCTGACTTCCCTACAGGCGGCCTCATTCTCGGCCGTGCCGGTATTCGTAGCGCCTTCGAGACAGGTCGCGGCTCGGTCATGATGCGCGGCAAGGTCGATATAGAGACGCTGCGCGGCGAGCGCGAAGCGATCATTGTCACGGAAGTCCCGTATCAGGTCAACAAGGCCTCGATGATCGAGAAAATGGCCGAACTGGTGCGCGACAAGCGCATCGAAGGCATCTCCGACATTCGTGACGAGAGTGATCGTCAGGGCTATCGTGTCGTCATCGAACTGAAGCGCGATGCCGTTGCCGATGTCGTTCTGAACCAGCTTTATCGTTACACGCCGCTGCAGACATCGTTCGGCGTCAACACGGTCGCGCTCAATGGCGGCAAGCCCGAGCAGCTCAGTCTGATCGATATGCTGAAGGCCTTCATCGCCTTCCGCGAAGATGTTATCTCGCGCCGTACGAAATATTTGCTGCGCAAGGCACGCGAACGCGCGCATGTTTTGGTCGGTTTGGCGATTGCCGTTGCCAATATCGACGAAGTGATCAAACTAATCCGCCACGCACCAGATCCGGCAACTGCGCGCCAGCAGTTGATGGAGCGTAACTGGCAGGCGGAGGATGTTGAATCGCTCATCCGCCTGATCGACGATCCGCGTCACCGGATCAACGAAGACAAGACTTATAATCTGTCGGAAGAGCAGGCGCGCGCTATTCTCGAGCTGCGCCTTGCCCGTTTGACCGCTCTTGGTCGCGACGAAATCGCCGATGAATTGAATGAGATCGGCGTGGAGATAGCCGATTATCTGGAAATTCTCGCATCCCGCGAACGCATAATGAACATCGTCAAGGATGAGCTCGCCGCGGTTCGCGAAGAATTCGGTACACCCCGGCGGACTGAAATCGTCGACGGCGTTGGCGACATGGACGACGAGGATCTGATCCAACGCGAGGACATGGTCGTCACCGTATCGCATTCGGGCTATATCAAGCGCGTACCGCTGTCGCTCTACCGGGCGCAGCGTCGCGGCGGCAAAGGCCGCTCCGGCATGTCGACCAAGGATGAGGATTTCGTGACACGGCTGTTCGTGGCCAACACGCATACGCCGATCCTGTTCTTTTCCTCGCGCGGCATCGTTTACAAGGAAAAGGTCTGGCGCCTCCCGGTTGGAACCCCGCAGTCGCGTGGCAAGGCTCTCATCAATATGCTGCCCTTGCAGCAGGGCGAGCGTATCACGACCATCATGCCACTGCCTGAGAACGAGGAGAGCTGGGCAACGCTAGATGTGCTTTTCGCCACAACTCGTGGCACGGTTCGTCGCAACAAGCTGTCGGATTTCACCCAGGTGAACCGCAACGGCAAGATCGCCATGAAGCTGGAAGACGAGGCCGACGAAATTCTTGGCGTCTCGACCTGCTCCGAATTCGACGATGTCTTGCTGACCGCGCAATCTGGACAATGCATTCGTTTCTCGGTCAATGATGTTCGTGTTTTCGCGGGCCGCAATTCGGTGGGCGTACGCGGCATTGCGCTAGCACCCGGCGACAAGGTCATTTCGATGACTATCCTGGGTGGCGTGGATGCATCGCCCGCAGAGCGCGCAGCCTATCTCAAGCAGTCCGCTACCGAGCGTCGCGCAATCTCCGGTGAGGCGGAAGAGGAAGTCGCGCTTACCAATGAGGAGATCGGCGAGGAAACCTCGCTCTCCGCAGAGCGCTATGAAGAGCTCAAGGCGCGCGAACAGTTCGTTCTGACCATTACCGAGTTCGGGTACGGCAAGAGATCGTCTTCATATGATTTCCGCGTCACCGGCCGTGGAGGCAAGGGCATTCGCGCGACGGACGTTTCCAAAACGAATGAAATCGGCCAGCTGGTTGCTGCCTTCCCGATTGCCAATGACGACCAGATCATGCTGGTGACCAATGGAGGGCAGGTGATCCGCGTGCCGGTGCACGACATTCGTATTGCAAGCCGTGCAACTAAGGGTGTCAAGGTTTTCCGGACCAGTGGCGACGAGCGTGTCGTCTCGGTCGAGCCTATTTCCGAGCCGCAGGGCGAGGATGGCGAAATCGATGAAGCTATCATCGACGGCAGCCTGCCAGAGAATGGCGACGGCGAAGCGCAGGAATAACGCTCTCCCGGCCACCAGAATCAGTAAAGGCCGGCATTCACGCCGGCCTTTACTTTGGGCGATGAGAAAACTGTTTCATCGACGATACATGCTGAAACGGTTTTCAAGATGCCTTATGTCATTGTCCTGCGCGTCCTGATGCAGGCTGAAAGCCGTGGCGATCAGCATAAAGATCATCATTGCGCTTGCGAGCAGAATAATCATCACAGTGTCGTTCTCCTTGGTTCGGGAAAATAACGAGACCATATTGGCTTGGTTCCAACCCTGCTTCATAAAACCTTAACCATGTTTTTCTTGAAAAGGCGGGAACCAACTTTCGTGGGCGCAAAGGCAGCATGGCTATTTCATCGCTCCGCGGATTAAGATAGGAAGCTTCCATGACGTTGCGCATCGCCATCTATGCCGGCTCGTTCGATCCTTTGACCAATGGTCACCTGGACGTGTTGAAAGCCGCTCTTTCGGTTTCAGACCGGGTCTATGCCGCCATTGGCGTGCATCCGGGCAAGCAGCCGCTTTTCACCTTCGATGAACGCGTCGAACTCATCAACACCTCCGCCAGGGAACTGCTTGGCGCAGATGCAGAGCGCATCGAGGTAATGGCGTTCAAGGGCCTTGTTATCGACGCGGCGCGCGAGAAGGGCGCCTCGACCATGATCCGCGGCCTGCGCGACGGCACAGATCTTGATTATGAAATGCAGATGGCGGGCATGAACGAAACGATGGCGCCTGACCTGCAGACGGTTTTTCTACCTGCCAGTCCTTCGGTGCGCACAATTACCGCCACACTTGTACGCCAGATCGCTTCCATGGGCGGCGACGTTCGCCCCTTCGTTCCGAAAGTGGTCGCCGATGCGCTGGCCAGGAAATTCGCCTGATCGAATTTGGAGAAATAAATGCGTTTTGCAAAACTCGCCGCTTTGGCGCTCGTCGCCTCGGTCTCATTCGCGCATGGAGCATTCGCCGCTTCGCCCGAAAACACGCTCATCATTAAGCTAAAGGATGGGGACGTGCAGATTGCGCTGCGTCCAGACCTTGCACCCAAGCATGTCGAGCGCCTGAAGGAATTGGCGAAGGAGGGCGCTTATGATGGCGTGGCTTTCCACCGTGTCATCCCGGATTTCATGGCGCAGACCGGCGACGTGCAATATGGCAAGGAAGGCGGAAACGAAGCAATGGCCGGTATGGGCGGCTCCGACAAGCCGGATTTGCCGGCAGAATTCTCCAAGACCGAGAAATTCCATCGGGGAACCGTCGGCATGGCGCGTTCGCAAAATCCGAATTCCGCCAACTCCCAGTTCTTCATCATGTTCGCGCCTTACCCATCACTCGATGGTCAATATACCATCGTTGGCCAGGTCGAGAGCGGTATGGAATTCATCGACAATATCAAGAAGGGTCGTGCCTCCAACAACGGCTCTGTCGCCAATCCCGACCGCATGATCAGCGTTCGCACCGGCGATCAGCAGTAACGCAAGTCTATCACTGAAAGGAAAGAAAATGGCCGAGTACAAGGACCCGGAAAACACGCTCGTTCTGGAAACCACGCAAGGACAGGTCGTTATTGAACTGCGCCCGGATCTCGCTCCGAACCACGTTGCACGCATCAAGGAACTGGCCCGCGAAGGCGCTTATGACGGTGTCGTCTTTCACCGCGTCATTGATGGTTTCATGGCCCAGACCGGCGACGTCAAGTTCGGCAATTCGTCCAACAATGATTACAATCCCGCTCGCGCTGGCATGGGCGGCTCGTCCAAGCCTGACTTGCGTGCCGAGTTCAGCAATGAAAAGCACTTGCGCGGCGCTTGCTCCATGGCACGCGCCCAGAATCCGAACTCGGCCAATTCGCAATTCTTCATCTGCTTTGACGACGCAACCTTCCTGGACAAGCAGTATACAGTATGGGGCAAGGTCTCTGAAGGAATGGAAAACGTCGACAAGATCAAGCGTGGCGAGCCGGTCCAGAATCCGGACAAGATCGTTTCCATGAAGGTCGCAGCCGACATCGCCGCCTGATTACATATCCACGACGCCGTCGCGTTCTCAGCAACGCGGCGGCATGTTCTCTTGAAAGTCTGAAAGAAATGGTGGGAATTCTCTGGTCCCTGCTGGGGGTCGTCTCCGGCTCGTTCGTAGCGTTGCAAGCGCCGATCAATGCGCAACTGGCGCGCGGCTTGGGGATGCCTGTTGCTGCTGCCGCCATTTCGTTTCTGACCGGAGCGGTTATTCTCGCGATTATCACCGCCATTATGATGCAAGGTCAGGGGCAGGCCATCAACTGGCGCGCGCCCGCGCCGTGGCTCTTCATCGCGGGCGGTGTTCTTGGCGCCTTCTATGTCACCTGCTCGATCTTCCTCGTTACTCGCCTTGGGGCCGCATCCACCATGGCCTTCATCATGGCGGGCCAGCTTCTTGCTGGCATCGTCATCGATCGTATTGGCATCTTCGGTCTGGCCGTGCGCGAAATCAGTCTGGGACGCATTGCCGGGGCCATTCTGCTCTTGAGCGGCGCTCTGTTGATTCGGACTACCTGACATGCGCGTAGATCTGTTCGATTTCACACTTCCTGACGAGTTGATTGCGCTTCGTCCCGCCGAACCGCGGGAAAGTGCCAAGCTTCTCGTGGTCGAAGGCGATCGTCCCCTAGTTGACAAGACGGTGGCGGACCTGCCTGATCTCCTTCGTCCGGACGATCTGCTGGTTTTCAACGATACGCGGGTTATCCCGGCGCATCTGAGCGGCATTCGCGAGCGCGACGGTAATGTCGTCGCCATAGAGGGAACCCTGCATCTGCGCGAAGCACCTGACCGCTGGCGCGCATTCATGAAGCCCGGAAAGCGTTTGAAGGCCGGTGACCGCATCCGCTTCGGCCGGACGCTCGACAGCGCATGTACCCTTGGAACGCTTGACGCTACCGTTGTGGAAAAGAGCGAGAACGGCGACGTGCTGCTCGCTTTCGACCTATCCGGTCCCTATCTGGACGATGCGTTGCGCGAAATCGGCCACGTGCCACTGCCGCCTTACATCGCCTCTCGTCGCGGGGATGATGATCAGGACAAGCGCGATTATCAGACCGTCTTTGCCCGTGACGAAGGGGCTGTAGCCGCTCCGACGGCAGGCTTGCATTTCACGCCGGAGCTTATTGCCCGACTTGAGGAGATTGGTTTAGAGCATTGTTTTGTAACGCTTCATGTTGGCGCAGGAACATTTCAACCTGTCAAAGCGGATGATACGGAAAATCATCGCATGCATGCAGAAATCGGCATCATCAGCGTGGAAACGGCAGAACGCATTAACGCGGCAAAACAGGCTGGGCGGCGGATCGTTGCCGTTGGCACGACGTCGCTGCGCTTGCTTGAAAGCGCGACCGATGAACATGGCGAGATTCATGCCTACGCTGACAAGACTGATATTTTTATTACGCCCGGCTACAGGTTCCGTGCGGTAGACGTGCTGATGACGAATTTCCACTTGCCGAAGTCCACGCTCTTCATGCTGGTCTCGGCTTTTTGCGGGCTGGAAAAGATGAAGCAGGCTTATGTGCATGCCATTGCGCAAGGGTATCGCTTCTATTCCTACGGCGATGCCAGCCTGCTGACACGAGACGACCGATGAACAGTGAATTTTCCTTTCGCCTGTTGGCAACCGACGGCAAGGCCCGTCGCGGTGAGATTTCCATGCCACGCGGGACGATCCGCACGCCAGCCTTCATGCCGGTAGGTACGGCCGGAACCGTGAAGGCCATGTATCTCGATCAAGTTCGTGACCTGGGCGCCGATATCATTCTTGGAAATACCTACCACTTGATGCTGCGCCCCGGCGCCGAGCGCGTTGCCAAGCTGGGGGGCTTGCATGAATTTGCGCGCTGGCCTTATCCGATCTTGACGGATTCCGGCGGCTTTCAGGTCATGTCTCTGTCTCAGTTGCGGAAAATAAGCGAGAAGGGCGTCGTCTTCAATTCGCATATTGATGGCTCCAAGCACGAAATGTCACCTGAGCGGTCCATTGAAATTCAAGGCCTGCTCGATTCGGACATCCAGATGCAGCTGGACGAGTGCATCGCACTGCCGGCTCCGGTCAGCGAGATGGAGCGCGCCATGGAGATGTCGCTGCGCTGGGCGGAACGATGCAAGACCGCCTTCGGCGACCAGCCCGGAAAGGCAATGTTCGGGATCGTGCAGGGCGGCGACAATGAGACGCTGCGCATGCGCTCAGCCGACGCGCTGGCCGCCATGAATCTGAAAGGTTACGCCGTCGGCGGTCTGGCGGTTGGCGAGCCGCAGGATGTGATGCTGGCCATGCTCGACGTGACCTGCGAGCGCTTGCCTCACGAGAAACCCCGCTATCTGATGGGCGTGGGAACACCGGACGATATTTTGAAATCGGTGGCGCGCGGTATCGACATGTTCGATTGCGTCATGCCGACCCGGGCAGGGCGCCATGGTCTTGCGTTCACGCGTCATGGCAAGATCAACCTGCGCAATGCACGCCACGCCGAAGATCATCGCCCTCTGGATGAGGAAAGCGCATGCCCGGCGACGCGCGATTATTCCCGCGCTTATCTGCATCATCTGGTGCGGTCGAACGAAGCTCTTGGCGGCATGCTGCTGACCTGGAACAATCTGGCCTACTATCAGCACCTCATGGCCGAGATTCGTGAGGCCATTGCACAGGGTCGCTTTGAACAGCGTGCAACCGAGATTACCGAGGGCTGGCAACGGGGCGATATCCCGCTGCTTTGAGCTTGCGTCATTTTCCTGTCATGGAGGGTGGCGAAACGGTCGCGAGACCAGACCGCGCCGCATGAAAGGATTCACCTTTGACGAAGACATACGATATCGCGATCATTGGTGGCGGCATCAACGGATGCGGGATTGCGAGAGAGGCAGCGGCGCGAGGATTCTCGGTGGTGCTGGCAGAACAAAACGATCTTGCCAGCGGAACGTCCAGCGCCTCCACCAAGCTGATCCATGGCGGGTTGCGCTATCTTGAGCACTACGAGTTCCGGCTTGTGCGCGAAGCGCTGCAGGAACGCGAGGTGCTGCTTGCCATAGCACCGCATATCATATGGCCGCTGCGTTTTGTCCTGCCGCATTCATCGGACCTGCGCCCGGCCTGGCTGCTGCGCACCGGTCTTTTCCTCTACGACCACCTGGGCGGTCGCAAACTTCTGCCCAAGACAAAGACGCTAGATCTGAAACACGACGTGACGGGCAAGCCGCTCAAGCCAGGCTTCTCGCGCGGTTTCGAATATTCCGATTGCTGGGTTGATGACGCACGGCTTGTGACTCTCAACGCCCGCGATGCGGCCGAACGCGGCGCAAGTATCCGCACGCGAACCAAGGTAACGGGTCTGGCTCGCGACCAGCACTGGACAATCGATCTTCTCGACCAGGTGACGGGGAAGATAAAGAGCATTCAAGCCAGGATCGTGGTGAATGCCGCGGGTCCCTGGATAGATGACGTTCTTAATATGCAGGCGGATCACGACGATGTGCACAACGTCCGTCTTGTGCAAGGCAGCCACATCGTCGTGAAGAAAAAATTCGAACATGACCGCGCTTATATTTTCCAGAACGGCGACGGGCGTATTGTCTTTGCTATCCCCTATGAGGATGATTTCACGCTCATCGGCACGACCGATAGCGATTATCGCGCTGATCCGGCCAATGCGAAAATCTCGCAGGAAGAGACACGTTATCTTTGCGCGGCGGTAAGCGATTATTTCTCTCAGCCCGTGCATGAGGAGGACGTGGTCTGGAGCTATTCCGGCGTACGGCCGCTCTACGACGACGGCGCAACGAAGGCGCAGGAAGCTACCCGGGATTATGTATTGAAGTCAGACGACACGAACGGCCTGTCGCTCGTCAATATTTTCGGCGGGAAGATCACGACCTACCGGCGTCTGGCGCTTTCCGCCATGGAACTGATCGAAACGCGAATCGGCAAGCGCGGTGCTGCGCTTCCAGCCGGAACGCCGTTGCCAGGCGGAGATTTCGCCGTCGGTGGACTTGGAGGACTGGTTGCGCGGCATCATGCCGCTTATCCATTCCTTGAAGAGGCGCATATGCATCGTCTGACGCGACTTTACGGGACGCAAGTCACTGCGCTTCTTGGCCGTGCCGCGAAGAAGGAAGACCTTGGCCAGCATTTTGGTGCAGATCTCTATGAGGCCGAAGTCCGTTACCTAATGAAAAGGGAGTGGGCGCGGCATGCCGAGGACATTTTGTGGCGGCGCACCAAGCTGGGACTGCGCATCGCTCAGCCCGACAAGGAGACACTGGAGAAGTTCATGATGCAGGCGACGGAGGAGACGGTCTGATGGCAGAAAAATTCGTGCTGGCAATCGACCAGGGAACGACCTCGACACGGGCGATCCTGTTCGACGAAAAGATGCGGACTGTTGCCATCGATCAGCGCGAATTCCGGCAGATTTTTCCTCATTCCGGTTGGGTTGAACATGATCCGGAGGAAATATTCGCGACCGTCGTGACCACTTGTCGTGGTGCAATCGATAAAGCCGGTATTACTGCGGGCGAGATTGCGTCAATCGGCATCACCAACCAGCGAGAGACGGTTGTTCTTTGGGATAAAAAAAGCGGCAAACCCGCCCATAACGCCATTGTTTGGCAGGATCGTCGAACAGCCCACATGTGCCGCGATCTGAAGGCGAGTGGACGAAGCGCTGGTGACGGAGCGGACCGGGCTCCTGCTTGATCCATATTTTTCGGGTACCAAGCTTTCGTGGTTGCTCGATAATGTAACCGGCTCACGGGCAGCGGCAGAGAACGGCGATCTCCTTGCCGGGACGATTGATTCCTATCTCATCTGGCGACTGACGAAAGGCCGAAATCACGTAACTGACGCCACCAATGCTTCGCGCACGCTTTTGTTTGATATCGAGCGCCAGCTCTGGGACGATGAACTCCTCGATCTTTTTGACATACCGGAAAGCGTTCTGCCGGAAGTCCTGGATTGCGCCGCCCATTTCGGATCGTGTGACAAATCGTTCTTCGGCGCGGAAATTCCCATCTGCGGGGTGGCGGGCGATCAACAGGCCGCTACGATCGGGCAGGCGTGCTTCTCTCCCGGTATGCTGAAATCGACCTATGGCACCGGCTGCTTTGCGCTGCTCAATACCGGTGAAAAACGCGTATATTCCAACAACCGCCTGCTTTCGACCATCGCCTATCGCCTGAACGGCAAGACGACTTACGCACTGGAGGGATCTATTTTCGTCGCAGGTGCCGCCGTGCAATGGTTGCGCGACGGGCTGAGGATCATCCACAGCGCCGAGATGAGCGGTGAGCTGGCAGAGAAATCGGAGGCCGAGGGCGACCAGCTCTACATGATACCGGCTTTTGTCGGCCTCGGGGCGCCACATTGGGAGCCGGAAGCGCGCGGCGCGATCTTCGGCCTCACCAGAAATTCCTCCCCCGCAGACTTCGCCCGCGCCGCACTCGAATCGGTTGCTTTCCAGACCCGCGATCTGCTCGACGCGATGCACGGCGACTGGCAGGGAACCAGCGACACAGTTCTGCGGGTCGATGGCGGCATGGTAGCCTCCGGCTGGACGATGCAGCGCCTCGCGGACATTCTCAACGCGCCGGTAGATCGCCCAGACATTCTTGAAACCACTGCTTTCGGCGCTGCATGGCTTGCGGGAAGTCATATCGCGTTGTGGCCGGATATGGCTGACTTTGCACAAAACTGGTCGTGTGAACGCCGTTTCGAACCGCTTATGGACAGCGCGATTCGCGAAGCAAAAATTTCAGGCTGGAAGAGAGCCATTAGTGCTACGCTTCAGGCGTAAGCGCATTTCTCTTCCGCAGGGTCAGCGATTTTGTTTGTGATAGCAGTGTAAATTCAAGAAATGGCGCCGTTTTTACGGTTGACCGGATGGCGAGGCGCAACTATGTTCCGCGCCATTCCAGCGGTGTTTTCGCACGCTAGGAGCGCGTAGCTCAGCCGGTAGAGCAACTGACTTTTAATCAGTAGGTCCAGGGTTCGAACCCCTGCGCGCTCACCATTAAATCAATGACTTAGCAGTCCTATGCTGTTGGTCGGTTTGCAAAATCTGGTGGCAGTTTGCAAAATCCGTTCGTCGGATGTTCCAACGACTCAACCTTTGCTAGTGAAAGCCCGATCAGGTCGGGATTTCACTTAAGTGAGTTTTTGGCAGCCTCAAACGATTCCAGCTTCGCAATTGCTTGTTCGGCCAGCGTCGTCTTTCCGCCCAGGTAGTGCGTGTCAAGGATCGACTCTACGTCCTTGAGGCTGTGGCCGGTGATGGATGCGATTTGTGCGGTCGAGCACCCGGCGATGGCCAGCCTAGTCACCGCAGTGCCCCGCAGGTCGTGGAACGTGAGATTCTGGCAGCCAGCCTTATTCTTCGCCTTCGACCAACTGGTGTTGAATCCGTCCTTCGTCCAAGGACGTTTGTGCTTCTTGCTGGTCAGGATCACAGTCGAGATTCGTGGCATGCTGTCCAGAAGCGTTTTCAATGGCCCGCCGATCGGGATTTTCACTCGCGCCCCCGTCTTGCTCTGCTTTACCTTGATCGAGGATCCGTCGTAGTCGCTCCAAGGAGCTACGAGGAGGTCACCCTTGCGCTGACCGGTCCAGAGCGCCATCACGACTGCCGCCTTGATCTCAGCGGACGCTACCGCGAAAAGAGCTTCAAGTTTATCGTCCGTCCAGAGATTCTCCTTCCGATCTGCACTGTAGAGTCGTCCGCCGCGCTCAGCGAGATTAATGGTAATGCGACCTCGATCCTTGGCGCACGACAGGACGCGAGCGAGCACCGACCATGCAAGGTCCGCTGTCCGAGGCCGATCAGACATTGTGTCACGCCATTCTTTAAACTTGCCGCGCGTACGCCTGTCCTGAAGTACGGACAAGGACATATCACCAAACTCGTCGCGTATTAGATCGAGATAGCGATTATATTCCTTCTGTGTCTTTGCGGTCGTCCTGGTAAAGTCTGCTGATGCCTTATACTCGGTAATCAGCTTCTTCATGTTCTCGCTGGGATCAACGAAACGATCTTTTGTTGCCTCAACGAAAGCGCGCAAGAGCAACGGGTCGCCTGGCTGGATCGGTCGCCCGGCCTTATCTTTCAACAGAGGGCCGCCGCGCCATGCGTAGCAGTAGGTTATCGTCTTACCACTTGCGAGACGCTTGTTTACTGTGGCCAGCCCTTTGAGCCTTTCGCGCATTCTGTTCGCGCTCCCATTTCTCGAACTCGTCTTCAACGTTGTCATTGGCGGCAGTCAAGCCGCTGATCTCGTCTAGCTTGGCATCTATCGCGCGACGGTCCCATTTCCGAGTTCCGGCAATCGTGGACGGCATCTTATGCGTGGCAACCCACATGGAGAAGGTCGATTCGGAGATACCTAAGTAGGTCGCCGCGTCTCTTCTGCCGATGAGGCGAGGCGAATTGTCGTTGTCGGTCGTCATGACTTCTCCTGTTCTGCGAGGGCGGCGGAATGCATGGCTTGCCATATCCAGAATAGCCGCGTCTCTTTGGGGACAACGTGATCCCAATCTCCGCAGCCTTCTGGAACAGAACGTCGCATCATCTTGCGCTTTGATAGCCCTTACCACGCGCTCAATCATAGTCATCACGCACCGCCTTTCTCTTCTGCGAGGGCTGCTTGGTCCGGTTTTGCCTTGCCGATGGCGGCGCGGGCATTTACCAATGGGCCAAGATTTGAAAGCGACGGCCACGCATTTTCAACGTTTGCCGTCAGTATTTCCAATGCTTCAAGCAATTCAGGGGCGGCGGCAAAAAGACGGGCGTCGTCATGGCGGTTGTCGCCGTAAACATCGGCAATAGGCACAATCATTCCGTTGGATTGGTCATCTGCATCGCTTCGCGGCCCAACCTGTCCTTTTCTGTCCGCGTACCACGGACCCGGCGTAAATGCTGGCTTCCCCATCACGCACCGCCTTCCTGTTCCGCGAGGACTGCACGGGCATTGAATAGGTCTCCGAACGTAAATTCTCCATGGCGCTCAAGACCATAATTCGGATGCTCCAGACGTGCGGGCGCATCAATGTCAGATTGCTCCATCGGCAGCCAGTTTTCCGCAGCCTTTGCGAATGGCTTAAGCGCTTCCCGCATCCGTTCGTTCTCGGCCTGTAGGGCGTCACGCTCTTTTCTCACTATGCTAAGCTCTGCCTCTGCGGCGAGAGTATCGTTTACCGCCTCGCTCTCACCTGCCTGCATCGCCTCAATTGCAGCGCGAGCTAGTTCCGACCAAGCGCGTTCGAGCGGAATAGCAATGAGTTCTCGACGCTTCGCCCGCATCGCATTTTCTACGTGCTTAGTAACCTCACTGTCACCTGCCTGCATGGCTTCCACATATGCCCGCACTCCAACCGCAAAGGCTCGCTTGAACTGGCTCGGCAATCCGCTGGCTGCGAATGCATCTTGGAACTTCGCATCAGCCATCACCAATACCCCGTCCAAAGGCCGACCATGTACGTGAAGCCAACAGCCGCGCCGAAATTGCAAATGTCGTAAAGCCAAGCGTTCATAGCAGGCCCGCCTTCACAACAATGGCTATTGCGGCGACCGCCACAATGCCCGCGAACACTATCGCGCCAAGCGCCATCGTCTGGATGGCATAGCGACGCGTTTCCGCGTCACTGTGCCGGTGAATAGAGAAGCCAGGCATCACGCGGCCCTCTTGCTGTAACGACGAGCGCGGTTGTCGTTTGCCGGCCTGTGTTGGCGATTGGCGCGCAGACGAATGCCGGTCATGTCGGCAAGCTCGAATGCTGCCGATCTCATCTGTTTTGCTTCTGTCGGATAATTCTGCTTTGCGAGAAACTTCGCGATGGAGAGAACGGCGGAGGCGGACGTGCCTTGCGCTTGGAATTCGGTCGCTGATAGGCATGGGTAGGTCATTTGTAGCTCCTCTTGGTGGTGGTTGGTGAATCAGTCCTTGTACGGGTCGAACTCGTTGCCACCGGCCATGATGACGCCGCGCGGATGCAAAACGTGTTCTATTTTGATTGTGTCAGCGTGTTCGGCCAGAACATCAGGCAGGCGGCGGTAAGCCTGTGGTGCTTCGTCAAGGTCTCCGCCAAGGACAGTTACGCCCTTCGAGCGTATCCACCTCTGCCATTCGTCATGGCGGATCTTGCCGGGCTGACGGATCTTTTTGCCTGTTTCTGGATCGCGGACGAACCGGCCCCGTGCTTCGGTGCGAGACATCACGCGCCCGGCGCCATGAACTGTTGAATAAAGGCTTGCCTTGCTCTCCGGGCTGTCGACGCCACTCAGAATGACTGCATCGTCACCCATAGATCCGCCGACAAAGCCGAACTGTCCAGGAAAGGCGGGCGTTGCACCCTTGCGCACCACCCACATATCAACGCCGTTATGCGTTTCTCGCCAAGCAAAGTTATGATGGTTGTGGACACAGAATGTCACGGCACCGCCGATGATCTGGCGGACACGCTCCACCACCCATTCGCGGCCAGCGTAGGCGTACAAGCCGCCTAGCTCTATTCCTGCAAGATATCCCCGGCCCATGTCCTCATCGGCAGGCAGCAGCGCAGGAGGGACTTCCATGCCGTCTTTAGCTCCGGCCGCAGCCAGATACTTCGTCGTGATTTTGTGGCCGAGACCGCGTGAGCCGAAGTGAACGCCGATCCACGTCGACCCGTCGTCATCCTCGAATATATCGACGTAGTGGTTGCCCGAGCCGACCGTTCCGAGCTGGCTCTGCGCCATTGACTTTAGATCCACAACGTCTGCCGCTCGCCATAGGTCATCACGATCGAAAAGCTCGTGTTCGACTCGCTCATCGTTCTTGCGGCCGACGCCAAAACTGACGACAGACTGAATGTCTTGAAGTATGATGCCGATGCGTGGCGCGATATCCGCGTACGGCGTATCCAGCCGAACGGCCATATTGCCGCAGGCAATATCGAAGCCGACGCCGCTGATGCTGATATGGTCAGTATAGCCAACCACACCGCCGATTGGATGCGCATATCCCAAATGACCATCTGCACATAGTACGCCTGCCGCAGCGCTGCCTGTATTCATGCACGTTTCCATCTGTCTGATGGTTTTTTCGTCATGCTGACCGTAAATCTTGAAGTCGGGCATCTGACGTCCTTTCTGGTTGCAATGATCCTCTAGACGCACGCTCTCAATGCTCGGCGCGTCCGGCGTGAATTTCAGCGATGGGGAAGGGTGGTTTTAATTCAGCGAGCGAGGATCGAAGTCCCACGGTTCGGGGAGAGCTTCGGTAGAGCCAGTGGTAACGCCTGTCGTTTCGAATACTTCGAAGGTTTCGCCGGGATTCATCTTGGCCAGGCGCGCAGCTTCTGCGGCAGCGGAGGCAAGTGAAGGGTGCTCGTAAGGGAGGCTATTGCCGGCGCTGATGCGGCCAGTTTTTTTACCGCGACGGAATACGAAAAATCCGCCGCCTATCTTTTCTCCCTTGCGCGGCAGCGGCTTCTTGGTGCGCCTCGGAAAGGGTGTGTCGCTATAGGCGGCGTGGGTGTTCGGTCTTCTCTCTTCGTTTTCCATGGTAGTAGCTCCTCAGTGGTTGAGGCAGATCGGCTTGCGCTTCTTCGTGCCTGGTGAGGAGATAAAATCACGGGAACTACATTATGTCAACAATCAATTTAGTTTATGTGTATTTTCCTGAAAGGATTATTGGGTGCACACTCACTACCTCGTCGCGGTCGAACTCGATTCGCCGGGATGGATTGTGCTGCATTAGGATGAGCTTGCTGCCAGACCATCCGACCATTTCCTTTATGAAGCCTCGCGGCGACGCGCCTTCTTCCCTGGCTTTTATCTGCACGATGACATCGTCACCGCGACGAGCTGGCTTGCTCGGATGAACGTAGACGGTTTCTCCAGATTTATACCTGGGCGACATGGACTCGCCATCGACGAAGACGCAGTAGGCGTGGGGCACATTATAAAGAGAAGGCGGGCAGGGCATATAGTCCAACACAGAGCCATTAAACAGATACTCGCCATCATCACCGCCAACTGCCTCGCCAAGCACCGGAATCATGCGGTTAGCGGGCGGTTGCGGGAGTTTGTTATCTCCAATAATGGCGTTCGGAGCCGGCAAATCTCCGGCTTCGCCAGATTCCGGGGCTTCGATATTGCCGGTTATTCCTCGCAAAATCCTCAGATTCACCGGAAGAGTTGTATTCCTTTGTGGATCACGTCCGGCTTCAATCATCAGTTCGCGCATCTCTTCCTCTGGAATGTCCAGGATCCTCGCGATCTCTCGCCAGTAGGCGGATGACTGGGATCGGCCATTCAATAGGTTGTTGATGGCTTGCTGTGTGATGCCGAGCTCGCGCGCCAAGTCTACCTGCTTTACGCCGGTTTTCTTCAATTGCTCTTTAAGGCGATCGGTAAGACGGCTCATGGGAATTATCCTTTTTGAGAAGATGAATACCATTGACGGAAAATTTTTACAATAAACCAGTTGACTACACCCGTTTAGTGTGCGATTGTGTATTTGCGTTGCGAAAACAAATAACAAAATCAGACGCGAAACGGCCGCACGAAGAACGGCCGCCATCAATAAGGGAATGCCAATGCCAGACTACATCCTCCAGCGAGTTTCCGCGCTCGCGAGATAGCGTTCCAATTACGCCACCGACCACCAACACGACCGAGGAGCTTCAATAATGAAAAAGACTTCCAAAAAAATCAGAAGATCGGCCGTCGTAAACGAGGTGCCGCCCTAGGTGAATAGATTGGGACGCTGCTAGCCTGCAATGGCTAGTGGCGCGCAACAGCATGCATATTAGCAGGCGCTGGCGGCCACAGTGCCCCACACCGCAAGGCACCAAATTCCCGCCACCAGCGGGATAACCCCACCAATGCCGCAAGCCGAAGCCCGGCACCACCCGCTAAGCGGCATTGATGGGTTCGTACTGACCGGGACGAGGAGCTACAAGAGCGAGTCCCGGCGGTCCTTCCGGCTACCAACCGGCAAAGAACGGCATAGCGCCAGCTATGCTTACATGCAACGCCTTATCGAGGAGGCGTCGTGAGACTTTCCTTAACCGATAGTGCCGTTCGGTGCAGCGATATTGCTGCACGAACTCCCGGCGCATCAACGCGCACCACAAAATTAATCCCGAACAATGACGGATGGTCCACCGGGCCTACGCCTTTCATCTCTGTAAGTCTGCCTCGTCTCCAATGCCTGGAGCAGGCAGCATGAGCGAAGAGAGAGGTTTCATTGAAGGCGATGTCGTCGAGCATCGCATGAACACTGATGTGTTTGGCATCGTGATCGGCCTTTCGGGTTCTCTTGTTTACGTCCGTCTGTCGCCAACTCTGCAAGCCGCAGTGTTTCACGCATGGGAATTGGATCTGGCTGAGGACGACGAATACGAGCCTACCGGCGATGGCGAAAACGTCATTCCAGTTGATTTCACCACGGGCGTCCGGCTGGACAAGAACACCAAAACGAGGGGAGTAGCGTGATGGTTGAGAAGCGCGGCGTCAAGCCGGGTGACGAGGTAACGTGCCTTGTGACGGAATACGATTTTATTAAAGGCTGCATATATATCGTCAAGCATGTCGATAAGGATGGAAAAGTATGGACTATCGATAACGCAGGAGACATGTTCTTTTTAAATCCCGGCGAATACGAGCCTGTACCTGTTGCTGGATCAACCAGCAAGCCGGCTCCACTCAAGATCGAAGCCGGCAAGTACTATCGCACTCGCGATGGGCTCAAGGTCGGGCCGATGAAGCGTTTCTATGGGGGCGTGTGGCGAGAAGAGGGCGGCTCTGGAATGCTCTGGCGCAGCGACGGTGAGCGGTATTTCTATTTGGATCATAGCGACTATATCGACCTCGTCGCCGAATGGGTAGATGAGCAGAAGGCCGGTAACGACAGCTCTCCTGCTGACGATGCGCCGCAGGGATGCATCCGAATCGGCAATACTTGGATAAGCTTACTGCATGGCGGTATCGTCATGGAGGCGCCAAAGCTATATGCGCTATCCACGCCAGCCATCGTCGCCTTGATAGAAGATGGCGCCGCCAAGCCAGCCGCGCGCCCGAAGGTCCATGCCGACAAGGCTAGCGCCACTAAGGTAGCCGAGCGCCTTGCACTCAGGTTCCCAGGCCAGAAGTTCGGCGTATTCGTTCTTGCGGATAGCAAGATCGCCGACACCGTGACGGAAACGGTTACGCGCACAGTGCTCCGCGCCGCCTAACCAAAACCCTGCGGCTGGCCACCAACCAGTCGCACCAAACGAGGAGTTACAAATGGCGGTAAGCCTATCAACGCTCAAATCAACCAAGAGAAACGACCCTCCGGTCATGCTTCTCTATGGCGTCGACGGTATCGGCAAGACCAGCCTCGCAGCTGAGTTTCCAGACCCGATCTATCTCGCAACCGAGGGCGAGCGTCCGCCGTCGGACGTAGAGCTTGCAACGCCCGGCACCATTGAAACATTCGATGATCTTCTGAACATTATCGGCGAACTACTTACTGAAGAGCATGACCGCAAGACGGTTATCATCGACAGCTTGGATGGGTTGGAATCACTGGTTTGGCGCGCAACGTCGGCCCGCCTTGGTCTGAACAGCATCGAGGATGCTGGTTTCGGTAAAGGCTACGTGGAAGCAGATACCGAGTGGAATGAACTGATGGCTGCGGTATCCGCGTTGGCACAGAACGGCATCTTTGTCGTGATGCTGGCGCACCCGGAAATCGTGCGGTTCGACAGTCCGACTACCGACCCATACAGCCGCTACCAGCCCAAGCTGCATAAGCGCGCAAATGCTTTGGTTCGCGAGAAGTCGGACGTCGTGGCCTTCATGAATTATCGCGTGTCGATCAAAGAGAAGGAGGTAGCGCGCCAAACCAAGGTTGCTCACGCCGAGGGTGGCAAGGAGCGTCAGATCCACTTGAACGAGGGCGCAGGCTTCAATGCGAAGAACCGATATTCGATGCCCGATACAATCCCGTATCGCAAAGGGCAGGGCTTCAACGAGCTGGTTAAATACTGGCCTGTGGCGGAGGCGGCGTGATGGAGAAAATGTTAGAACTTCGCCTTCGCTTCTACCCTGAAAATGAGACGGAAGAAATAACCTTAGCGAAGCACAATAGCAACGACGACATTATCGTTGTTAGACAGGGAGAAGACACGATCTACCTTCCTAAAGCCTACGCCGGAGCTGTTGCGGAGTCCATTCTGACATGGATATCGATCGGTGGGACGGCCGCCTGATGCTCCGCTCGTACATCAAATTCGCGTGGTGGCCCGTCATGGCTGCCACGCTTGAAGGAGGCAGGCGTCTTGCCTGGCTCGAATACGTCTGGGTCGAATGGGTCGAGGCGCCCAAAAGCACCAGCAAACCCCGCTACTACACCTACTAAGCCGGAGACAATCGATGGCAAGACTTGGAGCTACCTTCAACGCGCAGGAACACGATACCGAACAGCGCGATTATGCCGAACTACCGAATGGCATCTACCAGCTGGAGATCGAGGCGTCGGAAGTCGCCCAGACGAAAACTGGATCAGGCACCATCCTCAAGACGACCAACGTCGTTATCGAGCCGGAAGAGTTCAAGGGCCGTAAGATTTTCAACAACTACAATCTCGAAAACATAAACCCTCAGGCGCAGGAGATCGGGCAGAAGCAATTCGCCTCACTGTGTCGCGCCATCGGCTTGCAATCGGTCGATGATTCGGAAGAGTTGCATTTCCGAGCCTTCACCGTGAAGGTTGGCCTCGGCAAGCCTTCCAAGGATGGTCAACACCCAGCCCGCGCGGAAATCAAGCGGTACTTCTTCCCCGATGAAGGCAACGTGCCACAGCCGGAAATTGACGCGGTTCAGCCAACTCCGGCACGCGCAGCACCAGCAAACGACAATCGCCGTCCGGCTGCCAATGATAACCAGTCGGAACCAGCCAAGGCTGCGGGCGGCCGTCCGTGGGTCAAGCGCTAATGACTGTGGACGAGTTCAAGGCGTGGCTTGAGGGATTTGAAACCGCAATGAACGGCAATCCTCCTACGGCGGAGCAATGGTCGCGCATTAAGGAGAAAATTCAAAAACTCTCCGGCACCACGCAAGCCACTTCGCGCATCCCGCTACCGAACGGCTGGAACGACCGCATGCGCGAGTTTGACCTTCCTCGCGTTCGCTACAGCTAACCCATAACTACCGGGCCGCTGTCACCACCGGCGGCCCTTTTCTACCAAGAGGAGAGTGAGAATGGGATGCGATATCCATTTCTATGTCGAAAAGAAGATCGGCGATCAGTGGGTTACTGCTGACGAATGGGAAGATGACAAATACGACGAGGGTCGAAAGACCGTCGACTATAAGAAGCAGTTTTACAGCGGCAGATCATACAATCTGTTCGCCATCCTAGCCGACATTCGCAATGGTCGAGGTTTTGCAGGAGTAAAAACCGGAGAAGGGTTCAGCCCGATCGACGCTCCGCGCGGCGTGCCTGGTGACTGCTGCCCCGAATATCGCCAGATGATGGAGGACTATGGACGAGATGGTCACTCGCACTCGCACTTTACCCTCGCAGAGTTGCTGGCTTACGATTGGACGCAAGTGACGGAACAACAGGGTTGGGTCAACCCGATTGAGTGGGCTCAGTGGCGCGACTACGGGAAGCCGAATGGCTGGAGCGGCGGCATTGGCGGCGGTAGCGTTCTCCATCTCAGCAATCAGGAATTCGAAGCGGCTTGGCAGAAGGTGCGCCAAGAACAAGGCTATCCAGAGCAGCGCTACGCCTCTGCGCATCTGAACCGTCATCAAGAAGATGCGGGCGACCTGAAGCGCTTCAGGGAGATTCTTGGCGGCTCGCCATACACGCTCGTGTCTTGGACCGAACCATATTTTGAGGCCATCAACAGCGAATTCTTCAGCCGCACCATCCCGCGCTTGCTGAAGGTCGCGCAGGAGGTCGGCGGCGCGAACAACGTGCGAGCCACATTCTTCTTCGACAACTGAACCAACCCTGCCTGCCGCTCACCACGGCAGGCACCAAACCACCGAGGAGCAACCCATGCGAGTTTCCATCGCCAAGGCCGACCTTGCGCGCGTTTTGGGCGCGGTCACAAAGGTCGTAGAGAGCAGATCGAAAATTCCAATCCTGTCGAATGTCCTATTGTCAGTAGATAAAGGCCGGCTGACAGTCACCGGCAATGACCTTGATATCGAAGCGTCTGCGAGCATCGCGGTTCTGGATGCCGTCGACGGCGAACTAACCGTAAGCGCCAAGATGCTCAACGATATCGTCAAGAAGGCTGGTTCCGGCGACGTGTCGCTTGAGCAGAAAGATGCCACCCTTATCGTCAAATCTGGTCGCAGCCGCTTTCAGTTGCCGATCCTGCCTGCAAGCGACTTCCCATCGTTCCCGCAGTCCGATTTCAGCGTCGACTTCGATATCGATCTTGCAGCGCTCGTTGCTCCGGTGGCGTTTGCAATATCGACTGAAGAAACCCGTTTTTATCTCAACGGCGTGTTCCTGCATGTCATCGAAGGTAAGCTGACCGTAGTTGCAACGGACGGCCATCGACTAGCGCGTAACATGGGTCCTGATGCTGGCGAGTTCACCGGAGTAATCCTGCCGCGCAAGCTGGTGTCGATTTTGCCAAAGGGGTCCGTGCGCGTATCTTTGTCGCAAACCAAGATACGTATCGTTTCCGACGACGTTACCCTAGTGTCAAAACTCATCGATGGCACGTTCCCAGACTACCAGCGCGTCATACCTCGCAACAACGACAAAGCAGTGTCTTGTGACCGTGACGAGTTGATGGCGGCCGCTGACCGTGTTTCCACCATCAGTAGCGAGCGCGGACGCGCAGTTAAGCTTTCCATTGCCAGCGGGCAGATCACGCTGACGGTCAATAATCCCGAAGCCGGATCGGCAACGGATGATGTGGAGGCCGAATACAGCGGCGAGCCAATGGAAGTCGGCTTCAATGCTCAATACGTCCGCGACATTCTCGGCGTTCTACCTGCTGGTCAAGTAACGATGAACCTCGCCGATTCAGGGGCGCCCGCCTTGGTGCGCGGCGGCATTGACGGTCTGACTTTGGTCATTATGCCGATGAGGGTGTCTTAAAATGGCCCCGCTGCCCAAGCCCCAAGCGTCGACTGTCAGTGCCATCTATGCTGCCTATGAGGAGCGCAACGAGCAGCGGGACGGCAAGACCATCCCGGCAAGCCAGATCGCTGAGGAGTGTGGCAGAAAACTATGGTTCGATTTCCGTTGGACCACGCCGCACGAGTTCATCAACGGCCGCACATTGCGCATCTTCGAAACCGGCGTCGTGGAGGAAGAGCGCTGGATCGACAACCTGCGCATGATCGGCTGCGAGGTCGTTTCGCATCAGGGGGACGGTCGGCAAATCCGCATCGAGTTATGCGGCGGCCATGTCGGCGGCTATCTCGATTCCGAAATCCTTGGGCTGCCGGAGGCTCCGAAGACCTGGCACGTAGGTGAAATCAAGTCGCACAACATCAAGAGCTTCACCGCTCTAAAGAAGGACGGCGTCCAGAAGTCAAAGCCGCTGCACTACGGTCAGATGCAGATGTACATGCATGCTCGCGGCCGCGACAGGGCAATCTATTTGGCCGTCTGCAAGGACAACGACGAGCTCTACGCCGAGCGCATTCACTATGACGTCGAATACTGCCTGCGCATGATAGCAAGGGCAGAGCGCATCATCGCGGCACACGAACCGCCTGCCAAGTTGCACGAAGACCCGGAGGCCAAAATGGCCTTCGCGTGCGGGTGGTGCAAGCATAAGAGCATTTGCCACTACGGCGCATGGCCTCGGTCGAATTGCCGGACGTGTTTGTACTCGTCGCCGGAGGATGGCGGCTCTTGGTCTTGTTCGCGGTTCAGCAAGCCACTTTCGCTCGATGAGCAAAAGGCAGGCTGTGCGGCCCACCTTTACCTGCCGTCCTTAGTGCCCGGCGAGCAGATCGACAGCGACGAGGTCGCGGAGACTGTGACGTACCGGCTGACCAACGGCGATATCTGGGTCGATGGCGCACCAGCAAACGATAACCAACCGAAAAAGGATGCCGCGTGATGGAAGCCGCCAATGACAACCACCAGAGGCCGCGCGAGTTCGATGACAAGCTGGTCGCGCACCTTCCTTTTCTGCACAAAATCTCGCGAGAATTGGCCCGTAACAGTGAAGAAGCAGAAGAACTGGTAGCGATGACACTACTGGCTGCACTCCGACGTTGGAGGGTGGCAGTTCAATATGCATCATTCATGAATTGGCTACGGCTGACCATGCGTGCACAGCGCAATTGGATGATTAGAAAAATACGCCCGACCGCCGAAATGCCCCTTAACCTCGCTGCCAGCGTGAACGTCGAGGCAAGCGTCGACGCTAATGCCGTCGTTGCATCTCTCTCAGGTTCGCGCAAGGGGCGCATGATGCTCGCCGTTGGTGCTGGGTATACCTACGAGGAAGCCGGCGCGATGGAGGGCGTAAGCCGCAAGCGCGTCTACCAGATTGTGCAGGAATATCGGAGGGCGGCGTGACCTTGCAGCTGCGAGAGTACCAGCAGGACGCAGAGGATGCAGTCTTTGACTATTGGACGCGCGAGCCAGGTAATCCACTTGTCGATCTTGCCACAGGGTGCGGCAAGAGCTTGGTTATGTCGTCACTAATCCGTCGCCTCGTACAGGGCTGGCCGGACATGCGCATTATGGTCGTGACGCACGTCGCGGAGCTGATTGAGCAGAACTATCTGGAGTTGATGGGAATCTGGCCGTTCGCGCCGGCCGGCATCTACTCGGCAGGCCTTGGGCGGAAGGACGCACGGAGCCAGATCATCTTTGCCGGCATCCAGACGGTTCATAACAAGGCGGCGACAATCGGCCATATCGATGTTCTGATGGTTGATGAGTGCCACCTTATTCCGACCAACAGTAATACGATGTATCGCAAGTTCATCGATGCGCTAAGGGCAGTGAATCCTGATCTTAAGATTTTGGGTCTGACGGCAACGCCATATCGGCTGGATAGCGGTCGACTGGATCAAGGCGACGACCGTCTCTTTGACGAAGTTGTCTATACATACGGCGTCGGCGATGGCATCCGAGACGGTTACCTGACGCCACTGACCAGCAAGCCGACCACGACCGAATACGATGTGAAAGGCGTCGGCCGGCTCGGTGGCGACTACAAGCAGAACGCACTGCAAGCGGCAATCAACACACCGGAGTTGAACGATGCGGTAGTCAGTGAGATCATTGCGAAGGGCGCTGACCGTCGTTCCTGGCTGGCATTCTGTGCGGGTGTCGATGCTGCTATCGACATGCGAGACAAGTTCCGGAGCCGAGGAATTACGTGCGAGACTGTGACCGGCGACACGCCAAAAGAAGAGCGTCGACGCATCCTTGAGGATTTCAAATCATACAAGATCCAGTGTGTGACGAATAACTCAGTTCTTACTACGGGATTTAACCATAAGGGCGTTGATTTAATTGCGTTTTGCCGCCCAACTCTGTCCTTGGCACTGTATGTTCAGATGGCTGGTCGTGGCACGCGCGTTCTCTACAAAAAGGGCATGCCTCTGACGACAGCCGATGAACGCATCGCCGCAATCAAGGCTGGCCCGAAACCGAATTGCCTAGTGCTTGATTTCGCAAAGCTGGTAGATCGTCACGGCCCGGTCGATATGGTGGAGCCGAAGTCGCCGAGCAAAGGTGATGGCGATCCGCCAATCAAAATTTGCCCGCAGGACGATGGCGGCTGTGGCGAGAAGGTTCATATCTCGCTGATGAAATGTCCGTGCTGCGGTTACGACTTCCCGCCTAACGAGGACGAAAAGCTAACCCGCCACGCAGCTGACGCGCCGATTGTGTCGGTGGCTGACGCAGAATGGCGCAAAGTCAATTCGCGGTCATTCTACTTCCACGAAGGTAAGGCCGGAAAGCCGGACAGCGTGAAGTGCACATATATGGCTGGCCTTACGCCAATCAATGAATGGCTATGCCCGGCGCACGAAGGTTTCGCCCGCAGCAAAGCCGATCGGTTCTGGTCGAAGCACGGCGGTCAGCGTCCGTTTCCGCGAACCGTGATGGAGTGGCTGGAGCGGCAGAGCGAGCTACTGACGACTGCCGAAATCAGCGTGAAGCCGAGCGGCAAATATTGGGAGGTGAAAGACCACCGCGCCGGTGCTGCAAACGACAATGCGCCGGAAGCAGCCAATGACAACGAGCCTGCATACCGAGGCGGGATCGGACACGAAATGGATGAGGACTATATTCCATTTTGAAGGAGATAATGATGAGTAGCGAACATGCAATCATAGTGGCGCGCAACACTAATACTGGTGCAATTGAACTGCCTCTGGATGATCTGACGCTTTACGACGCGACTGATCATGGAATTGACGGAGAAAAAGGCGGCGTGGGTAGCGTCAGCAGCATCATTGAACACGTCCGTTCTACATATGACGACAACTGGGTCATCACGCTTTATGTGCGTAAGGGGCAAGATTGGTGTGGAGCTAAAGCCACCAACAATCAACCGCGCTGACCCAACCACCACCACACCACAGAGGAGTTACAAATGACCGAAGCAGCAACGATTGGCCATAACGGCGCGCCGCCAGAGTTCGAAGTGTTCCAGAAGATCGACGATCTTTACGAAGAGGCGAAGAACTGGGCCGATGGTGAGCCCATCACGTCGGAGGAAATGCACGACGCAGTCACCAAGCTGTATGATGGCATCCATGAGGCCGGCAAAGAGGCTGACGAACTGCGTAAGGCTGAAAAGAAGCCGTGGGACGATAAGGTCGCTGCGGTGCAGGACAAGTTCAATCCGTACGTCCAGCCGAAGAAAGGCAAGGTCGATCGCGCCAAGGCAGCGCTAGGCGACATCCTGGCAAAGTGGAGAGCTGAAGTTCAGCGCAAGAAGGCTGAGGAAGCCCGCAAGGCGCGCGAAGAGGCTGATCGTATTGCTGCCGAGGCGCAAGCGGCCATTCGTGCATCATCTGGCAATCTGGAAGAGCGCGAGAAGGCGGAAGAGTTGCTGGCTGAGGCCAAGAAGGTCGAACGCTTTGCTCGTCGCCAGGATAAGGCTGCAACGACTGGCACCGGCTTGCGGACGGTCTGGATTGCTGAACTGAAGGATGCAAACGCGGCCTTGGACTGGGCCTACGAGCGTGCGCCTGAGCGGTTTGAGCAGTTGGTGCAGCAGATCGCTGACGAAGCTGTGCGAGCAGGGCTGCGAACCGTACCGGGGTTTGCGGTCGTGGAAGAGAAGAGGGCGGCTTGACTATACGCCAACCCGCATAAAGCCTGATTATACGCCAGACCGAATAACCAGCGGTCTGGCGTGGGCAGGGTTAGTAAACACGCGAACTAAGAATTAATCGCTTTGGTCCTTGCAGAGCGCCAAACTGGGTTACATGGAAGCGAATTGAAGCGTCTTCTTGCCAGGCTTCAATGTGTTTCGATTTTGCCTCGTAGGTATTGCCATTATACCTGTATTCGCCGGGCTCTTTTGGTTGCCCTAAATCATCATATCCAATGTTCATTTTATGGTTCCTGTTGCCAATACTTGAACAATACCATCCATCGCGGGGTGTTGCCTAGTGCAGCGCCAGAGGAGTTAAAATGGATACGCTACCAGAAGGGCGCTACGGCGCGATCCTTGCTGATCCGCCGTGGGCGTTCAGAACCTATAGCAAAACAGATATTGCACCGGCCCGCGGCGCTCAGCCTTACGACGTCATGTCTCTCGCTGACATCAAAGCGCTTCCGGTTGGCGAGGTGGCAGCGAAGGATTGCCTGTTATTCATGTGGACCGTGTCGCACCTACAGCGCGAGGCGTTCGACGTCGCCGAGGCTTGGGGGTTCCGCCCCGTGAGCGTGGCCTTCGTTTGGGACAAGGGCCGCATGGGAATGGGATACTGGACACGACAAGAAGTCGAAATCTGCCATCTGTTCAAGCGCGGCAAGCCACGTCGTCAGTGTAAAGGAGTAAGGTCATTGATCCGCTCGCCACGCCGTGAGCATAGCCGAAAACCGGACGAGCAGTATGAGCGAATCGAGCGCTTAGTTGACGGCCCTTACTTAGAACTTTTCGCTCGTCAGGCATGGAGCGGATGGACCGCTTGGGGCAATCAGGTCAGCAAGTTTGAAGCGGCGAACGATAATTCACTTGTTCAGGCGAGGGTCGCTTAATGGCGAAGCTTACTAAAGCCCAAGCGAAGGCGCATGCTCAAGCGTGCGACCTTCTTACCAAAGACGTGCTGACTGAAGACGATAAGGAATTCGTCTATCGAAACTGGAATGAAGGGGCTAACCACGTCAACGGCGAGGCTGGCGCGTTCTTCACGCCGTTTGATATGGCTTTTGACTTTGCAATAGACGCTGGCGGTGGACGGATTATCGACCTTTGTGCAGGTATCGGCATGCTGTCTTACGCAGTTTGGCAGCGCAGTCGTTTTTATGACAGCCGTCCGCAGATCACATGCGTCGAGCGAAACCCTGATTATATCGAGGTTGGCAAGAAACTGCTGCCGGAGGCGACATGGATTCAAGCCGACGTACTGGATGTGCTGAATATGGGTTTAGGCCGCTTTGACTCAGCCATAAGCAACCCACCTTTCGGTAACATCCGGCGAGAAAAGAACAGTCCGCGCTACACCGGTGAGGATTTCGAATTTCACGTCATCGACATTGCGGCGCATCTTGCAGATTACGGTTGTTTCATCGTCCCGCAGATGTCTGCCGGATTCAACTATTCTGGCCGTAAGAACTACGAGCGCCAGAAGGATGGCAAGGCGGTTAAGTTTCAAGAACTAACCGGGCTTCACTTTGAATCTGGATGCGGGATCGACACGTCATTTTACATCAACGATTGGAAGGGTGTGTCGCCAATGTGTGAAATCGTCTGTGTTGAATTTGAACAAGAGCAGATAGCGGCAGATCCTGCGCCAATGCCCGTTGCGGCCAATGACAATCGACCTCAGCTATCATTGTTTGGTGAGGCAGCATGATGCCATCAACCTAAATTACTCCGCCAATATCCGTGCCTTTTCTTGATCAGTAAATGTCACATAGCGATTCATAGGGTCCATGCCTCTGAGGATGCTGGCCTTATCATTATTAGAAGCAGTACGGTAAAGGAGGCACTCAGTGCGCAATTGGCGAATCAAAGGAGTGGTCGCAGGAATGGGGTTTCGATGATAGGGCGATTTTGAGTCTTCGTAGTGGCCCACTATGTCGTCGAGTACATGACTAGCAACTGCCGATGCAGCCCTATACTGGGATAATAGGGAAGGATAATTTTCATCAGCAGTACTAAGAAAATTATGCAGCGACATTAAATCTGATGCAAATTCGCGGTGAACCTTTGAAAGACTATAGATGGAGGTGGTTGCTTTATCCCAGCCATCAACCATGCCTGGAAGGTTGCTATCATACGCATTGCTAATCCTGCGAAACAACTCAGATAGATAATTGGCGTCTGCGATAATCTCATTGCGAAGATTCACAAATGCCTGATCCTTCAAGTGCCTTGTGTTTATGTGAGCCGCATAAACAGTCGCCGCGCCACCCGCCAAAGCCAACACTCCAGCCGCAAGGGTCTGATACTTCTCTAACCATGTGAAAAGTACGAAATCGCCAAAGAGATTATAGCTAACCAAAAAACAAGCTACGAACGCCCCGCAAGTTGATCGGTGCCAGACAAAAAAGACCATTGTGACAATGTAAAAAACCGCAACAGCGAAAAGCAGTTGCCTCCAAGAACGCAGCATCTTCCACCCCTCAATCGGTAGGGACGATGCCAGCTTAAGAATACACGCGCAATATATGGGAGCGCTTGTCCCCATGACCTTCACGCCTTCACACGTAAACAACACGCCTGCTGTATGCCATTGCTGCGGCAAACATGCATCTGGAATCGGGATCGGCGAGCTTCGCCGTCCCGGTGATGATCCGCGCTTTCTTTGTCAGGAATGCCTGATGATCGTCGAGCACATCAAGAACGTGCGACGGTTCGATCCGTACGAACTTCAGGCTCTCGACGGCGGCATAGATGCCGTCGGTAGCTACCTTGAGCAGGTTGGCAAAACCGATCTAGCAGACATGAGCGAAGAGGAGGCGCGTATGGTCGTTAAAGCTGCATGGCAAGGCAGTGCCGATCGGCTTCGATCGGTTATCGCGAAGGGCGAGGCGCCTTTTTAATCAGCGAGAAAGCCCGCCTTCTTGGCAGCTTGGACGAACTCGCGATGCGCGTCATCGATCGAGCCGCCTTCCATAGCTGCAAGAAGCGCCGTTCGTGCCGCCATCGTGTCAATGGCGGACCAACCTTTATCTTCCAAGATCAATCGGGCCGCTTCTTCAACAGACGTAACGACGCGCTTTGTGTTGCTGCCGACCCAGATTGCGACAGGAGTTTTGAACCAATGACGCATTACTCGACTGTGCCACGTCAAGCGGCAAACGACAACACGAAGGAGGCCATCCTTGTCGCATCTTAATCTCGCCCTTTCCTACGCCGCCCAAGGCTGGCCGGTTTTTCCATGTAGATCGCATGAGGAAATCGATCCAGACACAGGCGAAATCCTTGCGCCAAAAACCCCGAAGACCAGCAACGGCTTCAAAGGCGCGACCAAGATGGAGCGCATTATCCGCAAGTGGTGGGAGGAGCGATATCCAGACGCGGCCATTGGCCTGCCTACCGGCTCGGCGACGGGCTTTTTCGTGCTGGACGTCGACAACAAGCCGGGCGGAGCAAATGGCTTCGAATGGCTCGATGAAATGGTGGCGGAACATGGTCCGCTGCCAAAGACCGCGCGAGTCGTCTCACCAAACGGCGGTGAGCATATCTACTTTAAATACGTACCAGGCACGCGCAATCGCGGAGCACTTGGCGCAGGCGTCGATATTCGCTCCGAAGGCGGCTACGTGTTGGCCGCTGGCAGCGTCATGGGCGGCGGTCGTGAATATAAATGGCTCGATGATACTCGCGAGATTGCAGACGCGCCTGCGTGGCTCCTAGACCTGCTTTTGGCCAAGTCTGCTCCGGAGCGCACAACGTACGACCTTAAGCCAGTCACCAATAACGCCTATGTTGACGCCGCTGTAAACAAGGAGCTAGCAGACCTTGCGTCGACGCCCATGGGTGGTCGCAATAACGCGCTCAATGATGCTGCATTTGCACTTGGCACTTTCGTCGGTGCGGGAGCTCTGTCGGAAAGCGAGGCACGTGCCTTGCTGCAAGACGTGGCGCGAGGATGGGGCCGGGACTGGGTTCGCTGCGCAAAGACCATCGAGAACGGGCTAAAGGCTGGCATGGCGCAGCCCCGGTCGATACCGGAATCAACCGTCGTGACGCAGGACAACACGCGCCTGGTGGATATCACGCGCATGATTGCGAACGGCCTGGCGAAGGGTCGCGTCGAGACTATGCAGAATAATGCATTGCCCGCCGCAATTGATGCAGCAAACGACAGCAGCGAACCGGAAAGCGTAGACCTAGAAGCCGAAAACGACAACGAGCCGCAGGGCGCAATCGTCGCCACTGCGTTCAAATGGATCGACCCGAAAACCCTGCCGCGCCGCGAGTTTGCTTACGGAAAACACTTGATCCGCAAGTACGTATCCGTGACCGTTTCGCCTGGTGGGCTTGGTAAAACATCGCTCAGCATCGCCGAAGCGCTGGCAATGATATCCGGCAAGCCGCTGCTTGGGACAAAGCCACAGCGCCGTCTCAATGTGTGGGTTTTCAATGCAGAAGATCCGCGCGACGAAATGGAGCGCCGCATCATGGCTGCCTGTATTCGGTATAACTTGAAACCAGAAGACATTGAGGGGCATCTGTTTCTGGATAGCGGGCGCGAGCAGGAGCTTGTCGTCGCTGTCGAAGACAAGAAGGCCGGCGTGCGTATGCAGCAGCCAATTGTCGAGGCCATCGTCGAGCAAATCACGCGCTACAAGATCGACGTGATGATTGTCGATCCGTTCGTTTCCACGCACGGCGTCAACGAAAACGACAACGGTGCAATCGACAAGGTTGCAAAGTTGTGGGCGCAAATCGCCGACAAGACAAATTGCGCCATAGATATTGTCCACCATCTGCGCAAGGTGTCGGATCGGGAGGCGACGGTCGAAGACGCTCGCGGAGCGGTGTCGCTGATTGGTGCGGCTCGCTCGGTGCGCGTTCTCAACCGCATGTCATCAGATCAGGCGAAAGAAGCGGGCCTTAATGAGGCGGATCGGTTCGGTTATTTCTCTGTCGCATATGGCAAGAGCAACCTGTCACCGCTATCGCATGCACTTGACTGGCGCCATCTCGATAGCGTGGCGCTTGGAAATGGACAGGGGCTGGCGCAGCCACAAGACCATGCGCCGGTCGTCGCGCAATGGAAATGGCCAACCGCTGAAGAGATGATCGAAGAGCTGACCTCCGAGCAGCGCGAAGCGATCCGAGGCGCAGTCAATGGCGGAACCTATAAACAAGCGCCGCAGGCGAAGGATTGGGTCGGCAAGGCTGTCGCCTACGCGCTTGACCTTGATCTGGAGGACGAAACCGAAAAGCGCCGGGTCGTCGCCGTAGTTAAGGCTCTGACGAAAGAAGGAATGCTAAAGAAGGTCGAGGATCGAGATCCGATACAAAGGAAGGTAACGACGTTCATGCGGGCGGCGTGAAAAAAGAGGGGCTTCGGCCCCTATTTCTTTACTAGGCTAATTGACTTAGTAGGCTAATTGGCCTATATATAATGCACCAACCACGCAAGACGGCTTCTGCCTGATCTGGTTGCGGTGAAACAGCGGGAGACCGCGCAACTGAGGAGAATGGGATGACGCAGACCTTCGAAATGAACGGCAAGAGCTACACCACAGACAAGGCAACGCTCGATGTTCTCCGCTCCATAGTCCCCGCAGCCAAAGCAGCGAACGATTTCTCCGCTGTCGCAGCCATCATGATCCTCGGTCAACAGACCGGACGGGTTCGGGAGGTGGCGTGATGCAGAACGTTAAGACCGATCTTGAACTGGCGAGAGATCTTCTGGCCTATCTACGGCAGCAGCCTCTCGATTGGGACGATGACATAAACGCCGTAGCGCGGTGCTTAGACAAGCTCGTCGCTTTCAACGATCTAGCGACGCCAGCGCTAGAATTTTACCGAGACGCTTTTCAGCTTCACCCAAAACGCGGCCCTACCGGTATCAATCACTCCGAATGGCTACCGAAACCCGCTCTGTTAGAGGACTGCGGTAACAAAGCCTTGGACGCCTTAGCCGCCATCGCCAAAGCCACCGGCGACGCAGCCTAAACCACACCAACGCTTACGGCGCCCCTGAGTATTCGCGTGGCCCGCAAGACACAACGAGAGGAATGGGAAGATGGCAGACCCAAAGCCAACACCAGCAATGAGGCGGGCGCTTGAAGCTCTCGCCTCTAGTGATCTTGGGAAGCTCCGGTGCGGTGATTTTTACAAGGCTATGGCTGTCACTCAGCGCGGGAAGTACCTGGTAATGAGTCGCATGGAAGAACGCATGTGGATTGAGCGATGCAGTTTTGGTTCTGACGGCGGCGGGTTTGAGATAACCCCATGCGGATTAAAGGCAATCGGGCTTGATGAACGAGCCGAGGCTTTGATCTCCGGTAAGCCTCTCGAAAAGCTAGATACAGACCAGATCAGACGCAATCACCAGGAGTTTTTGGACGGGCTTTCAAAAGCGTCCGATGCACTTGAATGCGTCTTAGCCACCACCTCCCAACCCTAACCCCACCCACCCCGCTTCCCGACCCTTACCCCGGTCTGGTCGCACAACACAGCAACGCGCAATCTTGACCAAATGACGGAATCGACATTGATGGAGTGCATGGCTATCCGTCAAATGACCAACATTGAATTCCGTGCCATACGACAGAGGCTGGGCCTTACGCAGGCCCAGCTTTCGCATGTCCTGCAATACTCAGCCGCGCTCACGGTCAGTACCTATGAGCGCGACAAGAACCCGCGTCCGATACCGACGCACGTTGCGATGCTTATGACGGCATATGACGAAGGATACCGACCAAAGGATTGGCCTAAATAGTTATACGAAAAATCCATAAAACTACCTATAACCTGCTACTTCTCATGAGGTGGCGGGTTTTTCTTTATGTTTGACACGCCTTCCTTTATGCATGTCTTGGGTAGAGGGCATCCGCATGAAAGCACTGGTAGCGTCTGCGTGCATCGCAGTCATCGCGTTCGTTGGATATTATTTCTGGGGTGAGTACGAGGCACGCGCTCGGCAAGTTGCGCGAGTGGAAGCCGCCACTGCCAGAAACAAAGCCGACCGTGACGAGATATTCGAACTGGCCAATGCTAACCCCGGCGAAACAGACATGGCTTCGGCTTGGTGTCGACTGACAGTGATGCGCTTGGACGGCGGCAAGCTTGCTGGCAATAGGGAGGCCGCCAGGCTCGTAACTAACTGCATGCGTTTCGGGCTTCTCTCAGACTAATTCCGCCGCGTCATACCGAGCAACATTTCGCCCATATCGCGATGCTCATAACAGAACCAAGAAGGCTTGCCGCGACCGTAGCCGAAAGCGCCCCATTCCTTGTAGCCAGGATGTTCGCAATAGTGTTCATAAAGGCCAGATGGTGTCTTTGATGTTGTGCCGGGTTCGTCGCTCAAGCCGCATCTCCAATCATAACAAGCCCATCATCTGCAAGCGGACGCTGTAGCGCTCTCGCTTCATCCCAGCTAGCGCGGAGCCATACGTCTATTTCTTCCATCGTCGTCAGGATCACAGGCATCGCCTTAGGATGGATTGGCGCAACCACTGCATTGGGTTCGGTAGTTAGGAACGCGAATATCTCATGCTGCGCAGGTTCTTCCTTTGATTTTCGCTTGCCAGTCCATTGCGTCCAGATGCCTGCGAAGACGAACAGCGGAGCGTCTTCATTCAGCGCAAACCAATGCAATGGCAGCTTGCCATCAGGACCTCGAACCTTGCCGTATTCAGAGAACGACGTGGCCGGCACAACGCAGCGGCTTTCCGGACCGAGCCAGCGTCGCCAGTGCGGCGAGGTGGTGTTCCTGATGTTTGTCACGCCGCTGTCGTGCTTGCCTTTAAGGAATGTTGGCGGGGTTGGCATGCCCCAACGTGCACGCACAAGCTCACGGCCCTCTGCGCCTTCGCGAACGATCGGCGCCGGATAGTCCGGATAGACCTTGCCGCCCTCCATGTTGCCCGTGCGATTGTTCATCGTCCGCGTGAACTCGAGAATAGCTTGCGGGCCTTTGGTCACGTTATAGAGATTGCACATCCTCGTTCCTCTCAAGCCAATCCGCCAACAAACGCACTCGTATCGCGGCTCTTCAGCAATGCTAGCCTTACATGGCCTTTGCATCCACGCTTTTTGCACTTTGCTCGTGACTCAATCTCGTCAAGGTACAGCTGACAGCCTGGCATGGATTCCATCGCATCACTGACGACGACAGTACGGACGTGGCCGCACTCCTTGCATGTCAGTTCAAGCTTCTGATGTCCGTCGAGGTCGCGCAGCTGGAGTTCGGCCTTCCAGTTGCTCCTGCTCATCACCAGAAATCCTCTGCCGATGGAATGCGGGTGAAGCTGATCTTGCCGCCAACATTTCCGCCTTTTGGAGGCTTCCAGTCACCGACCGACACGACAGTGCCGGAATAGCGGCTGTTCAACGCATCGACAGCAGCGCTTGCTTTTTCCCAACGCTGACGTTCGACGTCATCGGCCAACAAAAGGTCGGTCTGGCGCTCTCCAGCTGGCGTGAGGTCCACCAGCGTCACGCCGACACGGAATGGTGTCGTGGTGCGTCCCAAATCGCGCAAGGCGATATCCCAGCCTTGTTTTAGTGCTGAAAGCACCGCCTGGTCATCATTGACCATCGGCAGTTTCATCGTGCGCGTCCATCCGTCTTGCCGGAGCGACAGCCAAATCCAAAGGCCGGAGCAGTAATAGTTTTCACGACGCAACCGGCGAGCAGCCTTAACCAGCAGTAGGCGGGCTATCTCATATGCGGCAGTCATAGACCGCGCCTCTGGCGGCAAGACGCGCGCATGTCCAAATGCGCCGCGCTGCGATTCTGGTGCCTGGATGTCATACCCGTGCAGGGCGTACCAGAGGCGCTCGCCAGTGACGTTGTTCCATATCTTGCGCATCTGCTTCGGCTGCGTGTTATAAAGCATCTCGGTGTCGTAGATGCCGAACCTCATCAGCTTCCGGAACATGTTGCTGCCGACGCCGGGCACGTCATCGAGCTTTACCTTAAACAGGTGCTGTTCGGCTTCTTGCGGGTGCCATATCGCTAGGCCGCTGCCATACCGTCCTTCACTCTTTTTACCCGCTTTGCACGCCATCTTTGCGAGTTGCCGATTGGCCGCATAGCCCACGGAGCAGGTGATGAACTGGCCAATATTTTCGCGAAGCCGTGCGCGGATGCGATACGTCAGCAATTCCGGATCGGCGCGCTGTTCGTCGTCAAGCACACACGTAAGCTCGTCGATGCTCTTTACCGCGTCGATAGGTATGATGGCTTCGAGCTCAGCAAGGATGGCATTGTTTGCGCGGCGGTACAGATCGGGCTTTTGCACGACCAGAACCATGTCCGGACATAGCTTTTTGGCATCGACAACCGACATGACGTTCTTCACGCCGAACATCTTGGCTTCGCGGCTGACGGCTATAACCGACGACCGCACACCGCCTTCGTAAGGCACGACGCCGACCGGTTTGCCACGCAGTCGTTTGTCCGCCTGTTGCTCGACCGAGGCGAAAAAGCCGTCGAAGTCGAGGTAAAGTCTTTCGATTGTTTCTGGTTTGCGCACCGCATAATTCTCCCTTGGCGCGGCCGCAACGCGCTTTGAAATTCGATGATATGATAACGAGCTTTCTTGCTCTGTGTTCCTTAAATGTTCTTATTCTTCGGAACTGTCAAGACGGTCAATTGTGGCGATGCACAGGGTTGGATTACAACCGGAAAAGCGGGTTAGGTTGTAGTTTCTGCAACTGCGCAAGTTATAGTGCGCAAGTCTCGAAAATGGCAAAAAGACTTGCGCGTTTACGCGCTGCAATACCTGCGTAAGTGTATCTCTATGTATACTTACGCAGTGTTGCGCGCAGTGCGTAGTTCTCGGGTTTTGAGAAGTGCGCACTTTTGAAAAATTTGGGGTGTCAAAAAACAACCTAGTTTGCCATTCCGAAAATAATTTCGAAATCGATGTAGCACTTTTTGCCTTTCGCTTGGTCTTCTAGAGCGTGACCAATTACGAAGGAGGGCATGTATGGATTTGAAAGAATGGACGTGGAGCGATGAGTGCCCATATCCAGAAACGCTCGGCACGATAGTCGATGTGAAGATGGCCTGCGGATCCGAGATCAAAGGACAGTCGGTCAGACACTGGCGAGGCCACGCGCACAAGCCGGACGAAAGCTACTGGCATCCTTTTGCCGGTCCTGCGCAGATCACCCATTACCGGGTGCAGTCATGACCAACACAACGAAGACCACAAGACAGACCGTCAGCATCAACGGCGTACGAACGGTCCTTACAACAAGAAACGGGCGCGTCACCACTAAGCCGGCTCTGCCGAAGGAGTGGGAGCTACAGGCGGCTCAGGTGCGGGCCTTGCGAGCTTTACCAGAATACGCCGCCACAGCGAGGTCGGTGGGTCCGGGCATGTTCACCCTGGCAGGCGACCAGAACGCCGCCAAGCGCGGCCCGAAGGCCCGAGCAGAGGCTATCGCTGCGGGCATGACGCCCGGTGAACATGATCTGCGCATCTACATGTTCGGGGGTCGGCTTGGACTGATCGAAAACAAGGTCGGCAAGGCGAAGCTATTGCCGGCGCAGGAGGCGAGACATCCGCTGTTGGCGGCTCTCGGCTTCGATAAGCAGGCCGTCATCAGGGCGGTCACGGAAGAAGATGCTGCAAGGCAGGCTGTTGAGCTTGTTCGCGGCTGGCTATTGTAGGGAAGTGTGCAATGACGATGATTGAGCGAGTGGCGCGGGCAATATCCAAATCCGAGATAAATGACGAGCGAGGTTGGGAGGCGTTCTTGCCGGAAGCCCGCGCAGCGATAGAGGCGATGCGTGAGCCGACGTCCGAGACGAAGGCTGCAATCAATTCCATTGCCGGGCCTGTCGCTGTTGCCTACTGGCTTGCTGGTCACGAGACAATGATCAACGCCGCTCTAGCATCGGAGCCAGCATGACCAACTATCGCAGTTTAAGCGACGGCCTCAAAGCCTGGTACAAGCGCCCGGAAGGCGAGCCGGTAGCAATCAGTACGAATTTTCCGCAGACGGCAGCGAATGACAACGTTCCGGAAGATCTGGTTGATGCTTATCCAGAGCGACGCATTCGCATCCGGCCCTCTGTCGAGGAGATCGAGAAACAGATTGCGTCCGGCACAATCGAGCGCAACGACGAGGGGCAGATAGTCAAGATAGGCCGTCTGCGCTTCAGCGATGGCAACCAGACCGAACCAGCCTATCGATACACAATCGACGGTAAGCTTGAGCGTTACTCGGCCAGGATGCCAACCGGTGCGATGCTTGGTGCCAGCGAGGAGCAGGAGCGTATTTTGGGTGGCGACATAGATCCGCAGGACATGAGCCGCTCCAACAACTTCTTCAACGACGTGTTTGGCGTAAAGCCACGCCGCTATCGACCATCGAAGGGACAGGGAAGGGCTAGCCGTCGAACCGCTGCGGAGTGTCAAGCAGAGTTAGACGCTATCTATGCTCGCACGGATTGGAGCAAGGTCACCCTTACGATCTGCCCGCCGGGATTGCCCGCGGGTGCGCAACGGATCGCAGACAGCTTTCTCGGCATGCAGAAAACCACATGTGCAGGCGGTGGCTCGATGGGATGGGAAGATATCTCAACGGCCATGGTGGAGCGCGAGACATGGGCGCGGACTATTGCCTATCTCTCAGATCGCGACATGGCGGTGTTGGATGCAGCAATGACAGCAAGGAGTTATGCAGATGTTGGGTCAGCAATCGGTCAGTCAGCCGAATACACCCGACGAAAGGGTGGAAAAAAGGCACTACTGGCGGCCAATGATAATCTAATGCGTGCAATTAATCTGGCCGCATAGGTCCATAAAACAACGTTCTCATGGGGATATATAGTGAAGGGGTTGGCAACGGTGTTGCCGGCCCCACACTGTTCCGTGCGCTATTGCGACGGACCCGCCGCCATGCTGCACTTGTTGCAGCCGCTGAGTGCGCGGGTAACTATAGAGGCGCAGACCCTGCGGCGCACTTGATGCGCGAGGTGAACCCTCTCCACCCACAGGCAAGGCAGCGTAGCTGAGAAGGATGGGGATGCCCGCCCGTTCCTTGCTTCACCCAATTCGGTAAGTCCTGCGCCTCGCGTCTATGCGTTGCAACCCTGCGCAGGGTCGAGTTGTTTCCAGTTCGCTTGGCGCTGTCTCCTCCTCCGGCGACGAGCGATGCGGCGGTCTCCTGCTCTTGTGCGGTTGAGACTGCCGCAACTTGTTTATTGCGAGAGCCTGCTCGGGCCGCAAACGTGGTTCGCAGACGCCTTGAGCGTGAAGGGGTGCGAATCCCCACTGCGAACGCGGGCAGGGTAGCCGCTTAGGCGGAGAAACTAACACGAGGCGTCGATACACGCCTACTCGCAACCCCAACAAGACCCCGGACGCCTCTCAACGATGCGCACCTCCCAGTCGTGAGCACACGGCGATCACCTAGCTAGTGGGCGTGGGGTTATCTATTCATCCTGGGTGTAGCTCAGTCGCGTAGAGTGCCGCCCTTGGAAGGCGGAGGCCGCCCGTTCGAGTCGGGCCATCCAGACCATATCTCACCCGAGAACAGGAGATGAGCATGGATATCGTCACGGCTAGGCGACTCTTCTCCTATGATTCATCGACAGGCGTTCTTATTTGGCGTGTGGACAATGGGAGGTCTGTACGTGCAGGCGATCGCGCCGGGTGTGTTGATGGCAGCCATGGATACCGCAAGGTCAGGTATCGTGGAGTGTCGTATGCTGAACATCGCATCATTTGGATGATTTACTACGGTGAGGATGCTCCCGATCAAATTGATCATATCAATCGTGCTCGTTCGGACAACCGATTATCTAATCTCAGGGCGGCGTCGGTTGCTGATAACGCCTTCAATAAATCTCGTTCGAGCGTAAATTCATCCGGTGTTACTGGCGTTTATTGGAGCTCTGAGCACAGGAAATGGAAGGCGCAGATATCCGCGCGGGGGAAACGTCATTTCCTTGGACTCCACGATAGCATTGATGCGGCAAGGACCGCAAGGGAGACGGCCGAGAACCTGTACTTTGGCTCCTTCAGTCCAGCTAATACGAATGACAAACACATTGCCGAAGCAGCCTGACCTACGCAGCGCCGAGGCGGTTTCCTATCGCCGCTGGTACAAGCTGGCGGCGTGGGAGCGCCGACGGCAGGAGTTGTTTGCAAGGCAACCATTATGCGTTAAGTGCCTTGAGCGTGAAGAGGTAACGGTCGCCGACACGGCCGACCACATCGTTCCGCATCGTGGGGATCCAGAACTGTTTTGGTCCGGCGAGCTCCAATCTCTTTGCGCATCGTGCCATAGCCGACTGAAGCAGCGAGAGGAGCTTGGTCAGGACGTGGTGACTTTCGGGCCGGACGGTTGGCCAGTTGATTGATCACCCCGGGGGGCTAGCAAAAGTCCAGAGGCGTGGGGGTCGCGCACCGGCGGCGGGCAAGAACGTGTTATCCCGCAAGTTTTCAAAAAGTGTTCCAAGGGTGATTTGCAGCGATGGGCGCAAGAGGACCGCGCCCCGAGACGCCGGAAATACAGGCGCTGAAGGGCAACCCCGGCAAGCGTAAAAAGCGCGCGCCTTCTGTTAGGCCGACCGGCGACGTCTACATCCCGAACTATCTCGAGGGAGATGCCCGCGAGTGTTTCGAGATGATTGTGGCGGCTATGCCGCCGGAAACATATGCGTCCACAGACGCTGGCGGCATAGCGATCTATGCGGTTGCGTGGGCGGATCATAAGCGAGCCACCGAAGCGTTGAAGACTGAACCCCCACTCGTTCCTGGAGCCAAGGGCGGCCTTGTAAAAAACCCCTGGTTTACAATTCGCAGTGACGCTGCACGCCTTATGATGGCGATGGGAGACAGGCTCGGCCTGGACCCGAAGGCGCGGGCGGGTCTATCAAGGCCGGAGAAGGAAAAATCAAGCAAGTTCGCCGGCCTGATTGGGCAAGGCGCGGAGAAGGCGTAAACCAATATGGGCTGGACCGCGCACAAAAAGTCATTGAATTTATCGAGCTGCTGAGGGTTCCTTCTGGCGAGGGGCAAGGCGGGACGATTGAGCTGCGAGAGTGGCAAAAGCAGTTCATCCGCGACGTATATGCGCCAACAGAATCTGGCAAGCGCCGTGTTCGGCGAGCGATTTTTTCCGTCGCTCGAAAGAACGGTAAGACAATGCTCATTGCCGCTCTTGTTTTGGCTCACCTTGTCGGCCCTGTTGCCGAAATGAATGGCGAGATATACTCTGCGGCGACGGATAGAGAACAGGCCGGTCAGGTATTCAAGTTTGCCCGCCAACTTGTAGAGGCGGAGCCTGAGTTCGCGCCTGATGGCTCCTTGCCGATTACGGTTGTCCCTTCCACCAAAACCCTGGTGCACAAGCCGAACGGGAGCTTTTATCGTGCACTTTCGGCTGAGGCTGGAACGAAGCATGGTCTAAATCCATCTGTATGGATCTATGACGAGCTTGCTCAGGCACGCGATCAAGAGCTTTACGAAGTATTGAATACATCGCAAGGTGCGCGAAAAGAGCCACTTGGTATCGTTATTTCGACACAGTCCCCCGATCCTGAGCATCCGCTGTCGAAACTGATTGACGACGGCTTGGTAGCAAACGATCGAACGGTGCTTGTCCACCTGTATTGCGCCGACGACGAGGCTGATATTGACGATGAGGCGGCTTGGCGTGCTGCCAATCCGGCACTGGATGACTTCCGATCCATTGATGACTTGCGGGCACTTGCGGTGCAGGCGGGACGCATGAAGACAATGGAAGCCAGTTTTCGGAATCTGTATCTGAATCAGCGCGTGGACCAAACGTCGCCGCTTATACCTAGATCCGAGTGGAAGGCGTGTCATTCTGGCGAAACGCTCGTTGATGGAGAGGATGTCTATCTCGCGCTCGATCTGTCGGGGGTTCACGATCTTACATCTCTGGTGGGAGTATCGGCAGCGGTAGGGGAAGAGCGGGTGAAGGCTTGGCACTGGAAGCCGAATGACTTCCTATTTGACCACGCTAAGCGAGATCGTGCTCCTTATGACCTGTGGGCGAAAGAGGGCTGGCTCGAAACACCGCCTGGACGCGCGATTGACTACTCTTACGTCGCCGTGCGCATCGCCGAAATCCGCGAAACATATAATGTCCGCGGCTTGGCATACGATCGCTGGCGCATCGAGCAGTTATTGGTCGAGTTCCAGCGAATAGGTGTCGATGTTTATATCGACGGGAAGGACAAACCATTCGACGGTGCGCTTCGACTGGTGCCGTGGGGGCAGGGTTATCGCGATATGTCTCCAGCGGTAGAGGCGCTTGAGGCGTCCTTTATTCATCGGCGATTCAAGCACGACGACAATCCTGTTTTGTCTTTCTGTTTCGCCAATGCAATCGCCGTCTCCGATGCCAGCGGCAACCGTAAACTGGACAAGAGCAAGACGCGGTTTCGCATCGACGGCGCAGTCGCGACGGCAATGTGCGTTGGGCTTAAAGCTCGCGAGGCTGAGCCGGAACAAGCCGACATCGACGACTTTGTCAACAACATGATCACTATAACCTGGTAGGAGTGCCCATGGGCCTTTTGACTTGGGTCGGGAAGCCTTTCGGGCTTCTATCCGGTCCATGGCGCGCGTTCTTTGGAATGTCGACGACAAGCGGCGAGACGGTCACCTATGAACACGCCATGCAGCTTGATGCTGTCTGGGCGTGCGTGAACCTGATTTCCAATGCCGTGAAAACGCTGCCATGCAATGTTTATAAGGGCGATGGCGTCGAGGTTGACCGCGAGAATCCGCTGTACGAACTGCTGCACAATCTTCCAAATCTAGATGATAGTGCGTGTGATTTTTGGGGTATGGCCGCGCTTTGCCTCTGCCTTGATGGAAATTTCTTCGCCGAGAAGAAGAAAAATGGCGGTCGGCTGGTAGCGCTGAACCCATTCAACCCGCTCTGCGTGGACGTGAAGCGAGATGATCGGAACAATCGCTACTACGAAGTCACCGAGCAGTACAAAAACGGCAAGAAGGGCGGCGTTCGTAAAATCCGCGAAGAAGATATGCTCCATGTTCGCGGCTTGGTCATGCCTGGCTGCGACCGTGGGCTTTCTCCGATTGCGGCGCAGCGCAATGTGATTGGCAACGCCATGGCCGGCGAGAAAACGTCTGGCCGGATGTTCAAGAATGGCATGATGGCTTCGATCATCTTGTCGTCTGATCAGGTTCTGAAAGTTGAGCAGCGCAAGCAGATTGCGGAATCACTTCAGGCTTTTGCGGGCGCAGACAAAGCAGGCGGTATAGCAGTACTTGAGGCGGGGCTTACGCCGTCGCAGATCACCATCAATCCAAAAGATGCTCAGATGCTTGAGACGCGACAATACAGCGTCGAGCAGATCTGCCGCATCTACGGCGTTCCACCCGTAATGATTGGCCATGCCGCGAGCGGCACGACGACTTGGGGGAGCGGGATCGAGCAATTGATCCTGCAATTCACCAAGACGTGCCTGACTCCGATGTTGAGAAGCATTGAATCGGCGATCTACCGCGACTTGCTGGACGCTAGAACCCGCAAAACGACTGTCGTCAAATTCAATATGGAAGGTCTGTTGCGCGGCGATAGCCAGGCGCGGGCAGAGTTCCTGCAAAAGATGGTCCAGAATGGCATCTACACGCCGAACGAGGCCAGATCTTACGAGAATAAGCCAAAGATGGACGGCGGCGACGAGCTGATCGTCAACGGCACCATGCAGCCTCTGTCCATGGTCGGACACAACGGCGGCCCGCCGCTGGATGATGCACAGCCAAGCGCTGGATAAGGATTATGGCATGGCAATAATTGAAATTCAGCCTGAAGCGCTATCGAAAGTCGCGTCTTTTTTTAGCGATGTTGGCGTCAAAATCGTAGGGTCTGCTGCCTCTGAAGGCGTCGTTTCTCTGCGTATTGAAGGGTGCGCGGTGCCTGCATCACCAAGAGCGACTTGTGTGGTTAAATATGAACACGACGGCGATTCCGCGAAACTAGTTGCCACCTTTCGCGCCGTGTAAGGACAATTCATGAAATTCGAACACATTCTGACCGCCTTTGAGGCGGAGCCGTGGGCGATTCAGCGCGAAAAACTAGCCGTTTTGGCTGATGTTCTTGCGGCACGTGTGGCGGGCGACAAGCTCGTCACACCTGAATTTGCAGCAGCCGTTTCCGATGCGCGTGCGAAGGAAATAGCTGAGACAGATGGCAACATTGCTGTTATCCCGGTCTATGGCGTTCTTTCCGACCGGATGGACCTGTTCTCCGCAATGAGCGGCGGAACGTCATATGCCGGCATCAAGCGCCAGCTTCATAAAGCGCTGTCCAACGATGACGTGAAGGCCGTTGTCCTTGATATCGATAGTCCGGGTGGTTCGGTGCCGGGTACTGACGAGCTCGCAACGGAAATTCGCAAACTGCGTGGCGGTGAAAAGCCGATCATAGCGCAGGTCAATTCGCTGGCAGCAAGCGCCGCTTACTGGATCGCCTCGTCTGCCGACGAAATCGTCGTTACGCCGTCAGGGCGCGCAGGTTCGATTGGTGTCTACACGGCACACGACGATATTTCTGCCGCATTGGAAAAGGCTGGCGTCAAGCGCACCTACATTTCGGCAGGCAAGCACAAGGTCGAAGGCAACGAAACCGAACCGCTTGGCAAAGACACGCTTGCCTACATTCAGGACAGCGTAAACCGATCCTATGGCCGGTTTTTGCAGAGCGTAGCCGATGGGCGTGGCGTTACGAAATCCAAAGTCGAAGACGGATTTGGTCAGGGGAGGGTGTTCTATGCAGAAGCGCTCATGGACAGAGGAATGGCAGACCGTATTGCCACAATTGACGAGACCTTGGCCCGATTGGGCGCGAACACCGAGCCGGAATATGTCCGCCGCGTAAAGGCGTCCAACGCCGCAAAGGCAGAAGCTGCGCAATTGTTGGCCAACAAGATGGCCTCCGGCGAAGAAATCACCAAACGCGAGTTCGAAAACGGCATCAGGGGACTGATGGGATTATCGGGCTCTGAGGCAGAGCGGGCCGCTCGGCTCTACCTCAAGGAAGGTCAGGGGGCTCCTGACGTCGAGACGGATGCTGCTGCTTTGGCAGCCCTAGACCGGCTTATTGCCGAAGCAAAATCACCACTTATTCGATAAAAGGAGCCATTCATGGCTGAACTAGCAGAACGCATTGGCGAGCTTGGCGCTTCGCTCGCCTCCATTAAGGAGCAGGTCGGCAATCTTGCGACCGACTTCACCACGAAACTTTCTGCCAATGGCGAAGTTTCTGCCGAACTGACGACCAAGGTTGACAAGGCCCTTTCGGAGCTTGGCGACACCACCACCAGGATTGGTGAGCTGGAGAAGCGCGCAGCTCGCGAACGCGAGCACGCTAATGATAATGAGCCTCGCGATATCGGCGACATTGTTGTTGATTCCGACAAGTTCAAGGCGACGGACGTTTCCGGCGGCTGGCGCGGTTCGATCCGTGTTGGCATGGAGCGCGCTGATATTACGTCGGCGAACACAACTGTTGGTGCAGGCCGTTCGGCCGGCACTTCGCTTGTTCCCGGCGCTCGTGTTGCGGGAATTGTGGCGCCGCCTAACCGTCAATTTACGATCCGTGATTTGATTGCACCCGGCCGGACTTCGGCGTCCAGCGTGGAGTTCGTCAAGGAGACCGGCTTCACCAATAGCGCAGCCCCGGTTGCGGAAGGCGCGCAGAAGCCAAAGTCGGATCTGACTTTCAATCTGTTCACCACGCCCGTTCGCACTCTTGCGCATATCTTCAAGGCATCCCGACAGATCCTTGACGACGCGCCTGCTCTTGCAAGCTACATCAATGCCCGTGGAACTTACGGTCTGAAGTTCATTGAAGAGAACCAGATCCTCAACGGCGATGGCACTGGCCAGAACCTAAATGGCATTGTCCCGCAGGCAACGGCGTTCGCTCCTGAGTTCGCTCCGGACAATGAAACGGCGATCGACCGCCTCCGACTCGCTATCCTTCAGGTCATTCTGGCTGAGTATCCAGCCAGCGGCTTCGTTCTGAATCCGATCGACTGGGCGCGGATTGAACTGACCAAGGATCTTGGCGGCAATTACATTGTCGGAAATGCCAATTCGCCGATTGGACCTTCGCTCTGGAACCTTCCGGTTGTTCAGACGCAGGCAATGGGTGAAGGTGAGTTCCTCACCGGCGCATTCAACCTTGCCGCGCAGATCTTCGACCGCATGGACGTGGAAGTTCTGCTTTCGAGCGAGAACGTCGACGACTTCGAAAAGAACATGTTCACTGTGCGCATTGAGGAGCGTCTTGCGCTCGCAGTTTACAGACCTGAAGCGTTTGTAACCGGCGACGTCAATCCGACCGTAACTCCTTAATCGTTGATGGGGCGCTTCGGCGCCCCTTTTCACGAGGAAATCATGAAAATCCGAGCACTTAAGACGCTGGTTGGCGAGTACGGCCGGTTGGCCAAGGGTGACATTGCCGATCTTCCGAACTGGCAAGCCAGGCCGCTGCTGGCGCTCGGATATGTCGTTACCGAACAGGAGGCCATTGATGGCGGACGCAAAGATACGAAAGCGCCGGGTGGCGAGCTACATCGGCGCGGGAGTCGTCGATCTAAATCCAGCGCCGGCGCCGGAACCGGAGCCAGAACCGGATCCTGAAACGCCGCCAGAAGGTGGTGATGATGGCGCTGGTTGACCTGGATTTATTGAAGCGACACTTGCGTGTTTTTCACGATGATGAAGACGTTGAACTGGGTTTGTACCTGGCCGCATCTGAAGCCATCGTTACTGAATACATAGATCGCGAGGTCGTCGCGACAGGTGCGACGCCTACCTTGCCGGACGGCATTGTAATAGCGCCTCCCATTACAGCTGCGATCTTACTTGTCGCGGCGGATCTTTACGAGGTCCGAGAGCCGGACCCCAAGGCAACAGGCGATGCGGTCCTTCCGCGCCACGTTCGGGCACTGCTGGCACCATATCGGGTGTGGCGGCAACACACGGAGTAGCCCATGCCATGGGTCAGATTCACGGCGAACTTCGACTGGTCGCCTCGCTACGGCGTCACCATCGCATACAAAACCGGCGAAACGTACAACGTGACGCGGGCGTGTGCGGCGAGGGCACTTGATGTTGGACGGGCAGAGCGAACTACGAAACCGCAGGAGACGCCATGTCCGGTGCAGGAAGCCTCAGAGAGCGCGTGACGTTTGTCGAGTTGGTGTCTGGTGATGATGGCTATGGCGGCACGTTTGAGGGCTGGGAGGACGCGTTCACCGATGCGGCACGTCTGGCGCCTAAGATGGGTAGTGAGCCAGTAATTGCTGGCCGGATGCAGGGTATCCAGCCTTACACTCTGACGGTTCGATCGAATGTCAATACCCGTCGCGTCAGGCCGTACTGGAAGGCGCGCAATCATCGCACCGGCACGACCTACGAAATCAAAACAATCGTCAACATCGATGAACGCAACGCGTATCTCGAAATGCTGGTGGTCGAAGGTGAGGCGTCATGAAGATCATGAATCTGGAACGGCTAAAGCGCAAGCTTAGTCGTATTCCTGAATCAGTCAAAAAGCGTGCTCAGGCTGACCTTATGCTTGCTGGTCGAGAGATTAACATGCTCCAAAGATCACTTGCGCCGAAAGATGACGGTACTCTCGCGGCATCCATACGCACCGAACCGCTCGACGATGGCACTGTGGGCGTTGAACTAAAGGCCGGCGGCCCGACAACAACGCGCGTTGTGCGAAATACCGAAAAGGGAAACTCGCCCGCATACGATTATGCTCTTGCTCAAGAGTTCGGCAACGAACACCAGAAAACGCCAAATCCATTCTTTTATCCAGGATATCGAGCGCGCAAGCGCAGGGCGATGAGCAGGGTTCGTCAGGGAGTTCGTCGCTCATTGCGACAGGCGGTGAAAGGTGACTAGCCCAAGTCTCGCCATCCAGGCGGCGTTGGTAGCACAAATCCGCGCTCTAAACACTGCTGCCGACGCGCGTGTATATTCGGTCATTCCACAGAATGCAGCCTATCCATATGTGATGGTTTGGCCTGGCGTTGAAACGCCGATCGATGAAGAATGCTTCGACCGAACCGAAACGGCTCAGCAGATCGATGTTTGGGCCGACAGTACATCCTACATCAAAACCAAAGAAGTCGCTGCGGCTATCCGTGCCGCGTTCCACGAAAAACCGATGACGATTGATGGTCACACCGTCGATCGCGTTCGCGTGGAAACCATCAACTACAGCGACACGCCGCCGACCTACCGCGCGCGCATCAACCTTACAATCGACACTCAGCCGGTCGCATAAGCGGCCTGGAGTACATCATGGCAACTACAAAGCAGCTCCTCATCCAGTTCTCGGATGGTGGATCGCCCGAGACGTGGGCGCATTCTTGCACGATTAATACGACGCAAGAATTTACAATTGAAGCCACGACGACTGAGGCCACCGCGCCGAACTGCGAAGATCCAAATGCTCCTGGCTGGGTTCTTCGTGCTGTCGATACGCTCTCCGCCGGTATCAACGGCGCTGGAACAATGGATCCTGTTTCATTCGGAGTTCTTCGCGACAAGACTTTGGCAGGTGAATCATTCCCAGTTCGCGTTACGCTAGGTGGTCTTACTGGCGTACAGGGCGGCGGTCATTTCGAAGGCAACTACGTAATGACATCCCTCGGCCTCGCCAAAGAGGGCAAGGGTTATGTCACTTCGACTGTTGCATTGTCGAGCGACGGCGAAATTACATGGGTTGATGCAACCTGATGACGCAAACCCATGAAGATATTCTGGGTGGGGTGAAACGTAAGTTTCGCCTCCCCATTGGCGAGCTTCGTGAACTGCAAGAGAAGTGCGAGGCAGGCCCTGCAACTATACTGGCGCGGCTTATGTCGTACCAGCCAAATGCAACCAAACGACCGGAACCTTCGGACTATACGCACGGCGATGCCGATCCGGATTATATTGCAGACTTCAACGTCTATAGCATGCTTCGTAGTTTTGGCGGCGATTGGCGTGTCGACGATATCCGCGAAACCATCCGACTTGGCTTGATTGGTGGCGGCACAACGCCGACTGACGCGTATATCGCCGTTGCGAGATATATTGATACGCGCCCCTTGTGGGAACATGCCGGCCTTGCCTGCGCAATTCTCCTGAAGGCACTCACTGGCGACAAGGACGACGATCCGGGAAAAGCTCCGGTGGAGACGACGACGCCAACGGAAGCGGCGACGGAAAGCTAGTCTTCTCCACCTTTTACGGCGCTGGAGCGACGATGGGATTTAGCCCGCGCGAAGTCGATCAGATGACGCTATGGGAGCTTGCAGTTGCCGCGCATGGATGGATCAAGGCCAACGGCGGTGAAGAAGAAACCGCGGCGCCGTCCTGGGAAGAGCATATCGCGATGGTGAATGCTGTTAAGAAGTGATTATTCGACAAATGCGACCGATTTAATGTCCTTTGCCGCGCCTGTACAAGTAGTCTCGCGCGGCATGCCTGAATCAATTTTGGTCGGCCGTATAATGACCGCGCGCGGCTTGGAATCTCCGTCTCGTATAAAACTGGCCTTGATGTCGTTTACTGGTGGACGTGCGGCGATGCTCTTCTTGTGTATTATAATCTCGATACATGAGTTGAGAAGATCATCATCCATGGATGGCTTCAATTGTGTGCTCTTGGCGTCGACGCTAACCGAATTCGCTGCCCCCAGATACGCCAGTAATTCACCTCCGCCTTGTCGAGCCGATCGGGATGGGGAAAAGGTAAACACGCCATCGTAGTAACGAAATAAGCATTGATGTGTAGAGCGGATAAGAGCACCGTAACCGTTCTGTGCATCATACTCAACAACAACGCTGTTTTCGAAATACGAAGTCTTAATTCGCACATAACTGGACGGCGACCTTAACGTCGACACCGCAACTGCTTCGCATCCAGCGATTTCAGGCTTGTCTGCATAACACGCGGTCCCGGTGGAAATAACCAAGCAGGCCGCAATAAGTGTACTGCGCATCGCCCCTCCTTCTGTTTCTCCCCAACTAGCAGGAAATTCTATGGCAGTCACTGTCGAAGAACTCCGCGCAGTGATGCGCATGGAGATGAAGCCGCTTGAGCGGGATTTGCAGAAAATCCACGGCATCAACACCAAGGCGGCCAAGCAAGTCGAGAACACTTGGCGAAACGCGAACCGTAGGCTTGATGGCATTGGCCAGAATATGGCTCGCAGTCTTGCCGCGCCACTTGCTGGCGTGACAGCTGTACTCGGCATTGATGCTGTTCGTCAGATGACAGACACATGGACCGATCTTTCCAGTCGCGTTCAGATCGCGGCCGGTGGCGTAGAGCAGGGCGCTCAGGTGATGGAGCGTCTCGGCGACGTTGCCCGACGCACCTATTCGTCATTGGAAACGACCGCTGAAGGTTATCTGCTGAACGCCACCGCAATGCGCGAACTAGGCTACAGTACAAGCCAAACGCTGGATTACACTGAAGCTGTCAATAACGCGCTGGTTATCTCTGGTGCCAAAGGCCAGCGAGCCGAGTCCGTCATCAATGCACTTTCGAAGGCTATGGCTGCCGGCAAGTTATCCGGCGACGAACTCAACACGGTCATCACTACGGGTGGCCGAGTGGCGGAAGCTTTAGCCGCGGGCCTTGGCGTATCGGTCAACCAGCTTCGTTCACTAGGTCAGCAGGGCAAGATTACCGGCAACGACGTCGTCCGCGCGCTGTCGACGCAGATGGAGCGCCTGCGCCGCGAAGCCGAAGGCATGCCTGCAACCATCGGCGATGGCATACAGCTCCTGCAAAACGCGATGCTGCAATATGTTGGCAGTACAGATCAAGCATATGGTGCATCGGCAAGGATCAGCGAAGCGCTGGTCATCATGGCCGACAACTTCGACAAGACGGCCGACGTAGCGTTGCAGCTTGCCGGCGTGATTGCTGGCGCACTTATTGGCCGGTCGCTTCTCAAGATGATTTCGACGCTCGGCCTCGGTAGCGCCGCGCTAGTTAATTTCACCAAGGCGTTGCTGGCCGCAAGATCAATGGCGAGCCTCGGTATCGCATTCAACGGGTTGAGCGCAGCAGCTGGTCCGGTTGGTCTCTTGGTCGGCGGTGCACTCGTAACCGCATTGACGCTCTACAGTAATTCAACATCTGAAGCGTCAGCCGCATCTAAGGTTTACGCAGCAGCCCTAGAGGACGTTCGTGCGGCCGCAGAAAAGACTGGAGATGCAGTCGAGGGCGCGGCGCAGCAGATCGACGAGAAGACCAAAAACGCTCTTTCGGGCGGCATTGCAATAGGCGTTGCTGATATAGAAAATGCACGAGATGCTGTAATCGACTTGTTCGATCACCTTCTCCGGAACGTCAGTCAAGATACTGTGTCTCCGCAGCAGATCGCGCAACTTGAAGATCTTCGTGATAGCCTGAACAACGGCACACGTTCTGCGGACGAAGTTGAACAGGCACTATTTGCTCTGGCCAACTCAAATCCGGACTTCCAGGCGGTTGCCAACGCTTTCTCCCCACTACTAACGGTCCTGCGCCAGGCCATTGATTCCACCGATATACTTCGCAACAAGCTAGGTGCTCCAGACAAAAATATCGTCGAGGGGTACCAGCAGTACGCACGCACGCGTGTCGAAGGTAATCGCATTGAAAGCGAGCGGAATGCTTATGAGCAAGAAGCGCTTCGGCGGGCGAAGCTCGGCAAAGCGCAGCTTGACCTCGAAAACGAGATAGCAAGAGTTAGGACAGACGCTGAAAAGCAAAATGTCCAGCTTACCGACGATCAGGTAAAGCGCATCGCCGAAGCCAATCTTTCAGGTAATGCGTCACGTTCTGCCGAAGGCAAAAAGCCAAAGAAAGAACGTGAAAATGAGTACCAGCGGCTTACTGAGCGCATCGTTGAGCAGACAGCAGCGATAGTTGCAGAAACCGAAGCCCAGCGTCAGGTTAATCCGCTCGTTGATGATTACGGCTATGCCGTTGAGCGGGCGCGTGCAGAACAGGAACTTCTCAATGCGGCAAAGGCCGCAGGTCTGCCGATCGACGAGAAGCTTCGTCAAGAAATAGCTGCGCTTGCCGATCAGTACGCGGTTGCGACCGTTGAGGCTGCTAAGCTTGGTGAAACGCAAGACGATATTCGCCGCAAGGCGGAAGAAATGGCGGACTTTCAAAAAGACCTGTCTCGCGGCATCGTCGATGGCTTCATGCAAGGCAAGAAGGCCGCTGACATTTTTGCGGATGCCTTGTCCAAGGTCGGAAACAAGCTGCTCGACATGGCCTTTAACGCTGCTTTTGATAAGGGCGGAGGAAGCTGGCTTGGGAATCTTTTGGGTGGCCTTTTCGGCGGCGGTGGCCGCGTTAGCCTTCCCGCAAGCGGACCCATTCCAGCGCTGCGGCCCTTCTCCGACGGCGGATACACCGGACCTGGCGGCAAGTATCAACCCGCTGGCATCGTCCATAAAGGCGAAGTGGTGTGGTCGCAGCGGGATGTTCGAAGCCACGGCGGCGTTGCTGCGGTGGAGGCATTGCGTCGCGGCTACGCTAACGGCGGTGCTGTTGGCGTCTCTGTGCCGCGATTGCAGGCTCCTGCCAATCAGAACCAGCCTACGGCGGTCACCTTCAAGATCGATGTCACAGGCGCGCGCGGCAATGCCGAGATTCAGGAAATGGTTCAGCAGGGCGTTGCGCAAGGCATTCAGCATTGGAGCAAAAGCTCTGATTTCGTAGGTCGAACGACTTCTATCGTTGATCAGCGCAAGTCCAATCCGCGCATCACTCCAAGACTCGGCGGTTAGAGAATGGCTCTTCCTGAAATCCTCGACATCCTGGCCGACTGGCCGGGATGGTCTACTGCGTTCGACATCAAGCGGCGCCAGGAGCGCAGTGGCAGTACGAGCGGGCGGATATATGTGAAAGACATTGGCGACCCGCTTTGGGTCGCTTCATATCAGACCGTCAGCTTGCGTCCGAATGATTTAGACAGATGGCGCGCTCGCCTCGACGCGTTGGAAGAGGGCGGGCGTCTGTTTTATGGTCGTCACCTGGCGCGCTGCTATCCAATAGCCTATCCGCGCGGTTCGTGGACGCCTGCTTCGTTTTCGGGTTTGGGCGCAGTGGCTTCGCTCGGTGCAAACCGCAAGTCGCTGACGGTCGATGATTTACCGGCAGGCTTTCGCTTGCAGGAAGGCGACCTGATCCAGATTGGCGCACATGACCTTCACCGCGTTGTCGAGAATGCGACCGCCAATGCATCTGGCGTAACCCCTCTCTTTGAAATTCGCCCGCACCTTTGGCCATTGGCTGCGGTTGGTCAGCCGGTGTCTGTTCTTCGTCCGCGCTGTTTGATGGCCATCGTGCCAGGCTCGATCTCGTCAACAGCGGATCTTGCGACGGGGCGCGGCACAATCAGCTTTGATGCCATAGAGGCCAGATAATATGCGCAATATCTCAAGCGAAAACCAAGCCGCGCTATCGCAACGGCTTCTGGTGGCGCGTGACTTCCTTTGGCTAGTGGCGCGCGATGCTGCTGGCGCACCATTTCAGTATGGTTTTTGGTCGGGCGTTGGTGATGTGTCCGCGCCAATGCTTAACCCTGATACCGGCCTCGCCGTTACGCGCAATTTCGAAGGCTCCGGCACGCTTATTCAGGTCAGCGATATTATCGCGACGTCAAGCATCTCGACACAGAACGTCACGGTTGAGATGTCGCAAATCCTGCCGGAAGTCGAGAACATTGTTCGCGGCTATGATCTCCAGCAAGCGCGGGTTGAGGTCTATCGCGGCCTCTTCTCGACAGAGACGCGCCAGCTTGCGGCTTTGGCCTTGTGCCGCTTCGTTGGCTTCGTCGATAGCGTTGATATCCACACACCAGAAGAAGGTGGCGAAGGCTCGATCACGCTGACTTGCGTTTCTCATACGCAGGAAATGTCCCGCTCTAATCCTGATACGCGGTCTGACGCCAGTCAGCGCTTGCGCAACGCGTCGGACAATTTCTTTCAGGACGTTGCGACGGTTGGTGAGACAGAGTTTTTTTGGGGTCGGAAGAGCGGCAAGATCGCTTCTGTAAAAGCCGCGCCACCAACACCTACGAACCTACAAAAAACGGTGTCGCGATGATCAGGCTCGCCACCGTCCAGGACAAGCACCGCGTCATGGCGATGGCCAAGGTCTTTCACGAAAGCGCGGGCCATCCTTTTCCATACAATGCGGTCCATTGTTCATCTGTCATCTCGGCCTGCATCGCAGGCGGTGATGCACTCTGCCTCGTTCTTGAGAGAGACGGCAAGATTGTCGGTGCACTTCTGGCGCATGCAGGTCCGCACACATTTAACCCTGTTCGTATTGCCTCGGAAATTATGCTTTGGATTGAGCCTGGCCATCGTGGCGGCAGACACGCGGCTGCAATGATCGACGCTTTCGAGACATGGGCAAAGGGCAGGGGCTGCGCTCTGGCCCACATGGTCGGTCTGGGCGGCAACCCCGCAATTGGCAAGTTCTATGAGCGCCGCGGCTATTATGCCGCCGAGTGCCATTACGTGAAGCGACTGGCCGCATAAGGCCGTAAGGTTTTCAGGAAACATCGATGGCTATTTTTACCGGGATCGCTGCGGCGTTCACTGCCATTTCGTCGTGGACGATTGGAACCTTTGCTGCTGGCGCATTCCTACTGCAAACAGCTGCGGGAATTGGCCTCAACCTTCTCGCCAGCGCCATTGCAGGCAAGCCAGACAAGCCATCTTTTTCGGTGCAAGGCCAGCTGCAATCAGGCGGCGACGTTGCGCGTTCGTTTATTCTAGGACGTACAGCAACGGCTGGTTCGCTCGTCTATGCCAACACGTGGGGCAATGCTGGCAAAACGCCGAATGCCTACTTTACGCAGGTCATTGCGCTCTCTGACTTGCCGACGCAAGGTCTCGGCACTGTCTGGATAAACGGTGAACCTTGCACGCTGTTGCCTGATCAGTCGCACGCAGAATATGGCGTGCCTGTTCAGGAGTATCGTAAGGACGGCAAGGATTATCTTTGGGTCAAGTTTTACGACGGCACACAGACGCAGGCTGACAACTTCCTGACCAGCCGTGTTTCGTCGGCAGAGCGTCCATACCAGTCGACGCGCGTGGGATATGGCGTTTCCTATGTCATCTGCACAGCGCGCATTCATGAAGAGCTGTTCACGGGCTTTCCTCAGTACAAATTCGAACTGGTCGGCGCGAAGCTCTATGATCCTTCGCTAGACAGCTCTGTCGGCGGAAATGGCACGCAGCGGCTTGCCGATCCTGCGACATGGGGTGGGGACGGCGATCATTTACCCGCCGTGCAGGTCTACAATCTGCTACTTGGCTTCAAGTATGCTGGATCATGGTTCTATGGCGTCCAGAATATGGCGTCGGCTCGGCTTCCGGCTGCTGACTGGATTGCACAGATCAATAAATGTCGTGCGCAGGTGGCAGCGCCAGGCGGTGGAACCGAAGTCCAATATCAGTCCGGCCTTGAAATTCAGGTCAATGCGCAACTTGCTGATGCGATCGAAGCCCTTGCGACTGCGTGCCAGGGCCGATTGATCGAAACGGGCGGCACATACAAGATGCGCCTCGGCGCGCCTGATCTGCCGGTCGCTTCGTTCACGGATGGCGACATTCTTTCAACCGAAAGCCAGAGCTTCACTCCATTTTTCGGTCTGGCCGACACGATCAACGGTATTGCGGCCACGTATCCGGATCCCGCCGAGGGCTGGAACGCTAAGGCAGCGCCATCGCTGTTTCGTCCTGATCTCGAAATCAAAGCTGGCAATCGTCGCCTGATGGCGGACGTATCGCTTGGCGCAGTCTATCGTCCTACGCAGGTTCAGCGTCTGATGAAGTCGGCGCTTGAAGAAGCGCAGCGCGCGCGGCGCCATACGTTCTCGCTTCCGCCACACTTCTGGACGTTGGAGCCGGGTGATTACGTTGAATGGACCTCAGTCCGCAACGGCTATGTGACGAAGCTCTTTCGAGTCGACGGCATTGTCGATAAAGCCAATCTTGATGTCGTGGTCGATCTGACTGAAGTCGATCCGAGCGATTATAATTGGAATCCGTCAACGGATTATACGACGCCGGTTTATGGCCCGGTTGGCGTGGTTCGTCCGCAGCCGCAGCCAATTGTTGATTGGTCTGCACGGGCTGAACCAATTCGAGACAACTCATCTGGAGCGCGTCGGCCTGGCATCCTGCTGCAATGGGATGGCGATCAGGAGGATATAGACGCTGTCATCTTTGAGGTGAGGTTGGCCTCGACTCTTGACGTCATATATACCGGACGAACTGACACTCCTGAAAAGGGCGAAATCCATATCGGGCAAAATCTTCTGCCGAACGTGCAATATGGCGTGCGTGGCAGATATGTTGCGTCCGGCAATAATCGCCCCATGGAGTGGTCAAGCTGGCTGGTTGTTACCACTGATAATGTCCTTCTTGGCGAAGAGGATATCTATTTCCCCGGCCTTGTCGAAGAGGTGACGGAATCGGTGCGTGATGCGATGGAGTTCATCGATACGCGCTCACTTCTGGAAGAAGCCCAGCGGTTGATGAACTCGCTTGCCGATCAGGACGCAGGCAACTTCATCGAGCGTGAAAGCATCCGCACCGAACTCAAGGTGACAGCAGGCGGTTTAACAGCAAGCTATACCCAAGCCATTGACGCCGCTGTCGGGCCAGATTCCGCCATTGTGCAGGAGCTGACAAGGCTAACTGTCGAGCTAGACGGCAAAGCCAATGCAGACGTTGTGCAGCTACTGCAAACGCAAGTCACGGTGCTTGGTGAAGATGTTACGGCTGTCGCCAACGCGCTGACGCAGACCAATGCGCAAGTAGGCCGATTCTCTGCAAGTGGCTTGTTTAGAGCATCGTCCGAGGCATCGGGATCTGGTGCTGTTTCGCGTGTCGTGCTTGCGGCAGAAGCCAGTGCAGGCGCGAATAGTGCAACCGCGGCGATCTTTCTTGAGGCGCTTTCGAATGGTCAAAACCGCGTCGGTATCCTTGCTTCGCAGTTCTATGTCTACTCGGCGGCCAACCAGCTCCTGCGGCCATTTATTATTCAGGATGGGGTCGTTATCGCTGACAATTTGCGGGTTGCTTGGGCAAAGATCACCGATGTTCAGATTACCAATGCGCAGATTGCCAATCTGACAGTCGGAACCTCTAACCTCGATTTTAATGCAGTGACACAGACGACAACGGGTGTTTGTACAGCGTATTCGCAGCAATGGACTGTGCCCCCCGGCTCGGGCGGAGCGCTTGTCCAGACATGGCCCGTTTCCACAATTACGGTTCCGCCGGGCGTTGGCTCTCAGCTTTCGACTACTGGAACGTTACAGTTGTACGTCGGAGCCGGATCGCGAGGAAGAGTTTCACTTGTCATTCGAAACGCAACAACGGGTGTTTTGGTTTATCGTAGTTCTTACATAGACCTTTCGCCGTCCGGAGGGACCGGAGGCACCGGTGAAACGGCCACCAGTCCTATCGATACTTATCAAATCGATCCTTCGCTCTCGTCTGCGGCGAATAACACATACCAGTTGTACGTCGAGACAGAAGTGCTTGTCGGTTATGAGTTAAGATTCTCCTTCACAGGTCCCACCTTCAAAAACCTCCTCTGGAAACGCTGATCGCGCGTCAAGGGAAATCATCACATGGCAAATCAGGCACAACAGTCGGCACCTTTCATGGTGTCGGCTGAGGCACAACTGCGCGAATTGCAGATCGATTATCAGGTCAAAAGCATGCGGTGCTCGCAGCTATCACAGCTCAACATGGCGCTCGAGGCGCGTGTGAAGGAGCTGGAAGCTGAGCTGGCCGAGCTTAAGCCGCAAGAAATAGTCGAGGCTGAAAATGGCGAATAGCTTCTATAATACTGGCACCGCCACCGTTGCCGCCAACGGCACTGTCGTTACAGGTCAGGGGACCGCATGGGGCGATGGCATCAATGGTCCGATCCGGCCAGGCGACGTGTTCGGCATGCACTCCGGCTTTCCGACAATCATCAAAACTGTTACGCCAACCCAGTTGACGCTTGAGACGCAATATAAGGGTCCTGCGCAGACGGCAGCGGCGTACATTATCGGTTTCACGCCTTACAACGTGACGCTTGATCAAGATGTACGCGAGATGATCCGGCTTTTGCGCGCTGGTGTCTTGCCAGGTCTTTCGACGCTCGCTCCTGCTGCGTCATCGCTACTGGGCTTTGACGCTGCGGGCCAGCCCACCCAGCGCCAGATACAGGCGTTCATGAATACCTTCCTTACTGCCAATTCGGCGAGTGCGGCTCAGTCAGCTTTAGGTGGGGGTGCGGCAGGTAGAAACGTATTTACTGCTGCAAGTACAGCAGACGCTCGTGCTGCGTTAGGGGCGCTTGGTGTAGACCAAGCGGTCACTCATGGGTTCGTCAGCGGTAATAAGGCTTCTCCCTACACGCGACATTCTGACGGCACAATAGTGTTGCTGCAAACTGCACTTAGCGGGGTCTGGACGGATGCCCGTGCGTCGGCTGGCGGCAGCGGATCACAACGATGGTGGAAATTGCCCAATAATATGCTGGTGCAGATGGGCAGTAGTGTAGTGACGCTTTCGGCAGGCGGCAACGTCGTCATTACGTTCCCGGCAGCATTTGCTAGTACGCCCATAGTTCAAGCGCTGGACGGGGACATGGGGTCAACTTCATCCGGGAGAATTGTTGGCATGTTTAACTATGGCGAGTTGACGACCGCGAGCGCCACTGTGTCGGTGCGGCCAAACCCGGGCGCAGTCAACGTCCGTATAAACTGGCTAGCGGTAGGGGCTGCGTGATGCAAAATTTCGTTCTTGTAGATGATCTAGGCGATTTCGTTGGCTTTACGAACGACGCAATCTACCCGCCCATCCCAATTATGCGAAAAGAGCCCGTCTATCATGTAAAAGAAGACGAGTCCTTACTCATTGGCGAAGATGGCAGTCCGGTGCAAATCGGCGAGGTCGAGGTAATCGATGGCTACGAACGCAATCCGGCTATTCCTGAAACTGCAATAGAGATCAGCGACGAGGAATATTGCGATTTCCTTGACAATCAGGGGCAGCGTCAGTGGGACGCAAACTTGAAGAAGTTCGTTGAATATGTCCCGCCACCTGTAGCGCCGTCAGTTGATTCCTATCGCGTTGCCACCCAAGCAATGCTGGACAACAGGGCAACAGAACGACAGTACGATAGCGGAGCAACGCTTGCCAGCTACGTCAACTCGACGATTCCTCAGTGGGCGCAAGAAGCGCAAGCCTTCGTCGCTTGGCGAGATCAGGTCTGGTCTTATGCGCTGACTGAGCTTTCGAAGGTGGAGGCCGGCGAACGTGACATTCCAACAATCGAAGACTTTCTGGCGGAGCTGCCAGCCTTTGAGTGGCCAAGCTCCGCCTAGCGGTCAGGCATGTTTATGTTTGCGCCAAAGCCGTTGGCCTAGATAACCTCGCAATGCGTCCTCTGCGACTAGTAGCGCGGTCATCGACACTGCAACAACAATCACTACTGTCGTAACGAGCGCAATATACTGGTTCAGACCAGCGCTTACCAACTGTCTCAGCATGTAGGCACCTACAACATCATGGATCAGATAAAGCGGATATGTAGATAGACCTGCGGTTCGGATAAGGTTTGCGACGCGCGGAGACATGCGTAAAGAAATGCTTTTGTCGAACCAAATTGACAACCCTAAAGCAATAATTGCGCCGAGAAACACAAGTACAGGCGTCAGTGCTGATGCGGATATCTTCGTTACTCCGATGATTCCTCTTGCATCAAGATAGATGCTGGACGAAGAGCTTAAGATGCAAACCAACAAAAGGGCGATCCGTGGAAGGGTGATACCTTTCGATGAGAGGAACCATAGTGTTGTGCCGAGCGCGAACGAAGATCCATGGTATACTAAAAGCAACTGTCCAGTTCGCGCTGATAGGCCCATTTCGCCAACCCAATTAGTCGCGAGGAATATGCGTGCAAAAATGAACGCCGCGCTTATGCCGCCGAGAATCCAGGTGCCATATTCAAGCCACGTGAAGCGCTTTATCGCGATGAAAAGCGAGACGAATAGATAGAAAGATATCTCGATCCCTAAGGTCCAGTAAACACCATCGATCCATGGGCCGTACGGCCAGAAAGTAATGGATCGAAAGTATCGATCCCAAAGTTGCGGCTCTGGCCACAACTGCATGATACCTGCAATTAGAAGCGTCAACGTTGCGCAGACGAAGGCGGCTGGAAATAATCTTAAAAACCGTGACCGGAAAAACTCGCCCAATGATCTGTTCGCCGCAGAATAGGCGATAATAAATCCGGAAATCACGAAGAATATATCCACTCCGTATTTTCCCCACCAGCTGTAGGCAACAAGGTTTTCGAAGGAAACAGCACCGCGAACAACCTGCCCGGGCGTTGAGCCTGGAATCGCCCATGACCAGAACGCTAAGTGAAATATCATGACTGCTACAGCCGTAATAAAGCGCAATAAATCCAGGCCAAGCAGTCTGTGCACGGCAATCCCCCACCAATTAGTTGAGTTGATCTCAACCACAGCGATGTATTTGTCAACAAGGCCTTGCTGAATTTTTACTTGAAGCGGCACAAATCATGATGATGAGCGCCTAGAGTAAAATCGACTCGAGATTTCGTTCCCACTCCAAAAGGAAGATCACATGAACGCAACCGTAACCGGTGGCGCGCTTTCGCGTGCCTACTCGCTTCTCTAAAATCACCAGGACACCCTATGAACCGCACAACGTTCTTCGCTTATGCGAGGCGCGCGCCTTTTGGCGGCCGTCTTTCGCAGGCGCAGGTTGATGGCACGAATGCCATCCTCGACGAGGCCAAGCGCCGCAGCGTCTCAGACCGGGAGCTGGCCTATATCCTCGCAACGGTTTTTCATGAGACCGGCGGCAAGATGCAGCCAGTCGAGGAAAATCTAAACTATAGCGCTGCGCGTATAAGACAGGTCTGGCCATCCCGTTTTGCCTCTGTTGCCGCAGCTCAGCCCTACGCGAACAACCCGCAGAAGCTCGCCAACAAGGTCTATGGCGGACGAATGGGCAACACTCGCCCGAATGATGGGTGGCTATTCCGCGGACGCGGCCTGCCGCAGATCACGGGCGCTGAGAACTATAAAAAGTTCGGAATCTACGACGCGCCAGAGAAGGCGCTTGAACTCGCAACCGCTATACGCATCTTGTTCGATGGTATGCTCAAAGGCATGTTCACCGGCCGGAAATTGTCCGACTATTTTGGTAGTGGCAAAGAAGATCCGATCGGCGCTCGACGCGTCGTCAGTACCGACAAGGCCAGCCTCATCGCCGGCTACTATCGCAACTTCCTCGACAGCATCACTGCTGCGAAAGAGGCCAAGGTTTTAGCCGGTGAAGAGGCCAAGCCCGACGACGTGCCGCTTCTCAAGGATAAGACAGTCCAGACCATTGTGACTGCCGGCGGCGGCACGTTCGTGACTGGCCTTATCGGTGCGGTTTCGAATCCATGGGCGTTTGCAACAGTCGCACTTGTTGTCGTTATGGCCGCTGCGGGCTTCTGGCTTTGGAAGAGCGGCAGGCTGGAGTTGAAGCGTGCTTAGCCGCATCAAAGGTTGGCTTATAGCCGCTGGAGCAGCACTGGCGATTGTCGCCAGTGCGTTCCTCTATGGACGGTCGTCGGGCCAGAGTGCGACCGCCATTCGCCGTGCCGAAGATCGAATCAAGGCCAGCAACGAAGCCAGGAAAATTGAAGATGAAACGAGCAAGCTGGGCGGCGGCGATCTTGATGACGCTCTTGGTCGCTGGATGCGCGACAAGCGGTGATTATTGCGACATTGCGCGCCCGATCCGACCGAGCATTGAGGATCGTCTGACCGACGGGACGAAGATCGTCATTCTCGCCGAAAATCAAAAACTTGAGAAACTATGCGGGGTGAAACCGTGAACAGAATACACTGGCACGTTGTGTCCTTCATAATTGGCATGCGGGGGTTGATCGGATGACCCCAGCAGAAATTGCGGCTGCTGTCGGCTTCTTCTTGATGGTGTCTGGCGCGCTTTGGGGCATCTGGTGGAAGATCATTGGCGAAGTCAAAGATGCAAAAACGCAATCCGACAACAAAGCGTCCGCTGCGATTGCAAAGGCCGATTTCGCACTCCTCGAGCTAAATGCGCACAAGCTGCATGTTGCCGAGACATTTGCCACAAAAGCCGGGATGCAGGAACAAACGGTGCAACTGATGCGCGCCATCGAGGGCGTGGCTAATCGCCTGGATAGCGTTCATGAGCGGCTTGATCGTGTTCTCGACCGGCCTGCGCGTACCCGTTCCTAAAAATAAATCCCAAATCGATGTAGCACTTTTTGCTTCTGCCTTGGTCTTCTACCAGCAGAAGCATTTTTTTTGGCTTCAGCTAGAGGAGAGTTCATGACCACAAACCAAAGAGTGCCGGAGGGCCGTATCGCGGAAGCCGGCAGACTTTATGTCGAGCATAACAGCATCAGGCGCGTGGCAAAGGCCATGGGTGTTGGATATGCAACGGCTCACAAATACATCCATCGTGCGGCTGAGCGCGGGCTGCTTGGCACAAAGCCGGTTCTGCCAGGCTTCGCTATCAAAAGCGTGGCTAGTAAGAGCGATGATGGTGCCTGGATCAAGCAGACCAAGGCGCCGGGCGAGGTGTTCGAGCTGCCGGCCGGCCAAATGGTCAAGGGTGTGTCCGCGCTCGTCGACGGGCAGGGCAGGGAAGTCGCCAAGTGGATCAAGACGGCCGCCGATGCAGACAACCAGATTGCCGCCATGCAGGCCGCCGTGGATGCATTCAAGGAGGCGATTCCGCGCGCTGAGCCGGTTGCCCGCACTCACCGCGCCTCAGTCGACCTGCTCAACTTCTACGCAGTTACCGACGCGCATTTCGGCATGCTGTCATGGCGTGAGGAAACTGGATCTGATTATGACCTGACCATTGCCGAGAAGCTGCTGACCGATTGGTTTTCTGCGGCAATCGAACTCGCGCCCGCGTCGTACACCGGCGTTCTGGCACAGATGGGCGATCTGGCACACTACGACGGCATGGAGAGCAAGACGCCGACCAGCGGCCATATCGTCGACTCCGACAGCCGCTTCCAGAAGGTCGTCCGCGTCATCATCCGCACCTTGCGCCGAATCGTCCGCATGATGCTGGAGAAGCACGAGCGCGTGCACATCATCATGGCCGACGCGAACCATGATCCGGCCAGCGGCGCTTGGCTGCGCGAGATGTTCGCCGCGTTCTACGACAACGAGCCGCGAGTGACGGTCGATAGCTCGGCCAGTACCTACTACGTCGTCGAGCACGGCAAGACATCGCTCTTTGTCCACCACGGCCACCGTCGAAACGTTGGCAACGTCGATTCGGTGTTCGCCGGCAAGTTCCGTGAGGTTTACGGCCGGACGCAGTTCTCCTACGCCCACATCGGCCATCTGCACTCCGACGAGCTCAAGACGACCAACCTGATGAAGGTCGAACGGCACGAAACGCTGGCGGCGCCAGATGCCTACGCTGCAAACGGCGGTTGGCTGTCTGGCCGAAGCGCCAAGGTCATCACCTACTCGTCTAGGCACGGCGAGGTGTCGCGCCTGACGCTGTCGCCAGAGATGGTCGACGGCTGGTCTGGTCGCGTAGCGGCGAATGACAACGATCCAGCCGAGCGGAGGGCGGCGGCATGAAAAAGCACGAAAAGCCGATGCGTGATAAACTGAAAATGGTTGGGCGGGTCATCCGCGCAAGTGGGGCGGCCCGCTTTTACCACGATGGCGACGGCGCAGGATTTGTTTGGAGATGGTGGAGCCCTGTTGCGTGGGTCTTGGCCCCGCTGTCTTTCATTGTCGCGTGCCTCGCAATTGGCATCCCTGACGCATGGCGCGATCGGCACGACTTCGGTTTCGGCATGAAGCCGTGGTTTATCCAAAACCCGGACCGTCTTTTCTGGGACTAACCACACACCACACCACACCACCGTTGCCCACCAAGCGGCGGTGGCTACCATAGAGGAGAAGAGAGAATGCAATGGCAACCGATTGAGACTGCGCCGAAGGATGGGACGCCTATACTTACGTATAGCATGGATGCGTATGACGACGGCAGGCCATACCCGATGCTGATTGTGGCGTGGGATTTGCCATGGGAATGGACCATCTTTAGCGAGGATGGAACCACGCAATCCGGAACCGATTACGAACCAACCCATTGGATGCCACTTCCTGCTGCCCCGACGGGTGCAGCATGACCAGGAACTGGGATAGCATCGCACGCGCCTATGTCGAATACGACACGGCCGTGATGGAGACGTTTGGCGAGATGCCGGCGAACGACAACGTGCCTGTTGCTCATCAACAGGCGCGCACCACCACAGCCGAAGAGCGCTTGCTCGATGGGCTATCTGAAGATGTGAGGAAAGGTAAGTTAACGCCAAACAACGCCAGATTTATCGCTGATCTTTCAATTCCGATCATCCAAGAAGGTCGAGAAAATTTCAACGCGATGATGGATTCCGTTGGTTTTATGGGTGGACTGACAAATGATCAACTAAAGGCCGCCTTGGCTTATGGTGGTCCGGTCAATCACGGCGATCCTGCTTTTGCAACACGCACCACCGAATGGATACAAACGTTCCTTGGGGGTCAGTTCTGGCCCATGGAGCCGCGCGCTGAAGATGTCCACATCGAAGACATCGCGCACGCGCTTTCGATGGAGTGCCGTTACAACGGCCACTGCATACGTTTCTACAGCGTCGCGGAACATTCGGTGCATCTTGCCGAGTATCTTTATGCGCTGGGATTACCTGCGTCGACGTGTCTGTGGGCTCTCCTGCATGATGCGCCGGAAGCTTACATCCGCGACATCGCCCGGCCGGTTAAACCTTACCTGGTTGGCTACAGCGAAGCTGAGGCGCGTTTGATGTCTGTCATTGCCGAGCGCTTTGGATTGCCAGCAGAGATGCCTGCGATCGTCAAGGAAGTCGACTCTCGCATCATTGGTGACGAGCGCGTGAATATGGCTCCTTGCGTTGCGGAGTGGGAAGACACCGGACATGCGCTGGGTATCAAGATCGAGTGCTGGAAGCCGGACGAAGCCAAACGCCGGTTTTTGAATTTTTACCGGGTGCTTTCGGGCATGAGCGAGGGGAGGGCTGCATGAACTACGTATTGTTGAAGCGTGACCTCTTTGAGAATCCAGAGCACAAAGGCTATACTGGCATCCGCGATAAGGCGGGTGTCTGGACCGAGGCGGAAATTGAGAATTACCACCGTAAGAACCGGTACGATCCCTCTTTCCGCGACAGCTACGCTTTACCCCTAGATCAAGCGCCAGAGTTCACAAACGAGTGCTACCATGACCTATCGCTGGATCATCTGCGTGGGAAGGTGGAGCGTCTGCAAGAGGCGCTGACGCCGAGTGGCGCAACGAAGGCGGCATACATCGGAGAATTTAGCTTCGACGTCGACGACCGGGACGAGGATGGTGATGAGTGTTCTCGGAATGTTGTCGTGCCTTGGACGACGGTCAAGGAAATCATGGCGACTATTCGGACGCGGGCCGAGATGAAGGAGGCGGCATGACCAACTTCCACGTAGGCCAGCAGGTCGTTTGCATCGATGCTGCTTTCAAGAGTGTCACGATACCGCAAGGGCTGACAGAGGGGCAGATTTACACGCTTCGATGGGTCGGAGAGTTCACGACTTACGTTGATGGCACGTTCATCGGCGTGCGACTCGAGGGTGTCGAGCGCGGCGTTGATCCGACCTATGGATACGAAGACCCTCCATTCGCCGCGCGACGTTTTCGTCCCCTGGTAAGCGACCCGATTTCGATCTTCCGGCAGATCGCATTCGATCCCAACTTCAAGGTGAGTGGGCCGGAAGATCCGGGTCGCAAAAAAGAAAAGGTACGCGAGAAGGAGTGTGTGGAGTGAGCCGAGCCTATACTGTCCGTGAAATTGATGATCTGCGCAACGCTTGCCGCAACAAGTTTATATGGGGATTTTACAGCGGCGCCATCGTCGCAGGTATCAGTCGATCCTACAAAGAATCTGAAATGATTAGATCATCAGAAGAGCTGGTGCGCACGCATATGCTGGCTGGGCACACCGCAACAGACCTTTTGGCGAGTGAACCGACAAGGAGAGTGTGGAGTGACCAATAATCAGAAAGCGGGCGCTGCGCTTGCAATGGCGACAATGGCGTTCGTGGGCGCTGCGGTTGCGGCAAATGTCTACCCACTGGCATTTGTGGCCGTCGGTGTAGCTGCACTCATTGTCACAGCATTCCATTTCGATCCTTCAGCATTTGAGGTCTACTAATGACGCCAGCAAACGATAACTTTCCCCGCGTCATCGCCCTTGCCGGTGCGGCCGGCAGTGGCAAGAGCACTGTGGCTGACCACCTAGTGGATCTTCACGGATACACCCGCGTCAAGTTCGCCGGTCCCCTCAAGGACATGTGCCGAGCAATAGGCTTAACTGATGAGCATATTGAGGGCGGGTTAAAAGAAGTCCCCGCAGATATTCTGCAAGGCAAGTCACCAAGGCAATTCATGCAGGCGCTCGGTACCGAGTTCGGCCGAGACATGATTGGTGAGAACTTCTGGGTTGGACTGTGGGAGGCGCGTGCCGCTCAACATGACCGAGTTGTCGTCGATGACTGTCGCTTTCCAAATGAAGCGGCCGCCGTACGCAGGCTTGGCGGCGTCGTGATCAAGCTAGAAGGCCGAGGAGGAATTGGATTCGGCCACGCTTCTGAGCGCTTCGACTTCATTGCTGACGCCGTTATTCAGAACGACGGCGGCATAAGGGATCTCATAAGCAGCGTTGTTGAGGCGCTGGCGGCATGAGAAAAGGGGCCTCGAGGCCCCTTTATATTACTTCTCTTTTTCGTCGCTGGTGATAAAGCAAAACTCAAACTCAAGCTGCTTTTCGTCAGGTGTATGCTTCTCTACAGATTTGACGTCGCTCATAGGCGAACCTTTCAAGGTTTGTTTTGACAATCCCTGTAGGTTCGCTATTGCGTAATACAGAGATCGCCTTGCAGGGTGAAATCGACCCGGCTTTTGAGAGCCGAATCATGCCGACGAGTTCGTACCTCGTCGGCATACCTTCTTCGCCCGAAAGGTGGTTAACGCGCAATCACGCAAACAGTGATTCCGAGATTGTACACAGGCCTCCCCACTTTATTTGTTCATGCTCTGATCTATTTTTAAAACCTCCCCGCAGAAATAGCGTTCTCGATCTCCATCGAGTACTCCGTACATCTCCCGCCCCCGAGAGCTACGGCTACGCCAGAACACCACCGCAGGCATAGTACCGTCGACGTGCGTAACGCGATCCTCAATTTCAAATCTGTAGGAATCGCGCTCATTATCTACGCGATGCATGCGTGCTAGTGCGTTCATTACGTGTTGCCTCAGCTTTTCGGAAAATGGCCGATGCGGCGGCCAAGCCGGGGGTTGAACACGTGCTTTACAGACACGCCGGAGCGCTTTTAGGCTGGCCTTGGACATGGCGCACCGCCCCCGGCCGATAGGCCTTGGCGATTGCGCCAGCCGCTAGACTGCGCATCCGTTCGCTGAAGCGGGCGCCTCAGCTATGTAAAGTCAGGGTGTTCAAGCCCGATGTTGCTAAACGATATTCCCACGATCGTTTCAAGCGGCATTATTAAGATGGGGCTAATTAGAGGTTACCGATTTGACGCGTTACGGTTGTAAATGTAGTATAAATTTTAGCGGTAGACCATTTTGCATTTAGCCCGCAACCCACTGAATAATAATAGCCGCAATCGTATCCATTTTGTATCTATGTTATTGTTATAATTACATAAAGATCTGACTTTTAATCAGTAGGTCCAGGGTTCGAACCCCTGCGCGCTCACCATTTAACCCCTTGAAATAATTCACCTAATAGACACGCAGGAAAAGCGCGTAAAAGTCGCGTTTTGCAATTTTCGCGTCCATTTTACATTTTCTGTTCCCGCGACGTTCTAATCTGCGACCGTCAGTTGCGTTACTGCTTAGAGAATCGATGTGCCTTCCAGCATTTTGACAGATGCTGACGAAAGAAAGGCAAAGGGTCGAGATCCGATACAAAGGAAGGTGACGACATTCATGCGGGCGGCTTTTTTATCGTAGTTCCTGAAAGAATCGAGCGACAATTTGGCATTTGCTTGATCTGTCTAGCCAGCATACGAGGGTTCGCAACCGTCGCGAGCCTCCTGTCTTCGAGCCTGGAAATATTTCAAATGATGGACTTGTTCCCCATAATCTTCCTGCCACTCAAAATTCTCGTGTTAGGCGTGGGCATGTTCTTCGCCTGTAAATGGCATCACGATCAAGCTAAGAAGAAATAGCGAATCCAGCGGGTCGTAAGTGATCTGCGGGCCTTTTGTTTCCGCGTGAATTGCACATTCGGACCCGCAAGCGACCGGCACGAATACGTGCGCACCATTGCCTGCGCCTCCAGACAATCGGGCATCAAGCTGTCGCCGCATGGTATTAGTTTAATCTAAGATAGAAAGAGCTAATCCGCTCTTGCGCGTGCGGCTATGTTCGCCCAATATGCGGCAAGTGAGTTGGGTTCGGCGGGGAATAAGCGTGATGACCGCTGGTTGTCAGACCCTTGATGATCTGGACCGCGCAGCTTATCAGCACGCCTGCGTAATCTGGAAAATCCAGCGTGGCACGCCTGCATATGACGAGTGTATGTTGCAACAGCAATGCATAGATAATGACAATCTTCAGCGATCCATGGACCGGTCGGCAGAAGAACGTCTTTTGAGAAACCTCTGATCTGAACCTGCGGCGTGCACGTCCGATCGTATCGCGTCCGCCTGTGAAATATGCCACGCTCCGCGGATCAATGACACTTTACGCAAGAACTTCTCTACTTGTCCTGCTGTTTGCGATGTCGCTGGGATGGGCAAATGTCGGCGTCGCCCAGGAAACAGCTGATTCACCATCGACGATCACCGCTGGCGTCTACGTGAGTCCACCGTTCGTGACAAAAGAAGGCGAGCGCTATTCCGGCATGGCGATCGAACTCTGGGAGGCGGCGGCCAAAACGCTTGGCCGCACGACCGAATATCGTGAGTATCCATCATTTGAAGCCCTCATTTCCGCGATCGAAGCAGGCGAAGCGGAGGTTGGCGTCTCAAATCTGACCATCACGAGGGATCGTGCCCAGCGTGTTTCATTTTCGCAGCCATGGTACGACGCTGGCCTCCGCCTGATGATAGCCGACAAGGATACTAGCGGCTTTTGGCAGGTGCTTGGCGGCCTGGAAGCGGCAGGCCATCTGCGAGCAATGCTCTGGATGGTGATATTCATTCTGACCGCCACGGTTCTGCTCGCACTGTTCTATCGTCGATTTGACAGATCTTTTCCTCGTAAGTGGCATGTCGGTCTGGCAGAGAGCTTTTACGAGGTGATGTCTGTCGCGACGTCCGGGAAAATCACCAGACCCAATATTCTTGGGTGGCTCGGTCGGATCTCCGGTGGCTTGTGGATGGTTTGCGGGGTGGCAGTGATCGCATACGTAACGTCGTCCGTGACCAGTGTCATGACCGCTCTGTCACTCACCCACCAAATAAACTCGATCGCAGATCTTCCAGGGCGCTCCGTTGGCGTTCTGACTGGCAGCGTAGCAGAAACATACAGCCAGGAATTGCGCCTCGGCGTGAGAGATTTCCCAGACACTGAGCAAACAGTTGCTGCACTGCTTGATGAAGAAATCGACGTGATCGTGGGAGACGCGCCGGTTTTAGAGTATTACGTTCACTCAAACCCGCAACTGCCTCTGTCGGTTGTCGGTCCAATTTTTCATCCCGACAAGTATGGTTTCGCCTTCCGACATGATGATCCGATGGTGCGCCAAGTCACTCTCCAGATACTTGCCCATCAGGAAAGAGGTGAACTCGGCATTCTGCGTCGCAAATACTTCGGTAGCGACCGATAAACTTAAATGGGAATTCGAACCTGGCCCGCAACAGCCGAATTCGCGAACAGCATCCAATCACGCAACGGAAGGGGACATAGAGCATTCTGATATCCGCAAGGTTCCGTCACAAATTTGCACAATGCCCTGTTGATCAAACATATGTTGCTCCAGTAACGCCGAATTTTATTAATGTTCGCTAATAAAATTGACTAGAGTTCCCGCGTGATTTCTGACAGATCCTGCCTTGGGGAGATATTGGGGATTTTATGCGTAGATCCAAAGTACTTCTCCTTGGCTCGATCCTGGCGTTCGGGGCGATTGTTCTGCCGCTCGCAGTGACGAGCTATCTCGCGTGGCGTATCGCTGATCGCTACGAGGAAGCCAGCTTGAGCGGGTATGCGCAACTTGCGCTCCAACGGGCCACGACCAGCCTCGCGGAAATCGGCAAAGTGCTAGAACAGATGAATGCGCTCGAATTCGAAACCTGTTCGCAACAGCATATCGCCGCGATGCGCCTTGCCACTATTAACAACGTGGCCGTCGACGAGATCGGTTATCTCAATGACCAACGTTTCGTCTGCACCTCCTGGGGCGAAGCCAGCCATCTCATGTCCACTGTCGAGGTGGATTTCGTACTCAACGACGACTTGCAGGGCAATATCGATGTCCGTCCGCTCGGTGGCTATCGGCATAATATGATCGCACTGCGCAATGGCCGCTACAACGTGCTCTTCGATCCGCGGCGGCTCGCGGACGTCACTGTCGCGGAGGGCGACGTTGGCGTCGCAATCTCCCACGCCAATGGTACGCTCCTCAGCATTGGTGGAAACCACGATGACGACATGCGCGAGGCGGTCAGGCGGGTGCTGATGCAAGAAAGCGACTCCGATCATCGAGGCAGCGTCGCGGCGGAGGGAGATATCGTAGCGATCGCCATTGCAAGCAAGCCCCCCGCCTTCGCTACAGTACTTGAACAGGGCTGGATCATTCTGCCCCTTAGTCTGGCTCTGTCAGCGCTTGGCATATCGGCCATTACGGCCATGTCGCGACGCCAGCTGTCTTTAGCCTCCGAACTCGCCTCGGCCATTCGTCGCAAGAAGCTGAGTGTGCACTACCAGCCGGTCATCGATCTCAAGACAGGAGATTGCGTGGGTGCCGAAGCACTGGTGAGATGGTTCAAGTCGAACGGCACCTCCGTCCGCCCCGACATTTTCGTCGATGTGGCAGAGGAGACGGGGCAGATCCGCGCGCTCACCGACCTTGTTATCGAAACGACAATGCGCGAATTAGGTCCGGCGATGCGCAGGGACCGAAGCTTGCACGTCGCGATAAACCTCAGCGCGGACGATGTAAGTTCCGGCCGTTTTCTGCCCATTCTGGAGCGCATTTTGGCACGCTATGACGTCCTGCATGAGCAGATATGGCTCGAAGCGACCGAACGTGGCTTTCCTGAAATGGAAGCAGTGCGGGAAACCGTCGCCAAGGCTCGCGCGCTGGGTTTCAAAATTGCCATTGATGATTTTGGAACAGGATATTCGAGCTTGTCCTATATCGAAAGCATACGGCTGGACGCCTTGAAGATCGATAAATCCTTCATCGATTCTATTGGGCAGGATTTGGCGACCAGCAGTGTTACGCCGCATATTATCGACATGGCCAAATCACTCGATCTCATTACGGTCGCTGAGGGCATAGAAACGCGAGAACAACTAAATTATCTCGAGCAACATGGCGTCGCGCTGGGGCAGGGATGGCTTTTCGCCAAAGCCATGCCCGCCAGAGATTTCGTCGCGTTTGTCGCGGCGCATCGAAAGAAGATCAGCGCTTCTGGCACGGCGTAAAAGAGGCAGCGCTTTGCGTGCGCTATTCCTTGAGACCTTTTGTCGCCACCTTATGGTGATTGGCACAAGTAACTCTAACCTGTTATGCCCCTCGCGACGCCAAAGACCAGCGTCCCAAATGGCATGACACTCGGAGAATTCGCCGCGCATGGCCCTCGACATCGGTTATCTTTCAGCGCTCGGAGCAGGCGCACTTTCCTTTCTGTCGCCCTGCGTCTTGCCGCTTGTACCACCATATCTCTGCTATATGGCCGGCGTCTCGATCGACGAGTTTCGCTCGGACGAAAAGAGGTTGGTGTCGGCCAAACGCTCGGCATTGCTTTTCGCGTCAATCATGTTCGTCCTAGGTTTTACGACCGTCTTCGTGGCATTAGGTGCCGGCGCGTCGAGCATAGGCCGCCTCTTGCGCGCGTGGCAGGATACGCTGGCACTTGTTGCTGGCTTTGTTATCATCGCGATGGGCTTGAATTTTCTGGGCCTGCTTAAAATACCGTTCCTCTACCGTGAGGCCCGCATCCAATCCCATGCCAATCCGGCAAAGCCCTTCGCCGCCTATCTCATGGGCCTTGCTTTTGCTTTCGGCTGGACGCCGTGCATTGGCCCGGTCCTCGGTCCGATCCTGACGCTTGCTGGTGGGCGTGCGACGGTTGGCGAGGGCGCCCTCCTGCTCGGCGTCTACTCACTGGGCCTAGGTATTCCATTCATTCTTGCAGCTCTATTTTCCAGCGCCTTCATGCGCTTCCTCTCACGTTTTCGCGCACATATCGGCAGCGTAGAAAAGGTGATCGGCATCCTTCTTGTTCTAGCAGGCATTTTCTTTATCACCGGAGGCATTCAACGCGTCGCTTTCTGGCTGCTCGAAACATTCCCCGTCCTTTCGCGGCTCGGTTAACGTAAATCCGCGGCGGTCCTTTGTTTTTGCCCAAACCCGATGCTAAGGAATATTCGATTCGAACCAATGTGCGGTCTCGACGAATAGGTAACGGCATAACAAGGTGAGTTTTTCATGAGCCAGAGAAGCTGTCTTTCGGTCATCCTCGCGGCAGGTGAGGGAACGCGCATGAAAAGTGCCTTGCCGAAAGTCCTTCACCCCGTTGCCGGTCGAGCGATGGTGCAGCATGTGATTGCAGCAGCAAAAGAAGCAGGCATCGAGGATGTCGCGCTCGTCATTGGCCACGGCGCAGACCAAGTTGAAAAGGTGCTAGGTGCTGGCAATCACACGATCCATCTGCAGGAAAAGCGCCTCGGAACGGCCAATGCGACGCTTGCCGCCCGTGATGCGATTGCCAGGGGCTATGACGACATCCTTGTGCTCTTCGGCGATACGCCGCTCGTCGATCCCAGCGATCTTATGGCAGCGCGCAAGGCTCTCAGCGAGGGTGCAAGCATCGTCGTACTCGGTTTTGAACCGGAAAACCCAACCGGCTACGGCCGTCTTCTTGTACGGGACGGTGTGCTTGAGGCCATTCGGGAGCACAAGGATTGCTCGCCGGACGAACTGAAAATCAGCCTGTGCAACAGTGGCATGATGGCTATTCGCGGCGATGTGGCGCTTGAACTGCTCGAAGCCGTCGAGAACAATAATGTCAAAGGCGAATACTATCTCACCGACCTGGTTGAAATCGCGCGCTCGAAAGGTCTGAATACTGCTGTTTCTCTGGCTTCGGTCGAAAGCGCACTCGGCGTCAACAGCAAGATCGAACTAGCCGAAGTTGAGAACATCTGGCAGAGGAAGCGTCGCCGGACGCTCATGGCGGCGGGCGTTTCGATGCACGCCCCTGAAACTGTCTTCCTATCGTTCGACACGGAAATCGGGGCGGATACCACGCTCGAGCCGAATGTGTTTTTCGGTCCAGGAGTACGTGTCGAGGACGGCGTTATCATCCGCGCCTTCTCGCATATCGAGGGCGCTACAATTGCCAGGGGTAGCGAGATCGGTCCCTTCGCCCGTCTGCGTCCTGGCGCAGAACTGGCAGAGAAGGTCAAGGTAGGAAATTTCTGCGAGGTCAAGAAGGCCGTGGTCGAAAAGGGCGCCAAGATCAATCACCTAAGCTACATTGGTGACGCTCATATCGGCGCCGGTTCGAACATCGGCGCAGGTACCATCACCTGCAATTATGACGGCTTCAACAAACACAAAACGATAATAGGCGAGAGCGCCTTTGTCGGCTCCAACACCTCTCTCGTCGCGCCTATCACGCTTGGAAATGGCGCCTACGTCGCGTCCGGCAGCGTATTGACTCAGGACGTGCCTGCGGGCGCTTTGGCGTTTGGCCGCGCTCGTCAGGAGATCAAGCCAGAACGTGGCAGTTTCCTGCGTGAAAAACTTTCTAAAGCCGCTGCTGCAAAAAAGAAAACCTAACACTCCAAACCCGACACTCCTAAGAATAATCCTCCTCAATCCGGAGTTCCCCTATGTGTGGTATTGTTGCAATCGTAGGCCGTGAACCGGTCGCACCGTTGATCGTCGATGCGCTCAAGCGCCTTGAATATCGCGGTTATGACTCTGCGGGTGTCGCTACGATCGAAAATGGCGCACTGGATCGCCGCCGCGCCGAAGGCAAGCTGGTCAATCTCGTTCGCCGTATCGAGAGCGAACCTCTCGCCGGCACAATTGGTATCGGCCACACGCGCTGGGCAACGCATGGGGTTCCAAACGAGACAAATGCGCATCCGCATTTTTCCGGGGATGTCGCGATCGTCCATAATGGCATTATCGAAAACTTCGCCTCGTTGCGCGAAGAACTCGTCGCCGATGGCTACGCCTTTTCCTCGCAGACCGACACGGAGACCGTCGCGCACCTTGTTGCCAAGCATATGAAGGCTGGCAAAGGCCCTGTTGAGGCCGCGCACGAAGCGCTGAAGCGTCTCGAGGGCGCTTTTGCGATTGCGCTTATATTCCGCAACGAACCGGATCTTATCGTGGCGGCACGCCAAGGTCCGCCCCTTGCTGTCGGCCACGGCGAAGGCGAGATGTATCTGGGCTCGGATGCGATTGCGCTCTCTCCCTTCACGGACACGATCACCTATCTGGAAGATGGCGATTGGGCAGTCGTACGCCGCGCTGGTGTCGAAATCTTCGACATCGACGGCAACACGGTTGATCGCAAAAGCCAGAAGGCTCTCTCGGCATCCTTCTCGGCAGACAAGGGCAACTATCGCCATTTCATGGAAAAGGAGATCCGCGAGCAACCGGAAGTGATCTCGCACGCCCTGGCGAACCATGTTGATTTCACAACCAACCGTCTGCGCCCCTCGACATTGCCGTTCAATTTCAAGGACCTTGATCGCATCGCCATCTCGGCTTGCGGCACGGCTTATCTTTCGGGTCTCGTCGGAAAGTACTGGTTCGAGCGCTATGCGCGCCTTCCGGTAGACATCGACATAGCCTCGGAGTTCCGCTACCGCGAAATGCCGATTTCGAAGAAGAGTGCTGCTTTTTTTATCTCTCAATCAGGCGAAACTGCCGATACGCTGGCTTCTCTACGTTATTGCAAGGCGGCCGGCATCCCGATTGGCGCCATCGTCAACGTTCGCGACTCGACCATCGCGCGGGAATCCGATGTGGTACTGCCGATCCTGGCCGGTCCGGAAGTCGGCGTAGCCTCCACCAAAGCCTTCACCTGTCAGCTGGCAGTCCTTGCTTCGCTTGCCATTCGTGCCGGTGTTGAGCGCGGCTTTCTCAACGAGGAAGACGAAAAGCGCCTGATCGCAGAACTTGCCGAGGCACCACGCCTGGCGACAGACGTTCTGAAGCTCGATGAGCAGATAAACGAAGTTGCACGCGATCTTTCGCAGGTTGATCATGTGCTGTATCTCGGTCGCGATACGAGCTATCCGTTGGCTCTGGAGGGCGCGCTCAAGCTCAAGGAAATCTCCTATATCCATGCCGAAGGCTATGCCGCGGGCGAACTCAAGCATGGACCGATTGCGCTGATCGACGAGTCCATGCCGGTTGTCGTCATTGCGCCACATGATCGCATCTTCGACAAATCAGTTTCCAATATGCAGGAAGTCGCTGCTCGCGGCGGTCGCATCATCTTGATCACCGATGAGAAGGGCAAGAACGCCTCCGCAACCGAGACGGCGGAGACCATTGTTCTACCGGAAGTCCCGGAGATCATTTGTCCGATCATCTATGCTCTGCCTGTCCAGATGCTGGCATATTACACCGCTGTGCATATGGGAACCGATGTGGACCAGCCGCGCAACCTGGCAAAGTCAGTCACGGTCGAGTGATCTGACTTGCACAGTGCCGTCACACCGCTTTAGGAAGCCGTCCTTATGATAGAGCTTTCCTGAAGCGGTGGATCGCATCACGCGTTTCGCCGTTGCCTCTCACGATAGGAGAGATGATGCTGCGACTGCGAAACTATTTTCTTGCGGGTTTTATTGTGTCGGCGCCGCTGGCAATAACCGCCTATCTAGCCTGGAGTTTCGTGGGCTGGGTCGACTCATGGATGAAACCGCTCATTCCGGGACGTTACAATCCTGACAATTATCTCCCCTTCGCCATACCTGGACTTGGTCTGCTCTTTGCCTTGCTGCTGATCACATTAGTCGGCTTTCTGGCCGCCAATATCATTGGGCGCAGTATCGTCAATGTCGGCGAGTCCATTGTTGGACGGATGCCATTGGTACGCAGCATTTATCATGGCTTGAAACAAATTCTGGAAACGGTGCTTTCCCATAAGAAAGACACGTTTCGCAAAGTTGCCTTGATCGAGTACCCGCGCAAAGGCCTCTGGTCGATCGCTTACGTCTCAACCGACAAATATAACGAAGCAACCGCCAAGCTAAATCGTAATGGCAAAGAACATGTTGCGGTCTTCCTCCCCAGTACACCCAATCCGACAACTGGCTATCTGCTCTATGTGCCGCGGGAGGATATGCTCGAACTCGACATGTCACTTGAGGAAGGCGCCAAACTCATCATTTCGGCAGGTATCGTTGCACCCGAGTACGAAGAAAAGACGGAAGAGCTCGCGCGACTTGCAGCAGCCGCACTTTCAGCCCGCTCGCAGGAGACGGATCGCGTCGTCACGCCCGAAGAGATAGAGAAGTAGCCTCACGGCTTCACCGCGTTGGCTCTTCAGTTCCGGGTCCCGGTGCAAAAGAAGCCGCGCATCGTCGCGGGCGAGTGCCAAAAGATCGGAATGTTGCTCCAGGCGAACCATCTGAAAACCGGGCTGACCTGACTGCTTCGTTCCGAGGACATCGCCCTGACCGCGCAATTTCAAATCCTCCTCGGCGATCCGAAACCCGTCTTCCGTCTCACGCATGACTTCAATGCGACGCTTCGATGTCTCGCCAAGCGGCCCTTCGAACAGAAGAACGCAGGTTGAGGAATCGGAGCCGCGGCCTACACGCCCGCGCAACTGATGCAATTGTGCAAGCCCGAACCGCTCGGCATGCTCGATAACGATGATCGTCGCATCGGGCACATCGACACCAACTTCTACGACGGTGGTTGCAACTAGAATACGAGTGCGGCCTTCTTTGAACGCCGCCATTGCCTCCTCCTTCTCCGTGCCCTTCATGCGGCCGTGAATTAGCCCCACCTTGCCGGGAAAGGCGAACGTCAAATCCTCAAAGCGCTGCCGCGCCGAGGTCAGGTCCATCTCTTCGGATTCGTCTACCAGCGGACAAATCCAGTAGGCCTTCCGGCCCTCAGCCAACGCGCCACGCAGCCGCGCGACGAGATCACCTATGCGCTCGGAGGACAACGAAATTGTCTGGATTGGCTGACGCCCTGCCGGCTTTTCGGTGAGCCGCGATACATCCATATCACCGAATGCCGTCAGCACGAGTGTGCGCGGAATTGGCGTCGCGGTCATGACCAGCATGTCTGGCGCAGCTCCCTTGGCACTGATGGCAAGACGTTGATGCACGCCGAAACGATGCTGCTCATCGACAATGGACAGGACGAGATTCTTGAAGGAAACGCCTTCCTGAAACAGTGCATGTGTACCGACGGCAATGTCGATCTCTCCAACCTCCAGAGCCTCCAGAACTGCACGCCGTTCAGTAGCTTTGGAGCGGCCAGTCAGAATGCCGACGCGCAAACCGGCCTTTTCGGCAAGCGGCAGAATGGTGGCAAAATGCTGACGCGCCAGAATTTCCGTCGGCGCCATCAGCGCTGCTTGCCCACCAGCCTCGATCGCGCGTGCCATGGCAAGAAGCGCGACCACCGTCTTGCCCGAGCCGACATCGCCTTGCAGAAGGCGCAACATGCGCTCCGGCTTTGCGAGATCGGCATGAATTTCTTCCACCGCAAGTGTTTGCGCGTCGGTTAGCTTGTAGGGCAGGGCATCCTGTATCGCATGAACGACGTGCCCGTCTCCCATCAGTGGTGCGCCCGCAACCTTGCGCACTTTGTTGCGAACTAGCGCGAGCGCCACCTGGCCTGCCAACAACTCATCATAGGCAAGCCTGCGCCACGCGGCCCCTTCGGGCACGGCATCGAGCGGGTCTGACGGTGTGTGCAAACGCTGCATTGCCTTCCGGAAGCTCGGAAAACTATGCTTTTGAGCAATGTCATCATCCAGCCATTCCGGGAGTTCAGGGATTGCACGCAGACTCTGCTCGACGGCGTTGCGCAACACCTTGCCTGAAAGCCCACCGGTTCCCGGATAAACGATTTCGACCGCTGGTAATCTATGGCTTTCTGTCATGGGCACAGCGTGATCGGGATGTACCATGCTGGCACGACCGTTGAACCATTCGATCTTGCCACTGACCAGCATTTCGACGCCCACCGGGAACTGTTTCTCCAGCCAAATCGTATTTCCGTGAAAAAACGAAAGCGCGATTTCGCCGGATTGGTCGAATGCAAAAACACGATAAGGAACAGATCGATTGCCGCGCGGCGGGGGCTGGTGTCGATCGATTGTCAATTCCAGCGTTGCCAACGCTCCTTCTGGCGTATCCATGATGCGCGAGCGTTTGCGTCGGTCGATTACAGAACTGGGAGCCAGAAAAAGCAAATCGGCAATACGCGCTTCGCGATCCGACAGATCTGCCGGAACGACCTTTCTAATAAGTGCGGCAACCTTTGGCCCGATCTTGTCGAGCGTGGTCAGCGAAGCAAAAAGAGGCGTAAGCAAAGCAGGGCGCATAACCATCAATAGACGTTTCACATCAGCCATTGCAAACTGCTTCGACCGGGCTGACATCGCAATCCACACAGGCTATATCGCTTGCGAACTTATCGTGTGCGCTGGCGTTCTATCGAATACCGGCCTTCGCCTATTGCTACCCAAGGACATGTCATGACCGGAACCACCCGCTCGAGCGCCAATCTCGATGTTACGCGCCGCCGTCTCCTGTTCCGCTCCTGGCATCGGGGTATGCGCGAGGTCGATCTCATCCTAGGAACCTTTGCCGATGCCCATATTGCTGACATGGCGGACGAGGAGATTAGGCTTTACGAAGCGCTAATCGAGGCGAACGACCAGCATCTTCTGTCCTGGTTCACGGGCGAACGCCCGATCGATCCGGAATTCGATACGCCCATTTTCCATAAGATTATGGCACACCGCCAGACGCTCTCCTTCTAAGAACAATCAGGCCGTAAAATTCATGACGCTTCTCGATCGCATCGGCGTTGCCGCAGACAAACCCGTTCACACGATGGTGGATGGCGTCGCGGACGGTTACGAAGGGTTCGCGCTCGCTCAGCTTGTCTCGGAAATCGCACCGCGTAGACCCCTTATCTTCGTGGCGCGCGATGGCCAGCGACTAGGACCGATTGCCGAAACATTGCGCTTCGCGTATCCGCAATTGCCAGTCCTTGAACTGCCTGCCTGGGATTGTCTGCCTTATGATCGCGTCTCGCCAAGCGCGGATGCTGCCGCAAGACGTCTTGATGCAATGGCCGCCATCGCTAATCTGGCGCATGATCCTCATGGTGCGGTAGTGCTGACGACCGTCAACGCGCTTCTTCAGAAGATGCCGCCCGCCGAAGTCATCGCAAGCCAGGGTTTCGCGGCAAAGCCTGGAAACCGCCTCAACATGGATGCGCTGATTCGTCAGCTCGAAACCTCCGGCTTTGAACGCGTTTCGACCGTGCGCGAGATGGGCGACTATGCGGTTCGCGGCGGCATTCTCGACCTTTATGCACCTGGAGCCGAAGAGCCACTTAGACTCGACTTCTTCGGTGATACGCTGGAATCCATCCGCGCGTTCGACCTGGCAAGCCAGCGGACGACGGGGCAGCGGAAATCCCTCAATCTCCAACCCATGAGCGAAGTGGCGCTGACGGATGCGACCATTAGCCATTTCCGACGCAGCTACATTGAAGCGTTTGGCGCCCCGTCACGCGAAGACGCCCTCTACGCAGCGGTGACGGAGGGGCGCCGCTTCGCGGGCGTAGAACATTGGCTGCCAATGTTCTACGAAAAGCTCGACACACTGTTCGACTATCTGCCTGATGCACCTGTCGTCCTCGACCATCTGGCACGTGAGGCGGTGGACGAGCGGCATAAGCTGATAGTTGATTATTATGACGCGAGAAAGCGCCAGCAGAGCGAGGGCGCGGGGGATGCGGTGCCTTACAAGCCGGTGCCGCCACAAATGCTCTACGTTTCGCCGGATCTGCTCGACAAACGTCTTGCCGATCGATTGCGTGTAACTTTCTCGGCATATGACGTACCCGAGACCTCCGGCACAAAGATCCGGCATGCTGGTTCGATGTCCGGCAAGAGCTTTGCGGAAGAACGCGCCGATCCAAATGCCAACGTTTTTGCATCGGTCGTCGAGTATATTGGCCAGGAGCGTGCAGCAAAACGCAAGGTTCTGCTTGCCGCCTGGACGGAAGGGTCGCTGGACCGTCTCGGACAAATCCTGGTCGAACACGGTCTCGGCAATCTTGCTCCCGTTGCATCGCTGAAAGATCTTGAGACACTAGAGGCGGGCCAGGCTGGCCTTTGCGTTCTCTCGCTCGAGCAAGGCTTTCGCAACGACCAACTAAGTGTAATCGCCGAACAGGACATACTGGGCGATCGACTCGTGCGGCGCGCCAAGAAGCGCAAGAAGGGCAGCGACTTCATCAGCGAAGTCTCCGCTCTCGCAGCTGGCGACATCGTGGTCCATGCCGATCACGGCATCGGTCGCTTCATTGGCTTGCGCACTATCGAGGCACTCGGCGCGCCGCATGATTGCCTCGAGCTGCACTACGCCGGTGACGACCGGCTTTTCCTTCCGGTTGAAAATATTGAACTTCTGTCGCGTTTCGGTTCGGATTCGGCTACGGCCACGCTCGACCGCCTTGGCGGCGCCGCCTGGCAGGCTCGCAAGGCGAAGCTGAAGAAGCGCCTGCTGGACATGGCAGGCGATCTCATCAAGATCGCTGCCGCCCGTCAGATGCGTGCCGCCCCCAAGATCGTTGCTCCCGAAGGACTTTACGGCGAGTTTGCCGCGCGCTTCCCTTATGAGGAAACGGACGACCAGTTGAATGCTATCGAGGCGGTAATCGAGGACCTCGCGGCGGGTCGGCCGATGGATCGCCTGATCTGCGGCGACGTAGGGTTCGGCAAGACGGAAGTGGCGCTGCGCGCCGCTTTCGTGGCCGCCATGGAGGGTTTCCAGGTAGCAGTGGTCGTGCCTACGACCCTTCTCTCGCGCCAGCATTACAAGACATTCAGCCAGCGATTTCAAAACCTGCCACTGACGGTGCGTCAGGCATCGCGTCTGGTGCCTGCCAAGGAACTTACTGAGACGAAGAAGGGCCTTGCGGCGGGCACCGTCGATATTGTCGTCGGCACGCATGCACTTCTCGGCAAATCTATCGATTTCGACAGGCTGGGTCTTCTTATTATCGATGAGGAGCAGCATTTCGGTGTCAAGCATAAGGAACGCTTGAAAGAGCTGAAAAGCGACATCCATGTGCTCACCCTGTCGGCCACGCCAATACCGCGGACGCTGCAGCTGGCGCTCACAGGCGTGCGCGAGCTTTCGTTGATCGCCACGCCGCCCGTCGACCGCATGGCGGTTCGCACCTTCGTCTCACCCTTCGACCCTCTCGTCATCCGAGAAACGCTGCTGCGTGAGCACTATCGAGGCGGGCAGAGTTTTTATGTCGTTCCCCGCATTAGCGATCTGTCGGAAATAAATGATTTTCTTAAGGAAAATGTTCCAGAACTAAAGGTAGCAATCGCCAACGGCCAGATGCCCGCGGGTGAGTTGGACGACATCATGAATGCTTTCTATGATGGGCAGTATGACGTTCTTCTTTCCACCACCATTGTCGAATCCGGTCTGGACGTGCCGACTGCCAATACGATGATTGTCCACCGCGCCGACATGTTCGGCCTGGCACAGCTTTACCAGCTGCGCGGTCGCGTCGGCCGATCAAAGGTACGCGCTTATGCGCTTCTGACTCTGCCGGCCAACCGCAAGATCAATACGGTCGCGGATCGGCGTCTCAAGGTGCTGCAATCGCTCGATACGCTTGGCGCTGGCTTTCAGCTCGCTAGCCACGACCTTGACATTCGCGGCGCGGGTAATCTGCTCGGAGAAGAGCAGTCCGGCCATATCAAGGAAGTCGGCTTCGAACTTTACCAGCAAATGCTGGAGGAAGCCGTTGCAGAGCTGCAGGGGGCTGAGGAAGAAGCCGACAGCGGCTGGTCGCCGCAGATCAGCGTCGGCGCCGCGGTCATGATCCCGGAAGCCTACGTGCCGGACCTGCAGTTGCGTCTTTCGCTGTACCGCCGCCTCGGTGATCTCACGGATGCCACCGACATAGATGCTTTCGGCGCCGAACTCATCGACCGCTTCGGCCCGCTGCCCACGGAAGTGGATCACCTGTTGAAGGTGGTGTTCATCAAGGCGCTGTGTCGCAAGGCGAATGTGGAGAAGCTGGACGCCGGTCCCAAGGGCATCGTCATCCAGTTCCGCAACAAGAGCTTTCCTAATCCAGCAGGCCTTGTCGGCTACATTGCCAACCAGGGCAATAACGCCAAGATCAGGCCCGACCAGAGCGTGTTTCTGGCACGCGACCTGCCGAGCGAAGTCAAGCGGCTCGCAGGTGCAGCCGTGGTAATGACACAGTTTGCGAAGATCGCCGGCGAAGGCTGACGGCTCGCCGGATCAGCGCGGAATCAGATTTCGCCGCGTGCCTTGGCGTCTGCAATCTGACGGATTGCATTGACCAGCGTGTCCGTCTCCTGTGCACCCATGACGATGTACTTTGCTTCGAACAGGAAGGCGGGAACGCCCTGAACGCCCATTTGCGAGGCGCTTTCGAGATCGGTCTCGACCTCTTCGACATCCGCATCGCTGGCAAGCAGCCGCCCTACCAATTCCTCATCCATGCCGACATCTTTCGCTGCGCGCATGAGAACGGCATGATCGCCAATATCCTGGCCTTCAGTGAAATAAAGGGCGAAAAGCCGCTCGACAAGCTTGCTTTCCACGCCATCGCCAGCCGTATCGGCCCAACGGATCAGGCGGTGGGCGTCGAAGGTGTTCGGAGAGATCCTGATCGCGTCAAAATCGAATGCAATGCCCTCCACGGCACCAAGCTCATAGAGACGGGCATGTATATCGTCAACGCGCGCTTTGTCTCCGCCGAACTTCTGCATCATATAGGCTTGGCGCTCCACACCTTCCGCAGGAATCTCCGGGTCTAGCTGATAAGGGCGCCAGCGCAAATCGACTTCCAGATCGCCTATCTGTGCAAGTGCGGCATCGAGTCGTCGCTTGCCGAGATAGCACCACGGGCAAACCACGTCCGAAATGACGTCGATAGTAAGAGACTGGCGGATATCCATGGCGCTTGTCCGATTCTATTTAGCTGGCTTCTGCCACCAGGCGGGCAGATAATAGCCGGTTAGGGGCGTCTTTTCAGGATGCTGATAGTTCGCCCAATAAGCCAGCCACTGCTGATCGTCGTACTGCGAAAGAACGATATAAGCACCCGAAATAAGCAGCCTGTCGAGGCTGCGTACGGCATCGATATATGCATCCTCGCTCCTGGCATTCAACATGGCATCAATGGCAGCGTCGATAGCCGGACTCGAAGCACCCGAAAGATTGAAGCTGCCTTCGGTCTTTGCTGCTTCCGATCCCCAGCGACTGATCTGCTCGGTACCCGGAGAGAGCGTGCCGGAAAAGCCAAGCGACGCATAGACCATGTCAAACTCGAAGCGCTGCTTGCGCTGCTGCATCTGGCTGTCATCGAGCATACGGATGCGCACAACGATACCCAGACGCGCCAATGAACGTTGATAGATCGCCGCAAGACGCGCCTCAAGATCGGATGCAGCGAGAATTTCGAACGTGAAAGGATTGCCGTTCGCATCCACCATCCGGCCGTCCCTCAACTCGAAACCAGCCTGGTTGAGCAACTCCAGCGCTTCCCGATAGGCCTTGCGGCCGGAAACCGCGGCGTCGCCTTCGTTCGGGCGATAGCTGCCGTCGAGGATATCAGGCGTAACCGCCTGAGCAAAAGGTTGAAGCAAAGATCTTTCACCGGCACTTGCAACCACGCCAAGCGCCGAAAGCTCCGCCCCCTGGAAATAGCTTCCTGTTCGTTTCATCTGTCCACCGAACAGATTGCGATTGGCCCAGTCGAAATCATAGAGTTTGGCGAGAGCACGCCGCACCCGTACATCCTTGAAAACCGGACGGCGCGTATTGAAAAGGAAGCCGCGGGGAACCGGTGGGATGCCGTTCTTGAACTTCTCGGCCACAACCTTGCCTTCGGCAAAAGCAGGAAAATCGATGGCGCGCTGGCGCTTGACCGGATCGGTTTCCTCGTAAATGGCGCACAGTCCCTTCTTAAAGGCCTCATACATAGAGTTCGTATTGAGGAAATAGTCGATGACGATCTCATCATAGTTGAAGAGGCCACGCATCGCCGGAATGTCGCGCCCCCAATAGTCCGGGTTACGTGCGAATGTAATGCGTTCGCCGGGCCGCACTTCCTTCACCGTGTAGGCACCGCTACCGATCATAGGCTTGAGCGTCGTCTGGTCGAAAGTCTCGACGTCGATACTCTTTTGCGAAAGAATCGGCGTCATTGCCACGATCAATGGAATCTCGCGGTCCGCACTTTCCTTAAATATAAATTTCACGGTGTGTGGACCGCTAATCTCAATCGCTTCTATGCTGTTCATGCGGGTCGAGTAGGGCGGACGTCCCTTTTTCGCGTAAAGTTCGAAGGTAAACTTAACATCTTCCGGACGAACCGCATCTCCGTTCGAGAACCTGGCGTCGGGATTTATGTTGAAGGTCATCACCTTTCGGTCGTCCGAAATTTCAACCGACTGAGCAAGAAGTCCGTAAAGGGTGAAGGGCTCGTCGGCACTGCGAATCATCAGTGATTCAAAGACGAGATTGCCGAAGATGACGTCGATTACCCCTCGAGCGGTCGTGCGAAAGCTCTTCAAGATGAAGGGATTGAGATTATCGTAGCTGCCAATGACGCAATAACGGATCATGCCGCCTTTCGGCGCATCAGGGTTTGCATAGGGGAAGTGGGTAAAATCTGCGGGCAGGGCTGGTTCCCCATGCATGGCTAACGCATGAGTGGCCTTATTCTCTGCGGATATGGCCTGTCCGGTCAGTACGATCGCAACAAGGCTCGTCGCGAAAGAAAGCCCGTACCGCATAAATTTCTCCATTCAATCTCATGGCAGCATGCCGACACGAGCAAAACATGCGTCAGCATCGAAATTACGGCATGCAAGACGAATCAACGTGATTTGAATATCACGCTTGCGAAAAATTGGCTTGCCTTCCAAAGCAAATGAAGTCGAGGTGCTTTATTTACACATTTGCGCAGTGTAACACCGCCCTTACAGTCATGCTGTCGCCGCATTTGCGGGTCATCTGCGCTGGAAAGTCACATCTGAAAAGATGCCGGCAACGAAACAAGGGAATTGCAGAATATGAGAAAGCTGATGATTGGCGCTGGCCGCCTCTCGATTGCCGCAGCAGGCATGGTCGGTCTCTTTGCAGGCATTCAGCCGGCAGCCGCTCAGCAATCCGCACCACCGCAGGGTTGGTTCAAGGTCTGCTCGAAGCAGGGCGACAACGACATCTGCAACGTCCAGAATATTATCGTGGCCCAAACCGGCCAGATGGTAACGGCGGTCAGCCTGCTCGAGATCAAGGGTCAGGTCAATCGCAAGGTCTTCCAGGTATCCGTTCCTACGGGTCGTCTCGTTCCTCCCGGTATTGGCTTGCAGATCGATGGCCAGAAGCCGCAGAAGATCGATTACGCGATCTGCCTGCCGGATCGCTGCGTTGCAGAAGTGCAGCTAACGGACGCCATGGTCGCTTCCTTCAAGAAAGGCCAGGAACTCACGCTCACCTCGGTGAACTTCCAGCAGCAGCCGAGCCCAATCAAGGTCAGCCTTACCGGCTTCACCGGCGCTTATGACGGTGAACCGATGCAGCAGTCGGACCTGCAGGACCGCCAGAAGAAGCTTGAAGAATTCGTCAATAAAAACAACGAGGACTTTGCCAAGAAGCTTCGCGAGGAGCAGGAGAAGGCAAAGACCGCAGGCAACTAAGCCTGCTATCGTATCGAGCAATACCAAAGGCGAGGCCCATGCCTCGCCTTTCTCTTTGCTGCGAAAATGGATTCGTTTATAGTGCTTGCACACCGAACTCCGGGGTTAGAGAGGCTGTTGATCCAGCGTTCGGGGGACATTTCGTAGGGAAGAAGAAAGTTTGTCCGGTATCAATCTTACAAAAAATTGGGAGAGCGCGTTGCAGCGCTGCAACGTCTTCCAAGTAAGTGACCAGAACACGTAATATTCCTCTTTCGTGCCGCTTTTTCGCGGTAACGAGCATTGCGCGGCACGAGCCGGCCAGAATTGTTTCGGCAATGTGCTGAGTGGGATCAGGCTTATTCAAGCCAACTGGAGCAGGCATGATACGTCTTTTAGGCTATTTCTTCGGGGTAGGGGTCATGTTGGCCCTCGCAGCGGCCGTTGGCGTTGCGATCTACATCGGCGCGCTTGTCAAGGACCTGCCCGATTACGAGGTCCTCGCCCGGTACGAGCCTCCCGTCACGACCCGTATACATGCCAGCGACGGGGCCCTGATGGCCGAATTTGCCCGCGAACGTCGCCTTTATTTGCCCATCCAGGCTGTTCCGGATCGCGTCAAGGCAGCGTTTCTTTCAGCTGAAGACAAGAATTTCTATCATCACCCAGGCATCGACTATACGGGTGTTGCCCGCGCCGTCATCACTAATATTCAGAATATCAGCACGGGCCGTCGCCCAGTCGGTGCATCCACAATCACGCAGCAGGTGGCGAAGAACTTCCTGCTTGATTCGACGCAGACCTACGATCGCAAGATTCGCGAGATGATCCTCGCATTCCGCATTGAGCAGGCCTATTCGAAGGACCGGATTCTGGAATTATATCTCAACGAGATATTTTTTGGTCTTGGTTCCTACGGGATCGCGGGCGCAGCGCTTACCTATTTCGACAAGTCGGTGAACGAACTTACAGTTTCTGAGGCCGCCTACCTTGCTGCTCTGCCCAAAGGTCCAGGCAATTATCATCCGTATCGCCATACCGACCGGGCCATCGAGCGTCGCAACTGGGTGATCGACCAGATGCTCGAAAACGGTTATATTGGCCGTGCGGAAGCCGACAAAGCCAAGAGTGAAAAGCTTGGCGTGACACCGCGTCACGGTGGCTCCTATATTTCTGCGGGCGAATATTTCACGGAGGAAGTGCGTCGCGAGATTATAGCTCGCTATGGTGAGAAGGCGCTTTATGAAGGGGGCCTTTCGGTTCGCACGACGCTCGACCCAGCCTTGCAGGCTCAGGCGCGCAAATCCTTGCACAATGGTCTGTTGAGCTTCGATCGTCTACGCGGCTATCGCGGCGCAAAGTCGAAGATCGAAATTGCCGGCGATTGGGGAAAGCCGCTTGGAGAGGTCACGCGGCTCAGCGACATTCCGGAATGGCAGAATGCAGTCGTCCTGGAGGTTGGATCCGATACAGTGCGCATCGGCCTGCAGCCGGCCCGTGAACCTTCTGGTGATCTGTCCCGCGAGCGCAAGATGGCAAGCATCGACGCCGAAGATATGCGCTGGGCCATGCGCCATGTCGTGGATGGCAAGCTTCTGAAAGCAAACAAGCTCTCCGACGTCCTTTCGCCTGGTGATGTCATTCTCGTTGAGAAAGTCGCCAAGAAGGATGATGGTTACGCGCTACGTCAGGTTCCCGAAGTGTCTGGCGGCATGGTCGCCATGGATCCTCATACTGGTCGCGTATTGGCGATGGTCGGTGGCTTCTCCTTTGCCGAATCGCAGTTCAATCGTGCGACACAGGCATGGCGCCAACCCGGTTCGGCCTTTAAACCGATCGTTTATGCGGCAGCGCTCGACAATGGCTATACACCGGCTTCTGTCGTGATGGATGGACCGATCTCCATCCGCACCGGCAATTCGGTTTGGGAGCCGAAGAATTATGGTGGCGGGTTCGCCGGACCATCTACGTTGAGAGCTGGCATTGAACGCTCACGTAACCTGATGACGGTACGTCTGGCCAACGACATGGGCATGCCGCTGGTGGCGGAATATGCCGAGCGCTTCGGCGTATATGACAAGATGCTGCCAGTGCTGGCAATGTCGCTTGGCTCCGGCGAAACGACGGTGATGCGCATGGTCTCCGCCTATTCGGTGATGGCCAATGGCGGCCGTCAGATCAAGCCCTCGATGATCGATCGTATTCAGGACCGCTACGGCAAAACTGTCTATCGTCACGACGAACGCAAGTGTGATGCCTGCTCGGCTTCCTCCTGGCTGGAACAGGAAGAGCCGGAACTGACAGATAATGCCGAGCAGGTTCTCGACCCGATGACGGCCTACCAGATCACCTCGATGATGGAAGGTGTCGTTCAACGCGGCACCGCCACATCCCTTCGTGAACTGGGGCGTCCAATCGCCGGCAAGACGGGCACGACGAACGATTCGAAGGACGCCTGGTTCATGGGTTATACGCCGGATCTCGTTGTCGGCCTTTACATTGGCTACGACCAGCCTCGTTCACTCGGCACCGGCGCAACCGGTGGCGGGTTGTCTGCTCCGATTTTCAAGGATTTCATGGCCGCAGCCATGAAGGATAAGCCGGTCGTTTCCTTCAAGGTGCCTGAGGGCATGAACGTACTGCCGATCGATCGCAAGACAGGCATGCTGGCCCGCGAGGGACAACAGGGTTCGATAATGGAAGCCTTCAAGCCGGGCACCGGTCCCTCCGACACCTATTGGGTTATCGGTGGCGATCAGGTTGCAGCCGGTCGCGAACCGCTCTCAGAGCGCGCCAACGAAGCCGTGATGCAGGGGGGCGGCGGTCTCTATTGAGTTCTTTGCCTGGATGATATCGCAATTGATATCCGTGTTGAAAGAAGCCGCGTCCGATCAGAGCGCGGCTTCTTTCTCTTTACAAGGCGGCAGGCCCCGCCATATGGTCCGCGCAATTCCGCCGGCTGAAACGGCGAACGAATTTCAATGACAAGAAGCAAGGCTGACTGACGAACATGCGTAACGAGACGCAAAATTTGGTCGATGAAATCAAGCAGGCCATAAGCCTGCTGAGGAGGCATCTTTGACTGGGATCAAGCCCTCAAAAGACGCGATTATCTGAACGTACGCGCCGAAGATCCCACGCTTTGGGATAATCCGCAGGAAGCGCAGAAGATGATGCGCGAGCGCCAGATGCTTGACGACAACATCAACGCCATCGAGCGCATGCAGTCCAGTCTTTCCGACAATGTCGAGCTTATCGAAATGGGGGAAGCCGAAGGCGATGAGGATGTCATCCGCGACGCCGAGGACGCGATCAAGCTCCTGAGCACGGAAGTGCGCAAGGCGCAGATCCAGGTCATGCTGTCCGGCGAGGCTGACGGCAATGATACCTATCTCGAAGTACATGCCGGCGCCGGCGGAACGGAGAGCCAGGACTGGGCCTCCATGCTGCTGCGCATGTATACTCGCTGGGCGGAGAAGCGCGGCCTCAAGGTCGAGCTGATGGAAGTCCATGACGGCGAAGAGGCTGGCATCAAGTCCGCGACGATGCTGGTCAGCGGCGAAAATGCCTATGGTTGGCTAAAGACAGAGTCAGGCGTGCATCGTCTTGTGCGCATCTCGCCTTACGATAGCAATGCGCGGCGTCACACGTCGTTCTCATCGATCTGGGTCTATCCCGTGGTTGACGATTCGATTGATATCGTCATTCCGGAATCGGACGTGCGCATCGATACATATCGCGCTTCGGGCGCTGGTGGCCAGCACGTCAACACGACAGATTCGGCCGTACGTATCACGCACATTCCGACAAATATCGTGGTGCAATGCCAGGCCGAACGTTCGCAGCACAAGAACCGCGCAAAAGCGTGGGAAATGTTGCGCTCGCGACTTTATGAAGAAGAGCTGAAGAAGCGGGAGGCTGCTGCCAGCGCAACGGAGGCTTCCAAGACCGAGATCGGCTGGGGGCACCAGATCCGTTCCTACGTTCTTCAGCCCTACCAGATGGTGAAGGATTTGCGCACCGGCGTGGAAAGCTCCAATCCGTCAGGTGTTCTCGACGGCGACCTTGATGAATTCATGGAAGCAGCACTGTCGCATAGAATCGGTGGCGGTGAGGGATCTGTCGAAGACATCGACTAATCCTCCTGAAAAGCATTATAAAGGTCCCGCAAAGCATTGCCGGGCCTTTATAATATTTGCTTCTATCTTTTTTAGGGGCCGGCATCGAAGTTGAGAACGTCCTGCGGATTGATTTCGCCATCAAAGGACGCATCAACCTCGAAATAGATCAGAGAGAACTCGCCATTGCGGAACGCCCAGCGACCGTTGGAAGAAGCGTCCCCGACACTGCGCCATTTGCTGAACGACTCAAACGTCATCGTGCGCGGATCAAACGATGCATTAATGAGCTCGGACACTGTGTTGTAGCCGATAATCCGCATCGAATCGACATCCTTTGGATCTTCCTCATTCTCGTAGCGAATATCGAGTTCGGGCACCGCGAAGTGCAGCGGCTTTATGCCATCTGTCTCCGTGGCGAAGTAATATGTTTGGCCAAGATTATAGGCGCCTAGAGAGCAGGGGAACTCCAGTACAAACCCCTTGCGGCGTGGCATGTCCTGTTCATCATGCGAGAAGTTATATTCGATCGTATAGGCCTTGGGTTCATTTCCTGCCGGCACGGCCTCACGGTCATAAAAGCTGCATGTGGCGCGCCGCTCGGCGTCAAATACACGTTGCGCACGCAGCAGCCAGAGCTGCTCCTCCGAGAGCCTTTCTTTGCCTTCGCAACTGGCCGGAACGGATGCGAGAAAAGCCGCATCGGACGGACCAAGCTTCGCGCTTGTGAGGTGACCTGGATTGAAATCCGGTTCTTCCTGCATTTGTGGATTGACGCTGCGGGCCGTGTAGCAACCGGTAAAGACCTTTTCTTGACCTTTGTCGTCTACGGATCGGATGGCGACCGGCACATTCGTATAAACGCTGCCGGCAGCGCCTTCTTCTTCCGGTTTACCAATCTCAATCTCGATATCGCGTGTGCCCTTGAAACCGGCCACGAAATCTTCGAAGGTTTTCGAAGGTTTATCACTATCGAAATAGCTCCAGGCCCGGTTATATTCCTTGCGCGCGATCGCATTGAAATAGGACTCCACAAGCGCCGCACCTGTCGTGCGATCATCCTTGTAATCAGGTGGCGTCGCAGCCTCCTGCTGTCGCTGATTCTCTGCGCCAGGCGAAGCTGCTTCCTGCGCCAAGGTCACCCCCACAGAGATCATTGAAAGAGCGCCGGCGAGTGGCAGAAGAAAAATGCGCATCAAACTCTCCCGAATCCGAACTTTTCCGGATTCTCCGCGTTGAAGCTGACAAGAAATTGGCGAAAATTAAAGAAAATTCGCAGCAGAGCTTCAAATCGGCGTTAAGCTTTTCCAAGCTAGGATGTCAAAGAAGGTGCTCAAATTACAAGTCGCCTATACGCGGCAAGCGGAGGAACTGTGGCAACCAGGGAAGGGGACTTCGCATCTTTGTTGGACGACCTTTTCGATAAGGTCCAGCCAGCCAGCGTCACACCCGTTCAGGCGAGTGCGATCGATGCCTTGAACGTCGCCGACGAGCTTTATTCGGGACGCATCAAGGTCAGCGCAACAGTCGCTGAGAACATTTATCGTGAAGCCCGAGAAGCTTTAGGCGAGGGCGTCCGACCAGCAGAACCGGACGTCGAAGAAGCTGGACCGGACGACAAGGTCGATCAGGAGGCAATCGCTGCGGAGCTCGGGCTTCGCAGGGCTTTCTGGCAAAGCAAGCTCAAGCCTGACGATTTTGATCGCATCCGTCGCAACTTCGCCATGCAGAATCATCCGGATCGCGTCGCACCTCATCTGCGCCAGCGCGCCCTGGTGCGAATGCAGATCGCCAACATGTTGATCGATGAAGCCAAACGAGGGAAACGCTGAAGGTTTTCCAAAACTTTTGATCGCTGAATCAGACAGCCTTATCGTGGATCATGGATTTTGGACGCCGACGCTCTATGATCGCGACTTGTCATTCACCGGACTGTCGAAAGGTCGATCATCCGTGGCGCTAAAAAAGAAAAAAGTCACCGCACCGCAGGCCAAGGCCTTTTCCGTTCATCTGCTGACTGCCTCCGGGTCGTTTCTCGCTTTCCTGTCACTGGTCGCGGCAAGCGAGGAAAATTGGGTAGCGATGTTTCTATGGCTGGGGCTTGCGCTATTCGTCGACGGCATTGACGGCCCCATCGCACGCAAGCTGCAGGTGAAGGACATTTTGCCAACGTGGTCCGGGGATCTGCTCGATGCGGTCATCGATTATGTGACCTACGTACTCATTCCCGCCTTTGCGCTCTATCGCAGCGGTTTCATGGGCGAGGGACTTTCCTTTCTCTCCGGCGCGATCATCGTCGTAACCAGCGCGATTTATTACGCCGACACAGGAATGAAGACAAAGGAGAACTTTTTCAAAGGCTTCCCCGTTGTATGGAACATGGTTGTATTCACGCTCTTCGTCGTCGAGCCCGGCGAGTGGGTGGCATTTTCCGTTGTGCTGCTCTCGGGAATCCTGACCTTCGCACCAATCAATTTCCTGCATCCGGTTCGCGTCGTGCGTCTGCGCCCGCTCAACCTCGGCATTTTTCTCGTCTGGTCGGTGCTGGCCGTAATCGCAATTCTTCAGCAATTACATGCGGATGAATGGGTCCGCATTGGTATCGCTGTAACCGGCATCTACCTTTTCGTCATAGGCGCAATAATGCAAATCCTGCCTGGATTGGGCAAGAAGACATAAATAACAACGCGTTATAGGCCAAGCCACGCGTAGAGATAAGGAGAAATCTCTACGCCTCCGTGATAGAGCATACGCAGCGCCACGATGACGATGACAGCGAGACCAACATATGCAATCCAGCGGAACCTGTGCAGTATCTGGGCGATGAAATTCGCGGCCAGACCCATCAACGCGATCGAAACGACGAGGCCCGCGATCAACACCGTGGGATGCTCGCGCGCCGCGCCGGCGACAGCGAGAACATTGTCCAGGGACATCGATAGATCAGCAATGACGATCTGCATTGCCGCCTGACCGAAGGTCTTCTCGACCTTGGTCTTCCGGGCTTCTTCCTGCGATGTCTGCAGAGCTGCCGTACCTTCCGCAGATTGCAACTCAGTCCACATTTTCCAGCAGACCCAACAGAGCAAAAGCCCGCCGAGAAGCTGCAAGCCGACGATCGAAAGCAGATAGACGGTGGCGATCGCAAAGCAGATGCGCAGGAAGGTTGCCGCCAGAATACCAACCAGAATAGCTTTTTTACGTTGTGCATCCGGCAAGCCGGCGACCGCAAGACCGATAACGATTGCATTGTCGGCGGCCAGCACCAGATCGATCATGATGACCTGAAAAAAAGCCCAGAGGCCTGCACTTGTGAAAATATCCATGAGTAGCCTTTGCAGGATGCGGCCCAGCAGCGGATCGCATATGAGCGACGCGGCGATCCCGATGCGGCCTACCGGAACGCGTCGATAACTCACAGCACTTTGATCCAAGCGTGTCAAAGGCTTTAAACAGAGCCTCATCAGCTTCGAAATCGGCGGCGAGAACTGCGTGACGCAGAGGGGAAAGCGCGATCAAATCGTTCCCACGGCTACAGATTCAAACTGCATAACGTAGATTATGGAACATATAATAGTACAGACCGCCACATTGCAGTTCGATCAGGCAAACCGTCGCGCAGCAGCTACGCAGCCGATCACCGCCACGGTAACGAGCACCATGCTCAATGTGACAGCCTCGTTCAATAATGTTGCGGCCAGAGCCAACCCGAAAAACGGCTGAAGCAGTTGCAATTGACCGACTGATGCGATTCCACCCCGTGCCAGTCCGCGATACCAGAAGACGAACCCAATGAGCATGCTGAAAAGAGAGACATAGGCAAGACTAATCCAAGCCGGCAGTTCCACGTTTGCCAGTGTTGCGGGCCAGTTTACGAGCGTCAGAACAAGCATCAGCGGCAGCGACAATGCAAGGGCCCAGGAAATGACTTGCCATCCGCCAAGCTCACGCGAAAGTTTTGCGCCTTCTGCATATCCCAAGCCGCACACAATAACGGCGGCTAGCATCAGGCCGTCGCCAATCGGAGATGCGACCAAACCTTGTGAAAACGCGAATCCGGCTACAACCGAACTTCCGATGAGGGAGAATAGCCAGAACGCGGGTTTCGGTCTTTCGCCGCCGCGGACAACACCAAAGATTGCCGTCACCAGCGGTAAGAGGCCAATGAAGACAATCGAGTGCGCTGATGTCACGTGTTGTAGAGCGAGAGCAGTTAGCAGTGGGAAGCCTACGACGACGCCTAATGCAACTATGACCAGAGAAAGCAAACTCGTGAGTTCCGGCCGCTTTTCCTTATGGAGAACAAGCAAGGCCACGCCGAGAATGCCCGCGAGTGCAGCTCGCGCGACGGTCAGGAAGACGGGATCGAAAGTCTGGACCGCTACTTTCGTGGCGGGTAGCGAGCCGCTGAAGATAATCACTCCAATCATCCCGTTAAGAAAACCGCTTGTCATCCGTTGCATTGGAGGCCCCTTTCGGTGCCCTTATCCATTGCCTGGTGAGCTCGCGCCAGTTACAGTTCCGTACGGTTGGGACAAACTGTTATGGTCGAAGAAGCAATACAAAGTAAAAGCGCGAGCCGGATAGATCGGGTCATGCTCACGATCAAAAAGCGCATAGCCTCCAGAGCCCTTCCCGCCGGATCTAAGCTACCTTCCGTGAGATCGATCGCCGGATCCTTGCAAGTGTCCGTTTCAACGGCGGTCGAAGCCTATAATCGCCTGGTCGCCGAAGGGGCTATTACGGCGCGACCTGGCTCGGGATTCTACGTCGCCCATCAGACCGCGCCCATGTCATTATCTGCTGTGGGCCCCAGGCTGGACCGCGCAATTGATCCATTATGGGTATCGCGGCAATCTCTGGAGGCTGACGGCTACAATCTGAAGCCAGGTTGTGGCTGGCTCCCTGCCTCCTGGTTCCCGGAACAGATCATCCGCAAAGCGCTCCGCAATGTTTCTCGCTCGGAGGTGGATACATTGTCGAACTACGGAACGCCTCTAGGGTTAGGGCCACTCAGGCAGTTGATCAGCCGCAGGCTAGTTGAGCGGGAGATCGAGGCAGCCCCTGATCAAATCCTTCTGACCGAGAGCGGGACCCAGGCGATTGATATGCTTTGCCGTTTTCTTCTCCAGCCCGGTGACACCGTCCTTGTGGATGATCCCTGCTATTTCAATTTCCAAGCGCTATTGCGGGCCCACCGCGTGAAAATCGCCAGCGTGCCGTACACACCGGCGGGTCCGGATGTTGAGAGTTTCGCATCTGTCCTGTCGCAGGAGAATCCCCGCCTCTACATAACAAACGCAGGTATTCACAATCCGACAGGCGCAACCTTATCGTCGGCGGTTGCGCATCGCGTGCTCAAGCTTGCCGATCAGCATGGCATGATCATCATCGAGGACGATATTTTTGCCGATTTCGAACACACACCCGCACCCCGTTTAGCCGGATTCGACGGGCTCGATCGCGTTATCGAGATCGGCAGCTTCTCCAAGACACTGTCTGCTTCCGCCAGATGTGGATATATCGCAGCAAGACCGGAATGGATCGAAGAACTGGTCAACCTGAAAATCGCGACAACTTTCGGCGGAGCGCGATTGAATGAAGCGCTGGTCTACACCGTCCTGAGCGACAGGGGATATCGCAAACATATCGATTCGCTTCGACAGAAACTTGAAAAAGCGCGCCACCATGTTGCCGCACGGCTTCGTTGTCTCGGAATTGAACCCTGGCTGGAACCTCGCGCGGGCATGTTCCTGTGGAGCAAACTGCCAGCCAGTCTCGACTCTGCTGATCTTGCGCGTTCTGCCTTGTCAAAAGGTGTGGTCCTTGCCCCGGGGAATGCATTCAGCGTGTCCCAGACCGCAAGCGATTGTATGCGGTTCAACGTCTCTCAGATAGATGATCGGATGTTTGAGACACTCCGATCTCTCATCTAGTGACCGCCACGCATTCTGCCCCTCTTTTCAATACGGATGCGCTAAGGCATTCTGTTTCCAGAGGAAGTGAAGCGACCTGATGAGTTCCACCGAGCACGGTCGCATGGGGGGATGCATGGGCTTGGATCAATGTCTCAATTTCGATGATTTTCAGAAGCTGGCACGTCAACGCCTCCCCTCTCCCATCTATAATTATATCGCCGGCGGCGCGGATGACGAGGTCACGCTGCGGCAGAATACAGAGAGTTTTGCTTCCGTCGATCTGGTTCCCAATGTTCTGCGCGGCGTCGAAACCGTAGACCTTACGACCAATGTTCTGGGGCAAAGGCTTGCCTTGCCTATCTATCTTTCTCCAACGGCTTTGCAGCGGCTCTTTCACCATAAAGGCGAGTATGCGACAGCCGCCGCGGCCGAGAAATTCGGGACGATGTTCGGATGCTCGTCGCTCGGCACTGTCTCAATGGAAGAGCTGGCAAAGAAGCATAAAACGCCTCAAGTCTACCAGTTCTATTTTCACAAGGACCGCGGGCTCAATACGGCTATGATGCAAAAGGCGAAGGAAAGCGGCATCAATGTCATGATGCTCACCGTCGATAGCATCACCGGAGGCAATCGCGAGCGCGATCTGCGCACTGGCTTCACTATCCCGTTCCGCCTCACAGCTGCTGGTCTAGCGCAATTTGCAATTAAGCCACGCTGGGGCATCGACTATGTCCGTAGCGAGAAATTTTCGCTGCCGCAGCTGGACTCCCATATCAAGATGAAGGGCAACACACTGACCATTGGGCGGTATTTTACCGAGATGCTTGACCCTTCCATGACATGGGATGATGTAGAGGCCATGAAGGAAGAGTGGGGCGGCACCTTCTGTCTCAAGGGCATCATGAGCGTCGCGGATGCACGCCGCGCGGCCGACATCGGCTGTCATGGAATCGTGCTTTCAAATCACGGTGGCAGGCAATTGGACGGTTCACGCACTGGTTTCGATCAGTTGGACGAAATCGTACAAACTGTAGGCGAGAGGCTGGACGTTCTGGTCGATGGGGGCTTCCGACGCGGCACCCATGTACTCAAAGCGCTGGCGCTAGGCGCCAAAGCGGTTGGACTTGGTCGTTACTATCTCTTCGCGCTGGCCGCAGCAGGCCAGCAGGGCGTGGAGCGTGCCTTGGCGCAGATGAAGGCGGAACTTGAGCGCGACATGCGTCTTATGGGCTGCACGAAGATCTCAGAACTTAACCGAGACATGTTGCGCTTCAGATAATCCCGGCGACGGCCAGGGCGATAATTGTGTAACGCCCCGCTTTTGCAAGGGTGACCAGAACGAGAAACACCGGCAGAGATTCCCGCAATACTCCGGCGACAAGCGTTATCGGATCACCAATGACGGGCATCCAGCTTGCGAGCAGAGCCCAGCGTCCGTAACGGCGATACCAGGACTGCGCACGCTCCAAATTCTGGGGCGTGGCGGGAAACCAGCTTCTGTTCTTGTACGCTTCGATGCGTCGGCCCATGAACCAGTTGATCAGCGAACCCATAACGTTTCCGACTGTTGCAACAAGGACCAGGAGAAAGACATTTAGCTGGCCACCATAGATCAAACCAACCAGAACTGCCTCGGATTGCATCGGCAGCAATGATGCCGCAATCAACGCCGACAGAAAAAGGCCGCCATAGGCGCTTAATATCGAAACCATGCCACGCCTATAGCGACGCAAGTGCCACAGCGGCAGCACTTTTCACGGAACTGGTGCCACAAAGCAATGAATTCGCCGTGATGCATATAAGAAGCGCCTCCGATTACGCGGAGGCGCTCGTAATAATCTTAATTCTGCCGGTTCAATTGGCAAGCTTGGACGTTGTGCCCTCCCCGATCCACTTATCACGCTCGCGCCAGAGGGCTGGAAGCGCAAGAAGCGAGATGCAGAACAGCGCGATTATCGTCTTTGCAAACTGTGTCAGTTCCGCCGTACGCCCATCGAAATAGTACACCACATAGACGATAAACACATGCCAAACGTAGACCTGCAAGGAATGCCGTCCCAGCAGGCGCAGGAAGCTCAGCGTAAATACCCAGGACACTGCTGCGGCGAAAGTCCTTACCCAGGCGCTATGATGCTTCGGACCAGCGATCAGAAGCCAGGTCATGCCGGTTGCAACCGCGGCGAAGTTCAGCAGATAAACCGGTCCGAAATCCGCCCGGATTTCCATGCTGGCAAACTTGCCGATCATGAATTCTGGCATCAGGCCCCAAGCCGTCACGATACGCAGCGGCATGAAAAACAGACATATCGCCAGCGCGATCTTCGGCAGCAACGTCTTTTCAGGCGTGAAGATCTTATTCCATTCGATTTTCTTTGCGGAGGTCAAGGCGCCCATGACAAGCGCCGAGAAAAACACGATCTGCCACCCGAGCATGTTGAAACTGACGCGTACGCCCTGATTGTCCGGACGCATAAAGAAGTCATTTGCAGGCGCGATGAAAAGGAGTTGCAGACCCAGCTGGCCAGCAATCCAGGCCAGGAGAGAACCCGTCATCACATAAGCCCACTTGCCCTCGAGCGTCAGCTTGATGAGCCAAGGCGCAAAAAGCATGTAAACGATATACTGCGGCAGGATATCCATAAAGGTGGGCTGAAAGAAGAAGGTTGCGATCGCGCCAAGGCGCAACGGGTCGGTAAACGAAGTCTGACCTAGCCAATCCGACCAGATACGGGACGCGTCCGGAAGCACGAGCCGAAGTACCAGTATCGCAATGATAACGCCCATTGCGTATCGATAAAGTTCCCAGGCGCGCGACCATATTTTCGAGCGTCCTTCAGCGAAGCCGCCTTTTATCATCTTGCGAGCATAGACCATCCCGACCAGAAGACCTGAGAGGAAAACAAAGCCCTGTGCATCTTCGACAAAAGCAAACTGACGATGATTGACCTCCATCATCCAATACCCGCCCACGAATATCAGGTGATTGATCATCATGAAGACGAGGAAATACCCCCTCATCCCGTCGAATATCTCGAAGCGTCTCACGGCTAACTTCCCATCCCATTGGTTTTTCGCGAATACCTGATTTGCAACGCCCTTTAAATAAGGAGAGTTCCTGTTAATCGTCCTCACTTACTGTACCGATCGGTAACAGAGCAGCTATGAAATGCCGGACGTGCAGGATTTTTAACCTTTCGAAAATTCATCAGCTGGCGTATCCGTATCGCCATGAAGGCTTCCAAAGAAATCTCATCCATTCTCGATATAATGCGCGCTCTTCGCGATCCTGAAAACGGCTGTCCATGGGATGTCGAGCAGACATTCGCATCGATTATTCCTTATACTATTGAGGAAGCTTACGAGGTCGCCGATGCGGTAGAGCGCAACGATCTGGACGACCTGCGTGAGGAACTTGGCGACCTCCTACTCCAGGTCGTCTTCCACGCCCGTATGGCCGAAGAAATGGGCAAGTTCGATTTTGGTGATGTGGTGGAAGCCGTTTCCTCCAAGATGATCCGCCGTCACCCGCATGTCTTTGGAACGCCGGAAGATCGTGAGAGGGGCCTTTATCCCGATCTCTGGGACAGCATCAAAGCGCAGGAGAAGAGGGATCGTGCCGCGCGCCGCGCCGATCGCGATACGCTCGAGGCGGATCATAAGCACCTGCTCGCAGACGTGCCGCGTGCCCTGCCCGCATTGACACGTGCGCTAAAGCTCCAGACCAAGGCAGCGAAAGTCGGTTTCGACTGGTCAGAGGCCGATCCGATCCTTGCGAAGATCCAGGAGGAAATCGATGAGCTAAAGGAGGCGCGTGGGACAAAGGACCAAAAGCGTATCTCGGAAGAATACGGGGATCTTCTTTTTGCCGTCGTCAATCTGGGACGTCATCTTGGCGTTGATGCCGAAAACGCGCTGGCTGGCACAAACAGCAAGTTCATCAATCGTTTCAGCTATATCGAAGACGCGCTGGCGCAAGAAGGCCGGACGCCGCAGGAAGCGACGCTAAACGAAATGGAGCGCCATTGGCAGGACGCCAAGCAGAAGGCAAATCCGCAGAGTAGGCTTAAAGTTACGCGATGACGATTTGCGCACGCTCTGCCAGCGAAAGTGGATAAATAATTTCATTCGCTTGGGCATAAGGGCGAAAGCCCAGCTTCTGATAGAGTGGTAAAGCTGCCGGATGATCAAGGGTGCATGTCTGGACAACGACGCGCTTTGGGTGATGGGCCCAGGCAGTCGAAATTGCAGCCCCCAGGAACCACTTGCCCAATCCCTGTCCCATCGCGTGATCCATCATACCGAAAAAGGCCAGCTCGACTTCGTGACCGTCAACATGAAGCTCAAAAAATCCGGCTGGCGCACCATCGAGATATAATACGCGAATATCACGTGACTTGGCGTGCAGAATCGCGGCGAGCGCTTCGTCGTCCTTACGCAACATGTTAACCCAGTGCCAGCGGCGACCGACACGATCTATGAGATAACGATAGAAGTGCAGCGGAATACCGTTTGCCTTGAGCAGCGCGATGTTACGTCCGATCGGCTGCGGGACACCGGCCTTCGCAGGCTCAACCATTTCAAGAAACGTTACCGTCACCTCGACGGGTTCGGGTGTCCTGTCGTCCAATGCCATTTGCCTCTGCCCAACCTGCTTTAGTTCTCGTCCTTGACGATCGGCGTATCGGGCAGGCTACCCCACTCCGACCACGACCCGTCATAGAGGCGATGATTTTCCTTGCCAAGGCTGGTCAGCGCGAGAGAAATAATAGCCGCTGTTACCCCTGAACCGCAGCTCGTAACAACAGGCCTGTCCGGATCGAGTCCCTGTCGTGCAAACAGAGCCCGAATATCCTGTTCAGACACAAGACTGCCGTCCTTTGACAGGTCCGAAGCCTGTACATTAAGAGCTCCCGGCATATGCCCGCCGCGCATGCCGGGACGCGGTTCGTTATCCCGCCCGGAAAAACGCCCAGCGGGCCTCGCATCGGCAATCTGGACGCTTGCGGTTTCGACGATATTGCGCATCTCGGCAATCGAGACAACGCGATCAAGGTCTGGACTTTCCTTGAAATGACAGGGAGCGATCTTCGTAGGTTGATCGGAAACGGGACGCCCCTCCTCACTCCACCGCTTGAAGCCCCCGTCAAGGATCTTGACATTGGTCGCTCCCATCACGCGAAAGAGCCACCAGGCGCGCGCAGATGAAAACAGACCGGGGCCATCATAGATGACTATCTCGTCATCGACTGCTATGCCCATGGCGCCGACTGCGCGCGCGAACTGGCGCGGCTTTGGCACGCTGTGCGGCAGACCGGTGGATTTGTCGGCAACCTCGTCGTGATCGAAGAAAACGGCACCGGGAATATGTGCCCTACGATATTCGTCGAAGGCGTTGCGGTTTGCCGTCGGCAGATACCAGGATGCGTCGACAATGGAGAGTCCTGGACGGTCGAGATTGGCCTGAAGCCACTCCGCACTCACGATCAGTTCATCACGCTTGCTCATGGACCGTCCCCTGTTTGTTGCAGCGACAATGATTTATCAGCCACCGACTATCAAGCGGGCATCGGCCCGAAGCGCAAACGGAAGCGGCGGTTTTCCCGGCCTTTCTTCTCGATCTTACCAATATGAACCTCGCCAATTTCGCCTGTCGTACGCACATGGGTTCCGCCGCAGGGCTGGCTATCGACGCTTCCATTCTCGCCTATGCAGACCAAGCGTACCTGCCCGGTGCTTGGCGGCCGGACGTTCTTCGATTTGATCAAGCCTGGGTTCGCCGCCAGCTCTTCTTCCGTGATCGTGCGAATATAGACCGGATGATCCGCCGTCACTAATTCCATCAACGCCCGCGTCGTCTCTTCCTTGTCTGCGGTCGCGCCCTCCATGTCGAAATCAATGCGTGCATCCTCGTTGTTGATCGAGGCTCCGGTCACCGGATAGGGACAAACCACCGAGAGAAGATGACAAGCAGTGTGTAGACGCATTAGGCGATGGCGACGTTCCCAGTCTATTCGAGCGATAACCTCCTCGCCAACCGCCAATTGCGGCTGGCTCGCGTCAGGGACGTGAATAATATGATCCTTGCTCTCGCCCGTTGTCGTCGCGGCGATCCCGATCCTTGTCCCGTCGCGGCGCTCCAGCCAGCCACTATCTCCGGGTTGCCCGCCGGACGTGGCATAAAACACCGTGCGATCCAGCACGATACCTCCACCACCAACCACCGCGGCAACCTTCGCATCGACTTCGGTGAGATAGGAATCCTCGCGAAACAGCGCTTCGACCTTCAATGCATACTTCCTTCATGTCACGACTCGGCAACGCATAATGACGCGTCGGCGAGAACGTGTCACGCAGCGGTGGTCTCTATGAATGGAATGTCGAATTTAGGCTCGCGCTCGATCCATTCGGGGATTGGCAAACCATGCGCGCGAAGAAACACTGGGTTGAACAGCTTGGACTGGTAGCGCGTGCCATAGTCGCATAGCACCGTCACGATCGTATGCCCCGGCCCAAGATCGCGAGCCAGGTGCACGGCACCTGCAATATTGATGCCGGACGACCCGCCGACGCAGATACCCTCGTGCTCGATCAGGTCAAAGACGTACGGCAGCGCCTCTTCATCGGAAATGCGATAGGAGAAATCAGGCTCGAAGCCCTCAAGATTGGCTGTAATGCGGCCTTGACCGATACCTTCGGTTATAGAACTGCCCTCAGCCTTCAGGGAACCGGTCGTGTAGTAGCTGTGCAGCGCCGCGCCGTGTGGATCGGCGAGCGCGATTTTGACGTTACCGCTGCGATCTCGCAAACCGGCCGCCACGCCGGCAATCGTTCCGCCAGAACCGACCGAGGCTACAAAGCCGTCGATCTTTCCATCGGTCTGACGCCAAATTTCCTGCGCCGTTGTCGCAATGTGGCCGTCGCGGTTCGCGACATTATCGAACTGATTGGCCCAGATCGCACCTTGGGGCGCCGTTTTGGCAAGTTGCTCGGCAAGGCGGCCGGACAGACGGACATAATTATTGGGGTTGGAGTAAGGAGCGGCAGGGACTTCGAGCAATTCCGCACCGAGCAGACGCAACGCGTCCTTCTTTTCCGCGCTCTGGGTCTTCGGGATCACGATTACCGTGCGATAGCCGCGCGATTTGGCAACGACCGTCAAGCCTATACCGGTATTGCCCGCGGTCCCTTCCACGATAACGCCGCCTGGCTTCAAAAGTCCCTTGCGTTCGGCATCTTCAATAATGAAGAGACCGGCGCGATCCTTGATGGACTGCCCGGGATTTAGAAACTCAGCCTTCCCGTATATCTCACAGCCGGTTTCCTCCGACGCTCGGCGCAGACGGATCAGTGGCGTGTTTCCGATCACATCCGGCACATTCTTGAACATCGGTTTGCTCCTTACTCTGGCTTCAATATCGATGGCCGCATTCTAGAGAAGAGCTTGGAGCCCGCAAGAAATTGGTTTTTTCGTAGCAGCGCCAACACGAGGTGCGAGAACTAATATAGCGTGTTTTTTGGCATAAAACTCCCGACGAGAAGCGCGGCAGGAATTTTGTACCTCCGCTTATGCAGCCTCCGCTGCTGCGCCCGCCCCGGTGACTTCACGGTAGGCGGCAGCGATGATTTCAGGTCCTGCGCCGGGCTTTGCTGCGTCGGTAGACAATATTTGCCGCCAGCGGCGCGCACCCGCTCTTCCTTGAAAAAGTCCAACCATATGACGCGTGATATGGATCAGGCGGCCGCCATTGATGATATGTTGACGTGCATAGGCCTGCATTGTTTCAAGCACCAGTTCCATGTCCACTTCGTCTACCGTTGCCCCGAGCAAGGCGTCGACACGCGTCAAAACCTGCGGATTCTGATAGGACGCTCGCCCAAGCATCACGCCATCCATATGCGTCAAGTGATCTCGCGCGACATCGATCGAGTGAATTCCGCCATTGATCCCGATGAATTTCTCCGGCCACTTCTGTTTCAAACGATAGACGCGGTTATAATCCAATGGCGGAATATCGCGATTTTCCTTTGGACTTAGACCCTGCAGCCAGGCTTTGCGTGCATGTACCCAAAGTGCCTTTGAGCCTGCTGCAAAAGTCAGTGCGGCAATCGCATCGAGCGCTTCTTCGGTGTCCTGATCATCCACGCCGATGCGACATTTAACTGTGACCGGAATATCCGTAACCTCTACCATCGCGGCAACGCAGTCGGCGACCACTTGCGGCGTCTTCATCAGGCAAGCCCCAAATGTGCCGGATTGAACGCGGTCGGATGGACAGCCAACATTGAGATTGATCTCGTCATAACCGTAATCGGCGCAAATTCTCGCCGCTTCAGCAAGCTTCCCCGGATCGGAGCCGCCGAGTTGAACGGCGATCGGATGCTGAATCTCCTCAAAGGCCAGATGCCGGTCGCGATCCCCATGGATGATAGCATCGGCGACGATCATTTCAGTATAGAGCAACGCCTGGCTGGAAAGCTGGCGGTGGAAGAACCGGCATGGCCGATCCGTCCAGTCGATCATCGGCGCAACCGCGAAGATTTTCTGGTCTCTCTGGGCGTAAATCTGTGCTGTCCGGCTCAACGCAACGAAGCTCCTATTTTCTTCCGCTTTATATATGAAGCAAAGAGATACGTGAAGAAGACGCCCAAAAAACGGAAAAACCGGGCGTCAAGGCCCGGTTCTTTCGATCAAGTCGTAAACGAGAATTAGCCGTTGACGGCGTCCTTCAGGCCCTTGCCCGCGGTGAACTTCGGAACGTTGCGAGCCGGGATCTTCACTTCTGCGCCGGTCTGCGGGTTGCGGCCGGTGGTGGCAGCGCGCTTGGAAACGCCGAAGTTGCCGAAACCAACGAGACGGACTTCACCGCCATTCTTCAGCTCGCCGGTAATTGCAGCGAACACGGCGTCGACAGCAGCCTGGGCGTCGGTCTTCGACAGATTCGCGGATTCTGCGACTGCGGATGCAAGCTCGTTCTTGTTCATTATAAGGTTCCTTCCCTATGAAGGCCGGAGACGACTCAACCGGCTGGTGCCATCGGTTATAGAAACAGTTGCCGGACGAACCAAGCTGGAACCGCCTAAGCAAGCATAAAAAAGCCCGGATTTCTGCCGTTTTTCACAACAAACAAGCAATTCCGATCATGCATGATGATGCCGACGAATGGCATTCGCGTCCACCAATGCCGATTCACGATGCGTGAGCTCATATAAAAGGGCGGGACATTGCTGCCCCGCCCTTAATGATCCATCGATCAATCCTTAATGCGCCAAAGCCGCGGACTTGTCGTCCTTGACATCGGTGGAAGCCGCAGCCGCTTCCGGTTCGACCCATTCGATAGCCTCCGGCATGCGAACCAGCGCATGCTGTAGAACTTCGCTGGCCTTGCTGACCGGCACGATCTCCAGAGCGTTCTTCACGTTCTCCGGAATATCGGCCAGATCCTTGGCGTTTTCCTGCGGGATCAGCACTTTGGTGATGCCACCACGCAAAGCTGCGAGCAGTTTTTCCTTCAAGCCACCAATCGGCAAGACGCGGCCGCGCAAAGTAATTTCGCCCGTCATGGCGATATCCTTCCGTACCGGAATGCCTGTCATGATAGACACGATCGACGTCATCATGGCTACACCGGCGGACGGACCATCTTTCGGTGTCGCACCTTCCGGTACGTGCACGTGGATGTCGCGCTTGTCGAACACCGGCGGCTCGATACCGAAATCTACTGCACGTGAGCGCACATAGGATGCAGCAGCCGAAATGGACTCCTTCATCACGTCGCGCAAGTTGCCCGTGACGGTCATCTTGCCCTTGCCTGGCATCATCACACCTTCGATCGTCAGCAACTCGCCACCAACCTCGGTCCAGGCAAGACCGGTTACGACGCCGATCTGATCCTCACCCTCTGCCATGCCGAAGCGATAGCGTTCGACGCCCAGATAGTCCGCCAGATTGTCCGGCGTAATATGCACGTCCTTGACACCATCCTTGAGGATCTTCGTTACGGCCTTGCGTCCGAGTGTCATCAACTCACGTTCCAACGAACGCACACCAGCTTCCCGCGTATAGGTCTGAATGACCTTGCGGATGGCATCTTCGCTCACCGAAAACTCGTGTTCACGTAGTGCGTGATCGCGAATGACCTTCGGCATCAGATGACGCTTGGCGATCTCGACCTTTTCGTCTTCCGTATACCCGGCGATACGAATGATCTCCATACGGTCCATCAGGGCCGGCGGAATATTCAGCGTATTGGCCGTTGTCACGAACATGACGCTCGAAAGATCATACTCGACCTCGAGATAGTGATCCATGAAGGTCGCGTTCTGTTCCGGGTCGAGAACCTCCAGCAGGGCCGAAGACGGATCGCCGCGGAAGTCCTGACCCATTTTGTCGATTTCATCGAGCAGGAAGAGCGGATTGGACTTCTGTGCCTTCTTCATCGACTGAATGACCTTGCCGGGCATCGAGCCTATATAGGTGCGTCGGTGACCGCGGATTTCGGCCTCGTCGCGCACGCCGCCAAGCGCCATGCGGACATACTCCCGACCCGTTGCCTTGGCGATCGAACGCGCAAGCGAAGTCTTGCCGACGCCGGGAGGGCCGACGAGGCACAGGATCGGCCCCTTGAGCTTCTTCTGACGGGCCTGCACGGCGAGATATTCGACAATGCGATCCTTGACCTTGTCGAGGCCGTAGTGATCCGTATCCAGCACTTCCTGCGCCAGATTGAGATCGTGCTTGACCTTCGAATTCTTCCCCCACGGGATCGAAACAATCCAGTCGAGATAATTGCGTACGACTGTCGCTTCCGCAGACATGGGCGACATGGTCTTCAGCTTGCGCAACTCCGCTTCCGCCTTGTCGCGGGCTTCCTTGCTGAGCTTGGCCTTCTTGATCTTGGCTTCGAACTCGGCAGCCTCATCACGGCCATCCTCGCCCTCGCCCAATTCCTTCTGAATCGCCTTCATCTGCTCGTTGAGATAATATTCGCGCTGCGTCTTCTCCATCTGGCGCTTGACGCGCGAGCGGATACGCTTCTCAACCTGCAAAACAGAAATTTCAGCTTCCATGAATTCCATCGCCTTTTCGAGGCGAGCCTTCACGGAAACGGTACCGAGAATGTCCTGTTTGTCGGAAATTTTGATCGCCAGATTGGCAGCGATTGTATCGGACAGCTTCGAATAATCTTCGATTTGACCAGCCGAACCAACGACTTCTGGAGAAATCTTCTTATTAAGCTTCACATAGTTTTCAAAATCTGCAACGACAGAACGGGCCAAAGCCTCGATCTCGACCGCATCTTCTTCCGGCTCCGGCATGACGTCGGCATGCGCTTCGTGGAATTCGGTTTTGTCAGTGAAAGTGGAGATGCGCGCACGCGCAGTGCCTTCGACCAGAACCTTTACGGTGCCATCCGGCAGCTTGAGCAACTGGAGCACGTTCGCGAGCGTGCCAACGTCGTAGATCGCGTCCGAAGCCGGATCATCGTCCGTAGCGTTCTTCTGCGTCGCCAGAAGAATCTGCTTCTCCGCACCCATGACCTCTTCGAGCGCGCGAATAGACTTTTCGCGTCCGACGAAGAGCGGCACGATCATATGCGGAAAAACGACGATGTCACGCAGCGGGAGCACTGCGAACACACCCTTCTCCTGGGAGGGAATGACCTTGGTCATTGTTCAACCTTTCTCACGCATCCGCAAAAGGCCAGATGCGCATTTCGTGTGCGGCCCCGGAACCCCCGCCCAATCTGCCTGTCGCAGCCAAGTGGCGCGAATGGGTTCCGATCCATGAACCATAAGTGGTCCCGATGCGGGGTAAGATCAAGAGCAAGTCCTCATCGAACACGTCCACGCATGAACCGACAAGGACTTCGATTTCAACACGACCAATACTGGCCGCAACCGGCAGGCGGGCGCTTATTTAAGCGCTTGCCGAACCCTTTTCCTTCTCCCGCTCAGAATAAATATAGAGCGGACGCGCATTACCGTTAACGACCTCATCGGAGATCACGACTTCCTGCACGCCTTCGAGCGCGGGCAACTCGAACATGGTGTCGAGCAGGATCGATTCCATGATGGAGCGCAGACCGCGTGCCCCCGTCTTGCGTTCGATGGCGCGGCGGGCAATAGCGAGAAGCGCATTCTCGTGGAAAGTCAGCTCAACGTTCTCCATCTCGAACAGGCGCTGATATTGCTTCACCAGAGCATTCTTTGGTTCGCTCAGTATCTGCACCAGCGCAACTTCGTCCAGATCTTCCAGCGTTGCCAGAACAGGCAGACGACCGACAAATTCCGGAATGAGACCGAATTTCAGCAGATCTTCAGGTTCGACCTGACGGAACAGTTCACCAGCCTTGCGCTCATCCGGAGCCGCGACATTCGCCGCAAAGCCGATTGAGGTCTTGATGCCCCGATCCGAGATGATGCGATCAAGACCGGCAAATGCACCGCCACAGATGAACAGGATGTTCGAGGTATCGACCTGAAGGAATTCCTGCTGTGGATGCTTGCGGCCGCCTTGTGGCGGTACGGAAGCGACCGTGCCTTCCATGATCTTCAGAAGCGCCTGCTGAACGCCCTCGCCCGACACATCGCGGGTGATCGAGGGATTGTCCGACTTGCGACTGATCTTGTCGATTTCGTCGATATAGACGATGCCGCGCTGCGCGCGTTCGACATTGTAATCCGCCGATTGAAGAAGCTTCAGGATGATATTCTCGACGTCCTCGCCGACATAGCCGGCTTCTGTCAGCGTCGTGGCATCCGCCATCGTGAACGGCACGTCGATGATGCGGGCAAGCGTCTGCGCAAGCAACGTCTTGCCGCAACCGGTCGGACCGATCAGCAGAATGTTCGACTTCGCCAGTTCGACGTCATTGTTCTTTCCGGCATGTGCCAGGCGCTTATAATGGTTATGCACGGCAACCGAAAGAACGCGCTTGGCATGAGGCTGACCGATGACATAGTCATCGAGCACCTTCATGATTTCTTGCGGGCTGGGAACGCCCTCGCGGGACTTCACCATCGAGGACTTGTTTTCCTCGCGAATGATATCCATGCACAGTTCGACGCATTCGTCGCAAATGAAAACGGTGGGACCAGCGATCAGCTTGCGCACTTCATGCTGGCTTTTTCCGCAGAACGAGCAGTAGAGCGTGTTCTTGGAGTCGCCGCCGTTGCTGACCTTACTCATATCTTCCAGTCCTTTCACTGCCCCCGAATAGAAAACATCGGGGCCGATCCAGCAATCTATGACGCGAATCGCTCGCCGCCAACCCGGCTAAACGAGGTCATACGCAGTTTTTTCTCCATCGCCGCGAAAACCGGAACCGGCTTCCACACCTGCGATGCTACGGCTTCATACGTCAGCGCATGCTCTGCCCGTCTGGATAACGCACGACGCGCCATTCGGTTGGCCTGTGCCAACGCCCGACAGACCTTAGCGTGTTGACGATATCAACGCTATGCGCCTTATGCTGAACAGAAGCTTAATATCTCTGAACGAGGCACCTTTCGATCAGCCGCATGTCGACTGTTCGTCCAACGAAAATGTGGAGAAACTATGCCGGCTGCCATTGTCGGCATGGAACCATGCCGACAACCAACAACTCCACGGCCGCTTTAGCCTTCAGCAGGTTCGCGTGACTGCACGACCTTGTCGATGATTCCGAATTCCAGCGCCTCTTCCGAAGTCATAAAGTGGTCGCGATCAAGCGTTTTTTCAATAGTCTCGTAATCGCGACCGGTATGCTTGACATAAACCTCGTTCAGACGACGCTTCAGCTTGATAATATCCTTGGCATGGCGCTCGATATCGGAGGCCTGCCCCTGGAAACCACCTGAAGGCTGGTGCACCATGATACGCGCGTTCGGCGTAGCAAAGCGCATGTCCTTGTGACCTGCGCAAAGCAGCAGCGACCCCATTGAAGCGGCCTGCCCGATGCAGAGGGTAGAAACCGCCGGCTTGATGAATTGCATAGTGTCGTAAATTGCCATTCCGCTCGTCACCACGCCACCGGGCGAGTTGATATAGAGCGAGATCTCCTTCTTCGGGTTCTCGGCCTCCAGGAAAAGCAACTGCGCACAGACAAGCGTTGCCATGCCATCTTCTACCGGACCGGTAATGAAGATGATGCGCTCTTTCAGGAGGCGCGAGAAAATATCATATGCCCGTTCACCGCGATTGGTCTGTTCGACGACCATGGGTACGAGGTTCATAGCGGTTTCAACCGGGTCTCTCATCGAATGTCCTTCATTGTGGTTCGGATTCCATCAGAACCGCTTCGTGAATCGCAAAGTTCTCAAGGTCCATAGATAGGATGGCTGAAGGGCGTCGTGCAAGGGCCGGGAACGCGGATCTTGCGCTGTCGAATTTCCCTGTTCTGAACGCTTATACAGCGAAATCGAAAACAATTCGCTGCGATGGTAAAGCAAGGTTTTATATGCGTCCTTGCTATATTATTGACGGGCCAGACGAAATTGTTGGCATCTGTTGAGGATTGGGTTACATTTCCTAATATTCGAAATTGTGTCACCGTTTGCGATATTACCGCTTTCCGTTGGAACACAAGGCATCGGCCTTCTGAGCTGGACCATGCCTCGCAGATCTTGGTAACCCCGCTTAAAAAAGCCTCAAGAACCGGCTAATAAAACCTTTCCTGCATCAGCAGCATTTGAATCATGTTTGATTCAAATCTGTGTAGCTGATTTGTGCCGCTGTAAATGCCGCGTGCGTGATCGTCTTCCTCGAACTTGGGGACATCGCAATGATCGGCAGTATCGCAAAGAAAATCGCTCTAATGACATTTGCTCTTGGGGGATTTTCACAACCCGCCATGGCAAATGGCGCATCCATGACCGTTGGCGCCCGCACGAGCCAGCCCATTGGTCATTACGAGTTCTGCCAGGTCTTGCCAGATGAATGCGCGGCAACCACCCCGGTGCGATCAATTGAACTGACCCGCCCGCTGTGGGAGCTTCTCAAGAAGGTCAACCTCGACGTCAACTCCAGCTATGTGCCCATGACCGACATGGAAATGTGGGGCGTTGAAGAAAGGTGGTCCTATCCTGAGATTGGCGCGGATTGCGAAGACTACGCACTCGAAAAACGTCGTCGTCTGACGGCAGCCGGCATCCCCGCTAGCAATCTTCTGATGACCGTTGCTCTTCAACCGGATGGCTCAGGTCATGCCGTCCTGACCTTGACCACTCGCCAGGGCGATTTCATCCTGGATAATATCGAGCCAAAGATCCTCGCCTGGCACGATACCTCCTACACTTATCTCAAGCGTCAATCAGCTGCTCATGCAGGTGTGTGGCTCGCAATCAATGACGGGCGCGACGTTCCAGTGGCCAGCTTGCGCTAATCAGCGGCGTATCTGGGTAACCTGCTTGCCTTCATAGCCGCGGTAAACTCTCCGTGAGCCGACATCCGGAGTTATATGGTTCGCACAAAGCAGCTGGCCATTTTGCTCAAGAATCAATTTCGGTACATTCGACTCTGAAACGCTTGCCATTCTCCACGTAATGTGCGGCCGATCTGCGCATGCGCTCGAATGTTAGCTCATCCAGGCTTCGCACGACGCGGGCGGGCGATCCTACGATAAGAACACCGTCCGGGAACGCTTTTCCCTCTGTGACAAGCGTGCCTGCTCCAACGATGGAATTGGCTCCGATCTTCGCGCCGTTGAGCACGATTGCGCCCATACCGATCAGCGTATTTTCGCCGATGGTACAGCCATGCAGCGTAGCACGGTGCCCGATCGTGCAGCCTCGTCCGAGCTTCAGCGGAAAGCCCACATCGGTATGGAAAATACAATGCTCCTGTACATTGGTATCATCGCCGATCTTGATCAGTTCATTGTCGCCGCGCAACACGCTTCCATACCAGATTCCCACATTGCGACCAATCTCGAGATTGCCGATAAGTGTCGCGTCGGGTGCGATCCAGTTCGTTTCTCTTGCCAGGAACACAGGGGCGGTTTCTCCCAGTCTGAATATCGGCATGCATGTTCCTCTGCTTTATTGCGCTTTTAAGCGTCGTGTCCCCAGCGTCCACCGCATCCTCATTTTCAGCGAGAACGCTATGACGATTCCTTTAGCGGTAACGATCGGTGAAAAGCGGCACCGTCGCAAGCGGTCGCGCTTGATGAGGCGGATAATAACTTTCGGCACAATGATGACCGCCAGCGTCGTAATTTTACCATGGGTGCAAAACGGAATATCCACCTTCCTTCACGGAGGCCATAGTCCGAACCCCTCACCCATCTTGATTACGATAGCAGGAACTGGACTCGCTATTCCGGGAAATATGATCCGATATACCCACGAGCGCCGCGAAAGTGGCCTCGACCGCGTGCATCTGTATTTCGACTGGCCGGCAATGCAGGGTTACCGGCCAGCCGCCCGCAACATTTTTAATTATACGCTTGAAGAAGGATCGCAGAATATTCTGTTCGCAACGATCGAACCTCATCTGACGCTACGTGACATGAGCGATCGTTTCGAGCCGATCTATAGCCGCCTCGTGGCCAGCGAACCGATTGCGGGCATACGGGGGCTTCTCATGTATCGCTTCAAGCCCGAACTCCGCGAATATGCGCAGGAAATTCTGGTCTACGGCGAACGTGAAGATGCCCCACCCTTTATTGCCTTGTGTCTGAAGGGGGCATGGGCGCGAGAGACGCTCACCTCTTGCACCCGCGATGTCCGTCTGAGCGAAAAGCTGACGATCAGCTATCAGTTCTCCAACGCCATGCTGATGCGTTGGCCCGAGATGGAAGATGCCGTCCTTAGGACGGCATCTTCATTTCTTCCTATAAACGAACTTGGCTTGAGATAGCTCAGTCGTCGAGATCGACGCCGAGCACGGCCATCGAGAAATTGTAATCTTCGCCATCATCCTCGTCACGATAAATCAGGCCGAGGAATTCGTCGCCGATATAGACTTCGCAGGAGTCGTCCTTCTTCGGACGCGCCTTGACGGCCAAAGCCTGATTTCCGAACGTCTTTCTGAAATAGGCTTCGAGCTTCTTGATTTCGTCTGGCTTCACGGAATGTCTCCAATCGGGTTATGCAGCCGCAAATAAGATTGGCAGAACACGCGGTTCTGCCAAGCAGCTCAGATGCGTGTTTCTGGCACGGCTTCCGCGGCCATGTAAAGCATCCTCACGCAACCGCACGGGTTTTATGATATCCAGCGTGGATATCGGGCATTATGTCGCAAACCGCGCATCAGATAACGAAATCGATACCTTCTGTAGGCACTTGCGGTATGCATTGGTCCATCTGACGCGACGGTTCCGCACAACCGCTTTCGCCCACGATCCGTGCCGGCACGCCTGCTACCGTTTTGTTATTCGGGATTGCCTGAAGCACGACCGAGCCGGCAGCGATCTTTGCACAATGCCCCACTTCTATATTGCCAAGGATTTTTGCTCCGGCGCCGATCAACACACCGTGCCTGATCTTGGGATGGCGATCGCCCGCATTCTTGCCCGTGCCGCCAAGCGTCACATTATGCAGGATGGAAACATCGTCTTCCACCACGGCCGTTTCACCGACGACGAGGCCCGTTGCATGATCGAGGAAAAGCCCTTTACCCAGAACAGCGGCAGGGTGAATATCGGTCTGAAAGACAGATGAAGATCGGCTCTGCAGATAAAGCGCAAAATCCTGACGACCATTACGCCAAAGCCAATGCGCCAGCCGATGAGTCTGAATGGCGTGAAATCCCTTGAAATAGAGAATGGGCATCAGGAAACGGTCGCAAGCAGGATCCCGATCATAGTAAGCCTGGATATCGATCCGCAGCACATCTGACCAGCCCGGTTCGTGCTCCCACATCTGGGCGAAGCTTTGCCGCAGCAGGTCGGCACTTAAATCCGGGTGGTCGAGACGCTCCGAAATCCGGTGTGCTACCGCTTCTTCCAGATGGTCATAATTGAGGATAGTGGCGTATAGAAAACCGCCCAGTATCTGATCATTCGCCACGGCCTGCTTAGCCTCGTCGCGAATGGTGCTCCAGATCGGATCGAGAAGGTCTACTCGCTCGACTGGGCGAAGTTCGGTGCGGCTCATCGTCTGCCTCCGATGGTATAGATCGAAAAATTGATCGCGCATTCCGCGCACGCAAGATGGGCGTGACATGATGCGGCATCACCCGTGGTTCAAGGTTTAAAATACGGCATCGGCCAGTTTCAGGAAACTCAATTTTTCTGAAATCCGCTTCCAATGGTATGAGAAGACCGCCTCTCAGCCCTTTAAAGGATGTTCGCCAAGAAATTCAAGATAGCGCTTTTTGAAGGTCCGGTCCCCGACCGAGAGCATATGGTCTCGTCCTTCGATGTCGAAGCTTTCGCCATTTGGCATAAGTGCGGCAAAGGGAGCCGCTGCACCGGCAATATCGTCCGCCGTACCGACGGCAACCAGTGCCGGCTGATTGATTTGACCGATTTGCTCCGGCGTCAACTCGTCACGCGAGCGCGCGATACAAGCGGCGAGCGCCTTGCGGTCTGAACGCGTCGCGTCAGCGAATTTGCGGAACATGAGGCCGCGAGGATGCGTGACGGAGGCGACGTCATCTGCGTTCAATGCCTCCGCGATAGGGTCCCAATCGCCAACACCATCAACCATGCCCATGCCCAATCCGCCGAAAGCCACGCTGGCCACGCGCTCCGGATAGCGCAGAACCATGAAGGCGCTGACGCGCGCACCCATCGAATAGCCGAGAACATGCGTCTTTTCGATGTCGAGATGATCAAGCAGCGCAACTGCATCGCCCGCCATAGCGTCGGGAGTATAGGCATCGCGGTCGTAAGACTTGGAGCTTTTCCCGTGGCCACGGTGGTCAAAAGCAATGGCCCGATAACCCGCTTCACGCAACGTCTTGAACCATCCCGGCGTCATCCAGTTAACCTGGAGGCTCGAGGCAAAGCCGTGGATCATCAAAACGGGATCGCCCTCGCCCTCATCCTCGTAGTTGAGTTCGAAGCCATCATTTGTAAAACTGGGCATGAAAAACCTAAGCTCTCGTCAATTGCTCGTGCCGGTGCGCGGCTCAACCTTGGAGATGCGCGAAATCACTGGATGTTTCAAGACCGTGCCAGCGGTAATACCATGGCGTTCGGCCATACCACCGGCGATTTCAAGCACAAAACGCGACGGCTGCTCGACCTCGATAGGTGACAAGGAGTAAGGTACGCCTTGCTTTACACCCGTTACCGCCCCGTCTTCATTGATGAAAACAAGATCGAGCGGGCTGGGCGTTTCCTTCATCCAGAAAGAGACGATACGGGTCTCGTCAAACACGAAAAGCATGCCGCGATCAGCCGCGAGAGGCGCACGGAACATAAGCCCCGTTGCTCGCCTCTCGTCGGTATCAGCGATCTCGATACGCAGCGAAATCGGCAGTTTGCCCGGATTTTCAATTGTCAAAGGAACAGGATCTATCGGCAAGGTTTGGCCGCGCATCTGTGCCATCGCTGGAAGCGCGCTACCCACCATAAAGAACATGAGGGCTAGGAAAGTGGCAACTCGACCGCTGGCCATGGAACAGAGCATCACATTTTCCTCTGGAACGCTGAACGCTTAAATTCGTAACAGAGGCCGGACAAAGCCGATACCCGGGACACGCAAAAACATGAGCTAATCTCAATGCCCCGAAACCAGCCGAGGATAGTGGGGCAACTTCCCATTGGTAACCAGGCACCAAACATCCTGCTCATATCAATGCGAAAACGGAACGGACCCCACATCGGGATGCACTTCGGCAGCCATCAGGCCTTTGCCACTTTTACCGTAGCGGACCAGCACCACCTGCCCCTGATGAACCTCCGTGACACCGAAGCGGCGCAACGTCTCCATGTGAACGAAAATATCTTCCGTGTCTTCGCCGCGGGTGAGAAAGCCGAAGCCCTTGTCACGGTTGAACCACTTGACGATTGCGCGCTCCAGACCGCTCTCGGGAGAAACGTTCTTGTGCGTCCGAACGAGATGCTCGGAAGGATGACGCGCCGTTGTCAGATCAAGCGACAAGACCTTGATCGCCTGCCAACCGCGATCGCCGCGTTTTGCGATACAGTTCACTCGCGCCCCTTCGCCGATGGTCTGAAAACCATCCTTGCGCAGGCACGTCACATGCAACAGTACATCGCCGACCGAGCTGTCGTCGGTGTCCACGAAGCCATAGCCTTTCGCAACGTCGAACCACTTGATCACGCCGAAGATTTCTATCAAACCTTCACTATGATCACTTTCCGCCGTGGCCGAAGCGTCGTTTCCAGCTATGCCTCTCTGAGAGGCTTTGCCTTCCATGCGAACGCGTCCTTTCCGATACCGCAAATGATTCTATGCCTGAATCATAGCATTCACCGGGCGTGGTCCGGCAAGGGGCGAAACCTGCTTTTCCCGTCATTCACTCACCGTCTGGTGGTATCCTTAGAGTTTTGAAGAAACGCCTCAATTAGCCAATATCTCAGACCGAAAGAGCTGGAGAATCGCCCGAATTTGATCTTAACCCTCTGAATGTTCTTGAAAAAGCAGCCACCTCGCCTTCTGGCGATACGGTTTGCCCGATCGAGAATTCGACGAAGATAAACAGGCAAGGAGCAATTATGCGTTATCTGCACACAATGGTTCGCGTCACCGACCTCGACGAATCACTCGACTTCTATTGCAACAAGATGGGTCTGACCGAGGTGAGGCGAATCGAAAACGAAGCGGGACGTTTCACGCTGGTATTCCTGGCCGCCGACGAAGATACGAACCCAGGCGAAGGCCGTCCCGCCTCGTTGCTCGAGCTGACTTATAACTGGGACCCGGAAACCTATTCAGGCGGCCGCAATTTCGGCCACCTCGCCTATGAAGTGGATGATATTTACGAGTTTTGCCAAAAGCTGATGGATGCTGGTGTGACGATCAATCGTCCGCCACGTGATGGCAACATGGCTTTCGTCAAGTCGCCGGACGGCATCTCGTTCGAAATTCTGCAAAAGGGCAAGCCGCTGGAAAAAGCGGAACCATGGGCTTCGATGGCCAATACCGGCACCTGGTAAGCCGAGCTTTGACGCAAAAGGGGCGGGTCTAACGTCCCTTTTGCTTTGCTATCTCGGCTAGAACGACCTCCGCCGCAATCTCGCCCGATGGACGCTCGGTCTGCATCGCGTCCCACACCTCATCAAGACCGGCAAGATGCGCGTACCGCGTCGGTTGATGCTGTGTCAGTCCCTCGATCGCGCGCGCAAGCAGACCGGGCCGGATCATCTTGTCATAAAACTCGGTGACGATCGGCCTGTCTGCGATGATATTCGGCAAAGCTCCCGACCAGGATGTGATCAGATGCGTAAATAGCCGCATAGCAAAGTCGGTTCGATAGCAGGAAAGCATCGGAACCCGTGCCAGGGCGAGCTCAAGCAAAACGGTTCCCGAGGCAGCCAGCGCAGCGTCAGCCTTGCCAAAAGCCTCCCACTTCGCAGCGTCGTCTACGAGGATTTCAGCCGAAACCCGCCAAGCTTTGGCTAATTCCCTGATTTTCTCGGCATGACGCGGCACAGAGGGTAGCAGAACATGAAAATCATTACCTCGCTCGACCAGCGTGGAAATGGTTTCGCCAAACGCCGGCAAGAGCGCATCAATCTCGCTGCCGCGCGAACCTGGCAGAACGAGCAATGTCTTCAACTCAGTCCTGTCGCGGGACATTTGCGCCTCACGCGCTTTCACCAGCGCAGGGTTGCTGGCCAGCCGATGTCCGACATAAGTACCTTGCGGCCCGTTTAGCGCCTTCAGCACCGACGTCTCGAAAGGCAGTACACACAGGATATGATCTACATAGGGTTTCATTGCCGGTGCGCGCTGCGGGCGCCACGCCCACACGCTTGGGCATACATAATGCACGATAGGTAGACCGGGAGCAGTGGCGCGGGTCTTTTTCGCCACACGCAGCGCGAACTCCGGGCTGTCTATCGTAATCAGGCAATCAAGACCGGCATTGGCGAGAGCTTGCGCTGTCTGCCCGATGCGTCGCATCAGCCTGGGCAAGTCGCGAATGATAGCCGACAGCCCCATCAATGCGATTTCGGACGAGTCAAACAGACTAGTCAGGCCCTCTGCGATCAGGTGGCGCCCGCCTACGCCGAAGAGTTCAACGTCGCGACCGGAACCCTGCCGCAGCGCCCTGACCAGATCAGCCCCCAGAAGATCCCCCGACTCCTCCCCTGCAACAATGCCTATACGTAGGGGCCTCTCGGTCATGGCTTCTGCTCCTCCGCAGTTACGCCGTAAAGATAAAGGCCGAGGCGATCAGCTTCGCAAACAGCTTCAGCCGCTTCCAGAAGGAGGCTACGTTCCGCCTCGACACAGACTCCGTTCAGACCAGCAGCATGCGCCATACGCAACGTATTGGGTCCAATGGTGGGCAGATCGGCGCGCAACTCCTGCTCCGGTTTCGCGCATTTCACCAGGACACCGCCCTCTTTGCCTGCCAGGCGGCCATGCCCACGCATCGCCGCCACGCGCTCGAGAAGTCCATCCGTGCCTTCGATACCCTCCAGTGCAATAACACGTCTGCCGACAGCAACAGCTCCTTGTCCGATATCCAGCGCACCAATGGCCTTGGCTGCCTCCAGCGCCTTGCGGATTGCCTCCAGATCCCTCGCAGAAGGTTTGATGTGACCAAGCGGGCCTTTTGGCGTAAGCAGATCCGGTACGATCTCGTGTGCGCCGGCAACCTTAAGGCCGCGCTTCTCAAGATAACGAACGATGACGCGCAACAATCCATCATCACCGAGAGAAAGTCCCCTGATGATTGTCGGCACGACCCGGAGCGTCTCCCAGTTCGGCCTGATTTGTGACAGTTTGGGACGGCGCTCAACGCCGCCAGCCAGGACCACGGTCTCAACCTCCATGGCCTTCAACCGTCTGGCGAGAGAGCCGAATTCCTCAAGCGCAATAAACTCATGCTGGTATTGTGACAATGGCCCCCGCGGATCCATCTCTCCGGTAATACCGAGAACGGCGAAGGGCCTCCCCTGACTGGCCAGCGAATGCGCGACCGAAATTGGCAGAAGACCGTTTCCGGCGATGATGCCGATCTTGCCGAAAGAGGTTACGTCGATGCCGGCGTCAGTGCGCGTCATCGGCATCGCCGCCCGCCCCGCTGCGTGCTGGCGTGGTGACGTGGCGCTTGCCACGTTCTTTCAGGAAGCTGATGATCTTATCGATCATTGCCGAACCACCGAAGGCCTGCTCCGCACGCTCGATATTTTCGGCAAGCGAACCGCTTTCATCGAAGATCATGTTATAGGCGGAGCGCACCTCGTGCAGCTGGCTGTGGGTCAACCCGGAGCGCTTCAAACCGACAACATTAAGGCCCTGCAACTTCGCGCGGTTGCCGACCGCCATTCCGAAGGGAATGACATCGAAGACAACCGCCGAGCAACCGCCGATGAAGGCATTATCGCCTATGCGGACGAATTGGTGAACTGCCGCAAGCCCCCCGATGCCGACATTATTGCCAACGACAACATGGCCGCCAAGCGTCGCATTATTGGCGAATGTCACATTGTTGCCGACTTCGCAATCATGCGCAATATGGCTATAGGCAAGGAAATTACCGTTGTCGCCAACGGTCGTCTCACCGCGGCTCGTATCCGTGCCAGCATGCATGGTGACAGCTTCGCGGATTGTGCAATTCGCTCCGATAACGAGCTTGGTCTTGCCACCCTTGTGACGGCCGTTTTGCGGCGGCGCACCAAGCACTGCCTGCGGGAAAACCTTGGTTCCGGCGCCGATGGTTGTCACGCCCATGATTGATACGTGGCTGATCAGCTCGACATTATCATGCAGCACGACATCCTCGCCAACATGGCAAAAAGGACCGATCTTGACATTCTGCCCAAGATCGGCGCCGCGCTCGATGATGGCTGTCGGATGTATCAATGTGCTCATGGCGATGCGTGCTTTCTCAATCGACCTTCGGTGACATCATGGCCGAGATTTCAGCCTCTGCGACTTTAGTGCCGCCAACCATCCCTTCACAGGCGAAGCGCCAGATATTACCGCGCTGCTTGAGTTTCTTGACCCGGATCTCCAGGACGTCGCCCGGTACGACCGGCTTGCGGAACTTGGCGTTGTCGATCGTCATGAAATAGACGAGGCTGGGCTGCTCCTCCCCGGTACTCAAAATGCAGATCGCACCTGCCGTCTGTGCCATCGCCTCGACAATGAGTACACCGGGCATGACAGGATGTTCTGGAAAATGGCCGAGGAAATGCGGCTCGTTAAAGGTAACGTTCTTGATACCGGTCGCGGAATTATCGCCGTCTATATCGATGATCTTGTCTACGAGCAAAAAGGGATAGCGATGCGGCAAGGTTTTGAGCAGCTTGAGAATATCGGCTGCACCCAATGTTTTGGCCTGAGAATTATCCATTGCTGTCGCCTTTTTTCGATTTTGTAAGCCCACGGATCGCGGCGACCTCGCGGAAAAATTCACGCATCGGCCGCGCGGGCGTGCCAGCCCAGCGTTCTCCGGAAGGAATGTCGTCCATGAGCCCGGCAGATGCGGCAACCTGCGCGTTGGAGCCAATGGAAATATGATCGGCAATGCCGACGCGTCCGCCCAGCATGACGAAGTCGCCGAGCGTAACGGAACCGGAAAGTCCAGATTGGCCGGCGATCACACAGAAACGCCCGGTCCGGACGTTGTGGGCAATCTGCACCAAATTGTCGATCTTGGTGCCCTCGCCGATCACCGTGTCAGACATGGCGCCGCGATCCACTGCACTGTTGGCACCAATCTCGACATCGTCCTGCAAGATTACGCGACCAATCTGCGGCACTCGTTCAAGACCTGCCGGACCGGACACAAATCCAAAACCATCCTGACCGATCTGCGCACCATTATGAACAATGACCCGGTTGCCTAGCAGTGCGTATTGCACCACCGAATTGGCGCCCACAAAGCAGTCTCGACCGATCTGCACATTTGCGCCAATCACTGCGTTCGGGGCAATGACGGTACCAGAACCAATGGCAGCCCCCTTGCCGATTACCGCGCCTGCTTCAACGATAACACCCTCCTCCAGAACGGCGTCCTCGGCAACAAACGCGTGCGACGAGATACCCGTTTCGCCGGTAATCGCAACAGGACGGGCCGCCGACGGGTAAAGCAAGCGTCCCACCTGCGCGAAAGCACGCTGTGGTTTGCTGGTAACTAATTTAGCGACGGATTGAGGAAGCGCCGAAACGAGATCTGACGTGCAGAAGATCGCAGCTGGCGTAGGCCCGCCAAGCATGGAAAGATTTTTCTTTCCATCGATGAAAACAAGCGAGCCTTTTCCACCATGACTGGCAGGGGCGATACGTTCGATCACGACATCTGCAAGGCTCTCATCGGCAAGTTCCGCGCCGGTGAATGCTGCAAGCTCAGCCGCAGTGTAACGCCGTGAAGGCGCAAAGAAAACAGGTTCTGTCATTGGGCGCCTATGCTTCTGGGGCGCGTGCTATCTACGCGCTCGCGCCCCAAAAGTCTATGCGTTCGTTAGAAACGCGTGGAAATGCCGAAGTTGATTTCCTGCGTCTCGTCGGTGTCTTCCTTCATCAAAGGATGAGCGTAGTCAACACGCAACGGGCCGAACGGCGAGTTCCAGAGAAGACCGACACCTGCGGAGGCGCGCCAGGCCATGTCACGCGAGGCGGTGACCTGAGCAAGATCATTACCGTACAGCGTACCGATATCGGCAAACACCGCACCGCGCAGACCGAAGCTTTCTGGCAGAACCGGCATGGGGAACTGAACTTCCGCCGATGCACTCAGATAGGTCGTACCGCCGAGATGTTCAGGATCGGCGATGCCGGCATCGACAGGTCCGAAACCATTATAGTCAAAGCCACGAACGATGCGGTCATTGGCTTTGAACATATCGAATATGCGAATGTTATCTGAGCCGGTGTTGATGATATGGCCGCCACCGACGCTGAGAAGACCGACGAGATCGAGCTCTTCAGACAAGGTTTCGTAAGCTGTAGCTCGTGCCGTCAGCTTCACATATTCTGCATCGCCACCAAGACCGGCAAATTCTGCCGTACCCGTCGCGAAGATACCAGAATGCGGGTTCTTCATGTCGTCGATGGTATTATAGGTGAGCGAAGCCGAGATCGAACTGCGCACCCAGGGACTCTGGTTGATACCATCGACAATCGCCTGAGAAAGATCAGTACGGTTACAGGCGCTGAAAACATCGCCCTCATCGCAATCATACTCTTCCTGCGAATATGTATAGGCAAGCTGACCGGTCAGCGATTCAGTGATCGGCAAGCCGAGGCGAACCGTCGCGCCCGTCTGCGTGCTGTCATAATCGTCATAGTCACGCGACTTGCGGAATACGTCGAAACCGGCCGAGACGCGGTAACCGAGGAAATAGGGTTCGGTGAAGGACAGGGTATAGTCGCGAGATTTACGTCCGCCGCCGGCAGCCACGCGAATAAACTGACCGCGTCCGAGGAAGTTGCGCTCGGTAATTGATCCTTCGACCGAAGGTCCAGCCGTTTCACCGCCCGTCGTGTAACCCGCGCCAATGGAAAACTCACCGGTCGATTTTTCATTAACGTCGACAACGAGCACTACCTGATCAGGCTGCGAGCCCGGAGCGGTCGAGACGTTGACGCTATTGAAGAAGTCGAGGGCTTCCAGACGACGCTTGGCGCGCTGAACCATTACCTGGTTGAAAGCATCCCCTTCGGAAAGATCGAATTCACGACGGATGACATAGTCACGTGTGCGACCATTGCCGCGAATTTCAATGCGTTCGATGTAAGCGCGCGGGCCTTCATCGACCGAATAAAGAACGGAAATCGTCTTGTTTTCAAAGTTGCGATCACCACGCGGCGTTACTTGCGCGAAAGCATAACCGCTGCCAGCGAGACGCTCGGTGATATCGATGATCGAATCTTCGACGTTCTTGGCGCTATAGACATTGCCCTCGCGCGTCTTGGCGACACTGCGCAGGCTTTCGCTATCGAGATTTGGAATCGTCGATTCGACCTGAATATCGCCGAAGCGATAACGCTCACCTTCTTCCACAACAAAGGTGATCGTATACTCGTTGGTGGCTTCGTCGAGCTGTGCGTTCGCGGAAACGACCTGGAAATCGGCGTAACCACGATTGTAATAGAAGCGGCGAAGCACCTCCTCATCAGCGCGCAAGCGATTTTCGTCGTAAATATCGTTGCGCGTCAGGAACGAAAGGACATTCGATTCCTTCGTGCTGACGACGTCCGAGAGACGACGATCGCTGAATGCGGTATTGCCTTCAAAATTGATGGCCTTGATCTTGGTGCGATCGCCTTCGTTGACTGTGTAGACAACATTGACGCGGTTCTCGCCGAGATCGATCGTCTGCGCCGTTACCGTCGCATCGTCGCGACCCACACGCGAATAAGCCGCACGGATAGCCTCAATGTCGGCTTCCATTGTCGCATTGGAGAAATTGCTGCGCGGCTTCAGCTGCACGGCACCCGCCAGATTGGCATCCTTGATCTTCTTGTTACCCTGGAAGATCACCTGATTGACCACGGACAGCTCGTCAACCTGAACAATCAGCGTTGCGCCAGACTGGTTGATACGCACATCCGAGAATAGGCCCGTCGCGAACAGACGCTTGACGCCTTCGTCAATATCGGAGGCAGAAAAATTCTGACCGGGCCGAATACCGACATAGCCGCGAATGGTCTCGTCATCAACACGCTGGTTACCACGAACGTCGATGGAGCGAACGACAGCCGCATGAGCCGCATTGGTCGAAGCCAGCTGCACCATGACAGCACCGCCGGTAGCGGCGAGAGAGGAGCAGATAGCTGCCGCAGAAACGGCGTTAACAAGTTTCGAAACTGCCTTCATCGGGCTTATGCACCTTTTTCTCGAAGTCCCCAAAGCGAGAATCCGCGATGATCGGTTACCCTAATAACCGTATTTTGCCTACACGCAAGACTTCTCGTTAATTTCCATTTACTAAGCAGCCGATCGTGGCATTCAGGACACGCCAATTCGTCAATCATAGTAAACACATTCTAAAGTTCTTATTCTCCAGACGCTTAACAGCCGAACAGGTCATTCCAGAACACGAGCACCATCAAACCCAGAACGAGAATGAAGCCGAGGCGATAGAATATCTCCATCACCCGCTCCGAAACAGGACGGCGCGTAATTGCTTCGATCGTGTAGAAGGTCAAGTGACCGCCGTCCAGCGGGGGCACCGGCAAAAGATTGAGGAAGCCAATACCTGCGGACAAGACAGCCGCCAGCTGCAGCAGTGTAGGAATACCCAATGCAGCAGCCTTCTCGGCCATTCCCGCAATCCGTACAGGACCGCTCAACTGGCACCGATCGCCCCTGCCTACAACGAATTGTGAAATAAACTCACCGGTCCTGTAGAGTATCTCGCCGGTAGCCTTCACGCTCTCGCCGACGGCAGCGATCGGCCCGTAGGTAATCTTCTGTGGATTGCCAACCTGGATATTGGTCACGATGCCGATGATCGCCGTCCTGACCTTGTTGCCAAGCGGGTCTGTATGCTCCGTCATCTCCGGAGTGGCCCGCAACGTCAATTCCTGGTTGCCGCGCTGCACAAGGAACGGGAGTTCCTCGCCAGCCTTATCGAAGACGTGCATCTGCAAATCTGCGAACGTCTTTATCTCTACGTCGCCGATGCGAACGATGCGATCACCGGGATGAAAGCCGGCGGCCGCAGCAGGGCTATCAGGGCGAACCTCCGCCACAACAGGGTCTGAGACCGTCCGTCCGTAAATGGAAAACAGAATCGTGAAGATCGCGACGGTGAGAATAAAGTTGAAGACTGGCCCTGCAAGCACGGTCAGAAAGCGCTTCCAGATCGGCTGGACCTGAAACGCGTGCTTTCGTTCGTGATCGCTCATGGCTGCCAAGGCCTCTGGATCGGATTGGCTCGCCACCCCCATGTCGCCCAGAAACTTGACATAGCCACCCAGCGGAATGGCACTAAGCTTCCAACGCGTGCCGTGGCGATCATTGAAGCCTATCAGCTCCGGCCCGAATCCGAGCGAGAAGGCCTCCACGCCGATTCCGCACCAGCGTCCGACCAGATAATGGCCAAGTTCGTGAATAAAGACCACGAGAAGCAGCACGAAAAAAAACGGAAGAAGCATTCCGATCACGAGATCGCCCATGCCCCAGACGAAGGTTGAAAGCTCCTGCAACGCGCACCCCACCGAAAAACATAAACCGACGACAACAACGCAGATGGCACCCTCGCCTTGCTGACCATCTACTACCGCCATAACGCGAGATCATCGCGTCGAAATCGCGGCTATTTCCGACAATTGGAGGAGATATGCCAGTGTTTAAAGAACACAGGCGCGTTACCAACCATCAAAAACACCGTATAAGAATAGTCTCAACGTCGCATTAAAATACTGATGACGCTGCGTAAATCCCTAAGCAAAGGGCTGGTATCCGATAAGCCAGCCGAGCAATGCCATGGCAATCGCAGCCGCGACAAGACCATCGACCCGATCCAGAATGCCTCCGTGTCCGGGAATTATCCACCCCGAATCCTTCACTCCGAAACGTCTTTTCACCCATGATTCGAACAGGTCGCCCGCTTGCGATACGATAGAGAGGACCGCCATCAAAGCGATCGCTCCGGCACTCAACGCTACGGAGAAGGACAGAAGAAATACGGAAGTGCATGCAACCGCGAGAATCAGCCCCCCGACCGCGCCGCTGATTGTCTTTCCAGGTGAGATCGACGGTGCAAGCTTCGGCCCCTTCAAGGTTTTCCCCACGAAATAGGCAAAGATGTCGGTCGCCCAGACCAGGACGAACAGATAGGCGATCGCCAGAAGCCCCGTCCCCTCTCCTTCACGCAGATAAATCAACGAAAAAGCCGCAAGACTCGCGTATAAATAGCCAGCTACGGGCCAACGTGGCGTGTTATAGGCAATGCCGGCACCAAACAAAGCCAGCATACCTATGACGATAAAGATCAGTGCCAGCATACCAGCGCCCGAGAAAAACAATGCACCCATTGTCAATGCCGCCAGACCATAGGATGCCACTCGTAAATTGGGTTCCCACTGTCTGCCCGTGATGCTGACCCACTCGAAGAGCATCAGAAAGCCGGCTATCGCGACGAGCGCGCGGTAAGGAAACCCGCCAAGCCCGATCAATGCCAGAACGACAGGAGCAAGAATAACGGCAGAGACAATGCGCGTGCGCATATTGCTGGGCTTCGAGGTCTCGCTCATGACGATACCAGATTAACGGCAGTTGTGCCGCCGAAACGACGCTCGCGCTTGGCAAATTGTGCAAGCGCGTCGTCTAGAACTGATGCGTCGAAATCAGGCCAGTGGGAGTCGAGGAAAACGAACTCGCTATAGGCTGCCTGCCACATGAGAAAATTGGAAAGTCGTTGCTCCCCACTCGTGCGAATGATGAGATCCGGGTCGGGGATGCCAGTCGTATCCAGATGCTTCTCGAACGCGCAGCCATCTATATCGTCAACGCCGCATTCTCCATCGCTCACAGCTCTTGCCAAAGCCTTGGCAGCACGCAGGATTTCATCGCGTGCGCCGTAATTGAATGCAATAACGAGGTTCATCCGGGTATTTTGCGCGGTAAGGTTTTCCGCGTCCTGCAAAAGTTTGAGAATATCCGGTTCTATCCCCTCACGACTGCCTATGAAATGGATCCGCACACCGCTGCCATGCAACTCTGCAAGGTCGCTGCGAACGAAGTGACGCAGAAGCCCCATGAGACCGGTGATTTCCGCTGCTGGACGGGTCCAGTTCTCTGACGAGAAAGCGTAGACCGTCAGCCATTTGATCTCGCGTTCACCGACTAGGCGAACCGCGCGACGCAGCGCTTCCACGCCGGCCTTATGCCCGGCCAGACGCGGCAAACCGCGCGCTTTTGCCCAGCGGCCATTGCCATCCATTATGATCGCAAGATGATCGGGCTTCATAATGCCTCTTTCACACTGGCCACGCCGTCACGATGCAGTCAGCTTGCGCAAAATACGCGTTCCAGACAAGCCGTCGTCGCACAATGCGCTGGCGACCGGCTTCATTGCAAAGAAATTAACCGTAAAGGATGCCGAGGATTGGAAGAAGCACCGGCACCCAAAAAGTTTCATGTCACATCGAAGACAGGTTAAACCTGCATGATTTCCGCTTCCTTGGTCTTCAGCTTCTCGTCGATGACCTTGATGGTCTCATCCGTCACCTTCTGAACGCGATCGGACTGTTTGCGCTGGTCGTCCTCGCTGATGACACCGTCTTTTTCAGCCTTCTTGGCCTGATCCATGCCATCGCGACGGATATTACGAACGGCGATGCGCGCCTTTTCGGCATAATCATGCGCAATTTTGGACAGTTCCTTGCGGCGCTGTTCGTTAAGCTCCGGCAGCGGGATACGCAGATTTGTGCCGTCAACGATCGGATTGAAGCCGAGATTCGATTCACGGATTGCGCGATCGACTGCACCGACGAGTGTCTTGTCCCATACCGAGACCGAAAGCATCCGTGGCTCCGGCACCGAAACTGTAGCAACCTGGTTGATTGGGGTCGTTGAACCATAGGCCTGAACCACGATCGGGTCGAGCAGATTGCTGGAAGCGCGCCCGGTCCGCAGCGATGCCAGATCGCTTTGAAAGGCGCTTACGGCGCCGTCCATACGGCGTTGCATGTCGGAAAAATCGACTCCGTCGCTCATGCGAGTCTCCTTGTCTGGTTTTCAGCCCGCATGTGCGGGAAAATTCATGGAAATTCTTCTATGGCTGCTCGGCACGCGGATCAAGACGCGTCACGCACGATCGTGCAGTCCTGCCCGCCTTTGAGGATTGTGCCGAAACCGCCAGCCTCATGGATCGAGAATACAATGATCGGGATACGGTTTTCGCGCGCAAGCGCAATTGCCGCCGTATCCATGACGCTTAGCCCCTTCGCCAGAACCTCATCATGGGTGATCGTCTGGTAGCGCGTTGCAGTCGGGTCTTTCTTCGGGTCTGCCGAATAAACCCCATCCACCTGCGTCCCCTTGAAGAGCGCGTCGGCTCCGATTTCAGCCGCGCGCAACGCAGCAGCCGTGTCGGTGGTGAAGAAGGGATTTCCGGTTCCGCCGGCGAAAAGAACAACCTTGCCTGCATTCATATATGCTGTCGCCTTGCGTTGCGAAAAGGTCTCACAAAGCTCCGGCATGGCCACGGCAGAGAGCACGACAGCATCAATGCCGCGTTTACCAAGCGACGTGCGCAGTGCCAGTGAATTGATCACGGTTGCCAACATGCCCATATGATCACCGGTTACGCGATCACCGCCCTTCGACGCAACGGCAACGCCCCGGAAGATATTGCCGCCCCCGATGACGACACCGACCTCCACACCCATTTCACGCGCCGCAGCGATATCGCCCGCGATTTGATCGACGATGGCTACGTCGATTCCGAAGCCCTGCGAGCCCATCAGCGCTTCACCGGAGGCCTTCAACAGCACGCGTTTATAAAGTGGTTTGTCAGCCATCACCGTGAATTCCTTGTTTTTATGTTCTTTTTACTCGCATATACCGGAATGCGCCGGTGCGACATAATCCGGGCAACGCCGGATTAGATTGCTTCTCGCATACAACAAGGGCACCGCGTTGTCCACGCGATGCCCTTGGAGAATTCACCACAAATTGCTTGAAAATCAGCCCTTTGCTGCGGCAGCCACTTCCGCTGCGAAATCGCTTTCTTCCTTTTCGATGCCTTCACCGACGAGAATGCGAGCGAAGCCCGTAATCGTCACACCAGCTTCTTTGGCTGCCTGCTCGACCGTCTGATCAGGGTTCAGCACGAAAGCCTGCTTCACGAGAGCGACTTCCTCGAAGAACTTGCGCATACGGCCTTCGATCATCTTTTCGATAACGTTCTCCGGCTTGCCGGATTCACGTGCCTGCTCGGTGAATATCGCCTTTTCGCGTTCAGCAGCAACCGGATCGACCTCGTCGGGATTGAGCGCGAGCGGATTCATCGAAGCCACGTGCATCGCAACTTTCCGGCCGAATTCATTTGCAGCAGCCTTGTCGCCTTCCGTTTCAAGGGCAACGAGAACAGCGAGTTTGCCGAGGTTCGGAGCAGCCGCGTTATGGACGTAGGATGAGACAACGCCAGCCGACAGCTTCGCAGAGCGACGGAAGGTGATGTTTTCACCGATCGTACCGACAGCGTCCTTAACCGTCTCGGTCACAGACTGACCCGTCGACGCGATCGTTGCAGCAGCAACAGCGTCGGTGGAGCCGTCAGTGGCCAATGCAGCACCAGCGATTTCCTTGACGAGCGCCTGGAACTGTTCATTGCGGGCCGCAAAGTCGGTTTCGCAATTCACTTCGACGATAACCGCGCTACCTGCATCGGAGGCAACCGCAACGAGACCTTCGGCAGCCGTGCGATCGGCCTTCTTGTCGGCCTTGGCAATGCCCTTCGCGCGCAGCCAATCGGTTGCAGCGTCGAAATCGCCATTGTTTTCGGTCAGCGCGGTCTTGCAGTCCATCATGCCTGCGCCGGTTGCTTCGCGCAGTTTCTTTACGTCTGCAGCTGTAAAGCTCATCTCTGCCTCATCATAAAATGGAAAAAGGGCCGGTTACGTTTGGCCCGTCAGGAATGCCTCGCGGCATTCACTCCAGAGGAATGTGAAGGCCATATGAAACGACCCTCACATAACTCGAAATTATTCGCCCTTGGCTTCTTCGGCCGGAGCTGCGTCGAGCGCCGGTTCGACCGGAGCTTCTTCCGATGCGCCGACGTCGATGCCGAGTGCGCCCTGCTGGCGTGCAATGCCATCGATGGCAGCCTTGGCGATAAGATCGCAATAAAGCGAAATTGCGCGGGCAGCATCGTCATTGCCCGGGATCGGGTAATCGACAATGTCCGGATCGCAATTCGAGTCAACGATGGCGACGACCGGGATGCCAAGACGCTTCGCTTCCTGAATGGCGATCGCTTCCTTGTTGGTGTCGATCACAAACATAAGGTCAGGGGTGGAACCCATATCCTTAATGCCACCAAGAGCGCGATCAAGCTTTTCCATTTCGCGCTCGAGGTTCAGGCGTTCCTTCTTGGAATAGCCCTGAGCTTCCGACGACAGAAGCTCTTCGAGCTTGCGAAGGCGACGGATCGAGTTCGAAATGGTTTTCCAGTTCGTCATCATACCGCCGAGCCAGCGGGAGTTGACGTAGTACTGAGCCGAGCGAGCAGCAGCATCGGCAACAATGTCCGAAGCCTGACGCTTGGTGCCGACGAAGAGAACGCGACCACCGCGGGAAACAGTATCCGAAACGACCTTGAGGGCCTGATCCAGAAGCGGAACGGTCTGCGAAAGGTCGAGAATATGGATATTGTTGCGTTCACCGAAGATGTACTGCTTCATCTTCGGGTTCCAGCGGTGCGTCTGGTGACCGAAGTGTACGCCTGCTTCGAGAAGCTGGCGCATGCTGAATTCAGGCATGCTCATGCTAATTTTCCTTTTTCCGGTTTGCCTCCACGGGCCGTGAATATCCTCAACTCGCGTTTCAGATACCACCGGCGGATGCCTGACTAAAGTCACGTCACCCTAAGCCCGTGTGTGGAATATGTGCGCCTATAGAGCGCCCGAGCTCAAAATGCAAGCACGAAGCCAGCTATTCTGCCGGTTGCGCCGCCGAACGCGCCTCTTCGTCCGCCTCCCTGCGCCTCCGCGTGCGCTCGGCAATGATGTCAGCCGGCTGTGCGTTACCGCGAACTAGCTTACGACCTGCATAAATGCCGTCAACGATCTCGACTTCGAAGCGCTCGGCATCCAACTCACGAAACTCTTCGATCAGGCGTTGCGACAGTTCGGGATCCCCCTCGAGCTTGTCGAGAACTGCTTCGCTGAATGCGAGTGCCGAGCCTAAGGTTTCACGGATCTGGTAATCCACCCCGGCTTTAACGAGATCAATGGCGTGGCCGCGATCATAAGCACGCGCCATCACCGGAACGAGCGGAAACTCCTCCTTCACCATACGCGCGATCGCGAGAGAAATCTCCTTTTTGCCAACGCAGATCAAGATAGCCTTCGCCGTTGCAGCGCCCGATGCGTGGAGAATATCGGAGCGCGTACCATCGCCATAATAGACCTTGAACCCGAAACTTTCAGCTTCGCGCACGAAATCCGCATCCTTATCGATCAGCGAGAGCTTATAGCCACGGCCGAGCAGCGGCTGGCTGACGATCTGGCCAAAGCGACCAAAGCCGATCATCAGAATCGTGCCTTCGACATTTTGCGGGAGAGCCAGCCCGTCAGTATCGGGTTCGGGCGCAGCCGGCATCAGCCTATCGTGTGCGATCAGCATCAAGGGCGTCAGAATCATCGAGATGATGATCGTGGCGGTGAGAATCGCATTCGTTTCGGCATCTAGAATACCAGCCGCCACGGCTGCCGAATAAAGCACGAAGGCGAATTCGCCGCCCTGCGCCATCAGCACGGCTCTCTCGATGGACTCGCTGCGGCAGGTACCGACAAGCCGCGCGACGCCATAGATGATCGCTGCCTTGGCCACCATGTAGGCCCCGACAGCGATGACAACGAGTTGCCAATTCGCGGCGATGACCCCAAGATCAATCGCCATGCCCACACCGAGAAAGAACAGACCTAGCAAAATGCCGCGAAACGGTTCGATGTCAGCTTCCAGCTGATGACGGAAATGCGATTCGGAGAGAAGCACGCCCGCAACGAATGCGCCCATCGCCATAGAGAGACCTGAAACCTGCATCAGCAGCGCCGATCCGAGAACAACGAGAAGTGCCGCCGCCGTCATCACCTCACGTGCTCCCCAGGAAGCAAGAAGCCGGAACATCGGGTTAAGAAGATATCGTCCCGCAATCACCAGCGCGACAACCGCCGCAATGGCGATGCCGATTGCAGTCAAGCGTTCCTGCCCGTCCATTTCGGCAGAACCGGTGCCGAGCAGCGCGACAATGGCCAGCAGTGGTACAATCGCCAGGTCCTCGAAAAGTAGTATCGCGATAATGCGCTGCCCTTTCAACGTAGCCATGGCGCCCCGCTCCTGGAGAACCTGCATCACGATAGCCGTCGAAGTCAGCACAAAGCCGGTGCCGGCCACGAATGACACAGTCGGGGAATAGCCAGCCGCAACGCCAATCAGCGTCAGGCCGCCAATTGCAGCTAGCACTTGCGCAGCGCCAACACCGAAAATGTCCTTGCGCATAGACCATAGCTTGGCGGGTTCCATCTCCAGTCCGATGATGAACAGGAACATGACCACGCCAAGTTCCGCTATATGAATGACCGCCTCGGAGTCCTGAAAGAACCCCAACCCCGAAGGTCCGACTGCAAGTCCGGCTGCCAGATAGCCAAGAACCGATCCCAGACCAATCCGACGAAAGATCGGCGCTGCGATAACGCCTGCTCCAAGCAGAATGACAACGTTCGCAAGCTCGGTTGAGTTGATTTCGGCTGCCACCTTGTTTGCGCCCCCAGCGCTCTTCCGGTTATAAACTGGATAGACAAATTATGATTTTAAGATAGTACTCTACTCAGGTTTCTTATCGCAGTTATTGCTTTGTTCGATCGGCTTGAATTCGACAAGCTTACCCAAAATCGAGAACTCCCCATAATCCATCATCAGGTCGCGTGTTACGCCATTTTCGTGCAATTTAAATGTCGTGCGATATTTTGGCGTCTCGTCCACATTTTGGGTCTGGGCCGCGTCAAAATAAGCGATGTCGACCGGCCATACTTTCTCTTCCTTGTGCGCGCCAAGCGCCTTGGCTTCCGGATCATTAGCACTCGCGGTTTCCGCATTACCTATCGCGACAGTTGTCGACATAAGCTCGTTTGCGTCGTCGGAGCCGTCAAAGATCGTCTGCTCGTAGAATTTGCGATCGGTCTGGGCGCTTTTGATCACCTCCAGCAAATGCTGCGTCGGAAACTTCGTGGCGGGCAGTTCGAATTCCCCAGCATCGGGCTTTTCGACCTCGACGCGAGTTTCACCCTTTTCCTGGCGCGCCACGCCCTTAATCTCTGTATCGGCAGCCTGATCGACGAAGGAGCGGGTCGAAAAATTATACTCGTTTCCGTCGGCCGTCTCAAAACTCGTCGTCTGCTGATCGGTCGTTCGCCATTGCCCACCAGCATTGATGCGGGAGACGAAGCGATATGTCACTGTGTAGCCCTCGCAGGGAGAACCGCGAAACTCATAGACCATGCGTCCCTGCACACCACTGATACCAGAACGCTCCGTAGCACTGCCAAGCGAGAGTTCATACACTGCCAGATGCGGCAGAAGCTGAGGGGCGGCGCTTAGGCCTGCGTTGGCCGATAGGGTCATCACCAGTGCCGTCGTTACGGTAAGAAATGTGCTGCGGCACTGCATCAAGCTACTCCTGAACAAGATCGGCGCATTTCCTGCGTCCGTTGATTTTCCATGAGATAGGTTAAATTCGCCGGTGCGACAATTGCATGGCAAGTGGGAAACAAAGCGCCGGCAAAACCTCTGTCACGAAAACACGCTATCTGACGCGATTATCCGAATCGCGTAAAGCTCGTTTATCTCGAGTCGCGGCACCTAATTCTGCTATCGTTCAAGGTTTTCTCCATGCGCAACACTGATTTCATCATTCGCCGGCCTATCGCCCACCGCGGCCTGCACGATCTGAATCGAAATGTATGGGAGAATACGCTTTCGTCATCAGAGCGCGCCATCGAAGCAGGATATGCCATCGAATGCGACGTAATTCTCTCCTCGGACGGCGTGGCCATCGTTCATCATGATCTGGATTTGAAGCGCCTCACCGGCCAAAGCGGCTTTGTCTGGCAGAGAACCGCAGATGAATTTTCTGCCCTTCGTGTGGGCGGCACAGACGATCATCCGCCACGGCTCTCCGAACTCCTTGACCTTGTTTCTGGTCGCGTGCCGCTTATTGTGGAAATCAAGGGCGCACCGGGTCACGATGCAGGACTGGTTGCCAGCGTCGCCAACGATCTAACGGCGTATGACGGCGAAGTCGCCGTCATGAGCTTCGATCACTGGATCATTCGCGATTTTGGCTGCATCCCGCAACACATTCCGCGCGGCTTGACGGCAATGGGCATGAAACAGCAGGAAATGGAGGCACATTTCTCCATGCTGGCGCATGATATCGATTTCGTTTCCTATCACGTCCAGCAGCTTTCCAATCCTTTCCTGCGTTTCTGTCGTGAAAAGCTGTCCATGCCGATTATCAGCTGGACTGTACGCGATCAGGAAACCGCCGCAATCAGCGCCAAAAGTGCAGACCAGATCACTTTCGAGGGCTTCGTTCCGGAACCCGTTTAAGAGGCAGAATGTCCGACCCTGCGATCACCAATGCCGTTCTCTCGCTGCGTGATTCACTTCGCGACATTGGGGAGGTTGCGTGGTCGCGGCTTACGGGCGCTGCGGGCGAGGATGCCACCTACAACCCCTTCCTCTCCTATGGCTATCTTAGCGCACTGGAGGAATCCGGCTGCGTTGGAGAAAGCTCCGGTTGGGTGCCAAAGCATTTCGTTGTCCAGGATGAGGAGACGGGAACGCTGCTGGGGGCAGCTCCCGCCTATCTCAAGTCCAACAGCCAGGGAGAATATGTGTTCGATCACGGCTGGGCAGACGCTTTTGAACGTGCCGGCGGACGATATTATCCGAAGCTTCAGGTTTCCGTTCCCTTCACGCCTGCAACCGGTCCTCGCCTGTTGGCCACGCGAGACACAGACCCTGACACGATCCGCCGGGCATTGGCAGCCGGTCTGAAATCCGTCGCCGTCCGCAATGCTCTTTCCTCCGTCCATGTCACATTCGCACAGGAACGCGACATCGACGCCCTCGCCAACGAAGACTATCTCCTGCGGACTGATCAGCAATTCCATTTCGTCAATCCGGGCTACGCATCTTACGAGGATTTTCTTGGTCAGCTGCGTTCCTCAAAACGCAAAGCCTTGAAACGCGAGCGACGCGATGCGCTGGAAAACGGTATAGAGATCGACTGGCTGACCGGCAGAGACCTGACCGAGGAGATATGGGACCAGTTCTTTGTCTTCTATATGGATACGGGCCGACGCAAATGGGGGCGCCCATACCTGAATCGCACCTTCTTCTCGCTCATTGGCGAACGCATGGCGAATGATATTCTGCTCGTGATGGCAAGGCGCAATGGGCGTTACATCGCCGGTGCGATTAATTTCATTGGTTCGGATCGTCTTTTCGGCCGTCACTGGGGTTGCGTGGAAGATCAACCGTTCCTGCATTTCGAGGTTTGCTATCATCAGGCAATTGACTTCGCGATCGAACGCAAGCTCGCTGTCGTTGAAGCAGGCGCACAGGGAGAGCACAAACTGGCGCGGGGCTACATACCGGTGACGACGCATTCGGCGCATTTCGTCGCACATCCGGGTCTACGGCGCGCTATTGCGGATTATCTTGCTCACGAGCGTCGGGACGTGGCGGACGTCGGCGCCTACCTTTCCGAACACACGCCATTTCGCAAAACAGAGGAGCACTCATGACGGCCTATCAGAACGACAACGTCTTCGCCAAAATTCTGCGCGGCGAAATTCCGGCCCACAAGCTTTATGAAGATTCTGAAACACTGGCCTTCATGGATGTCATGCCGCAAGGCAAAGGTCATTGCCTTGTCATCCCCAAGCGCGCCGCTCGCAATATTTTTGACGCCGACCAAGCCATGCTCACAGCCGTAATCGACACGACACAGAAGCTTGCCATCGCCGTCAAGAAAGCCTTCAACGCCGATGGTGTGCAGATCGTACAATTCAACGAATCGGCAAGTGGCCAGACCGTATTCCATCTACATTTTCATGTAATTCCGCGCTTCGAAGGCGTACCTCTGAAGCCTCATACAGGTACGATGGAAGACCCCGACGCGCTTTCTGAGAACGCCGCCAGGATTCGGGAAGCACTCGCTTGATCACCGTTATAGGTGCGCGCTCGTTATATCACAGGAATGAGACGAGTGATCCGCATATCGCAAAATATGGATCGAGGCGGCCAAGCACAGGCCGAACACGACTACCCCTCCGATGACATCCATCACATGATGCCCGCCATGAAAGAGAATGGCGGGTATCATGAGAAGGTTGATCAGAAGAAGAGGCAAGAAGAGCCAGCGGTGGCCATATGAGAACCAGACTGCCATGCAGGCCATCACCATGTGAAATGACGGAAAGCCGATAAGACCCAAGGCCTCGCGCGGAGAGATATAGAACGCTCCTTCCGCTATGAGGTCGGTGACCTTCAACGCGTAGCTATTGTCGACCAGCAAGGCCGCAGCCTTGGAGAGTTCTTCTGGAAGAATATAGTGCGCAGCTGCACCCACACTCGGGACGACGCTCCATATCGCGATGCTCATCAAGGACCCGAACACCCCTGTTAGCAGGAAAAGATGTAGAGAGCGCGCGTGACCGCCAATGCCCAGGGTCAGGATCATCGCGACCAGCTGTGGCAACGAAGATACGTAGATCGCCAGCAGCAAATTGCGGGCGTACGGGATACTGACAATCCAGGCAACATAGCTTGGCCAATGAAAGCCTATCCATTCATCCATTTGCGCGAACCACGCTTCATTCGCGCCCCACGGAAGTGGCAGCAACAGATAGTTGAATGTCGACGCGACGAGTGTGAACTCAACGAACAACCCCGTCGCGATAAGCATGAGGGCGATTTTGCCGTCACGTCTCGAAGTCCGGTAGGCAACGCCGATGCCAGTTATCGCCAGCCCAACCATTGCTGTGAAAGCAAAAGCTCCATGATCAACGGGAACATTTTTCAGCGTGATCAGGATAAAATCAAGAAACAAAAGAAAGCAGGTTACAAGAATTATGATGCGTTCAGCGCGGTAGGTAAAAATGCGTACAAAGTGGTATTTCAACATGGATTAAATCCGCTTCAGGATGCGGATCAATATAAAAGATTTTTACTTATAACCGGTGTAAATGGAGCTATAAAATGAGCAAGCCAGTCACCAGGACAGCTTCACCAACCAGGATACCAAAGATCATTCTCTTTCCGAGCAAGAGATAACACAAGAATCCGGCAACCGCCGCGCCAATCCGCAAGAGAAGTGGAGAGTCCGCCAGCGCTCCCGATGGGAAAACGATAAGGTTGCCGATCACGGCTGCAACCAATGCCGTCGCCACGCAACGCACCAGAACAAGAGACGGCGACTCTATATTTACTTTCGCCCCGAAATAGACGCCCAGAAAGCGCCATCCGTCCGTCGCAAGCCATCCGGCAAACAGAATATAGCTCAGTTGCCACCACCAGGCGGAGTCAAACGCGGTAAAGCTCATGCGTCTCTCTCCCGAAGAAGAAAGGCTGCGCCTCCACCAATGATGCCAGCACCGAGAAGAGAAAATTCCGGCGCGAAATAGCTGATGATCGGACCTATGACCATGCCGAAAATCAGCGCGTACCGCCCTGCCCGTTCTCGGGCCGTACCCCAGAGCGACGTAAGGAAGTAAATCGGCGTCAGGAAGAGCAGCGCTGCATTGGCGGCTGGCGGCAAGCTCCCCGCCAACGCGAAGACCACGCCGACAACCAGCATATTAGCCATGACCAATGTGGAACCAGCGCCGAAATACCAGCTGGTCCTGTAATTTTCCGGAATATGGCGCAATCGCTCCATGGCCATTACCCAGGAGGTGACAGCAATGAAGTGCGACAGGAAATAAAGCGTCACGGTCCGCGTGCGTGGCGTACGCATTTCCGGCACCAGAGCGACGACCATCGGCATCAGGCGAATTGAGGACAATGCGACAGCAAAGGCCGCGCCCAAAATCCCAGTACCCGAGGTAATTGCTCCAACCAGAACCACTTTTGCGGGCAGCGCCCAGATTATCATTGTCATGAAAACGGATTGCAAAAGCGTCAGGCCCGATTCACGCGCCAGCCCGGCAAAGCCGACGAATGAGAAGACAAGCATCAAACCGGGAATGGAGACGGCACTGCGCGCTCCGCGCCCATACCAGCGAACGGCATTTTTCAAGGTGTAAGGTTGCGGGGATTCGGGTTCGGCTAATGCAGACATTTTTATGTAATAGCGCAAACTATAAGCATAGCGAAGGGTTAGCACGCAACTCGACTGCAAGTAAGGCACGAAAAATGCGGCACACCTACGTGCGCCGCATTCGTATTTTTCATCAAGTTCAGCTTAGGCAGAAGCGTCGCTTGGCTTTGGCTTGGCGGCAGGCTTCTTCACCGTCTTTCGCCGTGGCTTCGCCTCACTCTCCTTCTCCGCCTTTGGCTTGACCGGCGCGCGATCGTCGATCAGATTAAGCTTGAGTACCTTCGCGCCGGTCGTGTCCGCTTCGACACTCACGCGGACCGTACCCCCATTCTTGAGTCGTCCGAACAGAACCTCCTCGGCCAACGGCTTCTTGATATGTTCCTGGATCACCCGTCCAAGCGGACGCGCTCCCATGAATTCGTCATATCCCTTTTCGGCCAGCCAGTTGATCGCACCCTCTGACAATTCGAAGGTCACGCCGCGTTCTGCAAGCTGTGCCTCAAGCTGCATGACAAACTTCTGAACCACCTGGTGGATGACCGGAACAGGTAGCGGGCCGAACGGAATGATCGCATCAAGACGATTGCGGAATTCTGGCGTGAACAGACGGTTGATCGCCTCCATATCATCGCCTGTGCGCCGCTGCGAGCCGAAGCCAATTGCGGCTTTCTGCGCCTCCGAGGCACCTGCGTTGGTCGTCATGATCAGAATGACATTGCGGAAGTCGATCTGCTTGCCATTATGATCAGTCAGCTTGCCATGGTCCATCACCTGCAACAGGATGTTGAACAAGTCCGGATGCGCCTTTTCGATCTCATCCAGCAGAAGCACGCAATGCGGATGCTGGTCCACACCGTCCGTCAGCATGCCCCCCTGGTCGAAGCCGACATAGCCAGGAGGCGCACCAATAAGCCGCGATACCGTGTGACGCTCCATGTATTCCGACATATCGAAGCGCAACAACTGCACCCCAAGGGAAGAGGCAAGCTGCTTGGCAACTTCCGTCTTGCCGACACCTGTCGGGCCGGAAAACAGATACGAGCCAATCGGCTTGTCGGGTTCGCGCAAGCCCGCACGCGCCAGCTTGATCGCAGACGACAGCGCGGTGATTGCCGCATCCTGACCATAGACGACGCGCTTCAGTTCGGTTTCCAGTCCCGATAGAACGACCTCGTCGTCGGCCGAGACCGTCTTTGGAGGAATGCGCGCCATCGTCGCAATGGTTTCCTCGATCTCCTTGACCGAGATCGTCTTCTTGCGCTTCGATTCCGGCAACAGCATCTGCGCAGCACCAGTTTCGTCGATCACGTCGATCGCCTTGTCCGGCAACTTGCGATCGTTGATATAGCGCGCTGAAAGTTCAACAGCCGCTTTCAGCGCATCATTTGTGTATTTCACCTGATGAAAGGACTCAAAATACGGCTTCAAGCCCTTCATGATCTCGATCGCGTCACTCACGGTCGGTTCGGACACGTCGATTTTCTGGAAACGTCGCACGAGTGCGCGATCCTTCTCGAAGAACTGGCGATACTCCTTATAAGTGGTTGAGCCAATGCAACGGATAGCACCGGACGAGAGGGCCGGCTTCAACAGATTAGACGCGTCCATTGCTCCGCCGGACGTTGCACCGGCACCGATCACTGTATGGATTTCATCGATGAACAGAACGGCGCCAGGAAAGTCTTCCAGCTCTTTCACGACCTGCTTCAGGCGCTCCTCAAAGTCGCCGCGATACCGGGTGCCTGCAAGCAACGTTCCCATGTCGAGCGAGAAGATCGTTGCATCCTGCAGAACAGCCGGAACCTTACCCTCGATAATGCGTTTCGCCAGGCCTTCTGCGATAGCTGTTTTACCCACACCCGGATCCCCCACATAAAGCGGGTTGTTTTTGGAGCGACGGCACAGAATCTGGATCGTCCGGTTGACTTCCGCCTCGCGCCCGACCAACGGATCGATCTTGCCAGACCGGGCCTTGTCATTGAGATTGACGCAGTAGGCCGTCAGCGCATCCTGCTGCTTCTTCTTTGGTGCTTCTTCATTGTCGGAATGTGCAGACGAAGCTTGTTCTTCTTCTGCACCGCGCGCCGATTTGCTCTCCGCAGCGCCAGGACGCTTGGCGATGCCGTGGGAGATGTAATTGACCGCGTCGTAACGGGTCATCTGTTGCTCTTGCAGAAAATAGGCGGCGTGACTTTCGCGCTCGGCAAAAATCGCCACAAGCACGTTGGCCCCCGAAACCTCTTCCCTGCCCGACGATTGCACATGGATGACCGCACGCTGAATAACCCGCTGAAAACCGGCAGTCGGCTTGGAATCTTCCACATAGCCTGTCACCAGATTATCCAGCTCGTTGTCCACGTAGGCGAGCAAGGTCTGGCGCAATTCATCGAGTTTTACATTGCAGGCGCGCATGACCGCCGAGGCATCGGCATCATCGACCAGCGCCAGCAGCAGGTGCTCCAGCGTAGCATATTCATGATGACGCTCGTTTGCCAGAGTCAGCGCCTTGTGCAGCGCCTGTTCTAGACCTTGCGAAAATGCCGGCATTAGAACCTCACTTTTTCTCCATCACGCATTGCAGCGGGTGCTGATGCTGACGGGCAAATTCCATGACCTGAGACACCTTTGTCTCGGCCACCTCGTAGGTATAGACACCGCACTCCCCAACACCGTGGTTATGGACGTGCAGCATGATCCGGGTCGCGGCCTCCCTGTCCTTCTGGAAAAAGCGCTCCAGAACGTGGATCACGAATTCCATGGGGGTGTAATCGTCGTTCAGAAGAAGCACTCTGTAAAGGCTTGGTTTTTTCGGCTTGGTTTTCGTTCGCGTAATAACGGAGGTATTGCGATCCGTACCGCCGTCTCCGTCGTCACCAACTTGCATCGACGGATGCTCACGTTCATGGAAATCTTTGCCGTTCATCACCCTTGCATTGTCCTTCACACTCTGCCCCGGAAAACCCTATGTAGGCATTCCGGTTCCGATTTTAAGCTCTTCATCGACGCTGGCAATATGATCTATCCGACAACGTCAACAATTCGACCTGTAACCCGCGATTATAAGTTTTATGAACCTGTGCCACGTTCTGGCCACAGCTTCGCTTTTTAAAACGTCCGCACACAAACGGCACCGATACGGCATTTCATTAATTCGTTTTTTACGAAATTTGCCGAAAAATTTTTCATACGGCGTTAGCCTAAACGGATTGGTAACGCTGTTGGTTTTAGCTGCTGCTTTGAAAGCTGCCCCAGACTACCAAAGGACGTAACAGTGCGTATAGCGTGGAATAGCGTAGGAGCCAAAGCGCGCCGATCGATCACTCCGGTTTGTGCCTTGGCAATAGCCCTTGTCGCCGTCATCATTGCATCGCCTGCAAGCGCCAACTCGAAATATGCGGCCATCATTGTCGACGCCAATACTGGCAAGACACTGCATGCCTCGAGCGCCAATGAGCTAAGATACCCGGCTTCTCTCACCAAGATGATGACGCTTTATCTGCTTTTCGAGCAGATGAAGGCTGGCCATCTCGATTTGTCGAGCCGGATCTCCTTCTCCGCCAACGCCTCTTCCGAACAGCCAACGAAGCTTGGCGTGAAGCCTGGCAATTCCATTACCGTCGAAACCGCGATCAACGCCCTCGTCATCCGCTCGGCTAACGACGTTGCGACAGCAGTTGGTGAAAAAATTGCCGGGTCTGAAACCGCTTTCGCTCAACTGATGACCCGCAAGGCGCGTCAACTCGGCATGACCAAGACCGTCTTCCGGAATGCGCACGGCCTACCGAACAGCCAGCAGGTGACCACCGCCGCCGATATGGCCAAGCTAGGCATCGCGCTGCGTGAACACTTTCCGCAGTATTATAAATTTTTCTCTGCCCGCTCCTTTACGTATGGCAAGACGACAATTTCGACGCATAATCGTCTCGTGACCAGTGTTAAGGGTGTGGACGGTATCAAGACCGGGTATACGCGCGCCTCCGGTTTCAACCTCGTTTCCTCGATGCAGGACGACCAAGGGCGCAGCGTTGTTGGCGTTGTTCTCGGCGGCACTTCCACTCGCGCCCGCGACGACCAGATGCGCGCACTTCTCGCCAAGTACATGCCGGCCGCCTCCAAACGCGACCGCGGCCCGCTTATTGCTTCCGCCACCGGCCCTGCGTTTGAAGCTCGTGTCGCCGGCATCCGACTGCCAAAGAACGACATTCCGACGCCTGACTTCCGTCCGGGTACCGAACTTGCCTCCAATGAAGGCGGCGATGCAATTGCAGCTCTTATGGCCGCGACCAACGAGCAGTCCCGGACTTCCAACGCCCCAACCGTCCAAGCCTATGCCGCTCCGCTTCCTAGCGCCCGCCCAACAGTGCAGATCGACGGCATCCAGACTGCCGCGACCGTCCGCCCCAAGGCGCCTATTGCCAACGCTCCTTCCGCACCGGTGCAGGCGGCCGCACAGCCCGCCGTCGCTGTTCCGCAACCCCAACCGGCATCGAATGGCTGGGTTGTGCAGATTGGGTCGTTGCCATCTGAAAGCGACGCGCAAGCTGTTCTGGCGACAACTTCTCAGAAAGCCGCGACCATTCTTGCGGACGCATCTGCCTTCACCTCCGTTTTTGAGAAAGACGGATCGACCTTTTATCGGGCTCGCTTTGGGGGCTTCAATTCCAAGGAAGCTGCATGGAACGCTTGCAGCGCACTGAAGAAGCGCGACATCAGCTGTTATGCGGTCCAGCAGTAGGTCGGGGACGCATGACCAGTCTGATACGCGATAGCATGAGGGGGATTAGTATGATCGGACGCCTGAATCTGTTCGGAAACAATGAAAGCGCGCGTGAAGCAGGACCGCTTACCCACGCACGCAAACAGATAGCCGGTCAGATGAAGCCCACACGTCCCTCCACGAAAGCCCTTGTCGGCATCCTTCTGACGCATGGCGCACGCGCTTTCCGCTCATCGCAGCCGAAAACACTATCGCGAGTCAAGGTTTGCAGTCCCGCGGGGAAAGCGCCCGTAAGGATCAAGCTGGAAAGCTGAGAAACGAAAAAGAAGTTGAATGCCGGGTTCGCCCGGCTTTTCCTTTACAGCAAGCCAAGTTCTGCGAGCTCCGCACGCAGGGTCGCCGGCATCTGGGCGATGCTCTCATCACCCGCTCCTAAATCCGCAGGCACATCTTCCGGCTTGAAATAGCGCCAGCCCTGGAAAGCCTTGCGCGGCACCCACTGTGTGCGAACGACTTCTGGCTCAAGCAGAATGCGACAGCGCGATATTCCCTCGCCATCAGTGAATGGCTCGATGCCTATCAGCTTTTGCCGACACTGAATATTGCCCTTAATGACCCAGTAAAGTGAACCGTCGCGCAGCTCGTCCTGCCGCGTGGGCACCATCCGCGTAACATGCCAATGGATTTCCCGTTCTCCGACAAGGCGCTTTTCCGTCAGGCGGTGCGCGATCCAGGCTTCAAGATCCTCGACGGAGTCGCAACCGACGCAGAGTTTTACAATATTCAGAGACATGAGTTGAAAATGCGCTTCCTGCTAAAAAGCATCAAGCGCCGTCTACCTTTTTCAACAGGCAGACGACGCTTGAAAAAACTCCATGAACCAAACTTAGCGGGCCGCGGCAACCACAGTCGCGCTATCGCCGCTACCCAACCAGATAAGCAGAATAATCGCTGCGAAACCCAAGGCCGCCTTCACTGCGACGCCCCAACAGGATTTCTCTACCGTATCTTCCATGATTTTCCTATGTACCTCGGATCACATGATCCGGGAGCCATTTTGCTCCTGTTGCAACCGGATTTGCGCGGACGCACATCCCGTTAGCTGCCGGTGTCTACAGTTATTCAAACGGTTTGGCAATTCACGTTTTAGGCTAATTCGCGGCACATTTCGACATGCCTGCCATGCGGTTAATAGGCTAGATTTAATAAAATCAGTAGTTTGCGACTCCGTTTTTTTTTAGTACTTCGTCAACACATGGGGCAATTTCTGGACGATTAGCGGACAAGGCAGCATGCGCGACCTGGTACATTTCACATGGATCGACTATCTCGCCATCCTCTATTTTGTCGGCATATGGATGTTGTTTAGCATCGCGGCCAACGGCGGCGTGGTCAGGCGAAAGTCCCTGTCCGCCTACATGAACCAGCAAAGACGGCTGTGGATGCAGACCCTCGCGCATCGTGACTTGCGCATGATCGACACCTCCATCATGGCCAGTCTTCAACAAGGAACCGCCTTTTTCGCGTCGAGCGCTCTCATCGCCATTGGCGGCTGCTTTGCCCTGCTGGGTGCACCGGACCGGGTCATGGCCGTGCTTTCCGATTTGCCGGTTACGTCGCAAGCACTACGGGTAACGTTCGAGATCAAGGTTATCGGCCTGATTTTGGTCCTCGCCTTCGCCTTTTTCAAGTTCACCTGGTCTTACCGTCTGTTCAATTACTGCGCGATTCTGATCGGTGCGGTTCCCGTCATGTCTGTCCGCCATTCCGATCCGGAGAAGATGGATCGTGCCGTCGAGCGCGCAGCACAGGTCAATATCATCGCGGGAAAACATTTTAACGAGGGCCTGCGCGCAATCTTCTTCTCGATCGGCTATCTCGGCTGGTTCGTGAACGGCTGGATATTTTTCCTGACCTCCACGGTCCTGACGCTCGTCCTCATCAAGCGCCAGTTTTTCTCGTCAGCCCGTTTGGCCGTCATGGACGAGCTTGATGAAGCGAAGGCACCTCCAGCTCAAGGAGCAGGGAGCAGGTCGGACGTGCGTCCTGAAAATCTGTAGACGACAAGCCCAATCCATTCGCGAATGCCGAGATTGAGCTTGGCGATGTTGTCATTCGTATTATCTCGAAAGAAGCCCACGCCTTCCGCTCCGCTCGTACGATAATCGACCGGCCACGCGATCACGTCGAAGCCGACCTGCCTAAACAGTGCGACCGACCGGGGCATATGGAATGCCGACGTAATCAAGAGCCATTTCTGACCGGGCTGCGGCCTCGCGACAGCCTTTGAGAAAACAGCGTTTTCATGCGTGTTTCGCGACTTGTTTTCCGGCACGAGACGCTCACGATCAACACCAAGCAGAGTTAGAAGCCGCAGCGCGGTATCCGCGTCGCCCTCTCCTTCGAGGACGAGTTCCCCGTTTCCACCGGAAATAATGATTGGCACATCGGGAAACTGCCGCGCCAGGATGGCCGTCTCGACGAAACGGTCGCCAGCACTGTTGAGATCGTGCGTTCCACGCGTCAGATTGATCGCGCCCTCCATACCACCACCGAGAACGATGATTCCGGCGATCCGACCAATCGATGCAGCCTCGGGACGAGGAAAATGATCTTCCAGAGGTATCAGAAGCATGCTGCCCAGCGAACTCCAGGCTGCAAGGATCAGTATCAGGATTCCTCCCGCTGCGAAGCTCGTCGAGATTTTTACGAAACGCGTGAACCTCAGCGCGAAGCCAAGAGCCAAAAACAGGATGGTAAGATTAATGGGATGGAGAAAGAAGCCAACGATTTTCGAAACGATGAAAAACATCGGCTTCCTTTCAAACGATTACCACCAACGCTGTGGCTTGAACGTGCCAGCAGCATGCTCGATCGCATGTGCCGCCTTGAACAGCGTCTCTTCCTCGAAAGGGCGCCCGATCAGCTGCAAACCGAGCGGTAACCCCTCTGCGCTCAGTCCGGCGGGAACCGAAATACCCGGTAGGCCGGCCATATTGAGCGTTACGCTGAAGACGTCATTAAGATACATCTTCACCGGATCGGCCTTGAGGGCTTTGTCGCCGATCTTGAAGGCAGCGGAAGGTGTAATCGGCGCCAGGATTGCGTCGACGCCAGCGTCGAAGCACTGTTCGAAGTCGCGACGGATCAGTGTGCGAACTTTTTGGGCCTTCAGATAATAAGCGTCGTAATAGCCCGCCGAAAGTACATAGGTGCCGATGAGGATACGGCGCTTCACCTCTGTGCCGAAACCAGCCGCACGGGTGTTTTCATACATCTCGGCAATGTCCTTGCCCGGCACGCGCAAACCGTAGCGAACGCCATCGTAGCGAGCGAGATTTGATGACGCTTCGGCCGGGGCGACGATATAATATGCAGGCAACGCATATTTCGTGTGCGGAAGCGAGATATCCACGATCTCCGCACCAGCGTCCTTCAACCAGGCGATGCCCTTCTGCCACAGAGCCTCTATCTCTTCCGGCATGTCATCAACGCGATATTCACGCGGAATGCCGATCTTCATGCCCTTGACTGATTGTCCGAGGGCAGCCTCATAATCAGGCACGGCGACATCGGCGCTGGTCGTGTCCTTTTCATCGTAGGACGCCATCGATCTGAGCATGATCGCGGCGTCGCGTACGTCACGCGTGATCGGGCCTGCCTGATCGAGTGATGATGCGTAGGCAGCCACGCCCCAGCGCGAGCAGCGCCCATAGGTAGGCTTGATGCCGACGGTGCCGGTAAAGGCAGCCGGTTGGCGAATCGAACCTCCCGTGTCGGTTGCGGTGGCCCCGGCGCAAATCTGTGCGGCAACCGCCGCCGCCGAACCACCAGACGAGCCGCCCGGCACGCGATCATCTGCCTCACCGGTCGCGCGCCACGGGTTTTTCACGGCGCCATAATAGGACGTCTCGTTGGAAGAACCCATCGCGAACTCATCCATATTGAGCTTGCCGAGCATGACGGCGCCATCGGCCCATAGATTTGCCGTCACGGTCGATTCATAGGTCGGCTTGAAGCCGTCAAGCACATGCGAACACGCCTGCATATGCACGCCCTTAGTTGCGAAGAGATCCTTCACGCCCAGCGGAATGCCTTCCAGAGCGCCCGCTTCGCCCTTTCCAAGACGGGCATCGGAAGCCCTCGCCATATCCCGGGCCTGATCGTGAGTCACGGCAACATACGCGTTGACTGTCGGATTCGCGGCATCGATGGCTGCAAGATAGGCGTCCGTCAGCTCGACCGCGGAAAATTCCTTTGCACGCAGCTTCTCGCGAGCTTCGGCGATTGTCAGATTGGTCAGTTCGGTCATCGTTTTTCCAGTCAGGCTGCGGCTTGGTTCGTCAGTCGCTTTTCGTAGAAGACGGACCACTCAGAGTCCGGATAGTCAAGAACGGCACCGCATCGCGTAAACCCGGCACGTTCGTAAACGCGCCATGCTGCGGAATGCTGATTGCCGGTTTCAAGAACGAGATGGCTCAACCGCTTGTCGCGGGCCAATGATTCGATGCGATCAATGATCCGCCCGCCAATGGCCCGCCCCCGATAATCCGGACGAGTATACATGCGTTTGACCTCGCCAATGCCGCGGTCGTGAACGCGAAGCGCTCCACAGGCCACGGCCTTGCCTTCGTCGCGTGCGATCAACACGGTCGTTTTTGCATCAGCCATCTGTTCGACGGTCATGTGGAAGCAGAACTCCGGCGGCGAAAGCTTGAGAAGTACGGCATTCAGCTCGGAAACGAGCGCGCGCACGTCATCCTGCAAAGGCGATTCGATATTGATCGCAATCGCCATCTCACTCCACCACTTTAGGAACCAGGAAGAACCCGGCGTCGGAGGCCGGCGCGTTGGCGACGATGTCGCTTTGGCGATCACCATCCGTGACTGCATCCTGACGCTTTTTCATGACCATCGGAAGAACCGACGTCATAGGCTCTACATCAGTAACATCGACTTCATCGAGCTGCTCGACGAAGCCTAAAATGCCATTGAGATCGGCAGTCATTTTTTCTGCCTCCTCATCGCTGATGGCGATGCGGGCAAGATGCGAGACGCGTTTAACGGTGTTGATATCGACAGACATTGCTTCTCCGGAGGTACCGGTCCTTGATTCGTCTTGGGCTATAGCTGCGATGGCGCGTATGCGCAATCGCCGGAACCCGAGGCATTGTGTTCAATCACAGTTCGAAGGCATCCCCGATCGTGGGAACAAGCACTCTCGTCTGCTTTTTCCCCTCCTGCATGCTGGATACGAACTTGTCGGCATTCTGGTCGATGATCGGGAATGTCCCATAGTGACAAGGAATAACCGTCTCGAAGTCGAAGAACCGCTGACAGGCAAGTGCTGCGACGGCGCCGCCCATGGTAAAGCGGTCGCCAATGGGCACCAGACCGATCTGCGGCTGATGCAGTTCGTTGATCAGCGCCATGTCACCGAAAATGTCAGTATCGCCCATGTGATAGACGGTCTTGTCTTCCGCAAAATGCAATACGAGACCAGCCGGATTGCCTAGATATACGTTTGTGCCGTCGTCGTTCGGAAAGGACGACGAATGCAGGGCATTGACGAAGGTCGTCGTGAATCCACCGCAATCGACGGTGCCACCGTGATTACCCGGATTGATGCGATCCTTGTCCGCCCCTTTTCCGACGAGGAAATTGCATAGTTCGAAATTGGCAACCAGTGTGGCTTTGGTATTATGCAGAATATCGAGGCTGTCACCGACGTGGTCCATATGGCCGTGGGTCAACAGAACATGTGTTGCGCCTTGCGCTGCCTGTCTCCAGCCGCCATTCCAGGTGGAATTTCCAGAAAGAAAGGGGTCGATCAGGATGACATTTTCGCCCGCTTCGATGCGAAAGGCGGAATGGCCGAACCAGGTCAGTTTCATGTTGCGCTCCATTTAACGGCACCCCGCGTCATTTATATCGCGCCAAGGTCGCCGTAACCCGTTAAAGATGCTCGAGCTGGAACATAAGCACCACGCTTCAAGAGTCAAAGGTAAGATACAGTGCCCGTCGTCACCATCGAAGAACTCGCGCAAACCCTCGAAGCCGGTAAAACTCTCGTGGGTCTCGATCTCGGTGAAAAAACACTGGGCCTGTCCGTCTCCGATGCTATGCTTGCCTTGGCCCATCCTCGTCCACTCATCCGCCGCGTCAAATTCACCAAGGATGCCGAGCAACTTATTGCGCTCATCGACAAGGAAAATATCGGCGGTATCGTCATGGGCCTTCCGGTAAATATGGACGGAACGAGCGGACCACGTGTGCAGGCCAGCAAGGCATTCATCCGTAATTTCGCAAAGCTGCGCGACCTGCCTGTCCTTTTCTGGGACGAGCGACTTTCTACCGTCGCCGCGGAACGCGCGCTTCTGGAGATGGATGTCTCCCGTGCCAAGCGTTCACAGCGCATCGACTCCGCTGCTGCAACCTTCATTCTGCAAGGCGTTCTGGATCGTTTGGCTGCTATCATGGCAGACCAGGAGTAACAGCCGTTTCGGTTCCAGTTTGTCGGTTCCCAAGTATTTCCCACCATTTTCAAGTGCAGACCCGAACTGCACAATTCATTTAATTACAAAAAATTTTTAGTTTCTAATTTTCGGCTAGAACATGAATGTTATTTTTGACACGATCATCCCGATCTTTCTCATCATTATAGGCGGTAACATTCTGCGCCGATCTCCGCTGATCGACAGCGCGGGCTGGTCTGCAATCGAAGAGCTCGCCTACTGGATTCTCTATCCCGCGCTGACCTTTATCGTCATCATGCGGGCTGACTTCGAGGCAATACAGTTCACTGCAATCGCAGTCCCATTCGCGATGGCGCTGGCAGCAATTTGTGTGATCATGCTTTGCACACTCCTGCTCCTGCAACGCATGCGCCTTATCGCGCCGTGGGAGTTTTCGTCCGTTTTTCAGAGCGCCATTCACTGGAATGGCTACATCTCGGTGGTAATCGCCGGCAAGATGTTCGGAGAACACGGCCTAAGCATCATGGTTTTCATCGTCGCGCTCTTCATGCTTCCTCTTAACGGCATCGTGGCTCTCGTCACTGTGATGCACGCTGATGAACCAAAACCGAAAATGGATATTCTGCGGTTCCTGCGTGGAAACCCGGTTCTGCTGGCCGCGTTTGCCGCGCTGGCATGTCGGGCATCGGGTTTGTCGGTTCCGTCCTCAATTCATGCGGGCCTTGATCTTCTTGGTCGCGCTGCCTTTGGTGTCGGGCTTCTCAGCGTCGGAGCCAGCATCAAGATCACGAGACTATGGTCTGTCCGCTTTCCGCTTTGGTTTCCCATTCTGGTAAAGCTTCTGGTATTTCCTGTGCTGATGATGGCAGTCGCGATCGTCACCGGCGTCAAGAGCGACAACCTGATCTACCTGACCCTTTGCGTCGCTGTTCCGGCGACGACGCACGGATATCTCCTGGCGCGACAGCTGGGCGGTGACGCGCAGCTTTACGCCGTCATCACTGCGTGGCAGACCGCGCTTTCTTTCATCACGATTCCGTTGATGCTTTGGTGTGCCACTCAACTCGCGGGCGGATAGAGGCTATCGATGATAGCGCGGCAATTATGACGCCCGTCAAGCATGCCATAGGTCGAGCGCCATTGCCCGGCTAGGCGGCTCTCAATGAAGGCGTCCGCTATCTGGCCGGATTGCAGCCTGCGCAGCTCCGCAGCCGCTGCCGAAAGTGCAAGCTGCTCGCTCAGAAGGCGGGCAGCACCCTCGTCATTATGCGCAACCTGAACGGCCGCGCGCAGTACCTTTACCGTGCCTGATCCGGAATTGCCGAGATCACGTTCGATGATCTCCATCACATTGTCGAAGAGTGCCGGACCACGTTGCAATACACGCAGGACGTCAAGAGCCATGACATTGCCTGAGCCTTCCCAGATCGCGTTGACCGGAGCTTCACGGTAGTAGCGCGCCAGCGGCGCTTCCTCGACATAGCCATTGCCCCCGAGGCACTCCATCGTTTCGTAAAGCAGCGCCGGGGCCATCTTGCAAACCCAATATTTTACGACAGGCGTCATGGCGCGAGCATAGGAGGCTTCCGCATAATCATCGGCAGCATAGTCGAAAGCACGTGCAAGCCGCAGGGAAAGTGCCGTCGCAGCTGCAACATCGAGTGCCATATCGGCCAGAACGCGCTGCATCAGCGGCTGGTCGATCAACGCCTCGCCGCCGACCTTGCGATGACGCGCATGATGCACCGCTTCGGCCATACCTGCACGCATCAGCGCCGCAGAGGCCACTGCGCAATCAAGACGCGTCAGCGTCACCATGTCCATGATGGTTTTGATACCGGCACCTGGTTCGCCAATCATCTCGCCATAGGCGCCCGTAATCTCAACCTCGGAAGAGGCATTCGAGCGATTGCCTAGCTTGTCCTTCAGACGGATCAGACTAAGACCGTTGGCATCACCATTGCTCAAAATGCGCGGGACGAGAAAACATGAAAGCCCCTCATCCGCTTGCGCCAGCATTAAAAATGCATCCGACATCGGCGCTGACAAAAACCACTTGTGGCCATCCAGCCGATAAATACCATTGCCCGCATGTGCAGCGCTCGTCGTATTGGCCTTGACGTCGGTTCCACCCTGCTTTTCCGTCATGCCCATGCCCAGGGTGAGGCCGTTCTTTTCCACCGGCGGCTTGCGGGAATTGTCGTAGGTGCGCGTAGTGATCCGTGGTGCCCAGTCCCGGAACAGCTTGTTGTTGGCCATGAGCGCGGCAAGCGAGGCGCTGGTCATAGTCAAAGGGCAGAGATGACCGGCTTCGAGCTGGCCTGTCAGATAGAATCGCACCGCGCGTATCTGATGACGATTGCCTGCCTCTTCCGGGATATTTTCCCACATCGAACAATGCAGACCGTTGGTGATCGAGCGACGCATCAATGCGTGGTAGGCGGGATGAAATTCCACGGCGTCGACGCGGTGACCGTAGCGATCATGGGTCCTCAGCTTTGGCGGCTCGCTGTTTGCCAGACGTGCCAGATCCTGCGCTTCGCCGCTCATGACGAAGCGACCGAGTGCGTTGAACCCCTTCTGTACAACCTGCGGAAAACCTTCTGAAAGCTGCACCATCAGCGGGTCGCTCTGCCATGCATTTGTACCGGTCAATGGCGGGGTCTGGTTGATAACCTCGTGCGTCACCGCTTGCTCATCCTGAAATTCGATTGGAATTAACCCGATACATAGATACCAAGTTCTTAATAACTCATATTTGCAGCAGCACTCATCTACCACGCAAGCCTCAAGCTATGTATGCCATGAAGGCGACCGATCAAAGGCCCGGCTAGCAAAAGCTGAATTCGGCGTCACCAGACCTGCGCTCGGAAAGACTTGCTCCGACCACGCCTCCGGCGTAGAAGCTGCGTTTTAAGATGACACAAAATTCTCCCTTTCCGCTCTTCGAGCATCGCCACCTGCTTGGCATTCAGGGCCTTACCCCGCCCGATATCGAAACATTGCTCGACCGCGCCGATGCCGCGGTCGCGATCTCCAGACAATCCCAGAAGAAAACCAGCGCTTTACGCGGTCGCACCCAGATAAATCTCTTCTTCGAGGCCTCCACTCGCACGCAATCCTCCTTCGAACTCGCCGGCAAACGTCTCGGCGCGGACGTCATGAACATGTCAGTGGCAAGCTCTTCAGTGAAGAAGGGAGAAACGCTGGTCGACACAGCGACGACTTTAAACGCCATGCGTCCCGATATTCTGGTCATTCGCCACTCGTCCGCAGGTGCCGCTGCGCTGCTTTCGCAGAAGGTCGATTGTTCGGTCGTCAATGCAGGAGACGGCGCCCACGAACATCCCACGCAAGCGCTGCTTGACGCCCTCACCATCCGCCGTGCGAAGGGTCGGATCGGCGGACTAACGGTGGCAATCTGTGGCGACGTGCTGCATTCGCGCGTCGCGCGCTCCAATATTCTTCTTCTGAACGCCATGGGTGCGCGCGTCCGTGTTGTTGCCCCCTCCACGCTTTTGCCAACCGATGTCGACCAGATGAGCGTCGAAGTCATGCAATCGATGGCGGACGGTCTCAAGGGTGCCGACGTCGTCATGGCGCTGCGTCTTCAAAGGGAGCGGATGGCGGGCGCCTTCGTTCCTTCGATACGCGAATATGCACGCTATTACGGCCTTGACGCCGAAAAGCTGAAAGCCGCCAAGGACGATGCGCTCGTCATGCATCCCGGTCCGATGAACCGCGGCGTCGAGATCTCCTCGGAAATTGCCGATGGTCCCCAAAGCGTTATTCAGGAGCAAGTGGAAATGGGCGTCGCCGTTCGCATGGCGGTGATGGAAGCCCTGCTCGATCCGCGCCGCGAGAACAAGGATGCCGACCGATGAACGCCACCCTGTTTGAAAATGCGCGTATCGTCGATCCGTCGCGGGACATGGACGAGACCGGATCGGTTCTCGTCGAGAATGGCAGGATCGTGGCCAGCGGTGCGGGTGCCCGCAACCAGGGCGCTCCCGCGGGTTGCGAAATCGTCGATTGCAATGGCTCGCTCCTAATTCCCGGCCTCGTCGACGCCCGGGTCTATGTTGGCGAGCCTGGTGCCGAACATCGCGAAACCATCGCGTCTGCCAGTCAGGCAGCAGCAGCAGGGGGTGTCACCTCTGTCATCACCATGCCAGACACGCATCCAGCGGTCGATGACCCAGCACTCGTCGAGCACGTGCTGCGCACCGCCCGCGATACGGCCATTGTCCACGTCTATCCTGCCGCATCGGTCACCAAAGGACTGGAAGGCGTGGAAATGAGCGAGTTCGGCCTGTTGCGCGATGCGGGAGCTGTCATGTTCACAGACGGCCGTCACACGATCAAAAGTTCGCTCGTCATGCGCCGTGCTCTCACTTATGCGCGTGATTTCGGGGCCACTATTGCGCAGGAAACGCAAGACGACGATCTTGCATCCGGCGGTGTCATGAACGAGGGTCTGTTTGCCAGTTGGCTGGGACTTCCGGGTATCCCGCGCGAAGCTGAAACCATCCCCCTCGAACGCGACCTGATGCTTGCCCGCCTCACGGGCGGAAAATATCACGCCGCGAAGATTTCGACGGATCTTTCGGCGCGAGCTATCGCACGTGCCAAGAATGACGGTGCACCTGTCACGGCTGGCGTATCGATCAACAATCTGGCACTCAACGAAAACGACGTAGGAGCCTATCGAACTTTCTTCAAGCTTGCGCCGCCCCTGCGCGCTGAAGACGATCGCAGGGCGATGATAGAAGCGCTCAACGACGGTACGATTGATATCATCGTTTCCTCGCATGATCCGCAGAACGTCGACACCAAGCGCCTGCCCTTTGCCGACGCAGCCGACGGCGCTGTGGGCCTCGAGACACTCCTTGCTGTCGCGCTCCGCCTGTATCACAGCGGTGACGTTTCACTCCTACGCCTTATCGACGCACTCTCCACCCGACCGGCCAAGCTGTTCGGCCTCGACGCTGGTACATTAGCCAAGGGAGTCCGCGCGGACATCACGCTTGTCTCACTCGATGAGCCATGGCTGGTGAAAGAAAACGAATTGCGTTCGCGTTCAAAGAACACTTGTTACGAAGGCGCACGGCTTCAAGGCAAGGTGTTGCGCACCATGGTCGCAGGCCGTACCGTCTACAGATAAGGAATGAGAAATGGCGCGGGAGACAAAGAGTCATCCTGCGCCGATTTCCGATATTGCGCAATTGCAGGATCACGCAATTGTAGAAACTTGAAAAATCCCTCATCAAACCCGCTGGAACGAGGACTTTTCCGTGTTCGACTTGATTGCTACGCCTCTTCAGGCCGTCATTGCCCTGGCAACGGGCTACCTTCTCGGCTCGATACCCTTCGGCCTTCTGCTGACGCGTGCCGCAGGTTTCGGAGACGTGCGTTCCATCGGTTCAGGCAATATCGGTGCCACAAATGTGCTGAGAACCGGCAATAAGAAACTTGCCGCCCTTACCCTCCTGCTCGACGCCTTGAAGGGCACTGCTGCGGTGGTCCTCGCGCGCTACATTGCTCCAGACGCAGCTCTTTTCGCCGGCCTTGGCGCGTTTCTCGGCCATCTCTATCCAGCTTGGCTCGGCTTCAAGGGCGGCAAGGGTGTCGCGACTTATCTCGGTGTGCTGATTGCCCTCTGGTGGCCGGGTGCACTCATCTTCGCGGTTTTCTGGCTTGGCACCGCGTTCCTGACGAGAATTTCGTCCCTTTCGGCCCTGGTGGCAGCAGTTGCCGTTCCAGCATCGATTTTCATTGCCGGTCATCCCAAGATCGGTACGCTCCTCGTATTCATGAGCCTTATCGTTTTCATCAAGCACCGGCCAAATATCGGCCGGATCCTTTCCGGAACCGAAACCCGGATCGGATCGAAAGGATAATATGTCGGACAGGCGCGGCAGACCAGAACTCACCGATCAACAAAGACTGAGCTGGCTGCGTCTGATCCGTACTCCGAACATCGGCCCCGCCACCTTTCGCGATCTGATAAACGCCTATGGTTCTGCCGACGCAGCGCTGGAAGCTCTTCCCGATCTCGCACGCCAAGGCGGAAACACGAAACCGTTTCGCGTGACTACGCAAGCTCAAGCAGAACGCGAAATGGATTTCGCCCGAGACACCGGCATCCGTCTCGTCGCCATCGGCGAAAGGGACTATCCAAAATATTTACGCGCTATCGACCATCCACCACCTCTGCTCGGCATCAAAGGCGATCCCAGCGTCTTCACCATGCCTCCGGTCGCCATCGTCGGGGCGCGCAATGCCTCGATCGCCGGCACGAAATTCGCGCGGCAGATCGCGGCAGAACTCGCCAGTGCCGACTTCTGCATCGTCTCGGGCCTCGCCCGCGGCATAGATACCGCGGCTCATCTCGGCAGTTTGCAGAGCGGCACCATCGCCGCTCTGGCGGGTGGCATCGATCGCCCCTACCCGCCGCAGAACTTCGATCTTGCGCAGGACATCACCAAGCGCGGTATGCTTGTCTCGGAGATGCCGCTCGGCTGGGAACCACGCGCCCAGGATTTCCCGCGCCGCAATCGATTGATTGCCGGGATTTCACTTGGTCTCGTCGTGGTCGAAGCCACACACAAAAGCGGCTCCCTGATCAGCGCGCGCCTGGCCGGTGAAATGGGCCGATTAGTCTTTGCGGTTCCTGGTTCGCCGCTTGATCCTCGCTCTGGCGGCACCAATCGCTTGCTGCGTGACGGCGCATCCATCGTTTGCGAAACCCGCGATATAGTCGAAGCACTTCTCCCCATGATCGACAACCCGCCGGTGATTCCACCCCTTGCATACGAGCCCCCCGATTTATCCACCGTCTCTCCCCCAGGCGACAGCGAACGCAGTGCCGTGGTCGAAGCGCTTGGTGCGATACCTACCCCTGTGGACGAGATCGTACGACACACGGGAATCGCGCCGGCAAAAATCCACCTGATACTTCTGGAGCTGGAGATTGCCGGTCGCTTGGAGCGGCACCCCGGTAATCGCGTCTCACTTCACAGTTTCTGAGCACCGTTAGCGGGCGATGAAGCGGGTCTGAGTGGATCGCGCGGTTGCGCGGGCTTGGGATTGAGCGGCCTCATGCCCTCTTTCATATCGGAGGCCTCCGAATAGGCCATTTCAATTAGATATGTAAGAAAACCGAGATCACGCCGCCGCGAAATGCGGCAAAGTTCGAGCAGCATTTGTTGGATATAATCGAGTTCGGCGAGCTTCATACCGTCGTCTCGGCGCATCGTCATTGAACCACCTCCCGTGTAAGACGCATGCGCAATCGCTCCGAGCGTCTCGTGCCATCCGATACGATAGCTACAGCGCATTCGTATTAGACGTTGCGCATTCAATTTCGATTGTGTTTAAGTAGCCGCAGCAACTTGAAATAGAGATTGCCGTAAACTCAACCCAAAGCGCAATAGTTGTTTTTTGCATATCTACGGTTGCATTTCAGGTTGAAGGCTAGGCAAATCCGTGCTGTGCACTTGACCAAAACCATTTCCAGCGCCATGTGACGAAGCAATTTGCAAATCGTCGGCGGGGGCTGGCGGTATTTCATTAGTTTTAAAACAAGGACGGACATGGACGTCGTTATCGTCGAGTCTCCGGCTAAAGCGAAGACCATCAACAAATATCTCGGCAATGATTACAAGGTTTTGGCCTCATTTGGCCATGTCCGCGATCTACCGCCGAAGGATGGATCGGTGCGTCCGGACGAGGATTTCGAAATGTCCTGGTCCGTCGATAGCGCCTCTTCCAAGCGACTTTCCGACATCGTCAGCGCTGTCAAAGGCGCTGACCGTCTGATTCTGGCGACTGATCCGGATCGCGAAGGTGAAGCAATTTCCTGGCATGTACTGGAAGTGCTGAAGCAAAAGAAAGCGATCAAGGATAAGCCGGTTCAGCGTGTCGTCTTCAATGCCATCACCAAGAAGTCGGTGCTGGACGCAATGGCCAATCCACGCGAGATCGATACCGCACTGGTTGAGGCTTATCTTGCCCGCCGTGCGCTCGACTATCTCGTCGGCTTCAATCTCTCGCCGGTCCTCTGGCGCAAATTGCCCGGCGCACGTTCTGCTGGCCGCGTCCAGTCGGTTGCGCTGCGGCTGGTTTCCGATCGGGAAAATGAGATCGACCGTTTTATTCGTCAGGAATATTGGCAGATCGCCGCCAAGCTGAAGACACCACGCGGCGATGGTTTTGAAGCCCGTCTTACCGCTTATGATGGTAAAAAGCTGCAAAAGCTCGACATCGCCAATGAAGAACAGGCCTTTGCGATTCGCGATATGCTGAATGGCGCAAGCTTCAACGCCACTAGCGTCGAAGCAAAGCCGACGAAGCGCAATCCCGGCCCGCCCTTCACCACGTCGACCTTGCAGCAGGCCGCTTCGTCGCGTCTGGGCTTTGCCGCGTCCCGCACCATGCAGATCGCCCAGCGCCTTTATGAAGGCGTCGATATCGGCGGCGAAACGGCAGGTCTCATCACCTATATGCGTACGGACGGCGTGCAGATGGCGCAGGAAGCCATTACTGCCGCCCGCAAAACCATCGCCGCGGAATTCGGCGACCGCTACCTGCCTGAGAAGCAGCGTTACTATGCGACGAAGGCCAAGAATGCGCAGGAAGCGCACGAAGCCATTCGTCCGACCGATTTTTCGCGCACACCTGCCAGCGTCAAGCGCTTCCTCGACCAGGATCAGTTCCGCCTCTATGAAATCATCTGGCAGCGGGCAATTTCGAGCCAGATGGAATCGGCCGAGATCGAACGCACCACCGTCGAGATTGAGGCCAGAAACGGCGCCCGGAATGCCATTTTGCGCGCGGTCGGCTCCGTGATGCGTTTCGATGGCTTCCTGGCTTCGTATTCGATCAATCGGGAAGAAGAACCGGAAGGCGAGGATGACAAGCGTCTGCCGGAAATCCGATCCAATGATGCCCTGCAACGCGAGGCAGTCAATCCAACGCAGCACTCGACGGAACCACCACCCCGCTACTCGGAAGCAGCCCTCATCAAGAAGATGGAAGAACTCGGTATAGGTCGCCCCTCGACCTATACCTCCATCCTCAACACCCTGGTCGACCGCGACTACGTGCAGATGGAAAAGCGACAACTCGTGCCGCAACCCAAAGGTCGCTTGCTGTCGGCGTTCCTTGAAGGTTTCTTCGAGCGCTATGTTGAATATGATTTCACGGCCTCGCTTGAAGAGAAGCTCGACGACATTTCTGGTGGTCGCATCTTCTGGAAGGAAGTTTTACGTGATTTCTGGCGCGACTTCTCTGGTGCGATCGATGATATTTCGGAACTGCGCATTACCGACGTTCTGGACTCGCTCAATGAGCAGCTTGCCCCGCTCGCCTTCCCGGATCGAGGTGACGGTTCCGATCCGCGTTCCTGCCCACGTTGCGGCTCAGGTCAGTTATCGCTCAAGCTCGGACGCTACGGTGCCTTCGTGGGCTGCTCCAACTATCCGGAGTGCGGCTTCACGCGCCAGCTGACCGATGGCGCCAATGGCGACGAACAAGTTGCCTCCGGCGACCGCGTTCTCGGCGCGGATCCCGCCACCGGTGAAGAGGTTTCATTGAAGATCGGCCGCTTCGGCCCCTATGTTCAGCGCGGCGATGGCAAGGACGCCAAGCGCGGTAGCTTACCGAAGGGTTGGGACGCCAACTCGATCGATCTGGAAAAGGCACTGCAACTTCTCGCCCTGCCACGCGACGTTGGCAATCATCCGGAAAGCGGCAAGATGATCACCGCCGGGATCGGTCGGTACGGTCCCTTCGTGCTGCATGATGGCACCTACGCCAATCTCGAAAGCGTTGAGGACGTCTTCACCATTGGCCTCAACCGGGCTGTAACGGTCATTGCCGAGAAGATGGCTAATCCGCGCGGACGCGGCGCTTCAAGCTCGGCAACGCCGCTCAAGACGTTGGGGGATCACCCGGAAGGCGGCGCGATTACCGTGCGTGCCGGACGTTTTGGGCCGTATGTAAATCATGGCAAGATCAATGCCACCTTGCCAAAGAGTATCGATCCTGAAAACGTAACGCTGGAACAGGCTCTGCAGCTCATCGCTGAGAAGGAAGCCAAGGGCGGGGGCACGAAAAAAAAGGCTGCACCCAAAAAGGCAACTGCGAAGAAGGCAGACACCGCGGAAACTAAGAAAGCGGCGCCGAAGAAAAAGGCCGCGCCCAAGAAAACAGCAAAGAAAGCTGCTAAAGAGGATTAGGTAATTTGGCCAAGAAGAAGCCCGGCTCGACAAGACAGCAAGATCAGGCCGGCAGTCGTGCCAAAGGTGTCGGGCAATACCGTCCGACGCGCGAGCAGATCCTCGAATTCATCAATGAGAACCCGGGACGCTCAGGAAAACGGGAAATTGCGCGCGGTTTCTCTCTCAAAGGAGAGGATCGCCTATGGCTCAACGATGAGCTTCAGGCGATGGAGGATGATGGTGTCCTGAAATCGCAGGGCAAACGCTTCGGCAATGCCGGCCGGTTGCCACCGCTCTCCGTTCTCGATATTTTCGGCCGTGAACGCGATGGCGGCCTTCTGGCAAAGCCAGTCGAGCGGGATGGCAGCAGTGAAAATCTCCCCATTGTTTCGGTAAAGATGCCGCGCCACGTCAAAGGCCCGACGCCAGGTGTTGGGGACCGGATTCTCGCAAAAATATTCTTCGTTTCCGGTGACGAGGCGATCCCGTACTCCGGTCGCGTCGTCAAGGTTCTCGAGAAGAAGCAGACGGCGGTTCTCGGTATTCTGCGCAAGGATGGGGAGCGCTATCGCATCGAGGGAATAGACCGTCGTCAGCCGGACGTGACGCTGCGCGAGGAAGATTTAAACGGGGCTCAGATCGGCGATCTCGTCGAAGTGGAGACCGGTCGCACCAATCGTTACGGTCAGGCCGTCGGGAAGGTTGCACAGGTCGTCGGCGCGCAACAGAGCGAAAAGGCGATCTCTATGATCGCCATTTATGCGCACGATATCCCCCATATCTTTCCAGACGCCGTCATCACCGAAGCCGAATCGGCACCGGCGAAGGTTTCGCTTGAGGGCCGGGAGGACTGGCGCGACCTGCCGCTCGTTACTATAGACCCGGCAGACGCGAAGGACCATGACGACGCCGTGTATGCCGAACCGGATACGGACGAGAAAAATCCGGGCGGCGTCATCGCTACAGTGGCAATCGCCGATGTCGCCGCTTATGTGCGCCCGGGCAGCGCACTGGATCGCGAAGCGTTGAAGCGCGGCAACTCGGTCTATTTCCCGGACCGTGTCGTACCGATGCTGCCCGAACGCATCTCGAACGACCTCTGTTCGCTCAAGGAGGGCGTCGAGCGCCCTGCCCTTGCCGTGCGCATGACGTTTGCCTCTGACGGTCGTAAGATCAGGCACAGTTTCCACCGTGTTGTCATGCGGTCCGCTGCCAAGCTGGCCTACCAAGCTGCGCAGGCAGCCATCGACGGCACGCCCAACGACGTACCCGAGTCTATTCGTGACACCGTCCTGAAGCCCCTCTGGTCGGCCTATGAGGTTCTGAAACGCGGGCGGGATCGCCGCGAGCCTCTGGAACTCGATCTACCGGAACGCAAGATTCTGCTCACTGAAGATGGGCGCGTCGATCGCGTCATCATCCCGGAGCGTCTCGATGCGCACAAGCTCATCGAGGAATTCATGATCCAGGCCAATGTCTGCGCTGCCGAAACCTTGGAAACCCGGAAGCAGCCGCTGGTTTATCGCGTCCACGATGCGCCCTCACTCGCCAAACAGGAAACCTTGCGCGAGTTTCTGGCCACGATAGGGCTTTCGCTGGCACGCGGGGCTGATCTCACCCCGGCCAGGTTCAATGGCATCCTATCACAAGTCGAGGGGACGGATCATGAGGAACTCGCGTCCAAAGTGGTACTGCGTTCGCAGAGCCAGGCGGAATATGCCCCGTCCAATCTTGGACACTTCGGCCTCAACCTGGCGCGCTACGCACATTTCACCTCGCCGATCCGACGCTATGCCGATCTGATCGTGCACCGAGCGCTCATCTCGGCTCTCGATCTCGGATCCGACGGGCTTATGCGGCAGGAGGAACAAAATCTGGTCGAGATCGCCGCAACGGTTTCAACAACCGAACGTCGCGCCATGGCAGCCGAACGCGATACGATCGATCGGCTCGTCGCCACGCATCTGGCTGATCACATTGGCGAAACTTTTGACGGACGCATTTCGGGCGTGACCAAATCGGGACTATTTGTCCAATTGCCACTTTACGGTACCGATGGTTTTATTCCGATCTCGAAGCTCGGCAATGAATATTTCCACTTTGACGAAGCCATGCAGGCTCTGATCGGCGAAAAAAGCAGAGCCGGTTATCGACTGGCTGATCATGTCGAGATCAAGATCCTTGATGTCCTGCCAATGGCTGGGGCCATGGAGTTCGAGATGGTCTCGGATCCCACACCGCTGCAAGGCTCAAAGCAGTCGCATCATAAGGCAAAAACTCAGCGCATGCGCGCCCGTGCCTCGCAATCCGGACGGCATACCAGACGCAAAAGGTAGGAATCATGAAGGTCTATGGCGGAGAAGACAAAGCGCAAAAACCTGCCGAACGCTCCCTCTGGACCGCCATGAAGAACGGCTTCTTCTGCCGCTGCCCGCGGTGCGGACAAGGCAGGCTCTTCTCGAGCTTTCTCAAGACCGCGCCGGCTTGCGAAGTCTGCGGCCAGGAGTTTCACCATCACCGTGCCGACGACCTGCCGGCCTATCTGGTGATTTTCCTGGTCGGCCATATCGTCGTTGCCGGATTCATGGGCGCCGAACAGGCCTTCAGTCTGTCCATGTGGGCTCATCTCGCGATCTGGTTGCCAATCACGCTCGTTCTGTCTCTGGCGTTGCTCAACCCTGTCAAGGGAGCGGTCGTCGGCCTCCAGTGGGCCCTGCGTATGCACGGTTTCGATACAGGTAAGGAAGCGCTGGAAAAACGCGGCGGCGATCACTAATCTCCCTTTTCAAGAGGAGAGCTTTGCATGAAGAAAATGTCGCGCGCCGAACTGGATACGGCGGAGTCCAAGGATTCCGCTCTGGGAAAGGGTCCAAAACGTCCACGCGATGCAGCGACGCTTCTGCTTCTCGATCGCACGTCACCAGATGAGATTTCAGTTCTCATGGGCAGACGTCACATGAGCCATGCCTTCATGCCCGGCAAGTTCGTCTTTCCAGGCGGACGCACCGACCCAACAGATTCGCGCGTGAAAACCTCGGACGAGTTGCACCCGCTTGTCGAACATCGCCTCTGTACCAATCGGACCAGCAAGGCACGCGCGCGGGCGATCGCGCTTTCCGCAATTCGCGAGACCTATGAAGAATGTGGGGCGCTGATCGGCAGGCGCGCCGACTACCAATCCGGTATTTCAGGCTGGCAGGGTTTTTGCAACCATGGGGTCGCGCCTACGCTTTCTCAGCTGCGGCTGGTCGCCCGCGCCATCACGCCACCCGGTCGCGTGCGCCGATATGATACACGTTTCTTTGCCGTTTGGCGCGAGGATGCCGTTGCGCTGACGCTTCCGGATGGTGGCCCGACCAATGAGTTGGAAGAACAGGTCTGGATGCCCCTTGACGAAGCCAGAACCTTGGACATTCCGCGTATCACAAGCTGGATTCTGGGCGATCTCATCGAGCGTCTCAAGGACGATCCACAGCTTTCGCCGGACAGTAATATTCCCTTCTACCAGATGCGCTATAACCAGTTCCTGCGCACGATGGTCTGATACTTCCTGCGCGAAGAACCATGGCAGAAAGTATCCCTATGCAATCCGAAGCGCTTCCAGAACACGTCCGCTGGCTCTCTGTCGGCGCGGCCATCGCAGCCATCAGTGTTGTTGGCATCGCTATTGGTCTGGGTATCCCACTCTTGAGCATCACCCTGGAATCGCGCGGCTATTCCACATCGATGATCGGCGCGAACACCGCAGTCGCAGGCCTCGCCTCCATCGTCGGCGCCTGGTTCGCCATCCCGATTGCGCGCAGGTTCGGTGTCATCAACATTTTACTGACGATGATCGTCATCGGCGCGCTTTCATTTTTGGGCTTTTATCTCGCGACGGATTTCTGGATGTGGTTTCCGCTGCGCGTCACGCTCCACGTCGCTCTGACAACCCTCTTCATCCTTTCAGAATTCTGGATATCGACTTCCGCTCCGCCAGCCAAACGCGGGCTGGTGCTTGGTATTTATGCAACAATGCTCTCGCTCGGATTCGCGCTCGGCCCCTTCTTGTTTTCGCAGATAGGAAGCGCCGGCTTCATGCCTTATCTTGTCACGGTACTGATCGTGTCGCTCGCCCTGGTGCCCGTTGCCATCGCCAGACGCGAAGAACCCTCTCTCGACGGTGGCACCCACGGCAAATCGGCAAGTTTTGTGCCCTACATCTTCATGGTACCGGCAGCGACCGCAGCCGTTCTCGTCTTTGGCGCTGTGGAAACAGGCGGCTTCGCGCTCTTCCCCGTCTACGGCGCGCGTTCCGGTTTCAGCGAAGGCGATGCGGCACTTCTGCTTACTGCCATAGGTCTTGGCAATGTTATCCTGCAAATTCCGCTAGGTATTCTTTCCGACCGTGTCAGCGACCGCCGTGTCTTGCTCGCCGTGTGCGCGGTCTTTGGACTAGTGGGCATGGGAATTCTACCCTTTGTCATTCAAAGCTGGTATCTCGCTGCCCTTGTCTTGTTCTTCTGGGGCGGTGTCGTCGCCGGCCTCTATACCATTGGCCTTGCGCATCTCGGTTCACGCCTGTCTGGCGGCGATCTTGCCTCGGCAAACGCCGCCTTCGTCTTCTGCTACGGCTTCGGCATGCTGCTTGGGCCGCAAGCGATTGGCTCCTCGATGGACCTGTTCGGGGTGCACGGCTTCGAACTCGCAATCGGCGCATTTTTCGTGCTTTATCTGCTGCTCATTATCATTCGCGTTATAGCAACCGGGCGCAAATGACGTCTAAGCCGACACTGCGTGCTTGACTTTTAGGCCTATTTCTTTATGTGTCGGCGCAACAATCGCCTGTCCGCATGCAAATGACTCGGATCGGCCGCAAAACTTTCTAATCAAGACTGGATCCGATCATGGCGAAGGCCGCAAATATCAAGATCAAGCTTCTGTCCACCGCTGACACCGGCTTCTTCTACGTCACCAGCAAGAACAGCCGTACCAAGACCGAGAAGCTCTCGTTCCGCAAGTACGACCCGGTGGTTCGCAAGCATGTGGAGTTCAAGGAAACCAAGATCAAGTAATTGATTTAATTCCTTGCAAACATTAAAAACCCCCGCCACCGTGCGGGGTTTTTTATTGTCGCCCTTGGGAGGCATTCATGCCGGCGCTCATCCTCAGACGGTTAAGGACAAGAGATGCTGAAGCGTATCGCGCAATTCGGCTCGAAGCACTGCGCTTGCACCCGAATTGCTTCGCCTCATCTTTCGAATCCGAAGAGACACAGCCGCTCGCTTTCTTTAAGAAGCGTATCTCCGACAGCACCTTGCTCGGCGCCTTCCTAAATGAAGGACTTGTCGGAACTGCCGGGTTACGCGCCGAGAATTCCGCAAAGATCGAACATGTTGCGCATATTTGGGGCGTCTATGTGCAGTCACACCTACGCGGATACGGCGTCGCAAGCAAGCTAATGTCAGAATTGCTCGTGGCTGCGCGGGGTTATCGGTCGATCCGCCTGACGGTTACGGTAGGCAATGAAGCGGCTTTGGCACTTTACGCCTCGCTTGGTTTTGAGGCAGGGGCCAGAGATCGTGAGGCGCTGAAGGTCAATGATGAGTTTTACGACGAAATCCTGATGCGACTGGACCAGCGGGCACCTTCACTCTACAGCGATGGTATTTGCTGAAGCATGCATCTTTGCGTTGCGGTCGTTGCCTGTCTGGCGCGAAACCTCGCCGATCTATCGAATAACTCCTCCCGCTCAGCCAGATACGGGCGATGCCGTTCAATCCGTCGGCCTATCCCTAGTTGAACCTGTGCGGGAAAATGCGGGCGCAGATCGCATTCATCGTGATCGGTACAGTCTCTGCTAGAGACGATTATAGATCTCTTTCTGAGAGCATCTCCTCCTCCCAAGGATAGAGATGCTCGGCCTAACTGAACAAGAGTATCTTCTTCCCAAAATTCGATCACGCATGCGTATCCCGCAGGCTGTCGATTTTGCACAGAACAAATAAAAAGGCCGCCGAAGTACTCCGGCGGCCTTTCATCTTTTGCGTAGTAGCAAGCAACCTTACTGGTTGCCGTCCGTCATATCTGCAAGCATCGCATCCGCGACATCGCCACCCGAAGCCTGACGACGTGCGTCGAGGATGAGTTCATCGCGTGAAGAGGCAATCCGACGAATCTTGCTCATCGAGCCGCCCGTACCGGCCGGGATGAGACGGCCGACGATGACGTTTTCCTTGAGGCCCTGCAACGTGTCCATCTTACCGGCCACGGATGCTTCGGTGAGCACTCGGGTCGTTTCCTGGAACGATGCAGCCGAGATGAAGGACGGCGTCTGAAGCGATGCCTTGGTGATGCCGAGCAGCACCGGCTGGCCGACAGCAGGCTTCTTGCCTTCTTCTTCCAGCCGCTCATTGACCTCAAGCAACTCCAGCGTATCGACGTGATCACCAGGGATGTAGGTCGAGTCGCCTTGCTCGGTGATCTCGATCTTCTGCAGCATCTGGCGAACAATCACCTCGATGTGCTTGTCGTTGATCATAACGCCCTGCAAACGATAGACTTCCTGGATCTCGTTGACGAGGTAGGAGGCGAGAGCCTCCACGCCACGGATAGCCAGAATGTCATGCGGTGCCGGATTGCCGTCGAGGATGTAGTCGCCCTTCTCGATGACGTCTCCATCCTGAAGATGGAATGGCTTGCCCTTCGGAATGAGATATTCGACCGGCTCTGCACCTTCCTCATGCGGCTCGATGATGATGCGGCGCTTGTTCTTGTAATCGCGACCGAAACGCACGGTACCATCAAGCTCGGCGATGATCGCGTGATCCTTCGGACGACGTGCTTCGAACAGTTCCGCCACGCGCGGCAGACCACCGGTGATGTCCTTGGTCTTGGCGCTTTCCATCGGAATACGCGCCACAACGTCACCTGGAGCCACGGCCGAGCCAGGTTCGACCGAGAGAACCGCATCTACCGACATCTGGAAGCGTGCATCGCCGCCCTTCGACAGCTTCTGCACCTTGCCGTTCGGCCCCATGACGGCAATCGCCGGCTTGAGGTCGTTGCCACGCGGCTTGCCGCGCCAGTCAATGACTTCACGCTTGGTAATGCCGGTCGACTCGTCGGTTGCTTCCTGCATCGAGATACCATCGATCAGGTCTTCGAAGGCGACCGTACCACCGACTTCCGTCAAAATCGGACGGGTATACGGATCCCACTCAGCGATACGCTGACCGCGCTTGACCTTGTCACCGTCGTCAACATAGACGCGGCTACCGTAGGTGACGCGGTGTGAAGCGCGTTCCTTGCCCGCTTCATCGACGATGACGACAGCCATATTGCGGCCCATGACGACCAGATGGCCGTCCGAGTTGCGCACCACGTTGCGGTTGCGGATCTTCACAATACCTTCATACGAAGCTTCCAGGAACGACTGATCGACAACCTGTGCCGTGCCGCCCATGTGGAAGGTACGCATGGTGAGCTGCGTGCCTGGTTCACCGATGGACTGCGCGGCGATGACGCCGACAGCTTCGCCGATGTTGACCGGAGTACCGCGTGCAAGATCGCGACCGTAGCAGACCGAGCAGACACCGCCGCGAACGTCGCAGGTGAGCGCCGAACGGATGCGAACAGACTGGATAGCAGCCTTTTCGATCACTTCGACATCACGCTCATCAATCATTCTGCCGGCAGCAACGAGAACGTCGCCACTGGTCGGATGAATGATGTCTTCGAGCGCCGTACGGCCCAGAACGCGTTGACCAATGGAGGCCACAACCTGACCGGCATCAACGATCGGCTGCATGGTAAGACCCTTGTCAGTTCCGCAATCCGGAACAACGACAATGCAATCCTGGGCAACGTCGACGAGGCGTCGGGTCAGGTAACCCGAGTTCGCGGTCTTAAGAGCCGTATCGGCAAGCCCCTTACGGGCACCATGGGTCGAGTTGAAATATTCAAGAACGGTCAAGCCTTCCTTGAAATTCGAGATAATCGGGGTCTCAATGATCGAACCGTCCGGACGAGCCATCAGGCCGCGCATGCCAGCGAGCTGACGCATCTGCGTCGGCGAACCACGGGCACCGGAGTGGCTCATCATGTAGATCGAGTTCATCTGCTTTTGACGCCCGGTCTCAGCATTGAATTCGACCGCCTTGATGCGGCTCATCATTTCATCGGCGACCTTGTCGGCGCACTTGGCCCACGCATCGACGACCTTGTTATACTTTTCGCCCTGAGTGATCAGGCCATCATTGTACTGCTGCTCGTATTCCTTCACCAACGTATCGGTATCAGTGATAAGCTTTTCCTTTGTGTCAGGGATGAGCATGTCATCCTTGCCGAAGGAAATACCGGCGCGGCAAGCATGGGCAAAACCGAGCTGCATGATGCGGTCACAGAAAATGACCGTCTCTTTCTGACCACAGTGACGATAGACCGTATCGATCATCTTGGAGATGTTCTTCTTGGTCATCTCCTGGTTGCAAATTTCGAACGGAATGTTCGGGTTCTTTGGCAGGAGTTCACCGATGATCAGACGACCTGGGGTCGTGTCATAGATCCTCGCGACGAGCTTGCCATCGGCATCCATCGTCTTGAAACGACCCTTGATCTTGGTGTGATAGGTCACGATGCCGTTGTTAAGCGCATGATGCAATTCGCCCATGTCCGCGAACGCCATGCCCTCGCCCGGCTCTTTCTCGGCCACGATGGACAGATAGTAGAGGCCCAGGACCATGTCCTGTGACGGAACGATGATCGGTGCGCCTGAAGCCGGATGCAGGATGTTGTTTGTCGACATCATAAGCACACGCGCTTCCAGCTGCGCTTCGAGCGACAGTGGAACGTGCACAGCCATCTGGTCACCGTCGAAGTCAGCATTGAATGCCGTACAGACGAGCGGATGCAGCTGGATTGCCTTGCCTTCAATCAGGATAGGTTCGAAGGCTTGGATGCCAAGACGGTGCAGCGTAGGTGCACGGTTCAGAAGAACCGGGTGCTCACGAATGACCTCGTCGAGAATATCCCAGACTTCCGGCTTTTCCTTCTCAACCAGCTTCTTAGCCTGCTTGACCGTGGACGAATAACCTTTAGCGTCAAGACGTGCATAGATGAAGGGCTTGAACAGCTCGAGTGCCATCTTCTTTGGCAGACCGCACTGGTGCAGCTTGAGTTCCGGACCAGTCACGATGACCGAACGACCAGAGTAGTCAACACGCTTGCCGAGCAGGTTCTGGCGGAAACGGCCCTGCTTGCCCTTGAGCATGTCAGAGAGCGACTTCAGTGGACGCTTGTTAGCACCCGTGATGACCCGACCGCGACGACCATTGTCGAATAGCGCGTCGACAGCTTCCTGCAGCATGCGTTTTTCGTTACGCACGATAATGCCCGGAGCGCGCAGCTCGATGAGGCGCTTGAGACGGTTATTGCGGTTGATGACGCGACGATAAAGATCGTTCAGGTCCGACGTCGCGAAGCGACCGCCATCCAGCGGAACCAGCGGACGCAGATCCGGAGGAATAACCGGTACGACGCGCAGAATCATCCATTCCGGACGGTTGCCCGATTCCAGAAAATTCTCGACGATCTTCAGACGCTTCAGAAGTTTCTTCTGTTTCAGGTCGGAAGTCGTAGTCGCAAGTTCGTCGCGCAGTTCGATTGCCGTCGTTTCAAGGTCAATCGAAGCAAGCAACTCATGAATAGCCTCGGCACCGATCAGCGCGGTGAAAGCGTCTTCGCCGTACTCGTCAACAGCCATCATATACTCTTCTTCCGAAAGAAGCTGATGCTCCTTCAGAGCAGAGAGGCCCGGCTCGGTGACGATGTAATTTTCGAAGTAGAGAACGCGCTCGATATCCTTCAGCGTCATGTCGAGCAGCGTGCCGATGCGGCTCGGAAGCGACTTGAGGAACCAGATATGCGCGACCGGAGCGGCGAGCTCGATATGGCCCATGCGTTCACGGCGAACGCGCGACAGCGTAACTTCCACGCCGCACTTTTCGCAAATGACGCCTTTGTATTTCATGCGCTTGTACTTGCCACACAAGCATTCGTAGTCCTTGATCGGACCGAAAATGCGCGCGCAGAACAAGCCATCCCGTTCCGGCTTGAACGTACGATAGTTGATCGTCTCAGGCTTCTTGATTTCGCCGAAAGACCACGACAGAATCTTTTCCGGGCTCGCGATCGAGATCCGGATCGCATCGAAATGCTGAACCGGTGCCTGGGGATTGAAGAGATTCATGACCTCTTGGTTCATGCCGTTCTCCTTTGCGGGACTGCCAGTCCCTTATCCGAACTTGCGGGCGTTTTCGCGGCAGAAGCGAAAGACGCCAATAGCCGCGTGCTAGCGGCTCTGAATTAGAAAGCGTCTCTTCAAAGAGACAGCGGGCGAGCCGCTGGATAGTTCCAACGGCTCTGCCCTAAAGTTTTATTCCGCCGCGTCAGGCAGCTGCATTTGCTGGTCGTCCGACGAGGAATTGACCAGCTCGACATTGAGTCCGAGCGAGCGCATTTCCTTGACGAGAACGTTGAAGCTCTCCGGAATACCTGATTCGAACGTGTCGTCGCCGCGAACGATCGCTTCGTAGACCTTGGTTCGGCCGGCAACGTCGTCCGACTTCACCGTCAGCATTTCCTGGAGCGTATATGCCGCGCCGTATGCTTCCAGTGCCCAGACCTCCATCTCACCGAAGCGCTGGCCGCCGAACTGCGCCTTACCACCGAGCGGTTGCTGGGTGACGAGCGAGTACGGACCGATCGAGCGAGCGTGGATCTTGTCGTCCACCAGGTGGTGCAGCTTGAGCATATAGATATAGCCAACTGTCACCTGACGATCGAAGGGCTCACCTGTACGGCCATCATAGAGCGTAACCTGACCCGACGTGTTCACGCCCGCTTCTTCAAGCATCGCGTTGATGTCGACTTCGGTTGCACCGTCGAAGACCGGTGTTGCGATGGAAACGCCGCGCTTCATCTGATCACCGAGGCGAGCGATGGACTCATCGTCGTAAGAACGCACAGGCTCGTTGCGATCATTGTCCGGGATCAGATTTTCGATCTCGAGACGCAACGGCTGGATGTCACCACCCGAACGGTAGGCTTCCAGAAGGTCGCCGATCTTCTTGCCCATTCCGGCACAGGCCCAACCCAGATGGGTCTCAAGGATCTGGCCAACATTCATGCGCGAAGGCACGCCCAACGGGTTCAGAACGATGTCGACATGCGTACCGTCTTCGAGGAACGGCATGTCTTCCGATGCCATGATGCGCGACACGACACCCTTGTTGCCGTGACGACCTGCCATTTTATCGCCAGGCTGCATCTTGCGTTTCACGGCAACGAAGACCTTGACCATCTTCATCACGCCGGGGGGCATCTCGTCGCCGCGCTGTACCTTTTCGACCTTATCCATGAAGCGCGCTTCGAGCAGCTTCTTGGACTCGTCGTACTGGGCACGCAGAGCTTCAAGATCCGACTGGACCTGCTCGTTGTCGGAGGCAAACTGCCACCACTGCGAGCGCGGGAAATCGCGCAGAAGCTCAGTACTGAGCGTCTGGCCCTTCTTGTAGCCCTTCGGACCTGCAATCGCGTCGATACCAACGAGCATGTCCGAGAGACGCGAGTAGACGTTGCGATCCAGGATCGCCTGTTCGTCGTCACGATCCTTGGCGAGACGCTCGATCTCTTCGCGTTCGATCGCCATTGCACGTTCGTCTTTTTCAACGCCGTGGCGATTGAAGACACGCACTTCGACAACCGTACCGAAGGTGCCGGGCGGCATGCGCATGGAGGTGTCGCGAACGTCGGAAGCCTTTTCACCGAAGATGGCGCGCAGAAGCTTTTCTTCAGGCGTCATCGGGCTTTCGCCCTTCGGAGTGATCTTGCCGACAAGAATGTCGCCAGGCTTCACTTCCGCACCAATGTAAACGATGCCGGCTTCGTCGAGATTCTTCAGCGCTTCTTCCGAAACGTTTGGAATATCACGCGTGATTTCTTCCGGCCCGAGCTTCGTATCGCGGGCAGCAACTTCGAACTCCTCGATGTGGATCGAGGTGAAGACGTCTTCCGACACGATCTTTTCCGAAAGAAGGATCGAATCTTCGTAGTTGTAACCATTCCACGGCATGAACGCGACGAGCACGTTACGGCCGAGCGCGAGATCGCCCAGATCGGTCGACGGACCGTCAGCGATGATGTCACCCTTGTTGATGATGTCACCAACGCGGACAAGCGGACGCTGATTGATACAGGTCGACTGGTTCGAACGCTGGAACTTCTGCAGACGATAGATATCAACGCCTGATTCGGAGGACTTGAGATCTTCCGTAGCGCGGATAACGACACGTGTCGCGTCAACCTGGTCCACTACGCCGCCTCGACGGGCGCCGATAGCAGCACCGGAATCGCGAGCAACGATCGGCTCCATCCCCGTACCCACGAACGGTGCTTCCGCACGTACGAGCGGCACGGCCTGACGCTGCATGTTCGAGCCCATGAGAGCGCGGTTTGCGTCGTCGTTCTCAAGGAACGGAATGAGCGCGGCAGCAACCGAAACCATCTGCTTTGGCGAAACGTCCATCAGGTCGACGTTCTCATTCGGCGTCATCATCACTTCGCCGGAGTGACGGCAAATGACAAATTCCTCAGTGAACTGGCCGTTTTCGTCGAGCTCAGCGTTTGCCTGTGCGACGTAGTGCTTCGCCTCTTCCATCGCCGATAGGTAAACGACTTCGCTCGTCACCTTGCCATTTTTTACGCGACGATACGGGCTTTCGATGAAACCGTACTTGTTGACGCGTGCGAAGGTAGCCAGCGAGTTGATCAGACCGATATTCGGACCTTCCGGCGTTTCAATCGGGCAGATACGGCCGTAGTGCGTGACGTGAACGTCGCGAACTTCGAAGCCGGCGCGTTCACGAGTCAGGCCACCCGGTCCGAGTGCCGAGAGACGACGCTTGTGCGTGACTTCCGACAGCGGATTGGTCTGATCCATGAACTGCGACAGCTGCGAGGACCCAAAGAACTCGCGTACGGCTGCGGCAGCAGGCTTGGCGTTGATCAGATCCTGCGGCATGACGGTGTCGATCTCGATCGACGACATGCGCTCCTTGATCGCACGTTCCATACGCAACAGACCGACGCGATACTGATTTTCCATCAGTTCGCCTACCGAACGAACGCGGCGATTGCCGAGATTGTCGATGTCGTCGATTTCACCCTTGCCGTCACGAAGACCGACAAGGGTCTTGACGACCGCCAGGATGTCTTCCTTGCGCAGAACGCGAACCGTATCGGCGGCATCCAGCTCGAGACGCATGTTCATCTTGACGCGACCGACCGCCGACAGATCATAACGCTCGTCCTGGAAGAACAGCGAATTGAACATGGCTTCAGCGGTTTCAAGCGTGGGCGGCTCGCCCGGACGCATGACGCGATAAATGTCAAACAGCGCGTCCTGGCGGCTTTCGTTCTTGTCGGCTACGAGCGTGTTGCGGATGTAGGCGCCGACATTGACGTGATCGATGTCGAGGACCTTGATTTCCTGCTCGCCAGTGTCCAGCAAAACCTTGAGCGTTTTCTCATCCAGCTCGTCGCCGGCTTCGAGATAGATCTCACCAGTGCCGTAGTTGACGACGTCCTCTGCAAGATAGGAATTGTACAGATCCTCGTCGGTGACGCGGATGTACTTGAGGCCCTTTTCAACCAACTGACGGGCAGTGCGTACCGTGAGTTTCTTGCCTGCTTCCAGAACGACTTCGCCGGTTTCGGCATCGATCATGTCGTTATTTGTCTTGTATGACCGAAAACGAGCTGCATCGAAAGGAATGCGCCAGCTATCGCCATCACGCTGGTAGCTAATCTTGTTATAGAACGTATCGAGGATTTCCTCGCCGTCCATGCCAAGGGCCATGAGAAGCGACGTGACCGGCAGCTTGCGGCGACGGTCAATACGCGCATGCACGATGTCCTTGGCATCGAACTCGATATCGAGCCAGGAGCCACGATACGGGATGACGCGCGCGGCAAAGAGCAGCTTGCCGGACGAATGCGACTTGCCGCGGTCGTGGTCGAAGAACACACCAGGCGAACGGTGCATCTGCGATACGATGACGCGCTCCGTGCCGTTGACGATAAACGTACCGTTCATCGTCATGAGCGGCATGTCGCCCATATATACGTCTTGTTCCTTGATGTCCTTGATCGACTTCGTGCCGGTGTCTTCGTCAATATCGAACACGATAAGACGCAGCGTCACCTTAAGTGGCGCTGCGTAAGTCAGATCGCGCTGACGGCATTCGTCGACGTCGAACTTCGGCTGTTCGAACTCGTACTTGACGAACTCGAGCATTGCCGTGCCCGAGAAATCCTCAATCGGGAAGACCGATTTGAAGACGGACTGCAAACCCTCATTGGCCCGACCGCCTTCCGGCTCGTCTACCATGAGGAACTGATCATAGGATGCTTTTTGAACCTCGATGAGGTTCGGCATCTGTGCAACTTCCGGAATGTTTCCGAAAACCTTACGAATGCGTCTGCGGCCATTGAAGGTTTGGGTCTGGGCCATCGTCGCTCCTTGCTGCTTTTGGCTCGCCTAGCCAAATCACCGACCGCGCGGCACGGTCTGTAGAGACAGGTATAAAACCCGTTTTCGAAAGACCGGCTTACGGACTTTGGAAAAGGGGTTTTCGTTCATTCAGAGGTGGAAGGCGGCCAGCAAGCCGCCCTCCGGCAAACCGAAATTACTTCAGTTCAACCTTTGCACCGGCACCTTCGAGCTGAGCCTTCAGCTTCTCGGCTTCATCCTTGGCAACGCCTTCCTTGACGGCCTTCGGAGCGCCTTCAACGAGGTCCTTAGCTTCCTTCAGGCCGAGACCCGTGATAGCGCGGACTTCCTTGATGACGTTGATCTTGTTTGCGCCTGCGTCAGCGAGAACGACGTCGAATTCGGTCTTCTCTTCAGCAGCAGCAGCAGGAGCAGCGCCACCGGCAGCAGCAGCAACTGCAACAGGAGCAGCAGCCGAAACGCCCCACTTTTCTTCGAGCATCTTGGAAAGCTCAGCAGCTTCCAAAACGGTCAGCGCGGACAGGTCTTCAACGATTTTGGCGAGATCAGCCATTTTTTACATTCCTTGGTAAGTTCGAACAGTTGTTTATTTTGATAGCAAGGACCGCGCTCACGCAGCCTCGTCCTTCCGGGCATAAGCGCCAAACACGCGTGCGAGCTGACCCGCCGGTGCGTTGACGACCTGTGCGATCCGGGTTGCAGGGGTAGAGATCATACCCACCAGCTTTGCACGCAACTCGTCGAGCGACGGCATGGTGGCCAAAGCCTTCACGCCGGTTTCGTCGAGAACGGTCGTACCCATTGCGCCGCCGAGAATGACAAGCTTGTCATTACCCTTGGCGAATTCGGATGCGACCTTCGGTGCAACAATCGGATCGTCCGAGTAGGCAATCAGCGTCTGTCCTTGGAACAGGTTCTGAATGCCTTCGGAAGGCGTACCCTGAAGGGCGATTTTGGCGAGACGGTTCTTCGCGACTTTTACGGTGCCGCCGGCTTCACGCATCTTGGAACGAAAATCGTTCATCTGCGCAACCGTGATACCGGCGTAGTGGGCCACAACAACCGAACCCGTGTCCTGCAGGACCGAATTCAGTTCAGTGACGAATTCGCGTTTTTCCGCTCTTTCCACTGCCTATCTCCAGTTGATGCCTGGTTTGACCCAGTCATCGGTTGCCTTTGTCGCGCGGGCACCATTCATACGAAAGATCACCCGAGCGACGCTCGATGATCCTGCCCCCTTTCCCTACTGCTCTCACAAGGAGCGCAATCGACAAAAGGCCAACACGGTTCGAACCTTACGTGTGGAACTTAACGTTCCGCTTGTTCGGTTTCTCACCCGCCTATGCAGGCTCGGGTAGAATTAAGGCGAGCCGCCTGCAGTCTTGGACAGGATATTCCGGAAGTCTCCTTCCGGTACCGGACATTTCCATACGGAACTGCCGGAATTCAGTGACCGGTCGGGCAACGATAACACCGCCTGACCGGAAAACTTATCAGGATGCGGCGTCGAGCGTCGCGACGTCGATCTTCACACCCGGACCCATGGTCGAGCTCAGAGAAACTCGACGAACGTAAACGCCCTTTGCACCGGCTGGCTTTGCACGGTTGACGGCATCCGAAAGAGCGCGAACGTTTTCAGCAAGCGCCTTGGTGTCGAACGAAACCTTGCCAACACCAGCGTGAATGATGCCGGCTTTCTCGACGCGAAACTCGACAGCGCCACCCTTGGAAGCCTTGACAGCAGCAGCAACGTCGGTGGTCACAGTACCGACCTTCGGATTAGGCATCAGGCCACGCGGGCCAAGCACCTTGCCGAGACGACCGACCAGCGGCATCATATCCGGCGTAGCAATGCAGCGGTCGAAATTCAGTTCGCCCTTCTGCATGGATTCAACCAGATCTTCCGCGCCAACAATGTCCGCACCGGCAGCCTTGGCTTCATCAGCCTTGTCGCCACGAGCGAACACAGCAACGCGAACGTCACGACCCGTGCCGTTTGGCAGGTTAGCAACGCCGCGAACCATCTGGTCCGCATGGCGCGGATCAACGCCGAGATTCATCGCAATTTCGATGGTCTCGTCGAACTTCGCGCTGGCGCGTTCCTTCAGAAGCGCGATGGCTTCGTCGAGTGTATAGGCCTTGTCGAAATCAATTCCTTCGCGAGCCTTGGCAGTACGCTTTGCAATCTTAGCCATCGTATCAGCCCACCACTTCCAGGCCCATCGAACGGGCGGAACCTTCAACCATACGCATCGCGGCTTCGACGTCGTTGGCGTTCAGGTCTTTCATCTTCGCTTCAGCAATCTCACGAACCTTGTCGCGGCTGATCTGACCGGCTGAAGCTTTGCCGGGAGTCTTGGAGCCGCTCTTCAGGTTCGCTGCCTTCTTGAGGAAGTAGCTGACCGGAGGGGTCTTCATCGCGAACGTAAAGGACTTGTCCTGGTAGTAGGTAATGACGACCGGGATCGGCGATCCCTTTTCCATTTCCTGCGTAGCGGCATTGAAGCCCTTGCAGAATTCCATGATATTAATGCCACGCTGACCAAGCGCAGGACCGATCGGGGGCGACGGCGTCGCGGAACCCGCAGGAACCTGAAGCTTGAGCTGGCCTGCAATTTTCTTAGCCATATCTCATCTGCCTTCATCTAACCGGCGAACCGGCGTTGCAGTCTGGTGGTTCGATTTTATGTGACAGGCTAACGCCACATGCCTCTCCCACCGCTCTTATTGCCACACAATGCAGAAGCACCATGCAGAAACCGCCCGCGCGAACGCAGGCGAAACCTTATCCCTCAGACCTTGTCGACCTGAGAAAACTCCAGATCAACGGGCGTCGCGCGACCAAAGATCGAAACTTCGACTTTAAGACGCGAACGCTCTTCATCAACCTCCTGAACAACACCGTTAAACGACGCGAACGGACCATCAGAAACGCGGACGTTTTCACCGATCTCGAAACTGACCGAATGCTTCGGACGCTCAACACCCTCCTGCACCTGCCCCAGAATGCGATCGGCTTCCGAATCCGGGATAGGAACCGGACGCGAGTCACCAAGGAAACCGGTGACACGCGGTGTATTCTTGATGAGGCTGAACACCTCGTCGGTCAACTCTGCACGAACCAGAACATAACCGGGAAAAAACTTGCGCTCCGAATCAACCTTGCGGCCGCGGCGCACTTCGACAACCTTTTCGGTCGGCACGAGAATCTTTTCCAGAAGATGATCAAGACCCTTCTGACGAGCCTTGTTCTCGATGTCCTCAGCGACCTTCTTTTCGAAATTCGAATAGGCGTTGACGATGTACCAGCGCACTGCCATTTGCGATTCTATCTCCGTCTTGAGCGTTTCAGCGACCAATGCCGAGGATCAGTTCGACAGCAAGGCCCATCAACTGATCGGCAGCGAAGAAGAAGATCGCAGCCAGAAAAGCGAAGATCAGAACCATGATCGTCGAAATCATCGTCTCACGACGCGACGGCCACGACACCTTCGCGGTCTCGCTCTTGACCTGCTGAAAGAATACGAATGGATTCTTGGTTTTCGACGCCATGACCGCTCATCGAGACGCCGAAACGCCTCACCATTAGCCCGTTACCGGGAAGATTTCCTTAAGGCTCAATCCGCAGCTCGAATCAGCAACGAGATTTAACCATGAACACAAGGCGCGTAGAACCAATTACAGGCTCTGCGCACCTTGATCTGAACCACTCAATAATGACGATTCTTCTTTTCCGCAAGGGTTAAATTTGCAGATTTACCCAACATCGCGCGAAACGCATAGATGCATGACGTTAATGGCGGATTTGTGACTACGATCCCCCGAACCTTCTGAATGGTGCAGAAAACCGAAATGGCAGGGGCAGCAGGGCTCGAACCCGCGACCTGCGGTTTTGGAGACCGCCGCTCTACCAACTGAGCTATACCCCTTCGCAAGAGGCATTTCAACAGCGCCTCGTGAAGACAGCGGCTTCATAATCCAGTTCGGTTCTCCATGACAAGCCTTTTATGATCCCTTGTCGACAAAAAACTTTGAGTATAGGCGAGCTACCATCGCCAACCATAGCTGGCGCGGGCCGAAGCTTCCCTTTCATCCCTAGCGGGATTGTTGAGTGTCAGATTGAGATTGACGTTCTGCAACGCATTTTGCTCAATCGAAAGACTATTTGTCACGTCCGTATTGTTACTCGAGATTGAGCTACGCGCCACGATCGCGGTCTTTGTTTCGGGTACACTGAGGCGCACGGACTGGGAAGCGTTCGCGTCGTGGCAATAAGCCTCATAGCTGTTACATTGGAGGGTGAGATTGCGCACGACCTCGACGTCGAGTTTCTCAGTTGCAATCCATCGACGCATCCGCTTGATGCTGATCTGCCCACGGCCCGATCGTGTGTCTACATTGAGATCGAGTTCGCGACGCACCGTCCGCCCATGCTCCACTGCCTCATCAACAGCCCTGCCCCAGACAGCGACGCGAGCGGCATTTTCTACCAACTTGCCGTGCTTGTCAGCAGCAAGGGAAAAATCAGTTCCGCCTGAGGCTTGCCACCCGTTCTGATAGTTAATGCCACTACGGACTTTATAAGCGCTATCATTGAGCTTGGAGGGCACCCATACATAAGCCCTTTCCTGCGCGACGGTCGAGGAAGAAAAGTTTGCGACAAACAATGCGAGAGTGGCCATCTGCGCCACTTTACGCGCCTGTTTCATTTCTGCATATCCTTGGGTTTGTTACGGGATGTCCCATCCGACACGCGTCTCAAATCGCGAAGAACCGCCGCAACAGAACAGGAAACGGGGGCGCCGATCCCTGTTCTCGCCATGTTACGATTTTAACATTTCGTAACAGTACGTGATAAATGTGATTATCCCGCGGACAATCTATGGCGATATTCAGGCAGAAAAATCCGCTACGGGCTTCTCCCCACGGTTGCTACTTTGCATACCGTGCCTGAGCGGGCAACCATTATGCCCAGAGAAGAAAGAGCGTGAAACGGTTCCTGATTTTTCGCCCCCCTTAAAGCAGCGGCCGTGTGGAATAACTGGACCTGTAATTCGAGCCGTAGCAGGCTCGATCTGACCTCCATCACAAGGAATACCCAAATATCGCGTGCGCCATGAGTTTCGAACCGTCGAGCTTCACTCAGGGACGGGCCTGAAAGCCAGACAACTGATGCGCTCACGAACCACGCACCTGCATCGATGGCCGTCCTTTGCCGGAAAAGGTCCTGGGGATGTCGGAACGTAACGCCGCGCAGCTGGTTGAATTCGGAAAGGAGACGATCATGCCTGGACTAATTCATAGCCTGATAGCGGAGTTGAAACCGCGATGGCTGCACGACAAGCAGGAAGAAACCCTGGCGTTTCCCCGCGAGAATCAGGACGATCCGCCTATGCCCGCACCGACCTGGAAACCGGATATCAGCGAACCGCCAATAGAACCGGAGAGCGACGAGACGGAAGAGATCATACCACCCGTGAAAAGAAGAGAGATTCGCGATCCGGAAAATAATAATCCGCGGCTCCGCCCCAGCCCCCATTCTGTGGCTGAATCAGGTGACACTCATCCATACCGACAGCGTCAGGAAGAGATTAATACGCTCGACAAACAAGAAACTCGGGCCAGGTAGATCGGACCGACGTGCAAAACTGCGTAGCCAGCCACGCTTTCTCTTTACAGCGTCGTAAATTATGCTAGGGAAGCGCCCATTGCCCTTGTAGCTCAGCTGGTAGAGCAGCGGTTTTGTAAACCGAAGGTCGCGGGTTCGATTCCTGCCGGGGGCACCAGTTCTCTTTCACCGTTCAATATCCACGTTCGAGTTTCACGATTCCTCGCATCGGCTCCCCCACCCGATAGTAGTGCAGATTGGTCGCGATTGCATTGGCCAGCATTTCGACGCGCGTGATGCAGGCGACATGCGGAGTCAAGATAATCTTAGGATGATGCCAGATCGGATGATCTTGCGGCAGAGGTTCCGGATCGACGACGTCGAGAAAGGCCGAGCGCAGGTGGTCGTTGTCGAGTGCATTCAAGAGATCGTCTTGCTGGAGATGCTGTCCACGCCCGGCGTGGACAAGCGATGCACCCTTCGGCAATTGCGCAAACAGCGTCTTGTTCAGGATGCCGCGCGTCTCTTCCGTCAAAGGAAGCAGGCAAACAAGAATATCGAGAGAGGAAAGAAACGCCGCGATCTGATCCGGCCCATGGAAACACGCTACGCCGTCGATCTCGCGTTTGCTGCGTGCCCAACCTGAGCGCTGGAAACCTAAACGCCCCAATATATCAAGCGCTCCCCGCCCAAGTTCGCCAAGCCCCATGACGCCGACGCGACGCTCGCTTGCAGGCGGTGGAACCGAAACCTGCTTCCAGACGGCAGCTTTCTGCTGCGCGACATAGGCGGGCAGATCGCGGTGGACGCTCAGGACGCCCATCGTCACATATTCCTGCATCATTGCAGTCAGCCCGGAATCCACGAGACGAACGAGCGTCGCGCCTTTCGGAACACCCGTTTGAATGAATTGATCGACTCCCGCCCCCACGGAGAAGATGATTTCCAGATTGGAGAAGCGCTCGAGGTTTTCTGGTATCTTCCAGGTTAGAAGATAGCGAACGTCACTGGCAGCGAAATCCTCATCCGGCAAGACAAGCCGTTCGTTCGGCACGATCGCAGCAAAACATTGACGCAGCTTTTCGCCCCGTTCTCTGTCGATATTCGCAAGAAGCGCCATGGTTTTCGAAACCCTACATATGATCGCTGCGAACGTCGAGCGCGTCGCGCAAGCCGTCACCGATGAAATTAAAACTCGTTACAGCAATGGTGATGGTGATACCCGGAATGATGGCGAGCCATGGCGCAGTCGAAAGATATTGCTGCGCGCCATTCAACATGTTGCCCCAGCTCGGCAGTGGCGGCTGAATGCCATAGCCAAGGAAGCTCACATAAGCTTCAAGCAGGATAGCGCGCGCGACGGTCAAGGTCGCGGCAACAATGATCGGACCCATTGCGTTCGGCAATATCTCACGGAACATGATATGCGCGCTACTCAAGCCGATCATGCGGCTGGCCTGCACGAAGTCGCGCTCGCGCAGGGAACGCACTTCCGCCTCGACGATACGTGCAACCTCCATCCAACTCGTCAGCGCAATGATGACGGTGATCATGATCGGTGTAGGCTGCAGGAGGGCAGCGAGCGCTAGAAGCAGAAAGATTGACGGAAAGGACAGAAACGCGTCGACAAAGCGCATCAAAGTTGCGCCGATCGCGCCGCCAAAGTACCCCGAAACAACGCCGATGACTGTGCCGACAACGGTAGATAGCAGCATCGCGAAGAAGCCAACGAGCAGCGAAATGCGCCCAGCTTCGAGAAGACGCGCGGCAATGTCGCGCCCCAGTGGATCGGTTCCGAGGAAATGATAGCCTGTGAGCGGCGGTGCGAAGCGGGCCCGCAAGTCGATATAGAGCGAGTCATACGGAAGAAGGTAGGGGCCGATTACACAAGCCAATGTCAGCAAGGTAATCATGACGAGACCGATGATCGCGAGCTTGTGACGGGCAAAGCGACGCACGCCACGGCTGCGCCACCACGGCGTGGATGCGGGGGATGTGGCGATAACGCTCATGATACTGTTTCCTGCTTATGCGCGTTCATGAAGCATCAGCCGACGCGGATGCGTGGATCGACCATTGCGACGAGAAGATCGGCGATGAGATTTCCCAGCAGCACGAGAATGGCTGAGACCATGAGAAGCCCCATCACAACGGGGTAATCGCTATAGCCAAGACTATCGAGGAAAAGACGTCCCATGCCCGGCCATGTGAAGACGGTCTCGGTGACGAGCGCGCCGCCGAGGATGCTCGGCAGTTGCATACCAGCCAGCGTGATCATCGGCACCAGCGCGTTGCCTACGACGTGCTTCATCAGCACACGTTTTTCGGTGAGGCCCTTGGCACGTGCGGTCTTGACAAAATCCTGGTTGATGACGTCCAGCGTGGCCGTGCGCATGTAGCGACTCCAGATTGCAACGTTGACCAGCGAGAGCACGAGACTTGGCATGATCAGATGGTGCACATAGTTCAGAAACGAGCCATTGCCGATCGTGTACATGTTACCGGCTGGCAGCCAGCCCAGTTCCAGGGTGAAGATATAGATCCCGACGAGGCCGAACCAGAAAGTGGGGATCGACAGGGCGACCATTGCGCCAATCGTGGCGGCATAGTCGAACATTGAGTAGCGGTGCGTTGCACCGCGAATGCCTATCCACGTACCGATGGCGATCGAAAACGCGGTGGATGTCCCCATTAGAAGCAGAGTAGCGAAAATGTGGCGACCAATGACCTCGAGCACCGGCTGGCCGTCGCGATAGGAGGTTCCCCAGTCGCCCTGCAGGAGTCGCCAGCCCCACTCGAGATATTGCACCGGCAATGGCCGGTTCAGACCCATCTGCTCGGCAATGCGATCCATCGCCTCCTGCGTCATACCGGGCGTCAGCGCAAATTGCGAAAGCGGTCCGCCAGGTGTCAAATTGAGCACGGCAAAGCCGATGATCGAAACGATCACCAGCAGAATGAGGCTCTGCCACAGGCGATTGAGGAGATATCCCGCCATGATCTGATTCCTGCAATTAATATAAATAGATAGACCGACGGCACAGGGAACGTGCCGCCGGCATGTGGCGAAGTCAGCTCGCCCAGTAGTAGGCAGCGGTATTCCAGGTATCGATACGCGTATTGATATTCGGCTCTACGCCCTCGATTCCTTCTTTGCGACCCCTTACCGTCATATTCTGATAGAGTGGCAGAAGCGGAAGATCGGCACGGATTTTCTCCTGCACCTGACGATAAATAGCCTTGCGGGCTTCCTGGTCGAACGTCTTGCCACCTTCTTCCAATAGCGCGTCCACTTCCGGATTTTTGTACTGGCCATTATTGGCGCCCCGTCCTCCTTGCGCTGGAATCGCGTCGGAGTGGAACCGGGAGGTGACGTCGGGATCTGCGCCTATCATGAAGATGACACTCACCAGAACGCTGTCGAACTGCGACTGCGTCCAGAATTCCCCCCACATGACGGCGGGCGGCAGGTTCGATATTTTCATCTCGACGCCGATTTCGGCAAGTGACTGCTGAATGAACTGCTGCGCCTGTTCTCTCAGATGATTTCCCGACGTCGTGGAATTGGTGAAGGAGAGACGTACGCCGTCCTTCTCGCGAATACCGCCAGCCCCCGGCACCCAACCCGCTTCGTCAAGCAACTGCTTGGCCTTCTCCGGATCATATTCCTGCTTTGGAAGGTCCGGATTATAATAGGCCGATTCTTGCGGCATATAGGTTTCCGTGGGCGTCGGCAGACCGTAATAGAGCGCGTCGATGATCGTCTGCTTGTCGATCGCGGCATATATCGCCTGGCGAACGGCGAGTTCCTTGAACTGCGGACGCTCCAGATTGAGATAGACGGACTCGATGCTGGCCGTTGGAACTGTCGTTATGACCTTGCCTGGAAGGGTTTTGGCTTCCTCGTAATTGTCCGGCGTAATATATTGCGAACCGATGATGTCGATGTCACCGCTTTTGAACTGTGTGTAGAGGACCGTGAGATCGGGAATATACTTATAGATCAAACGTTCGATATATGGCCCTTCGCCATAATATTCTGGATTTGCTACGACCTCTATATGATCCCCCGCAACGCGGCTTGCCCATTTGAAAGGGCCAGTACCGATCGGAGCATTATTAAAAGGCGCGGTATTGGGATCTTCCGCCTCTCCAAGAATATGTTTAGGAACGATAAAGGTGTCCGCTAGGAACGAAAGATAGGGAGCGAACGCGCTCTCCATTTTCCACGTAATCTCTGTCGGCGAGACTACAGTGATGTCCTTCACCAGCGTGTGGCCGGTGGTGCGCCAGCTGCGGAAATTCGGGTTGACGATCAGTTCCAGTGTGTATTTGACATCCTCGGCCGTAAAGGGCGTTCCATCGTGCCATTTCACATCATCCCGTACCTTGACGCGCCAATCCAGGCCGTCCTCGGAAATGCCGCCATTTTCCACGGATGGCACTTCCGCCGCCAAAGCTGGCTGAAACGAGCCGTCCGGCCCAATGCGAAAGAGAGCGTCAAACAATGAGAAATGAACGCCATCGTCAACTTCGATGCGCGGCATCAATGGGTTGAACACGGTTGGCTCTTGCGAGAAACCAACGACAATGCGTCCCGTAGGCGTCGCTGGCGGTGTCGCGGCGAAAGCAGGCTTTCCCAAGAGGGCTGGTGCGAATATGGCAGCAGCGCCGGAAAACCCCATGAACTTGAGGGCGTCGCGGCGAGTGGCGGTGTATCTGGATGGCTGATCGGTCATGCGAATGTTCCCCTAGCTTTTTACAGTTCGTCAGACGATTTGCGTATTGATTTCAGGCCGCGACGTTTTCTCCAGGAATCGCTGCGACAAGCTCCTGCGTGTAGGCGGATTGCGGATTGCGGAAAATTTGCGAGGGCGGTCCCTGTTCCACGATATGACCGCGCTGCATAACCACGATCTCGTCACAAATCTGGCTGGCGACGCGTAGATCATGCGTGATGAAGATCATGGAGACACCTGTTTCGCGCTGGATCTGATCGAGCAGCTTGAGGATCTGCGCCTGGATCGAGACGTCGAGCGCCGAGACAGCCTCGTCGGCGATCAAGAGCTTCGGCTTGAACATCAACGCTCGGGCAATGCCGACGCGTTGGCGTTGCCCACCAGAAAATTCATGTGGGTAGCGCTCAAATGCACCACTATCCAGACCGACATGCTCGAGCAACGCCCTCGCCTGCCGGCTCGCTTCCTTATAGGACACCCCGTGGGAAACAGGTCCCACCGTTAAAATATGACCAATGGTAGAGCGTGGATTGAGCGAGGCGAAGGGATCTTGGAAGATCATCTGGATTTGCGGGCGAAGCGCACGGAATTCCGCTTCCTTCATCTGAGCGATGTCCTGTCCATCGAACAATATCCGCCCGCCATCACTATCCATCAGCTTAACAAGAAGACGTCCGAGCGACGATTTGCCCGACCCGCTCTCGCCGACAATGCCAAGCGTTCTGCCGGGCTGCAGCGTGAAAGAAGCCTCCTGCACAGCCTTGACGGCCCGTTCCTTGCCGAAGAATTTGCTACCGCTACGATATTCCTTTGACAGACGTTCCACGGCCATGATGGGTTCGGAGACTTCGCCCGGTTCATGCGCCCGATCATTTTCAGAAAGGCGCGGCACGGCGGCAATGAGTCGTTTAGTATAGGGATGTTCCGGGCTTTGGAGGACTTTTTCAGCCGTCCCCTGTTCAACGATGTGGCCCTTTTCCATGACGATCACACTATCGGCAATCTCGGCGACAACGCCGAAATCATGGGTGATGAACATGACACTCATACCTTTGCGGCGCTGAATATCGCGGATCAGGTCGAGTATTTGCGCCTGAGTAGTGACATCCAGTGCCGTCGTGGGCTCATCGGCAATGAGAATGGTCGGCTCCAGTGCCAGAGCCATGGCGATCATTACGCGCTGACGCTGTCCCCCCGAGAGACGGAATGGATACTGATGATACATCAACTCCGGCTCTGGAAGGCCAACCTCCTTCAGCAGCGCGAGAGAACGGGTGCGACGGCTTTCGCGCGCCCCTTCGCCATGCGCCAGCATGACTTCCTCAATCTGTTCGCCAACGGTCATCAGCGGATTAAGCGCGGAAAGCGGATCCTGGAAGATCATCGAAACCACGCGACCACGAATGCTTCGGAACGTCGCTGGCGAGGCATGCGTCAGATCAAGATCGCCACAGGTGATACTGCCTTCAGAGATATTGATCACCCTCGGAAGAAGCCCCATCACAGCATTCGCGGTCACTGACTTGCCTGAACCGGACTCTCCAATGATACAGAGGATCTGGCCCGCTTTCAGGTCGAAGGAAATATCCTTGACCGCGTGCTTACGCTCCATGCCCTTCGGCAGGTCCACGGTCAGATTGCGGACGGCAAGCGCAACTTTGGAGCCAACTGTAGCGTCACGATTTTCCATCCCTGAACACCCCTCTTGTTTTTTTCATTTTTCTTGGATGATACGCGTATATTGAAAATTTTGACAAGAGCGATTTGAACGGCTTCTGTCGGTAAATTTTAAAATCCCACACACATACTACTTAAGCTACTGTTTTTAATAATTTATTTTTCTCGACATCGCATGCTTGTCATTTTCTGCACGCCTAGGAGAATAAAAATATTGAAATTCACTCCACAATATTTCACTTTTTTGTTTATGCGAGGGGCAGGAGAAATAGATTGAGCGAAATAACTAAAGGAGCGCAGTTCCTGCTAGGAGCCACGCTCCGACAATTGCGAACGGCAAAGGGCATGTCGCTCCAGCAGCTGGCAGACAGCTCCGGCGTCTCTGTTGGCATGATCAGTCAGATCGAGCGCGATCTTGCGAACCCTTCCATGCGCGTGCTCACTGCTATCCGGCGTGCCTTGAACATCTCTCTCCAGGAGATGTTTGGAGAACAACCGGACGATCCTGTTCACCAGGGTGATCCCGCTTTTGTACGCCGGCACGAAGATCGACCCTTGATAGACCTCGGATTGCTCAAGAAGGAATTACTGACTGCCGGAGGCCATCACCATTTGCAGATCATGATTCTGCGCGTGGAGCCGGGGGGGGTGTCTGGCAATACGGCGCTTAGCTATCCAGCGGAAAAGGGCGGCCTGATCCTTTCCGGCGAGTTGACGCTCACCATCGATGGGCAGGAAGCAAACCTGCGAACCGGAGACAGCTTCGTTTTCGACAGTTCGCTACCCCACAGTTTCCGAAACACGGGAGAAAAACCGGCCGAAATCCTCTGGATCATCGGCGCGGTACAATTTGACCGTCATCTCTAAAAGCTCAAAATAATGAGGGGAGCGCGAGAGCGACATGCAATCAAATTCGCAACACGACCATAAAACGACGCCATTCTGGTGGGAAGCAGCACCAGTCAAGCCGTTGCCACCTAAATCGCTGCCAACCAAAATCGACGTGGCAATCGTCGGCGCAGGCTATGCGGGATTGAGCGCGGCCCTGCAGCTCGTCCGGGCAGGACGATCCGTAATCTGCCTCGACAAGATGAACCCTGGTGAAGGGGCTTCTTCGCGCAATGGTGGCATCACCAGTGGCAACATTCGCCTTGACCACGCGACGCTGGTGCGTCGTTTCGGCGAAAACCGTGCGCTTGCGATCGAGGCAGAGGGAAAAAAGGCGCGCGAATTTCTTTACAGCTTCATCGAAAGTGAGGGGCTGGCCTGCGATTTCAAACGCGTAGGGCGTTTCAGCGGTGCAGTTGGCAAACAAGATTATGAGGGCCTGGCTCGTACGGCGGAAAAGCTGGAGAAGAAGCTTGGAATTGAAGCCTTTGCGGTGCCACAAGCTGAACAGCGAAATTATTTAGGTACGGATTTCTATCGTGGCGGATCGGTCCGAATGGACATCGGCGGTCTCCATCCAGCAAAGTTTCATGCCGAGATTTTACGTGTGGCGTTGGAGGCCGGGGTGCAGGTGCATTCCGGCGCGGCTGTTCGCAAGGTAGATCGCCTCAATGACGGCTTCAACGTATTGACCGACGCCGGCCAGGTCTTGGCACGGCAAGTGCTTGTCTGCACGAACGGCTATACTGATGCTTCCGATCCATGGCTGCGTCGCCGCATGGTTCCCGTGCGCAGCCGCATCATCGCAACGGAGGAGCTGTCGCCCAATCTAATGGCAACGCTGATGCCCAGATTGATGATGTGCAGCGAAACGCGCAATCTCGGCTTCTATTACCGCCCCTCGCCCGATGGAAAGCGGATTCTGCTTGGGGGACGCGACGGATCAACGAGCGGTGATCCGATCGAACCCACCCTCCATCTCAAGCGCAATCTCGATGAACTTTTCCCCGAATTGCAGAACGTATCCGTCACCCATAGCTGGTTCGGACATGTGGCGATGCATCGCGACATGATACCTCGCATCTTCGAACGTGACGGGATCGTCTATGCCACGGGATTCTGCGGTTCCGGGGTGGTATGGGCACCATGGATTGGCGCGCAGGCAGCAAAGAAGCTGCTCGATGCACAAATGCAGGCCCGTTCAGCTTTCGACTTCCGTCCTCCAGCAGCCGTACCATTCTACAGCGGCAAGCCCTGGTTCATGCCCGGTGTCATGGCATGGTATCGCCATCTGGATCGCAAACTGATGCGGCGCGCCGGACGTTAAAATCACCCGGCTCATGCGCGGAAAAGTGTATGAGCCGCTCCCTCTGATTGGAAAGCTCATGTCCCCTGCCCATGATACCAGTTCCGTTGGCACGCGTTATAATTTGAACACCCCTGCCCTTGTGCTCGATCTCGATGTGTTCGAGCGAAACGTTGCGACGATGGCGGAGATCATAAAGGCGCATGGTAAAGGTCTGCGCCCGCATGCCAAATCGCACAAGTGTCCGACCATCGCACAAGCCCAGAGAGACGCCGGCGCCATCGGTCTTTGCTGCGCAACGTTAGATGAAGCGCAAATCATGGCCGCAAATGGCCTTTCGGGAATTTTGATTACTTCGCCGGTTACGACAGGATACAAGATCGGGCGTGTCGTTGCACTTGCCGAGCAAACTCCGGACACGATGATCGTAGTGGACAATCCGGACAATGCCCGGAATCTTGCAGCAGCAGCAGAACAGAAGAGCCTTCAGATCAACGTCCTGATCGACGTTGAATTGGGCTTTGGGCGAACGGGTGTCACGTCTCCGGAAGCAGCGGTACAACTCGGAAACACAATCAGAAACCTGCCTTCCCTCGTCTATTGCGGCATTCAGGCCTATGGTGGACATCTTCAACATACTGTCGATCCAATCGAGCGGCTCGATCTATGCCGTCAAGCTCATCGACGGATCGAAGGGATCATGGATGCTCTTGCTTCGATCGAGATGAGTCCCCCCATCGTCACGGGTGGCGGGACGGGCAGCCATCTTATAGATGCCCAGGAAGGCCCATTTACTGAAATTCAGGCCGGATCCTACATTTTCATGGACGCAGAATATCAGACGGTGATCTATGCAGAAGGCGAGAAATGGCCGTTCGATAATGCGCTCTTCGTGCAGACATCCGTCACAAGCACAAACGTGCCCGGCTTCGTCACGACGGACGCCGGTACAAAAGCTTTTGCTCTGAACGGTCCCGAGCCGCGTGTAATCACAAGTGGCCTGGAAGTGACGACTTACGAATATGCCGGTGACGAACATGGCCGGCTGCATCTGAATGGTGCCAATGTTCGACCTTCGATCGGGGATATCATCGAATGCGTCGTCCCACACTGCGATCCTACGGTAGCTCTTTATGGTCGTTACCATTGCGTCCGGGGCGATAAACTCGTCGATGTGTGGGAGATCAGCGCACGTCGTTGAATTCAGGTGCAGATATTCTGGGAAATGCCTTGAAGGCCATGAGCAAAAGCGTGAAGAATTTAGCGGCTAATGAAAATTGCGGCTTTTTATCCTGAGCGTCTCGCCCTCTTGGTCTTGAATAGGCTTGTCTTCTAAGTGCGCTCGATGAACGTTTGCTTTGCTATGAGAAAATCCATCGCCTCGGCAAGCAGGAAGGGGGAAATCATGATCCCGATCGGCAAGACCAGCGAGTTCGCCTGAGAGGTCGAAGAGTTTCCTGGCAACGAGATGCACAACCTCGCCCTCCCTCTGCACCTTGGCGTCAATTCCTATCATCGTCGCACCAAGGACGACTTGTCTTTGTCGCTCGAAGAGCTTTGGCCAGACGACGAGATTGGCTGATCCCGTTTCGTCCTCAATAGTGACGAACACAACGCCTTTTGCCGAACCGGGTCTTTGGCGGATAAGCACGAGTCCGGCGGTTCTCACCCAATATCCGTCGCGCGATCTCATAGCCTCCTCGCAGGTGATTATTCCGCGTAAGGCAAGATCACGTCGCAAGAAGGAAAGCGGATGATCACGCAACGTCAGGCCAACATGCGTATAATCCTTCACGACATTGTGTCCCGCAGTCATCTGCCGCAGATCGATTTGCGGCTCCTGCTGTTCGACAATTACACGGCCCTCTCGAGCGGTAGCAGCGGCAAATAATGGTAGAGGTTCGTCGCGTAAAGCTTTGATTACCCAGAGCGCATCGCGTCTCTGAAGCGCCATTGCAGAATAGAATGCATCGGCCTCTGCAAGCTCTACGAGCGATGCCACCGACACGCCGGATCGTCGCCAAACCTCGTCTATACTCTGGAATGGCTGATCTGCCCGTGCAGCAACAATCCGCGCTGCCTCGGTTGATGCAAGCCCCTTTACCATGCGCATCCCTAAGCGAACGGCATGATCATCGGTACCCTCGATCTTTTCCAGCGTACAGTCCCAACGAGATTGATTTACACAGACCGGCCTGACCTCAATGCCATGCTTTCGGGCATCCGCAACTATCTGAGCAGGCGCATAAAAACCCATAGGCTGAGAATTGAGCAAGGCAGCGCAAAATGCCTCCGGATAATGGCATTTAACATAGCTTGATGCATAGGCGATCAACGCGAAAGAGGCAGCGTGCGATTCCGGAAACCCATAGGAACCAAACCCTTCGAGTTGAGCGAAGGTTTTCTCAGCAAAATCGCGCGTGTAACCATTTTTGATCATGCCGTTGATGAGCTTTTCTTTGAAGCGGAAAACTCCGCCAGTCATCTTGAAGGTGGCCATGGATTTGCGCAGTTGGTCCGCCTCACCGCCGGTGAATCCAGCACAAACCATTGCGACCTTCATGGCCGACTCCTGAAATAATGGAACTCCAAGCGTTTTTTTTAACACCGCTTCCAACTCCGGCGTAGGATAACTGACCTCCTCCTCACCTTCGCGTCGACGGAGATAAGGATGAACCATATCGCCTTGAATCGGTCCGGGCCGCACGATCGCAACCTGAATCACCAGATCGTAAAACTCTTCCGGTTTCAGGCGTGGCAGCATTGACATCTGAGCACGCGACTCGATCTGGAAAGTGCCCAAGGTATCGGCACGCCGGATCATCGCGTAGGTCTTTCTGTCATTTGTTTGCTTTATCTTTGCCAGGTCGAGATTCTTGCCCTTGTGCGTGCGAATGAGATCAAAAGCCTTGGACATACAGGTCAACATTCCCAACGCGAGCACATCGACCTTCATCATCTTCAGGGTTTCGACATCATCCTTATCCCATTCGATGATTTGTCTCCCCTCCATTGCGGCCGGTTCTATCGGCACCAGCTCATCAAGCCTGTCCTGCGTCAGCACGAAACCGCCCGGATGCTGGCTAAGATGACGTGGCGCGCCTATCAGTTGCTGCGCCAGCTTCAATGTCAGGGCAAGGCGACGATCGTCAGGGTTGAGATTGAGCTCACGGAAACTGTTCTCACTTACGCCTTCAGACCAAGACCACAGGCTGGATGAAAGCGTCTTGATCAGGTCCTTCGGCAGACCAAGTGCCTTGCCTATATCGCGAATCGCCCCTTTTGCCCGATAGCGAATGACAGTTGCACAAAGAGCAGCCTTGTCTTGTGTATAGGTCTTGTAGATCCATTGGATGACCTCCTCGCGGCGCTCATGCTCGAAATCGACGTCGATATCGGGCGGTTCATCACGCTCCTTCGAAATGAACCGCTCGAATAAAAGATCGATTTCCTCGGGATTGATGGAAGTAATGCCAAGCACATAACAAACAACCGAATTGGCTGCCGAACCGCGCCCCTGACATAGAATACCCTGCGAGCGCGCATAATTGACTATGGAGAAGATCGTCAGGAAATACGGCGCATATTTCATGGTATGGATCAGGTCGAGCTCATGACGTATGGCTGCGGCAATCTTCGGCGGAACCGCTTGCGGATAACGCTGCGCCAAATATTTTTCGACATAATGCTCAAGCGATTGCTGTGCATCCATGCCCGGCATCAGGGCTTCATCCGGATACTGATAGGTCAGTTCTTCAAGCGAGAATGTGCAGCGCTCGACGATCTCAAGGGTCCTAGCCAATGCCTCAGGATAACGCGGAAACAGACGCGCCATTTCTTCCGGCGGTTTCAGATAACGATCGGCATGACGTTCGCGCTCAAATCCCACATCGTCGATTGTCGTGTTGGTGCGAATGCAGGTTACGATATCCTGCAATTGTCGACGGGATGGCTCGTGAAATAAAACATCGTTGGTAACGACCGTCTTCACCTGAAAGCGTGTCGCCAGATTGGAAATATCATGCAGACGCAGCTGATCGTTCGGGCGACGTCGCAGACATAGGGAGACATAAGCCCGATCTGCAAATATCTCGGCCATTTTTCTGAGCTGCAGCGCACAGATTTCATCAGCAATATCCGGTACAAGAATACCAATCAGTCCTTGCGCATGCTGCTCGACATCGTCGAGATGAAGAATGCAATTGTTCTTACCGCCACGCTTCTTGCCCAGCGTTATCAGTCGCGTCAGCCGCGAATAGGCCGCCCTGTCGGTCGGATAAACCAGAATCGACATGCCATCCTGTAAATCCAGACGGCAACCCACGACGAGCGGCAGACCCGTAGCCCGTGATGCCTCGAGCGCACGCACAATTCCGGCCAAGGAATTCCGGTCGACTACGCCGATAGCCTGAAGCCTTAAAAGTTTGGCGGCAGCAAACAACTCGTCTGCTGAGGACGCCCCGCGAAGAAAGCTGAAGTGAGTGGTTACCTGCAACTCGGCATAGTTCATGCGAAAACTCCGTGCAGGAACCATTCCTGAGAACCTGTTTGCGCATCCACGCCATCGCCGGTGCGAAAAATCCAGAACCGCGCGCCCTCGTCTTCCTCAACCACGAAATAATCCCGCACCAAATCATACTCGGCATCACGGTGCCACCATTCGCCGAAGATGCGCTCTGGCCCATCCGCACGCTTGATACGACGGCGCTTGCCGCGCCATGTGACGCTAACAGGAGGGTGATCGGGAAGAAGCGCGATCACTTCTACTGCCTCCGGACGCGTCAGAAGACGAACTGGCCGCGGCCAAAGCTGCGTCCAGGAAAGTTCAGGGGCCGTCTCATTGAATGCGACCCGACGTACCGATCGCTCTGGAATATCCGACGCATAGGGCAAAACACGGTACACGCGCTGCCCTCGATTGGCATAAATATCCATCAGAGGAACAATGTCCATGTCATCGTCCGCAACCAGGGAAGACGATTTTTGCTCCTCGAGCAAAGATTCGGCTACGGAGGCAACAAGCGATAACCTCTCGATACCAGCGCCTGGGTCTATCTTTTCCCGACGATCCCGCAAAAGCCTGGTGAGCCATGCAATATCGCGCGTTGGTTTTGCTGTTCCTATGCGCAGGGCCTTGCGTGTCCCGTCAACCTGCTCCACGACAAGATCGGCCTTGCGCACACCCAATCCTTTTTGTTGCAATGCTTCAACCAGTTGAACGGTGAGACGGGCAACATACTTGTCAATTGTCTCAGCTGCACCTATCGGCTCGGCAAACAAACGAGTGACTTCGATCTGTTCAGTCGCGCGAATGGGAATAATAGGCTCGGCGATTTGTCCAAACATCTGGTCAAGACGTCGCCCCACCTCTACCCCGAAACGAAGCACCAGGGGACCGCGCGGCAGACGAGAAATTTCGCCAATGGTTCGAAATCCAAATGTGCGAAAATCCCGTACAACGTGTTCCGGCAGCCGAAGACCAGCGATGGGCAGATTCTCGACGGCACGAGCATTTTGCCCTCTCGGCACTATGACAGTCGGACGGCGGATTACCCGCGCACAGGCATGAGCAGCTCCCCACGTGTCGGCAATGGCAACACGAGCCGTCAAGCCTTTTGCCTGAAAACATTGGAAAATTGCATCGAGCATGGCTTGCTCACCACCGTGCAGATGGTCGGCACCTTCAGTGTCCAGCACGATACCATCCGGCACATCGACAGCAACCAGGGGCGAATATTGCCGCAATGCCCATAGTGCAATCTGTTCCAAGACTTTCTGGTCAGCGTCATTATCCTCATCGAAAATCAGTAAATCGCGAAAAACCGCCTGCACCTTCGCAGCCTGCATACCGATCCGTACGCCGGCGCGTCTGGCGGCCTTGTCGGCAGCCGATACAAAACGCTTCGATCCGCTTTTCATCAGAACGACGACGGGCTTCTCAGCGCCAATGGAGGGATCGAGCCGTCTTATCCTGTCCGTAGCCAGATCGGGAAAGTATATCGATACAACCCTTGTCATCGCAGGCTCCAACTACAAATGCGGCGGGTTCTCCCGCCTTTGCGCGAACCAATTCGAGAAACCATTGCGCCCGCCCAACACCCGGCACCGGAAGCGGCGCGGAAGGCAGCAAGCTGATGCGCCATTTCGTGGCAGAGGCGGTCGGCTGGCTGAAATCGTCAGCATCCGCCATTCGTCCCCACCGTCTGACGGCAAGAGCCAGGTTACCTTTCTTTTCCGCTGCCAATTGCAAACGGCGCGATGCTGTCATCGGCAACCGGACGATCTCACCCACCACTGCTCCAATCCGACCATAGGAAAGCCCCTCTTCCATGTTTGCCAGAACATCCTCCTCTCTGTCAGATTCAATGAATGTGACACGCGATGGATGAAGACCAGCCTGCGCCAGTGCCGGAAAAAACAAATCTGGCCGGGTCAGACACCAGACGATGGGTCCTTTCGTACGAGCCGCGATACCGGCAGCAAAAAGAGCGGCGGCCGCACCATCGGTCGCTCCATCTTGATTGCCCGCAAACTCATGCAATGCTCCGTAGCTTAATCCACCGCCAGGAAGCACAGCATCAACTTCTCTCACGCCAAAAGGGAGTGATCCGACCTTGCGTTTGCCTTCTCTTTCCAGAGATGCAAGGCGCTGGCGCAAATCGGCCATGACGTGCGCACGGGATATCGTCATAATGCACCCTTTGACTTGCGATCCTTCATCAGACGCAAGGTAAGTTGAATTAATGTTCTTCTTTTGTTCTTTTTAACAAAAAAGTCAAGCCAAGCCCGACACAACCCACAGCAAAGGAGTTTCATAAGCGGCGGTGAACCCCATATAGGCCATATCGACGCGGTGCTTTGTACGATGTCGCCATCTCCTTAACCCTTCATTTTCCTAAACACAGCCTTCGTGCCGCATCTTGCGCGCACGCGCTCAAGACCGTACATCCGTTGGCTAAGAGTTGCTTCGTGCGCTCGATCCGAATGATGCGAACGGGGTGCGTCTCCTTGAAAATCGCCTTTACTTACGCCGCGACCGATGATGCACGTATCGCTGCCGAGACACTTACTCATCGTTACGGCCACTGTCGGATCGACCAGGCCGACGTCATCGTAGCGCTTGGCGGTGATGGCTTCCTGCTTCAGACGCTGCGCGAGACTATGGGTTCTGGCAAACGCATCTATGGCATGAACCGCGGAACGGTCGGTTTCCTGATGAACGAATTCGAGGTCGACGGCCTGTATGAGCGGCTTTACGCGGCCGTTCCGGATACGATTCGTCCGTTGGAAATGCATGCTGTGACACAGGAAGGCCGTATTGACGCAATTGCCATCAATGAGGTCGCGCTCTGGCGTCAATCCTATCAAACGGCGCGCATCCGTATCTCGATAGATGATCACGTGCGTCTCGACGAATTGAGCGCAGATGGTGTCATGGTGGCAACACCTGCGGGTTCAACCGCCTATAATCTTTCGGCGCACGGCCCAATCCTGCCGCTCGATGCACCGCTGCTGGCCCTGACACCGGTCAGCCCGTTTCGTCCGCGACGTTGGCGTGGTGCCCTCATTCCGCAGATCTCGAAGGTGCGCTTCGATATACTTGAAGCGGAAAAGCGTCCGGTCAACGTGGCAGCTGACCATATTGAGGCAAAGTCCGTCCTTTCCGTGGAGATCGTGCAGTCGCGTCTCCTGACTGCGACGCTCCTCTTCGATGCAAAACATTCCTGGAACGAACGAATTCTCACCGAACAGTTCAGATATTGACCGGAAATGATAATTATTATAGCGCAGAGACCACGGATTCATCCGGTTTTGCGGCTGTTGCGGTTGACAAATTCTTCGTCAAACCTTACGCGAACACAATCTCTGCAGGTCAAGGCGGTCCCTGCGTCAGTCACTTAAAGCCGCCTCCAATCAGCTAGAATTTGAACGAGCAACTTGTCCTCTGATTCTTTGAACGAACAAGACGCCGCGACCACATTTGCAGACCTCGGACTTTCCGACAAAGTCGTGTCTGCCGTCGCTGATGCAGGCTACACCACACCGACCCCGATCCAGGCCGGGGCCATTCCCCATGCGCTCGCCGGCAAGGACGTGTTGGGCATTGCCCAGACCGGAACGGGCAAGACCGCTTCCTTCGTTCTGCCGATGCTGACGCGTCTGGAACGAGGCCGTGCCCGTGCCCGTATGCCGCGCACGCTGATCCTGGAGCCGACGCGCGAACTGGCAGCCCAGGTTGAGGAAAATTTCGTCAAATACGGCAAGAACCACCGCCTCAACATCTCTCTGTTAATCGGCGGCGTTTCCTTCGACGAGCAGGACCAGAAGCTGCAGCGCGGGGCCGACGTGCTTATCGCCACGCCTGGCCGCCTGCTCGATCATTTCGAGCGTGGCAAGCTGCTTTTGACAGGCGTCGAACTGCTCGTCATCGACGAAGCCGATCGCATGCTCGATATGGGTTTCATCCCCGATATCGAACGTATCTGCAAGCTGATCCCATTCACCCGCCAAACACTGTTCTTCTCGGCTACCATGCCGCCGGAAATCACCAAGCTGACGGAACAGTTCCTGCATGCGCCGGTGCGCATCGAAGTGGCAAAGGCGTCAAGCACGGCCACCACAGTCGAGCAACGCCTCGTCAAGTCAGCACCGAAGCCTTGGGACAAGCGCGCGGTTCTTCGCGATCTCATCCTCTCTGAAGGCGACGAGATCAAGAACGCCATCATCTTCTGCAATCGCAAGGTTGACGTCTCGGAGCTTTTCCGCTCGCTGACGCGCCACGAGTTCAGCGCCGGTGCCCTGCATGGCGACATGGACCAGCGCGCCCGCATGACGATGTTGTCAAACTTCCGCGAAGGCAAGCTCAAGCTTCTGGTGGCATCCGACGTCGCCGCACGCGGGCTCGATATTCCCGATGTCAGCCACGTATTCAATTACGATATCCCGATCCATGCCGAAGATTACGTGCATCGTATTGGCCGCACCGGCCGCGCGGGACGCTCGGGCAAGGCCTTCACGATCATCACCAAGAACGACAAGAAGTATCTCGATGCTGTTCTGTCATTGATTGGCAGGGACATAGAGTGGCTGGACGGCGATCTTTCCACACTGCCTGCCGTGACGGAAGAAGACGATACTCCGCGCAAAGGGCGTGGAGCCAAGAAGGAAAAAAAGCCTACGCGCGAACGTGCGCGCGGTCCTCGTCGATCCGGTCACGTCGATGCCGGAACGGTGGCTATAGAGCAAACAGAGCAGCCATCTGTTGCTGTACCGGAAGAAGCGCCGAAACAACAGGCCCGGGTCGAGAAGCAGGAACGTCCGGTCCGTCAGGAACGTCAAAGCGATAATCGCCGTCCGCAGCGTGACGACAATCGTGATCAGAATCGCGACAATAATCGCCGCCGCTACCGTCGTGATGATGATGATTTCGAGCCGGTTCTAGGGTTCGGTGACGATGTCCCCGCCTTCATGCTCATCAAGACAACGAACGTCTGAAAAAAAGCCCGGCAAAGACCGGGCTTTTTTTTGGTATCATGTTTAAATGCGAGGCGGAATTTAGGCCCGCGCCTCCGCCAGCGCCTTCAGATCCGCCGCCTTCAACTCGACCGATTCGCCGCAGCCGCAGGCTGACGTCTGGTTGGGATTGTTGAAAGTGAAACCGGTGCGCAGCGTCGTGCGCTCGAAGTCCATCTGTGTTCCGAGGAGATAAAGCGCTGCTTCCGGTGCGACATAGATGTGCGCACCTGCGTGTTCAACATGATCGTCCTTCGCACTCGGCTCGGTGACAAGGTCGATTGTGTATTCCATTCCCGCACAGCCGCCCTTTTTGATGCCCACGCGGATACCCTTCGCGTCGTCGCGCGATTTGACGATCTCGCGCACACGTTCGGCTGCTGCGTCCGTGACTGAAATAACCGAAAAACGACCCATTTTTTCATCTCCATCTGCTTTCTGATTCAAGGTCAGAAGCGGATTGTAATCTTTATTATATGCGGCCTGCCCTCTTAAGGATCAATAGAAACCGGTCGCGACTTGAGCTTCTTCGGACATGCGATCCGGCGTCCAGGGTGGGTCGAACGTGATCGTGGCGGTACAGTCGAACACCCCTTCGACGGCTCGCACAGCATTTTCTACCCAGCCTGGCATTTCGCCCGCCACCGGACATCCCGGAGCGGTCAGCGTCATCTCGACCTTGACGTGGCGATCATCTTCAATGTCGATACGGTAGATCAGCCCAAGCTCATAGATATCGGCGGGAATTTCCGGATCATAGACTGTCTTGAGAGCCGCGATAATATCGTCAGTCATCCGCAGAAGCTCATCCTGCGGAATAGCGGAATTCGCCAGCGGATTTTTGCTTACCGACTTTTCGGTCTCTATGGTTTCATCAGTCATTTTCGAGAACCCCATGGAAACTCGGAACATCCGGTTTCCTTCACCATGTCGCGGTAGCTGTTCAATATCCTACCGCCTTTCGAAGCGCATTAAGCGAAGAAACTTTTAGCCTTCAGAAGTGCCGCCGCGAGCGCATCGACTTCCTCAAGTGTATTGTACATACCGAACGATGCCCTGCATGTGGACGTGACGCCGAAGCGTTTCAAGAGGGGCTGCGCGCAATGCGTGCCTGCACGTACGGCCACACCTGCGCGGTCAATCACCATCGAGACATCATGCGCGTGGATGCCTTCCAGTTCGAAGGAGATAATCGCCCCCTTGCCGGGCGCCTTACCGAAAATGCGCATCCCTCCGATCGCCTCGAGTCTGTCATGCGCGTAAGTACATAGCTCGGATTCATGTGCGGCAATGCGGTCACGGCCGATTTCGCGCATGAAATCGAGTGCGGCGCCAAGGCCTATGGCCTGAACGATGGGTGGCGTACCGGCTTCGAAGCGATGCGGCGGCGCGTTATAGGTGACGTCGTTTTCCGACACATCAAGGATCATCTCGCCACCGCCTTGGAAAGGACGCATGGCCTCCAGTGCTTCGGCCTTGCCGTAAAGCACGCCAATGCCCGATGGACCGTAAACCTTATGCCCGGTGAAGACGTAGAAATCGCAGTCCAGATCCTGCACGTCCACATGCATATGCACGGCCGATTGTGAGCCATCTACCAATACAGGAATACCCCGCGCGTGCGCGGCTGCGATGATCTCCTTCATAGGCGTGACAGTGCCTAGCGCGTTCGACATATGCGTAATAGCGACGAGCTTGGTGCGATCCGTCAGCCGTTTTTCAAATTCCTCCAGGTGAAACACGCCGTCGTCATCGACTGGTACCCAGACGAGTTTAGCCCCTTGGCGCTCACGAATGAAATGCCACGGAACGATGTTCGAATGATGCTCCATGATCGAAAGCACAATTTCATCGCCCTCTCCGATCCTGGGCATCCCATATCCATAGGCAACCGTATTGATCGATTCAGTCGTGCCCTTTGTGAAGACAATATTATCGGTCTGAGGAGCATTGAGAAAGGCGCGGACCTTCTCACGTGCCGCTTCGTAGGCCTCCGTTGTCGCATTAGAAAGGAAATGCAGGCCACGATGCACATTCGCATACTGGTTGCGATAGGCATCATCAACGGCTTCGATGACGGCCAGCGGTTTCTGCGCCGACGCCCCGTTGTCGAGATAGACGAGTGGCTTGCCGTGCACCTGTCGCGACAGAATCGGAAACTGGCGACGGATCGCCTCGACATTGTAGGGAGCAGCGCTCATCTGATCCATTTCTTGATCTCCGGACGGAGTATTGCAGCGGCCCGCCAAAGGTCCGGGCGGGCCACTTATTCAGATCAACCGTGATTGACGAACCAGTCGGACAAACGCCTTTCCAGCGCTTCTACGATAGCCTCATCTTCCAATTCCTCAATCACTTCGGCAAGAAACGCCCTAACCAGGAGGCCACGCGCCGTCTTCTCATCAACACCGCGCGCCATCAAATAGAACAGATGGTCGGGGTTGATTTCGGTAACGGTCGCGCCATGGCCGCAAGCAACATCATCCGCAAAGATTTCCAATTCGGGCTTTGCCGAGAAATCCGCGTCATCCGACAGAAGCAGCGTGTTGCATGCCATGCGCGCATCGGTTTTCTGCGCTACCTGATGCACGTTGATGCGCCCCTGGAAAACGCCGGAGGCTTTCCCGGTAACGACATTTCGGACGATTTCCGTTGAAGTCGTTTCCGGAACGGCATGGTCGAGAACCATGGTCACGTCCGTGTGCGTATCGCCGGCCAGAAGATTGACACCGCGCATCTGAAAATCAGCACCCTCGCCCTCCGCAATGACGCGAACTTCCTGACGCACCAGCTTGCCGCCCTCATTCATAAAGAACAGCGTCAGCTTGGCGTTCTTGCCGAGTTTGGCGTTGAATTGCGCAAGATAGGTGGAATCTGCCGTCTGGTCCTGAAGGACGATGTAGAGCACTTCCGCATCATCTTCGATGACGAGATCAGTAACTGAACTGACGAAAGCCCGCTCGGTGCCCGCCTGACGCTCGACTATGGTAGTCTTGGCGCCCGGTTTCACATCGACAACGAAACGAGCAAAGACCTGGCCGCCGCCGTGCAGGTTCTGCAACTCGACGGGCTTCTCGTGCTCCCCTTCGATTGAAAGCATATAGCCGTCGCCGACAAAAGCCGCATTGATCGCACCAACGGCGTCGTCGTCTGCTGCCGGAACGAGCGCAGCCGCCGCCGTGCCGTCGAGCAAACTCTTTTCAAAGCGCGCGATCGTCAGGCCTTCGATGGCAGCGGCATTGGAAGCAACGCCATTTTCCATGACAAGCACGTCGCTGTCAGCCAGAAGTGGTGCTAGCGTCTTTGCGTTGGCAGAAGGCTGCGCACTCGGCAGAGTCGTCAGCAGACGACGCAGATCCGTATAATGCCAGGCCTCTATGCGCTTGGTCGGCAGGCCGCGCTTGAGCATTTCGATGGCTGTGTCACGGTTCGCAAGCACTGCGCTGTCGCCGGCAAGCGTCGAAAGCCGTTCGCCGTAAGCCTCTACCAGCGCAGTTTCGGCCGCCGTACGCTGGGGTGGGTTTGCGTGGAGGTTCATGGATATTCCCCTTACGCAGCTTCGCCGATGATGCCGGCGTAACCGTTATTTTCCAGTTCGAGCGCAAGATCCTTGTCGCCTGACTTGATAACCTGGCCCTTGTAGAGCACGTGAACGCTGTCCGGCACGATGTAGTCGAGCAGACGCTGATAGTGGGTAATGACGATCATGGCGCGATCCGGCGAACGCAAAGCGTTGACGCCATCAGCAACGATCTTCAGCGCATCGATGTCGAGGCCGGAATCGGTTTCATCAAGAACGCAGAGCTTGGGTTCCAAAAGTTTCATCTGCAGAATCTCGGCACGCTTCTTCTCACCGCCCGAGAAGCCGACGTTGAGAGGGCGCTTGAGCATCGCCATGTCAACATTAAGCTCATTCGCGCCTTCCTTGACGCGTTTCAGAAGATCCGGAACCTTCAGCGGTTCTTCGCCACGCGCCTTGCGCTGCGCATTAATGGCGACCTTGAGAAATTCCATGGTCGCAACGCCCGGTATTTCCATCGGATACTGGAAGGCGAGGAAGACGCCAGCCGCCGCACGCTCGGCAGGATCCATTTCCAGGATGGACTCGCCGTTGAAGAGAATGTCGCCTTCGGTGACTTCATAATCCTCACGTCCGGCCAGAATATAGGAAAGCGTCGACTTGCCCGAACCGTTCGGTCCCATGATGGCAGCGACTTCGCCAGCCTTCACGGTCAAGTTCAGGCCACGAATGATCTCGGTGCCTTCTTCAGCAAGGCGGGCATGGAGGTTTCTGATCTCAAGCATATTTCTTTTCCTGATTTTGTGAGCGTCGCGCGCGAATTATCCAACCGAGCCTTCAAGGCTGATACCGATAAGCTTCTGCGCTTCGACGGCGAATTCCATCGGCAGTTCCTGGATCACTTCCTTGACGAACCCATTGACAATAAGCGCGATCGCTTCCTCCTCCGGAATGCCGCGCTGCATGACATAAAACTTCTGATCGTCAGAAATTTTCGATGTGGTTGCCTCGTGCTCGAACTGTGCCGTCGAGTTCTTGGCCTCTATGTAAGGCACGGTATGCGCGCCGCACTGATCACCGATCAGAAGGCTGTCGCACTGGGTGAAGTTGCGGGCATTGGTCGCCTTACGATGCGCAGAGACCTGACCGCGATAGGTGTTGCTCGAATTGCCGGCGGAAATGCCCTTGGAGATGATCCGGCTTGACGTGTTCTTGCCGAGATGGATCATCTTGGTGCCGCTATCGATCTGCTGATAACCGTTGGAAACGGCAATCGAGTAGAACTCGCCGCGGGAATCATCCCCGCGCAAAATGCAGCTGGGATATTTCCACGTGATGGCAGAGCCTGTTTCAACCTGAGTCCAGGAAATTTTCGAGCGGTCGCCACGGCAGTCGCCCCGCTTTGTAACGAAGTTATAGATGCCACCCTTGCCCTCAACGTCCCCGGGGTACCAGTTCTGGACGGTCGAGTATTTAATTTCGGCATCGTCCAGCGCAACGAGTTCCACCACAGCTGCGTGCAGCTGGTTTTCATCTCGCTGCGGAGCGGTGCAACCTTCGAGATAGGAGACGTAAGCGCCTTCTTCAGCAATAATCAGCGTACGTTCGAACTGACCAGTGCTCTTTTCGTTGATACGGAAATAGGTCGAAAGCTCCATGGGGCAGCGGACGCCCTTCGGAACGAAGACGAAAGAGCCGTCGGTGAAGACCGCCGAGTTCAACGTCGCATAGTAGTTGTCGGTGGTGGGCACGACCGATCCGAGATACTTGCGCACCAGATCGGGGTGCTCACGCACCGCTTCGGAGATCGACATGAAGATGACGCCGGCCTTCGCCAATTCTTCTTTAAAGGTAGTGACGACCGAAACGGAATCGAAGACGGCATCGACTGCGACGCGACCAGAAGCATAGACATTATCGCTCGGTTCATCCGACTGAGGCTTCTGAACACCAGCGAGAATTTCCTGTTCCTTCAGCGGAATACCTAGTTTTTCATAAACCCGCAGAAGCTCTGGATCGACGTCATCAAGAGACTTTGGACCGTCAAAATTCTTCGGGGCCGCATAGTAGTAGAGCTCCTGAAAGTCGATCTTCGGATAATCGACACGCGCCCAGCTGGGCTCTTCCATCGTCAGCCAGCGCTTGTAGGCGTCGAGACGCCATTCAAGCATCCATTCCGGCTCCTGCTTCTTGGCCGAGATGAAGCGGATGATATCTTCGTTCAGGCCCTTCGGGGCCTTGTCCGTTTCGATGAAAGTCTCAAAACCGTACTTATACTGGTCGACGTCAATCTGGCGGACCTGATCAATGGTTTCCTGCACCGCAGGCATCAGCGTTCTCCATTCTTGCCGGTTCAAGTCCCGGCAGTTTCCTTACGCAAGGTAGGCAGTTGCCCGCTATATAGTCGATCCTCGCGCTCGATCCATTAGCCCAGACATAAAAATGGAGTGTCTGGGGAAAGTTTCTCCCTTTATTCGGCAGCTTGTGACGGTATATGCCGCTTCACCAGCCGATCGAGTACTTTTTCAAAGGCCTGAAGTTCACGTTCCCCGGTCTCGCAACCGATCGATACGCGCAAAGCGCCAAGATCGCCCTCGACGCCCATGGCCGCTAGAACATGGCTTGGTCCTACCTTGCCCGATGAGCAGGCGGACCCTGCGGAAAGCGCTACGCCGTCGAGATCAAAAGCAATCTGCGCCGTCTCGGCCTTCAGCCCGGGTACCGAAAAGAAGAGTGTGTTCGGCAGGCGCGGCGCCTGCGCCCCGAATATAATAGCATTATTGAAGCGCGAAACGATCGCAGCTTCGAAACGATTACGCAGCACGCCGACCTCGTCTGCATGCACGAGATTATCCAGCGCATTGCGCGCAGCAGCTCCGAACCCCGCAATTGCCATCACGTTCTCCGTTCCGGCGCGATGACCCTTTTCTTGCCCGCCGCCCTTGACGAGCGGAACAGGCGTCAGCACCTCCCCTTGAGAGACGATTGCCCCTGCTCCCTTCGGCCCACCGATCTTGTGGGCCGAAAGAACAAGAAAATCGGCACCAAGCGCAACCATATCAAGTGGAATCCGGCCGGCGGCCTGCACGGCGTCAAGAACGAGAAGCGCACCATGCGCCTTGGCAACGGCTGCAATAGCAGGTGAATCCTGAATCACGCCGGTTTCGTTGTTGGCGAGATGGCAGGCGACCAGCGGCAGGCCTTGCACCTTGTCATGCGCTGCCAGAGCATTTTCCAACATATCCAAACGCAGCAACCCGTCCGCGTCGACCTCGATTCGCGTCACCTGCTCGGTCGCGAAATGGCCGCCATTCAGCATACAAGGATGATCCGCCGCGCAGACGTAGAGGTGCGATACGTGAAGCGGAGCAGCCCCCATCTTCCATGACGGGGTCAGAAGCATCGAAGCCGCCTCCGTCGCGCCAGAGGTGAATATCACATGCGAAGGATCGGCATTGACCAGCGCAGCAACATCCTTGCGAGCCTGCTCGATAATGCGTCGCGCCTCCCGCCCCTCATGATGCACAGAGGACGCGTTGCCGCAAAACGCCAAGGCAGCACTAGCAGCCGCCAACGCATCTTGCGTCAGAGGGGCGCTGGCATTGTAATCGAGATAGGCGCGCGCAAGCGACATGAAGCGATTATCCTGTCATTTCAGGCAATAGTTGCTAGCTGTGCGTTATTTCCTTGAATTTCCAAGGTCAAACATCCTAATTAGCGTCATCAACAGAATGCGCAAGATAGGCTACCTTGGAACCATTCTAATCTGGTTTTAAGTCCCTGTCGCGGTCGCGTCAAGGGCAGTTACCGACGCAACCGAGCCGAAACCGGAGTACCCTATGCCCGAAGTGATCTTCAACGGTCCAGCAGGTCGTCTCGAAGGCCGTTATCAGCCTTCGCCAGAGCGCCACGCACCGATCGCCATCATCCTGCACCCTCATCCACGCTTCGGCGGGACGATGAACAATCCGATAGTCTACAACCTCTTCTACATGTTCCAGAAGCGCGGCTTTACGACGCTTCGTTTCAATTTCCGCGGCATCGGCCGCAGCCAGGGCGAATTCGACCATGGCCAGGGCGAATTGTCGGATGCGGCGGCAGCTCTGGATTATATCCAGGCCATCCATCCCGATTCAAAGAGCTGCTGGGTTGCCGGCTATTCCTTCGGCGCCTGGATCGGCATGCAGCTTTTGATGCGGCGCCCGGAAATCGAGGGCTTCATCTCGGTTGCGCCCCAGCCGAACACCTACGACTTCTCCTTCCTCGCCCCTTGTCCATCTTCGGGCCTGATCATCCATGGCGATCAGGACAAGGTGGCGCCGCCAAAGGACGTGCAGGGGCTTGTCGACAAGCTCCACACACAGAAGGGCATCACCATTACGCAAAAGACGATGATCGGTGCGAACCACTTCTTCACCGGTCAGGACGATGTTCTCATCGACGAGTGCGCAGATTATCTCGATCGTCGTCTGAATGGCGAACTGGCTGAGGCGCGCCCTAAGCGCCTGCGCTGATTCTCGAAGCATAAAGCAGAAAACCCCGGACATCGTGTTCCGGGGTTTTCTACTTCATAATCAATTAGCGGGCGCTTTCGCGGTTTCCGGCGGCGGAACATTCGATTTCTGCAAACACGCCTTCAGCCACACATCGTAAACGGGGTGTTCCACGGCGCTGATGCCGGGGCTTTCTGCAAACATCCAGCCGGTAAAAATGCGGCGAATCTTGCGGTCCAGAGTGATTTCATCAACCTCGACAAAGGTGGTGGTTTTAGGCTCCTCCTCATCCACGCGCGAATAACAGACGCGAGGAGTGACTTGAAGCGCACCAAATTGTACGGTCTCGCCGATATATACGTCGAAGGTGATAATGCGGCCGGTAATCTTATCGATACCAGCAAACTGCGCGACCGGATTTTCAATACGTTCGGCCTGCGCTTGAGGAACCACAGCAAGGACGGCAATGAGCGCGGCTAGAGCTGATGCTTTCAAACGCTGCATGATCATCCGTTTTCGAGTCTGCATCCGCCCCCACTCTCCTTATCAGAATACTTGACGGATAAGCCTCGTAACCGCTTCATACGTCAAAAACGAGGCATGCTAGCCAGCAGCTTAATCGCCAGGTGTCCAGGCGTCGTAGTCGCCGGTGACGCGCGGACGCGTACCGTTGCTGGTCATTGATCCCTTGGGGCGATAGGCCTCCGGCGAACCGGTCAGATTCGGCTTGTGCGGTTTCTGCCACTCGCGCGGCTGATATTCTTCCTGGCTTGGCGCAATATCGGTTCGATGGTGCATCCAGCCGTGCCAGCCCGCAGGAATAGCCGAAGCTTCTGCATAACCATTGAAGATGACCCAGCGACGCGGACGGCCTTCATTATCTTTCGGACCTTCGTAATAGCTATTACCGAATTCGTCCTGACCGATCTTATTACCAAAGCGCCACGTGTAGAAGCGCGTTCCGATCGTCTGTCCGTTCCACCAGGTGAATACCTGCTTGAGAATGCTCATCTCACGGTCCTCGCAAACGGCATAAAGCCGCCATAGTCCTTCAATTCCTGCGCAGGGCTTTGCACCCGGCACAGCTTTATGTCAATCGCGCAGTTTCATTTTGAAGCCCGCATGGCTATGCGAAAAGCCCAGGCGTTCATAAAAACGGTGGGCATCCACACGGACATTGTTAGACATAAGCTGTATAAGACGTACGTCTTCACTTTTTGCCTTGTCGATCGCGAATGTGATCATTCTGGCACCGATCCCACGACCGCGCATCGTGCTTTTCGTCTGCACCGCTTCGATGATCATGTTCCTGGAGCCCCGTGCCGTCATCGACCTGACGAAGGTCAACTGAAACGTTCCCACCACCTGGCCATCCATCTCAGCAACGTAAAGCGTATCATTGGTGCTCTGCTCAATTTCGATGAATGCGCGACGATAGCCGGGCAAGGCATCTGCGCCTGTAGTGTCACCATGACCGCCTAGCGCATCATCGGCAAAGAGCGCAACGATTGCTTCAACGTCGCTCTTTTTAGCCTCGCGGATAATTAGCTCGCTCACTTTCAGTCCGCCCAGAGAATTGGTCGCTCAAGCGTCACGGTCGTGAAGCCTTCCATCGGTCCTGGCTCCGACTTTACGCGGGCGAAGCCTTGAGCCAGGCAATAGGAGATAGCACGCACATTCTGCTCCTCAACTTCGAGGCGGATGCGTTCAGCGTCGGGAAAGCAGCCCTCTATCTCGTCGAGAAGGCCGGTGCCTATGCCCTGCCCCTGCAACTCCGGGAGCACATAGAGCTGGCGCAAGATAATTGTCTTGCCACCGTCAATCGCTTCGGCGAAGACCACACCGCCGATGCGCTTTCCGTCGTCAGCCAGCAGGAATTCCGACTGCGGCTTCTCGATGTATCGCGAAAGAACACTGATGGAATGCCACTCATCGGTAATGCGCGCCACGGCATCTGGACCGTAGATCATGTCATAGGTCGCGTGCCACGTCTCCGCGAGTAGCGAGCGCACTGCCGCCAGATCGCTCTTGGCGACAGTGCGTGCAAAGAACATCATTCGACAATTCCGAGCTTTGTCTTGACGAGATCGTTAACTGCTTGCGGGTTGGCCTTGCCGCCAGTTGCCTTCATCACCTGGCCGACGAACCAGCCGGCCATGGAAGGCTTTGCCTTGGCCTGTTCGGCCTTGTCCGGATTGGCGGCGATGACATCCTCAACAGCCTTTTCGATAGCACCAGTATCGGTAACCTGCTTCATGCCGCGGCTCTCGACGATCCCGGCAGGGTCCCCACCTTCGTTCCAGACGATTTCGAACAAATCCTTGGCGATCTTGCCGGAAATCGTGCCCTGCTTGATGAGATCGATGATCGCACCAAGCTGTTCTGGCGAGACCGGAGACTCTTCAATATCCTTGCCAGCCTTGTTCAGCGCACCGAGCAGATCATTGATGACCCAATTGGCAGCAGCCTTGCCGTCACGTCCCTTTGCAACGTTCTCGAAATAATCGGCAATCGCTTTTTCGGATACGAGAATCGACGCGTCATAGGCCGATAGCCCCATCGAATTGGTCAGGCGCTCCCGCTTGACATCCGGTAGTTCCGGCAGGTCCTTAGCCAGATCGTCCACATAAGCCTGATCGAATTCGAGCGGCAAGAGGTCCGGATCCGGGAAATAGCGGTAGTCATGTGCTTCTTCCTTGGAACGCATGGACCGCGTTTCACCCTTGGTCGGATCGAAGAGACGCGTTTCCTGCACGACGTCTCCACCATCCTCGATAAGCGCGATCTGGCGGCGAGCCTCATACTCGATGGCTTGACCGACAAAACGGATCGAGTTGACGTTCTTGATCTCACACCGCGTACCGAACGCACCGCCCGGTCTGCGCACGGAAACGTTGACGTCGGCGCGCATCGAACCCTCGTCCATGTTGCCGTCGCAGGTACCAAGGTAGCGCACGATCGTGCGCAGCTTGGTAAGATAGGCCTTCGCCTCATCAGACGATCGAATGTCGGGCTTCGACACGATTTCCATCAGCGCCACACCGGAGCGGTTCAAATCGACATAAGACATGGTCGGATGCTGATCGTGCATGGACTTGCCCGCATCCTGCTCCAGATGCAGGCGCTCGACGCCGATCTCGATCTCCTCGAACGCGCCTTTATTATCGGGGCCGACGGATACCTTGACGACGCCTTCTCCGACAATGGGCTGCTTGAACTGCGAGATCTGGTAGCCCTGGGGCAAATCAGGATAGAAATAGTTCTTGCGATCAAAAACGGACTTGAGATTGATCTGGGCATTCAAACCAAGCCCGGTGCGGATCGCCTGACGCACGCATTCCTCGTTGATGACAGGCAGCATACCGGGCATGGCCGCATCGACGAGACTCACATTATTATTCGGTTCGGCACCGAACGTCGTAGACGCACCTGAAAACAATTTGGCTTCGGAGGTGACTTGCGCATGTACTTCCATGCCGATGACGATTTCCCAGTCACCGGTCGCGCCAGAAATGAAGCGTTTCGGATCGGGTGTGCGCGTATCAACAAGGGTCATGGGTCATCCGAGAAAAAGTGTCATGTCAGATTGCTCCGCACTGGCTAGTCCAAAGCGGGCCGTGGCGCAAGATCGTTGCGCCTCAGAATCCCCGTTAAGTGGGCATCAGGCAGAAGCTATGTATGCTTTCATATGCTCAGCCTCCTGCTCGACTTCGCTGATCCGCCATTTTACGACGTCGCCGATGGACACGATGCCATCGAGCATGCCGTTCTTCTCTACAGGCAGATGACGGAAGCGACCATGGGTCATGACGCGCATCAAATCGTCCAGCGTATCCTCTTCCTTGCAGGTCTTGACCGCACTCGTCATGACGCTGGCAACCGAGTGCGACCCGACATCCGCGCCATGCTTGGCCATTGCACGAACAATATCACGCTCCGACAAGATTCCGACGATGCGCCCATCGACTCCCAAAACGACAAGCGCACCGACGCCCTTTTCCGCCAGAAGCGTAACGGCATCTACGAGAGTTTTAGTACCTTCGATAGTAAAGACACCATGGCCTTTATCTTCCAGGATCAGTCTGACTGACATGCTATCCTCCACCTTGTCCCTCATCCATGGTGCGACTAGTTGAAGGAGAAGGCAAGATCATAAGCTGCGGCAAACTTAGGCGTAGCTTCGGTCTCGACGCGGCGTAAAGGCGTCAATGACAAGAAAACCGGCAAGAAAACCGCCGACATGAGCTTCCCACGCGATCTGCGAAACATTGCCACCTCCTACACCCACCATGCCCGTCACAAAGTTGACCGCGAACCAGATCAGCACGAAGGTCAGAACTGGTCGGTAGCGCAGGCATTCGATATGGCCGAGCGGCTCGCCCTGAAAGGCCGGCATGCGGCCCGAACGGTCGATCTGGAAGCCGAAACGAGCCGCAGCTCCCATCATGCCTGAAATTGCACCGGATGCCCCGACAACCGGCACCATTTCGCCCGTGTGCAGGAAATAGTGGAGCGCTACGGCACAGAGCGAAGAAAAAAGCCAGAAACCCAGAAAGCGCGCAGTGCCTAGTCGGGTAACCAGCGGCGAACCGAAGGCGGCGAGCCAAACAGAATTAATGATGAGGTGCGCCCAGGATGCATGAAGAAAGGCGTAAGTGAATGGCGACGTGAGCCACGACATGTCCCACCCGCCATATTCCGGTAGATAGCGCGCAGGGATGAATGCCCCATAAAGCATCATCGCAATGTATCCATCGCTGTCGAGAACATATTCCTGAAGGATGAAACTGAACGCGCAAATGGCGATCAAGGCCGTGATGATGCCGGGAATATTGAAAAGCGGCTCGCCGCGCCCGCCTGTTGAATCGTTCATGAATGTCTCTCGGTGCTGGAGATGCTCGTGCAGGATAAATGGTAAAAAAAGGCCGCCAGGTCAAACCGGGCGGCCGAGTTCCACTGCACAACGAACTTGGAGGTCTCCAGGAACAAATGTCTGTTCCCACTGGATAATCAAGTTGGCCCTCATCTTACGCGAACCGGCGGGGAGCGCAACAGTAAGCTTTTATTAACCTTAATTCGTAAGTTTCATGAACAAAGAATTAATACACCTGTGCCGCGCGGCGCATTTCAGTCATAAGATTAGGTCAAATCTATAAACAAGATATGTTGCGCGAACTCTGCGTAACCGCGGCGGACATTATAAATGTATCTTCAAGGCTCCCTGAATCTTCTGCAGCAGTGGGAAAGATGGCGCGGTCGGAACGTGGTGCCAGCACGTCACGATATTAAGCCGCTCGACGTCAAGACGCTGCTGCGCGATATGTTCATTCTGGATATTGATGCCGATGCACACGTTAATTTTCGTCTTGCCGGTACGAGGCTTTGCTCGGCCTTTGGACGAGAACTCCGCAGTACCGCTTTCGCAACGCTGTGGCAGCGTATCGACCAGCCCGTAATGCTTAACAAGCTTGGACGAGTGATCACGGATCGCGAAGCAGATGCGCTCGATGTCGTCGGCGTAACGGGCACAGGACGCGAAGTTGCTTACGAAATTGCATTCTTCCCCTTGCTGCGCGAAGGCGAAACGCACCACGTTCTCGGCCTGGCTACGCCAAAGGCCCTGCCATATTGGTTCGCCTCGGAACTTCTCCTCGGATTTCGCAGCCTCTCCGCCCGGACGCCTAAACCGGATTTTCTAGATGTCCGCGAACGTGTCTCACGCGGTCGCCTACCCCCGATGCACATCAATGCGCGGCAGGTCGGCCACCTAACGGTGTACGACGGCGGGAAGTCATAAGTAATCCTCCGAAATCTGAAATGATTTTAGCTATTTAGCTCTTACTTAGGAAAATGTAGGCGAAGGCTCTTTCCCTGTAACTTACCCTACGTTAAGACGAACCTGCCATAGTACCCTCACCTACGGAAAGACGTAGCGACCAAGGCTGATGGCTTTCAGAGCATGACGAGACGGCTGGTGAGGATTGAGACTAAAATGATGACAAACCAGATACAGATCGACGGAGGTCTTGCCGAACGGCGCCAGAATCAACGCGTGCGTATCAACGTCACGGGGCGCTACATGCTGGAGGACCATCAAGATTACGAATGCCTCGTTACCGAAATGTCGCGTGGAGACATGCTACTGCAAACGGCCAAGGTGGGAAATGTAGGCGAACGCGTTATAGTCTATCTTGATCATTTCGGACGCCTTGAAGGCACGATCGAACGCATTCTGGCCGACGGCTTCAGCCTGGCCGTGCACGGAAGCGATCACAAGAAAGATAAGCTCGACGCCCAACTGAACTGGTTCATAAATAAGGACAAGCACGGACTTCCTGAAGATCGTCGCCACGCACGTATGGCCCCGAAAAATTCGAACAATGTTCTGCGCTTGGACGACGGACGCGAGTATCATTGTGAGATCATCGATCTGTCGCTTTCGGGTGCCGGTATCCGGCTCGAAATCCGCCCGTCCATCGGGACACATGTTGCGCTCGGCTCAATGACGGGAAAAATAGTGCGCCATTTCGAAGACGGCGTCGCCATCCAGTTCGATGATGTTCAGGACCAGGAGACCTTAGACCAGAACTTCCGTTAATTCATTCAGTTAGGAAATTCTCCTAATGTACCCACTGAAGATCCTCATCTATATTCAAAGATCGATCTGAAGATGCCGGGCGCAACCGCCGATAGCGGATTCAACTCCAACGTCGGTGAGTCGAACAAGCCGGTAAGGCGATAGGTGACACCGATCAGCCCCCGGTCGCGACCATTGCCGAGCAGCGCACCGATTACCGGAATTTCGCCGAAAACGCGATTGAGCCCGTAGGCGGGCATAAACGTGCCTGTCATGTTAATCCGGTTGTTCGCGTCGATAAGCGTTCCCTGGAAGGTAGAGCCGATTTCCGGTCCGCGTACTACGCCCTGACTAATATCGATACGGCCGCCCGAAAAGGAAAGGAGCGCTTCCCCACGCTGAAACTGTACGCGCGTCGTATCCAACTGGCGATTAATAGCCTGATTGAGGCTCCGTTTGTCGCCAGGCGGTGTGCCTGAGACGAGAGACTTTAACTTTGGCTCGTTGACGACGAGAAAATTGTCTATTGCGAGTTGGCCGCCATAGCTGCCCCGTCCCGACTGCGACAACGCAAAAAGCATGCTTCCGCCCTGTACGTTGCGATAGAGATCCGTGAATGAAAGCGCAGCGCCTGCGTCGCTAGTCCGCACGACAAGTTGCTTTCCTCCATTTTGCGCCTCGACAAGCGCACCTGAGGGAAATACGCCCCGCATTGAAACGACCCCTGTCACTGGATGCGTACCGCTGTAATCGAGACGGAAACCATTAATGCTCTGCCCTCCAAAGCCGCGCAAGGTTTCAATGTTTGCGGAAATGCTCGTTCGCACGGCCTCGTTTGAGTCGCCTCCGCTACCGCCAGTACCAGGTGCCGCCAGATAATGTTTGATAAGCGCTCGAGCATCCAGCGCGCTGCCATTAGCCCCAATTCTATAGCCACCCTTGGAGCGGGCGATCGTAACGGAGAAATTATCGCCATCATTGAGCTTGGCACGTGTGAGCTTCGCCTCGATCAGACTTCCTTTGTTCAAAGCGATCTGGCCGGAAGCGCCGAAGGACTTCCCGACGAGATTGAAATCCTGCAACGTCTTTCGATCACCGTCCTGCACGAGATTAAAACTCGCTTTGGCTGCGACGCCTTTCCCCTTGCTCCATCCTATCCATGGCAGGGACAATGTAGCGTTCGCCATGTCGATCGTCACAGCGTAGCCGCCTTCATCACGAAGACTTGCCTCGACATTGACCGGACCGCTGACCATCTCCCCGAGTCCCGGAACGAGCTTATCACGGTTTTCATCGCTGAGTGACAAAGTCACGCTGCGTTTGCGCGCCACGGCGTCTTTTCGTACCGGCTCAATAATATTGAGCTTACCCTTGACGCCGTTCAAAGATGCGTCTGCCGTAATTTGGGCCTGCTGCGGATCGACGACCAAAGTTCCATCCGCGTCCGCGATCGAGATGCCGTCAAATGGTTTGACGATTGCAAGTTTCGAGAAATCAAGAGCAACGCGCCAGGCCAGCGGCGGCATGTTCTCCACACGCGTGAGAGGCACATCGGCAACGACTCGACCTTTCGCTGTACCCGAAAGGTCCTCTGGTTGGAAAGGAAGGTCGCGAAATGCATTGAGCGGCGCCTGTGCCGCGATGCTGGCAAGTGCATCGACATCCCCCTCCAAATCAATTTCAAGCTTACCGATCAGCGGACGCTGCCCTGCATCGCGCAGCGTCAACGTCCCATTTCCCGCCTTCACTTTCTTTCCCTTGGCATCCACAACGCCGCTTGCCAGCGCAATGTCCACATCGCTGCCCTGAAACGCTATGCGTCCAACGGCTTCGTTGACAGGAGGCAGATCGCCGACGATCGAAAAACGTGTATCGGTGACGTTGAACACGCCGCTGATTTCGTTCCTATCAAGGGGAACACCATTTCCAAGCCGCCCCGAAGCAACCTTGAAGTCAATTCGACTATCCGAGACATAGCCTTCGAAGAGATTATCCAGCACCCAGATCCGAGCACCACGAGCCGAGAAGAAGGGCCAGAGCTGTTTGACATGGCTTACAGGCATGGACGGAATGTCGAGCGTTAGCTCAATTGCAGGCGCCCCTTGCCCAAAGGCAACCCGCCCCTCTGCATAAGCCTCGCCGCCTTTGGTTCGGATTGCAATATCGTCAGCCGCAATGACATTTTTCGAGGGATCGTAGGTACCGGCGATCCTTCCGCCGAGCGGCAAGACCGGCTCGCTGGAATCCAGTGGTGACAGGCTCGCATCGTTTGTGATGAGTTCGAAACGGTAACGCGGTGTGTCCTGCGCAGAGACATCCGGCCCGATCGCACCATTGAAATTGAAATTCGACCGCCCTGTACGGATGGAAAGACTCTCGACCTCGACCTTACGCGCACCGCCTGCCAGAACGGCTCTGAAATCCACAGTCGCGGGGAGCGCATCCTGATCACCTAGATCAACCGTAACATCCGTCATGCCGCCGCTAAGCTCGATCCGCCGCCCTTCGAGTTCGTCGGCATTCTCGCCCTTGATCCGTACATTGAGGGAGCCGACGCCCTTGCGCGCCGTGATATCTTGATTGGTAGAGAATATCTGGCTCGCCTTCAGCCGGTCCGCTCCCGCTGGCGTCAGCGCCATTTCAAAACTGCGGATCGCATTGTTGCGTTCGCCAGCCAGTGCGAAGCCTTCCAGCTTGAAGACATTCTTTCCTGCCAATAGATCGACACGCAGATCCAGTCTGCCCTTCTGGTCATAGTGCAGATTGGCATGTCGAAGGACCAAGTGCCCGAGGCCGGTTGTGGGGCTGACATCGAGTCCGACATTTTCCAGCGTGACTTCCGGAATCGTACCGCGGCGCATAGCACGAAGACCGTTATCGAGGCCATTCAGAATAACTTCCAGGCCCCTGTCAGGATCGAGCAACTGGTTTTCATCACGTATTTCAGCCAGCCACGGCCGCGAATCTTCTTCCCCTTGCGGCATTTGGGCCAGGGAAAGCTTCGCATCGCGGAACGTCAGGCTCTGAGCCATGACGTCACCGTTTAGCAAGGGCCTCAGGCGCAAGCGCACATCAACCGTACCGACATCGGAGAAAACGGTATTTGTCTTCTTGTTGGTGAGAACGACGTTATTGACCTGAATTGCGAGAAAGAAACCGTCGTCGAGCCAGACGCGCGCTGCGCCGACATCGACATCCGCATCCTCGCCCGCAAAGCGCTGAAGAATACTCTCCGCCTGAGACTGAAGACGAGCTGCGCCCCAAGGGGTCTGGGTCAGCACGAAAGGTATAGCAATCAACAGTATGATCAGTCCGACAAACGCAGACAAAAGCCAGAACAACGGTCTTTTGCGGAAGGGCCGCTTACGCCCCGTGTTCATCTCGTCCGTCACAAATCCGCGCCACGCACCTGCAGGTTTGTATTACAGGAACGAAGCGCTTGAACCGCGCTCCGAATCCCTTTTGTCTAAGCTGTACCCGCTGACCAAATGCACGGCAAATTACAAAGGCTTAATGAAACGGATTTCCCCGCTTCACTCGCCTCTCGCATCATGCAAATGACTGTCGGGCTGCGGCGAAGAAAAACAGAGAAGAAGGGCAATGATATGACGCAACTCGAAGAAGGCCGCAAAGCTCCGGATTTTTCCATAAAGCTGACGGACAGACGAGCCGCGACGCTCGGGAGCTTCGCTGGCAAACCACTTGTCATCTTCTTCTATCCGAAGGACAATACACAGGGTTGTACGCTGGAAGCCAATGAATTCAGCGCCCTTCTCCCCGAGTTCGAGCGCGCGGGCATACAAGTCATCGGCGTCTCGCCGGACGATCTTAGTAGCCACGAGAAATTCTGCCGCAAGCACGATCTGAAAATCACGCTAGGCTCCGATCCTGAACACGCGATGTTGGAAGCGTATGGAGTGTGGAAGGAAAAAAGCATGTATGGGCGCACCTACATGGGAGTAGAGCGCACAACCCTCCTCCTGGACAAGGACGGGACCATTATTCGTCTGTGGCCAAAGGTGAAGGCGGCCGGACATGCAGCGGACGTATTGGAAGCTGCTCGCATACTTTAACAATCCTTGCATACGGCTCCGGCTGGACAGGCTTTATTAACCTTAACAGTCGATGATTGCCTTGACCTAAAGGCAAGCAGTCAGAGGCTCCTCATCCGTGGCCAATCCAGCGCATTCCAGCGTCTTCGAGAAACGTCGCGAGCCGCACACGATCATCATCGCGCGTGGTGAAAAATTGTACCATTTCACGGTACGACCCTGGTTTTTCATCTTCACCTCCATTCTCCTCGCGCTCGTTGCCACAAGCGTGATTTTGTCTGCGGGTTACCTGATCTTTCGTGATGACCTCGTCGCGGCGACAGCAACACATAACGCCCGCATGCGCCAAGGATACGAAAGTCGCATCGCTCTTCTCCGCGCCCAGCTCGACCGCGTCACCAGCCGTCAGATCCTGGATCAGGAACTGATGGAGACGAAGGTAGCCGAGCTTTTGCAGCGCCAGATCAATCTGACTGAACGCCAAAACAAGCTTGCACCATTAATTGGCACCGCTGACGCGTCGCAATTTGCAGAAGTTGAGGATACGCCGCTCGACTTTGCTGCACCGGACAACGATCGAGCGACGCCTGCCCTTGTTCCGCTTGGACATACGCCGACCGTACAGCAATCCGATCCGTTCTCTCTTCTGCGCCTCGGCAACGAGGAACCGAATAAGAACGACAAATCCGCGCTACTCACGTCGGGCGATGAAGCAGACCGTCTATTTCTATTTATCAATAACTCCCTCAAAGAAATTGAAAAGAAACAAGAAAAGCGTCTAAGCATTCTCGTCGAAAATCTCGTAGGAAATGTGGAGCAGATCGAGGCTGCATTAAAGTCTGCCGGACTCACACGCTACATCAGCCTCAGCGCTGACGAAGCGGTTGGAGGGCCTTACATCGCAATTGACGACGATGCCGGCTTCGAAACGAAGGTCTCTCAACTTGACCTTGCTCTGATGCAGTTCGACAGGATGGTGGGCTATGCTCGCCAATTTCCGCTTGCTAATCCTAGTCCTGGCACCCCTGTCAGCAGCACGTTTGGGGTGCGTCGCGACCCGTTGATCGGACGACCCGCCATGCATGCCGGTATGGATTTCGCCGTACCGACAGGAACGCCGGTGAGAGCTACGGCCGAAGGTACAGTGGTCGCGGCTGGCTCGAATGGCGGTTATGGCAATATGATCGAGATCGAACATGCTAATGGCTTCACCACGCGTTATGCGCATCTCAGCCGCATCACCGTCAGCGAAGGCCAGAAGGTCGGGACAGGTGACTTTATAGGGCACAGCGGGAATACGGGACGCTCGACGGGCCCTCATCTACATTACGAGATCCGTCGCGATGGCGAGGCGGTCAATCCACTGCCCTTCATCAACGCCGGATACAAGATCAGCGGAATTCTGTAGCGGCTACAGGATCAGAGACTGTCGATAACCCATTGAGTCAGCTCTACGGCAACTTGCGCAAAAGCGCGATCGATAGCGTTGGCATAAGCGTCGTTACCGCCAGCCTGCATGGAAGCGCGTGCAGTGAAACTGCGCGATGCAGCGACCTGGCCATTGCGGTCGTTGAGCAGCCGGGCATAAATTTCGACATTTGCCGTATTGCCATTATCGACCGCCACATCAAAGGCACGAATTTCCGTCTGTACCTGATAGTCGATTGCCAACCCCTCGCCCGACTTGCCGACGCCACGGAACTTATCGGCCTTCTGCAAGGTTTCGATCAGCTTGGCCTGCACAAGCGGCGGAAGGCGGTCCGCCCACTGGGCACCGCTCAAATAGGAAATCTCCGTCGGCCGCGGCTGAACAACGATTCGTTCGCCATCATAAGCTTTCAGAGCCGTCGGCTCCGTCACAAGAAGCTGCACACCCGAGCGAACACCGCCGCTATAAGTGGAGGCCGGAGAGGATAATGAGAACGTGTCGAGCGCCGCAGGGCCCGCGCCAAGCAGGGCACATCCGGAAAGAAAATTTCCAGCCAGAAGGATGGCAATGACGAGGCCGGACGTTTTCACCATGCGACGATCCTCATTTTTTAACTCAATAATACGCATCAGCGCCTCGCCCGGCCATCATATTCGCGAACCTGCCCGTCGCCACCAGTAATGATACGCTGGGGGTTCTTTTCGAGTTCGCTGACCGCGCGTTCAATACGCGTGATCGAGCGGCGGCTTTCTTGGATCAAAGCCTCAAAATCACGCAATCCCTGGCCCGAGAACCTGGTCAATCCGTCAGTGATCGGCGCCACGCGAGAATTGATGCTTTCCGCTGTCTCGCGAACCGCTGCCAGCGTACGCCGCGCATCTTCGATCACGCCATCCGCCTCTTCCCCTCCGAGCACCTCTTCGGCGCGCGCAAGCACGTTATTCAACCGATCCGACGCTTGGTTAAGTCTCTGACCAATCACGCGAGCGTCGGCCATGAACTGATTGATATTGCTACTATTATCAGAAAGTGCCTTGGAGAAGTTCTCAACATTCTGCGCCGTCTGCTGCAACGGCTCGCGAACATTGTTGACAAAGCCCTCGAGCGATTTCAGAACCGCATCAGCGCGCGCGAAGATATCCTGAGCCGTCTCCAGAAGGTTCGTCACCGCAGACGGATTGGCCGAAATCACGGCGATCTGATCATTAGCTTCGGCGACGTCGAGCAGATTTGGTTCGTTAAGATCGGCACCGGTCAACGAAATGTTTGATTGGCCTGTCAGCCCCGCAATACCAAGATCGACGCGCGTAGACTGCGTGATCGGAGTGTTACGATCAACCCGCGTATCGGCAATCGCGACATTCGGATTGCTCACGTCAATATAGACGCGTCCCACTTCACCGACCTTCACACCATTGAAATAGACGATGCTGCCCCGGGCCAAACCAGACGCAGATCCCGGAATGCGTACGCGTAACAGGGCAACCTCACCGCGCTCACCTATACCGGAAGACCAGTAGACGAAGCCGAAGGCTGCGAGGATCGCGACCAGCGTGAAGATGCCGACAGTCACATAATTGGCTCTGGTTTCCATATTAATTCCGTGCGGTCAGATCGATCTGGCGGGCCCGCTTGCCGCGGAAATAGGATTTCACCCAAGGTTCTTCACTGGCAAGCATGTCTTGCAGCGAGCCTTCCACCAGCACTTTCTTTTGTCCCAGCACCGCAATCCGGTCACATACGGAAAACAGGCTATCGAGGTCGTGAGTTACCATATAGACGGTCAAACCCATGGTGTCGCGCATTTTGGCCACCAGCTCATCGAAGTCGGCAGCACCGATCGGATCGAGACCCGAGGTAGGCTCGTCGAGAAAGATAATGTCAGGATCGAGCGCCAAGGCGCGTGCAAGGGCGGCGCGCTTGATCATGCCGCCAGACAGTTCGGAAGGATATTTGTCTGCCGCATCGGCTGGGAGGCCGACAAGCTTGATCTTCAGGAGAGCCAGCTCGTCCATCAGTCTCTGTGGCAAATCGAGATATTCGCGCATCGGAACCTGTACGTTTTCCTTCACCGTCAGGGCCGAAAAAAGCGCACCATGCTGGAACAGCACGCCTATACGCATATCAACAGCCACACGCTCGGCATCGTTGATCTCATCCGTGTTTAGGCCGAATATCTCGATAGTGCCGCTACTCTTGCGATTAAGGCCGAGGATTGTCCGCAAAAGGACAGATTTGCCGGCACCAGAGGCGCCAACAAAGCCCAGGATCTCCCCTCGATAAATGTCCAGCGACAAATGATCCAACACGGCTTTCGGACCAAAGGATACACTTACATCGCGTACCTTGAGAATAACGTCACGATCCGCATTCTGTGGCGGAGCGGACGCGGCTTCCAGGTCTTGATCTTGCATATGTTCCACCGCCTCCCTCTTCTCAGAAATCGATCGCGGCGTAGAACATGGCAAAAAGGCCATCAACGACAATGACGACGAAGATCGATTTCACCACGGAGGATGTCACGCGCGCGCCCAGCGACTCCGCCGAGCCGCCGACTTTCATACCTTCCACGGAAGCCAGGATGCCGATAATCAAAGCCATGAAGGGGGCCTTGATGAGACCCGCAAAGATCGTCGATAGATCGATACTCTCTCGCAAACGGTCTATGAAGATCGTCGGCGTGATTCCTGAATAGAAATAGGACACTGCGACAGCTCCTCCCAATGCAGCGAAATTGGCTGCAACCGTGAGGCACGGCAGCGCAATGACAAGCGCCACTAGACGCGGGAAAACGAGGACGCCGACGGGATTAAGGCCGATGACTGTAAGTGCATCGACCTCTTCGCGCATCTTCATCGAGCCGATTTCAGCCGTGATCGCGCTGCCTGAGCGACCTGCAATCATGATGGCGGTCAGCAATACACCGAGTTCGCGCAGCACCAGAATGCTCACAAGATCAACGACGAAGATTTCCGCGCCGAAATAGCGCAGCTGAAACGCGCCCTGTTGCGCAACAATGGCTCCGACAATAGCGGACATGAGCATGACGATCGGAATGGCGCCGACGCCCATCTTGTCAATTTGACTGACAATGGCCGCGGGATTGATCGTCTGCCTGCGTCCGGCCTTCATTTGCGCACCCTGGATCGTCGACCCCAGAATGTGCATGGCAAAAATGAAATCGCGATAGAAGCCAACGACAATACGACCGAGCGCTTCGAGAAATCGGACGACGATATTAGGGCGGTTGCGCGCATCCGCGTCATCATCGCCTTCGCGTGTCTCAGCAATCGCGTTGAGCAGGATGTCCGCGTTTTCGCTGCGTCCCTCGATCCGAGTCTCAAGATTGGCCATGTTGCGTTTGGCAATGAGGCGGTCGATCAACCAGGCGCCGGCCGTGTCCATGCGACCGATCTGCGAAAGGTCAAGCGAAAGCGGTTGGCCGGACGATTCTCTCTCCACCTTGCGCATATGCTGATCAACCGAATGGATACGGCGCGTCGTCCAGTTGCCGGACAGCACCAGCACCCGCGCATCACCACTCTCCTGCCAATCCAGCTTCGGCTCCGCGGAATCTGCCATTTCTCTCTTTTCTTTCCCTCGCTTGCATAGAAGGAATCGAAAGTGAGGTTCGATCCGCTCGCAAGACCGTGGAGGGAAAAATCTGTACCACTATCATCCTATAATCGTGGAATTTACATAGTTTACCCATGAAAGCGACGCGGATTTCGATCTTAACCGGTTATTAATCCTGTTTATCCTGTCAAATTTCGAGGATTTCAAATGAAGCGTGATATTTCTGTCGCCATCGAACGCTTCCCTATCGCGGGGCATTTCACGATCGCCCGCGGTTCGCGCACCGAAGCTACGGTGATCGTTGCGACGATTCGCATGGACGGTTCGGTCGGTCGGGGCGAATGCGTACCTTATGCGCGTTATGGCGAGTCGTTAGAGAGTGTGGCAGAACAGGTGCAGAACGTCCGCGCTGCTGTTCAGGACGGCGCAACGCGGAAGGATTTGCTCACTCTTCTGCCCGCCGGCGCAGCACGCAACGCCGTGGATTGCGCGCTTTGGGACCTGGAAGCACGGCGCAGCGGTATTAGCGTTGCTGATACACTTGGCGTTCGACTGTCACCCCTGACAACAGCGTTCACGCTCTCGCTAGATACAGCGGAAGCCATGGCGGCAAAAACGCGTGCGAATGCACAGCGCCCTCTGCTCAAGATCAAACTCGGCTCAGAGAATGACGCTGCCCGCATGGAAGCAATTTCTAAAGCCGCACCTAATGCTCGCCTCATCATCGATGCCAACGAGGGCTGGAACGCCGATAATATCGAAGAGAATTTTGCCGCAGCAGCACGCTTTCGCGTAGATCTGATCGAACAGCCCCTGCCCGCCGGAAAAGATGATTTACTAACGCAGATTAAGCGCCCAGTTCCGATTTGTGCCGATGAAAGCGTCCACGGCGATGAAGATCTCGACGGCCTCCTTGGCAAATATGATTTCGTCAATATCAAGCTCGACAAGACCGGCGGGTTGACCGCTGCGCTCAAGGTAAAGGCCGCAGCGCAGCAGCATGGTTTCGGCCTGATGATTGGCTGCATGGTGGGATCGTCGCTCGCCATGGCGCCAGCACTCTACCTGGCGCAGGATGCCGAGTTCGTAGACCTCGACGGTCCTCTCTTGCTCGCGAGAGACCGAGATGGCGGTCTGCGCTACGAAGGTTCCACCATCTTTCCGCCGGATACTCTATGGGGCTAAACTCAACTACCTGTGCGCCAGAATTCCGGAGAAGCGTCGTGACTTCCGCTGTGACGTACCATACGTTTCAACACCAACGCCGCAATGTGCAGCTCCCTGTCAACATATGCAGGATTGGCCGCGCCGTAACGGTAACGCTCAATGGCGCTCGTCGGCCCGTGCCGTGCCGGGTTGGCGTTGATTGCGACAGCATTTGCGGAAATACGTCCAACACCGCGTGCGCGAACCGGCATCACCGGTTGGTCAAACATCATGCTCCGCCCCGCCCTGTGCGTTTCGAACATCATCGCTCCCCTACGCCGCCTTGGCCGTTTCAGGCGGGAGCATTACCGGCACAAGCTTCTCGCTCGCAATAGGCATATCTGACTGGATCTCCGTCCAACGGAGAATCTCCATTCTGCCGTCGAAATACTCGCCGACAGCTGTGCAACTTTCGACCCAGTCGCCGGTATTGATATATTCGATTCCGTCAATCACGCGGATCGTGGCATGATGGATATGGCCGCAAATGACGCCATCGACGTCGCTGCGCTGCGCTTCCTGAGCCACGACTTCTTCAAAGGAATCGATGAAGCTGACAGCTTTCTTGACGCTGCCCTTCGCCCAGGCCGAAAAAGACCAATACGGCATGCCAAGGAGCCTGCGGCCGAAGGCAACGGCGCGGTTGATGAGGATCGAGGCGTCATAAGCGCGATCACCGAGATAAGCGAGCCAGCGAACATTGTGCACGATCGAGTCGAACTGGTCGCCGTGCAGGATCAGATATCGCTTGCCATTGGCATTGTGAAAGACGACGCGGTCGGCAACCTCGATGCCACCGAAATGGCGCCCCTGAAACTGGCGCAGGAACTCATCGTGATTTCCCGCAATATACGTAACCTTCGTTCCCTTGCGAGCTTGGCGGAGTATTTTTTGTACGACGTCATTATGCGATTGCGGCCAGTGCCAGGAGCGCTTCAGGCGCCAGCCATCAATGATATCGCCTACCAAGTAGAGATGCTCGGCCTCATGGTGACGCAAAAAGTCGATGAGAAAATCCGCTTTTGCGGGCTTTGAGCCCAGATGCACGTCGGAAATGAACAGCGTTCGAAATTTGCGCGGTTCCCTCGCGGTCATGATTCCGTCTCCGGCCGGATGAAAGCTGGTTTTCCTATGGCTGAATCGTGCAACAGAGATATGACGGACGACGACAATCCTGACTATCCTGCAGCTTTCCTCGCCATCCACTTGTAAACTGAGAACCTGATTTGACCGGCTACCGCCAATGCAGCTAGAGCAGTCGTTCCGACGCAATTCTCGACGCAAAACCGGTTTTTACTTTTGCCGGAATTGCTCTAAAGGTTCGGCAACGGCTGGGGCCAGATGGCGCGAGATCAAAAAGGGCGAAGATAGATGAGTTCAGAAGGCACAAAGAAAAACACCTCCGAGTTCGATCAGGCGGCGCTTTTCTTCCACCAGTTCCCAACCCCGGGGAAGCTTGAGATCCAGTCTACCAAGCCCCTTGGCAATCAGCGCGATCTGGCGCTTGCCTATTCGCCCGGCGTGGCAGTTCCCTGCCTCGCCATCAAGGATGATCCCGAATCTGCCGCCAAATACACCTCCCGCAGCAATCTGGTAGCGGTCGTCTCCAATGGCACAGCAGTTCTCGGCCTTGGCAATATCGGGCCTCTTGCCTCCAAGCCGGTAATGGAAGGCAAGGCTGTCCTTTTCAAGAAGTTCGCCAATATCGATGTATTCGACATCGAACTGGATGCCCCGACCGTCGATCAAATGGTCAGCACGGTGGCAGCGCTCGAGCCAACCTTCGGCGGCATCAATCTGGAGGATATCAAGGCCCCAGAATGCTTTGAAATCGAAGAGCAGCTGAAAGAGCGCATGTCGATTCCGGTATTTCATGACGACCAGCATGGGACGGCGATCATCGTCGCGGCAGCCGTGCTGAACGGTCTCGACCTCGCCGGCAAGAAGATCGAGGACGTGAAGATCGTCACCTCAGGTGCTGGTGCGGCGGCCCTCGCGTGCCTCAATCTTCTTGTCTCTCTGGGTGCCAACACCGACAATATCTGGATCACCGACCGGCACGGCGTTGCCTATAAAGGCCGCGTCGAGGAGATGGACCGCTGGAAGGAACCCTATCTGAAGGAGACCGACAAGCGAGAGCTCGCTGACGTTATCGGTGATGCCGACGTGTTCCTGGGTCTTTCCGCTGCGGGTGTGCTTAAACCCGAATTACTGGCCACAATGGCAGAAAAACCGCTCATTCTGGCGCTCGCCAACCCAACGCCGGAAATTATGCCCGAACTCGCGCGTGCGGCGCGCCCGGATGCTATGATCTGCACCGGCCGCTCCGACTTCCCTAATCAGGTGAACAACGTACTCTGCTTCCCCTATATCTTCCGAGGTGCGCTCGATTGCGGCGCTCGTGCCATTAACGAAGAGATGAAAATGGCCGCCGTACGCGCCATCGCAGCCCTTGCTCGCGAAGAACCCTCAGACGTCGCGGCAAAGGCCTATTCCGGGGAAACACCGACATTCGGACCGGATTATTTGATTCCTTCGCCATTCGACCCGCGCCTCATCCTGCGCATTGCACCAGCTGTTGCTCTGGCAGCAACGGAAAGCGGCGTTGCTGCACGTCCAATTGAGGACATGCCAGCGTATCTCGACAAGCTCAATCGCTTCGTCTTCCGCTCCGGTCTCGTGATGAAGCCAGTCTTCTCAGCCGCGAAGAACGCATCTGCCAACCGCGTCATCTATGCAGACGGCGAGGACGAGCGTGTCTTGCGCGCAGCCCAGATCGTGCTGGAAGACGGCACGGCACAACCGATCCTGATTGGTCGTCCCAACGTCGTCGACACCCGCCTCAAGCGCTACGGCTTGAAAATCCGCGCAGGCGTCGATTTTGAACTGATCAATCCAGAAGACGATCCACGTTATCGTAATTATGTCGATCTGCTGAGTCAGCTTGCCGGTCGTCGTGGCGTTTCACCGGAAGCAGCCCGCGCCCTGGTGCGCACAGATCCGACGGTGATTGCAGCACTTGCGATCAAACGCGGCGAGGCTGACGCCATGATCTGTGGCCTGGAAGGTCGATTCTCGCGTCATCTTCGTCATGTGAAACTTATCCTCGGAGCACGAGAAGGTCTTGGTGAGGACGATTTCTCCGCGCTCTCGCTGCTTATCAGCCAAAAGGGTGTGGTTTTCATGACCGACCCCTATGTCTCGGAAAATCCGAGCGCAGAAGAACTTGCACGGATGACCGTGCTTGCTGCCGAAGAAATCCGCCGCTTCGGCATCACGCCGAAAGCCGCTCTGCTTTCCCACTCCAACTTCGGATCGCGCGACACGGCGAGCGCACTCAAGATGCGCGCAGCCGCGGAAGTGCTGCGAAAAATCGCACCAGATCTCGAAGTCGATGGCGAAATGCATGGCGACTCCGCTTTATCGGAAGAGTTGCGTCAACGCGTCTATCCGCATTCGACGCTGAAAGGTGAAGCAAATCTACTGGTCTTCCCCAACATTGATGCGGCCAATATTGCCCTGACAACAATCCGTGAAATGACCAACTCCCTGCACGTCGGTCCAATCCTGCTTGGGCCTGCTGCACCTGCGCATATTCTGACCCGTTCCGTCACGTCACGCGGTGTCGTTAACATGACCGCTCTCGCTGTCGTCGAAGCTAATAGCCGCGCCGTAAAGCCAAAATAATACCGGGCGTTTTCTCTTTTCCTCTTTGGAATTTTAGTGCAATCTAATGCACGCCTTCCCTTGGAAGGCGTGCATTGTTTTTTCCTGCTACCCTTGGAATATCTCCATAGACCGTGAAAGTAGATTCAAGAGGATATGCATTCTTAAGGGGTGTCGCGAATAATTTTACGTGATGCTCCACCAGAGTACATACAGGATGCTGAAGATGTCGTGGCGTTTCGTTGCATTCGCATTTCTCGTACTGTCTTTCTCGCTTTTATCCGGTGAAAGTGTCGCGCAATCCCGGCAATGCCGACAAATCAGCATTGAACTTTCTTCTCTTCCCGCGGCTGCCCGTGATAATGGCGCTCAACGCCGACAGATGCAGCGCCTTCAGGCCGCGCTGAACCGGGAAAACTGCAACAGCGGCTTTCTTGGTCTTGGTGGTGGTCGCTCCTGCCCCAAAATACGTAGTGATATCCGCAACTTGCAAAACGCGATGGGCGGAGCCCGAACGAGCAGCGCTGCCATTCAGCAACGTCGAGCTCGTCTTTTGTCCGCCCTGCGCAATTATAAATGCGATGCCGCGGCTGGCGATCGGACTCGGAACGTCGAAAAAGCAGCAGTGAGAAGAGGAAGTGACAACGCCAACTCTTCCCGACGCAATCGGGAGGGGCAGGAGCGCACGCAGCGTGCCGATAATGGGACGGTTCCACGCCTCGCAGCTGGTCGGTACCGCACTTTATGTGTTCGCAGCTGCGATGGCTATTTCTTCCCGATCTCAGGCGTTTCCAATCGCGCTGATTTCACTCGCGACCAGAAAAACTGCCAAGCGATGTGCCCGGCAGGAGATGCTCAGCTTTATTATCACGACGTCAATGATGAAGAGAGCGAAGACATGGTTGCCGTGACGACTGGGCGGCCATATCTTGACCTGCCCGCGGCCTTCGACTACCGCTCTCTTTCCTCCAGCCGACCCGGTTGTACCTGCCAGCCGAATGGCGGGAAGCGTCCTCCTATGAGCGTGAGGGCTGCAAAGACGATCAGGTCCAGCAAATTACCCGTTCCCGCAATACTTCCGCTTATACGGCCGGACCCACATGCGGCTCCGGAAATAATCGCAAATATTGAAGGCGGCTTGAACAAAAACTCGATCATGAAGCTCTTTGCGGAAACGGGAGAAACCACCCAAGGGAGCGTCAGGGTCGTCGGGCCAGTGTTTCTTCCCGACCCAAAAGGGGCAATAGATCTGCAAGCTCGGGTCCTGAAGACCTCCCGGTAAGCGCAATACGTAGGGGCATGAAAAGCTGGCGACCTTTGCGCCCGCTTGTTTTCTTCACGACATCCGTCCACGTTTTCCAGGTTTCACGGCTCCATGGCTCCGGGGGCAAATGATCGAAAGCCTCTCGTACGAAAGCAACGTCCTGGCCATCCAGACTTTCCGTCTTGTCTGGACCTCGTGTCACGATGCCCCACCAGTCGGCAGCTTCATCGACGCGTGAGAGATTGCCGCGAATAAGTTCCCAGAAATTTTCCGTCTTGCCGCCGGCGATCCCCAACCGCGTGAGACGCGGCTGCACCGCTTCGTATGAGAGGTTATGTACCAGCTCCTTGTTCAAAACCCAAAGTTCCTCCGGATCGAACTTCGACGACGACTTGGCGCTGCTATCCGGTGTAAATTGCGCAGCAAGCGTGGCCATGTCGGGCTTCGCTTCCACTGCCGAGGAAGTACCTATAAGCGATGCGAGCGATGCCACCGCCATCGGCTCGACGCCTTCCTCACGCAGGCTCTTGATGGAAAGTGCGCCGCTGCGCTTCGACAACCCCTCACCGCTGGTCGTGGTGATGAGATTGTGGTGGCCGAATTTCGGCGCTTGTCCCTTACCAGCCAAGGCCTCGAAAATGGCGATCTGCACACCGGTATTGGTCACATGATCGTCGCCGCGAATGATATGGGTCACTCCCATATCGATGTCATCGACGACGGAAGGCAGCGTGTAGAGATAAGTGCCGTCCTCGCGGATCAGCACCGGATCGGAAAGAGAGCCGAGATCCACGGTCTGCGGACCACGAACAACGTCATCCCATTCAACAACATGGCGGGCGACCACAAAGGGATCAGCATCAAAATTGGGAAGAAGGAAGCGCCAGTGCGGTTTCCTCCCCTCGGCTGCATATTCAGCTTTCTGCTCTTCGGTTAGTTTCAGCGCCGCACGATCATAGACCGGCGGCAGGCGACGCGACAATTGTATCTTGCGCCGCAGTTCCAGTTCCTCTGCCGTTTCGTAGCATGCATAAAGAAGGCCCGCTTCGCGTAACGTCTGCGCCGCAGCATGGTAAATTGCAAAACGTTCTGACTGCTTGGCGGTTTGCGCAGGCTTGATGCCCAGCCAGTCCAGATCTTCTGCAATCTGACGCGCATATTCATCCTTCGAACGCTCAACATCCGTGTCGTCGAAGCGCAGGATAAACGCACCGCCGTTCTTCAGCGCAAAAAGCCAGTTGAATAATGCAGTGCGTGCATTGCCAATGTGAATATTGCCGGTAGGCGACGGCGCGAAACGAACGGTAACGGACATGATTAACCTGTAAAAGCGTTCAAAAAATCAGTTCTTGTCGCGGAAGCGATTGGTGATCGGATAGCGCCGGTCGCGCCCAAAATTCTTGCGGGTGATCTTCACGCCCGGTGCGGCCTGACGGCGCTTGTACTCGGCAATGTAGAGCAGGTTTTCGATACGCTCGACCGTCTCCCGATCGTGCCCTCGTGCCAAAACCTCTGGGACCGACATCTCATTCTCAACAAAACACTCAAGAATGTCATCAAGTACCGGATACGGCGGCAGTGAATCCTCGTCTTTCTGATCAGGGCGCAATTCAGCGGATGGTGCCTTCTCGATGATCGACATGGGAATCACTTCGCCGCTTGGTCCAAGCGCAGTTGCCGGCACATGGGCATTGCGCCAGCGCGACAGCGCGTAAACCTGCATCTTGTAAAGGTCCTTGATCGGGTTGAAGCCGCCATTCATGTCGCCATAAAGCGTAGCGTAGCCAACCGACATCTCGGACTTATTGCCGGTGGTGACGACCATAGCGCCGAACTTGTTCGAGATCGCCATCAGTATGACGCCGCGCGACCGCGACTGAAGATTTTCCTCCGTGACGCCACTATTCGTGCCTTCGAACATCTCGGCCAGAGCGCTTGTAAAGCCTTCCACCGGTTCGACGATAGGAACCGTATCATAGCGACAACCGAGTGCTTTGGCGCAGGCCTCCGCGTCCTTGATCGATCCCTCGGACGTGTAGCGATATGGCAGCATGACGCAATGCACGCGCTCCTCGCCCAGCGCATCGACGGCCAGCGCCGCACAGATGGCCGAATCGATGCCGCCAGAAAGCCCAAGCACCACACTTTTGAAGCCGTTCTTGTTCACATAGTCGCGGAGCCCCAGCATGCAGGCTCGATAATCGGCTTCTTCATTTTCTGGCAGGCGGCTCATCGGTGCTTCCGCGCAGACAAATCCGCTTTCCTCGCGCTTCCAGGTAGTGACTAGAACGCTTTCCTCGAACTGGCTCATCTGCATGACGAGCTTCTTTTCCGCAGAAATTGCGAAGGAGGCGCCATCGAACACGAGCTCATCCTGGCCTCCTACCTGATTGGCATAGATCAAGGGAAGATTGGTTTCGATAACCTGCCGGATTGCGACCTGATAGCGGTGATCCATCTTGTCTCGATGGTAGGGCGAGCCATTGGGAACCAGAAGTATCTCGGCGCCACTCTCGGCAAGCGTCTCACAAACACCTAGATTGCCCCAGATATCCTCGCACACAGGAACGCCGATGCGCACACCGCGGAAATTGACCGGTCCTTGCAGTTCGGGACCTGCCTGAAAAACGCGCTTCTCATCAAACTCGCCATAATTTGGAAGATCAATCTTGAAGCGTTCGGCAATCACCTTGCCACCATCGGCAATTAGAACGCCGTTATGCAACCCGCTGTCGCGCTTTAACGGAGTGCCTATGACAATGCCGGGACCATTGTCAGCCGTATCCGCCACCAGCTCAAGGGCTGTGCGCTCACAAGCCGCGACAAAAGCCGGCTTCAGCACGAGATCTTCCGGTGGGTACCCTGCAATAAACAGTTCCGTATAGAGAACGAGGTCTGCACCGGCTTGTGCCGCTTCCGCCCGAGCAGCGCGCGCCTTGGCAAGGTTGCCTGCAATATCTCCGACGGTTGGATTGAGCTGGGCGATTGCAATGCGCAGAACGTTCATTTGGCTCACTTCGGTCATGACATGTTTCGGTCATTGTATAGCGCATCGGAAAACGCTTTGCCTACCACCCTCGAAGCGCACGCCCAAGCAAACTCAAATGACGGCAGAGCGGGGAAACAGACGGGGGAGCAGAAAGACAGCGCTGCGGGTCTGCCTCGATCCGATCAAGATAGTGCCCAACTATGGAAAGTGGCAGGAAAGCGGGGCGCAAGCCTGGAGGCACAGCTTTCGCAGCCTTCTCGAAATCGCGCAAATGTTGACGTGCCACGGCAGCAAGTGCGGCGACGGCCATGCCGCTGCGCCCATCACCTGCCGCATTGAATTCCTGGGCCGACAAGCCTGTCGCGTTCAAAATATCTCCGGGCATGTAAACCTGTCCGCGGCGGCGATGCGCTGGTAACGCTCGAAGAATCGCGACCATTCCCTGTGCGCAACCGCCGTGTCCTGCAGCGTCGGCAAAACCTGCCGCGCTCACCGGATCAAGAATGAGCGCCGCAAGCTGAAGCAGTGCGCTCGAGGTCTCGCCGAGATATCCTTCGAGATGGGTCTTCGACGGCATCGGATCGTCATAAAGGTCGAAAATTCGCGCTTCCAGATAGTTGTCAAAAGCTTGAAGAGGCAGAGCGTAAACAGTGATCGCTTCATTCAACGAGGAAAGAACCGGATGCCCCTGCTCTGCGTCGGCAGCGCCACGTGCCGCCGCCTGCAACTGATCACGCCACCATTGAATACGCATTTCACCGGCGAGTGGCTGCGTCACCTTCTCGCGAATACCGGCGATCTCGACATTGAAGGCATAAAGCGCCTGCAAGGCGCGACGCTTTTCAGCAGGCGCGAAAAGCGTCGCGAGATAACGATCGGAATCGGCGCTGCGTAAATCTGCGGCGATTGCATCGGCGCTGTCGGCCATCAGGCGTCAAGCCTCGTCCACGGCAATGAGGGCCGCCGCAACGCGGCGTTCTTCGGCAAGGAGCACATTATACGTGCGGACTGCCGCACCCGTCGACATTGGATCGGCAGAAAGCCCATGTTCCTTCAACATAACGCGCATGGCGCGCGGGATTGGCATCAATTCCTTGCCCGTCCCCACCAGGAGAAACTCGATCTCCGCCTTTTCGGCGATAATCGGGCTCAGATCCTCAATTTCTACCGGCCAGACAGGTTGGACTTTCCAGCCGTGTACCCCTGAGGGCAGACAGAGGATCGAGCCCTTATGGGACATATCCGCGAAGCGAAATCCACCATTTCCGTAAGCCTCAATAGGAGCCTTGCCGGGAAAATGCGCTTCGCGGATCAATATACCCTTGTTCTGCTCCATCAGAACTGTGCGCCTGCGGTAGGCAGTGCCTTATCCTCTTCTCCCTTCTCTTCAAAAGCGTCTGGGCGCAACTTGAAGAGGATGAGCATCGGCCCTGCAATGAAGACTGACGAATACGTACCGATCAGAATACCGAAAATCATCGACAGGGTGAAGGAGCTAATGACCTCGCCGCCGAACCAGTACAGCGCAAACAGCGCCAGCAGAGTAGTCGTCGCCGTCAGCAAGGTGCGCGACATCGTCTGGTTTACCGAGATGTTAATGACCTCTTCGAGGGGCATCTTCTTGTAGCGTCGCAAATTCTCACGGATACGATCGTAAATGACGACAGTATCGTTGATCGAGTAGCCGACGATTGTCAGGATGGCAGCGATGCTTGTCAGATTGAATTCGATGCCGAAAATTACGAAGAAACCCACCATCATCGCAATATCATGTGCTGTCGAAACGACTGCACCGACGCCAAACTGCCACTCGAAGCGTATCCATATGTAGACCAGCATAGCTGCGAGCGACGCAAGAACAGCAAGTGTACCGGCCAGCGCCAATTCGCCGGAGACGGTAGGACCTACGACCTCGACACGACGGAACTCATATTGATCGCCCAAAGCCGCACGTGTCTGCTCGACCGCCTGCTGCATAGCGACGTCGCCGCCTTCCTGAGCCTGCAGCTTGACCATCACGTCACGCGGTGATCCGAACTCCTGCACCTGAACTTCACCAAGATTGAGTCCCGCAAGCTTTTCGCGAACATCGGCGATATCGGCTACCTGCTCCTTCGATTGAATTTCGATTACCGAGCCGCCCAGGAAGTCGATTCCGTAATTCATGTCCTTGGTCATGAACAATACGCCTGCTGCGATCGTAGCAAGCGCAGAAAGCGTAAAGGTTAGTCGGCGCAGGCGCATGAATGGAAATTTCGTGCCGTCAGGAATAAGGCGCGCCGCGATACCACGCGGGATTTCCGTAGGCTTGAAGCGACGCAACCAGAAAGACACGAGCCAACGGGTCAAAGTCACCGACGTAAACACGGTGGTCGCAATGCCGATAACGAAGGTCACTGCAAAGCCGCGAACCGGTCCGGAGCCCATGTAGAAAAGAATGAAGGCAGCAATGAAAGCCGTCGCATTCGAATCGATAATAGTCGCCATGGCTCGTTGGAAGCCCTGGTCGAACGACTGAATAAGCGACTTTCCACTCATCCGTTCCTCACGGACACGCTCGTAGATCAGAACGTTTGCGTCGACCGCCATACCGATCGTCAGCACAATGCCGGCAATGCCTGGCATGGTCAGCGTTGCACCAAGAGTGGTCAAGATCGCGATCAGCATCCCGATATTTGCCACCAGGGCCAGGTTGGCGATGATGCCCAGGCTGTTATAGCAAAACAGCATGAAGATGACGACGAGCAAAGTGCCAATGCCGGCCGCCACTTCGCCAGCCGCAATCGAGTCCGCACCAAGGCTCGGACCGACCGTCCGCTCTTCTACGATGGTCAGGTCGGCGGGCAATGCACCGGCACGCAGAAGCACGGCAAGGTCGTTTGCGCCCTGTACCGTAAAGTTACCGGAAATCTGACCGCTGCCCCCAAGGATCGGTTCGCGGATCTGAGGTGCAGAAATGACTTTGTCGTCCAGCACAATGGCGAACAGACGCCCCACATTCTGCTGCGTCGCTTGGCCGAAACGCTGCGCGCCACGCGAGTCAAAGCGGAACGAAACCACAGGCTGGTTGGTCTGCTGCTCAAAAGTCGCCTGCGCATCGACAAGGTTTTCGCCCGATACGATAACGCGATCTTCGATCAGGTAGGGAACGGACGGCTCGTCCTGCGAATACATGACGGTCGTGCCAACCGGAGGGCGTCCCTGAATCGCTTCCTGAACCGGCGTCGATTGATCCACCATCTGGAAGGTGAGCTTGGCGGTCTGGCCAAGAATTTCCTTCAGGCGCGCCGGGTCCTGAAGACCAGGAACCTGAACGAGAATGCGATCATCGCCTTGACGCTGGATGATTGGTTCGGTTGTACCAAGCTCGTTGATGCGACGCGAGACGACTTCGATCGATTGCGTCACGGCGTTCGAAACGCGGTGGTCGATACCTTCATTGGTGAGCGAAATGCGGAAGAGGTCTGGTTCCGGTTGGTCGATTTCGACTTCCCGCAACAATGTCGTTCCGAAGAGCCCGCCAGAAACCTGCTCGGTCAGCGGGTTGAGCGCCGTGCGTGCTTTCTCCGCATCGACCGCATCGCGCAGGCGCACTTGAAGGGTCTGTCCGCTCCCCGTCAGCCCCGTATAACCGACGCGTGCATCACGTAGAGCCGTACGGATTTCATCGCGTACGGCAGTCGCGCGCTCATTGATAAGATCCTGGCGATCAACCTGCAGCAGAATGTGAGATCCGCCCTGGAGATCAAGGCCAAGTGTCAAAGTCCGCGTCGGCAGCCATCCCTCCACGCGTGATAGCACGGATTGCGGCAAGGCGTTCGGCAAGGCAACGATAATGCCAAGCAGAACGACGGCCCAAATGGCAAAGGTCTTCCAACGCGGATAGTAGAACATGAATGGCGTCCAGTATGGCGGATCAATAAACGTACGTTAGATTAACGGCTATTTTTGGGTATTTTCGTTGGCGACCGGTTCGCCCTTGACGCGGACATCGGCGATCAACGAACGGATTGCGGTGACCTTGACACCTTGCGCGATTTCAACTTCGAGCTCGTTGTCATTGATCACTTTGGTCACCTTACCCAAGAGGCCACCACCCGTCACGACCGTATCACCACGACGGATCGCATTAAGCTGTTCCTGGCGCTTCTTCATCTGGGTGCGCTGCGGACGGATCAGCAGGAAATACATAAGTACGAAAATAAGAATGAAGGGCAGAACAGACATCAGCACTTCAGGCGCGCCGCCAGTTGCTGCCTGCGCATATGCCGGGGTGACGAAAGACATGGAGAACTCCCAGGATCTCGGCGTAAAAGCCGCATTGTAAATGTGCGCGGAATATAGACTTTGCGCCGCTCATTGCAACAAGAGGCGGCGATCCGTGCAGGCTTTTCCGCAAAGGAACATCTTCACGCAGATCACAAAGGTAGTTCCGTTCGGCAAGGATTCGTTGCCGGGACCTGCAAAAACAGACAGAAGATTGCAAATAAATCCATGATTTCCGTAGCTTACAGAAAGTTTGCGAGATCACACATCTGTGTCCTATGGTGCATGCCGAAAAGCCGTCTACTGTGGAGGAAATGCCGAAAATGACTGATGAGACCTGGAGCCGGATCGAGCGAAAGCTCGATCTTTTGATCGATGTGCTGTCCAGAATGGCTCCAGCAGCGCCCGAAAATCCGGACTTCGATTCCGCAGATTGCTTCGTGTGGAACGCCGAAAAGACCACTCTGGATCCGGTTCTCCGCGTGAACCGCGTCGATATAGGCCTAATACGCGGTGTCGATCATGTACGCGATATCCTCCTCGACAATACGCAGCGCTTTGGCCGCGGCCTACCTGCCAACAATGTCCTGCTGTGGGGCGCGCGCGGCATGGGTAAATCATCGCTCGTGAAATCGGTTCATGCGGCCATTAATGAAAGACAGGAAACCTCGAAACGGCTCAAGCTGATCGAGGTCCATCGCGAAGACATCGACACGCTGCCGCATCTGATGACTTTGTTGAAATCGAGCCAGCATTATTTCGTACTGTTCTGCGACGATCTTTCATTCGACCACGACGACACGTCCTATAAGTCGCTCAAGGCAGCCCTTGACGGTGGTGTCGAAGGACGCCCTGCCAACGTCCTCTTTTATGCGACATCGAATCGCCGCCATCTTCTGCCGCGCAGCATGATCGAAAATGAGAGCTCGACGGCGATCAATCCGTCAGAGGCGGTCGAGGAGAAAGTCTCGCTGTCGGATCGCTTCGGCCTGTGGCTTGGCTTTCACAAGTGCAGTCAGGATGATTATCTGCAGATGATCGATGCATATGTCGCGCATCATGGGTTGAAGATCGATGCCGAAAGATTGCGGGCCGAGGCGATTGAATGGGCCACAACTCGAGGTAGCCGCTCCGGCCGCGTAGCTTATCAGTTCATCCAGGATCTTGCAGGCCGCCTCGGGCAGCCTCTGCGCGAAACCTGATGAAAACGAAAACGTCCGCCGCGATTGCAGGCGGCGGACGTTTTCGTTTTCTAGCCGGAAAAGAGCTATTCGAGATAGGTGGACGGATCGACTGGTGACGAGTTCTTGCGAACCTCAAAGTGCAGCTTCGGTGAACCGGCCGAACCGGAGGCACCCGACAGCGCCAGATCTTGACCGCGGCTAACCTTATCACCGCGATTGACCTTGATCTCGCTATTATGGCCGTAGACGGTCACAAGTCCGTTGTCGTGGCGCACAAGAACCGTATTACCGAATTCCTTGAGACCATCTCCGGCATATATGACAACGCCGTTTTCGGCAGCTTTGACAGGCGTGCCGACCGGGACGGCAATATCCAGGCCATCGCTGCTCTTGCCAGTCCCTTTACCGAAAGTTGTGACAACGCGTCCGTTGACCGGCCAGCGCATCTTCGAAATACCGGTTGTCTGCGGGGCGGACGCAACCTGCTTGGACGCGTCATCGACCGATGTGCTCTGGCCCTGCTGGCTTGGAGGGGTATAGCTGCCGGTAGCCGGCGCGGCTTGCTCCGCCTGCTTTGGCGCCACTGCTGCCTGCTGCTGAACTGCCGGGGCCGGTTGTTCCGGCTTGGGCGCGACAGGGGCCGTTGAGGCGACCTGTGTGTCACCACTCTTCGGAATTGTCAGGGACTGGCCGATGCGAATCAAGCCGTTGTCGAGATTGTTGGCACGCTTCAAATCTTCAACCGAAACGCCATGCTTGCGTGCGACTGAGGAAAGTGTATCGCCCGCCGAGACGACATAACCGCCCGTTCCCCCACTGGCAGGCGCGGCTGGATTGGCCGTCTGCTGCTGAACGGCGGGTGCCGATCCATTCTGCGGAGCGGAAAGAGTGGGTGTCTGTTGGGGTAGCGATGCAACCTGCTGCTGCGCGGGGGCAGAGGGAGGGGTTTGGGTTTGCGCCTGCTGCACCGGCGGAGTGCTGCCGTAAGCAGGCGCCAAGGCTGGTGCCGAACCGGACGCAGGTGCAAGCGCTGAACGCGAGACGGTGGAATTGGGGGCTGCCGCTACCGGCGCTGCGGCCATGTTCTGATTGTAGGCCGGAGCTGAATAGCCATTATTATTTGTGGAATACGGAGAGGAATTCGCGGGTCCCGTCGAGGCCGTGGAAATACCATCGACCGCATCCGCAAACCGTGTTGCACCCGAGCTACAGCCTGCGGCCACGCCCCCGAGCAATACGACGACGGACACCCTTAAAAGACCGCGCTGGTTCTGGAAAATTTCAAACGCCCGCATAACCGAACCCATTCACGCTACCAAACACAAGCACAATAAAAGCGCGTTAATGTTACTGGTCGGTTAAGGGATGGCGAAAAACAGGCAATTGCGGCAAATTTGTTAGCAAACACTAACATTACTGGTTGATTTCCCTTGCGAAATCACAGTGCCTTCGCGCGTGACGTGTGCAACGGCTGAAACCGCACGCTCCAGAGATCAAGCCTTTCGAATCGCGAACCGATCTTCGTCATGCGCGACAAAATCTGTTCGCCATCGCCCGGCCCTACGGCCGCAATTAGAATACCGTGGCTTGAGAGTTGCTCCAGAAACGCCCGCGGGAGCGTCTCGAAAGCCGCCCACACGATGATTCGATCAAAGGGGCCCTCACCCGCAAGACCATTTGAACCATCGACATGCTTGACAATGACGTTGCGGAGATCAAGCGCCTCGAAACGCTGCCGTGCGTCATGGATGAGCGTCTGATAGCACTCAAGCGTCGTAACCCGCTCAACGATCCGCGCCATGACAGCGGCGGTATAACCCGTACCGGTACCGATCTCGAGGACCCGCTGTCCCGGCTGGAGATCGAGCGCCGCAAGTGTAAGAGCCTGCATATCGGCGCCTTCGATCGTCTCGCCGCAAGCGATTGGAATGGTTCGTCGCGACCACGAAAGATTTTTCATATCGCCAGGGAGGAACATTGAACGCGGTGTGGCCTCCAAAGCAGAGACCAACACATGCGACAATTGACCTGCAGACCGTAAACGCAACAGGAAGGCAGCAAGCTCTTCCAGTTCAGATCCCTTATTAGGCAAGCACCTTCTCCAATGCTTCTTTCGAAGCATAATCCGTCAGATCAAGTTTAAGAGGTGTTACCGAAATTTTGTTATCACGCATCGCCGCAAGATCGCTGCCCTCCACGATGTCGGATTTGGCGCGACCGAAGCGCAACCAGTAATAAGGAATGCCGCGACCGTCCTCACGCGCATCGATCGACAGGCCGTGATTCATCTTTCCCTGGTGAGTGACCTGAAGCCCGGCAACGTCACCAGGCTTGCATGCCGGGAAATTGACATTGATGAAGGTGCCCGCCGGCAGTTCCAACGTGAGAAGCTTGCGCACTGTCTCGACACCGTGAACCTCCGCGCAATCGAAGGAGTATTTCCCCCCTTCTTCCTTGGGAGAAAATGTCTGGCTAAGCGCGATCGACCGGATGCCGACCATCGTACCCTCCATGGCGCCGGCAATAGTGCCCGAATAGGTCACGTCATCAGCGACATTCGACCCGGCATTGATGCCGGAAAGAATCAGATCGGGCTTGCGATCGAGGATTTCGCGTACGCCCATGATGACACAGTCAGTCGGCGTGCCGCGCACGGCAAAGTGCCGATCGTCGATCTCGCGAATGCGCAACGGCTCAGAGATGGAAAGCGAATGGGCAAATCCGGACTGATCAGTCTCCGGTGCCACAACCCATACGTCGTCACTGATGGCTCGAGCGATCTTTTCCAGCACTGCGATACCAGGTGCGTAGATGCCATCATCATTGGTCAGAAGTATGCGCATATATCAGGCTCCGATACGTTCCACGCCACTCATATAGGGGCGCAATGCAGACGGCACGCTGATCGAGCCGTCTTCGTTCTGGTAATTTTCGATGACTGCGATCAGGGCACGGCCGACCGCCGTTCCCGAACCGTTCAGCGTGTGCACGAAACGTGTTTGTTTTTCACCAGCGGCCCGGTAGCGCGCATTCATACGGCGCGCCTGAAAATCTCCGCAAATCGAGCAGGACGATATTTCGCGATACGTCTTCTGCCCCGGCAACCAGACCTCGATGTCATAGGTCTTTTGGGCACCAAAACCCATATCGCCGGTGCAGAGCACAACTGTACGGAACGGCAATTCGAGTTTCTTCAGAACGGCTTCTGCACACTCTGTCATGCGCTCATGTTCTTTGAGCGACTTGTCTTCCGCTGTGATCGAAACAAGCTCGACCTTGTTGAATTGATGCTGGCGCAACATACCACGCGTGTCACGACCTGCTGACCCAGCCTCCGAACGGAAACATGGAGTCAGCGCAGTAAAACGTAGCGGCAAGTCACTGAAGTCGACAATCTCTTCCCTTACCAGATTGGTAAGAGTTACCTCTGCCGTCGGGATGAGCCACCGCCCTTCCGTCGTCTTGAACAGGTCTTCAGTAAATTTCGGCAGCTGGCCGGTACCGAAAAGCGCCTCATCGCGAACCAGAACGGGCGGATTCACTTCCGTATAGCCATGCTCCTGCGTGTGCGTGTCGAGCATGAATTGTCCGAGCGCACGTTCCAGACGCGCAATCTGTCCGGACAGCACCGTAAAGCGTGCACCCGAAAGCTTGGCCGCACGCTCGAAATCCATCTGTCCGAGCGCCTCACCAATTTCGAAGTGTTCCTTGATCCACTCTTCCTCGACGCGTGGCTCGCCAACGCGGCGCACCTCTACATTGTCGGCTTCATCCTTGCCGTGTGGCACGTCTTCGAGCGGCACATTAGGAAGACGCGCCAGCTTGTCTGCCAACGCCAGATCGATTTCACGCTCGCGCGCTTCGCCAGCCTGCACGTCATTCTTGATCTGCGCGACCTCTACCTTAAGGGAGTCGGCCTTTGCCATATCTTTGGCAGCCATCGCCTGGCCAATTTCTTTCGAAGCCTGATTACGGCGTTCCTGAGCCTTCTGCAGCGACGTCAGATGACCACGACGCTCTTCGTCAAGAGACACGATGGCGGAAATTTCGGCGGATGCTTCCTGGCTGTGCCACCCGCGCGCGACCAGCGCTGCAATTGCCTTATCCGAATTCGCACTGATCCATCTGATGTCGAGCATGATCTTTCCGACTGCATTTCATGATTTAAACAAAGCAACACCGGCCCTGTGAAAGGGCCGGTTGCTCCGGACGTAATGAACCGGAAGCGTGACGCAAAATCAGGCTTCGTCGACAGCCTCATCCGACTTGGCATCGGCAACCGTCTTCTTGGCCCGGTCGCGCTCGATCATCCGAGCCGTCCAGATGGAAATCTCGTAAAGAAGGATGGCTGGAAGAGCAAGACCGATCTGGCTCACCGGATCGGGTGGCGTCAGCACGGCGGCTGCCACGAACGCGATAACAATGGCGAACTTGCGTTTACTAACGAGCGAATCCGAGGTGATCATGCCCACGCGGACCATCAGCGTCGTCACCACTGGCAACTGGAAGACCAGACCGAAGGAGAAGATGAGCGTCATGATAAGCGAAAGATATTCCGAAACCTTTGGCAGAAGCGCGATTTGAATATCTTCGTCCGGTCCGACCTGCTGCATGGCAAGGAAGAACCACATGACCATCGGCGTGAAAAAGAAATAAACCAGCGCCGCGCCAATCAGAAACAGGATTGGTGACGCAATGAGGAAAGGGAGGAAGGCGCTGCGTTCGTTTTTATAGAGACCGGGAGCCACAAATTTGTAGAGTTGCGTGGCAATCATCGGGAAAGCCAGCACTAGCCCGCCAAACATGCCAAGCTTCACCTGGGTAAAGAAGAACTCCTGCGGTGCCGTATAAATCAATTCGACATGCTGCGTATCCAGCCCGGCAAATCCCACTGCCCATTTGAAGGGGATGACCAGGAGGTTGAAAAGTTCTTTTGCGAAGGCAAAGCAGCAGATAAACGCTATGAAGAACGCGCCAAGCGCCCACATGAGGCGCTTGCGCAGCTCGATCAGATGCTCGATGAGCGGCGCGGAGGAAGCATCGACCTCGTCTCTTTCAGAATCAGTCACTGGCTTTCATCCGTCTTGCTGGCGGGCTTCTTTTTCGTTGCACGCGGCTTTGTCGCCTTCGTTGCCGCAGCTTTTTTAGGTGCAGTCGCCTTCGCCTTCGGCGCGGCCTCAACGGGAGTCTTTCTAGCCGCCTTTGGTTTCGGCGCGGCCGGATCAGGTGTCAACGCTACATCCGCGGATACCGGTTCCATGGATTTGGCAGTCCCTGCGGAAGCCGCAGTCGTTGCAACCACGGGAGCAGTCGAGACTGCATTCTGCTCCGCCGCCTTGATAAGTGGGTCCTCGAGCGCGTCGCCTTCGCGCCCCCCCTTGAGCGGCTCGGAAGGAACAGCGGTCTTGCCCGGCTCATCCATCGTCTTCTTCAGATCATCCGCAGCTTCCCGCAGCGGATTGAGATGCTTCTGAATTTGGCTTTTAGGATTGAGCGAGCGAAGCTCGTTCACATCCTTGCGCAATTCCGAAAGCTCGGCTTCGTCCATCGCCTGATTGAACTGGCGCTGAAACTCACCAGCCATGCCGCGCATCTTCTTCGTCGCCTGACCGAAAGCGCGTAGGACACGCGGCAAGTCCTTTGGACCGACGACGACGATCAGAAGGATGCCGATGACCAGCATCTCGCTCCAGCCAATATCAAACATGCTGTCTATCCGACCCTTCGAAGCACATTGCGACTAGTGCTTGTTGACCTTGCTGGCCGGATCGCTGGCGGCGATGTTTTCTTCCGCACGGTGCTCAACGGTCTTCTGCTTGTCGGCAGCTGCCGCATCCTCGTCTTCCGACATGCCTTTCTTGAAGCTCTTGATGCCCTTGGCCATGTCACCCATAAGTTCCGGGATCTTGCCACGGCCGAAAAGAAGTAGCACGACGACCAGGACGATCAGCCAGTGCCAGATTGAAAAGCTACCCATTTATCCACTCTCTCTCGCAGATGTTTGCCTGAGACTTATTCCGTTTGAGTTCCGGTTTCAAACGCTTCTGCATTTAAATAGAACAAAACCCAAGCTTTTGTGTGATGCTCGCCGCAACGTGATCGATTTTTCTTACCGTACCATCCGGGAAATTAGCTCTACGGTAGAAAGTATGCCTCCGAAATCAAACTGTTAGCGCCTTTATACCTCTTTTGAGTGCCCTACGCTAATCCTCATCGGCTTTAGGCGGCAAAAGGCCAAGCTCCTCCAGATCAATATCTTCCAGCGGGTCTTCGGAAGCATCAAGCACGTCGGCATCGCGCGGTGGCAAAGGCATGGAGAAATTCGAGGGCATGCGCGCAGAGAGGAGCCCTGCCCCCTTCAACTCGTCCACACCTGGCAGATCGCGTAGCTCCTCGAGCTGGAAATGATCGAGAAACGCGTCCGTAGTACCATATGTAACGGGCCTCCCTGGCGTACGACGACGTCCGCGCATACGCACCCATTCCGTTTCAAGCAGCGTATCAAGGGTGCCCTTCGAGGTTTCCACACCTCGTATTTCCTCGATCTCCGCGCGTGTCACCGGCTGATGGTAGGCAATAATCGCCAGAACCTCGAGCGCAGCACGCGAAAGCTTGCGCAACTGCTGCGCGTCGCGACTCATCAGAAAGGCAAGATCGTCAGCAGTACGGAAGGCCCAGCTATCACCGACGCGCACCAGGTTCACACCTCGTTTCTCGTAGAGTCGTCGCAACTCTTCCATCACCGCCGAAACGTCCGTCCCGTCCGGCAAACGTTCGGCAAGTACCTTTGCGGGCACCGGCGAAGCGGATGCAAAAACCAACGCCTCGCCCATGCGCATGGCCTCGAAGAAACGCGCGCGCATCGCATCCCCCGCCGGGGAAACAGCCTCCAAACCATCCGGTTCACGCGGAAACGGAACGATGTTCTCGCGATCGGTCATTTTGATTCGCTTTCTGGCGGTGATTCCGTGTGGCCTTGCGCACCTCGAATGTAGAGGGGAGCAAAGGCTCCCGTCTGGCGCAATTCGATCTGTCCTTCACGCACCAATTCCAGGGATGCGGCGAAGGAACTGGCCACCGCAGTCGCCCGCTCTTTCGGATCGACCATATAGCGCAGGAGAAAATGATCTAGCGCCGTCCAGTCATCAAGCTGACCAAGCATCCGCGTCAAGATTTCACGCGCATCCTTGAGGGACCAGACGCCGCGCTTGGCAATCTGCACGTTCGTGACAGCTTGCCGCTGGCGCATAGTGGCATAGGCCGTCAGCATGTCATAGAGCGAAGCCTCGAAAATCGAGTTGCGAACGATAACGACGTTTTCAGGATCACCCCGCTGAAAAACGTCCCGCCCAAGCCGGTTGCGATTGACGAGCCGGGTTGCAGCGTCCCGCATAGCTTCGAGGCGACGCAGACGAAATTGCAGCAAAGCCGCTAGCTCCTCGCCCGATTGTCCATCGTCGTTCTTCTGTTTCGGGATCAACAATTTGGATTTCAGAAAGGCGAGCCACGCTGCCATGACAAGATAATCGGCAGCCAGTTCAATACGCAGCTCACGTGCCTTGTCGACAAAACGGATATACTGCTCGGCAAGCGCCAGAACGGAGATACGCGCCAGATCGACCTTCTGGATACGGGCCAGGTGCAGAAGCAAATCGAGCGGACCTTCGAAGCCATCAACATCGACGACCAGTGCAGGATCGTCGGAAGCGCGCGTCGCGCCATCCGACCAAAGCGCATCCATCGATGCTTGGCCCGCCCCCTGCTTGTCCTGTTCCACTTCTTGCGCCAAGCCTGCTGAATCCTCTTTAATCAAGCAACCGCCGTACCCATCAATGCTTCGAATTCTGCGCGCAACGTTTGCTCGTCAGCATCGTCTTTCCGTCGGCGCACCGCAAGAGCACACTCTGCACGCTCAAGGCCCCTACCCGCCAATACACCGCAATTTTCAGCAACAGCGATCATCTCGTCACGGTCTCCGTTGCAATGCAGAACGAGATCGCAACCTGCTGCTATGATATTCTTGGCGCGGCCTCCAAAATCGCCACTCAGCGCCTTCATCGAAACATCGTCGCTCATCAACAGCCCGTCGAAGCCAATTTCGCCCCGAATGATTTCAGAGATGACCTTCGGCGAAACAGTGGCTGGCGCGGCCGGATCGATTGCCTCGAATACGATATGCGCGGTCATCGCCGCGGGTAGATCGCGCAACGCCTTGAACGGCACGAAATCACGCTGCCGCAAATCGTCGAGCGTTGTCGCAACATGCGGCAGATGCAGATGCGAATCGGCGGTGGCACGCCCGTGGCCGGGCATATGTTTCATCGTCGGAAGCACACCACCGGCCATTAATCCTTCCGCAAGAGCCTTGCCCAGAATAGCAACCGGATTGACATTTTTAGCAAATGCGCGGTCGCCTATCACATCATTCGCCCCATCGATGCCCACGTCTAGAACTGGCAGACAGTTCGCATCAATGCCATAAGGCGCTAGGTCGAAGGCGTGCAACCGCCCAAGCAGCCAAGTTGCACGAATGCCGCTCTCTTCATTTCGCGCATAGAGCGCCCCGAACAGCGCTGCCGCCGGATAACGTGGCGCAAGCGGTGGTTTGATGCGCTGTACGCGGCCGCCCTCCTGATCGATGAAAATGGGTGCATCGCGCCCGACGCTTGCCCGCAGCTCAGCGGTCAAGCGCTTCAACTGTTCGGCGCCAGCAATATTGCGTCCGAAAAGGATAAAGCCCCAGGGCTGGTTCTCAGCAAAGAAATCAACCTCCCAAGGCTGGAGTGTCAAGCCGGCACAGCCAAGGATCATTGCCTTCATCGAAGTCATGCGAACACCTTTATAACGACATCCTCTTATAGCAAAAACGCGACCTTGAAGGTCGCGTTTTTATGCAAATCTTATGCCTTGCAAAATCAGCGTGAGACGAAGCAACTTCCGCCTGCGGCCTTGTACTGTTCGCACAACCGAACGGCCTGATCACGCGTGCCACCATTAATACGCACGCGATAGAAGGTACCGCGGCCCTCGATCTGCGCAGCAACAATATTGTAGCTGCGCGAGCCGAGAATCGAACTATAGCGCTGCGCCAGTGAATTATAGCTCGCTTGTGCAGCCTCGCGGCTAGGCTGGGATGCGATCTGGATCGACCACTCGCCAGCAGCAGGTGCAGCTTGCGGTGCAGCCGGCGGCGTCGTCGTCTGCTGCGGTGCAGCCGCCTGTTGTTGCGACTCCGGTGCTAGCGCAGGCGTCTGTGCTGCGGGCTGCGGCTGCGGAGCAATTGTCGTAGTTGAAACCGTTTGCGTCGGCACGGACGAGGCGTTTGGCTGAACAGAGGCGATCAATTCCTGCTGTACGTCACCTGTCCCCGTCTGTGCCTGTGACTGAATGGGCGCAGGCGTCTGATCTTCACGCGGAGCCAGCGTTCCGTCCGGACGAACCACAAGCGTACGAACTCGACGCGGGGTCACCAGTGCAACATCGGAGGCCTGCTCCGCCCCAGAAGAAGCCGGCGCCACACGCTCTTCCGTCTTGTCGCTTTCAACACCCGGAGCGAGCGCCGGAGTGTCGACGCCCGGCAGGTTATTCTCGTTCTGGCGCATGGCTGAAACATCGACCGGTTGTTCCGCGCCGCCTGCCAGGGTTTCCTGCTGCGGCGCCCCGCCCTCATTACCGGCCATGGTCTGAAAGACTTTGTTGTCGGTTGGCTCTTCAGCTCCAGCGCTGGTTTCCGGACGCATACGCACCGGACGATCATCGGCGGAGATTACGACGGGCTCACCGTCTGCCCCCACATCGTCATCACCCCATGTGCCCCATGCGACAGCGCCACCGATAAGGAAAACGAGGCCGGCAACACTTGCCATCAACAACTTGCTGCGGTCTTGCCAGATGGACTTGCGCGGCGTGCTGGCGATTTGCTGGCGAACAGGCTGATAGCTCGATCCATGCGAAGCGTAGTCCGGGAGATCGTCGTCGGCACCGAGACGTTGTTCTTGCATCGGCTGGCTTTCGTTGGTGGGGCTGTGGCTGCCACCAGCGACGGCACCAGCGGCAACACCTAAACCTGCGCCGGCAATTGCCGCATTCAGATCGCGCTCCCACTCATTGTCGAAATCATCTTCCACAGCAGCACTTGCAACGGTCGCCGGCGGAGCAATCTTTGGCGTCTCTTGACGTATCGGCGCTCCAAACGCTCCGGATAATTCTGATTCGAAATCATCATGCGGCTCAACGACGTTGACCGTCTCTTCCGGCTCGAACTCGAATTCCGGAATATCGAGATCATCCTTAAGGGGCGCAGCTCCTTCGTTGATATCGATCGTCTCGATCTCCGGCACATCGGTTCGCGAACGGTCGACGGCCTGACGCACGGACTGCGCAGACGCCTCGGCGACATCCGCGTGTGACCAATTGTTTTGCGCCAACTGCTCCTGCGTCGCCGTTATAGGCGCGAAAGCAGCTTTCATACGCGGTTCGTCATTTTCTTCATCGAATGTGTCGAGGCTCAGGCTTTCAAGAGCTGCAAATGGATCAACTTGTTCCTGGGCCGTAACCTGCTCTTGCTGCGATTGCCACTCGCTGTAGCTTTCGTCGCCCTGTTGCTCCTCGGCATACGAAGACGCAAAGGGGCTGTCGTCATCTGCGTACCCGGGTTCATCGACTTGGAGAGCGTTGACAGGCTGCGCATCCTGGGGATCAACCGTTTCATCAAAGTCGAGTTCGAAGCCGTCAAACTCGTCCAGTGTTGGTTCTTCCTGAGCCGTCTGCGCCGGCGTGTTCATATCTGCCTGGAACTCATTCCAGAATTTGTCGCCGTCCTTCGCGGTCGCCTGCGCCATCTGCGGCTCTTCATACGCAGCAACATCGGTTTCAGGCTGCGCGGCCGGCTGGACCGGATCCGCATCACCAACGAGAAAGGCCGAAAGCTCGTCCTCGAAGCTCTGAGGATCAGACGCAGGCGTCGCAACCCATTGCGATGAAACGCCATAAAGGTCGTTTTCCTGCGCAGGCTGTGCAGATTCAGCAACCACATCGGTTTCGCTGAAATCGAAATCGTCAAGATTCAGCTCGGTGAGATCATTGGCAATCCGCCCAGCTTCTGGAGCAGACTGGGCCTCGCCCGACCAGTGCGCCACATGTGGCTGTTGCCACTCTCGCGCATCATATGCTTCTTCTGCCTGCTCGGCAGCGGCATCGGGTGTCAGAGCATAAACGTCCTGTTCAACCGATGCAGGTATCTGCTCCGGCCATTGAACAGGCTCCGGAGATGCATCAAATTGATGCCGCGGCTCTTCCTGCATGCCAAGCTCATTTGCAAGAGCGTCGTCGAGATCGAAGCTGAAATCGTCGATCTGTTCGCTTTCTTGCGACGCCTGCTCCTGAACCGGTCGCGGCTGGAAAACACCGTCAAATACATTTGAGAACGCATCCGCATCCCATTGCTGGGCAGACGCCTCCGGCGATGCCGGTGCTCCGTAGAAGTCGTCACTGGAAGAACTTGCCCCCTGCGCCTGTTGCGCAAAGCCCTGACCGGCATCCTCGCGAGGCTGAGGTACATCCTCGATCGGATCGAGATCAGCCATCAGCTCCTTCTCGAGATCTATGCCAAGATCATCCTCATCCGTGGAGAACGAGACATCTGCCTGCTGCTTGGCCGCAACCGGCTCACGGGGATCAAACCCCATGATGCGCGTCAGCTCCGCAAAAGGATCTTCGTTGTCCGTTTCGGGTGCATGGCTGCGCCCTGGCCAATTTTTGTCTGCCATGGTGGTTTCCGCACTCAAACTCAAACGGACGCCGCAACGTCTCGCTTTACCAACCTTCTACCAGGTTAATGTGGGCAAAGATTGGCGGACCACCTTATAGACTAACGCATCTCGGCTGGCGCATCCGCCCCGATCAACCCAAGTCCGGATGTCAAAACATCACTGACCGCCTGCACAAGCCCAAGCCTGGCAAGTGTCAATTCTGGATCATTAACCTTAACAAAGCGTAAGTCTTCCTGGTCGGTGCCGCGATTCCATTGCCCATGCAGCGCGCTCGCCAGTTCATACAGGTAGAACGCAAGCCGGTGCGGTTCATGCGCCGAAGCTGCGGCCTCGATCAGACGCGGGTATTCCGCGAGCTTCTTGATCAGCGCAATCTCGCTCTCATCCGTCAGACGCGAGACGTGCGCAGTCATCGTTGCCCGATCAAATGATAGATCGGAAAGCTGCTCCTTGGCCTGACGCATGACGGAATGCGTGCGCGCAGATCCATATTGCACGTAGAACACGGGGTTGTCTTTCGACTGTTCGGTCACCTTGGCAAAATCGAAGTCGAGCGGCGCATCCGATTTCCGATAGAGCATCATGAAACGGATCGCGTCACGCCCTACTTCCTCCACCACTTCGCGTAAGGTCACGAACTCCCCTGACCGCTTCGACATGCGCACCGGCTCGCCATCGCGGAACAGCTTGACGAGCTGGCAGAGCAGGACGCTCATCTTCACGGTGCCGTCCGAAACGGCCCGGGCAACTGCTTCGAGCCGCTTCACATAGCCCCCGTGGTCAGCACCAAGGACATAAATCGTTTCCTTGAACTGACGATCGAACTTGCTTTTGAAATAGGCAACGTCCGCGGCAAAATAGGTATAGGCACCGTCGGACTTGACCAGCGGGCGATCCATGTCATCGCCAACCTCGGTGGAACGGAACAACGTCTGCTCACGATCCTCCCAATCATCCGGCTTCTGCCCCTTCGGTGGTGGCAGCGTACCATGATAGACGTGCCCCTTGAGCGTCAAATCGTTGATCGTCTGGCGGATCGCCTTGGCCTTGTCGGCATGCAAGGTGCGTTCGGAGAAGAACAGGTCGTGGTGCACGTTGAGCAGCGCCAGATCCTCGCGGATCATGTCCATCATCGCATCGATAGAGCGGTCGGCAACCAGCTGGAGCGCCTCATCTTCCGGTTTTTGCAACAGATCGCGACCGAACTCATCCGCAAGTGCCTGACCCAGCGGCACGAGATAGTCGCCCGGATAGAGCCCCGCCGGAATTTCCCCGACTTTATCGCCGAGCGCTTCGCGATAGCGGATCATCACGGAGCGAGCAAGAACCTTAATCTGCTCACCTGCATCGTTAATATAATATTCTTTGGTAACGTCATAGCCCGCAAAAGAAAGCAGGTTCGCCAACACATCGCCAACAACGGCACCGCGGCAATGTCCAACATGCATCGGTCCCGTCGGATTGGCCGACACATATTCAACGTTGACCTTCTGGCCGTTTCCAACAGTCGAACGCCCAAAATCCTGTCCCTTGTCCAGAACACCTGTCAGAAAATTTTGCCAATAGCCTTTGTCGAGTGTCAAATTGACGAAGCCGGGTCCCGCCACATCGACGGAAGCGATGTCCTTATCCTTGCGCAACTCAATAGCCAGAGTTTCGGCCAGCTGGCGCGGATTCTGCCCCAACGGCTTGGCAAGCAGCATCGCGGCATTGGTAGCCAGATCGCCATGAGCGGCATCGCGCGGCGGCTCGACGGTCAGACGTGACAAGTCAGGCTTTACCCCTTCCGCACCCTTTAGATCGAGCATGTCGATAGCGGTTTTGATCCGCTCGGCGAATTCCGAAAAGATGTTCATGGATGCAATCATTCCAGTGCATGGCGCTTGGGTTTTTCTACCCGACCGAGAATTTTCTTCGCCCTACCGTAAATCAGGCGTGCGGTCAAACAAGCGCTTGTGGGCATTGACGGCGTATGTGTCCGTCATGCCAGCGAGAAAATCCGAAACACGCCTTGCCTTGCGCGCGTCATTCGCTCCTTCAAGCCCCTTGTGCCAGTCGTCAGGCATGAGGTCAGGCTCAGCGAAATAGCGATCGAACAAGTCGCGCACGATCTGGTCCGCTCCCTCACGCACTGCCATTACATCCTCATGACGATAAAGATTGGCATAGAGGAAGCGCTTCAGCTCTTTCTCCTTTGCCGCCATCGCGTCTGAGAAGCGAACGATCGTCTCTCCTGCCCTGTGCACATCCTCCACGCTCTGCGGCCTGATACGCTCGAGATTGGCATGGGACGTGCGTATCACATCCTCGACCATCAGAGTGATCTGCCGACGCATCAGCTCATGCCCCTTTCGGCTCGGGTCGAGGTCGGGATAACGCGCCTCGACCTCGGCGAGAATATCACTGATCAGGGGAACGTTGCGCAGCTTGTCGAGGGTCAGCAGGCCGGACCGTAGGCCATCGTCCATATCATGTGCGTCATAGGCAATGTCGTCGGCGATAGCCGCACATTGAGATTCCAGATTAGCGTGGAGATCGAGTTCAAGATCATGAGTGGCGCAGTAGTCGAGGACCGCCGCAGACACCTCCCCGTTCAACCCCTTGCCTGCCGCATCGACCAGCGGCCCATTATGCTTGACCAGACCTTCCAACGTCTCCCAGCTGAGATTGAGGCCATCAAACTCGGCATAGCGGGCCTCGAGCTTGGTAACAATGCGAAGGGACTGGGTGTTATGATCGAAGCCGCCATAGGGCTTCATCTTCTCATGCAGCGCGTCTTCACCCGTATGGCCAAACGGCGTGTGACCGAAATCATGAACGAGCGCGACCGCTTCGGCGAGATCTTCGTCCCCCCGCATTGCCCGCGCCAACGCGCGGGCAATCTGCGCCACCTCGATCGTATGCGTCAGGCGCGTACGATAATGATCCGCCTCATGCGAGATAAAAACCTGCGTCTTGTGTTTGAGGCGGCGAAAAGCTGTCGAGTGGATGATCCGGTCCCGGTCGCGCTGAAAAGGCGTGCGGGTCGGACTCTCTATCTCCGGGTGAAAGCGGCCTCGTGTTCTGGCCGGGTCGCATGCATAAGGCGCACGCGGCCTGTAGCCGAAACCGATTTCGGAAAGCGCATCCTTTGTCATGATCTACCTGTTCTGCCCCATACATGCTAAGGTCGGTGCGCCTCTGTCATTGACGCACTCGCTTGCGCTTCATACCTATGGCATAGATTTGAAATCAAGGTGACGGAAATGACCAGTTCCTCCAAAAGCGTCGAAATGACGGAATCGGCTGCAAAGCGGATCAATCGCATCGTTGAGAAGGAACCCGGCAAGATCGGCCTGCGCATTACGGTCGAAGGCGGAGGCTGCTCAGGCTTCTCCTACAAGATGGATCTCACCGATTCCGTAAACGAAGATGACATTCGCATCGAACGCGATGGTGCAGTCGTGCTCGTAGACGATCTTTCGCTCGTTTACATGGGCGGCTCGGTCATTGACTTCGTCGATGACCTGATGGGGCAATCCTTCCAGATCAAGAACCCTAATGCCGTCGCGTCCTGTGGATGCGGTACGAGTTTTTCGATCTAACCTCTTTTCAGCTGTTCGGCGGTGCATGACAGCCGCACCTCATGTCGCTAATCTCTCCGCGACCAGAAGCAACGGAAGAATCGACATGAAGATTGCCACATGGAACATTAATGGCGTACGCGCTCGCATCGGCAATCTCGTCGCATGGCTGAAAGAAAGCGAGCCGGATATCGTCTGCCTTCAGGAGATCAAGTGCGAGGATGCCTCGTTTCCCCGCATGGAGATCGAAGATCTCGGCTACCATGTTGAGACGCATGGCCAGAAGGGCTTCAACGGCGTGGCCCTTCTTTCGAAGCTTCCCTTCGACGAGGTAACGAGCGGCTTGCCTGGCAATGATGAGGATGCACATTCGCGCTTCATCGAGGGCGTTTTCTCCACGTCGAAAGGCGTGCTCCGGGTCGTCTCGCTCTACCTGCCGAACGGAAATCCGGTCGGTACGGAGAAATTTCCTTATAAACTAGACTGGATGCACCGCCTTGAAGAGTGGTCGAAGGAACGTTTGGCGCTGGAAGAGCCTTTGGTGCTGGCCGGTGATTACAACGTCATTCCCCAACCAATAGACGCGCGCCATCCGGAAAACTGGACAGGAGACGCCCTGTTTCAGCCGGAAACGCGTGCAGCATTCCGCCGCCTCGTCAATCTTGGCTTCACGGAAGCGATCCGCAACGTAACGGATGAAGACGTTTATACCTTCTGGGATTATCAAGCCGGCGCATGGCAAAAGAACAACGGCATCCGCATCGATCACCTGCTGCTGTCACCGGAAGCCGCGCGCTATCTGGACGCTGCCGATATCGAGAAACACGTACGTGGCTGGGAAAAGCCGTCCGATCACGTGCCGGCCGTAATCCATCTCGGCATGGCAGGCTGAAGCAGTAGGTACTTATTCTTTCGTGGTCCGATAGTCCGCCGACATGCGAACTTCGCGCCGTGGGCGAACGAGCGCCGTCGTCTCATGATAGATGGGATCGGCCTTGAAGGCCGCGAGCGCTGCCTCGTCCGCGAATTCTCCGTAGACAACGATATCCACTTCGTTGGAATAGAGATCAACCTTGGAATTCAGGACCACTTCGAAGAACTGCGAATGTGGAATCGTGCCTAAGCGGGCCAACTCACTGCGAACTTGCTCACGATCTTCGCCGGGCTTAACGGTGAAAAGGACGATGTGACGGATCATGGCAGCTCCTGAAATTTTCAAGCCTTTTGGCTCGTCATCTCATCTGCGTCAACACTCCATTCCTTCCGCCGATCCAGCTAAGCGGAAATTATAGCAGGAACGCCTTCCAGCAGTCGTCCATGCGGGCCCTTGTCACCTATCAGGACATGAAGCAGTATTAGCAGATAGCGATACGACGCTTTGGGCATTTGGCAGTATCGCCTGAAGGACGATTATGGGAGACGCACCATGGAAACTGTCGCTGGCAAACATGTGCTTCTTACACAGGACAATCTCAAACAGGAAACTGCGCATCTTCCATGGCGTGCGCGCTTCGCACTTGCAACCCTTTTGGAGCTGCCAAAAGGTAGCCTCACCGTTACGACGCCCAACGGGAAGATTTTGCGTGTCAGCGGCAAGGAAACCGGACCGAACGCCGATATCACACTCAATAATTGGCGCCTTATCGATCGCGCGCTTGTCGGCAGCACGATCGGCGTTGCCGAGTCCTATATGGATGGGGATTGGGAAAGCGGGAATGTCACGACTTTCCTGGAGCTTTTCGTCGTAAACGAGCAGGCGGGCGAAAAACTGGCCGGCAACAAGAGCTTCTTCCGAGAACTGTTAGCGCGCGTTCGCCATTGGACCAATCGCAATACCAAATCCGGGTCGCGTAAGAATATCTCTGCCCATTACGACCTCGGAAACCGCTTTTATAAGCAATGGCTCGATCCTTCTATGACCTACTCGTCCGCGCTCTATGAAGAGGGCGCAAATGATCTGGAGAGCGCGCAAGCTGCGAAATATCGCGCCCTCGCCGAGGACACGGGCATCACGGCAAAGGATCATGTTCTTGAGATCGGATGCGGATGGGGTGGTTTTGCCGAGTTCGCGGCGCGTGAGATCGGCTGTCGCGTTACAGGTCTGACCATTTCGAAGGAACAGTTCGAATTCGCAACCGAACGAATGATCAAGGCTGGGCTGAGCGACAAGGTCGAGATCAAGCTGCAAGACTACCGCGACGAGAAGAACCGGTACGACCGTATCATCTCCATCGAAATGTTCGAGGCAGTCGGTGAGAAATACTGGCCGATCTTCTTCTCGAAGGTGAAGGAGAGCCTCAAGCCCTGCGGCACAGCCGGTTTTCAGATCATCACGATCAAGAACGAGGCGTTCCACTTATATCGCAAACGTCCGGATTTCATTCAACGCTACGTCTTCCCAGGCGGGATGCTTCCCTCGCCTGAAATCCTCCAGAAACTCGGAAACAAACACGGCCTGTCCTTTCTGCGGGAACGTGCTTTTGCGCAGGATTACGCGCGGACGCTGGCGGAATGGCGGCAGAGCTTCAAGGCGTCGTGGGACAAGATTGTACCGCTCGGTTTCGACGAGCGCTTCAAGAAGCTCTGGGAATTCTATCTCCACTATTGTGAAGCGGGTTTCCGAACCGAGCATTTAGACATAAAACAGCTCGTGTACAGAAAGTGCAATGAAACATTCACTAACTAGCTCAATCCATTGAAATTAAACTAAAATCGATATTCATCATCCCGTTCGGTAAGCTTAAAGCAAGATTCGGTACATCGAGAAGCCGTTTTCGCCTTCGCCCGCTTCCTCGATCTTCACTCCCCTCACGTCGGCCAGGAATTTGGCGGCCGCAGGACCAGTCTCGAACGTCACGGTCGTGTTGGGCATGGGTACAAAAGTCCAGTTGCCGTCCGCAGACGGATCGATAGTCTTTCGCTCCTGGATATAGCGCACAAGTACGTCTCGGTTAGTGTCGGGTGCCTCAAAGATCACCTTGCCAGCGCCGATCTCCGGGAAATTGCCGCCGCCACCAGCACGATAATTATTTGTGACGACGATGAACTCTGCCTTCTCATCGATCGGCTTGCCGGCAAAGTAAAGCTTCTTGATACGATTGGCAGAAGCGTTCACAACCTCACCTTCCTCGCCGTATTTCGATGGCTGCGACAAGTCGATCTGATAGGTCACGCCATCGATCACATCGAAATTGTAGCTCGGAAAACTCTTGTCAATCAGAACAGCATCCTTTGCACCCGGCTCGATCTGGTGAAATATGCCAGCCGCGCGCTCCAGCCATTCCCGCACCTGCGCACCGTTGATGCGTACTGCCTGCACCGTGTTCGGATACAGATAGAGATCAGCGACATTCTTGATCGCCAGCGGCCCGGGTGCGACATCGGTGTAATAATCCGGCCCACCACGTCCGCCTGCCTTGAACGGCGCTGCCGCCGAAAGAATCGGCAGGCTTGCATACTCCGTTGTCCTCAACATATCGGCAATGTACCAGCTCTGCGCCTGATTTACGATTTGTACGGAAGGGTCGTCCGCTACCAGCGCAAAGTAGGAATAGAGCGGCACGGAGGTTTCACCAACCGGTGTGCGCACATAAGCAAGCGTCGCCTCATGATCTGCCCTCACGGTCGTTTCCACATCGGCGCGGCTCTCCACAATCGCCGTGATGCGGCGTCCATCCCGGCGTGAAATCGGACGGGCTTCCGAAGTCGAGCTAATTACCCGCCAGCCACTACCGTCGCGCTCCACCAAGAGATCGATCAGACCCAGATGCGAGCCCCAGAAACCGGCCATGACCCCCGGCTTGCCGTTGATCAGCCCCTTCTTCACATCCAGCCCCTCCATGTTTGCGAATTTGGGACCGGGAAAATCGAGATGGCTGTGACCGGTTACGATAGCGTCCACGCCCTCGACACCCGCGATCAGCAGCGAAGCGTTTTCGAGATTCTCTGCTTCTTTTAGGTCCCCCATGCCCGAATGCGAAAGCGCGATGACGATATCGGCGCCTTCTTCGCGAATTTGAGGCACCCAGGCGCGTGCGGCAGCCACCATGTCCCGCGCCCTCACCTGACCCTCCAGATGCTTGACGTCCCAATTCATGATCTGAGGTGGCACGAAGCCAATGAGGCCGATGCGGATAGGATGTTCCTCGCCAGCGCCATCCTTGAGTTTACGATCGAGGATCACATACGGCTTGAGTAAAAGTGCGTCTTTGGTGGGATCGGCACCTAGCGCGCCCTTGGTCACATTTGCGCAAACGAACGGGAAATCCGCCCCGTTCAGCACCTTGAACATGAAATCCAGACCATAATTGAATTCATGGTTTCCCAAGGTCGAGCAATCATAGCCGAGCAGGTTCATCGCAGCGATGATTGGATGCACATCCTCATCCTTCATGCCCTTTTGCAAGGCAACATAGTCTCCCAGCGGGTTGCCTTGCAAAAAGTCACCATTGTCGACGAGGATCGAATTGCCGGCTTCGGCGCGAATCGTGTCGATTAAGCTTGCAGCACGAGCGAGGCCCATCGTGTTATTGGCGCGATCGGCAAGTAGTCGTAGGGCATGACATGGCAGTGCAGATCAGTGGTTTCCATGATCCGCAAATGCGCCTGATTGGCTTGCGCACGCGCCGCAAAAGGATGCAGAACCGTTAATGCGCCCACTGCGCTCGCTCCTGTCAAAAAAGCCCGTCTGGAAATCGTCTTGAAGGACGAAGAGCGAAATGCAGTCATTGAAACATCCTCTCGTGAGATTCGCACCTGAACAAGATCATCCCTGTGAGAACATCAAATGACAGTTTTCAATGTCGCGCAATTACGTGATCGCGTACCTTTTTGTCGGTTTCGCCTAGTTTTCGCCGGAAATTCGTCGCTCTAGCATCTGACGATTGGCAACTGGCATCGAAAGCGTCAGTGCGATCGATCCGTCTTCGCGATCTTCGCGCTCAAGAACATTGCCATTGCGATAAATCCAGTCGATCAGATTGAGCTGTCCCGGTTCGATCAGGACGTCGAACAGTTCGAGCTGGCCAGAAATACGGCTCTCAATAACTTCCACAAGACGATCCAACCCCTCGCCGGTCACTGCCGAAATCGGCACAGGCGCATGTGCGCGCTTCGATCCCGCAGTGCTTTCAGCAAGTGCGTCGCGTGCGGTTTCGTCCAGAAGATCGACCTTGTTCCAGACCTCGACTACCCGTTGCTCATCACTTGCATCTATGCCGAGATCTGAGAGAATATGGCGCACATCATCGGCTTGCGCATTGCTGTCGGCATCGGCAATGTCCCGCACATGCAGGATCAGGTCGGCTTCAACCACTTCTTCGAGCGTTGCACGGAAAGCCGCTATCAGATGCGTTGGCAGGTTAGAGATAAAGCCCACCGTATCTGAGAGGATGATCTTGGTACCAGATGGCAGGATGACCCGGCGCAACGTCGGATCCAGCGTCGCGAAGAGCATGTCCTGCGCCAAGACTTCCGCCCCTGTCAGGTGATTGAACAGTGTCGACTTGCCGGCATTGGTATATCCGACGATCGCAACGACCGGGAACGGGATTTTCTTCCGCTTCGCACGATGCAGTTCACGCGTACGCTGCACGCGCTCAAGCTCGCGCTTGAGCTTGATGATCTTCTCTTGCAGGGCGCGTCTGTCCGCCTCGATCTGAGTTTCGCCCGGGCCGCCGAGGAAGCCCGCGCCACCTCTCTGCCGTTCAAGGTGCGTCCAGCTACGGACCAGTCGCCCCTTCTGATAATTCAGATGCGCAAGATCAACCTGCAGAACACCTTCGCGGGTGCGCGCGCGGCGGCCGAATATCTCAAGGATCAGCCCGGTGCGATCAAGCACCTTGGCCTTCAGCTCCTTCTCGAGATTGCGCTGCTGAACCGGCGTCAATGCATGATCGACAATCACCAACTCGGCGTCAGTCTCGGCGCGGATCGCGGCCAGTTCCTCGACCTTGCCGGTCCCCATCAGGGTGGCCGGTCGCGGCGGATCGACATTCACAATCCCCGCGTGAACAATATCGAGGTCGATTGCGGCCGTCAGGCCTACGGCTTCATCCAGACGCGCTTCTGGCGAACGCATGAGCCGACGAAGACCTGTCTCTTCATCGATCTGCGGGGAATCACGCAAAACCGGAACGACGACAAGCGCCTTTCCGGTTTCCTTATGCGTTTCGAATGCGGCGCGTTTGGCCCTCGGCTCGCCGCTCTCATTGTCGTTGTAATCGGATGCCAATCAGCTGTCCTGTTCCGGTGTTTCGCCTTCAAAAAGCTGAACGGGCGAACCAGGCATGATGGTCGAGATCGCATGCTTGTAAACCAGCTGCGAGTGGCCGTCTCGACGCAAAAGCACGCAGAAGTTGTCAAACGACGTAATCACGCCGGTCAACTTCACGCCATTGATAAGGAAAACTGTGAGGGATGTACGATTCTTGCGAACTGCGTTCAGGAACTGATCCTGCAAGTTTTGTGTGCGTTCTGCCATGTTTCTTTTCTTTCGCAGGTCCCCAAAACCAATGCTCTTGGTTCTACGTTCTTGTTTCGTTATGCCGACTGCATCGCATGAAGGGTGCCATCGACTGTTTTTTAGAGCAAAGCGAAGCCTTTCCTAACACACGCGTTAACAGGCTGACCTTTTTTCTGCAATGTAAAAAAAGTCACAGGTAGCGTTCCGGGAGGCCAGCGTGGCGGAAATTCCACGGATCGTTCTTCAGGATCGTATGCATTACGTAGTTATCCGGTGCGCGCGTTCAATGCACTACCGGAAATTGCATAATTGACGAGACGCGGATCACGAAATTGATTCGGAATCAGAAGAACTCGAGGCTCACTCGGAACATTTGCTCGACCTGTTTGACTGCGTCCGCCAACGCAAAGAGCACGACGCGATCCTTCGATTTGATCTTGAGACCTCCTGACGGACGGATTACCTCGCCATTACGGTAAATCGCGCCTATGCGCAGATTATCCGGCAGTTCAAGGTCGCGAAGCGCAACACCCACGAGAGGCGACGTGTCAAGCGCCTCGGCCTCGATGATTTCCCCCTGCCCAACGCCGATCGAGTGTACTGCACGAATGCGCCCGCGCCGCACGTGCTGCAAGACACGTGAGATCGTCACCGCACGCGGGTTCACGAAGGCGTCGATACCGAGTGTCTTGGAAAACCCCTGGTAGGCAGGCGTATTGATGAGCGCGAGATTGGCTTTGCAGCCCAACTGCTTGGCCATCGCGCTCGACAGAATATTGACCTGATCGCTATTGGTCAGCGCGATCATCAGGTCCGCGTCCTGCACCTCCGCTTCCGTCATCAGCTTCTGGTCGAGCGCACTGCCCTTCAAAACCAGCGTACGTTCCAGCCCCTCTGCAACGGAAATAGCGCGATCACCTGACTGCTCGATAATCTTGACCCGCGTGCGGCTCTTCATCTTTTCCAACGTCCGAGCAACGTAGAGGCCAATGTTTCCGCCACCGGCTATAATGATGCGATTGGCAAGTTGCTCTTCATGGCCAAACAGGCCGAGCGTGCGACGCACCTGTTCGCGTGTCGTCACAACATAGGCGATGTCGCCTGCAAACAGTTGGTCCACCGAATGCGGAACGAAGAGATGATCATCTCGGACAATACCAACGACAGTCGACGGTAAATCGGGAAAAAGCTCGCTCAATTGCGCCAGCGGCGTGTTGATGACAGGGCACTCTTCGAGGCACTCGATGGCGATCATCACGATCTTGTCGTCACCAAAGCGCACTACATCGGTTGCCCCTGGCAAGCCGATGCGTCGCAGAACCATCTCGGCAACTTCCAGTTCCGGAGAAATAATTACGTCGATCGGTATATGATCGCGCGAGAAAAGATCGCGATAATGTGGCTGGAGGTAGGATTGAGCGCGGATGCGCGCGATCTTGGTCGGCACGTTGAACAGTGCATGCGCCACCTCGCACGCGACGATATTGACCTCGTCATAAAGGGTTACGGCAATAATCATGTCGGCTTCCGCCGCGCCTGCTGCTTCCAGCACCTCCGGATGAGCCCCATGCCCGACAAAACCGCGGACATCGAGCGTATCTCGCATCGATCGTATGAGTTCAGTCGAGGTGTCGATCACGGAAACGTCGTTAGCCTCCGCCGCCAGGCGTTCGGCGATACCGTAACCGACCTGACCGGCTCCGCAAATGATGACGCGCATGAATAAATTCCCGATTAGACGCCGAGAGATTTCAGTTTGCGATGCAACGCTGAACGCTCCATGCCGATAAATTCGGCGGTGCGAGAGATATTGCCACCGAAGCGGTTGATTTGCGCTAAAAGATATTCGCGTTCGAACAGTTCGCGCGCCTCGCGCAACGGCAGCGCCATGATGTGCTGGTCGGTCTGATTCGGCACGCGCGGCATTACGTCCCCGATTTCCGAAGGCAGCAGATCGGCGGTAATAGGTGCGCTCGCGTCTTCGGAGCGAACCAGGATCATCAGCCGCTCAATATTGTTGCGCAATTGGCGAATGTTGCCCGGCCAATTATGGGCCTGCAACACTGCCATCGCATCATCACTGATACGGCGGGGCTTGATCCCCGCCTGACGTGCGATCTGACGCATGAAATAGTCCACCAGATACGGAATATCCTCTCGGCGTTCTGCCACACCCGGTACCGTGACCGGTACCACAGCCAACCGATGGTAAAGATCTTCACGAAACAGACCCGCCCCGATCAGATCCGGCAGATTGCGCGACGTCGACGAGATGATGCGGACATCTACCTTGACACGCTTCGTTCCTCCGACGCGTTCGAACTGCTGCTCGACCAGCACGCGCAATATCCGACTCTGAGTCTCACGCGGCATGTCCGCGATTTCGTCCAGATAAAGAATGCCGCCATGCGCTTCTTCCAGCGCACCGACCTTGCGCTCGGTGCCGTTCGGCTCCGTGCCGAAAAGCTCGATCTCCATGCGCTCCGGCGTGATGCTGGCGGCGTTCAGCGTCACGAAAGGACCTTTCGAGCGAGCTGAAGCTGCGTGAATGGCGCGCGCCACAAGCTCCTTGCCACTGCCTGACGGGCCGATAATCATGATGCGGCTGTTGGTCGGAGCCACACGATCAATGGTCTGGCGCAACTGGTTCATAGCCGGTGACATGCCGATCAGCTCGGAGGATTCGCCACTACGCTGCTTCAAGTCAGAAACCTGGCGCTTGAGCTTGGAGGTTTCCAGGGCGCGTTCGGCAATCAAGAGCAGGCGATCGGACTTGAACGGTTTTTCAATGAAATCATAGGCGCCGCGCCGAATGGCCGACACTGCCGTCTCTATATTGCCATGCCCCGAAATCATCACGACCGGCAGATCGGGGTGCATCGTCTTGATCTCGTCGAGCAGGGCGAGGCCATCGAGGCGCGAGCCTTGCAGCCAGATGTCCAGGAAAACGAGACGAGGCACACGATCCGCGATTGCGGCCAACGCGCTGTCGCTATCATGGGCGATACGGGTCTCGTGGCCCTCGTCATCGAGGATCCCGGCAACCAGTTCACGAATATCCTGCTCATCGTCGACGATAAGAATGTCTGATGCCATTACCGATCTTCTCTTCCCTTGCAGACGCCATCACGAGGCTTTGCGAGAGCGGCTGCAATATTTTTCCTGAAAGCCATCGCCTAGACTTCTTCCGGCCCGGTTCGACGCCTGGTTTCCGATATGTCTGCAATGCTATGGGCACTTCCCGTTCGCGGATTTTCCGCAGCTGGAAAGATCATGCGGATCATTGCACCGCGTCCGCCATAAAAGTCAGCGGGTGCGTCATGCAGTTCGAGAACCCCACCATGGTCTTCGATGATCTTTTTGACGATTGCAAGACCTAAACCCGTACCCTTTTCGCGTGTGGTCATGTAGGGCTCGAGCAACTTCTGCCTGTTTTCGCGTGGCAGGCCCTTGCCGTTGTCGATAACTTCAACGACGATTCCACCCGTTGTCTTTGCCGCGCGCACCCAGATCACGCCGCGATCCGGATTTTCTTCCTCATTTCCCTCGATTGCCTCGGCGGCATTCTTGATGAGATTGCCGAACGCCTGAGCCATCAACCGCGCGTCAAACCTACCGAGCAGCGGCTCGTCGCCGAAAGAACGACGAAATTCAATGTCGTGCTTGGAGACTTCGATAAGGAAGGACGCCTCGCGCAGCGGCTCCCGCAGGTCCGAAGTCTGCATCTCGGGCTTCGGCATTCGCGCGAATGCCGAAAATTCATCGACCATCCGCCCGATATCTTCAACCTGCCGAACGATCGTATCTGTACATTGCTCGAAGACGGCCTTGTCGTCCTGGTTTATCTGCTTGCCGTAACGACGACGGATACGCTCTGCAGAGAGCTGGATCGGCGTCAATGGATTCTTGATTTCGTGAGCGATACGTCGTGCAACGTCTGCCCAGGCGCTGGAGCGCTGCGCCTGAACGAGGTCGGTAATGTCGTCAAAGGTCACAACATAAGATTTCTTCTCGCGCGCTTGCGGCGTTTCCTCCATTGTCACCTGGACGCTGAAAGTGCGTTCCGCACCGTTGCGATAAAACGTAACCTGTTCGCGATAGACGCGCTTGCCGGACGTCCTGCCGAGTTCAAACACCTGGCCGATGTGGGGCTGGAGCGCCGAGAGATTGCGTCCCACTGCCCGCGCCGAGGTTAGACCGAGCAGGGACTCGGCAGAACGATTGACGATATCGACAATGCCCCGTGCGTCGACGCCAATAACACCGGCAGTCACGCCCGCCAGCACTGCTTCACTGAACCGGCGGCGTTCGTCGATCAGGTCCTTCGTCGCGACCAGTTCGTTTCGCTGCGAGTTGAGCTGGAGAATCATATTGTTGAATGTATCGGAAAGCTGTCCGACGTCGCCATCGGATTGGCGAACTGGCACGGCAACATTGAGATTGCCGGACGAAACCTCATGTGCAGCTCCGATCAGCTGACGGATTGGACGCACGAGACGATCCGCCAACGCAATGCCGGTCCAGATCGCAGCCAGGACAATGATGAGTGCCAGCCCCAGGTAGAGCAGCGCGAATGCAAGCTGCACCTGCCGGCGATTAGCCTCCATGCCACGATATTCGTCGGTGTTCGAAGCCACGATCTGACGAGCACGTATCACTTCCGGATCGACCAGACGCACCGTGTAGAGATAGACGTCCGGTATTTCGCGCAACTTGACAATGGCGCCGACAATATTGCGAATACGTGGCTCGATCAGCACCGGCAAGCCATCTCCTGCCGTTTGTACCGCCTCTATCGGGGGCTCAGGTAGCACAAAATTGCGGTCGGCGTCCGCCTGCATCACAACCGAGCCATCCTCGCGAATCAACGCAGCGGCGTTGAGCGCCCTACCATTCGCCTGCCTCGTCATGAAATTGCGAAATCCGGTCCGGTCGAGATTATAGAGAGCCCGCCCCTGGTCGAGGTCATTCGCCATCGATAGCGTCGTGCCCTGAAGATTGCGGGCATTCTCGACGACATAGGCTTCGGCGATCGACAGCGATGAGTTTATAATGGTTTTCGTCCGGATCTCGAACCATCGATCCAGCCCCACTTCCAGGCTGATAGAGGCAACAACCGCCACCATTAGTGCCGGAATCGCCGCCACCAGCGCAAACATGGTGACGATACGGACGTGAAGGCGCGAGGCTGCCTTGCCCCGCCGACGCGCCGAATAGATACGATGCGCCTCGCGACCGATGAGCAATAGCAACAATCCGACGAAGAGCGCGTTGACGAGGATGACGATGAGGGTCGTCCGTTGCGTCACTTGGATTGGCGTCGCGCCAACCAGAATAGCAAACGAAGCCGCACCCGCCAGCAGCGAGCCGACAACAGCAATAATGCCCGGAAGCGCCATCAGCCGGCGGGCTTCCGCAGCACGAGATTGTGCGAATAACGGCTTGGCAGCCGCAGAAAGGTCGCTTGTCATTACCTACGCATCGTCACAGAGTCGTCGCATATATGCAACGCAATGTGGCGATTGTGCAACATTTCCACAAAGTGGGAAAATGTTTTCCAACAACGCCTCAGCCTTTTGAGGAGCGGTAGATATTGACGCCGTGATCCTTGATCTTCTTGCGTAACGTGTTGCGATTGAGACCAAGAAGTTCTGCCGCCTTGATCTGGTTGCCGCGCGTCGCCGTCATCGACGCCAGAATTAGCGGATACTCCATCTCTGCGAGGATGCGATGATAGAGCCCCGGCGGTGGCAGATCATTGCCGAAGGAAGCGAAGTAGCGTTGTAGAAACGCCTCTGTTGCTTCGGCAATTGTGAGATTGCTTGGCGGTGTCTCGCCCTCTTCTACCTTGAGTGGCGTGATCCCGGTCTGCAATTCGCCTTCGACGATTTCAAGCGAGATCTCATCCTGCGGATAGAGCGCGGCCAAACGGCGCACGAGATTTTCAAGCTCACGCACATTGCCCGGCCAGCTATAGCGCTTCATCGCTTCAAGTCCAGCAGCTGAAATGCGCTTGGGCTGCAAGCCCTCTTCTTCTGCCTGCTTGAAAAAATGGCGCACCAGATCGGCGATGTCCTCCGACCGTTCGCGCAAAGGCGGAAGGCGCAATGGCACGACATTGAGGCGATAGAACAGGTCCTCGCGAAAAAGCCCCTGGTTGATCAGTTGGCGCAAGTCCTTGTTGGTCGCGGCCACAATGCGTACGTCGGTGCGGATCGGAGTGCGCCCGCCTACAGTCGTATATTCGCCCTGCTGCAACACACGAAGCAATCGCGTCTGGGCTTCCATTGGCATATCACCGATCTCGTCCAGGAAGAGCGTTCCGCCTTCTGCCTGCTCAAAACGCCCCGCCGAACGATACTGCGCGCCCGTGAAGGCTCCTTTCTCGTGACCGAACAGTTCTGATTCAATCAGATCACGTGGGATCGCGGCCATGTTGATCGCCACGAATGGCCCCGCGCGACGCTTGCCATATTCATGCAGCGCGCGCGCCACCAGCTCCTTGCCTGTACCAGACTCACCATTGATCATGACCGTCAGGTCAGTCTGCATCATGCGCGCCAGCATCCGGTAGATTTCCTGCATAGCGACGGAGCGGCCAATTAGCGGCATGTTATCGATCGTCTCGTCACTCAGTTTTTCAGCCGTCGGCTTTTTCGGCTCGGAAAGTGCTCGGGACACGATTGCCAGCAACTCGCCCAGATCGAACGGCTTTGGCAGATATTCATAGGCGCCTGCTTCGGATGCACGAATCGCCGTCATGAAGGTGTTTTGGGCACTCATCACGATGACGGGCAGATCCGGGCGCGATTTCTTGATGCGGGGCAGCATGTCAAAGGCATTTTCATCTGGCATGACAACATCAGTAATGACGAGATCGCCATCACCGGCCGCTACCCACCGCCACAGCGTGGCGGCGTTCGAGGTCACGCGCACTTCGTGGCCAACCCGGGACAGAGCCTGACTCAAGACTGTCCGAATAGCGGCGTCGTCGTCCGCAATAAGAATATTGCCGCGAACTGTCATTGCATGTCCTCATTATCAAGCCGCATCGCTGCTGCCTTGCCCTTGAAGGCCGGAAGAAGGATTCGAAACGTCGTGCCGCGCGATGTTGAATCGCATTCGATGACCCCGCCATGATCGCCGACGATCTTGGCAACCAGCGCCAGGCCCAGCCCCGACCCGTTGGTCTTGGTTGTCACGAACGGGTCGAAGAGGATCGGTATCAGATCCGACGGCACGCCCGGTCCATTGTCCTGTACGCAAAATTCCAGCGGCAGCGATACGCGATCCGTTGTTCCCGGCACGGATACCCGAATGCCAGACTTGAAGGCGGTAGAGAGGATAATCTCTCCACCTGCCCTGTTACCGATGGCTTCCGCGGCATTTTTGATCAGGTTGAGGAAGATTTGCACCAACTGGTCGCGATTGGCAAAGACTGGGGGCAAGGAAGGATCGTAATTTTCACTGATCTTTATATGCCTCGCAAAGCCGTTCTGGGCGATCGCCTTCACCCGGTCCAGAACGACGTGAATATTGACCGGCGTGCGCTCGATAGGCCGCTCGTCGGAGAACACTTCCATACGATCAACCAGAGCAACGATGCGGTCTGTCTCCTCGGTGATCAGCCGTGTCAGCGAACGATCTTCGTCCGATACCGCCATCTCGAGCAGCTGTGCTGCCCCGCGAATGCCGGAAAGCGGGTTCTTGATCTCATGTGCCAGCATTGCAGCCAGACCCGTCACCGAGCGCGCGGCACCGCGATAGGTCATCTGCCTCTCGATCTTCTCTGCCATGGAGCGTTCTTGCAGCATGACGGAGATATGCCCTGGCATTTCGGCGGCAGGGGAGACGTAAAGATCGACGACTTTCTCCACTCCTATGCGAGGCGAAGACACATCGACGCGATATTCGCTCATCGGCGCACCGCGGTCTCGCACCTGCTCGACAAGCGTCAATACGGGACTTCCAAATGGAATGAGTTGTGACAATGTCTCCCGCGCAAGTACGCTTGCACTCGAACGAAAGAAATTCTCGGCATGCATGTTGGCATAGGCGACCTGCCCCTCCGGACCGATCAGCAATATTGGGTGGGGAATACTGTCGAGAAGAATGGTGGACAGCTCCGACGCGCTTTTAAGCGAATTCATGCAACCTCGCGAAGGGCGGCTTTCTGGCCGAAATGCTGATTGAACGCCCGCTCCAACAGAAGACACACATTCGCTGGATCCACGTTGATCATGATCGCGGCCCGCTCCGCGTCCGAAAGACTCGGGCAGTGGCGTTCGAGGTACCATCCAAGATGTTTACGCGCCTGACGCAAACCGCTTTGCTCGCCATAAAGCGAGAGCATGTCCTGATAGTGTGCGATTACATATTCCCCCATAGAGCCCGCATCATTTGGAATACCGCGGGCGTATTCACCGCGCGCTTGCGCCGCGATCTCTCCCGCCAGCCACGGCGCACCGTAGTGGCCACGCCCGACCATGACCGCATCGGCTCCCGACTGTTCCAGTGCCGTACTTGCATCCTGCGCGCAGACAATATCCCCATTGGCAACCACCGGAATCGAAACGGCTTCCTTAACGCGGCGGATCGCACGCCAGTCAGCCTGGCCTTTGTAGAACTGACAGCGCGTGCGGCCATGCACCGTAACCATGGAAACACCTGCCGCTTCAGCCCTGCGGGCAATATGCGGCGCGTTCAGGAATTCTTCGTCCCACCCCAGGCGCATCTTCACTGTTACAGGTATATCGACCGCATTTGTCACCGCTTCTATAAGCGACAGCGCATGATCCGGCTCGCGCATCAGTGCAGAACCGGAGTAACCGCCCGTCACCTTCTTGGCGGGACAGCCCATATTGATATCGATAACATCGGCACCCTCACCCACAGCAATGATAGCTGCTTCGCGCATGGCGTCTGCCTTGCAGCCCGCCAGCTGGACCATGTGTATGTCGACATTGGGACGAGCCAGACGCACGGTGCTCTCCCTACGTCCTTTCGCAAGTTCGCCACTGGCAATCATTTCAGACACGACGAGGCCCGCACCATGCGCGAAACCGCGCTTACGCATTGCCGCATCGGTGATACCCGAGAGCGGCGCCTGAAAGACCCGGTTGCGGATTATCTTGGAGCCTAAAGCAAGAGGTTGTGCCAGAACGGCAAGATTATTCATGCATATTTTCCATGCAATTATATCTTCTGCTTAATTTCTAGCCAATTACTCAACGCAAGGCAACGTACATATAACAGATTTCAGCGAAAAATGACGCTTCGCTCTGGTTTTTCGCGAATGTCGCGATTATGCGTCAGCGATGGATCAGAGATACCCGAATTCCGAGCAGAATGCCAATGGCGTGAGCGCAGCAGTAATCGTTGCCGCAGGCAGGGGTGAGCGCGCCGGTCAACCACATGAAGGCCCCAAACAATATCGACGTATCGGCGGCGTCCCCGTCATCCGCCGTACGCTCGAGGCTTTTGCTGACCATCCGGAGGTCGGCCCAATCGTGGTCGCCATCCATCCCGACGACGAAGACCTGTTCGAGAATGCCGTCGGTCCTCTTGTTGATCGCGTCATTATGGTTCATGGCGGCGCAACACGTCAGGATTCCACGCGGCTTGCCCTGCTTGCTTTGCGTGATATCGCTCCCGACAAGGTGCTGATCCACGACGGCGTACGCCCTTTCATCGATGCGGAGCTGATCACCCGCGCCATTGCACTGACAACGGAAGACTGCGGCGTGCTGCCCTCCCTTCCCGTTTCAGAAACGCTGAAGCGGGAAGCGGCTGATGGCACCATTGCAGAGACGGTGCCCCGCGTCGGCTTGCATGGTGCACAAACCCCGCAGACCTTCCCGTATGCATCGATCCTGCAAGCGCATGAACGCGCTTTCCAGGCTGATCGCCATGATTTCACCGACGATTCGGCAATTGCGGAATGGGCCGGCATCTCGGTTCGGCTCGTCATGGGTTCGGCCGACAATGTCAAACTGACCTGGGCAAAGGATATCGCGATGGCAGATCAGCGGCTCGGCGGCGGAAATCACCAATTCTTCCCCGACGTGCGGACCGGCACCGGCTACGACGTGCACGCCCTCGGCGAAGGCGATGGCATCTGGCTCTGCGGCGTCCACATCGATCATGACAAGCGCCTTGTCGGCCATTCCGATGCAGACGTCGCCCTGCATGCCTTGACCGACGCACTTCTTGCCACGCTGGGCGATGGCGACATAGGCACTCATTTCCCGCCATCAGATCCGCAATGGAAGGGCGCCGCCTCCAAAATTTTTGTGGCGCACGCCGTCGAGAAGGTTCGCGCCAGAGACGGCCGGATCGCCAATGCGGATATTACATTGATCTGCGAAGCTCCGCGAGTCGGCCCCCATCGCGCGGAGATGACGCAAGCCTTGCACGAGATGCTTGGAATTTCTGCGGGTCGCATCTCCATCAAGGCAACCACCAATGAAAAACTGGGTTTCATAGGTAGAAGCGAAGGCATTGCCGCCTTTGCGACCGTTTCGGTCGTCTATCCTGGAGAGCTTCCCGAATGAACCCTGCGTTGCGCGATCTCGCTACTGGTTTCCTGAGTGCCTGCCGCGACAATGCACTTCTGGTGGCAACGGCTGAATCCTGTACAGGCGGCCTGATCATCGCGACGCTCACCGAAATTCCCGGCAGCTCTCCAATGGTCGATCGCGGCTTCATCACCTACTCGAACCAGGCCAAGATGGAGATGCTTGGCGTAGCCAATGCGACGCTGGACGAATTCGGCGCGGTGTCCGAGCAGACCGCCCGCGAAATGGCCGAAGGTGCGCTCGCCGCTGCTGGTGCCGGAATTGCCCTTTCGGTAACAGGTATTGCAGGGCCTGACGGAGGCTCTGAAACGAAGCCTGTCGGCATGGTCTGCTTTGGCGTTGCCATATCCGGCGGCGCAACCATCGTGCAGACCCGTCATTTCGGTGACATAGGTCGTGCCAACGTTCGAAACGAGACGGTGAAGACAGCGCTCTCGCTCGGATTGACCGCGCTGAGCGAATAGGCTCCTACCAGAACGATACCATCTCTAATTGAACAGTATTCTCACCTGAAGAATAAACCGTTCCGGGGGCAAACCTCGGGACAATATCTTGCTTGACGCAGTAACAACCGCGAATGCGGACCAGAATGCACGTGCAAATTTTGCGCTGGCCGTTTCCATTTTGACGATTCAGCCGGAAGGCGGCCCACGCCGCCTCCACGCAGAAAAACAGCTGCAAACGATCGGTCTGAGCGGCACCTTTATTCAAGGTTTCAGCAAAAATGACCCGCAGATCATGTCGGAATACACTTCCGTAAAGAATCTGCTCTTCAGTAAACGGGATCTCACGCTAGGCGAGATCGCAGTCTACTGCGGCCATCGTGCGATCTGGCGCAATTTTCTTGAAAGCGACGCCAAACATCTCCTGGTCATGGAAGATGATTTCGTTGTCCTCGACCCGAGAAAATTTATCGAGGCACTCGCCGACTGCCTCGATAAGCAATCGGATTGGGGCATGGTCAAGTTCTTCGATTACCGTCCCAAGCGCGTCCGCAGACGTAAACAACTCAACGCAACGGAAATCGTCCAGTATAAATACGCTGCGTCGGGCGCAGTCTGCTATCTTATTAACCGCCAGACTGCCGAAAATTTTCTCAAGCGCAAGCGCTTCTTCCGCGCCGTTGACGAGGATTTTTCCTGGGGCTGGGAGCTTGGCCTGGATGTCTGGTCGGTCACGCCGAACCTGATGGCTGACGGAAGCGAAACGCTTGGCGGTTCACTGCTTCAAGATGACCGCCTGGCAAAGAAGAAGCAGCGAAATCTGCCGCGTTCCTTCTGGGCGAATCTCATTCAAGCCTACAAGCTGACCCGCTCTTTAACGTCCTGATGCGCGCTTGAGCCTGCGCAGCCGCTTCCTGGCGAGCGAGGCATAGAACTTTTTGCGCATTTCCATGAGACGCCCCAGGGGCGACGAAAACCGATAGGCCTTGTGCGTCTCGCCGAACAGTTGTCGGGCATAGACCTTTCCATCCCCACTATACCGGACGCCTGTGTAATGTTCGGGAATGAGCGTGTGAGAGGGCCAGATTACGATCTCGGGCCGCAGTTCTTCGATGAGTTGGGCGACAAAGAGATTACCCGTCTGTTTCCATGGGTGGTCGAGTTCGCTCACCGGAACCGCAGCCAGCCTGTCGAGCAACGCGTCCAGGAAAGCGTTTCCAACTGTTGCCGCGATGATCGGCGAGACGAGCCTGCCGCGCACGAACTCGTTCTCATAAACTGTATAGAGTGTTCCACCATCCAGCATCAGTTCATCGACTGGATGAAGGCAAATACTATCTGCCTCAGCGAGGTAACCGCCATTCTTGTAGAGAATTTCGTAGCGAAGGAGGTCGGCAGCACCGGCATACCAGCCGCGCTTCATATATTCATCGATCTGTTTTCGTGTGCGGAAATTGCCGTCTCTGAGATAGGCATTGTCGTAGAGATGATAATGCCACTGAGGATGCTTGTTTGCCCAGCTCTGCATCCAGTTTGAGGGCGGCGTCTTCGGACCAATCCAGATATGTCCGAGACGCTTGGGGATATTCATCATGCCTAATGCCTTTTGCGCCCCCCAAGCACTGTCGGCATACGCACTATCGTCATCACATCGTTCTCACAAGCCAGCACAAACTTATTCAGCGTTAGCTGAATTCGCTAGATCAATGTTCTGGCGTACCGCTTAACAATGTGAAATCGGGCATCTCAAGCCGTGCGCATCTCGTAGACCTTATCCGCCCGGGCTTCGAACGCCTCGGCGAAAGTGCGGAATGCACGTTCGAACATCGTGCCCATGAGGGCACCAAGGATGCGATTCTTGAACTCGTACTCGATGTAGAAGTGAACGTCGCTGCCGTCCTCGGCAGGAGTGAAGCGCCAGATATTGTTCAGGTGCCTAAATGGCCCGTCGACGTATGAAACCTCGATCCGGTTTTCCTCCGGCTTGAGGAATACCTGGGAGGTAAAAGTTTCGCGAATAGCCTTGTAGCCAACGGTCATATCCGCGATCAGCAGCTTATGACCGTCACGCTCGCGCGTTGAGCGAATCGTCAACGCTTCGCATAATGGCAGGAATTGCGGATATTGCTCGACGTCGGCCACCAGAGCAAACATCTGCTCTGGTGAATGCTTCACGCGACGGATGGTTTCGAATTTCTGCATCGGTAAGATCAGGATGCCTTCTTGGCCAGGAATGCTTCGCGGGCTGCACGCAGACGAGCGAAGTCATCGCCGGCATGGTGGGAAGAGCGCGTCAGCGGGCTGGATGCGACAAGCAGGAAGCCCTTGCTCATGCCAACTGTCTTGTAGCCCGCGAATTCCTCGGGCGTGACGAACTTCTTGACCGGATAGTGCTTGCGGCTTGGTGCGAGATACTGCCCGATAGTCATGAAGTCGATATTGGCGGAGCGCATGTCATCCATCACCTGCAACACTTCGTTGCGCTCCTCTCCGAGACCGACCATGATGCCCGACTTGGTGAAAATCGACGGATCGAGTTCCTTCACGCGCTCCAGAAGACGCAGCGAGTGGAAGTAGCGCGCGCCGGGGCGCACCTTGAGATATTTTGAGGGAACTGTTTCTAGGTTGTGATTGAACACGTCCGGACGTGCAGCCACGACAATTTCGAGCGCGCCGGGTTTGCGCAGGAAGTCCGGCGTCAGGATTTCAATCGTCGTACCTGGCGATGAAGCGCGAATCGCATGGATCACGTCGGCAAAATGCTGAGCACCGCCATCAGCGAGATCGTCGCGATCGACCGAAGTGATCACGACATGCTGCAGGCCCATCTTATGCACGGCCTTGCCCACATTGGCAGGCTCGTCGGGGTCAAGCGCAGTCGGGATGCCGGTCGAGACGTTGCAGAAGGCGCAGGCGCGCGTGCAGATTTCGCCCATAATCATGAAGGTCGCGTGCTTCTTGTCCCAGCACTCGCCTATATTCGGGCAGCCCGCCTCTTCACACACCGTGACGAGCTTGTGCTCCTTCACGATGCCACGCGTTTCGAGATAGCCCTTGGACGTCGGAGCCTTGACCCTGATCCAGTCCGGTTTGCGCAACACCTCCTGGTCGGGCTTGTGTGCCTTCTCCGGATGCCGCGGGCGCGGCTTGGCAACCATGTCGAGAACGTTGACCATCTCTCGTCCCTAAAATCTTCAGTCGAAGCCCAGACGTCTGCATTAGCAGACGGTATAAGGGGCCTTCCTGCCTATATAGATAAATGCGCGGCAAAGATCACCCCTTCGCCGCGCATCCCTTCAATGCATTACGGCCTTAAGCGTTAAGCGCACGTCCGTAGGCGTCGAGCACGCTTTCCTTCATCATTTCCGACAAGGTCGGATGAGGAAAGACCGTGTGCATCAGCTCTTCTTCAGTCGTTTCCAGGTTCATGGCGACCACAAAGCCCTGGATAAGCTCGGTCACTTCCGTACCCACCATGTGTGCACCGAGAAGCTGCCCCGTCTTCTTGTCGAAAACGGTCTTGATCATACCTTGATCTTCCCCGAGCGCGATCGCTTTGCCATTGGCAGCAAAGGAGAAGCGTCCGACGCGCACGTCGTAACCTGCTTCCTTGGCCTTTGCCTCTGTCAGGCCGACGCTGGCAACCTGTGGGTTACAATAGGTACAGCCCGGGATCTTGCTCTTGTCGAGCGCGTGAACGCCCTTCACACCGGCGATCTTCTCGATGCAGATCACACCCTCATGTTCGGCCTTGTGCGCCAGCATCGGCGCGCCGGCAACATCGCCAATGGCGTAGATGCCCTTCACGTTGGTCGCGCCATAACCATCCACGACGATGCAGCCACGCTCCGTTTTGATGCCAAGCTCTTCGAGGCCGAGGTTTTCGATATTACCCTGCACGCCGACTGCCGAGATCAACCTGTCAGCCGTGATCTTTTCGACCTTGCCGTCCTTGGTCTCGACATGGGCGGTAATGCTGTTCGCCTCCTTTTCGACCTTGGAGACTTTCGCCCCGGTAATGATCTTGAGGCCGCGCTTTTCCAGCTGCTTGCGGGCAAAGGCCGAGATTTCGGCATCTTCCACTGGCATGATCTGGTCCATCAGTTCAACGACAGTCACATCGGCGCCCATCGACTTGTAGAAGCTCGCAAATTCGATACCGATTGCACCCGATCCCATTACGACGAGCGATTTCGGAAGTTCGGCGGGCTTCATCGCTTCGAAATAGGTCCAGATCAGCTTGCCGTCTGGCTCTATGCCCGGCAATGCACGCGGGCGTGCACCCGTGGCGACGATTATATGCTTGGCCTTGTAGGTGCCTTCACCCAATGCTCCCTTCGGGAGCGGATGCTGCGGTTCAACCGGAGCCTTTTTGGTCTTGGTGACCAGGATTTCGCCCGGCTTGGAAAGCTTTGCCTCGCCCCAGATCACGTCGACCTTGTTCTTCTTCATCAAGAATCCGACACCGCCGTTGAGACGTGCGGAAACGCCGCGCGAACGGGCAACTACGTCCTTCACATCCGCCGTCATCGTGCCTTCAAGCTTGAGACCGTAATCCTTGGCATGATTGGCATGGTCGAGAATTTCAGCCGAGCGCAGCAAGGCCTTTGTCGGAATGCAGCCCCAGTTGAGACAGATACCGCCCAGATGCTCACGCTCCACGATGGCTGTCTTGAAGCCAAGCTGAGCGGCGCGCACTGCCGTTACATAGCCACCTGGGCCAGAACCGATGATGATGACGTCGTAAGTGTCGGCCAAGATAATCTCCTTCAACCGATGTCGAGCAACGCGCGGACCGGACCTGCCAGTCCTTCGCCGATTGCCCTTGAATTTCTCCCGTCCAGATGAATCCCGTCGAGGGGCGATGCACTGGACACCGTTGCGGCATCGAAAAAGTTACAGAACTTTTGTTCAGCCACAGATGCATATAGTTCAGAGAGCTTTTTGGAAAGAGCAATTCCGTTAGGGAAAAGTAGCGGAAAATCGACCCAGTCCGTCTCCGTCAAATGCGGCGGCGCAACGAGCAGGATCCCTGGCACCTTCGCTCCGACAGGATAGGCATGACGCACTATCGTGTCGACCAATCGTCCAAGCCCACGAGCCGAGGCTAAAGGCGACCCAGCGATCCAAGGCTTGAGGTCGTTGGTGCCCAGTATGATGATGATGAGATCGAGCGGCGAATGGGTGGTTAGCACCGTCGGCAAAAACGTTGCGCCATTGCGATTTTCCGGTGCGGTGCCATCCTCGAAAACGGTTGTGCGGCCGGGGAGTGCTTCCGAGATGACCTGCACGCCGCTTCCAAGAACCTCTTGCAACACGTTTGGCCAACGGTCTAGTGGCGCATGCCTGCCCTGCCCGTCCGGTCGGGAGCCCCATGTCAGCGAGTCGCCATAGCAGAGTACGCTTTTCATCGGGCTCCCCCGTTCTTAGACGAGCATGCTCATCGGGTTTTCGATGCGGCTCTTGAACGCTGCCAGAAGCTCCGCCCCCAGGGCGCCATCAACCGCACGGTGATCGCATGAAAGCGTCACGCTCATCATCGTCGCGACCTTCACCTCGTCATTATCCGTCACGATGGCGCGTTTTTCCCCTGCACCAACGGCAAGGATCGTGCCCTGCGGCGGGTTGATGACGGCCGAGAAGTTCTTGATGCCGAACATGCCAAGGTTAGACACGGAGGTCGTGCCCCCCTGATATTCTTCCGGCTTGAGCTTCTTGTCCTTGGCGCGCGCCGCCAATTCCTTCACCTCGTTGGAGATAGCGGAAAGGCTCTTCGTTTCTGCCTTGCGGACGATCGGCGTGATCAGCCCGCCATCCAGCGCAACAGCTACTCCGACATCAGCATGCTTGTGCACAAGCATGCCCTGCTCGCTCCAGGACGCGTTAGCAGCCGGAACGTCAGTAAGTGCCAGGGCAAGCGCCTTGATGACGAAGTCATTGACCGAAAGCTTGTAGGCCACGCCGTCGCCCCGCCTCGGAGCGGCATTATTGAGATCGGCGCGCAGCTTCATCAGCCCGTCAATATTGCAGTCGAGCGAGAGATAGAAATGCGGCACCGTCTGCTTGGCCTCCACCAGACGCTTGGCAATTGTCCGGCGCATTCCGTCATGCGGCTTGAGCTCGTAGGAGCCTTCCTCGTAAAGCTTGAAGACGGCATCATCGGACATGCCTTTTGATGCGACCGGTGCAGCAGCTTCGCCCTTAACAGGGGCCGTCGCCTCATTTTTGGAAACGCCGCCCTTGGCAGCCGCCTCAACGTCGGCTTTGACGATACGCCCGCGCGGGCCGGTCCCGGACATGGACGAAAGATCGAGGCCTGCCTCCTTGGCAAGACGACGCGCCAGCGGCGTGGCAAACTGACGGTTACTAACGCCATTTCGGGTAGCCGGAGCCACTTCCTGCTTCGGAGCTTCGGATTTTACAGGAGTCTTTTCGTCAGTCTTTGGCGATTCTGCCTTGGCATCGCCGTTGGAAGACGCTGCCTCTGCCTTTTCCTGCTTGAGCGCAGGTGCCGCGTGTCCGGAAGCAGCCTTAGCTGCCTCTGCAACATCTTCGCCATCTTCGGCCAGAACCGCGATCAGCGCATTGACCTTGACACCCGCCGCACCAGCCGGAACGACGATTTTGGCCAATGTACCTTCATCGACTGCTTCCACTTCCATGGTCGCCTTGTCGGTTTCGATCTCCGCCAGCACGTCGCCCGGCGCAATCTGATCGCCTTCCTTCTTCAGCCATTTGGAAAGGTTGCCCTCTTCCATGGTTGGCGAAAGGGCAGGCATCGTGATTTTGATCGGCATGACGCTTCCCTTACTTCTTGTAGGTGACGGCTTTGACGGCCTCGATCACTTCGCCGACATTCGGCAGCGCGAGCTTTTCGAGGTTTGCTGCATAGGGCATCGGCACGTCTTTGCCCGCAATGGTGATGACCGGTGCATCCAGATAATCGAAAGCACGCTGCATCACCTGGCTGGCAATATGATCGCCGACCGATGATTGCGGAAAGCCTTCCTCCACCGTGACGAGGCGGTTTGTCTTCTTCACCGACTCGATTACCGTGTCGAGATCAAGCGGACGAATCGTGCGCAAATCGATGATTTCAACATCAATGCCCATTTCGCGTAGCTCGGCTTCCGCTTTGACGGCATAGGTCATACCAATGCCGAAGGAAACAATGGTAACGTCGTTCCCCTTCTTGTGCACGCGTGCCTTGCCTATCGGTAGAACGAAATCGTCGAGTTTCGGAACCTCGAAGGTCTGGCCGTAGAGGATTTCGTTCTCGAGGAAGATCACCGGGTTCGGGTCTCGAATGGCAGCCTTCAGCAAGCCTTTGGCGTCGGCAGCCGTGTAGGGCTGAACGACCTTGAGACCGGGAATATGGCTGTACCAGGCAGCATAATCCTGGCTGTGCTGCGCTCCAACGCGGGCCGCCGCGCCATTAGGACCGCGGAATACGATCGGCGCGCCCATCTGGCCGCCGGACATATAAAGCGTCTTTGCAGCCGAATTGATGAGATGATCGATCGCCTGCATGGCGAAGTTGAAGGTCATGAATTCGACGATCGGCTTCAAACCGGCCATCGCAGCACCGACGCCGAGGCCTGCAAAACCGTGTTCGGTAATCGGTGTATCGACAACGCGCTTCGCGCCGAATTCCTGCAACAAGCCTTGTGTGATCTTGTATGCGCCTTGGTATTCGGCCACTTCCTCGCCCATGACGAAAACGTCACCGTCCCGACGCATTTCTTCGGCCATAGCGTCGCGCAGCGCTTCACGCACAGTGGTTTCGACCATTTCCGTACCTTCCGGAATGTCCGGATCGGCAACGACTTGCGCTTTCGGCGCGGCAGGCACCTTAGCCTTGTCTTCGTCGCCTTGAACGGAAGCGGGTTTCTCGCCGGAGGCTTCTTCCGCTTGCGGCTTGCTTTCCTTGTTTTCTTCCTTTGCCTCGGAAGAATCCGCCGAAATCGAAGACGCGTCTTCGCCTTCTTCGAGCAGAAGGGCGATCTTCGTGTTGACCTTCACGCCCTGGCTACCTTCCTCAATGAGGATCTTGCCGAGGGTACCTTCGTCAACCGCTTCCACTTCCATGGTCGCCTTGTCGGTTTCGATCTCGGCAATGACGTCGCCGGGGGCAACCTTGTCGCCTTCCTTCTTCAGCCATTTCGAGAGATTGCCTTCTTCCATCGTCGGAGAAAGCGCGGGCATAAGAATATCGATAGGCATGGAGCGCTCTCCTTAAAGCAGAATATCGGTGTAGAGCTCGGATGGATCCGGTTCCGGATCGGTTTGGGCAAACTCTGCCGAGTCCGTCACGATATCGCGCACATCCTTGTCGATGGCCTTCAATTCGTCTTCCGAAGCCCATTTCTTTTCCAGGAGACGCTTCTTGACCTGTTCGATCGGGTCCTGCTCGGCGCGCATTTTCTGCACTTCTTCTTTCGTGCGATACTTCGCCGGGTCGGACATCGAATGGCCGCGATAGCGATAGGTCATCATTTCGATGATGATCGGACCCTTGCCGTCACGGCACCACTGCGTGGCAAAATCGCCGGCAGCCTTGACCGCGCGCACATCCATGCCATCCACCTGGAAACCAGGAATGCGGTGGGAAACGCCACGCTGCGAGAAATCGGTTTCGGCTGACGAGCGCGATACCGATGTGCCCATCGCATAGCGGTTGTTTTCGATGATATAGATGGCGGGAAGCTTCCACAGCGAGGCCATGTTGAAGCTTTCATAGACCTGGCCCTGATTGGCCGCGCCGTCGCCGAAATAGATCGTGGCGACATTGTCGTTGCCACGATAGTGGTTCGAAAACGCAAGACCGGTGCCGAGCGACACTTGCCCGCCCACAATGCCGTGGCCACCATAGAAATGCTTCTCTTTCGAGAACATGTGCATGGAGCCGCCCTTGCCCTTGGAATAGCCTCCGCGGCGCCCGGTAAGTTCAGCCATCACACCGCGCGCCGTCATGCCGGTCGCCAGCATGTGGCCATGGTCACGATAACCCGTGATGATCTGGTCACCTTCATTGAGAGCCATCTGCATACCGATGACTACAGCTTCCTGCCCAATATAAAGGTGGCAGAAGCCGCCGATGAAACCCATACCGTAAAGCTGGCCGGCCTTTTCCTCGAAGCGGCGGATGAGCAGCATTTCGCGATATGCGGAAAGCTCCTCCTCCTTGCTGAATTCGGCCGCCTTGGGTGCCGTCATGCGCGACGGCAAGGGCGCGGCTGCGTTGTTCTTGGAGGGCGATTTTCTCGCTACGCTCGCCATGCAAAACTCCCTGAAAAGGTGATGCAGATGACTGGAAACACCTGGCGCGAACAAAAGTTCGCATTGCTTCCAGCGATGCGCGGAAACTAGCACGGCGGCATAAAAAGGGAAATCAGAAAATTGCAGCCTGAATTTTATGCATCATATTGATTTTTATGGGATTTTTTGAATTAACTTGATTTTGGTTAATTTACAATTCGACCAGTTTCAAGGATAATGAGCTCGTCTGGCTGTGACATGTTGAGGACTCGGCGCACCTGTTCGTCAAGCATGTCGCGTTCGATCGTTCCGTCGCGCAAAAGGCTCAAGCGGTTGTCAAGTTCCATGCGCTCGGCCCGAATGGCGGCAAGCTGTTGCTCCAGTCCTGCCCGACGTTCTATGAGCTGATATTTGGAATAGATCCCGTATTCGCCATTATAGGCATGAAAGCCGAAATAGCTCAGGAACAGCGTCGCGATCGAAGGCACGATTAGCCGGCCCCATGGACGGTTCTTATGCTGCTTGGTCCACATACCGGGTCCACACTCACGCAAATACCAGAATGAATCACCCACTAGGGCGCAGTTTCGACCATGCCGAAACTTGCTTAATGGAGCGTTTACGTACGGGAGAGCTTGGAAAGGAAATAAGCGGGTGTAGGGCATAATCCCGGCCATGGCAGGGAGCCACCTTGAACATGGGAGGGCACGAAAGACGAAAACTTCTTCGGAACAGCCCCTGCTTCGACCGGCAGAAACCTCCCCCCAGCGAAGGGGGAGGTTAAAGAGCGGCGTTCTTAGCCCTTGACGCCAAAGGCATCACGACCGGCATACTTGGCCTGGCGGCCCAGTTCCTGCTCGATGCGAATCAACTGGTTATATTTCGCGGTACGATCAGAACGGGCCAGCGAGCCTGTCTTGATCTGACCGCAATTCGTCGCAACCGCCAGGTCGGCGATCGTCGAATCTTCCGTTTCGCCGGAACGATGTGACATGACCGCGGTGTAGCCGGCCTTGTGCGCTGTTTCGACCGCGTCCAGCGTTTCCGTCAACGAGCCAATCTGATTGACCTTGACGAGGATCGAATTGCCGACGCCCATCTTGATGCCATCGCGCAGGCGCGCCGAGTTGGTGACGAAGAGATCGTCGCCAACGAGCTGGCACTTGGAGCCGATCTTGTCGGTGAGCAACTTCCAGCCTTCCCAGTCGTCTTCGGCCATGCCATCTTCGATGGTGATAATGGGATAGCCCTCTACCAGCTTGGCAAGATAATCGACCTGGGCAGCCAGATCACGTTTCACGCCTTCGCCTTCGTAGTCATAGACACCGTTCTTGAAGAATTCCGTTGAGGCACAGTCGAGTCCAATGGCAATGTCCTGCCCCGGCTTGAAACCTGCCTTCTCGATGGAAGTCATAACGAAGTCGAGCGCAGCTTCGGCGCTCTTCAGGTCCGGCGCAAAACCACCCTCGTCGCCGACATTGGTATTGTGCCCTTCTTCCTTCAGACGCTTTTTCAGCGTGTGGAAGACCTCCGCGCCCCAACGCACGCCTTCGCGCAGCGAATTCGCACCGACTGGCAGGATCATGAATTCCTGAAAGTCGATCGGATTATCGGCATGCGCTCCGCCGTTGATGATATTCATCATTGGAACAGGCAGCAAATGCGCGTTCGAACCGCCAACATAACGATAGAGCGGCAGGCCGGTGGCGTGCGCCGCAGCCTTGGCAACGGCCAGCGAGACACCAAGGATGGCGTTGGCGCCAAGCCGGCTTTTGTTCGGGGTACCGTCCAGCTCGATCATCGTGCGGTCAATATGTATCTGATCTTCAGCATCCTGCTCGACAAGCGCCTCATAAATTTCGGTATTTACAGCTTCGACCGCTTTTTCGACCCCCTTGCCAAGATAGCGTGCGCCGCCATCGCGCAATTCCACAGCCTCATGGGCGCCCGTCGAGGCGCCAGAAGGAACGGCTGCGCGACCAAAGGAGCCGTCCTCCAGCGTCACATCCACTTCGACTGTGGGGTTGCCACGGCTGTCGAGAATCTCGCGTCCGGTAATGTCGATGATTGCGGTCATTCGTCTTGGCCCTTTGTCTTTTTTGGGTAGCCCGCGCTGAACGGAAGGCAGTGCGGAAATTTGCCTGTCTGTCTTAGCCAATGCCGATGAAAACGCAATGACGCCCTAACAGACTGTAACGAAAAGGCGAGACATGAATGCCCCGCCCTTCTCTGAAATTAGCCACGCTTGGCGATGGCATCTATCTCCATGAGGGTTTCCAGAAGCCTCCGCATCTCGTCAAGCGGCACCATGTTCGGACCATCGGATGGCGCATTATCCGGGTCTTCATGGGTTTCGATGAAGAGACCGGCAACACCAACCGCAACGGCCGCGCGCGCCAGGGCGGGTACGAACTTGCGTTCACCGCCAGAAGAACCGCCCTGCCCACCCGGCTGTTGAACCGAATGCGTGGCATCGAATACGACCGGGGCTCCAAGATCAGCCATGATCGGCAACGAGCGCATATCTGAGACCAGTGTATTATAACCGAAGGATGCGCCACGCTCCGTCAAAAGCACATTTGAATTGCCCGATTCCGTCACCTTGGTCAGAACATTCTTCATATCCCAGGGCGCGAGGAACTGTCCCTTCTTCACATTGACAACCTTGCCGGTCTTGGCAGCCGCGACCAGAAGATCGGTCTGGCGGCAAAGAAAGGCCGGGATTTGCAGTACGTCGACAGCCTCCGCCACCAGGCTGCATTGCTCTTCCGTATGCACGTCAGTAACCACGGTGACGCCGAGATCCTTGCGCAGGTCGGCGAAAATCGGCAAAGCGGCATCGAGACCAGCTCCACGCGTACCCTTCAACGATGTGCGATTGGCCTTATCGAAACTGCTCTTGTAGACAAAGCCCACACCCAGCTCATCCGTCAGTTCCTTGAGTTTTCCCGCCATCATGAAAGCATGATCACGCGTTTCGAGCTGGCATGGACCAGCAATCAGCGAAAACGGCTTCGCAGACGAAAAGACGGCTTTGCCGACCGATACGGATGAATTGGCTGAAGTCATGGAATTCCGACGTCCTGTTTATTGGCAAGACCGGTCATAGCCGGTTTGCGGTGGCAGCGAAAGCATTGCCGCACAGATGGAGGTCAGGAAAGAAAAGATCAAGCCGGCATATCCGTGCCGACAAGTCGTGATTACTGTGCCGAGTTCTGCAAAAGTGTTTCGGCAAGTGTGATAGCCGTACGGCGATCCGTTTCCGGCGCAAGCGCAAACGCCTCTTCCTGCATGCGACGAATCCAGACGCGATCACCAGGCGAGGCATGTTCCATGGCAGCCGTCATCATGGCTAATCCACGAACCATCTTACCGCTCTGGAAAAGCAGGTTGCCGAGCGTTGCCTGAGCACCGGCATGTCCCTTTTCAGCAGCGAGCTGCAACCAGCGTCCTGCCTGACGTACCGACGCCTTTACCCCACCCTCGCCATTGAGGAACATCTTGCCCATCTCGAACTGCGCGGCGGGATTGCGATAAGTCGTCGCCGCACGCATGAAGAAGTCTTGCGCTGCACTTGGATTGGCGGCAACGGGCGAACCCGGGATGCCCTTCTTCATATAGATACCCAGAGCAAGCAAGGCATCCGACACATAGCTTTCTTCCGGACTGCCGGGAGCCACGTCTTGTTCGATGATCTCGTGGAAAAATTTGAAGGCGGCGTAATCGTCCTGACGCACACCATCACCTTCGGCATACATGCGGGCGAGCTTCCAACGAGCGCCAATCTGACCATTGTCGGCGGCATAACGATAGGCTTCGACTGCTTCCTCCTTGTGGCCGCTTTTATAGGCGGAGAAACCAAGCTTGAAAACGTCGCCGGGAGAGCGTTCGAAATCGCGTTCCATCGAATTGGGATCGAAAGCCGATGCCGTCACCACTGTCGTAAGTAACACAAACGCACTCAACGCAATTCCGGCAACGTTAGGGACCGCAATCGCGCTGACTCGAGCGGAGTGAGGTGACGGACACTTCGAAAAGATCCGAAGTCGCTCCACACCCGATTTGATGAATACGCCACAGCACATGCTATGCGACATGATCTTCATTCTTCCACGATGAAGCGCGTTCTTCATAAACGCCGGCTCCACCCAAACAGAGTTTCTTGCTCCGCTTTCCAATGTACCGACACAAAACTCCCTCACGCGTGCAGAAAATCCGCCCGTCGTCCGTGTTTCACGGTGTCTCACAAGGAAAGCGTTCAATGTAACGCGACTTTCGTCGCCGCACTTTAAGTTAATGTAAGAATGCGCTGGGTTTTGGTCCAAATTAGGGCCATGTTCGAAGCCTGTCATAGCAAGAGGGAAAGACCGGGTTCGCGCCTTTACTGGTTTGAAGAAGAATCCGCTTCGGGTCGTAAAGTTACGACCAACTGACAGAAACTGTTCTTTCGTCACAAACCTGACGTTCACTCTAACCCCCTTGTCACAAGAACCGGGAACCGATGCTTGAAACAGATTACATCTCCGGCGTGCGCCTGCTTTATGGCGGGAACGGGGCAATCTGGACCTTGAAACCTCCAGCGCATTCGTCAGCAAATTACTGTTGCCGATTCAACACAACTGCTTGCGCACACATTCATGAAGCATATTCGCAACAGAATGGGTTAAGAAATTCATTTCATGAGGAAATTCGGTCTGAGGATAAGCATTACGTTGAGTGCATTATCGACGGGAATCGTTTCGAAGCTCCCGCCAAAGGCTGAATAGCCTGTCCTCCTTAAGAAGCGCTGGCAAACTGGCATGCCACTCAGTGCGGTACGGTCGCGCAAGTTGCACATCCAGCACATCCTGATGATCCTGCCACGTCTCAATCAACATGAAGCGCAGCGGATCTGACGGATCCTCATGCAACGTGGCGCTAATAAACGTGTCTTCGTGCCGCATTGCATCAAGCACACCGGAAAGCAGCGACAAAAACAATGCACGCTTCTCTGGCTTGACGTGGAAAACGATTTCGTACGTAACGCTCATTCGCCCCCATCCTGCCAACCCGGTTATCGGCGGGCCATAATGCCATCGTGATAAAAGCCCCCGAATAGCGGTTTGCGAGGGCTTTTAAATAGTTACTATTACCAGCGGAATTTGTATCCAAGCTGACCGGAATAGGCCCAGCCATCTTCCATGCTTTCCGAACCTGCCGGATGCAAATGCGCGACTGGCCCCTCCTGGTAGCTAATACCAACGCCCGCACGCAATTCACCGCCAACACTGTCCTTCACAGACGTACCCAGTGCCAAGGTGTAGGTGTCTCCGTAAAGGTCGTAACCAGTACTGACGCCACGGTCCCAGCGAAGGGCAACCGAACCGGCCACCTGCTCGTTGAAGGCATGTCCGACGCCTGCTGTAACGGTCCAGCCGTCCTTCCAATAATACTGATTGTTTGCAGTGCGACCACTGAAACCGAGGTCGAGCGTTTCATTGACCGACCAATCGGTCCACTTGATAGAACCAAATGCCAGCCAACCAGGCGCAATACCGCTCTGGAGCTTCAGCTCAACGCTTTGCGGCAAGTCGCCCACGCCGAATGCAGGCAGAACAGCGGCTGGCGGTTGTCCAACCAGAATCCCGGCACCAGTAATGGTGCCGTCGGGATTGTGTTCGGTTGCAGAGCGATACATAAGCTCCGCTCGCAAGGCGATCTCGGGGATTTCATAGCCCACGCCAGCGCGCCAACCCACGTCAGATCCTGAGAGGCTGACCTTTACCGGAAAGCTGCCCAACGGCGTTGGCAGGAGACCATCCAGTCGATAATCGAGTTTTTCGACAAACACACCGCCCAGAAAGGCCAGTCGGCCTCGCTCCATGGGGACGAAGACGGCGCAGGTCGCACCATATTCGTCGATGCCGATCGTTTCACTGTTTTTCCGGATCGGAGAAACCAGGGCCGGAGATGTCGCATAATCATAATCCGATGCAGCCCCATAGACTTCGGTATAGGTCGCCGCGCAGGCGATCCTGTCATTGCCGAATTTCGCAGCAAAGCTTGGGATGACATATGCTTTTGAATACGTCGTTCCCACGAGTGCCGGATTGGAATTGGTACGGAATTTTCGGTTAGGATTGACCCAGGTCACGCCAGCGCGGGCATTGACGTCGCCTTGTTCGTAAAGAATGTCGGTGTCTGCCGTACCACGAGAGAAACCGCCTGCGGTCGCGCTACCAGCAGCCATGGCAGATGCGCCGGCTGCGAGCGCGATGGTGACCATCTTCTTCATTACTGTCCTCCGAATGTCCCCTTAGACCGTTTTTGCGGCCTTGATATTTTTATCGGCACTGAAAGAGGGCTTGGCAACGAGAACATTCGGCGGCCGGAAAACTCAAATGTTTCGAAAAATAGTGAATTTCAGTTTACGTTTACGTCAAAGAAATCCAAGCCACGGAAATATATGGAGAATTTTATTAAGCCTCTGAAATCGCTACGGACTTGATCGCCGTTGCGAAAAAGCCACACGCCCATTACTTCGAACTAGATCGCAAGGGAGAGAACCAAAACACCCGGATGGAAAACAAGAAGCCGGCGCTTTTGTGCCGGCTTCCATTCCCATCCTTTTGATTCGAATGGAACTACTCTGCTTCAATCACTCGCGATAAGGCGGTTTCCAGCTTGGCAAGGAGCGTAGCCAGCTCCGATTGCTTTTCTCGCTCGGCCAGAACAATTTCTTCCGGCGCATTCGCGACGAACTTTTCGTTCGAAAGCTTTTTCTCGATGCGCTCGATCTCGCTGCGCGTCTTGGTAATATCCTTCTGCAAACGCGCTTTTTCAGCTGATACATCGATCAGCGCGCCAAGGGGCAGACAATAGACGGTTTCGCCGACAACGAGTTGCGCAGCGCCCTTGGGGGCGTCGGTCGCACTCGATAGATGCTCGACGCGCGCCAGCCGCTTGATGACGGCCTCGTGGCGCGCGACGCGCTCCTGCGTCAGTGGATCAGGTGCGACCATGACCAGCGGCGCCATTGCGCCGGCTGGAACATTGCTGTCGGCGCGGACCGAGCGAATTCCCGAGATCAGGTCAACCAGCCAATTGATCTCGCCTGCGGCCGCCTCGTCGGCGAACTCGGCAACGGGCCATTCCGCATGACAAAGAAGCCCCTCACGCACTCCTTCGCTCGCCGTCAGTCCCCAGAGCTCTTCCGTCATGAACGGCATGAACGGATGCAAAAGCTTGTACGCCTCGTCCAGCACATAAGCCACGCAACGCTGTGCTTCGTGCTTTGCCGCCTCGTCCTCCCCCATGAATACGGGCTTCAACAGCTCCAGATACCAGTCGCAGAACTGATTCCACACGAATTTGTAGGCTGCGTCCGCTGCTTCGTTGAAACGATAGCGCTCAATACCTTGCGTCACTTCCGCCACAGTGCGTGACAGTTCCGTCAGTATCCAGCGGTTAACGGTTTGCGTTGCATCGCCCGGCGTGAAATCACCAGCGCCCGAAACGCCATTCATCTGTGCAAAGCGTGTCGCATTCCAAAGCTTGGTGCCGAAATTCCGGTAGCCGGCGATGCGCGCGGGATCGAGCTTCACGTCACGTCCCTGGGCTGCCATGATAGCCAGCGTGAAGCGTAGCGCGTCCGCGCCATATTCTTCGATCAGTTCCAGCGGGTCGATGACGTTGCCTTTCGACTTCGACATCTTGTTGCCGTTCTTGTCGCGAACCAGCGCATGAATATACACGGTGTGGAACGGCGCGACCGCCTGGCCGCTTTCATCCTTCATGAAATGCAGACCCATCTGCATCATGCGCACGACCCAGAATGGAATGATGTCGAAGCCGGTCACAAGCACGCTGGTGGGATAATAACGTGCGAGTTCGGGAGTCTTTTCAGGCCATCCCAACGTCGAAAAAGGCCATAATGCTGAGGAGAACCATGTGTCGAGTACATCTTCGTCGCGGGTCAGGATTTCTTCCGGCTTGAAGTTCTCAAGCTTGTCTTCCACGAATGCCTTCCACGGCCCATCCACCGCTAGATAGAATTCAACCGCCTGATCGAGCGCCTCTTTTTCGCTCTTGGCCACAAAAACCTTGCCATCCGGCCCGTACCACGCGGGGATCTGGTGACCCCACCAGAGCTGCCGCGAAATGCACCACGGCTCGATATTTTCCAACCAGTTATTATAAGTCTTTTCCCAATTTTTGGGCACAAAGTTGGTGCGTCCGTTCCGCACGGCATCAAGCGCTGGACCTGCAAGCGCCTTATTGTCGACAAACCACTGGTCGGTCAGCATTGGCTCGATGACGACGCCGGAGCGATCGCCGAACGGCTGCATGATTTTCTTGTTTTCGACGTACGGAATAGCATTGCCTTCCTCGTCCAGCGTCGTGACGGCCAGCCCTTCGGCGTTTATTGCATCTACGATGCGCTTACGCGCGTCGTAGCGGTCAAGACCTCGATATTCTTCAGGCACGAGATTGATCTCATCGACCTCGTTCTCGCTTGGCAGCTCACCCGTCCTGGCGATCTTCTGCGCCTGTTCGGCGTAATAGGCATATGGCTCGCCGTCGGCGCGCATCCGCGCCTGGTTGTCCATCAGGCGGTAGAGCGGAATATGGTTGCGCTTGGCGACCTGATAATCATTGAAATCATGCGCCCCGGTTATCTTCACCGCACCTGAGCCAAAATCCATCTCCGGATATTCGTCGGTGATGATCGGAATCAGGCGGCGATGCTCTTTCGGCCCGACGGGAATTTCGCACAGCTTGCCGACGATCGGCGCATAACGCTCGTCATCAGGATGAACGGCAACGGCACCGTCGCCCAGCATGGTTTCAGGACGTGTCGTAGCGATCGAGATATAGTCGCGCTCCTCGGAGAACGTGACATTGCCGCCTGCGTCCTTTTCAACATAGGTGTAGGTTTCGCCGCCAGCTAGCGGGTACTTGAAATGCCACATATGGCCGTCGACTTCCTTGTTCTCGACTTCCATGTCGGAAATGGCAGTCTCGAATTTTGGATCCCAGTTTACCAGCCGCTTGCCGCGGTAGATCAGCCCGTCGCGATAAAGGGATACGAAGACTTCCAGGACTGCCTGAGACAGCCCCTCGTCCATGGTGAAGCGCTCGCGCGACCAGTCGCATGATGCGCCGAGGCGCTTGAGCTGGTTGAAAATCAACCCGCCGGATTCTTCCTTCCATTCCCAGATCTTGTCTACGAAAGCCTCGCGGCCCAATTCGCGGCGCGTCGGTTGTTTCTCGGCCGCCAGTTTGCGCTCGACCACCATCTGCGTCGCAATACCAGCATGGTCCATGCCCGGCTGCCACAGAACGTCCTTGCCACGCATGCGCTCGAAGCGCACGAGAATATCCTGAATCGTATTGTTCAGAGCATGGCCCATGTGCAGCGAGCCAGTCACATTCGGTGGCGGGATCACGATGGTGAACGTCTCGGCACCAGGCTTTGAGCCTGCACCGGCACGAAACGCGTCCTTGTCCTGCCATTCCCGGGAGATCTTCGGCTCGACGCTCTTTGCGTCATAGGTCTTTTCAAGCATCACGCGCCTATGGACTTTTCTGACAAATGTTTAATGCGTGTAAATCGGAACGGGCCGCCTGAGTCAACGCACGTTCAGACGCCGTGGGACCGCGACGCCGGTTTCATATCCATGCGGCAGTATGAGTGTGTGGAGACATGGAGAGCATTTTCCACCGGAAGATGTTCGGTCGCGTCGCATCACGCTGCGGCATTTCCGCCGGATACCATCTCAAGCGCTGCGTCCACCCACGGCCTGATATTCAGGCATTCAAAAAGCCCGCCGCAGCTAGCTGCAACGGGCCTTCTGTCCGGATATCAAAATCAGCTTATCGACCGCCGCGCGCAATGCGTTCAATCTCTTCGCGAACCAGCTTTTCCACCAGGCTTGGCAGGTTGTTATCCAGCCAATCTTGCAACATCGGACGCAGCATCGTCTTCGCCATTTCGTCAAGTTCACGGCGGCGATTAGCCTCAAGCGCAACGTTCAACTCGCCAAATGCTGCCGCGATCTGCTGGCCCGCCTGTTCGGAGAGCATCTTTTCCGTGTCCGGCCGTGCAACGTCCTGACGCGGAGCCGGCGCTTGCAATTCTGGCTGCACATTCACAATGGCCGACTGAATCGACACGTTTTCTTCTGCGCGAGCGGACACACTCGGAGCAGTCTGGCGATAAACACCTTGCCCCTCGCCCTCCAGGGAGCGGGGGGCTGTCGGTGCAAAGCTCGGCTTCGCAGCTTGCATCGCTGGCTCGATCCGCTCACGCGTCGGAGCCACCTGAGACTGACTGTCCCATGCGGGTTGCTCACTCTTTGGCGCCTGACCGAATCGGCCCTGATTGTTCATGCTGCTCTCCTCTGCTTGCCGTCGGGGCGCATGCGCATTGGCATCATGCGCAGGCATTTCACGCTCGAGCACATCGGAAACGGCACGGACGGCAGCCAGATCGAAATCATCATTCCGCCTATCCTCGGCAATCTGGGTTTCTCGCGAAACCTCGACTCGCTCAGTCAGGGCTGGATTGTTCACAACCTCGAACTTTGGCTCCTGGCGGACGGCCCCAGCTACTTCCTTAACTGGTGGAACGCTGTCATTCGCCTGCTTGGCACCTGCGTCGCTGTCCTCGATGATACGTCGAATGGAAGCCAGAATCTCTTCCATCGTCGGCTCACGCTGAGCGCTATTTGCCTGTGCCATGATCATCCACCGCCAGAATTTGTGTTCACGAAGCGGCTTTTCAAACGGAACTTGTCCACCTGAGTCGCCACCATGATTTACGACTTGTTAACACAAAACAATCTGGCTTTGAATCCGCTGCCACCGTGTCGCGCAAACTACGCACAACTTGCTGTCATCGCGCTGCTCTTGCACTGCAATATCTCGGAAACCATTATATATTTGACACTAAAACTACGAAACCGTGCAGATTTGCACGGTCCGGCAAACCAGTCGTTGCGACCCGGATATAGGCACCGGCTCTGGAATCAAAAAAGCGGCCGACCTGCGACCGCTTTTTCATAAGGGCTAAAAAAGCTTAACGCCCGTCCGGGGTACGTAGTCCACGCCACTTGTCCTTGACCGCGTTATAATGCTCTTCCGGCTTGTATTCGGCGACCTGCAAGCCAAGACTGCGGACGTTCAGAGCGCCAATTGCCGCAACGATCTGATAGCTCGAATAGACGAGATCGCGCTGCGTCTGCACGACTGCGATTTCAGCGTCGATCACGTCGGCCTGGCTCTGCAAGACATCCAGCGTCGTGCGCTGGCCGACATTGCGTTCCTCGACCACGCCTTCCAGAGCGAGACGCGCAGCACGCACGCCCTCGCGGCTAGCCGCAACCGCCTGATTATTGGCATTGTACGCGACCCAGGCAGCCGTCACGGCGCGGCGAACCTCGTCGCGCGTCACATCTACATTGATGCGAGCCTGATTCAGGCTTTCCTTCGTCTGGCGAACCGTCGCGTCCAGTCGACCGCCCGAATAAAGCGGAATCGTCACCGTCGCTCCGATTGTCGCGGAATCATTGGTACCGTCCTGGTTGCTGCTCACGCCAGGAAGACCCGGCGCATAATCGCTCTCTTGCCAGCTGCGCTGCGCTGTCGCCGAGGCGCTCACCTGCGGAAGAAGCGCCCCTTCGGCCGCCTTTACATTATAACCCGCAACATCGACCGAGTGCTCAAGCGCCTTGACGGCCGGATGGGTCGTGAGAGCGAGCGTCACTGCCTGATCGATGCCCTTCGGCAACAGCTTCGAAATTGGGCCAGGCGCCGTCAGATTGGTCGGCTGCGCACCGACGATCTGGTAATAGATGGCCTCGCTTGCTCCCACACTGGCGCGCGCTGCGGCCAGTTGCGAGATCGCCAGCTGGCGCTGCGCCTGCGCCTGCGCAATATCGGTACGGGTACCCTCACCCACGTCAAACCGCGATTGGGCCGCGCGCAACTGCTCGTTCAGAAAGGAAAGATTGCGTTCACGCAACACGGCGATTTGTCGGTCGCGAATGACATCGAGATAAGCAGCAACGCCATTCAGCAGAACTTCCTGCTCACTGTTTCCCAGATTGGCATTGGCAGCGCGGACTGCGGCTTCCGCAGCACGCACCTGGTTGCGGGTCTGAAAACCGTCGAACAGCTTCTGCTGCACCTGCAGGCCGCCATTTGCTGAGTTCGTGCGTGCACGGTCCGTATTGCTATGCTGCACGGTGCCGTTCAGGTTAACCGTCGGGCGGTAACCAGACTTGGCAATCGCGACGCCTTCGTCGGTGACCCGAACACCGGCCCGATCGTAATTCAAGGTGGAATTGTTCTGATACGCCTTCGCCAACGCTTGGTTCAGGCTATCTGCAAAAACCGGAGACGAGCCGAGGAACGTAGTCGTAATCAAAAGTGCGCCCAGGACACGGGTACGAATGCCTGTCACGTTAAGCCCTCTCAACATTAATACCTTCGGTTTCCCGCTCCTCCCATTGCTTACGCAAAGCGGAAATCCTTCGCAAGGATAAGTAAGCCCGAGCATACTACCCGTCACTTACGGCAAAATGGTCTCACCGCCACTCAATGGCAATGGTTAAAATTTGAAGGTCGGCTTTTTCTCAAAACCCGCAATCGACCGAATCGATAGATTGAACGCCTTGCGGCTTGTAACATTTTCGCCGTCTCGTACATAGACGAGCGCGTTGGCCGCATTCCCGTGCCCCTCCACGGCAACGAGACGACCACCTTCGCGTAACTGCTTGAATAGGTCGGAGGGGACTTCCTCGACCGATCCCTCAATCAGGATCACGTCGTACGGGCCTTCCTTCGCACATCCCTGGACCGCCGGAGCGTTTACCACCGCGACATTATCGAAGCCGAGACGGGACAATGTTTCGGAAGCTGCCGCGGCAAGGTCCGCATCGTCCTCGACGGCAATAACCGATCCCGCGAGACGCGAAAGGACAGCCGCCGAATAGCCGAGGCCACAACCGAGGTCGAGAACAACGTCGCCGGGCTTCACATCGGCCAACTGTACCAGTTTGGCAAAACAGGCAGCTTCCATGAGATAACGCGCAGGCTGGCCTTCGCCCGCGGCCTGAATCAGGATATCTTGGTCAGAATAAGCGATGGCGCGTTTAGCAGCAGGAACGAACTCTTCGCGCGGAACGTCGAACAATGCATCCAGCAGTGATCGATTCGTCACGTCGATGGTCCGAATCTGGCCTTCGACCATATTGTTACGCTGCAAAGCGAATTCCGTCGTCATGACCGCCATCTGCCCTTCCCGCTGCATGCACCTGAGAAGATACATTACAGATTAATGCTTCGATTGGTTGGGCGGACAGCTCAGTCCGCCGCGCAATCGAGCGACGCATTGCCATGCATCGTGTTCCCTTTGCTGGAGGCCTCGCCCGGAATCGAACCGGGATACAAGGATTTGCAGTCCTCTGCGTAACCATTCCGCCACGAGGCCTCAAGCAAAGGGAATTTGCCGGCAGAACACGTCTGCGAGCGCTTCAATATGGTGTCGGACCTGCTCCGTCAAGCGACCTCCATGCGCTTATCCTTTGTTTTTCCAGGCTATGATAATGATTTGATCGCACTGTCGCGGAAGCGCAACGGGTTGCGCATCTCGTTTCCGCGCCGCTACGGCGTCCTGCCTCGCTTTGCCGCGCGCTCACGCCGGATCTTTCGATGCCACCAAAGTGTGCTGCGCCGCCTGCGACGGCGAATCGAGGCAAAGTCATAGGAAAGGATAAGAAGGCCGACGGGTATCATCCAGAAGCCGAGAATCGGCAGAAATCCCAATAGACCGCCTATGACAAAGGCTATGCCCAGCGAGATTCGCAGCAGACGTGAGCGCGGCAGTGTGATCTTGCGACCGAAGATCGAGACTTTTACCGTTCTGTTTTCGAATGTCTGCACGTTCTATACGTCCACTTCCTCTTCATCGACGGCATTTCTGTATCAACAGCCAGCGATTCTCAACGGTCAGCAATTGCCATGCCAATCATAAACTTTTCGGATATTCCTTATACGCCACCGCGAGAAGATTATTCCGTCGGATGGCCGACAAGGCTTCGCCGGAGCGCCAAAGAGTTTCGCCGGATAAATTCACAGCCGATTTGCCGTTTTTTGAAAAAAATCAAAATTCCCCCTTTTCAAAACGGAAAACCGAGTGCTATAGGCAGCCTCGCCTTCTGGCGCATGAGTTCCCCGGTAGCTCAGCGGTAGAGCAACCGGCTGTTAACCGGTTGGTCGCTGGTTCGAATCCGGCCCGGGGAGCCATAAATATTTGACGCTACAAGTGCGTCAAAATTTTCCTTGATAAAAATCAATAGGTTCAACGACTTGATGGCGTCGCCGCATCAGGCTCGGGTTTATTGACGCCCGCGCTGTGGTACATTGTGTGCTACAAAATGTGGTTCAACGATGAACAAACCATTCGAGAAATACGTAAAACGACGGTCTTTCGGCGGCCCGTCGCGGGTCGCCCGCCTTTAATCCCGGATGCGCAGCAAGCCGATGTTTGAAGGTCTCTCGCTGCACGGCCTCCCCTCAGGCAAGTCTTGCGGGATAAACTCCGCTTGAAGGCGCCAAGAGCTGGGGCTTGGCTATCCATCCAGGAAAGCAGCTTACAACCGATCCTATTCCCGCACTTGAACTGCCGCGCCGAACGCAGCATGAGGAATCCGTCGCTCCTAACCCGGCAAAACGAAGCTGGCCCCGCCGTAGCCGACGGGGCCAGGAGTTTTAGCGCGCTGCCACAGCCCCCGCGATCAAGCCGGTGGCAATGGTGATGAGCAGATACTGATTGTCCACCTTAACCCAATGCTGCCCCCGATCCGGGCGCTTCAGGCCATGACGATGATAATCGCGTACCGTGGCATGGCGTCTCCAGTCCGAATAGCGCTGGCCTTTCGACCAGTGATGGCGTTGCGCCTGCTTCTTCCGCACCTCGTGTTTCTTCTGCACATGGTGCTTCTTCTGTACATGGTGCTGCCCTGGGCGGTGATCATGACGGGATTGCGCTTGAGCGACAGGGGCGAGAAGAAACGAAGCAGCGACAGCTGCGATGATGATTCGGATTGCATTTTTCATGGAACTTCCTCTCTAGAACTGATGCCCCTTGGTAAGGTCGCAAGCCTGAACAGGAAATGAACCGGGAAATTACAATTTAGTAACTCAATGATCCTCAGGAAAGTCCTCGCTTGGTCAATGAATGTCGGAAGGACCAGCTGGGCGGCCCTCTACGCGTAGGCGATCCAGCCCCTGAAGCTCAATCCCGCATAGATCAGACTCGGTGTGGAAAACCCTGCTGCTCGTAGCATCGCTTCATCCTCGTCTGGCGAGAGGATCGTCAGCTGAGTTGCCATCACCTCCCGCGCACGCTCGACGGCGCGAGCTTCAAGTGAACTACCGGCATAAGCGACATGCCTCGCAATCCATAATGACCGCTCTGGATCTTCTTGCGGAAAGCTGAGATGGGCGAGAACAAAAGGTGCGCCAGGTTTCAGCCGCTGCCTGATCTGAACAAGGGTCTCCAGCCGGTTCTCGCGTTTAATGAAATGACAAGTCAGAAGACAGGTCGCTCCGTGGAACTTTTGGCCCGGCACATCCTCTATGCGTCCTTCAATAAGCGCGATGCGATCGGAATGGGCCCGCGTCGCCGTCGCAGCAACACGCAGCATTGCAGCGGAGGGATCAACGCCTATGAAATGCCAACCCGTCTGCGCCTCGGCCATTGCCCTCAGTTCCAGTCCGCCGCCCGCCCCCACGACGAGAACACGTCCAGCCACAGGGACGCGTTCCGCCAGCAGCATCGTCGTCATGCGAAGAAGATCGCCATATCCGGGCACCTGGCGGAATGGACGCTCACCGTAGGAGGCGGCCGATCTCTCATCGAAAGGATTTCCTGTCATGCAACTATAATAGTTACATTAAGGCGCGATGTCACGATCTGAATCAGCAGACGATGTTCGTCTACCACGCATTTTCGAACGCAGATTGGCCGATCCCTCTAAAAGGTGCGGTTCGGTTCGCATTACGGGAACTTCTTCGCGTCTAGAACTTATTGTGGAAGCGCCCGGATAGTGGGGCGACATGGATAGGGCGCATTATGACCGACAAGACGAAAAACTCGGCCTTCCCAAAAAAGGAAGGGCTTTCGCATCTCTTTGCCGCCCTCGGCTATTCGCTTGCCGGAGCGAAGCGCCTCATCAGGGAAACCGCCTCCCGCCACGAAATTATAGCCTTCCTGGCAGCACTCCTCCTGTTTGCGCTGGTGCGCGCTTCTCTCTTCCAGTTCCTTGGGCTGATCGTTCTCTTTCTCGTCCTTCTTGCTATCGAGGCGCTCAACACCGCGATTGAGGAAACCGTTGACTATATATCGCTCGAAACCGCTCAACCGGCCAAGCATGCGAAGGATCTGGGCTCGCTCGCCGTCTTCTGCATGCTCTTCGCAAACGGCTTGTACATTCTAGGCGTCATCGTCTCACGCATCTGGGTCTAGCTCTAAAAAAACCATAAAAGAAAGCGATGCCGCGAGAAGCGGAATCGCTTTCGGAACTTTATGAGTCCATGCCTCAAGCGAATGAGCGAGCAATCATGCCTTTACCGCAGACGACACGGCCCAGATGGCGGCCTTGGCGAGCTCGTGACCTTTTTCCTTCATATGGACTGTGAAGAAGGTACGGTGTGTTTCATGCTCATGAAAATGATGAGGCGTCAGAACGGCCGACAGCACTGGCACATCCGTTTCTAGCTGCACGCGCATCATGCCGTCGATGACGGCGGTAGCAACGAAGTCATGACGATAGATGCCACCATCGACGACGAATGCCGATGCCGCGATGGCTTCGTAGTTTCCGGTCAGAGCCAGGCGCTTGGCAAAGAGCGGAATTTCATAGGCACCCGGCACCTTGTAGAAATCGACGGCGATTTTGCCCTGCGCGGTAATGTCGGCGGAAAATGCCTGCCAGCAAGGATCGAGAATATCTTCATGCCAGGAAGCCTGGATGAAGGCGATACGCTTCGTCCCATTGGCGGCTTCGAAGGTCTTGGCGGGAGTTAGTTGATTCATGATGGCGTCCTCTCTTTATGCCGTGACATGAATCAGGGCCGACGGACGCCGTGCCGGAAAACTACCGGCAATGCCATACCGATCTCTTTCATCCGGACTTTAACCGTCGGCTCCGGAGTTACACCGGATCTGCCGCCTTTATTGGAAGGCCGCTCGCGGGCTTGTGGTGGACCACTTACCGCCGGTGGGGAATTTCGCCCCGCCCTGAGATCGCCTGCAAGATGCAGGCACCCTTCCCTAACGCCTCAAGCACCCTCGAAACAAGCCAGTTCTTGTGATCACACTGTTCGCTTTTCTGATCATGCGCAAAAATCTTGAGCAAGCAAGGAACGGAAGCGAGACGGCGCCGTTCCTGATGCAGCACGAAACAGGAGGCCCAGATGGCTGAAACACGTTCCGAAGATATTCAGGCAGCACTCGAAAAGCAGGTTGCAGAACTGAAGCGAGAGATTGCACGCATCAGCAAGTCTATGTCGGACCGCAGCTCGGAAGGCTATGACAGCCTGCGGGATCAGGCCGATCATGCTTATCACGAAGCCACCCGTCGTGCCCGCCGTACCGCGGCGCAGGTTCGCGATCAAGCTCACACTGTAACGGAAGCTGTGCGCGAAAATCCGGGAACCGCCGCGACACTCCTCACTATCGTAGGCGTTGTGGGCCTCGCAGCTGGTATCCTGATCGGCCAGAGTCAGCAACAGGAACAGCGTCGCCGCTGGTATTGATCTCCCAAGTGGCAAAGTAGCGCGAAGTCGTAGCAGACCTTGAGGGTCTCCGCTTCGCAAAAAGGGGATGGCACCGCCCCCGTTGCCATCCCCTTTCCATATCTCACGCCCCCGCGAGATATGTTTTCCTCAACGCGCCGAACGGATTGTCGTGATCTTTGCGGCCTCGGGGTTGAGCGCCACTGCCGGAGCGCAATTCTTGCTCGGGCTTTGGGCTGCCGCAACGCCCGAAACAGCAAGATCAAGTCGCGTCGTCACGGTATTGATCGCAACGCCTCCTGAAAGCGCCCCATCCACAACATCCGCTGAAAGCGAACCGCGCCCCACGTCCCCGGAATAGATGCGTGAAATTTCCGCGGACAAATGCGCCGTACGGTAGAACAGCAGACCGGAGATAACGCTGCCAACTGGTGCCTGGCCAATTCCGTCCGCCCCACCTGCGGTGAAGGCCACGAGACGCTCTCCGCCGCGCAAGCCGCTTACCGCGTCAATCATCTTGCCATCCATATACCAGCGCAGTTCATCACGAAGATGATTATAGACCAGCGCATGCTGGTGAGGCACCCCGTCGGTCGCGGGGAGATCGCTTTCCATCAGAACGCGGTCGCTGCCCTCGGCGAGAACGCGATAGCGGTCCCCTGCTACAAGACGCAGCGGCTTTTCCTCACCACCCTCAACATAGTTGAACGCGGTGACGATCTTGTCTTCATGTACCATATCGGCCGCGGGAACGGCAGGTTTGAAGGTTAAGATAGCAGTAAAGGATCGTGGGCGATAAAATGGCGCGATGCGCACTGCGGGTCTGGTGGGAGACGTTTCCGAGATTGTCCACGCTCCGCATTTGTCCGCGCTTACCGGACGACGCGAACTGGTCTGCACCGCCATGTCGAGCATACCAATATCCACGGCGTCGAAATAGGCTTCGTGCGCCACGTCGTTGCCGTGATAATTGTCAGGCGTCAAACCAGGCATAAAGCCGAACGTATCCGTTGCTGCTGTGCCACAGAACGACCAGCGCAATATACCGTTTGCATCCATGGCGCGCCCGACCTCGAACTGCGCCACGCGCGCGGCATTATCGCCTACAGAGAGCGGGGAGTCGCAAATGACTATAGGCACGGCACCGATCGCGCGCACCTTGCGCACCAACGTCAAGGCATCATTGATATAGCTTTGCGCCCTCTCCTTGGGCGTCTTCCCGACTTGATTGGCCCAGCCGGTCGCAAGAATCACGAAATTGGGTGCATGTGGCACGACATCCGTGTCGAAGCGCTTCAGGCTGTCCGCCGTATTCGTGCCGCCGATAGAGCGATTGATAACGGTTGCGCGGCCGGCGAGCGCGGCTCTGAACCGTCCCGCCCAAGATGAAGGCGGACTGTCCCAGCCGTTTTCAGCCGTGGGATCATGCTTCCACATACTCGTGCCGCAACCCGCCGCCGTCGACGATCCAAAGATGACGATGGTGCCCAATTGCCTGTCGGTCCTGACCTTCAACGGCGCCTCTCCAGGAAGCGGCACCTTCAGCGGTGCCCCGCTCTGCATCGTCTGTGCATTTACACCCGACGTAATGCCATTGACGGCAAGCGTAGTAAATCCAAGTCCGAGGCCCTGAAGAAGCAGGCGTCGCGACAAGACCGATCGCCCGGTCGAAACATGCTGTGCACTCACGTTGACCCGTCTCCAGATGGGAGGAATTCGACATCGAGGAAGCAGCAAGAAAAGATCACAGCATATTACGACGCGCAACCTGAATTTATAACGATTTAGTTCAATAAACCGCTGCTGGATGAAAACAAATTTCCGTTTTATCGGGGTGGAAAAGCAACTCGGAGTTTCCGGCGCCTCCAACGCAGCCGCAGTGTTTCTCTAAAGAAGCTTTAACCTGGAGATAAAAAAATCCCGCAGGCAGGGAAGCCTGCGGGAAACTGGAGGGGGAACGGACAGGCCGGACGGGACAAGGGTGGGTGCCATTCCCAAGGCCAGGTGGGAAATCGGGAAAACCGCGCCTGTGCCCTATACCGTCGCGCCCGATTGACACGACCTGTCTGAGCTAAAGAAATGCGGAAGACAGCCGTTGGTTCCATGGCATCCCTCAGCCCGCATTCCTTGCGTCAGGCCCCCATGTCATGGGCGTCTTTGGAATCTGCTGGAGCCTCGTCGCGTTCACCCATGCCGTAGTCGCGAATCACCTGCGCGACGCGCAAACGGTAATCGCGAAAGACACCACCGCGCCCTTTCGCCTGAGCCGTCCGATGCAATCGCGTACTACGCCAGCGTTGCACCGCCTCCTCCGTCTCGAAGAAGGAAAGCGAGAGCATTTTGTCCGGGTTAGTCAGACTTTGAAAGCGCTCGACGGAAATGAAGCCCTCGATCGTCTCCAGTTCCTCGCGCAGGGTCGCAGCAATCGACAGATAAACCTGGCGGTTACCCTCTGCGGGCAAAACCTCGAAAATGACGGCAATCATTTCCTCTCTCCATGCGGGACGGACGCGAGCTTGAGAAACGTTCTGTCCTCACGCAACAGGAATTTCTCTCGCTGCGCAAATTCATAATTCTCCCGCCCCAGCGGATCGGCAGCCAAGCGTTCGCGATAAGTCTCGTAGGCCGCGAGGTTCTCTATATTGTAGATGCCATAGGCAAGCGTACTCGATCCTTCGTGTGGCGCAAAATAGCCAACCAGCTCGGCGCCACAACGCGGGATCGCCTGTCCCCAGTTGCGTGCATAAGCAACGAACTGCTCTTTCTTGGTGGGATCGATCTCGTAGCGGATCACGCAGGTCAACATTCTTCGGTTCCTCGTCATTTCGATACGTAAACCCTACCGGATTGCGGAACGCGAATGCTTCGATTATGATCGAACTATGAAAGAAGGACCAGACATTGCGCATGTGGCGAACCTGATCGGCGAACCCGCGCGAGCCAACATCCTTTCCGCATTGATGACGGGTAAGGCGTTGACGGCAAGCGAGCTGGCGCAGGAAGCTGGCATTTCGCTGCAGACGGCAAGCTCGCATCTCTCCAAGCTCGAAGTGGGCGGGCTGATTGCGCCACGCAAGCAAGGTCGACACAAATATTTTTCTCTTTCCAGTGACGATGTTGCGCATGTGTTGGAAGCTTTGATGGGTCTTGCTGCCCGCACCGGTCATCTGCGCACGCGCACGGGTCCACGAGACGCAGCCCTGCGCGAAGCCCGCGTCTGTTACAACCACCTTGCCGGGGAGATGGGCACGCGGCTCTTCGATACGCTGCTGGAGCGCAAGCTGCTCTCGCAGCAGGGTAGCGATCTCCATCTCACTCAATCTGGCACAAGGTTCGTTACAGATTTCGGCGTCGATCTCGTTTCCCTGCGGGATCACAAGGCTCCTCTCTGCAAAGAATGTCTCGACTGGAGCGAAAGGCGCTCTCACCTCGCCGGCAGTCTGGGACGGGCCTTTCTCACGCGTATCGAAACGCTTGGCTGGGCGAAGCGCGACCGTAAAACGCGGATCGTTTCCTTCACACGCCAAGGACGATCGTCCTTCGAACGGCTGCTGGAAGATTGATTTTCCAGTGAACACCGACCCCGCGGCACATTCCTATGTGACTTCTTTGCTCAAAGACGCTAAAGCGCGCTTGGCCGCCAGCAAGGTGGCAGATCAAAAACACCAAGGTTGAAAGACAATGTCCGGTTTCAAGTCCGATTTTCTGGCGACGCTTTCGCAGCGCGGCTTCATTCATCAGGTCTCCGATGAACGTGGTCTCGACGAACTCTATGCCAAGGAATCGGTCCCGACCTATATTGGCTTCGACCCCACGGCCTCGAGCCTGCATGTCGGTGGTCTGATCCAGATCATGCTGCTCAAATGGCTGCAGGAAACCGGCCACAAACCGATCGCATTGATGGGCGGCGGCACCGGCATGGTGGGTGATCCTTCCTTCAAGGACGAAGCGCGCAAGCTGATGACGCTCGATACGATCCAGTCGAATATTGACGGAATCCAGCAGGTCTTCTCGAAATACCTGAAATTCGGCGGCGACAAGTCCGATGCCCTGATCGTCAACAATGCCGACTGGCTTGCCCCGATCAACTACCTCGAATTCCTGCGCGATGTCGGCCAGCATTTCTCGGTCAATCGTATGCTTTCATTCGACAGCGTGAAGCTGCGGCTCGAACGCGAGCAGTCGCTGAGCTTCCTCGAATTCAATTACATGATCCTGCAGGCCTATGACTTCGTCGAATTGAACAAGCGCTACGGCGTTCGTGTACAGATGGGAGGCTCGGACCAGTGGGGCAATATTGTCAATGGCATAGATCTTGGCCATCGCATGGGCACGCCACAGCTCTACGCCATCACCACACCGCTTCTGACGACCTCTTCAGGCGTCAAGATGGGTAAGTCCCTGGGCGGAGCCGTCTGGCTTAATGCCGACATGCTGGCCCCCTATGGCTTCTGGCAGTATTGGCGCAACACCGAGGATGCCGATGTCGGTCGCTTCCTCAAGCTCTACACGATGATGCCGCTGGACGAGATCGAGCGCCTCGCATCGCTTGGCGGCGCGGAAATCAACGAAGCCAAGAAGATCTTGGCGACCGAGATCACCGCGATGCTGCACGGTCGTGAAGCGGCGCTGGAAGCAGAGGAAACCGCCAGGAAAACCTTCGAGGAAGGTGCCCTGGCCGACAACCTTCCCTCCATCGAAGTCTCGACCTCCGAACTGAAATCGGGCCTTGGCGTCCTGGCGCTTTTCGTGCAGGCTGGCCTTTGCGCCACCAATAGCGAAGCGCGTCGTCAGGTCAAAGGCGGCGGCGTTCGTGTCAATGACAAAACTGTCTCCGACGAACGTGCGACCTTGACTGATGCAGACCTTACCGATGGCGTCATCAAGCTCTCGCTTGGCAAAAAGAAGCATGTTCTGGTCCGCCCGATCTAAACGTAAAGCCGGCGTTCCTTGTCAGGCGCGCCAGCCTTACTTATTTCTGGAGAGCAGAAAATACGGAGCGAGCAAAAATGAGCACGCCAGACATTATTGTCTCCGGAGCCGGCCCTGCCGGTATGCTCTGTTCTCTCATTTTGGCACAAGACGGTTTTCAGGTCGCCCTGATCGGCCCCGAAGCCAAAGCCGATCGTAGAACGACGGCGCTCATGGTGCCGGCTCTGAAAATCCTTGAAAAGATCGATATTCTTGATGCTCTGCGGCCTCAGGCACAGCCCATGCGCTCGATGCGCATTCTTGATGCGACCAAGCGCCTCGTGACGAGCCCGATTGTCACCTTTCAGGCCGCTGAGATCGGGGAGGAACAGTTCGGCCTCAACATCCCGAACAATGTTCTGCTTTCCGTCTTGCAGGAGAAGGTCGAGACGCATCCGAACATCCGGCGCGTCAAGAGCCTTGTTGCGGATTGGACACTTGATGAGAGGATCGTCATCGCCTCCACGGAAAAGGGCGAGCGGATCGAAGCGAAACTCGCCATCGCCGCCGATGGGCGCAACTCCCCTGCCCGCACGGCCGCTGGCATCTCCATCAAGGTGCGCGGCCATGATCAGTCTGCGCTTGTTCTGAATTTTGCCCACACGCGCGGACATGGCGCGACCTCCAACGAATTCCACACACCGTCCGGCCCCTTCACTCAGGTGCCGCTGCCGGGCAATCGCTCTAGTCTCGTCTGGGTACTGCGCCGTGACGAGGTGGATGCCATCGCAGCCCTTGACGACGCTACGCTTTCACGGCGCGTCGAAGAGCGCATGCAATCCATGCTGGGCCGTGTCACCGTCGAGGACGGCCGTCAGGTCTATCCGCTGAGTTCCGGTCTTCCCGATCGCTTTGCCGCCAGACGCGTAGCGCTCGTGGGTGAAGCCGCGCATTACTTCCCGCCCATCGGCGCTCAAGGGCTCAATCTCGCTTTGCGCGACATGGTCGACCTTCTCGACATGGTGAGAGCTAATCGCGTTGATCCGGGATGCAATGCGGCTCTCACCGCTTATGATCGCAGGCGTCGCCCCGACGTGACCATACGCGCGGGCGCGGTCAACATGCTGAACAGCTCGCTTCTTTCCTCCAGCCTGCCATCGCAACTGCTGCGCACGGTCGGACTCTCGGTTCTCAATCGCGTCTCCCCGCTACGCAGCTTCTTCATGCGCGAAGGTTTGCGTCCCGGCAGCGGACTCTCCGGCTTGCTTGCGGATATCCGCGATCAATTGCGTGGATAGCGGCTCAAATCGAAGCTGTTTCCTGAGTTTGCGCTTACGGATACTCCCCGCGATAAAATCATGCGTACATAATTTAGCTCTTCTTAACCAATAGGAAGGAAATGCAATTGCACAATTGATGATTGCAATTTTATCGCCGGGGCGCATCATGGATGTCCGGCAGGAGTAATTGGAACAACGCCATGGGACAGATCGTAACGGCCAAATTCAGCATCGGCGACATCGTACGTCACCGTGTCTTCCCGTTTCGCGGCGTGATCTTCGATGTCGATCCTCAGTTCGACAATACGGAGGAATGGTATCAGGCTATTCCGGCCGAACTGCGCCCGCGCAAGGACCAGCCCTTCTATCATCTGCTCGCCGAAAACGCTGAAAGCGAATATGTCGCCTATGTATCCGAACAGAACCTGACGATCGATCGTTCCGGCGTACCGCTCCGCCATCCGCAAATCGCCGAGTTCTTCAACACGACGAGCGATGGCCATTACGAGCCACGCCAGCGTATCTGCAATTGACGGCAGGCGAATTGCACTCAACCGCTCCGCTCAGGCGCGAAGTGACTACCGTGCCCCGCTTGCCTTTTCGAACGCCTCGACCGCGCTGACGATATTCTTGACGATCTTGCCACGCCATTCAGGGTCGCGAAGCAGGCTTTCGTCTTCCTCATTCGACAAGTAGCCAAGTTCCAGAAGCACGGATGGAACATCCGGGGCGCGCAGCACACGGAAGCCGGCATAACGATGCGGATTATTGATCAGCGCCACCGAGTCTTTCATTTCACCGATCAGCGTGCGCGCAAAGCGGATCGAAAATGAATGGGTCTCGCGTCGGATGAGATCATAAAGAATATCGGCAATCTGGTGGCTTTCATCAGCCACTTCCATCTGCCCAAGAGAATCCGAAAGATTTTCACGCGCCGCCAGCGCAGCCGCCTCGGCATCCGACGCCTTGTCGGAAACGGTATAGACAGTTGCGCCACGAATACCCTCCTGACGGATCGTATCGGCATGAATGGAGATGAAGAGATTGGCCTGCTGTTCGCGCGCTATCTTGATCCGTTCGTCCAGTCGCATGAAACTGTCGTCCGAGCGTGTCATCTCGACTTTGTATCTGCCTGTCGCTTCCAGCGCCTTGCGCAGTTCCAGTCCGACGGCAAGGGTAATGGTCTTTTCGATCGTGCCACTCTTGCCTACTGCCCCCGGATCGATGCCGCCATGCCCCGGATCGATCACCACCGTGAATTTCTTTGTTGAGCGGGGAATACGATCCTGCTTGGGCGTCGAGGTCGCGGCGGTCGTCGTTGCCTGGTCAGACAGACCCGTTTCAAACTCATGTAGCGTCGCCTTGCGAAGCTGCATCGTCAGCCTGTAGCCATCCTCACCGGCGGGGTCGACGGTCACGTCCTTGACCAGGAATGGCTCTTTCAGCACGACGAGCACGCGAGAACGGTTCGGACCGTGACTGCCATAGCGGATATCCTTGGCTATGCCACGCGCCTTCACACCCTCCGGGTCGAGGGCAAGGTGTGTATTGGAAAAGTCGACGACAAGACGATAAGGCGAGCGCAGTGAGAACCAATGCGGCGCCGGCTCCTTATCGAAGGTCATTTCGAGCGTAAGCTCATCGCCTTGCGCCCTGGTTTTCAGATCGTATAGAGTGGACCGGCCTTCATTTGCCTGCGCATGCACGCCGCCCGCGAACAGGATGAAAAACAGAAGCGCCAAGGCGCGCCATACGATGTTTGCTGAACGGACCATACGCAACCCGCGACCGATGCTCTACTTTTACAATTGCCTCGGCATGTATTCCAAGGCGTTCATTTCCACAGCTAGGCGATTATGGTTAATCATTGGTTGAGTAGTATCCGCCCGGACTTGCGCCGGCTTATGCTGCTTCCCTAGCTTCCCTTGTGCACGCCCTACGCAAATGCCTGTTGCAAACAAGCGTTTATGCCCATAAAAGCAATGATGGACACTCGGAGATCCGGATTCGTTCGGAAGCCTTATCATCGACACGATGTTCTCGTAACATCTTGTTTCGATTGGCTTCTCTAGACTGGAGCCCTGTCCTGACAGATTTCTGCAAAGCGGCGTTCCCGCGTTTTAGGGACAGCTTTGAGCAATAATGAGGCAGAAATTTCTGCCAGCTCTGGAAAAGAGCAAACAGCTGGTCCGGGTCAATCCGGATCTGAATTGAAACGGTTCCGTCAGGTATGACCATGACATCGAGCGTGAACACGAACTGGACGGGCGAAAGAAGTTTCCTTCTTCGCGCACGCCATAGCGTGGCGCAGCGGTCTACCGGAACGGGCTTTACTTTATCCGACAGCGGCCGCGCGACGGCGAGATTTTCCATGCCGCGAGGCATACTTGCGCTGCGTCCCCCTGTCGGGGAGACCCCTTATAATGCCGAACAAAATGCTAATAGATGCCTCCCACCCGGAGGAAACGCGGGTCGTCGTCACACACGGTAACCGCATCGAAGAATTCGATTTCGAGTCACAGGACAAGAAGCAGCTCAAGGGCAACATCTATCTTGCCCGCGTCACCAGGGTAGAACCCTCGCTTCAGGCCGCATTCGTGGAATATGGCGGCAATCGCCACGGCTTCCTGGCCTTCTCGGAAATTCATCCCGATTATTACCAGATCCCGCATGCGGACCGTCAGGCATTGCTGGAAGCAGAAGAAGCCGACAATCGCGAAAACGGCGATGATGAGCTTGAATCGGATCAGCCCGTAGAGGCAACCGCCGTCGCTTCTGGAGAAGCCGATGGCGAGGGTGAAGAAAAAGAAAACGGTCGTACGCGTCGACGTCGCCGGGCGCGCCAGGGCAAACGTCGCGGCAATGAGGAAATGCAGGCTTCCTCCGAGAACGGGACAGAAGAAGAGGGCAAGGCAATTGCCGATGCTGGAGATGCCGGGATCGCCGAAGGCGATGCCAGCGACGAAATCGGCTCGGAAGAAAGCGGCGATCCCGATGTAATTGCAGCTGAAGTCGAACATGATTCCGTCTCAGAACCCGTCGAGCCAGTAGTCGAGAACGGCGACGACGACGATGATGAGTCCGACGAAGGCAGCGCCAAGGACGCAACCGACCAGGTAATTGAAAGCGTCGGTGCCGAAGACGTGATTGAGGAAGCGCGCGAGCGCCGCAAGCCTCTACGCCGTCATTACAAGATCCAGGAGGTCATTAAGCGCCGTCAGATTCTGCTCGTGCAGGTCGTCAAGGAAGAGCGGGGCAACAAGGGTGCAGCGCTGACCACCTATTTGTCGCTTGCCGGACGCTACTCCGTTCTGATGCCGAACACGGCGCGCGGCGGCGGCATTTCGCGCAAGATCACCAATGCGCAGACCCGCAAGCGCATGAAGGAAATGGTGCAGGAGCTGGATGTGCCGAAAGGCATGGGCGTGATCCTGCGCACCGCCGGTGAAAACCGTACCAAACCTGAGATCAAGCGCGATTATGAATACTTGATGCGCATGTGGGATACGGTGCGAGATACCACGTTGCAATCGACCGCCCCTGCCCTCGTCTATGAGGAAGGCAGCCTGATTAAGCGTTCGATCCGCGATCTCTATAACAAGGATATCGACCAGATCCTGGTCAGTGGCGAAGAAGGCTACAAGGAAGCCAAGAGCTTCATGCGCATGCTCATGCCGAGCCATGCAAAGGTCGTCCAGCCGTTCCGTGACACCGTCCCGATTTTTGCCCGCAGCGGTATTGAAGCGCAGCTCGACAAGATGCTGCAGCCGCAGGTCACACTTAAATCGGGCGGCTATATTATCATCAACCAGACTGAAGCTCTGGTTGCGATTGACGTCAACTCGGGTCGTTCCACCAAGGAACATTCGATCGAAGACACCGCACTCCAGACCAATCTGGAAGCGGCGGAAGAAGTGGCGCGCCAGCTGCGCTTGCGCGACCTTGCGGGCCTCATCGTCATCGACTTCATCGACATGGAAGAAAGCCGTAACAATCGTGCGGTGGAGAAGCGTCTTAAGGATTGCCTCAAGAACGACCGGGCTCGCATCCAGGTTGGTCGCATCTCGCCCTTTGGCCTGCTAGAAATGTCGCGTCAGCGCATTCGCGCCAGCGTGCTCGAAAGCACGATGAAGGTCTGCCCGCACTGCGGCGGCACCGGACACGTCCGTTCGGACTCGTCGGTTGCTCTGCTCGTCGTGCGTGCGATCGAGGAATTCCTGCTCAAAGACTCGCGCAGTCACATTACAGTACGCACGCCGACAGAAACCGCGCTCTATATCCTCAATCACAAGCGCGCCAGCCTGGTCGACCTCGAGAACCGCTTCCTCGTGCAGATCACACTCGAAGCGGATGAGACGCTCGGTACGCAGCATTATGCGATCATCCGTGGCGCCTCGGCAGACAAGCCGGAAGGTTGGACCATTCCAACCATGACGGCCGAGCCTATCATAGAGGAAGATGAAGACGACAATGTCGTGATCGAGCCGTTCGAAGGCGAACTGGAAGTAGCCGGGACCGACATCGAGCAACCCGCGGCCGCTGGACCTGACGAAAACGGCGAAAATGGTGGCAAGCGCCGTAAGCGCCGTCGCCGTCGCCGTGGTCGCGATCGCGACCGCGAGCAGCAGAACGACGAGAATGGCGCAGTTGAAGCATCGTCGGAAGATGCCGAAGATAGCGACCAAGATGCCGAATCATCCGAGGTCGAAGTCGAAACAGACACGGAAACGGATAAGGAAAGCGGCAAGAAGCGTCGCCGCGGCAAACGCGGTGGCCGTCGTCATCGCCAGCCGGATGAGGCTGAAACCGCGCAGGAGGCTGTCGAAGGTATCGACGTGACCGAAAGCACCGTGGAAAACACGGATGCACCAGTCGAAGCTCCGTTGGTCGCATCGGAAGAAAGTGCTGCCGAACCGGCTGCCGAAGAGGAAGCGCCGAAGAAGAAGCGCGCCACTCGCTCGCGCAAGAAGGCAGCCGAGGCAGAAACCGTCGCTGAAGAAGCACCTGTTGAAGCAGCCCCGGAAGAAGAGGCACCCAAGAAGAAGCGGGCGTCACGCTCCAGGAAAGTTGCCGAAACGGAGGCTGTGAGCGAGGAAGCGTCTACTGAAAAGCCTAAGCGTAAGGCACCTGCCCGCAGAAAGAAGGCGGAGACGGCCGAGGAAGCGGTTGCCAGCGACACTGTCGCCGCCCCCGCCGAAACGGTAGAGGCCACTCAGGCAGAAGTGCCAGTCGAGCCGGAAGCACCTGCCCCGCAGGAAGAAACAGCGCCAGAAGCACCTTCAGAACCGGTCATTTCGTCAAATGGTACGCAAGCTGAAGGCGAGCAGAAGCCCAAGAAGGGTGGCTGGTGGCAACGCCGCGGCTTCTTCTAGTAATCGCCCCCTGTCGGATCGACCAAGAGCGGCGGCAACGCCGCTCTTTTTCATTGCAGTAATTAATTTATCAGATGGTTCATTCTAGGTATATTCTGCAAGGAAAAGCGGTGGCCTAAACATTTCTGGTCCATTAAGCTTCAGCCGATCGTGATATTGGCGATCATCAAGTGATCAAGAGAAAAACATCCAGGGGCGTCTCCAGATAGACTACACACGATGCTTTCCTTTTGGCATAAAGTCCAATGATCTATTTTACGCGCGTTAGATCAAAGATCTTTGAATGCGCTCTGGAAAGACAAATGGGATTTTCTCGAGTTCTTGTCTCATTGAACGACGAAGGCTTCGTGTAAGTCGATGAGCGAAGTCAACGCATTTGAAATAGATACGCATGCCGGGGGCGATCCAGTTTCTGCAACAGCGTCTCCAAGCTCCCGAGTTACGTCTGATGACGCCATTACCTATGCATCATATGATAAGGCCGGGTGGAAGTGGCCGCAGAACCTCGCTATCGTACACACACCGGTTTCCATGCAGATCGAGTGGCAACCCCATGTGGAGAGATGGACGATCACTCAGCTTAAGAACATCTGGGACAATGGTGGCAGTGTTCTTTCTGCTTATGCCGGTCCGTCAGCGGCGACGCCGTGCCTGCCCTTGTCCTCATTGCATATGATTGAAATTTCCGTCGCGGGGTCATTAGTGGCAGCGCCACGCCGCCCGCGCCCACACCATTACTGATATCTTCAATCCCTCCGGACGAAATTCGATGCTACCGGGGAGACTTGGAACATGGAGTTTCTTAATCTAAGCGCAGACGTTTTTGCGCATGAAACGGGTGGCACCGCTCATACTTCCGCAGCATGTTTTACACATGGAGGAGTGCTATGATTACGGAAGCGCAACGTGACGACTGGCTAGACATAATCGAACAACGTGACAAGACACATCGCGGGCAGATTTTCCACGGGGTTCGGACGACGAAAATCGTTTGCACACCCGGTTGCCCTGCCCGAATGCCGAAGCGCGAGAACATTCTCTTATTCGAAACGCTGGATACGGCCTTTCAGAACGGATTTCGAGCCTGCAAAAGATGCAGGCCCGAAAAATAATATCAAATATTTCAAATATCTAGCAGGCTCTCCTGAATCACTCTCTCAGGTCCTTGAATCATGCTCTGAAGAATGAAATCCAAGTTCACCGTCCGGGCAACGCCTCATACAAGCGCGCGGCAGCGAGCATCTCACCCTTCTTATATGCCCGGCGCTCGGCCGCCTCGGCATCTTCGCCCCAAAGCCTGATATTCCAGTCCTCATCCACATGGGCTGCCTCGAAGGCCTCGTCGGCAGAAAGACGGCCATTGGCCACCGCCAGGCCGAGCATAACCGAGCCGGTCAATGTGGTCATGACATGCACGCAGGAGAGCAAAAACGGATCGCGCAGCGAATTGATTTCTGCTGCGATGGCTGCGATCGTCTCACGCGGCTGCGCGACATGCATGATACCCTCGACCACAAGGAGCTTCGCGCCAAGAGCTTTTGCCGCCCAGTCGAGCACCGGCTGCCATGCCTTCGCCTGCGCGACGGCAAGCCCGTCCGGTCCTTCGGCGCGATAGCAGAGCAGATCCGTCTCGGAAAAGCGCACCAGATCAGCAACGACGCCATCGACATCGGCGCTTACGCCGTCAATGGCGGAATTGACGATACGCGTAACCGGCATCGTGGACGGGTCGATTTCCTTTTTCTGGGCATCGAATTCTTCGGCCACAAGAATAGCCGCAGCTTCAGAAGGAAGCGCCAGTAGGTTCTTCGTCGGCGTACGCAACGGCTTGCCATCGAGCAATACGCGATAAAGTCCGGCTTCGTCTCTTGCGACAGACGTTTCCTTGTAGAAGCGCTTGGGCAGCGGCGCACGCATGTTGATCTGCGCCTTTTTCATGGGGTTATCGCGCGGCTCTATTTCCAGCCCTCGCGCACCCTGAGGCTCAACGCCGTTCTCTTCCTTCACATTGTTCATCGCTCGTCTCCAGCGCCTTCCTCGAATCCGAGGAGATTCCAGCTCTGCACCATATGCGGCGGCAATGGAGCAGTGACATCGATGGTTCCCTTTTCGGGGTGGGGGATGATGATGCGTCGCGCGTGAAGGTGCAGACGCTTCTGCATCCCGCCCGGAAAATCCCAGTTCGGATCTTGCGGGAAATATTTCGGATCACCGATGATCGGGCAATCGATCTCCAGAGCGTGCACGCGCAGCTGATGAGTACGCCCCGTATGCGGCTGCATCTCGAGCCATGTCAGCTTTTGGCCCGCATGTTCAATGACGCGATAGTGCGAAACCGCATGATCTGCGCCTTTCTCGCCATGACGAGCGACGCGCATGCGATCACCGTCATCTGTCGGCTCCTTGACTAGCCAGGACGAGATGGTGCCCTCACGCTGACGCGGAATGCCCTTCACCAGTGACCAATAGATCTTTTGCGTATCCCGCAGACGAAATGATTCCGCCAGCCGCATCGCGGCCAGCCGTGTACGGGCCACGACGAGAACGCCGGAGGTGTCGCGGTCGAGACGATGTACAAGGCGAGGCTTTTCGCCTTTCCTGTTACGGAAGGCCTCGAGCATGGAATCCACGCTACGCGTAACGCCAGAGCCACCCTGCACGGCAAGGCCGGAAGGCTTGTTGAAGACGAACACTTTTTCGTCCTCGTAAAGCATCATCCTGGAGAGAACATCGCCATCGCCCTGCGCCTTGATCGTGCGCACGGTCAGCGGGGCTCCGCTCAGCTTCTGATCGACATTCAATGGCGGCACGCGCACCATCTGGCCGGGCTGCACACGGCTGTCGGATTTGACGCGTCCGCCATCGACGCGGATCTGCCCGGAACGCAGCAGCTTCTGCAATTGGCCGAAGCCCAGCCCCGGATAATGCAGCTTGAACCAGCGGTCGAGCCGCATATCGGCCTCGTCCGCTCCAACCTTGATCTGTTCAACGCCTGCCATTTTTCTTGCTCTCAATTCTCACAAAAGGCTGCGGCCAAACCACAGCCCGGCGCAGAGCGCCAATAGTCCAAAAATAACGCTCACTGCGACATATGCCGCGGCAGCCATTTCGCGACCGTCCAACCAGAGATTGACGGTTTCCAGCGAGAAGGCCGAGAAGGTGGTATATCCGCCAAGAATGCCGGTGGCAAAGAACAGGCGCCATTCCGTCGAAGCCCCAAGCTTTCTCGCCAGCAACGCTGCGAAAAAGCCCATGACGAGCGAGCCGCTGACATTGACCGCCATCGTTCCCCACGGAAAACCCGGCCCAAACCAGCGCAGCAATACCATATTTGCCAGATGGCGCAGCCCTGCCCCAATGGCACCGCCTGCGCAGACCAGAAGCAGATGCATCATTATTCGGCCCGCTGGAAGATTACTCGCCGCGTTCTTCGCGCAACCTGGCCCAATAGTCCAGCCTTTTGCGAATATCGCGTTCGAATCCACGCTCTGGCGGGTCGTAAAACTTTCGCCGCCCCATGGCTTCGGGGAAATAATTCTGGCCGGAGAAAGCATCGGGCTGATCGTGATCATACAGATAACCGCGACCGTATTCCTCTTCTTTCATCAGCTTGGTCGGCGCATTCAGAATGTGCTTGGGCGGCAGGAGAGACCCCTGCTCCTTGGCTGCGCGCATCGCGGCCTTGAAGGCGGTGTAGACACCATTCGATTTCGGTGCCGTCGCGAGATAGACGCAGGCCTCCGCCAGCGCCAATTCACCTTCGGGCGAACCAAGATAATCATAGGCATCCTTGGCAGCGTTGCAGACAAGCAGCGCCTGTGGATCAGCAAGACCTATATCTTCGACAGCCATGCGCACCAGACGACGCCCCAGATAAAGCGGATCTTCGCCAGCATCGAACATGCGGCAGAGATAATAAAGCGCCGCGTCCGGGTCGGAACCTCGTACCGATTTGTGCAACGCCGAAATCAGATTGTAATGCCCGTCTTGTCCCTTGTCGTAGATCGGTGCGCGCCGCTGCACGATTTCCTGCAAGGTTTTTGCATCGAAAACCTCGTCTGTCGCCGCCGCACGCCAAACCTCTTCGGCCAGCGTCAGCACGGCGCGCCCGTCGCCGTCGCTCATGCGGATGAGCAGATCGCGCGCCTCCTCATCCAGCGGTAACTGACGCTCTTCCGCCTCCTCTGCGCGCGCAAGCAACCGCGCAAGGCTGTCCGGCGTATGGCTTTTGAAGGTGAGCACGCGTGCGCGCGACAAAAGAGCCGCATTCAGCTCGAAGGACGGATTTTCCGTCGTTGCGCCTACAAGGGTGATCGTGCCGTCTTCCATGACGGGTAGAAACGAGTCCTGCTGGGCACGATTGAAGCGATGAATCTCATCGACGAAAAGCAACGTCGCGCGACCGTTGGAGCGCCGCAAGCGAGCGGCATCGAACACTTTCTTCAGGTCGGCGACGCCGGAGAAAATTGCTGAAATCTGTTCGAAGGCCAACCCGGTTTCCCCGGCAAGCAGACGCGCGACCGTCGTCTTGCCGGTGCCGGGCGGCCCCCAGAAAATCATCGAGCCAAGTGAACCGGAGCGGATCATCCGCGTAAGCGCGCCATCCTCAGCCGTCAGATGTTCCTGGCCGACGACCTCGCCAAGCTGTGCCGGCCGCAACCGATCCGCCAACGGACGTGGCGGCTCGGTTCTCGCGTCTTTTTCCGGCGTTCCGAACAGATCCACCAAATCCTAATACCTCAAAATCTGGCGCAAGACCTGCCCATCACGGTCAACCGCGAAGCGCCACAGGCGCGTGTCGGCGCTGGTAATCTGCTGCAACTGCTCGACCGAGCCGATCTGCGTGCCGTTGACGTCGAGCACGATATCGCCGGGCCGGAAACCGAAGCGCGCCGACGGCGAGCCTCGTTCCGTTTCCAGAATGACGACACCCGTACGCGAAGCCGACTTGTTCAGTTGCTGTGCAAGACGCGGTGAAAGCGCAGCAACCTTGGCTCCGGCAAACGGGCTATCACCGGAAAGCACGATTTGGTTGGCGGAATCGCCTTCGGGAGCGCGCTCCGTCGTGATCTCCATCTCCTGTTCGTCACCATTGCGCACAACGGTGAGCCTGGAGGTCGTACCCATCGGCCGCGTGGCCAGACGATAGCCGAGCGCATCGACATTATCGATAGGCTGCCCATCCATCCCGGTAACGAGATCACCAGCCTGCAGCCCGGCTTTCTGAGCTGGACTTCCTTCCACGACGGAGGCAACCAGCGCGCCATGCGGACGGTTCAGGCCCAACGATTCGGCGATCATCGCCGTGACGGGAGCAAATTCCGCGCCAATATAAGGACGCTCGAAGAAATCGTCGCCACGCTTGGCCGCTTCAACAACGGCGGCAACGAGGTTCGAGGGAATGGCGAAGCCTATGCCGATCGACCCACCGGAACGCGAGAAGATCGCCGTATTGATGCCGATCAGCGATCCATGCATGTCAATCAACGCACCGCCGGAATTGCCGGGATTGATGGCTGCATCCGTCTGAATGAAGAAGCCGAAATCCGTGATGCCGACATGACTGCGCGCGAGGCCGGAAATAATGCCGGAGGTCGTCGTCTGTCCGACGCCAAAGGGGTTGCCCATCGCAAGGACCAGATCTCCGACCTCCAACGCATCGGAATCGCCGATGCGCAACACCGGAAATTCTTCCGAGCCGGCGATCTTCAGGATCGCAAGGTCCAGCGATTCATCCTTCAACACGACCTGGCTATCGAATTCCCGGCCATCGGCAAGCGCCACCTTGATCTTGTCGGCATCGGCGATCACGTGGTTATTAGTGACGATAAAGCCACCCGCATCTACGATGACCCCCGAACCGAGAGAGGACCGCTGCCGCGGCGCCATCTGCTGGCGGCCAAAGAACTGTTCGAAGAAAGGATCGCCTGCAAAGGGTGAGCGGCTGGGACGAACCTCCTGAGAGGCATAGACATTGACGACGGCTGGCGCCGTCTCGCGCACCAATGGAGCGTAGGAGAGCGTTACCTCTTCCCGCGAGAACGGCACGCGTTTATCAGCAGGAGCTGTAGTATTGCCTCGCAGGAGATCCGATAATTGTCCAACAACGCCCTTGTTCTGCTCCTGTGCAACTGCCGGTGCAAAGGCAACATTCGTGGCGAGAATAGCGAAGAAAACTGCCTTGGTGAAACGCATACCGAATCCCTGATTGAAAATCATTTCCTATCTTGGTCACGATTTAGGAAATTGGAAGGCGCGTTCAAAGTGGAAGCGGCAAGAATTAAGTCTTATCAGCGGCTTTCATTTCCGGCACAAAATTGTGACACTGATTGAATTGCCGCAATCTTCCCATAGAAAGATGGAATCAGACATTCGCGCGGAGGCCACGATGCCCGCCTATAATTATCCGAAGATCGCATCATCCGAGATCACGCCGGAACGCTTATTCCTCAATAGGCGGCATTTCATGGCCGTTATGGCCGGGGGAGCGGCAGCAGGTCTGGTTGGCACCTCTGCACAGGCAGCGCCGGCGCCTCTTTCCTTCACAGCGGGTTCCTTCGGGACAGACGAGAAGAAAACGCCCGAGAAGGACGTGACGAATTACAATAATTTTTACGAGTTCGGCACAGGTAAAAGCGATCCGGCCAATAATTCCGGTTCTTTCAACCCGCTTCCTTGGACTATTGAGGTCGGCGGCCTTGTCGCCAAGTCCAGGACGTTCGATATTGATGACCTTCTGAAGCTACCACTGGAAGAACGCGTCTATCGCATGCGCTGCGTCGAAGCCTGGTCGATGGTCATTCCGTGGATCGGGTTTCCGCTTTCGGCTTTGCTCGACCAGGTCGAGCCACTGGGAAGCGCGAAATATGTCGCCTTCGAAACAATAGTACGTCCCGAGGAAATGTCGGGCCAGAAAGGTTATTTCCAGGCGCTTGATTGGCCCTATCGCGAGGGATTGCGGCTGGACGAGGCGCGTCATCCACTGACCATTCTCTCCGTCGGACTTTACGGCAAGACGCTGCCCAACCAGAACGGCGCACCTATTCGCCTCGTCGTGCCTTGGAAATATGGCTTCAAGGGCATCAAGTCGATAGTCAAGATCACGCTTACGGAAGAGCAGCCGGAGAATACCTGGAAGATGCTGCAATCGTCGGAATATGGCTTCTATGCCAATGTTAATCCGGAAGTCGATCATCCTCGTTGGAGCCAGGCCACGGAAAATCGCATAGGCGAAGGGGGATTCTTCGGCGCGAACCGCCGGGACACGCTCATGTTCAACGGCTATGCCGAGCAGGTCGCAAGCCTTTATGATGGCATGGACTTGCGGGCCAATTATTGACCATGTCGTTTCTACCAACTCTCCCGAAACGCTATCATGGCGCATCTGTATGGGCGTTATACGTAATCGGCCTCCTGCCCGCGATCTGTGGCTTTTATCTCGGCGTGACGGGGCAATTGCTGGGCAACCCGGTGAAGGAGTTCGAGCATCTGCTTGGAACCTGGGGATTGCGCTTTTTGCTCGCGACCTTGGCGATCACCCCTATCCGCGACCTCTTCGGCCTCAACTGGTTGCGTTATCGCCGTGCTCTAGGGCTTCTCGCCTTCTACTACGTGACCATGCATTTCCTCACATATATGCTGCTCGACCAGGCGCTTAACATGCAGGTCGTTTTACAGGATATTGCGAAACGGCCTTTCATCACCATTGGCATGGCCGCATTCACTCTGCTGATCCCACTCGCTCTCACGTCGAACAGCTTTTCTATTCGCCGTCTCGGAAGCCGATGGAGCAAGCTGCATAAGCTCGCTTACGTGATCACCATTGCCGGCGCTGTGCATTTCACCATGTCGGTCAAGGTCGTAACCTTCGAACCTGCGCTTTACCTGGCACTGGCACTTATTCTGGTCGGCTGGCGCTTGATACGAAAGCCCTACGTGAAATGGCGCAAGACACTTATCAAGGCAGCTTAACGGACACAGCTGCGCGCCGGTCGGGCATGATCCCGCCGGTTTTCCGCTCCATTTTTTGCGCCGCCGCCCGCTCCACGAGGCAAATCGGCTTTAGAGAAATGAGGGGATGGAAGCATGCGCTCCAGTCTCAATTCTAAACTCGTCATGCTCGCGCATGCTTCCAGGCAATCGCTACGGATTTTCCGAAAACAGGGATGCCACCCCCTGCTCGTACGATCTGTCACCGAGGCTCTGACCTCCCGGTGTTGCCATCGCCGCGGGTTTGTCAGACCCATCAGCGACAATGGCAAAACGCACTGCCATCGCGCTTCGCGAAAAGACTGGTGGCCAACCACGTCCCCTCAAGCGCGACGAAAACAGGATAGAGGCAGCCGTCGGGGGTGTGGATGGATCGAGCGGTTTCAGCCATCATCTTTTTCGCAAGCGCCGATTTTCATTCGGAGAAAAAGATCTGGTACAGGAAATTTTGTCCACGCGGACAAGCCGAGTATCCTGCGTTAGAGAACCTTCCGCTCATGCAAAAAGACCCGCCGGACTGCTCCGGCAGGTCTTTTCATTTATGCCTTTGAAGGCAGAAATTATGCGGCGTCTGCTTCAGAAGCGCGTTCGGCTTCGACACGAGCCTTGTCGGCAGCACCCTTAGCCGAGGTGTCGCGATCCACGAACTCGATAACGGCCATCGGAGCATTGTCGCCCTGACGGAAGCCAGCCTTCATAATGCGCAGGTAGCCACCATTACGGTTGGCATAGCGCGGAGCAAGCGTGTCGAACAGACGCTTGACAACGCGCTCGTTGCCGATCTGCGCGATCACCTGACGACGAGCGTGCAGATCGCCGCGCTTGCCGAGGGTGACTAGCTTCTCGACGATCGGACGCAGGTCCTTCGCCTTCGGAAGCGTGGTGACGATCTGCTCGTGCTCGATAAGCGAGACGGCAAGGTTTGCAAACAGGGCCTTACGATGGCCTACGCTGCGGCTGAGCCGGCGGCCGGCAAATCCGTGACGCATGGCTAGTCTCCTTCAAGTGGTTCCGGGTCTTGCCCGTCGAACCGGAGGACAGGTCGTTATCGCAACGCCTGTCCCTTCCCGGCTCAGTATTGGTCTTCGTAGCTCTTTGCGAGCGCTTCGATATTTTCCGGCGGCCAATCCGCGACTTCCATACCGAGATGCAGGCCCATCGAAGCAAGGACTTCCTTGATTTCATTGAGCGACTTGCGACCGAAATTCGGCGTGCGCAGCATCTCTGCTTCGGTCTTCTGGATCAGGTCACCGATATAGACGATGTTGTCGTTCTTCAGGCAGTTGGCCGAACGAACCGAAAGTTCGAGCTCGTCGACCTTCTTGAGCAGCGCCGGATTGAAGGCCAGCTCACTGACCTGCTCTGCGGGCTGTTCTTTTTCCGGCTCGTCGAAGTTGACGAACAGGCCAAGCTGATCCTGAAGGATGCGGGCAGCGAATGCGACTGCATCTTCGCCCGTAACCGAACCGTCGGTTTCGATCGTCATCGTCAGCTTGTCGTAATCGAGAACCTGGCCCTCGCGGGTGTTCTCGACCTTGTAGGAGACCTTCTTGACCGGCGAATAGAGGCTATCAACCGGGATCAGGCCAATCGGTGCATCTTCTGCACGGTTGCGCTCGGCAGGAACGTAGCCCTTGCCGCTGTCAACCGTGAATTCCATGCGGATTTCCGCACCCTCATCGAGCGTGCAGATCGCGTGGTCGGGGTTGAGGATTTCGACATCGCCAACCGTCTGGATGTCTCCAGCCAGGACGACACCGGGACCCTGCTTGCGCACGACCATGCGCTTTGGACCTTCGCCTTCCATGCGGATGGCGATTTCCTTGATATTGAGGATGATGTCGGTGACATCTTCACGAACGCCGGGAATCGAGGAGAACTCGTGCAGAACGCCGTCGATCTGAACCGCCGTCACGGCAGCGCCGCGCAGCGAAGACAGAAGAACGCGGCGCAGGGCATTACCGAGCGTGAGGCCGAAACCCCGCTCCAGCGGCTCTGCCACCAGCGTCGTCGTCGTACGGTTCTTGGACGAGAACTCGATCTTGTTCGGCTTGATCAGTTCCTGCCAGTTTTTCTGGATCATATCGCTTTTTCCTTCCCTGTCCCCGCCACCATCCAATCGTGACGGGCGATCAATGAGAAACCGTAGAGGAGCGCATCCACGCTCATGCGGCTATGAAACGAAAACTTAGACGCGGCGCTTCTTGCGCGGACGGCAGCCATTGTGCGGAATGGGTGTGACGTCGCGGATCGAAGTGATAGTGAAGCCTGCTGCCTGCAGAGCGCGCAGAGCAGATTCACGCCCCGAACCCGGGCCGTTGACTTCCACTTCCAGCGTACGCATGCCGTGTTCAGCAGCCTTCTTGGCGCAATCTTCGGCAGCAACCTGAGCGGCAAACGGGGTCGACTTGCGCGAACCTTTGAACCCATGTGCGCCAGCAGACGACCAGGCAATGGTATTGCCCTGTGCGTCCGTGATGGTGATCATCGTGTTGTTGAAGGTCGAATTGACGTGTGCAACACCAGTCGAGATATTTTTGCGTTCACGACGACGAACGCGTCCGGCTTCCTTGGCCATGATATTCCTTTCAGTTGATCTCTACACCGCCGTAATTCCAGCGGCTCCACCAGCTTTCTCCAGCGACAAGACGGCGCGGATAAGCTCCGACACCGCCTGCATAGCCAGAAAAGGCCAATTACTTCTTCTTGCCTGCGATCGCCTTTGCCGGGCCCTTACGGGTGCGAGCATTGGTGTGGGTACGCTGACCGCGAACCGGCAGGGAACGACGATGACGCAGACCGCGGTAGCAGCCAAGGTCCATCAGACGCTTGATATTCATCGAAACTTCACGACGCAGATCACCTTCAACGAGATAATCGCGGTCGATGGCTTCACGGATCTGCAAGACTTCTGCATCGGTCAGCTGATGAACGCGACGCTCCGGTGCGATACCGACCTTCTCGACGATCTCGGCAGCAAACTTTGCGCCAATGCCGTGAATGTACTGCAGCGCAATGATGACGCGCTTGTTGGTCGGGATGTTGACGCCAGCTATACGGGCCATTTCAATCTCCATTTAATGCCGAAAATCCGGCTTTTATATTCACAAGCTCGCGTCCGGTGGAGGCCGGCCCCTGCAAGCGTCTGAACTGCTGATTTCGCAAACCACAAAATATTCGCTGCACGCAATAGACAAGCAACGCGTACTCGGATTCGGGTAAGCGATGGGCCTCCATAAGGCACCAAAGTTTATAAGTCAAGAAGGCGCCCTACTCCGAAGGCGCCTTCTTGATATTTTCAGATCGCGAATGCCCGTTATTGCGCAGCGGCTTCCGACAGGACCGATTCGATCTGCGCTGTCACTTCGTCCATCGAGACCATGCCATCGACAGTGCGAAGCTCGCCTGTGCCCTCATAGTAGCTAGAGAGTGGCGCAGTCTTTTCACGATACTCCACGAGACGCTTGGCGAAGACTTCCGGATTGTCATCCTTGCGGACTTCACCGCCAGCGGCAACGGTTTCCGCTGCGCGTTTGGTGATGCGATCAAGCAGGATCGATTCGTCAACCTTGAGCTCGATAACAGCGGTCAGCGGAGCGCCCTTGTCGTCCAGCATTTTGGTCAGTGCTTCGGCCTGCGGAACCGTACGTGGAAAACCGTCCAGGATGAAGCCCTTCTTGCAATCCGGCTCATCAATGCGATCGGAAACAATTTGGTTGACGATCTCGTCAGAAACGAGCTGGCCAGCATCCATGACTGCCTTGGCCCGCTTGCCGATCTCGGTTTGGTTGGCGACCGCTGCACGCAGCATGTCGCCAGTCGAGAGCTGCGGAATGCCGTGCTTGGCGACAAGCTTCTGTGCCTGCGTTCCCTTGCCAGCACCGGGAGGTCCCAAAAGTATCAGTCTCATCTTCCCCTCTTTCCACCCCGAAGCTTCGATTTCTTGATCAGACCCTCATACTGGTGGGCGATCAAGTGTCCCTGAACCTGAGCGACGGTATCGAGTGTAACATTGACGACAATCAGCAGAGATGTGCCGCCGAGATAAAATGGCAGGCCGGCCGCCGAGATCATGAACTCAGGCACGAGACAGACCACGAGGAGATAGAGTGCGCCAACGGCTGTAACGCGCGTCAACACATAATCGATATATTCCGCGGTGCGCTCACCCGGCCGGTAACCCGGAATAAAGCCGGAATGCTTCTTCAGCTGATCGGCAGTTTCCTTGGGATTGAAGACGATGGCGGTGTAGAAGAACGCAAAGAACGCGATCATGAAAGCATAGAGCGCCATGTAGATCGGCTGACCGTGTCCGAGTGCGCCGATCAGGGTTGCGGCCCATTGCGGCATCGTCGTCTGATCCGCAAAACCTGCGACAGTTGCTGGCAGGAGCAACAACGACGAGGCAAAGATCGGTGGAATGACGCCTGCCGTGTTGAGTTTCAGCGGCAAGTGCGACGTGTCACCCTGGAACATCCGATTGCCAACCTGGCGCTTCGGATACTGGATCAGAAGACGACGCTGCGCGCGCTCGAAGAACACGATGAAGGCGATCATTACGACGATGAGAATGATGATGCCAAGGATGAGCGCAGTTGAAATGGCGCCGGTGCGGCCAAGTTCAAGCGTCGAGCCGATGGCGCTCGGCAGGCCAGCGACGATGCCCGCAAAGATGATCAGCGAAATACCGTTGCCAATGCCCCGCGAGGTGATCTGCTCACCAAGCCACATAAGGAACATCGTGCCGCCAAGCAGCGTCAGAACCGTGGAGACCCGGAAGAACCAACCTGGATCGGTGACGATCGCACCGCCTGATTCGAGACCGATGGCAATGCCATACGCCTGCACGATCGCCAGAAGCACCGTGCCGTAGCGCGTGTACTGGTTAATGATCTTGCGCCCCTGCTCGCCTTCCTTCTTCAACGCTTCAAGCGTCGGAACGACAGATGTCATGAGCTGCATGATGATCGACGCGGAAATGTAGGGCATGATGCCCAGCGCGAAAATCGCCATACGTTCGACGGCACCGCCGGCAAACATATTGAACATGCCCAGAACGCCGCCAGACTGCTGCTGGAAGGCCTGGGCGAAAGCCTGCGGGTTGATCCCTGGCATCGGAATATAAGTGCCAAGTCGATAAACGAGCAGCGCACCAAGCGTAAACCAGATGCGTTTCTTCAGATCATCCGCTTTCGCGAATGCTGCAAAATTGAGGTTCGACGCAAGTTGCTCCGCAGCCGATGCCATAAAAAATCTCCGCCTCTTGACACAACGAAGCCGCCCTTTGGGGGCGGCGCGCTGCCGAAGTCCTGAAATAGGCCCCGTTTCCGAAAGATGCAAGCGAGACTGGGCCTCGCCTGCATGATCTTTCAGAGATTATTCAGCAGCTGCCGCTTCGGGAAGCTTGACCGAGCCGCCGGCTTTCTCGACCTTCGCGATGGCAGCCTTGGAAGCGCCAGCTATGTCGAAGGAAACCTTCGTCTTCAGTTCGCCGTCCGAAAGCAGACGCACACCATCTTTGACGCGACGAACGACGCCGGCCTTGACGAGAGCTTCAGCCGTAACCGTTTCCTTGTCGGAAAGCTTGCCGGCATCGATTGCGGTCTGGATGCGACCGATCGAGACCGCAGTGAACGACTTTGCGAAGATATTCACGAAGCCGCGCTTCGGCAGACGACGGTAGATTGGCATCTGGCCGCCTTCGAAGCCGTTGATCGCAACGCCCGAACGTGCCTTCTGACCCTTGACGCCGCGACCACCGGTCTTGCCCTTGCCCGAGCCGATACCGCGACCGACGCGCTTGCGCGTGGGGTTCGCGCCGTCGATGTCTTTAAGTTCGTTGAGTTTCATTTTGATTTCTCCAGCGCTGGCAATCAAGCCTCGTCGACGACGCGAACGAGGTGTTGAACGCGCGCGATCATCCCGCGTACGGCGGGCGTATCTTCGAGCGTGCTCTTGCGGTGCATCTTGTTGAGGCCCAGGCCAACGAGCGTTGCGCGCTGTTCCTTCGGACGGCGGATCGGGCTACCGATCTGCTCGACGGTGACGGTCTTGTTCTTAGCCATAATCGTAATCCTCGACCTTTAGGGCTTATTCGTCGGCTGCGACATGCGCGCCGCGACGAGCCTGCAGCGTGGAGTACTTGAGACCGCGCTGTGCTGCGACGTCCTTCGGATGCATCTGATTCTTCAGAGCGTCGAAGGTAGCGCGGATCATGTTGTACGGGTTCGAAGAGCCCATCGACTTCGCGACGATATCGTGGATACCGAGGGTTTCGAAGACAGCGCGCATCGGACCACCCGCGATGATGCCGGTACCAGCCTTGGCGGAACGCAGCAGAACCTTGCCGGCGCCATGACGGCCATTGACGTCGTGATGGAGGGTGCGGCCGGAACGCAGCGGCACGAAGATCATGTCGCGCTTGGCAGCCTCGGTTGCCTTGCGAATGGCTTCCGGCACTTCGCGTGCCTTGCCATGACCGAAGCCAACGCGGCCCTTCTGGTCGCCGACGACGACAAGAGCGGCAAAGCCGAAGCGACGGCCACCCTTAACAACCTTGGCAACGCGGTTGATGTGAACAAGCTTGTCGACGAATTCGCTATCGGCTTCGCGAGCGCGGTCGTCCCTACGGTTCTGTGCCATTATCCTGGTCCTTTTTCTTTTCCGGAAAGCACGGGTTTAGTACGAGTAAAGGCGAAGGGCCTGCGCCCTCGCCTTTATTGCATGAAGCTCTTAGAACTTCAGGCCACCTTCACGAGCAGCATCGGCCAGAGCCTTGACGCGACCGTGGAAGATGAAAGCGCCGCGATCGAACACGACTTCTGAAACGCCAGCCTTGGCTGCACGTTCAGCGATTACCTTGCCGACAGCGGCAGCTGCCGCCTTGTCAGCGCCGGTCTTCAGATCGCCGCGGATGTCCTTGTCCAGCGTCGACGCGGCGGCGAGTGTGTGCCCCTTCACGTCGTCAATGAGCTGAGCATAGATATTCTGCGACGTACGATGCACCGAGAGACGGATACGGTCGCCGGAAACCTTCTTCAGGTGGCGACGAACGCGCTGGGCGCGCTTAGCGGATGCAGCCTTATCAGCCATTTTATGTACCTTGCCTTGTAAGACGGTGACGGCCTCCTGCGGTCCCGAGCGAAGTGCTCTTTCCGCGACCATCCTCCGTGGCTTTGTGTCAAACAACGTTGAAGGCGACCGACATACTGTCGATTCGCCTCCAGATCAACGAAAAAGAGCGAGCGCGGGTCTCGAACAATCGAGAATCCCGCGCCACACCTTACTTCTTCTTGCCTTCCTTGCGGATGATCCGCTCGCCGGCATACTTCACGCCCTTGCCCTTATAAGGCTCCGGCGGACGATATTCGCGGATTTCCGCTGCTACCTGGCCGACCTTTTGCTTGTCGATCCCGGCAACAACGATCTCCGTCGGCTTCGGCGTCGAGATCGTGATGCCTTCCGGGGTTTCGTAAACCACGTCGTGGCTGAAACCGAGAGCCAGCTGCAGGTTCTTGCCCTGCATGGCAGCGCGGTAACCAACGCCAGTGATTTCGAGGCGACGCTCATAGCCCTTTTCAACACCTTCGATGATGTTGAGGATCTGCGAACGCGACATACCCCACTTGGAGCGTGCATCCTTGGTCTGGTCCTTCGGCTGGACGCTTACGGCGCCTTCCTCGAACTTGACCAGAACTTCGTCGTTGACGACGAAATTCAACTCGCCCTTCGGGCCTTTTGCAATAACGGTCTGGCCGTTGACATTCACCGTGACGCCCGAAGGCACCTGAACCGGCTTCTTACCAATACGAGACATGTGTTTGTCCTCTTCTCTTCAGCCGGATCAGAAAATCTGACAGAGGATTTCGCCGCCGACATTCTGCTCACGAGCCTGGTGATCGGCCATCACGCCCTTCGGCGTAGAAAGAATGGCAATACCAAGACCGTTGGCAACGAAAGGAATGGACTTCACGGAAGAATACACGCGACGACCTGGCTTCGAGATGCGGGTGATATCACGGATCACCGGTGCGCCTTCGTAGTACTTCAGCTCGATTTCGAGATCGGCCTTACCGTTCTCGTGCTCGATGCGGACGTAGTCGCGGATGTAACCTTCCGACTTCAGAACTTCCAGAACGCGCTGACGCAGGGTCGAAGCAGGCGTAACAACCTTGCTCTTCTTGCGGATAAGCGCATTGCGGATACGGGTCAGCATATCGCCGATAGGATCAGTCATAGACATTTATGCGCTCCTTACCAGCTCGACTTGACCAGGCCCGGCACCATGCCGTTCGAACCCAGATCGCGCAGCGCGATACGGGACATGCCCAGCTTGCGATAGTAGGCGCGCGGACGGCCCGAAACTTCGCAGCGGTTGCGGATACGGATCTTCGCCGAATTACGCGGCAGTGCAGCCAGCTTGAGCTGGGCCTTGAAGCGTTCTTCGATCGGCAGATCGCGATCCATGATGATTGCCTTCAAAGCCTGGCGGCGCTCGGAATACTGAGCGGCAAGCTTGCGGCGCTTATTGTTCTTCTCGACTGAACTGGTCTTAGCCATGGTCAGATGTCCTCTTTCGCTGCCGTTACTGCCGGAAGGGGAAGTTGAAAGCCTTGAGCAGAGCCCGGGCTTCTTCGTCCGTCTTGGCGGTCGTACAAACGATGATGTCCATTCCCCGAACCTGATCTACCTTGTCGTAGTTGATTTCAGGGAACACGATGTGCTCCTTCACGCCCATGGCGAAGTTGCCACGACCATCGAAGCTCTTTGCATTCAGACCGCGAAAGTCACGAACGCGCGGAAGAGCGATGGTGATCAGACGATCAAGGAACTCGTACATGCGTTCGCGGCGCAGCGTAACCTTCGCACCGATCGGCATCTGTTCGCGGACCTTGAAGCCTGCAATCGACTTGGAAGCGCGGGTAACCACAGCCTTCTGACCGGCGATGAGCGAAAGCTCCTCAGCGGCAACAGCAGGCTTCTTGGAATCGGCTGTCGCCTCGCCCACGCCCATATTGATGACGATCTTGTCGATGCGCGGCACTTCGAGCTCGTTCTTGTAACCGAACTGCTCGATCATCGCCTTACGGATCGTCTCGTCGTACACGCCCTTGAGGCGTGTCTTAGCTTCTTGCTTAGCCATTGATCACTTCTCCCGAACGCTTGGCCACGCGGACCTTCTTGCCGTCTTTGACTTCGAAGCCAACACGGGTTGGCTTGCCGTCCTTATCGACGATGGCAATATTGGAGAGATGGATCGGGGCTTCCTTGGTGATGATGCCGCCTTCCTGGGACTGCGTCTGCTTCTGGTGCTTTCGAATCAGGTTGATACCGCGGACGACAGCTTTGTCCTCCTTCGGCATTACCTGAACAACTTCACCTTCGCGACCCTTGTCCTTACCGGCCAGCACGACGACTTTGTCGCCTTTACGGATCTTCTGCATAATTCCGGTTCCTTAAAGCACTTCAGGTGCGAGCGAGATGATCTTCATGTGGTTCTTGGCACGAAGTTCGCGCGGAACCGGTCCGAAGATACGAGTGCCCACCGGCTCCTTCTTGTTATCAACAAGAACGGCCGCATTGCTGTCGAAACGGATTACAGAGCCGTCAGCGCGACGAATGTCCTTCGCCGTGCGTACAACGACCGCCTTCATCACGTCGCCCTTTTTGACGCGCCCGCGCGGAATGGCTTCCTTCACGGAGACGACGATGATGTCGCCCACGGAAGCATATTTCCGCTTCGAGCCGCCGAGCACCTTGATGCACATTACACGACGTGCGCCGGAATTGTCGGCTACGTCGAGGTTTGTTTGCATCTGAATCATGATTGGCTGCCTTCTAACTAACTTGGGGAGCGCAAATTAGCACTCCCCGGTCTGATTCGAGATTGTGCGTTATTAAGCCTGTGCGTCGGAAATGACAACCCAGTTTTTATCCTTCGAGATAGGACGCGATTCCTGGATCATCACAATGTCGCCGACCTTGCAGGCGTTGTTCTCATCGTGCGCCTTGTAATTTTTGGTCATGCGCACGGTCTTCTTCATTACCGGGTGCGTGAAACGGCGTTCAACCTTCACGACGACGGTCTTCTCATTCTTGTCGCTGACGACAGTTCCCTGGAGAACACGCTTTGGCATTGTATCCGTCCTTAAGCCTTCTTGGCCGCCGATTTCTCGGCGAGAATCGTCTTGACGCGAGCAATGTCACGACGGACCTGCTTGACGCGTGCGGTGTTTTCCATCTGGCCAGTGGCCCTCTGGAAGCGCAGGTTGAACTGCTCTTTCTTCAGACTTGCCAAGGAATCGCTGAGCTCGTCGGCGGTCTTGGCTCTGATGTCGGTAGGCTTCATCGCTTTCGACCTTTCTTACTCTGCGATGCGCTGGAGGAAGCGCGTCTTGATCGGGAGCTTTGCAGCACCGAGCGCGAGCGCGCGGCGAGCAATGTCCTCACTTACGCCGTCGATCTCGAACATGATGCGACCTGGTTTGACGCGGCATGCCCAATAATCAACGGACCCCTTACCCTTACCCATACGAACTTCGGTCGGCTTCGAGGTGACCGGGACGTCCGGGAAAATACGGATCCAAACGCGGCCCTGACGCTTCATCTCACGGGTGATCGCGCGGCGAGCCGCCTCGATCTGACGTGCAGTGACGCGTTCTGGTTCAAGTGCCTTCAAACCGAAGGCACCGAAATCCAGGTTGGTACCACCCTTGGCAGCGCCATGAATGCGCCCTTTAAACTGCTTACGGAACTTCGTGCGCTTCGGCTGCAGCATTTTTTAGTTCTCCAATTCCTATGCAGCTCAGGCGTTTTCGCGACGGCGGTTACCGCGCTCGCGCTCACCCGACTGGTTCTGATCGCCTTCGGTGGCGCGGCGTTCGGAAGCCATCGGATCATGTTCAAGGATTTCGCCCTTGAAGACCCAGACCTTGACGCCACAGATACCAAATGCGGTCTGTGCTTCGGCGGTGCCGTAATCGACGTCTGCACGCAGCGTATGCAGCGGCACGCGACCTTCGCGATACCATTCCATACGAGCGATTTCAGCGCCGCCAAGACGGCCAGCTGCGTTGATACGAATGCCTTCTGCGCCAAGACGCATAGCCGACTGAACGGCACGCTTCATGGCACGACGGAATGCAACACGACGTTCGAGCTGCTGCGTGATCGACTGAGCGATCAGCTTGGCATCGATTTCCGGCTTGCGGACTTCAACGATGTTGAGATGCGTCTCAGCATTCGTCATTTCGGTCAGCTTCTTACGAAGCTTCTCGATGTCTGCACCCTTCTTGCCGATGATCAGGCCCGGACGCGCAGCGTGAATGGTCACACGGCATTTCTTGTGCGGACGTTCGATCACGATCTTGGAGATCGCGGCCTGCTTCAGTTCCTTCTCAAGATACTTGCGGATCTTGAGATCTTCGTGCAGCAGCTGGCTATACTCGCCGGTATTAGCATACCAACGGGAATCCCAGGTGCGGTTGATGCCAAGGCGGAAGCCGATTGGATTGATCTTCTGACCCATTATGCGGCCTCCTCTTGCTTCTCGCGAACCACAATAGTGAGGTGCGCGAACGGGCGTTCGATGCGGCTTGCACGACCACGGCCACGAGCGTGAAAACGCTTCATGGTAATGGACTTGCCAACCGATGCCTCGGCGACGACGAGTGCGTCGACGTCCAGGCCATGGTTGTTTTCAGCGTTTGCGATCGCCGATTCCAGGGTCTTCTTTACGGTGCCGGAAATACGCTTGCGCGAAAATTCCAGGTCAGCGAGAGCGGACGAAACCTTCTTGCCACGGATAAGGGCCGCGACGAGATTGAGTTTCTGCGGGCTGATGCGGATGGTACGCAGCACTGCACGTGCTTCGTTATCAGCAAGCCGGCGCGGAGCTTTGGCCTTGCCCATCTTTATTTCCTCTTCGCCTTCTTATCCGCACCGTGGCCGTAATACGTACGGCTCGGTGAGAATTCACCAAACTTGTGGCCAACCATTTCCTCGGTAACCGAGACCGGGATGTGCTTTTGGCCGTTGTAGACGCCGAAGGTCAGACCGACGAATTGTGGCAGGATCGTGGAGCGACGGCTCCAGATCTTGATCACATCGTTACGGCCGCTCGAGCGCGCCTTCTCGGCCTTCCCGAGGAGGTAACCGTCGACAAACGGGCCTTTCCAAATAGAACGAGTCACGTGGCTCTACCTTTTCTTAGCTCTTGCGCTGATGGCGCGAGCGCATGATGAACTTGTCGGTCGCCTTATTGGAGCGTGTGCGCTTGCCCTTAGTAGGCTTGCCCCAAGGCGTAACGGGATGACGACCACCGGAGGTGCGGCCTTCACCACCGCCATGCGGATGGTCGACCGGGTTCATGGTGACGCCACGGTTGTGTGGACGCTTGCCGAGCCAACGGGTGCGGCCGGCCTTGCCCAGGTTCACGTTGCCGTGGTCCGGGTTCGAAACAGCGCCGACCGTTGCCAGGCATGCACCCGACACCAGACGCTGTTCGCCCGAGTTCAGACGCAGGATGGCCATACCCTGATCGCGACCGACCAGCTGGACATATGCGCCAGCCGAACGAGCGATCTGACCGCCCTTGCCCGGCTTGAGCTCGACATTGTGTACGATGGTACCGACCGGCATGGCCGACAGCGGCATCGTATTGCCCGGCTTCACGTCAACCTGCGCACCGGCGATAACCTTATCGCCGACAGCAAGACGCTGCGGAGCCAGAATGTAGGACAGCTCGCCATCGTCGTAACGAATGAGTGCGATGAACGCTGTGCGGTTCGGATCGTACTCGAGACGTTCGACAGTCGCTGCCACGTCGAACTTGCGACGCTTGAAATCGACCAGACGATAGCTGCGCTTGTGACCGCCGCCGATGAAGCGGGCGGTGACGCGGCCGTAATTGTTACGGCCGCCAGACTTGGTAAGACCTTCGGTCAGCGCCTTGACGGGCTTGCCCTTGTAAAGGCCCGAACGGTCTACGATCACCAGCTGACGGGTGCTCGGAGTAACCGGTTTGAACTTCTTGAGTGCCATTGTTTACGTCCTCGCGGCCTGTCAAAGACCTGTCGCGACATCGATAGACTGGCCTTCGGCCAGGGTCACGATGGCTTTTTTGACATTGCTCTGCCGGCCGATAGTGCCTTTAAAGCGCTTGATTTTGCCCTTGCGAACCAATGTGTTCACAGCAAGCACCTTGACACCGAACAGCGATTCAACCGCTGCCTTGATCTCGGGCTTCGTTGCCTTGTTGGCAACATTGAAAACAACCTGGTTTACCTCGGAAGCCATCGTCGATTTCTCGGTGATGACCGGGCTGACAATTACGTCGTAGTGGCGAAGATCCGTCATTTGAACCGCTCCTCGAGCGCTTCGACAGCCGCCTTGCTCAACACCAGGGTGTGACGGCGCAAGATGTCGTAAACATTGATACCCTGGATCGGGAGAACGTCCACGTTCGGGATGTTCGAGGCTGCAAGCTGGAGGTTGTTGTCCAGTTCAGCGCCGCCGATAAGCAGCGCATTCGTCAGACCCAGCTTTGCGAAGTTCTCGATCATCGCTTTGGTCTTGGCATCGGATGCAGCCAGATCATCGATGATGATCAGCTGCGAAGCCTTGACCTTGGCCGAAAGCGCATGCTTCAGGCCAAGAGCGCGAACCTTCTTGGGCAGATCGTGCTCGTGGCTGCGAACAACCGGGCCATGAGCACGGCCACCGCCACGGAACTGCGGTGCACGAGCCGAATGGTGACGAGCGCGGCCCGTACCCTTCTGCTTGTACATCTTGGCACCGGTGCGCGCGACTTCTGCACGACCCTTTACCTTATGCGTGCCCTGACGACGCTTGGCGAGCTGCCAGCGCACGACGCGCTGCAGGATGTCTTCGCGAGGATCAAGACCGAAGATCGCTTCCGAGATCTCCAGCTTGCCAGCATCAGCACCTGCCAGTGTGGTAACTTTCAATTCCATTATTCAGCCCCTTCGCTGGCAGCAGCAGCCTGAGCATCGCTCTTGGCGCGCAGAGCGGCCGGACGAGGCGCAGATTCAGGCAGCGTTGCCTTGACGGCATCGCGAACGAGAATCCATGCACCCTTCGAGCCCGGAACGGCACCGCGGATGAGGATGAGGCCACGATCAAGATCGGTCGAAACGACTTCGAGGTTCTGGGTCGTCACGCGGGTTGCGCCCATGTGACCGGCCATCTTCTTACCCTTGAAGACCTTACCCGGATCCTGACGCTGACCGGTCGAACCGTGCGAGCGGTGCGAAACCGAGTTACCGTGCGAAGCGCGACCACCACCGAAGTTGTGACGCTTCATGACACCCTGGAAGCCCTTACCGACGCTTGTGCCGGTAACGTCAACCTTCTGGCCGGGAACAAAATGCTCCGCCGTCAGCTCAGCGCCGACATCAAGCAGATTGTCCGCCGAAACGCGGAATTCGGCCAGCTTTGCCTTCGGCTCTACCGAAGCAGCGGCGAACTGACCACGCAGGGCCTTCGTCGTATTCTTTACCTTTGCAAAGCCCACGCCGAGCTGAACGGCCGTATAGCCATTCTTCTCTTCGGTGCGCTGAGCAACGACCTGGCAGCTCTCCATACGGAGAACCGTAACGGGAACATGCTCGCCAGCATCGTTGTAGATGCGGGTCATGCCCACTTTCTGTGCAATAACACCTGAACGCATTGGTCCGTCCTTCCCAAGCCTTAAAGCTTGATCTCGACATCGACACCGGCAGCGAGGTCGAGCTTCATCAGCGCGTCCACCGTCTGCGGGGTCGGGTCAACGATATCAAGCAGGCGCTTGTGCGTGCGCATTTCGAACTGCTCGCGGCTCTTCTTGTCGATGTGCGGTCCACGGTTAACCGTGAACTTCTCAATCCGCGTCGGCAGCGGAATGGGGCCACGTACATTCGCACCGGTGCGTTTTGCAGTGGACACGATTTCACGCGTCGAAGCATCGAGCACCCGGTGGTCGAACGCTTTGAGGCGGATGCGGATATTCTGTCCGTTCATGCGTCACTTCCTTGTACCCGACTGACGTTTCCAGCTTTGGACGGCCAAGTCGGGCGATTGTTAGAATTTAATCTGGAAAGGAGCCGCAGTGCAGACATCGTTTCCGATGTCTGGGTGCGGCCTACTCCAATCCAGCCTTATTTTTTCGACGACAGCTTCGACGAATAATGCCGTGTGCGAATCGCGCCTGCGCGCCATTAGCACTATTTTTCGTTCGTCGGCAAGCTTCGGCTTGTCGTCTTCGACTTTCCGACTACTCGGTGATCGAAGCGACGATACCTGCGCCGACGGTACGGCCGCCTTCGCGGATAGCGAAGCGCAGCTTTTCTTCCATCGCGATCGGCACGATCAGTTCGACGTCAACGGTGACGTTGTCGCCTGGCATGACCATTTCCGTACCTTCCGGAAGCGTGACGATCCCCGTCACGTCGGTGGTGCGGAAGTAGAACTGCGGACGGTAGTTCGTGAAGAACGGCGTATGACGGCCGCCTTCTTCCTTCGTCAGGATGTAAGCCTCAGCCTTGAACTTCTTGTGCGGCTTGACCGAACCCGGCTTCACCAGAACCTGGCCACGCTCGACGTCATCACGCTGGATGCCGCGAACCAAAGCACCGATATTGTCGCCCGCCTGGCCCTGATCCAGCAGCTTGCGGAACATTTCAACGCCGGTA
>NZ_BMZO01000002.1 GCF_014652835.1 Limoniibacter endophyticus
CGGACGCAACAGCGCCGGGGCTTTTGTCGTGGGGAAGCCGTGCGCTCCTAGTGCGCCACCGCGACGGGAAATGCGACGCTTGGGAATAAGTCTCGGCCGAATAGCGCCCTACCCCACTGGCCGAAGGCCGGAGCGGCTTGCTACATGGATTATGGAGAGCGTGGCGAGGAAGCGACAATGGACCTAGACGACATACCAAGTTCGATACTGGACCAGGTAACCATGATGGAGGGCATCCTTATTGCCTCCGCAACGGGCGGTTCCGCCGACAATTGCATTTATGAACCTGCGTCGAGAATTCATGAGCACTACGGCAATCCGTGACCTGCTTCCGGCGTTTGTGCGTACGTACCGAAACTTGGATGCGTTCTGGACCTTTATCAAGAATGAGGCAGGCACCTATGCCGAACGCCGTCTGATCATCAGCGCCGCGTTCACGCCGGTCATCGACTACCTCGAAGGCAAAAATCTGCTCCCAGCGATCAGATTACATCGGACGCGTTGCAAACCTTTGACGCTGACGGTGTGCACGCAGTTTGGGGAAAAGCCATTGCTCGTAGAAACACTGATCCCGAAGGTGCAATCACAGTGGCCCGAACGTTGCTTGAGACTGTTTCCAAGCGCATTCTCGTTGAGACAGGCAAATCATATTCGGAAAAGGATGATCTGCCGAAGCTCTACAGCAACGCCGCGAAGGCGCTCAACCTTGCTCCCGATCAGCACACCGAGGAACCGATCAAGGCGATCTTAGGCGGTGCTATGAACCTCGTAAACGGGATTGGCACATTGCGAAATCGCTTATCCGATGCGCACGGTCGCGGAGGAAAACTGCCAGTGCGTCCGTCTCCTCGTCATGCCAGCCTCGCGGTTAACACGGCAGGGGCAATCGCTACCTTTCTGGTGGAGACACACTTAGATCGGCAGGAAAGGAAGTGAGGATGGGCGGCAGTTTGCCCGCCGCCGCATCGTCACTCGACGCCTACGTCGGCGTGGACACCGGAAATACCGGACATATCCAGCTTTGGCCGGATCGTCGGAGCCATCACGGTTGAGGCCATACCCTGAATATCAGCCATCAGCTTCGCCATGGTGGCGCGGGCTTTGTCGGCCTCCGCCTGCATGGTCTGGTTGAAGCTGACCTTGCCCCGTTGAAATAATCCATTTTGAAGTAAGCTCTGGCCCATTGAGAGGACCAGGCAATGAAGCGCAACCGTTTCTCGGACGAACAAAATCATCGGCATTCTGAAGGAGCACGAGGCAGGCACGCCGGTCTCGGAGCTTTGCCGCAAGCACGGCGTCAGCCAGTCGCATCTGCCTGATCCAGTATCAGGCGAGACGGCTCGTAGTTCCTGAAACCGTCGGTAGTGCGATCAGGCGATCTGCCTTACTAGTAGCGCCACGCGTACATCGCAGAACTCCGAAATCTTGCGCTGGAAATCGAGAGAGGAAGCAGCTTGATTTTCAGGATAGATTCGCATTCTTCGCCGACACCAGCGCCGGGGCGTGGCCTGCTAAGGCCACGTGGTAAACGAATTCTAAATTGTCGAACGATTTCATTTCGAAAGATGAAACGGATATTCCGCGGAGGCGTCGCTGTGCTAAGTGTCAAGCATGGGATTCGGAGTCTTTATTCATCGCTCAGATTCGATTTACGACGATAGCCCAGCGGAACAATCAGTTCCCGCGGCAATATCTCGGTCGCGTCCAAGCCTGTGTCGGGGATTGGATCGTCTATTATGAGCCACGCAAGGTCGTGGCAACGCGCGGCTATTTTGCTGTGGCTAAAATCGCCCAGGTTATCCCAGACCCGAAGGCATCCGGGATGTATCTGGCGCTGATCGAGCCAAACACTTATCTCGATTTCATCAATGCCGTTCCTTTCAGCGGGCCGGATGGTGTTATTGAGCGCGGTGTTTTGAATGAGGAGGGCCGGCTCTCCGGTAGAGCACAGGCGGCGGTGCGACCAATTTCCGTGGCAGATTTCAATCGCATTGTGTCGATTGGACTGGACGAGCGTGAACTCGAACTGCCTCGACTAGATGAAACGGTCGCGACGTTCTCAGGGGATGGGTTTGAAGAGGCAGCACAAGCCCCATTTATGTTTGAACAAGAGCGTGATCGCGTCATGCGACTTTCGTCGCGGATCGTTCGTAATAGGCTATTTCGCCGGCTCGTTCTGCAGGCCTATGATAAACGGTGTGCAATCACCGGCCTGAAGCTCATCAACGGCGGCGGGCGTGCTGAAGTTGATGCCGCGCATATCAGGCCTGTGGAGGCAAACGGGCCCGATATCCTTGCCAACGGCATCGCTCTCTCAGGCACTGCGCACTGGATGTTTGATCGGGGGCTTATCAGTTTGTCCGACGAGCTTGAAATCCTGATTTCGCGACAAGCGAACGACGCCGAAAGTATTCAAGGTCTGCTCAACAAGACCGGCAAAGCCATCGTGCCATCTCGACCATTCGAAAGGCCCCATCCACATTTTCTTCAATGGCACCGTGAAAATTGTTTCAAGCATTAAATTGGGCAGGAAAGACAAAAATTGGAGTTGGGTAAGTTCGTTCAGTTCAAAAATGGAGCGTACGATAACCGTGGTATTGTGGATGGTCGCTTCGTTGTTCGTTATCGAAACCGAGTAACTGGCAAAGAGAGTTACAAGGTGTGGACCGAAGAGGAACGTGCGAAATTCGATCGTAGCCAATATCGATGGCGATTGCAGGACCGGAGCAGTCAAATATACGAGCGAAATTATACGAGCGAAATCTCGCGGGAGAAACATTCAAAAGCTCGAGCCGAGAATTCGGGTTAAGCAGCGCGACGATTAGCCAGCTTTGCTAGGAGCAAGCCCGAAAAGAGAAGTTCGGCTCCAAGCGTTGAATATCGCTTTACACGCGGGACGGTTAAATAGGGCTACGCTACCGCATGAATAACCCTTTATTGTGCACCGGGGGCGGGGCGAGATGATCAAACCGAAACCCGCCTGATCAACCAGATGCGGGCCTTCTGCCTTGAGAGCCGGATCGCACTCCGCCGGGGCGAAGCTCTGTCCAAACTCGACCTGCTGCGACAGGTTCGTAAAGACTCGATCCAAATGACCTTTCGTCGGCGATGTAAGTCGCTCGCAGATACGGTTGCCGATCCACACCAATTGGAGCAACCTATGGGTGACATCTCCCGTGAGACCGATGCTATTGCTGGCCGAGCGAATAGGGTTCGGCGGCTCATGACGATCATCGGAGCATTGGGTGCGACCGCACTCGCGCCGCGATAGGCAACGGTCAGCAATTTCAAACAGCTCGCGATCCGGCTACGTCCCGTGCCGCGGGAATATCGATCGGCGGCCCGCAAAAAACTTTCCGGCATCACGGCTTATTCTTGAGTCGGGCAGCAACCTCTCGGCAAGAGGCGGGAATTATGCTGAGACGGACTGGCTCCCGAGTTGGGAAGATACGGGTCAAGTCCCGAAGAAACCCTCCTTGAAATAGAATGATCGACCAGGGGCTACGATTGCTGAGGGCGGAATTTTACATCCGCCATCAATAAAGTTTCGACGCTTATCTACGCGCAACGTTACGATTGAACGCCTCAATGACGGCGGCACGATTCTCGTTTATGTTGTTCCAGTCGGGCAGTGCAAGATCTTTGATTGTTCCTGTCGCTCCCCATGGCATCCGGGCTTTTGCGTTCTCGTTTAACTCAACGCCCTGCGTGGCTGGTCCAACAAAGATCCGCTCAGACATGCACTGAGCGGCATCTTCGCTGACTGCGAAATCGACAAATTGTTCTGCTGCTTCCTGATGAGGCGTGTTGGCGACAAGATGAATGCGAATATCTCCCCCGATTGCACCCCCTTCAGGAATGGCAAAATCAACCGAAAGCCCCTGGTCACGCATCGCGTAGACTGAGTTTGCGTAATGCGCTCCAATGATCGCTTCACCGCTCTGGAATAAGTTCGTTCCAGAGCCAGCAGTGTCAAAATATGCAGCCACCTGAAGGGTTCTCAACTCTTCGAGAACTGGATCAAGATCTGTAAGGTCGGCGTTTTTCTGCTTTGCCAGCTGTGCAAGAAAAGGCACCCCCATTGCGTTGGCGGGGCTGGGGAAGGTTACGGCGCCGGCGTAGTCGTCATTCCATAGGTCGGACCATTTTGTAGGGGCATTTTCCACTTCGTCGGTATTGTAGGCCAGGCCGACAGAGTAAAAGCCCGTGCTGAGGGCGAAAATCTTTCCTTCGCCATCCTTGTAGATCCCTTCATCAATCATCGCTTCAATGCCGGTGATCTTGGCAGGGTCGAGCGCAGCTACAACCTTTTGTGCCGCAGCTTGTTCTGAAACGCCGCCATCGAGCCATGCAACGTCGATCGCGGGCGCATTTTGTTGCTGGAGCAGCTTGCTGAGGGTGACACCCGATACGCCGGGTTCAGGGGTAACGCGGATCCCTGTTTTTTCTGTGAATGGCCCGATGATACAGGTTTGCATTGCGGCTCCCCACTCGCCGCCATATGTGGCGACGGTGATGGCTTCCTGTGCACTCGCTGGCATTGCCGCTGCGCATGACATCGCTCCAATTGAAGCAAACGCGATAGTACGAATTCCCATTATTTTACTCCCTTCGTTCTTTATTTTTATTAATCTGGAAATAGGTTACTTACAGGAGCGGGAACATCAAATAGCAATCTAGATAGCTGAGATAAAAAAAAGTTATGAACGTCAGGCAGCTCGAAGCATTTAGGACCATCATGGAGTTTGGCAGCTTCACCAGGGCTGCCGAGAAGTTAAATCTCACGCAGCCAGCAGTGAGCAAGCTGATCATGATATTGGAGGACAAGTGCGGCTTCCAATTGTTTCATCGACAAAAGAATGGTGTCGTGCCCACGGCAGAGGGTGAAATGCTCTTTGCCGAAGTCGAGCGTGTCTTCATGGGCATCGAGAGCATTTCTGCCCGCGCCAAAGCAATTCGAAGCTTCGACTATGGCGAAATCGACCTCGTAACATTTCCGTCGTTGGGAACCCGGGTTTTGCCGCCGATTTTGGCGAGCTTTCTAACGGGGAAGCATATGAAAGTGAACCTGTCGAGCAGAAACTCATGGCTTCTGGTCGACCGAGTAGCTTCGCAGGGTGTCGACGTCGGGTTTGGCATGGCCAAAATAGACCGGCCTGGAGTTCAGTTCTCCCTTATGTGTTCGATGAGCGCTGTTTGCATATTGCCAGTGGGTCATCGGCTGGCGGGCAAGAAATCTGTTTCCATACGTGACCTGGAAAATGAAAAACTCATTACTCTCGCGGACGAAGATGGGGCGCAGGTCGATATTGATCGCGCTTTTACAGAGAACGGAATTGCCCGGGAGGTCGTGCTTAAAGCGCAGCTTTCAGAAGCGATCTGTTCATTTGTGGCTTCGGGGCTGGGATGCGCCATCGTTGACCCTATTAGCACCGTCGGATTCCGGAAAGACGAACTTGTCGTTAAGCCACTGGCTGAGAATATCCGCCAGGATATCTGGATCGTCACGCCAAGCTTTAGAGAAGTATCCCTAAGCGCAAAGGCGTTGATTGGCCACGTACAGAAAGAGCTCCATTCGACGATCGCCACACTGGAGCAGTCTTTAAAAGCGGATCAGTGAGATCCAGAACGAGCAGACATATCAAAAAGTTATGTCTGAGATTTGAATCGGAATTTGACTTCGTAAGCTGATCGCGTTCTCTTTGCAGGAACAGTTGTCCGCAAACCTTAAGAAAAATGGTAATCTCAAGGTTTGATTTGCTTAAGAGGTTTCATCTCGATGAATAGTGAAGTGTCAATCACAGTATTGACTCCAACTGGTACTTTAGGCTACGGATTTGGCGCAGAGGCGCTCTCGCGCGGAATGTCACTGAATCCTGCGGTTATTGCCGTCGATGCAGGCTCGACCGATCCTGGACCTTCGTATCTTGGCTCGAACAAGCCACTGGTTTCGGACTACAGCATCCGCAAGGAGCTGAAGCAGCTGATATCTGAGGCGAAGAAAGCGGGAATCCCGCTTATTGTCGGGAGTGCCGGCGGCGCGGGAACCGGGCCTCAGGTCGATAGGACGGTCGCCCTGGTTCGGAGTATCGTGTCAGAGCTCGGCATCGAGCTTAAACTTGCCTGGATCTATGCGGACATTCCAATCGAACGAGCAAAGCAGGCCCTGAAACGCGGCGAGGTTCATGATTTCGAAGCGGGAACGCCGCTAACAGAAGCGCTGTTGGACCAAACCTGCAGCCTCGTTGCGCAAATGGGCCATGAGCCAATCTGCGATGCGCTCGAGAAAGGTGCGGAAGTTATTATCGCTGGCCGCGCTTGTGATGATTCTGTAATCGCGTCGTTTCCAATTTGGCGGGGAGCCGATCCAGCTCTTGCGATTCACATGGGTAAGATTCTCGAATGCGGTGCTTTTTCTGCCGAGCCCTTTGCAATGGATGTCATGCTGGGGACGCTGAAGAAAGACCACTTCATTCTCGAGCCTGGCAGCATTAACCGTCGCGCCTCGATTAAGTCCGTAGCCGCGCATTCGCTATATGAGAGAGAGAATCCTTTTCACCAAGGTGGTCCAGGTCACGTGATGGATCTTTCCAACTGTCAGTTCGAACAGGTTGGAGATCGGCAGGTGAAGGTGACCGGTGCTCGTATAGATGAGACTGAAGAGTACTTCGTAAAGCTGGAAGGTGCGCGCCTTGCTGGTTATCGCTCGATAGCAATTGCCGGAATGCGTTGCCCAACGCTGGTAGAAAACGTTGATACTATCCTCGAGGAAATTCGCGCGAGGGCAGTCGAGTATTTTGCTCCCGAGACCCCAATGATCACTTTCCACGTCTATGGACGGGACGGTGTAATGAAAGAACTCGAGACTGGGAAGCTCGAAGCTCGCGAGCTGGGATTGGTCATCGATATTGTCGCTGATAACCAGGAACTTGCTCACGCTGTCTGCCATCAGATCAGTGGCGGCCTCCTCCATTTCCATTATCCAGACGTGATTAATCCGTCCGGGAATCTCGCCTTTCCATACTCCCCGTCGGATATCGATGTCGGTCCGCACTATGAGTTTAGCGCTTATCACCTGATGAAGGTGTCATCGCCCTTAGAAATGTTTCCAGTACACATCGAGGACCTGAAATGAGTACAAGCGCACTCTTCGAAGTTGCCGATATCGTACGCAGTAAGAATGCAGGTCCCTACAGGATAACATTCGATGTCATGTTTACTGATCGTGCGAGATATGAACGCGTCCGCGACAGCGGCGGCTTGACCCCTGAGACGGTTGCCAAAGCCTACGGATTAGCAGCTTCACAAATATCGTCGTTCTTCCACGTCGAGCAGGCAATGGCGATAAAAGTCACCATCGTGCGGCCGCGTGCACAGGGGGCTGCCGGGGATGGTGATATGTATGGTTGCCAGCACCACGTCCCCCTAATGAAAATTCAGATCCCCGCTTAACCCAGGATTGTCCTATGGCCAGTTTCATCAGTGTAAGAAATTTGCGGAAACGTTATGGCGACTTCACAGCGCTGAAGGATGTATCGCTCGACGTTCACGAAGGCGAATTTCTAGCGCTTTTGGGACCCAGTGGCTGTGGGAAGACGACGCTTCTGAGATCTATTGCCGGTTTCATTGACGGGTTGCAGGGTGAAATCCTGCTCGACGGGAAATCGATGCGATATCTGCAGCCCAATCAAAGGCCTGTGAATACTGTCTTTCAAAATTACGCGCTTTTCCCCCATCTGACCGTGGGAGAAAATGTTGCCTATGGACCGAGACGAAATGGCCAGAAGAAAGCAGCTGCGGCTAAACTAGCAGATGAAAGTCTTGCCACTGTTGGCATGAAAGACTTCAAAGACAGGTATCCGTCACAACTTTCTGGCGGCCAGCAGCAGCGGGTGGCACTAGCGCGGGCGATTGCAAACAGGCCCAAGGTTCTGCTGCTTGACGAACCGCTTGGCGCACTTGACCTCAAGCTTCGAAAGCGAATGCAGATTGAGCTCAAGACCCTTCAACAGTCCCTGGGAATGACCTTCATCTTCGTCACTCATGATCAGGAGGAGGCGTTGGTCATGGCGGATCGGATCGCGGTGATGGAAGCTGGTGAGATCGTTCAGATTGGTACGGGCAGGGAGATTTATCATAATCCCGCTAGCCGCTACGTCGCCGATTTCATCGGCGACGCCAATCTTCTGGAGTGCAGGGAGATCGACGGGCATCTCGTTGCCGCTGGTGGCGCAGTCAAGGTAGAACGTTCCGAGGCCGACAGGACAGCGGCAAAAGCGATCTACCTGCTCCGCCCCGAGGCCATTCGTGTCTCACCCTATGAATCTTCAAGTGACAGCGAGAGTTTAAGCGTCGCCGGCCTTATACGAGACGTCGTCTTCGTAGGTAATTCCACGCGGCTGATCGTGAATGTGAACGATACCGAGTTCGTTTGCCAATTTCCTTCCGCTGCAACGGGCACACAATATGCCCCGGGGCAAAATGTGTTTCTCACATGGGCGAAAGATGCTGGTCAGGTGCTGTCACGATGAGGATCAGATCGTTCTGGGCAGCAATTCTCATAGCTCTGCCGCTGGCCTTTATGGCGGCGTTCTTTCTGGTGCCATTTTTGGTTACAGCCGTTACCAGCCTGCAGAATTCGGAGGGCGCGTGGACGCTCGATCATTATCGCAAGATCGTGGCTGATGGATATTACCCCGGCATCCTCTTTACGACGTTCAAGCTCTCGCTGATCTCCACGATCATATCGTTTTTGGTCGGTTATCCCATCGCCTATTACATTGTCTTCTACGTCAAAAGCAGAGGCATGCGCCGCCTTTGTTATCTTTTGGTGATCATGCCCCTTTTCACGAGCAATATCGTTCGTTCATTCGGCTGGCTCATTCTCCTGGGCCGACAGGGATTGGTAAATGATCTGTTGGTGGGGACTGGCGTCCTCGCCCGACCCATGCCGCTCTTGTTCAACGAGTTGGCCGTTGTGATCGGCCTGACCTACATTCTTGTGCCATTTATGGTGCTCACCGTATCAAGCGTTCTTCAGACCATAGACCGCTCGCTTTTCGAGGCCTCGCTCGATCTGGGCAGCACGCGCATATCCACCTTTTTTCACATTACGCTCCCGCTCAGTCTGCCAGGAGTAATCGCTGGTTCACTGATCGTATTCACGCTCGCAGTAAGCGCCTACGTCGTTCCGGCGATCATGAGTGGTGGTCGAGTTGCGGTCTTTGCGATGCCTATCTTCGACAATTACGCAACGCTGTTTAATTACAATTTTGGCGCAGCACTCGCGATAGCTCTCCTGGTCGTGACACTACTTCTTATCGCGCTCTATCTTCTCTTTATTGAGCGACGCTCAGCCGCAGGTACTGGAGGACGGTCATGAGATTTTTGGATCGTGCAGCACGTGCAGCGGTAATCATCATTGCCTGGCTAGGACTCGCGTTTCTGACTATCCCGCTGGCAATTATTGTTGGCGCGTCTTTCACCGAAACGGAGTTTCTCCAATTCCCACCGAGCGGGTTTACGCTCCGTTGGTACGCGCAGTTCCTGGAAGATTTCTCTTATCTGACGTCGATCGGGACAAGTGTCGCGATCGCTTCGGTCGCAACGGTTCTGTCTCTTCTGATCGGTGTCCTGACGGCGCTTGTTATCTCCAGGAGCAGCATCAAGGGTAGGCGAGCCCTCAATGCGATATTCATCGCGCCTTTGATCTTGCCAACGATCGTCATCGGGGCAGCGCTCCTGCAATATGCGAACGCTCTTGGCTTCGCCCGGACCTTCTTCGCACTGGCGGTTGGGCACACAGTGATCGTCGTGCCGTATGTATTGCGGACGGTGCTTGCCTCTCTCGAACGTTTTGACCAGTCGCTAGAGGAAGCCAGCTACGACCTGGGCGGCAATGCGGTTGATACGTTTTTCCTGATCACCTTGCCGATCATTAAGCCAGGCTTGGTGGCTGGTGGACTGTTCGCCTTCATCATTTCCTGGATCAATGTTGAACTCTCGATATTCAACGTCACTGCCGAACTGCAGCCAATTCCGGTGAAGCTGTTCAACTACGTCCAATACGCCGTCGATCCAATGCTCGCGGCAATTTCTGCTGCCACGATCTACGTGGCCATTATCGCAGTCCTGATACTCGATTGGTTCGTCGGCCTGGATCGTGTCGCTGAATCGCAAAAGTAAAAGTGGGGAATGATGTCTCAGAGACACAATGAAACGGAGCAATCCGCTCTCGGCGATCTTAAGGTGCTAGAGCTTGGCTCAATGCTTGCAGGCCCTTTTATCGGATCGATGCTTGGTGATTTTGGTGCGCAGGTCATCAAGGTCGAAAAACCCGGCAAACCGGATGCTCTGCGTGAATGGCCTCCCCATAAGGAAGAGGTCCCCTTGTGGTGGAAGACGATGGCGCGCAATAAACACGCCGTCACGCTCGATATCTCCCGTTCCGAAGGTCGAGAAATCGCGCTTCGTCTTATTGGCGAAAGCGATATTGTAATCGAGAATTTCCGTCCCGGAACACTGGAACGGTGGGGTCTGTCGCCGCTGGAACTTCGTGAATTATTTCCTAGGGTCATATGGGTTCGCGTAAGCGGTTGGGGGCAGAACGGACCTAAAAGCCAGGAAGGCGGATATGCCACGATTGCCGAAGCATTCTCCGGCCTCTCTTCGTTCACGGGACATCCAGATAAGGGACCTATGGTGTCGGCCTTTCCAATGGGCGACTATCTCGCAGGTATTTTTGGCGCATTTGGTGCACTGGCCGCCCTTCATCAGCGTGAAAAGACGGGTTCAGGTCAGATCATCGATGTTGCGCTTTATGAGCCCATTCTCCGCATCATCGAATCTCTCGTAGTCCGGTTCGATCAGACGGGCGTTGGAAAACCGCTTCTCGGCAATCAGATGGAAGAAGATGTTCCTCGCAACGTCTACCCTACGGCGGACGGAGGCGCGATTGCGATCAGTTGTGGCTCACAGAGCATCTATGAAGGGTTGGCGAATGCCATGGGGCGTCCTGATCTGATTGCGGATCCGCGTTTCAAAACTATGGCTCTCCGGGTTGAGAACCGTGACCTAATAGACAAGGAAGTCGCGGATTGGATGGTGGAACAATCGACTGCTGAAGCGCTCGAGCTATTGCGTGCGCACCGTGTCGTGGCCGGCAAGGTCAATCAGATACAGGATGTATTTTCAGATGCTCACGTCGCCGCGCGTGAGGCTATCGCCACGGTTGTCGACGCGCATCTCGGCAAAATACGGATGCCGGCGCCAACGCCAAAACTATCAGACACGCCTGGAAGCATACGATGGGCTGGACAAACTCCCGGAGAAGCGAACGAGGAAATTTTTTGCCAGCAATTGGGGCTGAATGTCGCCGAGTTGGAGCGGCTGCGGGAACTGAGGATAATTTGAGGATACGATGCAAAAGAATAGTCAAATCGGTATTGTTGGCTACGGTGCGACACAATACGAGAAAAAAACCAACCGGACCTTGTTCTCTTTCCTATCTGAGGCAGCACGTCACGCACTTGATAATGCAGGGCTGAAATTCTCTGATGTGGATGGGCTTGCGATTAGCTCGTTCGAGCTTCCGCCGGACAATACTGTCACAGCAGCGGAGCAGATGGGCCTGTCGATTTCCTGGGCCTATCTAGGTACTGCGGGCAGTGCCGGCCCCGTTGCCAGCATCATTAACGCGGTTCATGCTATCGAAAGCGGCCAGGCCACCACGGTTCTCTGTATCGCAGGCGACAATTACGATGTTGGTGGCCATTTCAAACTCATGGACAATTTTAGCCGCGGGTTGAAAAACTACGGTACGCCGCTGGGTTTCGGGGGAGCGAACGGACTTTTCGGCATCATTCAGCGTAAGCATATGGAAACCTACGGCACACGCGTTGAGGACCTTGGTCGAATTTCTGTCGGACAACGTCAGAGCGCGCAAAAGAACGATAGAGCTCTTTTACGTGGGGACATGACGATCGAGGATTACATAAACTCCCGGATGATCGCGGATCCTATTCGTCTTTACGACTGCGTTCTTCCCTGTGCGGGCGCGGAAGCGGTCATCGTTTCCAGTCTGGACCGGAGCAAGCCCGGGAAAGGCGTCAAGATCGTCACAGGATACGAGCAACACAACTATCCGCCGATGGAAATCGCTCCACTTGAAGGAGGCTGGTCACGGTTTGCAAAACGTTTGTATGACGATGCCGGCTACGGTCCGGAAGACATGGACTTTGTGCAGCTCTATGACGATTACCCGATCATGGTCGCGATCCAGCTGGAAGATCTGGGATTCTGCAAAAAAGGAGAAGTGAGCCAGTATCTGGCTGAAAACTCGTTCAATTGGGAAGGGTCTGTGCCTCTGAATACTGGGGGCGGGCAATTGTCTTGCGGCCAAGCTGGCATAGCCGGGGGGCTGCTCAGCGTCACTGAAGCCGTTCGCCAGCTTCGTGGTGAGGGTGAGGGCAGGCAGGTCAAGAATGCTTCGCGAGGTTTGGTCGCGGGCTATGGCATGGTTGGTTATGGGCATGGTCTTTCGGCAAGCACAATTGTACTGGAGAGCGTTCAATGACTGAATTTTTAGACCATCCACGCCCCTATGAGGACGAAGATAATCGTGCTTTCCTGACTGCCTGGCGAGACGAAGGCAAAATTCTTCTCCAGCGGGCCGTTGGCAGTAACAGGCCGTTCTTCTATCCACGCCCTATCTGTCCGTACACCGGCTCTTCTGAATTGGAATCATTCGAGGCCGAGGGAAAAGGGACAGTTGTTTCTTTCTCTCTCGTCAGGCGACCAAATCATCCGGCCTTCAATGACGAGGTTCCGATCGTTCTTGCGGAAATCGAGTTGCTCGAGGGTGCTACTATGCTTGCGCGGATCCTTACACATGACCCTGAATCCCTGATTTCGGGGGCGTCGGTCAGGACCATTAAGCAAGAAAGCGCGTCGAAATATCCCCTGCCTACGTTCGAGCTGATCTCATAAAAACTGAACGCCTCTATTGCTGGGGGGCAGATCTACCTGCTCCCCGCAGACTTCTGAATGGCCTGCATAGGTTCATCCACGTAGGTGCCCTTCGAGAGAACGCGGTTCATCTGCCGGTACTACAGCGGGCAGACAACGAGGCGAAGGATTGATCGCCCCGCTGCCATGACCGGGAACAAGTCGCTACCAGGGGGCACGTGGGCCAACTTGCGCACGGTTGAGCTGGAAAGCTAGATGCCCTTGAACTGTGGCAAAACCTTTTCGGCGAATGCCTTGATGAATTCCTGCTGATTGCGACCGACATTGTGCAGGAGCGCGCAATCGGCGCCCAGTTCGAATATCTGCTGAACCCAGTCCGCATGCTGTGACGGAGAAGGAGAGATAAGAACGCTTTCCTCCAGGTCTTCGATGCGTAGATGCTGCGTGGCGTCGTCGAACATCTGGGGCGAGTACAGTTCCGCCGCGATCGGAGCGGGTAGCGCATTGGTCTTCCATTGCTCGAGCGTATTGTGCTGCGCCTTTTCCAGATCATCGGCATAGGAAAGATGCACCTGGACGTGGATCGGTTTTTCTTCCCCTGCCCCTTCACGGAAAGCGTCGATAATGGCACGCAAACGGCTGGAAGGCATGTTGATAGTCGCCAGGCCATCCGCCCATCCACTTGCGCGATGCGCAGTTCCCAGACTGAGCGCTGCCGCGTAAATCGCCGGAGCCTGAGCCGGCAAAGTATAGAGGCGGGCATTTTCAAGCCGGTGAAAGCCTCGGGTCGTAACCTCTTCCCCGCGAAACAGCGCCCTGATAATCGCGACGCTTTCCTCCAGTCGCGCCACGCGCTCATCCTTCGCTGGCCAGCCAATACCAAAAGGCCGCTCATTCAACGCCTCGCCACTGCCCAGGATAATGGTCAGCCGGTCAGGATACATCGCTGCCAGGGTTGCGACCGCCTGTGCAATCAGAAGCGGATGATAGCGAATACCAATGGGCGTGGTGACAATTGAGAAGGGCAGGCGGCTTGCCTGCATTGCGGCACCAAGCCAAGACCATGCGAAGCCCGATTGGCCCTGTTTTGCGCCCCAGGGAGCAAGATGGTCAGACGACATTATGGCATCAAACCCTGCGGCTTCGGCCAATCGAACCAGATCGAGCAGCTCGGACGGAGCGAATTGCTCGTGAGAAGCGTGATAACCGATCTGCCTCATTGCTCAACCCTCGGAGTAGGCAATGGTTGTCATCAGTGCATTCTCAGCCTGGCGGCTGTCGAGGCGGGTGTGTTGGACCACGATCGGCTGGTCCGAGCGGAGGACGCAGGCATAGGGGGTATCGCGGGGAATGGGTTCGGGATCCTCCAGATCATTGAAGCGTAGATGCAGCGTGCGCCGGGCCGGAATTTCAACCTCGTAAGGCCCGGCAGGTTCGCGATCCGTGAAATAGATCATTAAATTTGCCTTGGCCGGAGTGTCGGCGCAGTTCAACAGGCAAGCAGCTTCATGGCTAGTAAGTTCGGGCGCGGGGCCGTGGCTCGTCGAAGGAATATAGCCTTCGGCAATGGCCCATATATGTTTTCCGAGCGGTTGCATTCCTGTCTCCCACAATGGTCGAAGAGGAACCGAGCTTGCCATTCGTTTGTTCCCAGGCAGGTGCAGCATTGTCGAAAGAGGCCGAACGTGCAGGAATATTGGTGGAAGCATGCCGTGATCTACGGCGTAGACGTGGAACGATTTTTTGATTCCAACAAGGACGGCGTGGGCGACTTTCCGGGTTTAACCGCCAAGCTGCCTTATCTTTCACGTCTGGGGGTGAATTGTATTTGGCTTTTACCTTTCTATGCGTCGTCGGACCAGGACAATGGCTATGATATTACCGATTACTATCGGATTGCGGAGAAATACGGCCAGCTTTCTGAGTTTCTCGAATTTATCCATCGTGCAGGAGAGCTGGGTATCCGTGTGGTCCTCGACCTTGTGGCACATCATACCTCCTCGGATCATCCGTGGTTTCAGGCGTCACGACACGATTCGGAATCCGTCTATCGTGATTACTATGTCTGGAGTGAGCATCCTCCCAGACCGGCGCCAGGAAAGGCGGCAATGTTCCCCGGCGAGGAGAACAGCATCTGGACTTTCGACAATGTTGCCGGCGCTTTTTACTACCACCGTTTCTACAGCTTCCAGCCCACCCTGAACCACCGAAATCCGCAAGTCCTGGAAGAATTGAAGCGGGTGGCGGATTTCTGGCTCAGCTTCGGCATTGCTGGCTTCCGCATTGATGCTGCATCCCATCTGGTCGAGAATCCGCTGGATCCGGCGGGGCAGGGAGATCCGTCGCACGCGGCGTTGCGCGAACTCTATGCGCACATAACGCGGCGCAAGCCGGACGCCATGGTGCTGGGGGAGGTGGATGAAGACGAAAACAAGCTCGCCAGCTTTTTCGACGGCGCTCAGTTGAACATGATGTTCAACTTCTTCCTGAACAATTACCTGATGCTTGCGCTTGCGACAGAAGATGCCCTCTCGTTACGGGAGGCGCTGTCGCGTCTGCCACCTGCGCCAGAGAACGGTCAATGGGCCAATTTCCTGCGCAATCTGGACGAGGCGGACCTCGAGCGGCTCGATGAGGAACAGAGGAACCGCGTTCTCGACCTGTTTGCGCCGCGTGACGAGATGCGGATTTACGGGCGCGGCATACGTCGACGTCTGGCGCCAATGTTAGAAGACGCGGCTCGGTTGCGCATGGCCTATAGTCTTCTCTTTGCCCTGCCGGGCGCGCCTATCGTGTGTTATGGCGATGAAATAGGTATGGGTGAAGATCTGCGGATCGAAGGGCGCAATGCGGTACGCTCGCCAATGCAATGGACGGCTGGGCGCAATGGCGGCTTTTCGGCGGCACCCAAGGCAGCCCTGGTCCAGCCGATGATCGAGGCAGGTCCTTACGGCTTTAACAATATCAATGCGGAGGCGCAGGACGGCGGCGAGGGTTCGCTGCTGGAACATCTGCGTATGCTTTCGGAAGTACGGCAGAAACATTCGCAGATTGGGCAGCGAGATTGGCAGGTCCTGGAGTGCGGGCAAGAAGCTGTGCTGGGGCTTGCTTGGCGCTCAGCGGAGGAGGACGTTCTGACGATCCACAACCTGTCTGGAAAAACCATGCAGGCTCGGGTCGAATTGAACGGCATAGGCAATAGTAAAGGGCTCCTGCCCCTATTGGGAGAAGAGGTGGAGGCTCCGCAGAATGGCGTGCTCCCCGTTACATTGAAGCCTTATGATTTTCGATGGCTGCGCTGGCCGCATTGATGTTCTTGCAATAGTGCATAGCAGGCATGCGCGCAGAATAGTATCTCGGTAGATGCCGAAAGCAATTCTTTCTGATTAAACCGGTTTGAAAATCGCGCCGCGGCACTTTGCGGCATCCACCCAATTTATGCCAAGAGGGTTTTCAGTTGGCAATTCCTCAAGCCAGGCCGCGGCGGCGCGCGGCAGCGGAGCAAATTATCGTTTCGCGCTCGTAGCACTGACGTCGCTGTTTTTCATGTGGGGCTTTATCACCTGCCTCAACGATATCCTCATCCCGCATCTGCGTAATGTCTTCCAACTCAACTACACGCAGTCAATGTTGATCCAGCTGTGCTTCTTCGGTGCGTATTTCCTTGTGTCGCTGCCGGCAGGTGCGCTGGTCAAGCGCATCAGCTATAAATGGGGCATCGTGGTTGGCCTCGCCATCGCCGCACTCGGCTGCCTCCTGTTTATCCCAGCGGCGAGCATACGCGTCTACGCGCTCTTCCTTGGCGCATTGTTCGTTCTGGCGACCGGCATCACCATTCTTCAGGTGGCTGCAAACCCTTATGTGACGGAACTCGGTTCACCGGAGACGGCAGCAAGTCGCCTCACCATGACACAAGCGTTCAATTCACTGGGAACGACGCTGGCGCCGATGTTCGGTTCGATGCTCATCCTCTCGGCGGCAGTATCGGGGATGGAAGGGGCGTCGCCTGACCAACTCGAAGCGCTGCGTGTAACGGAAGCCGACGCCGTCAAGTTTCCCTATCTCATTCTTGCTGCGGCCCTTCTGGTGCTGGCAGCAATTTTCGCAGCGTTGAAGCTGCCGCATGTCGAAGAGGAAGAAAACCACCAGACGACCGGGCAGGAGCGCTCTTCGGCTTTCGCGTATCCGCATCTCATCCTTGGCGCGATCGGCATTTTCGTCTATGTGGGCGCAGAGGTTGCCATTGGCAGTTTTCTCGTCAACTTTCTGGCCGAGCCGACAATTGCCGGTCTTTCAGAAGCGCAGGCAGCGAACTACGTTACCTATTACTGGGGTGGCGCGATGGTTGGTCGCTTCATCGGTGCTGTCGCCATGCGTTATATCGATGATGGCAAGGCGCTCGCATTTAACGCCGTCGTCGCCATTATCCTGCTGCTACTGACGATCTCGCTCTCCGGGCAGGTGGCAATGGGAACGATCCTGGCCATAGGTTTGTTCAACTCGATCATGTTCCCGACGATCTTCAGTCTGGCATTGCGCGGACTTGGCCGCCATACAAGCCAGGGCTCGGGTATCCTCTGCCTTGCTATTGTGGGCGGCGCGCTCCTGCCGGTCCTGCAGGGTCTTCTGGCCGATACCATAGGCATTCAGCATGCGTTCATCCTGCCGGTCGTCTGCTACCTTTACATAGCCTTCTACGGGCTGAAGGGGCATCGCCTTTCCTGACACAGGAGGAAGAGTTGAAAATAGACGAAGGCCCGGTGTTATGCCGGGCCTTTTTGTTTGCTGACGGAATAGGCGCTGAGCGCTTGACGGTTTCGTTCAGGCGGCCCGGTGATGGCGATTTGCGTTGCGGCTGCGGATGAGGCCCCGTGGCGCAACGATGATCGAGGCAAGATAGATCGCGCCAGCCGTCAGCACGATCGCCGGGCCGGATGGTAGCGCGATGTGATATGACAGAAGCAGACCTGCGATGCAGGAGATCATGCCGAAGCCGATGGCCAGCGCACACAACGGCGCTACTCTATTGACCCAGAAGCGGGCGCCAGCAGCAGGCAGCATCATCAGTCCGACCGAAAGTAATGTCCCGAGCGCTTGAAAGCCGCCGACGAGATTGAGCACGACGAGGGCAAGGAAGACGAAATGCACGGGCGTGCCGAGCCGCGAGACAGAGCGCAGGAAGAGCGGGTCCATGCATTCCGCGACGAGGGCGCGCCAGAATATGCCGAGCGCGACGATGGTGACGACGGTGATCAGGGTGATCAGAAACAGCGCGTCATCATTGAGTGCAAGCACTGTACCGAAAAGCACATGCATGAGATCGACGCTCGATCCGCGCAAAGAGATGATCATGACGCCTAATGCCAATGAAATCAGGTAGAAGGCTGCGAGCGAGGCATCCTCACGTTGGCTGGTGAGACGGGAAACGAGCCCGGAGCCGAGAGCCACGACCATGCCGGCGATCAACCCCCCGATGGTCATGGGTATGATTTGCAGGCCATAGAGCAGGAAGCCCGTAGCGGCACCCGGCAGAATGGCATGTGACATGGCATCGCCAGTCAGGCTCATGCGCCGCAGCATCAGAAAGACGCCCACCGGACAAGCGCTGATACAAAGCAGGAGCGAACCGAAGAGTGCACGCTGCATGAAAACATAGTCGGCAAAAGGCGCGACGAGAAAAGCGTGGAGCATGTTCATTCAGGCAGCGTCATGATGATGGTGATGCGCGGACCCATGTCCATGATCGTCGCGCGCATGTGCATGCTTTGACTCGGCTTCGCACCAGGGAGCATCTTCGTCCCATGCTTCGTGCAACGTGGAAGCGCGGAAGAGATTGTCCGGGGTCAGCGCGTCTGCTGTCTTTCCCCAGCTTACGAGGCTACGCGCCAAAAGCAGCGTTTCGGGAAAATGGCGCCGGACGAGTTCCAGATCGTGCACCACGACCATAACAGTACGACCACCGCGGTGCCAGCTCTGGATCAGTTCGATGAGATGCTGCAGCGTGCGCGCATCGACCGCGTTGAAGGGCTCGTCAAGAAGAATGATGGGCGCATCCTGCACGATAACACGAGCAAAGAGTGCGCGTTGCAGCTGACCTCCGGACAGCGTATCGAGATCGCGCTCCTCGAAGCCCTCAAGGCCAACCTCGCGGATGGCTCTGAGAATGGTGTCGTGATCTTCTCCGCTGAAACGGCGCAGAAGTCCTCGCTTGGGCCATAGACCCATCATTACAAGATCAACGACGCGGGCCGGAAACGAGCGATCCAGCTCCGATTGCTGCGGTAGATAGGCAACGTCGCGGCGAGCATGGCGGATGCAGGTACCCGACATTGGCTTCAGTACGCCGACAATGCCTTTGAGCAATGTCGACTTGCCCGAACCATTGCCACCAACGATGGCCGTCAACGAACCCTCGCGAACGACACCCGATAGATGATGAACTGCCGCCCGACTTTGATAGCCGAGCGTCAGATTGTCGAAGCGGATGCAATGTTGTTCTGCGGAAGTCACGCTGGTCTCACCAATGAATTTGTAATGTTGTTACATTACTTGGACGGTAGGCGCAATGGGAGGTGGATTGTCAATGTCCGCTGACCAGCCCGCCATCCACACGGATTGCGGAGCCGGTGAGATAGGAAGCCTGCTGACTGGCGAGGAAGGCAGCGACAGCACCGAATTCTTCCGGTTTACCGAAACGGCCTGCCGGAATTTGCGCGGCCGAGTTCTTTTCGATCGTTTCCAATGTTTCGTTAACGCGTTCGGCCCTGCCTTGATTGAGTTCGCGCAGGCGATCGGTTGCGATGCGACCGGGAAGGATCATGTTGACGGTAATGCCGCTTGCTGCAACCTCCGTCGCAAGGGTTTTCGACCAGCCTGCAATGGCGGCGCGCACGCCGTTCGAAAGCGCAAGCCCCGGAATGGGCTGCACCACGCCGGATGATGCTACGGTGATGATACGCCCCCATCTCCTTTCCAGCATTCGGGGAAGGGCCGCTTCGGTGATGGCAAAAAGCGACAAAGCCATGGTTTCGAAAGCTGACGCCCAAGCTTCCGTGTCTTGCCCCAGGGCCGGGCCAGCTTTAGGGCCGCCGGAGTTGTTGACGAGAATATCGATATCGAGTGTTTTCACCTCTTCGATGAGTGCCGCGACCGAGGCCTTGTCAGACAGATCGACGCTCACTGCCTTGGAAAAGATAGTCTGGATTTCGCCAATATTGCGTGCGGCACCGATGACTTCGACCCCCTCGGCGTGCAGCGCATTCGCGATGGCGCGCCCGAGGCCACGGCTTGCGCCGAGTACGAGTGCTTTCTTACCTTTGATCCCGAAATCCATCTTTATCTCCGTTCATCAGCTCTCTGCTTTTCGCATTGATGGCCTGCAAGCTTGTTTATTGCAACATGGCAGGGGAGAGCGCATCTAATGGGTCAGGGAGGCCAGTATAATTTCGGAGCTAGACACGATGTCTTACATTCGCAATTCGGGCCGTTTTTTCACGGAAGCTTTCGCGGTTCTGCGCGCGGCCACCGCGGCATCCGCTGCCGTTGAAGGACATCGGCGGCCCAAGGCCGCAGATCTCAAGACGCTCGGCATACGCGGCGACGCCTTCGACCATCTGCGTTAAAGCTCAAGAATAGCATAAGCGAGCCCCTCCGGCTTTTCGATATGTGCGGCGACATTGTAAACCGCCGCGCCTCCGGGCGTCTTGCCTCTGAACGCACCTCGGTGGGCGTGTCCATGCACAACGGCGGAGACCTTGAAACGGTCGATCGTTTCAGCAAGACGCGATGAGCCAAGGAACGGATAAATCTCCTTCGGTTCGCCTTCCACGGTTTCTGCGATTGGCGCGTAATGCAAGATCACCAAGGCGCGATCGCTGCGCACCTGGCGCATTGCGTTCTCCAGCCGCATGGTTTCGGCAACGCCTTCGGAGACCATGGCCTTGATGGCCGGTTCTCCGAACGAGCCAAGCATGAAACGTCCAAAACCGCCGGCAAAACCTTTAGCACCAACAAAGCCGACGCCGTTGATCTCAACCTGGCTGCCATCCAGGAGATTGACGCCTGCGCCTTTCAGCACCTTCACGACCTCCTCGACCTGTCCGCACTCATAATCATGATTGCCGAGAACAGCGACTTTAGGAATGGTACAGGTACGTAATTGCTCCGCGAGAAGCCTGGCCTCCTCTGGCTTGCCCAGATCGGTTAGATCGCCTGCCATCACGAGCACATCGGCTTTTGAGGAGACTTCCGCGAAAATGTCGCGATAATCCTTGCTGCCATCCTCCTTGATATGCAGATCGGCAATGGCAGCGACTTTCATCTTCGGTTTGGGCATAGATCAGATAGCCTCCCGGCTTTTCATCTTGTCGAGTTCCACCTCGGCACCGACATCGGCGAAGCCCCATTCCTTCACGTCAATATCGTAGTCGATGCGTGAGAACATGCGCCCGCGACAGACCTTCATCTGTGGCGGCGGCAATTCGCGTTGTGCCCTGACGCGGTCCAACAATTCATCGAGCAGCCAGGCGGGAACGCGGTCGCGCTCGGTTGGATATATCCAGCGGAAGTTCATGAGATGCATGAGCAGCACTTCCCAATGCACTTCCATGTGCGCGAGCAGGCGCTCCCAGTCGATCTGGTCGTGCGCTTTCAGGATCACGTGCACGATGTCAGCGCCGTCATAACGATGACGCAGCTGGATAAAGGCCTTCGACCAGATGAGTTCGGTAGGGCCGACGATCCAGAGCTTGTGGCCATACATTTCTATTTCGCGCGCATGGGTGAACCATTCGTCTCCGACCGGCATGGTGCCATTGGAGGAGGCAAAGATCACGTCGAAGAAATGCGGACCTTTGAACACCTTGCCCAACCAGCGGTCGTCCTCGATCTCGATCGAGTAACCCTTTTCCTTGAAATAAGCGAGAATGCGGGCGTAGTCGCCGGCCTTGCAGAATATGTCCAGATCTTTCGTTGGGCGTACAATCCCGGTATAGGCGCTGACGGCATAGGTGCCGGCGAGAAGATGCGGAATTTCGGAACGCGACAGTTCGGCGATCGCCTCCTGTACGAAGATTTTTGCCTCTTCGCCCTTCAGCGTCGGCTCTGCCTTCGCTTCCATGTGCGGTACGTCCGGTCGCTTGTCATTGTGAGCAGCCCTTGGTGCTGACGGCATCGACATTTCCTCGTTTCTGGTGAGAAGACAACCCTTGGTGCGCGGGAACGGTTCCGCTCTCTCAGCTGGTCACGCTTGCGTGAGATGGCATCGAAGTGAAGGCTCCGACGTTCTCTCGACGCAATCTGTCCTTTACGTTTCCGACATGGCACATTTGTTCACACGACGCGCATTCAGCGCAGCTCTTCTGACGGCACCGTTTCTGCCCCTCGCGGGGAGGACACTGGCGCAGGAGAATGCGGCGGCGTTCGAACCAGTGATCGAACGCGCCGAAGCGCTCGATCCTTTGAAGGTGATAATCGTCGCACGCCATGGGGAAACCATCGCGGAGCGCGGCTATCGCGGCCATACGGCCACCGAGTTGACCAATATCAAATCTGCGTCGAAATCCATCATGTCGGCATTGGTAGGCATCGCGATCCATAAGGGCGTGCTCGAAAGCCCCGACCAGAAGATAGCGCCCTTGCTCCCGGGCGATCTTCCTGACGATCCCGATCCGCGCATTCATGAAATAACGATCGGAAACCTGCTCTCGATGCAGGCGGGACTTGGACGTCTATCAGGGCCAAATTACGGACGCTGGGTTTCCAGTCGCAACTGGGTGCGTTTTGCACTCGAACAACCGTTCGATGACGAGCCGGGCGGCGACATGCTCTACTCGACGGCCTCGACACACCTGCTTTCGGCAATCCTGACAAAGCAGACGCAAAAATCCACCCTGGTGCTCGCGCGGGAATGGCTGGGCCGCCAGGAGGGCTTTCGCATCGGTTCCTGGGATCGCGATCCGCAGGGCATCTATCTCGGCGGTAACCAGATGGCCATGAGCGCTCGCTCGCTTCTCGCGTTCGGAGAAATTTATCGTAATGGAGGCAAAGCAAAAGATGGGACGCAGATCGTTTCGGCGGAGTGGATCGTAGAATCCTGGACCCGGCGCACCAATTCGCGTTTCACTGGCGATGGTTATGGCTATGGCTGGTTTTTGCGGGAGATGGCCGGACATGCCGTGCGTTATGGTTGGGGCTATGGCGGACAGATGCTCTATATCGTGCCCGGCCTGGATCTGGTGATTGTGATGACATCGGATGAGAACAATGCGTCTGCCCGGACCGGTCACCGCGACAGCCTGCATGCGCTTGCATCCGACATTATCAAGGCAGCAGAAGGCGCTAGATCGTGACTTCGCTGGCTGATTGACACGCCGCCCGAAATCCGGTTCCTTGCGCTTGTCTTGACGGGGAGCCGGTCATACTGGCTGAGATGGCATTGGAAATGCCGGACCCGCTGAACCTGATCCGGCTTGCACCGGCGTAGGAATCAAGCCGGTCGTTCAATGACCAGTTCCTCGCGTGCAGCCTTTTGCGAGGAATGAAATGCCCCAGCCCAGTTTCCAGACGTTAACGCAAGCTTGTTCCGCCGAATGGCGAGCCTACTGCCAACACTCCTTCGTTCAGCAATTGGCTGATGGTTCGTTACCCAAGGAAAGCTTTCAGCACTATCTGAAGCAGGATTATCTCTTCCTGATCCACTTTTCCCGTGCCTGGGCGCTCGCGATCTACAAGAGCCGCTCGCTTGCCGAGATGCGTGCTGCTCTCGATAGTTTGAAAACGATCATGGACGTCGAGCTGGGGCTGCATGTCGGTTATTGTCAAGCATGGGGCATTGCTGAGGATGCGCTGGAGACACTACCGGAAGCACGAGCGACCACGGCTTATACGCGTTACGTACTGGATACCGGACTGCGCGGCGATCTTCTCGATTTACACGTTGCGCTGGCGCCGTGCATCATCGGCTATGGCGTGATTGCCAAGTGGGTCGAAGCGCAGCCCGGTTTCGATGCTTCAAGCAATCCTTACGCATCGTGGGCTGCGATGTATGCGGGCGAGGATTATCAGAAGGCTATGAATGCCGAGCTCACGTGGCTGGACGGCCGGCTGGCCCATATATCTGACCAGCGGCTTGCGGAGCTTGCCAGGATTTTTGCCGAAGCTTCGCGGCTGGAGGCCGACTTCTGGCAGATGGGACTGGATCTGGCGGCCTGATTTTCAGACGAGAACGGCGCGGGATGAACCGCGCCGTTCTTTTTTCCGAGATAGTGGGAAATCAAAAGACGAGTGCTTCGTCTGTATCGCCATCCCTGATACGATTGGGCAGCCCCATCTCGTTCAGAAGGCCGAGGAATGGCTCGGGAGGCAGCTCCTCAACATTGGCCATCTTCTTGACGTCCCACAGGCCGTTGGCGATCAGCAGGGCGGCTGCTACCGGAGGCACGCCCGCCGTGTAGGAAATGCCCTGGCTGCCAACTTCGTTGTAGGCGTCCTTATGGTCCGCAACATTGTAGATGAAAATTTCCCGTGGCTTGCCGTCTTTCACGCCCTTCACCAGATCGCCGATGCAGGTTTTGCCGGTATAGTCGGGTGCAAGCGTGGACGGGTCCGGCAGCACGGCCTTGACGACCTTGAGCGGGACGACCTCCTGGCCTTCCGCCGTTTTGACTGGCTGCTCGGAAAGAAGGCCCAGATTCTTCAGAACGGTGAAAACGGTAATATAGCGTTCGCCAAAGCCCATCCAGAAGCGGATGTTGGGCACGCCCATGTTTTTCGACAGTGAGTGGATTTCGTCATGACCCGTCATGTAGGTCGTGCTCTTGCCGACGACGGGCAGGTCCCACTCCTGCCTGACCTCGAACATTTGGTTCGTGGCCCATTCGTTGTTCTGCCAGGAGTAGACCTGACCGGTGAACTCGCGGAAATTGATCTCAGGATCGAAGTTCGTCGCGAACCAGCGGCCGTGGCTGCCGGCGTTGACGTCGATGATGTCGATCGAATGGATCTCGTCGAAATAATTGCGTGACAGCGCAGCATAGGCATTGACGACGCCCGGGTCGAAGCCCGCGCCCAGAATGGCGGTGACGCCGGCCTTCTCACAGGCCTCGGCGCGCTTCCATTCATAATTGCCGTACCAGGGCGGTGTTTCACAAATCTTCAACGGGTCTTCGTGAATTGCCGTGTCGATATAAGCGGCGCCGGTCTCAATGCAGGACTGCAAAACAGACATATTGACGAAGGCCGAGCCGACGTTAATGACGATCTGCGCGCCGGTCTTTTCGATGAGGGCCTTGGTGGCTGCAATATCCATCGCATCCAGCGCGTGCGCTTCCAGAACGCCCTCTACCTTCATCGCTTTTTTCTCACGAACGGAAGCAATGATTTCGTGGCACTTCGCGACAGTGCGCGACGCGATATGGATATCGCCGAGCACGTCGTTATTCTGTGCTGCCTTGTGTACGACGACCTGCGCCACGCCACCTGCACCAATGATAAGGATATTGCGTTTCATTTAGCCATCAGCCCCCTTTGTGCTGCTTCCGTTTGTGTCCTCGTCCGCCTTAGGAAAGGCTGGAAACGAAGTCCTCGAATGGGAATTCGCGCACGACGCGCTCCGTCCCGTTCAGTTCCTTGACGACGATCGACGGCATCTGCACGCCGTTGAACCAGTTCTTCTTGACCATCGTATAGCCAGCAGTGTCCTGGAAGGAGAGGCGGTCGCCCACCTTCAACTCGCGGTCGAACTTGAACTCGCCGAATATGTCGCCAGCCAGACATGATTTGCCGCAGATCATGTAGCTCTCGTCCCCTTCGTTGGGCGCGAGCTTCGCAGTCTCGCGATAAATCAGAAGGTCGAGCAGATGTGCCTCTATGGAGGAATCGACGATTGCCAGCTTCTTGCCGTTGTAGAGCGTGTCCAGAACGGTGACTTCGAGTGTGGTAGACTGGGTAATCGATGCTTCACCGGGCTCCAGATAGACCTGCACGCCATACTTGTCTGCAAAGGCTTTGAGGCGGTCACAGAAGGCGTCGAGCGGATAGCCCTCGCCGGTGAAATGGATGCCGCCGCCAAGGCTTACCCATTTGACGCGTGACAGAAGCCCGCCGAATTTTTCCTCGATCTGAGAAAGCATTTGGTCGAACAGCGCGAAATCGCTGTTCTCGCAATTATTGTGGATCATGAAGCCGGAAATCTTGTCCAGAACCGCTTCGATCTCATCGGCATTCCACTCGCCGAGACGGGAGAAGGGACGCGCCGGATCTGCCAGATCGAAGGTCGAGGAAGAAACGCCCGGATTGAGACGCAGGCCACGCGCGATGCCGTTCGCCTTATCAGCAAAGCGGTTTAGCTGGCCGATGGAATTGAAGATGATCTTGTCGGCATGCGCAATGACCTCGTCGATTTCCGCGTCGGAATAGGCGACGCTGTAGGCGTGGGTTTCGCCGCCGAACTTGATCTTGCCAAGTTTGACCTCGTTGAGCGAGGAAGAGGTCGTGCCATCCATGTACTGCGACATAAGGTCAAAGACCGACCAGGTCGCGAAACATTTCAGCGCCAGCAGGGTCCGTGCGCCGGAGCGCTCCCGGACGTATTGCATTTTCTCCATGTTTTTCAGGAGTTTTTGCTTGTCGATCAGATAGTAAGGGGTCTGGATCATTCTGCCTTGCGCCACGTAAGATTACATTCTCTCTTGTCCGCGCCATTGCTGGCGCAGAGCTCAAGCGGCTGACGATGCCGGGAAATTTGCCCTTATCTATAAGTCATGACGTTGAAAAACAAGGGCTTGGGCAGGAGTTTCCCGATTGCTTGTCGCAGAGAAGCTAAGCTTATTCCATGAGAGCTTTATGAATACGCGCTGCAAACATTTCAAAAAGCTTCAGAAATGCGAAAACCGGGCAGCATTGCCCGGTTCCCTGATCCCCGCGTGGCTATGGGTCACATAACCGTGCGATTCTCTGCGAAATTGATATGGGTATGCACACCGACATCCGGCTCGTGATCATCGTCAAGATTTGCCTTGGCCATTTCCCACCCGAATTTCAACGTGGAGGATGAGGATGCCCAGATGGCCGCGTCGTCCAGCTTGAGCTGGATCATCGTCAGTTGAGGGTCATCCTTGCCGCCGTGGAACCAGGCGGCCACTATCGAGGACCAATATTTGTCGATATGCGACTGCGATTTGTTCTCGGCCAGGACGCCGGAAAGACATGCATGGTAATCATGATCCTTGCCGACAACGCAGAAATGGGCGCGATCCACCCCGCTCAGATGTCGCACGAGATCGCTGTCGCGTCGCGTGTAGAACCAGATCGATCCGGTCTCCTTTTCAATGAAGGGGGCCATGGGCTGCATGTGCATATGCGAACCTTCAATTCCAAGCATGCCGGCATGGACGTCCTCGATTTCATCCCAAAGCTGCTGTAGCGGGTCGTCGCGCGTTTCGCTCAGATTAACCATTGCTTCCTCCTTGAATAAAGTTAAGCCGCGTGGCGCTGGTGACGCCCTTCGCGCAGTTCCTCCACGATCTTGGCTACGAACGCCGGAAGATCCTTCGGATTGCGCGAGGTGATGATGCCTTGATCCGTGACGACTTCCTGATCGGTCCATTTCGCACCGGCGTTCACTAGATCGGTCTTGATCGAGGGGAAGGAAGTCATCTTGCGGTCACGCACGGCGTCGGCCTCGGCAAGAAGCCAGGGACCGTGGCAGATCGCGGCGATAACTTTTCCAGACTGCACGAATTCGTTGACGACGCGCATCGCATCCTTATCCATGCGCAACTTATCTGGATTGATCTGGCCGCCAGGAAGAACGAGCGCGTCATAATCGGTTATGTTCACATCGGATGCCTTAATATCGACACCCACCGTATCGCCCCAGTCGGTTTCGTCCCAACTCTTGATAGGATCGGTTTTCGGTGATGCGATGTGGACGGTCGCGCCCCTGTTTTTCAGTTCATCGAGCGGCACACGCAATTCGGAGCGCTCATAACCGTCGGTCGCGAGAATAAGAATCTTGGACTGCTCAATGAGGGGCATGGCATTTCCTTTCCGTTTCCGGTTGGTTGCGACACGCAGGACCCTTCTTCCTTCCGGTAGCTGAAGGGTTGCAAGGTCATCGATGTCGCGTCGTAACGGAGAGGCTGGGGTGGCCTCACCTATGCCGAACTAACGGAAGCCCGAAGCATTTCGTTCCTGAGGAAAAGCTTGGAACTTACTGCCCCCAGGTGCGGGCAAGAACCTTGATCCAGTTCTCATGGCCCAGCTTGCGCAGTTCCGCCTCGTTATAGCCGGAATCGCGAAGTGCCTCGATTAACTTCGGCAGATCGCTCGCGTTGCGCATGGCAGCGGGAATGGTCGTGCCATCGAAGTCGGAACCGAGGGCGACATGATCGATGCCGACGCGGTCGACGAGATAGTCGACGTGACGCACCAGCATTTCCAGCGGTGTATTGGCATCCTTGCGCCCGTCCTGGCGTAGAAAAAGCACCCCGAAATTGACGCCGACGAGGCCACCGGTCGCCTTGATGGCGTCCAGCTGGTCGTCGGTTAGATTGCGGCTGTGCGGGGTCAGGGCATGGACGTTTGAATGCGAGGCGACAAGCGGCGCATCGGAAAGGCGGGCGATATCCCAGAAACCCTGTTCGTTCATATGAGAAAGATCAATCATGATCTTAAGTTCGTTGCAGGTGCGTACAAGCGCACGGCCAATATCGGTCAGGCCGGGGCCGATCTGGGGTGTTGAAGGAAAGCGGAAAGGTACGCCGTAGGCGAAGATGTTCGGGCGGCTCCAGACGGGTCCGAGCGTGCGTAAACCGGCGCGGTGCAGGATATGGAGCGCGTCAAGATCGGGATCAATCGCTTCGGCACCTTCAATATGCATCACCGCTGCGAATGAGCCTGCTGCGATACAATTGCGGATGTCAGCGGCAGTAAGGCAGATTTTCAGCGCACCGAGCGAGCGCTTTTCGATACGCGCCAGGGTAGCCGCCATCGCCATCGTCGTGTTGAGTGCATCGCTCTGAAGCGGAGGCAGAAAGTCACCGTTATCGTCCGCCTTGCTGGTGGGAGACGGGACAAACATGGCGCAGAGGCCGCCGACCAGGCCGCCTTGTTTGGCCTTCGGCAAGTCAATGTGATAATCGGTCTTGCCGTTAATGAAGGCGATATCCTCATCCTGCTGACTGGATAGATGCATGCGCAGCAAAACGTCATTGTGACCGTCAAAAACGGGAATGATGGATTTGGTGCTCATGCTTTTTGTCCAATGCAGCTAGGGATGTTTCAGGAAGCTAACGCTCCGGCTCAGACGGCGGTTCGCTTGGCAAAGTCGATATAGAGTTCGCGAAGGCGCATTGCCAGCGGCCCGGGCTCTCCGTTGCCGATGGATTTTTCGTCGATCCTGACCACCGGCATGACGAAACTCGAGGCGCTGGTGACAAAGGCTTCCTTGGCCGCGAATGCTTCTTCCAGCGAAAAGGGCCGTTCTTCTATGGCAAGATTTTCTTCCGTGGCCAGTTCAAGCAATGCCAGACGCGTACAGCCGGGAAGCGTCTTTTGGCTATTGGCACGGGTGATGATCTTGTCGTCCGCGGTTACAATATAGGCGGTAGATGAACCCCCTTCGGTCACGAGTCCGTCGTCCTCAACCATCCACGCCTCCTGGCAACCGGCTTCTTTGGCAATCTGCTTGGCCAGGACCTGTGCAAGCAGGCAGGTGCTTTTGATATCACGGCGCGTCCAGCGCAGATCCGGCACGGACTTGACGGCGTAGCCGGTCTTGATAGCGACGTTCGAAACCATTTTCTCTTGAGTAAACATAGTCAGATTGGGTTTCATGTCGTCGGGATAGGTGAAATCGCGATCAGCGGTGCCGCGAGTGACCTGGAGATAGACCAGGCCTTCCTTCAACTTGTTCTTCTCGATAAGCTTGCGCTGGAGGTTTTCAATTTCTTCTTCGGAAAGATGAAGCTTGATGTTGATTTCGCCAGTCGAACGTTTGAGACGGGCCAGGTGCGATGCGCTGTCCACCAGTTTGCCGTCGATTACCGCCGCCACCTCATAAATTCCATCGCCGAACAGGTAGCCGCGATCGAAGATCGAGACGGATGCTTCGGATGCGGGGAGAAATGCGCCGTTGACATAGGCGATGCGAGTGTCGGCTTGCGGCATTTTGGACGAGGCTCCTGTCGGTTCTTTCACTGAAATGAGTATCGGTTCAAACCAGGACGATCAACATGAATGCTTTAATCTGGATGGATAAGCGGCGGGATAAGGATCCACGTAGATATCGCAGCTAGTCAGTTCGGCTGGATTTCGATGATATCCTGCGACCAAGGGGCGGGTACTGAAGCACGGATATTACAAGGGTAACGCCGGCTTCGGCACCGTGACGATGCCGGGGTCGCAGTGACGACCAAGAAAAAGGGCTTCGGCCAGAAGCTCGTCTTGCGTAACGACAAGGGGATTTCATGTTTTCTGGACGGAACGTGTTCAGTTCGAAGACGGAGGAACATGCCCGTCTCTCTTTTTTAAAACCCTGGATAGCGACAGTATCGCCTAGCAGGCTGCCGCTTCAGCGAGCGGATACCGTGGGACTGCCCAGTTGAGTAGAAGGTAATGGAAAAATAATCGATGAACAAAGATGAGACGTTTTATCACCATCCGTCACGACTTTTTGTTGATGGAGGTGCTGGAAACGACACTTATATTTTCAGGAATTATAGCAAGCACTATGAGTGGCATGCGGATGGACATGGGATCTCCTTCACGCACGGAGTGTCCAGAAAGAGTGTACATCTGATCAATGTCGAAAGCGTCAAGTTCAGCGATGATGGCCTTATATTGTCTCCCATTTGTGCGCTCGACACCGGCGAAGCAGGCGACGGTTCTGATGTCCATGCGAGCGCAGCTTCCATAGAAATAGGTGGGGCTTTGCCGTTCTGCTAAAGTGTGCCTCGTTGGATTGAGCGACCGTCGATGATGGAAGCTTGCATGAACTTGACATAAAGATATCTTTATGTGATTTTGCTGCTTTCTCATGAGAGTGGCGAATTCCTGTGTCTGCATCTGTCGATACCCTGTTTGGTCCCGTTGGCGAAAAATCCGACGGCAGTGAAATCCGCGCTGCTTTGGAAAAGGCCGCGCGGGAGCGCATCCTTATTCTCGACGGCGCGATGGGTACGCAGATTCAAGGCCTGCAATTCGGAGAAGAGGAATATAGGGGCTCCCGTTTTGAGAGCTGCGATTGCCACCAGAAGGGTAATAATGACCTTCTGACCCTGACCCAACCCAAGGCGATCGAGGAGATCCATTTCCGTTACGCGATGGCGGGGGCGGATATTCTGGAGACGAATACTTTTTCCTCCACGACTATCGCCCAGGCAGATTATGGCATGGAGGAGGCCGTCTACGACTTGAATCGTGACGGCGCACGTCTTGCCAAGCGTGCGGCGCGCCGGGCGGAAGACATTGACGGGAAGCGTCGTTTTGTTGCGGGTGCACTTGGGCCGACAAATCGTACCGCCTCTATTTCGCCGGACGTCAATAATCCGGGCTTTCGTGCCGTTACCTTCGACGAATTGCGTGTTGCCTATGCGGAGCAGATACGTGGTCTGATGGATGGTGGCGCCGATATCATCCTTATCGAGACGATTTTCGATACGTTGAACGCCAAAGCCGCAATCTTTGCTTGCCGTGAAATGTTCGCCGCCACCGGTGTCGAACTGCCGATCATGATTTCCGGTACGATCACTGACCTTTCCGGACGCACGCTGTCGGGCCAGACACCGTCTGCCTTCTGGTATTCCGTTGCGCATGCCAAGCCCTTCACAGTTGGTCTCAACTGTGCGCTGGGCGCTGCCGCGATGCGCGACCATCTGGCAGAAATCTCCGGTGTTGCCGGTACTTTCGTCTGTGCCTATCCGAACGCCGGTCTGCCGAACGAATTCGGCCAGTATGACGAAACGCCGCGCATGATGGCCGAGCAGGTGAAGGAATTCGCCAGGGACGGCCTCATCAACATCGTCGGCGGATGTTGCGGCTCAACGCCGGAACATATCGAAGCGCTCGCGAAGGTCGTTTCGCAATACAAGCCGCGCGAGGTGCCGAAGTTCAAGCCGCGCCTGCGTCTGGCTGGTCTCGAGCCTTTTGTGCTGACCGACGATATTCCCTTCGTCAATGTTGGCGAGCGTACGAACGTCACCGGATCGGCCAAATTCCGCAAGCTGGTAACCGCCAATGATTATGCCGCCGCGCTCGACGTGGCGCGTGATCAGGTGGAGAATGGCGCTCAGGTTATCGACATCAACATGGATGAGGGCCTGATCGATTCAAAGCAGGCGATGGTCGAGTATCTCAATCTCATCGCCGCGGAACCGGACATTGCCCGCGTGCCGATCATGATCGATTCTTCCAAGTGGGAGGTGATCGAGGCCGGCCTGAAATGCGTACAGGGCAAAGCGATCGTCAACTCTATCTCGCTGAAAGAAGGCGAGGACGCGTTCATTCATCAGGCCGAACTTGTGCGTGACTATGGCGCTGCCGTCGTGGTGATGGCCTTCGATGAAGCAGGACAGGCCGACACCGAAGATCGTAAGGTCGAAATTTGTACGCGGGCTTATGAAATTCTGACCGAGCGTGTCGGCATTCCGCCACAGGACATAATCTTCGACCCGAATATCTTCGCCGTGGCGACCGGTATTGAAGAACATAATAATTATGGCGTCGATTTCATCCAGGCGACGAAGCGCATCATCGACACGTTGCCTCACGTGCACGTTTCAGGCGGCGTTTCGAACCTGTCCTTCTCGTTCCGCGGCAATGAGCCGGTACGAGAGGCAATGCACGCCGTCTTCCTCTACCATGCCATCCAGGCCGGCATGGATATGGGCATCGTCAATGCAGGTCAGCTCGCCGTCTACGATTCCATCGAATCGGATCTACGCGAGGCCTGCGAGGATGTCGTTCTCAATCGCACGCCGGAAGCAACCGAGCGGATGCTGGAAATAGCCGAGCGCTTCCGCGGCAAGGGTGGTGGACAGGCGCGCGAAAAAGACCTCTCCTGGCGTGAGAAGCCCGTCAACGAGCGACTTTCGCATGCGCTGGTCAATGGCATTACTGAATATATCGAAGCCGATACTGAAGAGGCGCGCGCGGCGGCCGCCCGACCGCTGCATGTCATCGAAGGCCCGCTGATGGAGGGTATGAACATTGTCGGCGACCTGTTCGGTTCCGGCAAGATGTTCCTCCCACAGGTGGTGAAGTCTGCCCGCGTGATGAAGCAGGCAGTGGCCTATCTGTTGCCCTTCATGGAAGAAGAAAAACGCCTGATGGGCGGCACCGGAGAACGCAAGACTGCCGGCACCGTGTTGCTCGCAACGGTGAAGGGTGACGTGCACGACATTGGCAAGAATATTGTCGGCGTCGTTCTGGCCTGCAACAATTATGAGATCATCGATCTCGGCGTCATGGTGCCGAGCGCCAGGATTCTCGAAGTTGCACGTGAGCGAAATGTCGATATCATCGGACTTTCCGGTCTGATTACACCCTCGCTAGATGAGATGGTACATGTCGCTGCTGAAATGGAGCGCGAAAGTTTCGACGTTCCGCTTCTGATCGGCGGTGCAACAACCAGTCGCGTGCATACAGCGGTGAAGATCCATCCTAAATATGCGCGTTCACAGGCGGTCTATGTGCCGGATGCAAGTCGCGCAGTGAATGTCGTCTCGCAGCTTCTGTCGAACGATAATAAGGCTAGCTATGTACAGAGTGTTCGCGATGAATATGCAAAGGTAGCCGAAGGCCATGCCCGCAAGGAGGCTGACAAGCTGCGCCTTTCGCTCGAAAAGGCTCGGGAGAATGCGCATAAGTCGAACTGGGACGCCTATAAGCCGCATACGCCTTCCTTCCTTGGTACGCGTGTATTCCAGAATTGGGATCTGGAAGAGCTTTCCCGTTATATCGACTGGACGCCGTTCTTCCAGGCCTGGGAACTGAAGGGCCGCTATCCGGATTTGCTCGAGCACGAAACGCAAGGCGAGGCAGCCCGCGCGCTGTTTGCCGATGCGCAGGCAATGCTCAAGAAGATCGTCGATGAAAAATGGTTTGTGCCGAAGGCAGTTGTAGGCTTCTGGCCGGCCAATGCCATAGGCGACGATATCCGTCTCTTCGCGGACGATAATCGCAAGGAGGAGATCGCGACCTTCTTCACCCTGCGCCAGCAATTGTCGAAACGCGATGGCCGTCCGAACGTTGCGCTCTCCGATTTCGTCGCGCCGCTTGGCACCAAACCCGACTACGTTGGTGGCTTTGTCGTGACTGCCGGCATCGAGGAAGTGGCGATTGCCGAGAGGTTCGAGCGGGCCAATGATGATTACTCCTCGATTATGGTCAAGGCGTTGGCCGATCGTTTTGCGGAAGCTTTTGCCGAGCGTATGCATGAATATGTACGCAAGGAACTTTGGGGCTATGCGTCGGCTGAAGATCTGACGAATGAGGACCTTATCCGTGAACGCTACGATGGTATCCGCCCGGCGCCAGGTTATCCGGCGCAGCCCGATCACACTGAAAAAGTCACGCTCTTCAAGCTTCTGGGCGCCGAGAATGCGATCAATGTAACGCTAACGGAATCCTATGCCATGTGGCCCGGTTCGTCAGTGTCGGGCATCTATATTGCCGATCCCGAAAGCTATTATTTCGGCGTCGCAAAGGTCGAACGCGATCAGGTCGAAGATTATGCCTTGCGCAAAGGCATGGATATCTCAGAGGTTGAGCGCTGGCTCGGGCCGGTCCTTAATTATGACCCGGCGCAATACACTGAAGCGGCTGAGTAGCAGGGGTTGAGGGGGCGTGAAGGCGCCCCTTCTTTGTATTCTGAGCATAGTTATAAAAAATAACTATGCTATTGCAAAAGATAACCATGTGAGTCATTCTCCCGGCAGTTAAAGGGAGGAATGATAATGCTGGGATATGTAGAAGGGTTCGTGGCCGCAGTGCCGACGAGCAACAAGGATGCGTATATTGCGCATGCGACCAAGGCCGCTGGCTTTTTCAAGGAGTACGGCGTGACGCGAATGGTGGAATGCTGGGGCGACGACGTTCCGCATGGCAAGGTCACGGATTTTTATGACGCCGTGAAAGCCGAGGAGAATGAGACGATCATCTTCTCCTGGTTCGAGTATCCATCGAAACAGGCACGCGACGCAGCCATGAAGCAGATGATGGAAGATCCGCGCATGCAGGAGCTGAGTGACATGCCTTTCGATGGCAAGCGGATGATCTATGGCGGGTTTGCGCCTATCTTCGACAAACCTGCGGCCAATGGCGGGATGGGCTATGTCGACGGGTTTCTGCTCGCGGTTCCGGAAAAAAACAAGCAGGCCTATATCGACATGGCGGCAACCGCCGCCCAGGTGTTCTACGACCATGGCGCTACACGCATGGTCGAGAACTGGGGAGATGACGTACCAGACGGTGAAGTCACCTGGTACCGACGCGCAGTAAAGGCAGAGGAGGGTGAGAGCGTTCTGTTTTCGTGGATCGAGTGGCCGTCAAAAGAGGTGCGCGACAAGGGGCAGCAGGCTGTCATGCAGGACGAACGCATGAAGGATATGCCCCAAGAGATGCCTTTTGATGGCATGCGCATGATGTGGGGTGGTTTCAAGCCCGTACTCGACCTTTGATGCACGCATAAAATACCCCTGTTTTGCGCAATTGTTTCGAAGACGGAACTTTTGTCACAGAACCGTAACGTGCTAGGGCTAAGCGGAGGTCGATCCGGCGTCCGCTTAACCTGTGCGCCGAACGTTCATGGGGATGAAATTAATGCGTTCAGTCATTCTTGCTTCAGCTGTCCTTTTGGCCAGCACCGCTCTTTCGCAGGCTCAGGAAGGCAAGCTGCTGCTTTACACGAGCCAGCCCAACACCGATGCCCAGCAGACCATTGATGCTTTCAAGAAGGCTTATCCGAAGGTCGATGTCGAATTCGTGCGTGACGGTACGCCGAAGATCATGGCAAAGCTTCAGGCCGAAATTGCAGCTGGCCAGCCGCAGCCGGACGTCCTGTTGATCGCTGACAGCGTGACGATGGAGGGCCTCAAGAAGGACGACCGTCTCCTTGCTTATGCTGAAGCCAAGGTAGATGGTCTTGATGCTGCTCTCTACGACAAGGACAAGAGCTACTTCTCGACCAAGCTGATCACCACCGGCATCATCTATAACACCTCGGCTCCGATGAAGCCGGAAAGCTGGCTTGATCTTGCCAAGCCGGAAGCCAAGGGGCAGGTCACCATGCCGTCACCGCTCACCTCGGGTGCGGCGCTGATCCACACGGTGACTCTCACCAGCAACCTTTCCGAAGGCTGGGATTATTACAAGTCGCTCGCCGACAATGGTGCTCAGGCGGCAGGTGGCAATGGCGGCATTCTGACGGAAGTCGCTGGTGGCACGAAGCTGTACGGAATGATCGTTGATTACATGGCGATCCGCGAAAAAGCCAAGGGCGCACCCGTTGAGTTCGTGTTCCCGAAGGAAGGCGTTTCGGCGGTTACCGAGCCGGTTGCGATTCTCAAAACCGCGAAAAATCCAGAGGCTGCAAAGGCTTTCGTCGACTTCATCCTCTCCAAGGAAGGTCAGGAGCTTGCGGTTTCGCAGGGCTATATTCCAGCGCGCGCCGATGCTGGCCTGCCAGCTGGCTATCCGGAGCGTTCTGCCATCAAGGTTCTCTCCTACGATGCCGCAAAGGCTCTGACGGACGAAATGGCGAACAAGGAAAAGTTCGCCGAGACGATGGGCCAGTAAGCCGAATCGCCATTTAATAAACGAGCGGCGGTGCGAAAAGCATCGCCGCTCGTTGTTGCATCTGAACTGGACAAGCCTTTGCGCGCCTCGGGGCGATGGCTTCAAATATGCGGACCTTTACCGTGACGACTATGCCAAGCGAGCTTACCACTTTCGTTCCACAATCGCGCGCGCGACAACATCTGCGGCTGCGCAAGGCATGGGCGCTTCTTTTCGTCGTGGCGGTTGTGTTCGTGCTGTCGCTTATGCCGGTTTTGCGCCTGATACAGGAAGCTTTCTTTTCCGGCGGCACATGGAACCCCGACAATTTCACCGCGCAGCTTCAGCGTAATGCGACGCTGATTGCCGGGCTGCATACACTGGAAACATCGCTGTTTGGCGCATTGCTTTCTATGGTTATCGGCATGCCGCTGGCGGTCGCCACCACGATGACCGATATTCCGTGGCGACGGTCGCTGGGCTTTCTTCTGCTTCTCCCGCTGATGATCGCGCCGCAGGTGACGGCGTTGTCATGGATGCACGCCTTCGGACCGTCCAGCCCCTTGCTCAACATGCTGGGCATCGCGCCGCCCCCGGGGACGCCCAATCCGATAGCCGGACGCAATGGCATCATCCTGCTCTTCGGTGTTCAGCATGCCCCTATCGTCTTTATCACCATGCGGGCGGGGCTTGCCCGCATTCCTCGCGATCTGATTGAGGCGGCGCGCGTATCCGGAGCGCATCCGATCCGCGCACTTGCCACGATCACCTTTCCGCTGATCAGGCCCTATATGGTAGCAGCGTGTGCGCTTGCCTTCGTTTCGGGCGTCGGCAATTTCGGCATCCCCGCACTGCTCGGCATGCCGGTTAATTATTTCACGCTGCCGACGCTCGTTTATCAGCGCCTTGCGAGCTTCGGCCCCACTGTCTTGCCGCAGGTCGCCTCGCTTTCGGTGATGATTGGTGTGATCGCGCTGATGGGCGTGTTGCTGCAGTCGTTGGCCATGTCGAAGGCATCCTACCGTTTCACCATTGGTTCGCCCGTAAGGATCGCGCTCGGACGCTGGCGTTGGCCATTGGCTCTTCTTGCCTGGGCGGTTCTGGCGATAACGTTAATCGTGCCAGCTGTTGCGCTATTTGCGACATCGCTCGTTCCCTCCTTCGGCGTGCCGCTCAATGCGCAAACCGTAACGCTGTCGAACTATACCGAAATTCTGTTCAATCAGGCTTCGACACAACGGGCGCTGATTAATTCCACTATGCTGGCGGGAGGTGCCGCGATCGTGCTTGCCATCGGCGTCATTCCGCTGGTGCTGGCGATGGAAGGCTTGCCGAAGAAGCTTCTGCGCTTCATCGACGCTTCGGTTGAACTTCCTTATGCGCTGCCAGGTATCGTGCTGGCGCTCGCCTGCATTCTGCTTTTCCTGGCACCATTGCCGTTGATCGGAAGCCTTTATGCAACTGCCGCCATCATCTTCGTCGCCTATCTGATGCGCTTTTTCCCTTTGGCGCTGAAGCCGGTCGCAACCGCCATCAACCAGATGGCCAAGGATCTGGAAGAGGCGGCGGCGGTATCGGGAGCAGGACGAACGCGCCGCATCCTCACCATCGTGCTGCCCATCGTCGCCCCTTCTGCGATGGCTGCCGCGCTTCTCGTCTTCATGAGCGCGTTCAATGAGTTGACAGTTTCGGCCTTGCTCTGGTCAAGCCGAAACGAAACACTCGGTGTCATCCTGTTCAGCCTGGAGGAGGCAGGTCTTTCCCCACAGGCCGCAGCGCTTGGCATCGTCACCGTGATTGCGGTCGTCATCATTCTGATTGTTATTGATCGGCTGGGGCGCAAACTGCCGGACGGCATCCTCCCGTGGCGATAAGACCTGCACGCGAAGATGATCTGAACGCAATTTGCGATATTGAGGCCTCCGCTGCGGAGCTTTTCCGGCAGGTGCCCGCGCTTGCCTGGCTGGTTAACCAGGTTCAATCCACTGATCGTCACCTCGAGTTGATAAAGGCAGGGACGAACTTGGGTGATCGTCAATCAGGTCGATCAGCCGCTGGGCTTCCTCAGCGCCGAGTTCATCAACCGGGACCTGCACGTATGGGAACTATCTGTTGGTCTTGAGAACCAGCGCAGAGGATTGGGGCGTGCGCTCATGGAGCATGCCATTGCCGAGGCCGGAAAAAGACGCGTCGACGCCCTGACTCTCACAACTTTTCGCGACGTTCCGTGGAACGCGCCGTTCTATCAGCGGCTTGGATTTCACATTCTTGAAAATGATCAGTTGGATGCGAGACTACGCGCGACGCTTGAAGGCGAGGTGGCACATGGATTCCTCGCCGACACACGGTGCGCAATGCACCTGGCGCTGAATGCTCCGTCTATCGGGGCAGAATCCACCCATCCTTAACGGCAACGTATACCGCCGAGCCGGGGATGATGTTGGAGCGATTATCAATCAGCACTTCGGCATCCGTGCCGTCGATGCGCAGACGCAATTCGTGTACCGGGCCGCGATAGATCGATTGCACGACCGTTGCCGGTACGCCCGCCTCGGCGATGGAAAGGTCTTCGGGACGCAAAAGCACACGCACTTCGCCTTGACCTCCATAACCGCGGACGTCGAGTTCCTGTCCGGCTACCAGGATGCGCGCAGGCTTGTCACCGCCGCCTGCAATCTGCCTGGCAGGGACAAGACCGCCCCGACCGACGAAACGAGCCACGCTTTCGCGCCCTGGCGTCGTGTAGATTTCCTCAGGCGTGCCGAACTGAATGATCTCGCCCTTTTCCATGACGGCAATCTTGTCGGCCAGCGCCAGTGCCTCGGTCTGGTCGTGCGTGACATAGACCATAGTGGCGCCGGTGCGCTCGCGAATATCCCGCAGAGCCTCGACCATGGAGGCACGCAAATGCATGTCGAGATTGGCAAGGGGTTCGTCGAAGAGAATGATTCTGCTGTCGGCGATAAGACAGCGCGCCAACGCCACGCGCTGTCGCTGTCCGCCGGACAATTGTTCGATATTGCGACCTTCGAGGCCCTTGAGGCCAACGACGCCGAGCACTTCTTCGAGTTTGGCGGCTATCTTTTCGGCTGGCACTTTGCGGGTCTTGAGCGGGTAGACGATGTTTTCCGCAGCGTTCATGTGCGGCCAAAGCGCATAGGACTGAAAGACCACGCCTATGTGGCGCGCTTCCGGAGCGACGTGTTCCCGCTCGCTTGCCACGCAGCGATCGCCAAAATGGATGCTTCCTTCATCCGGCTGCTCAAACCCGGCGAGCAAACGTAGCAACGTCGTCTTTCCGCAGCCGGAAGGGCCGAGCAGTGCCGTGAACGAGCCCTGAGGCAGGTCGAGATTGATATGATCCAGCGCAACGGTTTTACCGAAGATCTTGGTCAGTTCGTGTACGCGGATATTGCTCATTGGCACTCGGTCTTGTCTACAATGGGAAATGCTCCGCCCGCTGCTAGCAGATGAAGTGCCGCCTGACTATCGATCATTTGTCACAGGATCATGACAAATGTATCATCCAACCACGATGGGGACCCGCTGTCCGTTGACGCGATTATAGAGATCAATGATGTCCTGGTTGATAAGGCGTACGCAGCCGGACGAGACGGCAGTGCCGATCGACCACCACTCCGGCGAGCCATGGACACGGTAGAGCGTGTCGCGTCCGTCCTTGAAGATATAGAGTGCGCGTGCACCCAACGGATTGGTGAGGCCGCCGGGCTGACCGCTGGCGAATTTCACGAGTTCAGGCTTGCGTGCGACCATTTCCGCTGGCGGAGTCCAGGTTGGCCAGATTTTCGAATATTGGATCTGCGCGCGTCCGTTCCAGGAGAAGCCGTCCTTGCCGATTCCGACGCCATAACGCACGGCTTCCCCGCCCGGCATCACCCAGTAGAGGAATTTCTCCTGCAAACGCACTACGATGGTGCCGGGGGCCTCGCCTGTTGGATCAACAACGATCTGCCTGCGCCATTTCGGGTCGATCTTCTGATAGGGGATCTCCGGCAAGGCAAAACCATTATCCGTCATTGCGGCGTACATGACATCGCTGCGCGTTACGTTCTTGTCGATGGAGATACGGGGACGGATCGAGCTTGTGCTCATCGTATCGACACGCTGCGGCGCAAGACCCGGCATGTCGGTGGGTTGCGACATCGCTGTCTGGAAATTGTGGAGGGCATCGGTGGGCGTGGTGCATCCCGCAAGGCTTGCCCCTGCAAGCCCCGCCAGAAAGTTACGGCGGGAGAGAAGAGCGGAAGGTGCTGCTTCAGACTCTGGATGCTGCATGACAAACCTCGAAAACCAACGCCGACGACCTTGCGCTCATGCATAAAGCGACATGAACACGGTAAACAGACATGGTTAAAAAGGTCTGAATCCTGAGGGCACGGCGGGGATGTGACCGGCGCATTCACCTTCGGCGTCACCACCCGCCCTCCTTGCGAGGGCGGGGGAAAGCGGGCGTTACGCGTTTCGGCGGATTACCACTTGAAGCTTAAACCCAGATTGCCACCGAAGGAGTCGCGATCTGAGCCATCCACGTCGAAGGTGTAGTCGACCTTGCCGAACAGTGAGGTTTTCTCGTTGAGATCGGCGGCAAAGCCGGCACCGATTTCAAGCGAGGTGCCTGAGAGATCGGTGAAAATGCGATCGGCATCCATCCTGACTTCGGCCCGGTCTTCGAAACTATGCCACAGGTTGAGCTCGAGATTGGGGCGGATGTGCGCGCCGCTCCAGAGCCGATCTCCCTCAAGTCGCAGGCCCAGACGGCCGGTAAAGCCATTATTATCGGGGAAGGCGATGGTCGAGATACGGTCGCTGGCACTATCGATCGACAAGTCCTGCCAGATCAGCTGTGCGTTCGGCAGCAATGCCCAATTCTCGTTCAACGAGAAGCGGTGTCCGCCTTCAAGCGACAACATCACACCACCGCCGTCAATATCGATACCTATGTCGCGTCGCGAATTCACCTCTCCGCCAAACCAGCTGTACATGGCAACCGCGTCGACATACCAGCCCTGCGGCGTAAAATGGGTAAAGGTCAGACCGAGGGAAGTAGCGTCGATGTCGAGCGTCCCGACGTCTAGATTGTTCCAGCCCATGGCGAAACCCTTGAGGTCGCCATCAAGCTTGGCATAGCCGCCGAAAAGACCAAGCTGGCTGCGCTGGCCGTTTTGCCATTCCCAACCCATAAGGTCGAGGCCGGCCTGGATACCGAAGAGGTCACCGTTGAGCGACGGCGAAGCCCCACCACTCCACGACGCATCAGTGGATTGACCGAAGACGCGACTCCACGCGACCGGTGCATGTCCGCTCGCCAGGAAGTCGCTCGAGCCGCGGCGCTCGTGAAAAGTGCCCAGTGTCGCCAAGGCCAGCTCATATGCGGCAGGCGGAATGGCTGCATAGGTAGGCGCTTCCACGCGATAGAGCGGGATGGGCTCGTAATGGGGTGCGGGTGCTTCCGGAGCAGGATTGTCAGGCGTTGGTGGCGGGGCAGGTGGTACCACCAGAACCGGTGCTGCGACCGATGCACCCGGGGTGGGCGGAGGCATGGTCACCGAGGCCACCGGAACAGGTGGGTTTACAACGCCAGGTGCCGGTGGGGGCGGAGGAGCCGGTTCAGGGGTCGGAACGACGGGATCGGTAGGGGCAACCGGAGGCGGTGGCGTGACAATACTGGAACGAAGATACCAGTTCTCAACGCTATCCGTTGTAACGCCGCCACGAAACAAGGCATAATCATAGGCGCCTGCCGAGACTGAACCGGAAAGGCCAAAGGCACCGGTCGCGGTGGTTCCTCCATTGATCGCCTCGACGACTAAAATGCCGTTGCCCGTTGTGAGGCCACCCGCACCGCCGACGTTCTGGACCGTGATCGCAGTCGAGCCTGTGGCAGCGCCATTGCTGATGACCAGCTTGTCCGAGGGCGAGGTATCATTACCCAGCACTGTCTGGAGAAGCAGTGACGCGCCATTGCCGACATAGTTGCCGGCGATAGTAAAGACATCACTGCTGCCAGAGCCGTTTCGCGTCAGATCGATGGTGCCGCTATTATTGATGGTGGCAAGTGCACCAGCCGTGAAGCTGGTGATGCCGCCTACGGTGCTTTCTGAGCCTACGAGGGTCGACCCTGCATCGATCGTCATCGTACCCGTTTGCGTGCCGGCGTCGCCGAGAACGAGCGTACCGTCAAAACCAAGCGTGGAACTATTCGTTACAACGACCGTCTCGAACTGTGAGAAGATGCTGGCGCGCGACAAGGTCACGTTGTTCAGGATCAAAGAGTCATCGCCGACATCGCCCGTCAGGGAGCTCAGGTTAGGCATGTTGGCGTCGGTCAAGCCAGTTAATCTTGCCGTATCATTGTCTGGCCCGAGCGTAATCGAGCCACCAACCGTGCCACCGCTCCAGTTCAACACATCGTCCTGATTTCCCATCAGGATACCATTGGCGACGGAACCGCCGGACAGATTGATAATATCGTTGCCGTTACTCAAGCTGATCCTGTTGCCGATCGAGCCACCGCTTATGGTGATCGTGTCATGGCCGAAACCTGCCGACAAGGTGCCGTCAATGATGCCGTCAGTCATGATATAGACGTTGTTGGCTGCCAGCAGCGATACCGACCCGATCTGTCCTCCGTGCTGTTCGCCATAATCACCGGATGAGAAATTGCCGACGATCCGCCCGCCATACATGTAGAACTCGTCCAGCGCCTCGCTCTGATTAAGCGAGCCGATGCTACCCCCATACATGATGAAAACGTCGATCCCGTCGCCCTGGTTGACCGCGCCTGTAATAGTACCGGAGTATATGATGATACTGTCCGCGCCGGGGCCGGAGGTGACATTACCCTCGATCGTGCCCGTGCTGCCTTCGGGAAATAGCAGCGTATTATTGCCGGAAGGCATGTTGAGATTGCCGGTCAAAATCCCGCTATCGCAGACATAGGAGTTGGGCACCCCCGGAACCGGGCCACAGGCCGCACTGGCTGCGGTCATCGCGGCCGGCGATACGAGCGCGCTCGCCGAGAGAAGCGCGAGCAACCGGGCTCTACTGGCGGATTGCCAAGAGGAAGGTATGCGGCACAAGGGCGCAGCGTAGGTGGTGCGCGCGCTATTTTCTATAGGCACTGTCATTCCTATCCCCCCTTGAGCTTACGGCTGACGGATGAAGACAAGTTTTGTCCCGGTACGCCTCTCCGATCCCGCCAGACCGCAACTACGCTCTTGCGCGAGGATGAAATCACGAAGTTAAAATGCAATCAACAAGTAGCTTTCGGATATAGCTAATATTGTAGGCTTGCGCTGCCTGTATTGCTATGCGAACCACGGAAGATCATTGGAAAGCCTCATGAACGACACCGTTATTCGCGGCAGGCTGCTGGCCTTTCACCGCCGTCCTGAACATGCGCAGGATCACGACGCCTATGTTTATGAAGAGAATGGCGCGATCCGCATACGCGATGGCCGCGTCATGTCGACCGGCAGTTTCGAGGCTCTTGGCCCGTTGCCGGACGGTATCCTCGTGCAGGATCACCGTCCCTATCTCCTCATGCCGGGCTTCATCGATTGTCACGCACATTTTCCGCAGGTGCAGATTATAGGATCATTCGGCGCCGAATTGCTCGACTGGTTGAACGAGTATACTTTCCCGGCCGAACTGGCTTATGGCGATCCGGTGCACGCCAGGACTATGGCGGCCGCCTTTCTCGATTCATTGATCCGCAATGGCACGACTAGTGTCGCGGCCTTCTGTTCGGTGCATCCGCAGTCGGTGCAAGCGTTCTTCGAAGCTGCGCATACACGCAATATGGCGACTGTCGCCGGCAAGGTGATGATGGATCGTAACGCGCCGGCTGGGCTGCTGGATACGGCGCAACGCGGTTATGACGAGACGCTTGCCCTGATTGAGGACTGGCATGGCAGGGGGCGGCAGAGTGTTGCGATCACGCCTCGTTTTGCGATTACTTCGACGCCCGCGCAACTGGAAGCGGCGTCGGCGCTGAAGGAACTCTACCCGGAGTGTCCCGTGCAGACGCATCTTTCGGAAAATCTGGACGAGATCCGACTTGCCGCAAATCTCTATCCACAGGATGAGGACTATCTCGGCGTTTACCAACGCTACGGCCTGCTCGGTGAGCGCACGCTTCTGGGACACTCGATCCATTTGTCGCCGCGCGAGATCGCTACGCTCGTGGAAAGCCGGTCGGTAGCAGTGTTCTGCCCGACGTCGAACCTGTTTCTTGGCTCCGGCCTGTTCGATTACAAGCGCAATCAGGCTCGCAACATGCGCATTGCCACGGCAACCGACATTGGCGGCGGGACGAGTTATTCCATGTTGAAGACGATGGATGAGGCTTACAAGATTGTCGCGCTACAAGGGCCGAAACTGTCGCCTCTGGAGAGTTTCTGGCAGATAACGCGCGGCAATGCCGAAGCGCTCTCTCTCGATAGCGAGCTTGGCACCCTGGAGACAGGAACCTACGCCGATATTGTCGTGCTGAATGCATCTGCAACGCCGGAAATGGCGTTGCGGATGCAAAGGGCGCAAACTTTGTCGGAAGAGCTTTTCGTGCTCCAAACCATGGGGGACGACCGTGCCGTCGCCGAGGTTTATCTAGCAGGCAGTGCCGCTAAATCTGCTATGTCCTAACCGCAGCAAACAAGTCCCCGTGCCGCTTTAACAGCGACTCAGGATGTTATATCGATCAGCCCGCAATCGCCTTCGGCGGAGCCGAAAACCAGTCGCATGCCTTTGGCATCCCAGGCCAGTGACGAAATTGCTCCCTTACCTTCGCGGCGAAGGAGGATTTCTTTTTGATCGGCGAAGCGTGCCGCAAGAATCATCCCGTCATCATAGCCAATTGCCACGACCTCCTCGGTCGGATGACATGCAACGGTGGTGACCATGCTGTTGCCGCGCGTGCCAAGCTCTAGCGGTGCTTTGCCCATTGGGCCGTCCTTCGTCAGGAACGGCCAGACAATAGCCGCAGGTGCGCCCGAGGTCGCCAGCCATTTACCTTTGTGGCTCCAGGACCAGGATTTTATCTTGGCCGGATAGCCGGACATGCGCATGTGCTTGCTGTCGGAAAGACGCCAGCCATGCAAGGCATTTTCCTGCATCGAGGTAACGAGGAAGGCGCCATCGGGAGAGAAGGTCGCGTTGGTATGCGCGCCCGCCCACTCGAGCTCGACTGGCTTGCTCTCCGTGCCCGGAAAATGCAGCGTTGTGCCATTATAGCGAGCAACGGCGAGACGCAGGCCCTTAGGCGCAAAGGCAATGCCCTCTGCCGTGCGCGGATGTGTAAGCTCCGTCGGGTTCTTGCCGGGAGCGAGCACATAGGCGTTGCGACCCGAAGCATAGCCGATGATCTTCTGCGGACCTGCTGCCACTGCCGAGATCCACTTGCGACCCAGTTCGGCAAGAGTGCTAGCCTCACCATCGGCTGCAACGGCGCAGACCTTGCCGTCTTCGCCACCGGTCAGCAGGCGGCTGCTGGCTGCATCGACGGTAGCGCAAAGCATCCCATCATGCACCGGCGTCGTCTTATGACCTCCAGCGAGACGGTGCACGGCACCGTCTGCCATGGCGAAGAAGGCATTGTTGGAAATAAAGCCAGCAGTCAGGCAATGGCCGTCGAGATCAAGGGGAGCAACTGTCGACATGAGAAATCAGGCGAGTTCGGTCGTTGCTTGGCAGGCTTCGAAGCCTTCCTTCAGTTTCTCGACGGGAAGGTCGCGGCCAATGAAGACGAGGCGGCTCTCGCGTTTCTCGTCATCCTTCCAGGCGCGCTGATGATCGCCCTCGATAATCATGTGCACGCCCTGTACCACATAGCGATCCGGGTCGTTTGCCAGCGCAATGATGCCTTTGAGGCGCAGAATATTGGGCCCGTGCAATTGCGTGATCTGCTGAATCCAGGGGAAGAACACGTTCGGAGCCAGTGCACCGGCCCGCAACGAAACCGATTTCACCGTTACATCGTGAATGTCGGAAGCATGGTGATGATGATCGTGGTCACAGTCAGGGCCGCAGACATGCTCATGGTGATGGTGCGTATGATCATGATGATCGTGATCGCAATCCGGTCCGCAAACATGATCATGGTCATGGTCATGGTCATGCGCATCCAGGAAATGCGGATCGTCCTCAAGCACGCGCTTCAGGTCGAATGCGCCGCGGTCCAGCACTTCGCCCAGGTCAATACCGGCGCGTTCTGTACGGTGAATGCGGGCCGATGGGTTAATCGCCCGCACCGTGGCTTCCACCTTCCGCAATTCTTCCTCGGTTACGAGATCGGTCTTGTTGATGACGACGACATCGGCGAAAGCGATCTGGTCTTCGGCTTCGCGGCTGTCCTTCAACCGCAGGGGCAGGTGCTTGGCATCCACCATTGCGACGACAGCGTCCAGCCGGGTTTTCGCCTTCACGTCATCATCCATGAAAAACGTCTGCGCGACAGGGACGGGATCGGCAAGCCCCGTGGTTTCCACGAGGATGGCGTCGAAACGGCCCGGGCGGCGCATCAGCCCTTCAACGACGCGGACCAGATCGCCCCGTACCGTACAGCAGATGCAGCCATTGTTCATTTCGTAGATTTCTTCGTCCGACTCGACGATCAGATCATTGTCGATACCGATTTCGCCGAACTCGTTGACGATCACCGCATAGCGCTTGCCATGGTTCTCACTCAGGATACGGTTGAGAAGCGTTGTCTTGCCGGTTCCGAGATAACCGGTCAAAACGGTGACCGGGATTTGTTCCTGCGAGGCGCTCATGATGTCATCCATTCGGAAAGTTTCGTTCTTTGCGCCTATATAGGCCGCCAGCTTCCAAAATGCACCAGCGTGAGACTCAGGAATTTTGAAGCGTCGTCAAATCGTGCGAACGTCATTCTGCTTGTGTGTCATCTCTCTGAAATGCAAGTCTGCCATTGGGATGCCGGCAAAGGGCTGTTTCCGGCAGTGGGACAAGGCCCCAAAAGGCGGCAAGAGAGGGAGTTTAGCGAATGGCGAAGTTCGAAAAAGGCATGGCGATGATCCGGCTGCAATCGGCGGCCCGCTTGTCGCGCACCGTTCTGGCAACGCGTCTTCTGGCGCATGGCTTCTATGCGGGACAGGATCAGATCATGCTGGCGCTCTTCGCCGAAAACGGTCAAACGCCCGGTCAACTGGCTGCGCGTCTCGGGGTTCGTCCGCCGACGATCACCAAGACCATCAATCGCCTGCAAAGCCAAGGTTTTCTCGAAAAGCGCGCCTCCGAGATCGATGCGCGGCAGGCCCACATCTTCCTGACCGAACGCGGCGCTGATGCGATCCGTGCCATTGAGAAATCTGTCTCGAAGACGGAAAAGCAGGCGCTGAAAGGCCTTGACAAGAAAGAGCTTAAGACGCTCGTCAAACTGCTCAGCCGTATCGAAAATAATCTCGTGCCGGACCGTAATCTGATCGTAGATGCGGGAGATGAGGTCGAGGAAGAAGCCCCTGTCGAAGAGCGTGAGCCGGAAGAAGTCGCCGGCTAAGGCCTTTTACCTCCGAAAGGCTGGGAAACGCCTTGATTCGGCTTGCATACTTGCCGTAACGCTGGAATTCATGTCTGATCGCCGCGCGTTTGATTTGCGCGGATGATTCAGACGAGTTGCAGATGGCGGGGAGGGCGAGCTGGCTCAGAAAATCAAGCTTTCGACGATTGCCGACACGCTCGGTGTCTCGACCGCGACGGTTTCGCTCGCCCTGAGGGATAGCCCGCTTGTCGCTGAATCCACACGTTTGCGTATCAAGGAGCACGCGCGCGCTATCGGCTATATTTATAATCGTCGCGCCGCCAGCCTGCGGACCTCGCGATCGGGAATTATTGGTGTCGTGGTTCATGATATTATGAACCCGTTCTTTGCCGAGATTCTGCGCTCCATTGAAACCGAACTGGATCGTAGCGGCCAGACTTTCCTGCTTTCCAACCATTATGACCAGCTGGAAAAGCAGCGCAATTTCCTTGACACGCTTTTGCAACTTGGCGCCGACGGCGTCATCATGTCTCCGGCCATAGGAACGCCTCCTGAAGATATTCAGATGGCGGAAGATAACGGTCTCCCGGCTGTACTGATCGCGCGTTCGGTGCCTGGCGTCGATGTACCTGTTTTTCGTGGCGATGACGCGTTTGGCACCGCGCTTGCAACCAATCATCTGATATCGCTTGGACATAGGCGCATTGCCATGATCGGGGGCACCGACCAGACCTCGACTGGCCGCGACCGGTATCAGGGTTATCTTTCGGCCATGAACTCGGCCGGGCTGCCGGTTGCGGCGCACTGGCGTATTCCAGGCCCCCGCACGAAGCAGGCCGGTTTCGAGGCGGCGACGCAGTTCCTGGCCTTCAAGGATCGTCCGACGGCGGTTGTGTGCTGGAACGATCTGGTGGCTATCGGTCTGATGAACGGGATTGCCCGAGCTGGCCTTGTGCCCGGCAAGGATATCGCTGTCACCGGCTATGACGATCTTGAGGAAGCCGCGATTGCAACACCGGCCCTGACTACCGTGTGGAACGGCCAACGCGAGGTCGGACGGCGGGCAGCGCGTGTGCTGCTTGATCGGCTCAACGGTGCGGTCGTCGAGACACATCAGGAACTAATCAAGCCGGAATTACATATCCGGCAATCCACCGCACGGCCCGTCAGCGACCGCTGAATCGACCGGGTCTTCTTCGAGAATCCCGAAAGGAACTAGCCTTGAGCCAAGACGCCCGCTCCACCGCTATCCTCGTTCCAGGCAAGCTGCACCCGCATGTGATCGATCGCCTTTCGCATGAATTTGAGCTCGTGCGTATAGACAGGTCCGACAAGGCGCTTATCACGCCCGAACTGGCGGCAAAGGTGCAAGGCATCGCCTCGGCAACGCTGATCTCGGCAGAGTTCATCGACGCGCTTCCCAAACTTGAAATCATTGCTCATTTCGGTGTCGGATACGATCCGGTCGATGCCGGACATGCGGCATCCAAAAATATCTGCGTGACGCATACGCCGGACGTGCTGAGCGACGAAGTTGCCGACACGGCGATAGGACTTCTACTCAACACGCTGCGTGAACTGCCGCAGGCGGAGGCATATTTGCGTGCGGGCCGGTGGGAGAAAGAGGGACCGTATCGCCTGACGGCGGGCAGTCTGCGAGGGCGCCGCGTCGGCATCTATGGTATGGGACGCATCGGGCTTGCGGTCGCCAGGCGTCTTGAGGGCTTCGGCGTGGAGATCAGTTATCACAATCGCCGTCAGGTTCCGGGCGTGGCCTATCTCTATCATCCGACCTTGCTGGATATGGCCCGTGCTGTCGACACGCTGATATGCGTTGTGCCGTCGACACCCGAGACAGAAAAAACGGTAGGAACTGAAATATTCACGGCACTTGGCCCGCAGGGTGTCTTCGTCAATGTCGGGCGCGGGGCGACCGTCGATGAAACTGCTCTGATTGAAGCGTTGAAGACCAGGACTATCCTGGCCGCCGGCCTCGACGTCTTTACGAATGAGCCGCATGTGCCGGAAGAACTTTTGGCTCTGGAGAATGCCAGCCTGTTGCCGCACGTCGCTTCGGCCTCCGTCAAGACGCGGACCATGATGGCCGATCTTGTCGTGGACAATCTCCTTAACTGGTTCACTGCCGGGCAGGCAATTACCGCCGTACCAGAAGCAAGAGATATTGGTCGCCGCAGATAATTCTACCTGCTCGGAAAATAGTGGTCTCGACATTGAGCCACCGGGTCCCGGGACATTTATATCCAAAGTGAAACGGATGATCGAGTTTTGCTCGATCACCGATGATGCCATCTGCGCTGCTCGGTTCATGCTGCCCTGACCATCCGCTCCGTCAGCGTGCCGAAGGCATACACGCTCACTCGCCGTATGCCAGCTATGTGGCGCAATCCTGATCGGTTCTCCCTTGCAAGCAGGAGTAACGTAAAGGGCTGGATGGAATGACCGGAAGCTAGAAGTGAGTGGCTGGCCTCCTGGTTCTAGCTCAGGCGAGCAGCCGTTCGGCTACTGTGGCGTTCTTGCGGGTGGCATAATCGCGTACTGCTGCGCCGAAAGCTTCAAAGATCTTGCGAGAAGCGTTGTCGCTTTCCGCCCAATATTCGGGATGCCATTGCACGCCGACAGCAAAACCCTTGGCGCCGACCACCGAAATTGCTTCGATCGTCCCGTCATCGGCCACAGCTTCCACTTGTAGGCGCTCTCCCAAGCGGCTGATCGCCTGACGATGTAATGAGTTGATCTTGATCGCGCCAGCACCGAAAATGCCGGCGAGGCAGCCGCCTTGTTTGATAATAACCTTCTGGCGAATAGAAAAACGTTCGTCCTGCGTCTCGCCTTCGGGCGCGCGATGGTCCCACATATCAGGGCCGTCCTGGATTTCGGTGGCCAGAGTCCCACCGAGCGCCACATTCATTTCCTGAATACCGCGGCAAATGGCAAGGAGCGGAATGCCGCGCTCGATCGCTCCCTTGATGAGCGGGAGGCTGGTCGCATCGCGTGCCGGATCATATGGGCCGTTTTCCTCGCTCGCATCGCCACCATATAGAGAGGGATGGACGTTGGACTTCGCCCCGGTGATCATGACACCTTGCACACATGAGAAGAGCGCATCGAAATCGACTTGTGCACCGAAGGACGGGATCAGGAGAGGCATGACGCCCGCGACATTCACGGCTGCCGCGAGATACTGGTTCGGCGAGGCATGCCAATCGTAATTTCCTGATTGAACGGTATCGGTCGGTACGGCGATGAAATTTTGCATGGTTGATACTCGGCAAGGGTCACTGCGATTGAATAGCGTAATGGGAACCGGCTGAAAATGACTTTCGGACAGTTCCGCGCCAAGAATTACTCCCTGCTGTCTCATACTAAAGTGCTAGAAGAGCCCGTCCCCGCATGCGCGTACGCAACGTATTAAAATATCTCGCCAATTAGCGTTGCGGAATCAAGCGCGACACCGGTCCGTCACGCGTATTGGAACAAAGCCTACTAGACGATCCAGTCGAAAAGCTCTTAATACTTCGAATGCCGAAGGTGCAGTGGAGGAGATTCTGCACGGCGGCTGTCGATGGCTTGGCGCCGAAAGGCACGGCATCGATGAAAGACGCTGGATCATCAAACCGCGCAGGCATGTTCTTCAAGGTGGGGCAGCAGGCGCATGGTTTCCGGAGGAGGGAAACACATGGATCGTCGTTCATTCTTCAAAAAGGCAGGCGTTGTTGGTGCTGGTGCCGTTGCTACGACTGCACTCGCCGCGCCCGCCATTGCGCAGGCCAATCCAAAAATCACCTGGCGCATCGCCTCATCCTTCCCCAAATCGCTCGACACGATCTATGGCGGCGGGGAAACCTTGTCCAAGATGGTTTCGGAAGCGACCGAGGGAAACTTTACCTTGCAGGTCTTTGCCGCCGGCGAACTTGTTCCAGGTTTGCAGGCGCTTGATGCTGCCCAGAACGGAACGGTGGAAGCCTGTCATACCGTTGCCTATTACTATACGGGCAAGGCCAAAACCTGGGCACTGGGCGCAGCCGTGCCTTTCGCGCTCAATCCCCGCGGCATGAATGCCTGGCTCTATCATGGCGATCGCGGCGGTGAAGGTTCACAACGCGGCATCGACGTGCTCAATGAATTCTATCACAAGAACGGCGTTCATGGGCTGCCTTGCGGCAATACGGGTACGCAGATGGGCGGCTGGTTCCGCAAGGAAATCAAGACGGTCGCTGATCTTCAGGGGCTCAAGATGCGTATTGCCGGTGTGGCAGGCGATATCATGGGCAAGCTGGGCGTAGTTCCTCAGCAGCTTGCGGGCGGCGACGTCTATCCCGCACTCGAACGTGGAACCATTGATGCAGCGGAATGGGTCGGTCCCTACGATGACGAGAAGCTCGGCTTCGTCAAGGTTGCGCCGAATTATTATTATCCCGGTTTCTGGGAAGGCGGCCCAACCGTCAACATGTTCTTCAACCAGGCCAAGTGGGACAGCCTGCCCGAGCATTACAAGTCTCTGCTTCAGACAGCCTGTCAGGCTGCCGATGCAGACATGCTCCAGAAATACGATTATCTGAATACCCGTGCGATCCGCACTCTGGTCAGCCAAGGCGCCAAGTTGCAGCCGTTCTCAAAGGAAATCATGGATGCTGCGTTCAAGGCATCGAATGAGTATTATGCCGAGCAGAGCGCGCAGAGCGAGGATTTCAAGAAGATCTGGGACGCGATCATCAAGTTCCGTGCGGAGTACTTCCTTTGGACGCAGATTGCTGACAGCCAGTTTGATACATATATGATGCAGCAACAGCGCGCCGGCACGTTGAAGGTTGACGGCTAAGCAGAAAATCCCGCTGAGAAGCTAAAAACCGCCCGGACTATCCGGGCGGTTTTTCATTGGAGGCATATCGAACCGATCAGGCCGAAACGGGACGTGGGGCTTCGCGCTTGGCGATGCGCAAGACGACATAGCCCAGAATGCCGGCGACGAAGGACCCCATCAGAATGCCAAGCTTGGCTTCGTCTTGCAGCAACGCGTCGTTGAAGGCGAGCAGGCTGATAAAGAGACTCATGGTGAAACCTATGCCGCAAAGAAGCGACACGCCCAACACCTGTGTCCAACTTGCGCCGGCAGGAAGGTCGGTGAAACCGGTCTTTACCATAAGCAATACGGCACCGAAGACGCCTATGACCTTGCCGATGAGCAATCCCATGGCGACACCCATCGTTACGGGAGCGACGAATGCTTCGCCCGTGAGGCCCGCAAAGGAAATGCCGGCATTGGCAAAGCCGAAGATCGGTATGATGATGAAGGCGACCGGTATGTGCAGCGCGTGTTCCAGCTTGTGCAGCGGAGAGACATCCTGAGAGGCTTCCGGCGCACCTGGGGTCAAGGTGATCGGAATTGTAAGTGCCAGGATCACGCCAGCAAGCGTCGCATGAACGCCGGAAAGCAGTACGAAAACCCAAAGGACCAGACCGCATGCAATATAGGGCAGGAGGGATTTTACGCCGCTTTTGTTGAGCGCGACAAGGGCTGCGATGGTTGCGGCAGCGCCCCCAAGCATGAGGAAGTTGAGGTCGCTCGTGTAGAAAACTGCAATAACGACAACGGCACCAAGATCATCGATGATGGCAAGGGCAGCCAAAAATACCTTGAGCGAGGCAGGTACGCGTGGGCCAAGCAGCGACAGCACACCTAGCGCGAATGCAATGTCAGTCGCAGCAGGAATAGCCCAGCCGTGTAGCGTACCTGGGTTATCATAGTTGAAAGCTACATATATCAGCGCCGGAATTGCCATGCCGCCCGCGGCCGCGGCGCCTGGCAGGAGCCGTCTTGTCCAGCTGGACAGTTGGCCGTCTAGCATCTCGCGCTTGATTTCAAGGCCGACGAGCAGAAAGAAGACGGCCATCAACGCGTCGTTGATCCAGTGGTGGAGGCTCAATGGCCCGACATAGGCATGCAGGGCCGAAAAATAGGCTTCTGCAAACGGAGAATTCGCCGTGATGATAGCGAGCGCGGCGACGGCCATCAGCAAAATGCCGCCGGACGCTTCGTTGTCGAGAAAGCGGCGAAGAGTAGAATTGATACGGCCTTTGCCTTGGCCGGGAGTCTGTGTCGAAGACATGCGTCTGCGCCCTCTTGGATAAAAGGTTTCGTTATTCTCCGTAAATTTGGGAAGCCCAAGGCGCACGCAGCACACGCCCATCAATCCTTTATAGAAACTAATCGGATGAAGGCCAACAAAAAACGGAGGAACTTGGCTCCCTTTTGCAAGGAAAACCCGCCTTCAGAACGTGAAGGCGGGTTCTCGTTTAATCGAAACTCGGCGGCTGCGAAAGGTCGGCAGGTGGCGTTCCCTGCTGCCCGCCATTATCGTTTGGCTGTGGTTCGCCGCCAAAGCTGGGCGGGCCCTCGAGTGGCGGTATGCCGAAGCTGGGTGCTTCTTCCGATCCGCCGCCGAAACCGGGGATCTGGATTTGGACGTCGCCCTCGTCGATAACCGGCCCCTTGTAATGCGTGACGATCTGGGGGAAGGCGATCGTGATTGCGACCATGAAAAGCTGTATGAACAGGAACGGCACCGCCCCCCAGTAGATGTCCGAAGACTTGACCGGTTCGATACGCTTCTTCGTGACGCGGTCGAGATAGGGAATTCTCGGCGCCACTGATCGGAGATAGAACAATGCAAAGCCGAATGGCGGGTGCATAAAGCTCGTTTGCATATTGATCGACAGAATGACGCCGAGCCAGATGAGGTCGATACCCATCGCATTTGCCGCCGGAACCAGCAGCGGCACGATGATGAAGGCCAGCTCGAAATAATCGAGGAAGAAGGCCAGGAAGAAGACCAATATGTTGACGATGATCAGGAAGCCGAGTTCGCCGCCGGGCAAGGAGGTCAGAAGATGCTCCACCCAGATATGGCCGTTCACGCCGTAGAAGGTGAGCGAGAATACGCGTGCGCCGATCAGAATGAACATGACGAAGGAGGAGAGCTTCACCGTGGTGATGAGCGCCGACTTTACCGATTCCAGACTAAGGCGACGCTTGGCTGCTGCCATCACCAGCGCGCCGACCGCGCCCATCGCACCGCCTTCTGTGGGGGTCGCAACGCCGAGGAAAATAGTGCCGAGCACGAGGAATACGAGCGCCAGCGGCGGTATCAGCACGATGATGACGCGTTGTGCCAATCTCGACATGATGCCTAAGTTGAACCATTCGTTCAGGACAGCCGCCAGATAGACGAAAAGGACGCCGATGAAGAAGCCCCAGACGTCAGCGCTGTCTCCCATCGTGCTATAGAAGAAATAGATGAAGCCCGTTATGACGAGCGCGCCGGCCAGGAGCCATAGAAGCAGCGACGTTACGCCGGAGCCTAGTGTACGGGCCTCGGGCGGCAGGGCTGGCAGGTGTTCCGGCTTGATCAGCGTCATGATGAAGACGTAGGTCATGTAGCACGCCACCAGCAGCAGAGCTGGGTAGAGCGCGCCCGCATACATATCGCCGACGGATCGTCCAAGCTGGTCGGCCATGACTATGAGAACGAGGGATGGCGGCATGATCTGCGCCAGCGTACCCGAGGCGGCAATGACACCCGTGGCTGTGCGTCTATTATAGCCGTAACGCATCATGATCGGCAGCGAGATGAGACCCATGGCGATCACCGATGCCGCCACCACTCCGGTGGTCGCGGCCAGAAGTGCTCCGACGAGCACAACCGCGTAGGCAAGACCGCCGCGGATCGGTCCGAAAAGCTGGCCGATCGTGTCGAGCAGGTCTTCGGCCATACCGGAACGTTCGAGAATGATGCCCATGAAGGTGAAGAACGGGATGGCGAGCATCGTCTCGTTCGACATTGTGCCCCATAAGCGTTCCGGCATCGCGTTGAGCAGGGGCCAGGACAGGTTGATATTGTCCGAAAGGGGGGCAAGCTCCACACCGATCAAGAAGAACAGCAATCCATTTGCCGCCAGTGCAAAGGCGACCGGATAGCCGAACAGCAAAAATATGATCAGCGAAGCGAACATGATCGGAGCCATGTTGTCGGCAATAAGCTGGATCATGCGCCCTTCTCCTCGGCGAGGAGCTCCGTACTGTCATCCAGGCTCTGCTCTTGCAGCGGATCCGGGAGATGGCCGCCCATGATGGCGATCTTTTTGATAATCTCGGAAACGCCTTGGGCGGTAAGCTGAATGAAGCCGAAGGCAAGGGCGAAACGCGCGGGCCACAGGATGAGGCCGCCGGTATTATTGGAGCGTTCGCCGGAATAATAGGCCTGCAGGAACCACGGCCATAGATAGTAGATCATCAGAAGACAGAATGGCATCAGGAAGAAAATATGGCCCAGAAGATCGATCCAGTGCTGGGTACGGCGTGTGCGGCTGCCATAAAACAGATCAATGCGAATATGTTCATTTTTCTTCAACGTATAGGCGGCCGCCAGCAGGAAGGCTGCGCCGAACAGATACCACTGAAGCTCTAGCCAGCCATTGGATGACATGTTGAAAGTCTTGCGGATGATCGCGTTGCCGGCGCTGACGAGCACGGCGACAAGAATGAGCCACGCGACAATCTTGCCTATAAAGGCGTTGATCCTGTCGATGGCATTGGACACGGCCAGCAAAGCTGTCACGTCTTACCTCCCCTTTATCTCCTTAACCTCGCGTTTTCGCACGAAGCCTCCATCGCTTGGCATAGCATCTCGGAGAACAAGGTCAAACGCGACTTTCGGCGAGGGGGAACGCAGGATCTGCAATCCTTCGTGAAGCATCGTATTTAAGGCGATTTTTACGAAAGCGCTTTACAGAATGCATGATGCGCAGTCTATTTATATAAGCTTTTCTTAATGAAAGGTTTGACGCTGGGCGCGTTAACTCGGGGATGGAATGGAAGCAAAAGAAAAGCGGGAATTGCCTCTCGACATCTACATACCCTTCGTCGAGTCGCTTTTCCGGGATGGAGCCTCCCTCATCATAGGCGTGTTTGCTCAGGCGATCACGGCGGCAATACTGTATCATAAGACCGGCCACCCAATCTACCTCGTCATTGGCGCGCTTCTGCTTGTCATCGGGGGCGCGCGTTATATTAGCGTCGTGCGTGTGCGCCGCCGTCCGCCGATGGAGGATCGTGTCGAGGCAACGCGACGCGAGGCCGTATATATAGTCGGCGGCGTTCTTCATGCCTTCATGCTCGGCATGTTGTGTTTCATCAGCGTCTACATCGTCAACGACGCATTTGCCGAAGTCGCGTCGATCGCCATCACCCTTGCATCTCTGAGCTCCGTTGCCGGACGGAACTATGGCTCGCAGGCGCTGGTCATGTTGCAGATCATCGCGGCATCTGGTCCGCTTTCGCTCGCTCTCATCATATCGGGCGATATATATAATATCGTGCTGGGTCTATTGTCTCTGCCGTTCCTCATCGCCGTCCGGCGTTTCGCAGCCGTGGCGCGCGGCGTACTGCTGACCGCACTTCTGGAAAAGCGCAAGGTGGGACGCTTGGCGGAGCGGTTCAACCGCGCCTTGAATACCATGTCCTATGGGCTGGTCATGATCGCGCCTGACGGGAAAGTCATAGTGGCCAATGCCGAGGCGGCTCGTCTTCTGGCATTCGCGAATCCCGAGGCTGCGGTCGGTCGCTCCCTGCATTCCCTTCTGACCCGTGGCGTTGCTGCGGGTTCACTGTCTTTGAAGAGCAGCCGAAAGCTTGAGCGTCACCTGGTCCAATCCCTTGCAAGCGGCAGCGATGAACGTATCGTCGTCACCTTTTCCGATGGACGCTGTCTCGAATTCGCGGCCCGCTCAGGCAATGGCGAGCTTGCGGTGATCACCTTCGAAGATGTTACGCAGCGGGTGCAGGCCGAAGAAAAAATACGTACGATCGCCCGCATCGATGGGCTTACCGGCTTGCCGAATCGGACCTATTTCCAGGAAATTGTCGGGACGGCGCTCAAGGCAGGCGATCCGAAACGGCTATGCGGACTGGTCCTCTTCGACCTCGACGATTTCAAAGGCGTGAACGACACACTCGGTCATCCGGTCGGCGACGGACTCATCCAGGCCGTCGGCAAGAGACTTTCAGCATTTTCCGGCAAGACGATCCGCATCAGTCGCTTTGGCGGCGACGAGTTCATGATCTACTTTGACGAGATTGAAAATCGCGAGCTCTTCGTTCAGACCGTCGACAGCATTTTCGGTCAGTTGCAAGGGGGCATCGACGCCTCCGGCCACTTCATCCATCTCCAGGCCAGCGCAGGCGCGGTGTGCCTGCCGGTGGATGGCGTCGATTTCGATAGCCTCGTTGTTAAGGCAGACCTCGCCCTGCACCGTGCCAAAACCGTAGGTAAAGGCAGCTGGCAGATGTTCGAAACGGATATGGACGAAGCCTTCCGTAATCGCCAGATCCGCAAAGCTGAGCTGCGCACAGCGGTAGAGACGGGCAGCTTGCGTGTCGTCTATCAGCCGATTGTATCTATCGAAAGTATGCGTATCGCGGGCTGTGAGGCGCTTTGCCGTTGGGATCATCCGGTGCACGGCGCTATTTCGCCTGCCGAGTTCATTCCGATGGCCGAGGAGATGGGTATCATTTCCGACATTACCGCCTTCATGCTGGATACCGCCTGTCGCGACTGCGTCAACTGGCCTTCCGAGCTTAATGTTTCGGTCAATCTGTCGGCACGCGACTTGCGCTCCTTCGAAATTGTCGGACGTGTGCGCGAAGTTCTGAAGAATACGCGTCTGGCGCCGGAGCGTCTGGAGCTGGAAGTTACCGAAACTGCCTTCATCGCGGACAAGAAGCTCAGCGACGAAGTCATCTCCCGGCTCAAGGAGCTGGGCGTCAAGATCGCGCTCGACGATTTCGGCACCGGCTATTCCAGCTTGAGCTATATTCACAAGCTGCCATTCGACAAGATCAAGATCGACCGCAGCTTCATCAGCGATATTCATAATAGCCGTCGATCGCTGGAACTGGTTCGGGGTATTATCACACTTTCGCGCAGTCTGGGTATGGAAGTGACGGTTGAAGGGGTGGAGACTTTCGAGCAGTTGAAGATTCTGCAAGCTCGCTCCCGTCCGGATTTGCTACAGGGCTTTCTGTTTGGTGCCGCCCTCACGGCAACCGGTATTTCCGCCATGTCACAAACACGTTGGTCGTTTGCGGATGACAGACGCAAAAAGTCGCTTGCGCTTAATAAGTGAGGCGTGAATAACTGGCGCAGCGAATCGGTGCGGTGCTGTGCGAATCTACGGATTTCAATGGGTTGGGGCTTGGCCTCGCCGTGCTCGATCATGAATCGATCAAGCCGGATGAGGGGTCATGAGGGGCGAGATCAAGCCAGTCACGGACGGTGCGATGTCGAACTTCGCACGCAACGTTTTCAGCGTGCTGGAGCGCACGGAATACCGTCGGTGCGAGCGTGGCGACGATCTCCACGATATTTATCGGCTCCGTTATAATTCCTACAAGAACGCTGATCTCGTTTCGGAATCGTCCGATCGCATGGTCTATGACGAATATGACGAAAAGCCCAACTGCTATAAGTTGGGCGTGTATATCGACGCGAACCTCGTTGGCACGATCCGGCTCCATGTCGTCAGCAAGGAACAGCCCTGGTCACCCTCCGTATCGGTGTATCCTGACATTTTAATTCCGCGTCTGGAGGCGGGCGAACGCTTCATTGACCCGAGCCGTTTTGCCGCTGATCTCGAATGGGCTCGCATCTATCCGCAAATTCCCTATCTCATATTGCGGCTCGCCGGCATGGCCTGTTTCTATTTCAACGCTCCTTATGTGATCTCCATGATCCGCGGCGATCATGTGGCTTTTTACAAGCGTATCTACAATTCGCGTCCCATAGGCACACCACGCAATTATGATGGCGTCATTAACACTGTCGCGCTTCTCTATGAAGCGGATGTGTTGGCGATTCAGCACGAGACGTTCAGCCGGTTTCCCTTTTTCCAATCGTCGGCGCGTGAGCAACGTATGCTTTTTTCGGCTCCGCCCGGAAGTCTGACCGGGCCACTGACAGTGATGCCGTCCTTGCCGTGACGGCGGTAGCGGCGTGCCCATATGCCGCATTTTCTCGATCCCCGTCTTGTGTTGCTCTGGAAGCCTGTCACAATCGACCGGCAATTCCAGGAAACTGGATATAATTGCTCGCGCCAGATGCGGCAGGGCAGAGTGAAACAGTAGGCCAAGGAGGATGGCATGGTGGATGATCGGCACGAGGGGCCGCTCGAACTTGGCGCAGAGATGGATTATTCCGAGCACGAGAAAACCTACAACATGTTTCTCGCCTTGGCGAAATGGGGCACGCTTTCAATTATCGCCCTTCTCGTCGCCATGGCTTTCGGCTTCTTCACTTCGGCAGGCTTTCTTTCTTCTCTGATCCTGTTTCTGCTCGTCATGGCGGTTGGCATGTCCCTGTTGCGCTAAGCCAGCGGCCGTCCGCCATGCCTTAAAGCGCGGCCAAACGTAGCAGCCTACGCCCTTGCGTTAGGACGACGATTCGATAAGTTGTCACCCCGCGCGCCTGCCGGGCTGGTTCGGCGCGTCCGCATGTTGAGGGGTTAGTTCATTGACACAGATCATTTTCGTCCCGCGCGAGACGGATATCGCAGAGGCGCGCGTTGCTGCGTCGGCAGATACCGTCAAGCGTCTGGCGGGACACGGGTTCGATATTATCGTAGAAAGCGGGGCTGGCACCCGTTCGCGCATTCCCGATGCAGAGTTTGAAAAAGCCGGTGCCAAAATCGGTGCCGCTGCCGATGCCGCCAAAGCCGATATTATTCTCAAGGTGCGCCGCCCCTCAGCCGCCGAAATAAAATCGTACAAATCGGGTGTCAGCGTCTTTGCGATCATGGACCCCTATGGCAACGAGGCCGAGCTTGCCGCGATAGCCAGGGGCGGGATCACCAGCTTTGGCATGGAGCTGATGCCGCGCATCACGCGCGCCCAGGTCATGGACGTGCTCTCCAGTCAGGCGAATCTTGCCGGTTATCGTGCCGTCATTGATGCGGCTGCCGAATATGACCGTGCCTTCCCCATGATGATGACGGCTGCCGGAACCGTGCCTGCCGCCAAAATCTTCATCATGGGTGCAGGTGTCGCGGGCTTGCAGGCCATCGCAACCGCCCGTCGTCTGGGTGCTGTTGTCACGGCGACAGACGTTCGCCCGGCAGCCAAGGAACAGGTTGCTTCGCTTGGCGCGAAGTTCATCGCCGTCGAGGACGAAGAGTTCAAGGCCGCCGAAACGGCAGGCGGTTATGCCAAGGAGATGTCCGCCGAGTATCAGGCGAAGCAGGCAGCACTCGTTGCCGAGCACATTGCCAAGCAGGACATCGTCATCACCACGGCACTCATTCCTGGCCGTCCCGCACCCAAGCTCGTGTCAGCCGCCATGGTCGCTTCGATGCGCGCTGGCTCCGTGCTTGTAGACCTCGCTGTCGAACGTGGGGGTAATGTCGAGGGCGTCGTTGCTGAGCAGGTCGCAACGACTGAAAACGGCGTCAAGATCGTCGGCCATGTCAATGTTGCCGGTCGCATTGCCGCGTCCGCCTCGCAGCTCTACGCGAAGAACCTGCTCGCCTTCCTTGAAACGATGATCGACAAGGAGGCGAAGAGTTTCGCCATCAACCGCGAGGACGAACTCGTCAAGGCCACGATGCTCACCGACGGTGGCGCTGTCGTCCATGAGCGCTTCGCGTCTGCCGCTGCTGCAAGTGCCAGCCCTGCCGTCGAGACGCCGGAGTTCGTATCTGAGCCGAAGGCAACCGCCCGAAAGAAGAAGACCAACGAGGGGAGCGCCAGCTAATGGACAAGTCCGTCATCCAACAGACGCTCGACCAGCTTGAGCTTTCCGTCGAGGCAGTCCGCACCGCCGTCGACAATGCCGTCATCGTAGATGGTGCAGCCGGTGCGGCGCACGCGCTGACTGGCGGAGCGGTCGACCCGTTCATCTTTCGTTTTGCGATTTTCGTGCTGGCGATTTTTGTCGGCTATTATGTCGTCTGGTCGGTCACACCCGCCTTGCATACGCCATTGATGGCCGTCACTAACGCCATTTCCTCGGTCATCGTCGTCGGCGCGCTCCTTGCCGTCGGTATCTCGGCGTCGGGCATGGCGACCGGCTTCGGCTTCGTCGCGCTGGTGCTCGCTGCGGTCAATATCTTCGGCGGGTTTCTCGTCACCCAGCGCATGCTGGCCATGTACAAGAAGAAGGACAAGTAAGATCCCATGAGCATGAACCTTGCTTCCTTCCTCTATCTCGTGTCGGGGATACTCTTCATCCTCGCCTTGCGTGGCCTCTCGCACCCGACCACCAGCCGCCAGGGCAATATTTATGGCATGGTTGGTATGGGTATCGCCATAATCACTACGCTGGCGCTCGCCCGTCCGAGCATTAGTGGTCTTGGCCTGATCATTCTCGGTCTCGCCATCGGCGGCGGTGCCGGTGCGCTGATAGCCAAGCGTATTGCAATGACGGCGATGCCGCAGCTTGTCGCGGCCTTCCATAGTCTTGTCGGCCTTGCTGCCGTTATGGTTGCGGCTGCTGCCGTCTACGCCCCGGAAAGCTTCGGCATCGGTGAGATCGGCAATATACATGCGCAGGCGCTGATCGAAATGTCGCTCGGCGTGGCCATTGGCGCCATCACCTTTACCGGCTCGGTCATTGCGTTCTTGAAGCTCGACGGACGCATGTCCGGCAAGCCGATCCTTCTGCCGGCTCGCCATCTGGTCAATGCCGTGCTGGGTGTTCTGCTCGTGGTCCTGATCGTGATGCTGGTCATGACACAAAGTACTACCGTCTTCTGGCTGATCGTCGCGGCATCGCTGCTTTTGGGTGTTCTGCTCATCATTCCGATCGGCGGCGCAGACATGCCGGTCGTCGTGTCCATGCTCAACTCCTATTCGGGCTGGGCCGCGGCAGCGCTTGGTTTCACGCTCGGTAATCTCGCGCTCATTATTACCGGGGCACTGGTCGGTTCCTCGGGTGCAATCCTGTCCTACATTATGTGTAAGGGCATGAATCGCTCCTTCATTTCCGTCATTCTCGGTGGCTTTGGCGGCGATGCTGCCGCTGCCGCGTCGGACGATGGTATCGAGCGTTCGGTTAAGCAGGGTTCGGCGGACGATGCAGCCTTTCTGATGAAGAACGCCTCGAAGGTCATCATCGTGCCAGGCTACGGCATGGCGGTTGCCCAGGCGCAGCATGCGCTGCGCGAAATGGCGGACACGCTTAAAGCGCACGGCGTCGAGGTGAAATATGCGATTCATCCGGTTGCAGGCCGTATGCCGGGCCATATGAACGTTCTTCTGGCGGAGGCAAACGTGCCGTATGACGAGGTTTTCGAACTCGAAGATATTAATTCGGAGTTCGCGCAAGCTGACGTGGCCTATGTCATTGGTGCCAATGACGTTACCAATCCCTCGGCCCGCGATGACAAGTCCTCGCCGATTTATGGTATGCCGATCCTTGACGTGGACAAGGCGCGCACCTGCCTCTTTGTGAAACGTTCTTTGGGTTCGGGTTACGCTGGCATCGATAACACGCTGTTCTACAAGGATGGTACGATGATGCTGCTCGGCGATGCCAAGAAAATGACGGAAGAGATCGTCAAGGCGCTGGCCGACTGATCTTTGTGCTAGCCAGCAAAAAAAAGCCCGGTCGCGGAAGCGCCGGGCTTTTTGACGTGAACGGTAACCAGTTCGGGGGATGAGGGGGCAGGTCACCGTTCACGCTGGTAGTTTCAAGGCCGGCGCGGCGAGAGGGGGAAGCCGCGGGCCTCTTGCGGGAGGTTGGTGCTTTCCTCGTCTCCCACATTGCCTCAAAAGTTATTTCCAAGCGTTTCGTTCCGGCGGGTCGCATAAAAATTTTATTTTTCTAATATTTTTTGCCCGTACGTCCCGCTTAGGGGATGATTTCGCAACCTTACAGAGATTTAATGATAAAGTGCGTGCCAGGGTGACGAGCCTTTGGCATAACGCAAAGACGTGATTTGTGCAGCACATCGCGCTGCGCCATTTGTGGGTGAGAATACTGAATTCGGCGACATTGGATGCACCGGATACTCCCCCCGGAAACGCGTTCAGCTCGCATTCAGGTAGATACGGATTGAATGCTTTGGCAAAAAGCATTCTGACGAAAGAACCGGAGCGGATATGACTGGCTCTAAAGCCACTGTTTTAAGCGTGATCACGGTGCTGTCCATGGCTGCCGCGGCGTATTTTGCCTACGAGGCGCGTGTTGCACCAGAGGCTGCTCCTGCTGTCCAGCGTGCCGGCGGTGGCAGCGCGGGGCCGGTCGCGGCCCGTGTCGTCGTGGCTCCCGTCCAGACAGGCCGCGTGGATAGTCGTTTGAGCGCTATCGGAACAGGCAGGGCGCTCAGCGCGGTTTCTCTCACGCCATTCTCTCCGGGTCGCATTACCGAGATCGTGGTCAAAGCTGGTGATAAAGTCGAGGCTGGCGACGTCATCGCGCGCCTGGACTCCGAAGTCGAGGAGATCGCGGTCGAAAAAGCGCAGGTCGTGCTGGACGATGCACAGGCAAAGGTGGAACGTGTCACACGCCTTCGCGCCAGTAATGCCATTTCTGCCGTCGAACTGACGACAGCCGAGCTTGAGCGGGCCAATGCTCGCCTTGCGCTTCAAGATGCGCAACTAGCGCTATCGCGTCGCACCGTGGTGGCTCCCGTGTCGGGTATTATCGGGATATTGCCTATCAACGCAGGCAATTATGTCACCAATTCTACCGAAATCGCCACGATTGACGATCGCTCCAAGGTCCTCGTTGATTTCTGGGTGGCGGAGCGCTTCGCCAATCAGATAGCACCTGGAGCCAAGGTCACAGCCACGCTGGTTGCGGACCCGACCGTCTCCGTCGATGGGTTCGTCAGCGCGGTCGATAGCAAACTCGATGAGCAAAGCCGTACGCTGCGCGTTCGTGCCGAACTCGATAATGCGGATGATCGCTTGCGCGCCGGTATGTCCTTTCGCATGGGTATGAGCTTTCCGGGCCAGGATTACCCTGCTGTGCCGCCGCTTGCCGTGCAATGGGGCGCAGAAGGCTCTTACGTCTGGGCGGTGCGCGATGAAAAAGCGACCCGCATCCCCGTCACGCTGGTGCAGCGCAATGCCGAGGCTGTTCTGGTGGCAGCTGAATTCCAGGACAACGAAATCATCGTGTCCGAAGGCGTTCAGTCCGTGCGCGAAGGTGGAGCCGTTAATATTATCGGCCGCGAGCAGCCAGTCGCGCCAGCTGCAACACCTGACGAAACGACTGCGGCCATCGAGGGTGTGCGGGAAGGGGTCCGCCAGTGAGCGTGGATCACAATCCGTCTGAGGCCGGCAAAGGCATTACAGCGCTTTTCGTTCGACGGCCGGTTCTGGCCTTTGTGATCAACGCACTGATCGTGGTAGCGGGCCTTGCCGCCTTTGCCGGCATCGAAATTCGCGAGCTGCCGGATGTGGATCGTCCCGTCGTGACCGTCAACACGACCTTCAACGGTGCCGCCGCTGAAACCGTCGACCGTGAAATAACGGCGCAGATCGAAGGCGCCGTCGCTCGTGTGCCGGGTTTGCAGTCTATTTCCTCGAGCTCTTCCTTTGGGCGTTCGCGCGTCACCATCGAGATGAGTGAGAGCGTCGATCTCGACGTCGCCGCTTCCGATATTCGGGATGCTGTGAGCCGTATCGTCAATCAGTTGCCGGAAGATGCCGATGAGGCGCGCATCGTCAAGGCGGATGCCAATGCCGACGCCATCATGCGTTTGGCCGTCACCGCCGATGACATGGCCATTGAGGATCTTTCCCTGCTCGTCGATGACGAGATTGTCGACGCGCTCTCCGCTGTGCCCGGCGTCGCCGATGTACAGATCTATGGCGATCGCGAAAAACTCTTTAACGTCGACATTGATCAGAACAAGCTGGCAAGCCTCGGCCTCACGGTGGCGGACCTGTCGGGCGTGCTGAATACCGTTTCGTTCGAACGGCCTGCTGGTGAGCTCGAAACGCGCGACCAGGCATTGGTCGTGCGCGCTATTTCTCCGGTGCAGACGCCGGAGGATTTCGAAAATCTGATCATCAAGGACAATGTGCGCCTGCGTGACGTCGCCACCGTCATCTTCAGTGGAGACCCGGGTTCTTCGTCGTTGCGGACAAACGGCAAAACCGGCGTGGGCCTTGGCATTATCCGCCAGGCGCAATCCAATACGCTCGACATCTCGGAAGGTGTTCGTGCCACTGTTGCGCAATTGCAGGAAACGCTGCCGGAAGGCATCCAGATAGGCGTATCCAGCGATGATGCGGTATTCATTCAGGGCGCGATTCACGAAGTCGAGATCGCTCTTGTTCTTGCCGTTTCGCTCGTTCTCGTCATCATCTACATTTTCTTGAGGGACTGGCGTGCAACTCTCATTCCTGGTCTGGCCATGCCGGTGTCGCTTATCGGTACGCTGGCGACCATCTATCTGACCGGCTTCTCCCTTAATATCCTGACGCTGCTTGCGCTGGTGCTTGCGACCGGTCTTGTCGTTGACGACGCCATCGTCGTGCTTGAAAACGTGGTGCGCCGTCGCAATGAGGGTATGGGGCCGCGTGCTGCTGCCGTCCTAGGTACGCAGGAAGTGTTCTTTGCCGTGCTCGCAACGACCGCAACCTTGGCTGCCGTGTTCATTCCGATTTCCTTTTTGCCAGGACAGACGGGCGGCCTGTTTCGCGAGTTCGGTTTCGTGCTCGCTATGTCGGTGCTCATCTCGTCCATCGTCGCGCTGTCGCTTTGTCCGATGCTTGCCTCGCGCTTCATGAAAGAAGCGCCGAAGGAGCATAGGGGTGGTGCCCTTGGCACAATTGGCGGCAAACTCGGCTCGTTTTACGCCCGCACGCTGCGTTTCGCGCTCAACATGCCCTGGCTAATCGTTGCTATTGCAGCCATTGTCGCCGTCGTGGCTTTCATGTCCTTCGGTCTCATCCGCCAGGAGCTGACGCCGACTGAGGATCGCTCCATGATCCTCATGCGCCTCAATGCGCCGCAGGGTGTTTCACTCGACTATACGACGGATCAGATCCGCAAGGTGGAAGCGATTCTGCAGCCCTATCGCGATAGCGGCGAGATTGTCTCGATCTTCGCCAATGGCGGTTCGGGCGGCAACAATAACAGCGCCTTCATGGTACTGGGCCTTGCCCCGTGGGGCGAGCGCGAACGCTCGCAACAGGAAATCGCGCAGGAAATCAATCGCAGGGTAAGTGCTGCACTTCCCGGAATTCGTGCTTTCACCATGCAGCCGAATTCGCTGGGCATTCGCGGGGCCGGTTCCGGCTTGCAATTTGCCATTGTCGGAGCAAGCTACGATCGTCTCAATGAAATCGCCACTGCGGTGCTGGCGGAGATGGAGAAGGACAATCGCTTCGATCGCCCGCGCCGTTCAGTCGACCCGACGCAGCCGCAGCTGTCCGTTACTGTCGACCGGGAGCGCGCCTCCGATCTTGGCATCAACATTACGAATTTCGCCGAATCGCTGCAATCGCTGCTGGATGGGCGCGAGGTGGTCGATGTCTATATCGGGGATCGTTCCTATCCGGTGAAGCTGGTTTCCACCAGCCATCCGATCAATGATCCGACTGATCTGGAAAACATCTTCCTGCTGGCAAAGGACGGGCGTTTCGTTCCAGTCTCTTCCATTGCGACGCTACGCGAGATCGCAGTGCCGCCGCAGCTCGCCCGCGAGGAGCAAGTGCGTGCCGTCGCTATCACGGCCGGTCTTTCGGGAGATTTTGCGCTCGGCGAGGCGCTAGCTACGGCGCGCTCGATTGCCGACGAGCATATGGGCCCCGGCTATCGTATCATCCCGCTTGCAGAGGCCAAGACGCTGGGCGAAACCAATTCTGCCATGTTTGCAGTCTTCGGTTTTGCGCTCATCATCATCCTTCTGGTTCTGGCCGCTCAGTTTGAAAGCTTCATCAGCGCCCTCATCATCATGGTGACCGTGCCGCTCGGTCTCGCCTGCGCCGTCTTCGCACTGCTCTGGACCAATACGAGCCTGAATGCCTATTCGCAGATCGGCCTCGTCCTGCTTATTGGCGTCATGTCGAAAAACGGCATTCTTATCGTAGAGTTCGCCAATCAGCTGCGTGACAAGGGTGCCAGTGTGCGCGAAGCGATCGAGCAGGCTGCCACGATCCGCCTGCGACCGGTCATGATGACAATGATCTGCACGATTTTGGGCGGTCTGCCGCTCATTCTGGCGACCGGTGCCGGGGCCGAAGCCCGCATTGCGCTTGGCTGGGTCATCGTCGGCGGCCTTGGTCTTGCGACGATCTCGACGCTCTACCTCACGCCGGTTGCCTATCTCCTGATCGCGCGGTTTGCAAAGCCGGCCGTCGAGGAGGAAGCGCGCCTCAAGCGAGAGATGCAGGAGGCTGCCTATCTCAACGTCGAACCGGCGGAGTAGGTTTGTCGGCCATTGGTCGAGGGTGACAAGCTGCTTCGGAAACGTTATGCGTCCCGGAGCAAGAAATCTTGGGGCGCATTTTCATGTCGATCAACAGTCTTCCTCCCGTCAGCCGCGAACAGATGCGCGCCAATCTGGGCCAGGAGGTCGGAGTTTCGTCCTGGCGCGCCGTCAGCCAGCAGATTATCGATCTTTTCGCCGATGCTACCGATGATCATCAGTTCATTCATGTCGATCCGGAGCGTGCGGCTGCCGAGACACCTTTCGGCGGAACGATCGCGCACGGGTTTCTAACGCTGTCACTTCTCTCCACGATGACCTATGAGACCTTGCCGCCGCTTGAAGGCTGTGAGGTCGGCATCAATTACGGTTTTGAACAGATACGTTTCGTTGCACCGGTCAAGGCGGGTGCGCGCATTCGGACCCGCTTCGTTCTTGCCAGCCTGAAGGAGCGCCCATCCGGTCTGGTCGAAATGACTTATGATGTCACAATTGAGATTGAAGGCTCTGCTAAACCCGCGCTCACGGCGCGTTGGATGACTATTGCCGCACCGCGTCGCGACGAGGGTTAAGGCGTTGAGTGACAGCATGAAGCGTTTCGAAAATCGGATTGTGATGATCACAGGTGCAAGCGGTGGAATTGGCTCTGTCGTTGCCGAACGCTTTGCTGCCGAAGGAGCTCGACTGGTTCTAAGTGGCACCGATGTTGAAACGCTCCAGGCCCTTGCTGACAGCCTGGATACGGAGGTTGCCTGCCTCGACGGCGATATTCGCGATCCGCAGACGGCCAAGCGTCTGTGCGAAACCGCGCTGAATCGCTTTGGTGGCTTGGATATCGCCATCAACAATGCCGGTATCGCCCATAGTTTCGTGCGCTTGCAGAATATCCCCGATGATGAAGCGGAGGCCGTCGTTGCTACTAATCTGATGGGCATTTTCTACTGCTTGCGTCACCAGATACCGCTCCTGTCAAAGGGGGTAAAGGCTGACGGCGAGGCAAGGGCCATCGTCAATATAGCTTCTGTTGCGGGGTTGCGCGGCATTCCGCGTCTGGCGCTCTACACGGCCGCCAAACATGGCGTCGTGGGACTGACCAAGGCCGTGGCTGCCGAAAATGCCGAGAAGAAAATCCGTATCAACGCAGTCTGCCCGGGCTTCACGCGCACACCAATGCTGAATTCCTATGTGGCGATGGCGGGCGCCACCTGTCCGAACGACATGCCGCTTCTTGCCGGTAAGCTGCCGATGAAGCGCGTTGCGGAAGTGGAGGAGGTCGTTGCAGCAATCTTGTTTGCCGCCGATCCCGCCAATGGCTTCATGACGGGACAGGCAATCGCGATTGATGGCGGCCTGACCGCCGTATGATCATTTCTTGGACGGCTTGTTGTCGTCCGGGCTCCCGGGAATCGATGTGATCACGTTGGATGCCGGATCGCTTGCAGGAAAGGTTTCCTCAAGCGCTTCGTCAAGATCGCTGTCCTGTTCAGCCTTGCTCTTCTTGTGTTCTTCATGTTTCTCGTCTTCGCGTCCTGACATGGTGAGTCTCCTGTGTTGAACTCGGAAGCAAAACGCGGAAGCGGCGGCAAAAGTTGCCGATGGGTGTCAGCCAATTGTGGGATAAGCACTGTGTGCCGGGAAATGCGGCGCTTTCGCATTTTCTATGATAGACAAGCGGGTCTGGTTCTGGTAATGGCAGCCAATTCGCAATGGCAGGTCCATTGCCTTTGCGGTCGAGTTGGCCGCGCAAGAGGTCCAACCTTTCTGAAAGACAGGAACGAACGTGCAGGTACTCGTCCGCGATAACAACGTTGATCAGGCGCTCCGCGCTCTCAAGAAGAAGATGCAGCGTGAAGGCATTTTCCGTGAAATGAAGCTGCGTGGTCATTATGAGAAGCCGTCTGTGAAGCGTGCTCGCGAAAAGGCTGAAGCTGTTCGCCGCGCTCGCAAGCTGGCTCGCAAGCGCGCACAGCGCGAAGGTCTCGTTGTCGGCCGCACCGCGACGGTTGCAGCGCGCTAAAAAACATGAGCGGGATGCTGCTGTGGCAGTTCCGGCCCGCTTTTGTCCATAGTTTGGTGCTTACAAGAGGTGGGGCGATTCGATTCGCGCCGCCTTTTGTTTTGTATAAGCGGTTTTCATGGTGCTCCATGCAACCGCTTCGACCTTGATCCGTTGGGACAAGCCGCCGTTGAGGGGTGATGGATCGGGGATCGGCATGTGGGGAAGTTGCTGACATGACAATGACGATGAATGGCATGAGTGTTTCTTATCGCCGCGGGCTCATGGGAGCGGTACTTCTTGGCTTTTTGCCCCTAGCTGCGTGCCAGAGCACCGGCCCGGTCGCCGATGTGGCCGCCATTGACACGGCTCAGGGCTCGCCGGAAAATATCGCTTCTCTCACCGCCGTCATCGATCGCGCTCCCGGTCAGCCGGAAGGCTACAATATTCGCGGCACAGCCTATGGTCGCGGCGGGCAGTACAAACAGGCGCTTGCCGATTTCGACAAGGCCTTGCAGCTCAATCCCAACTATTACCAGGCCTATGCCAATCGCGGTTTGATCCACCGCTACATGAACAACCAGAGCCAGGCCATCGCGGACTATACGCGCGCCATTCAGCTCAATCCAAACTATGATGTCGCTTATATAGGTCGCGGCAATGTTTACCGCCTTGCCGGGCAGATCGATCAGGCCTATGCAGATTTCCAGAAGGCGATCGAACTCGACACGACCGATCCGCGCGCCTATCACAATCGCGGTCTCATTCTGCAGCAGCGAGGCCAGCACGCGCAGGCGATCGACGATTTTTCCAAGGCTATTTCGCTGCGCCCGACTGCCCCGGAACCTTATAATGGCCGCGGCCTGTCCTATGCTGCACAAGGCGATGATGATAACGCCTTCACCGATTTCAACACCTCTATCCGGTTGAATGGCAGTATTGCCGAAAGTTGGGCTAATCAAGCGCTGATCTACGAACGCAAGGGCGATCGTGCCAAGGCGCAGAAATCCTATGCGCGCGCCGTGCAACTTGATCCGCAATATCAGCCTGCCAAGGATGGCCTGGCGCGAACAGGCGGCTCTGCCGGCTGATCGTTTAGTTTCAGCCTCTTGTCTGAGTGAAAATCGTGGATGGATTTCTCGCCCTTGCCGAAGCGGGCGAAAATATTTCGCAATAGTTTCAATGGAAAAGGCGGGGAGATCCTGCCTTCATCCCGTCGTTCATGCGCCGATTTATCCCACACCCCGCAGCCTGGCTTATTATCGTCCTCAGCACTTCTCGAGGGGCTCTGGTCTGCGCAGACGGATCTTGAGGGAAGGGCCGCTGGCGTACGCCGCTACTGCATGGGCTTCACGCACCCATGCCTTGAGCGGGACCAACGTACGGGACGCAAGCGGGTGACCGCGTCCGGCACCTTTTCCCAGGTCAGAGCGGGGAAAGGAAACGCTTCATCGTTCAGGCATGAGCGAAAGGGGGCAGCCGGATGAATAAAAGCGGCGCCGTCGGGCACGAGAGGTGCTTGCTCCCTTGCAGCGAACATGAGGCCTGTCTCACGACTTCCTCATTCATCCGCATACCGAGACGGGCTTCATGTCCCCCTCGCATTCATCGCCAAACACGGGAAGCCCGATGCTTTCCAGGGATTGGCGATCACCTTCCGGCCTTTCTCCCTCGCGCGGAAATCCGCTGCGGGGCAAAGCTGCTGCTTTCGGTGCAGCAATAAGGAACTCGTTTTCCTGTTCGCCGCCGCTCTCTCCTGGAGTGGGGTCGGTGCCGGTTCGAGGTAACGTAAAGCCGCAACCACGCAGGCAACAGCCGATCACGCTCCATAAGGTACCCAGATGCTCTTGCGCTTTACCGCGCGGCGCAGAAACTCCTCTCCTTCGGACGAACCGTCCAGCCAGTCGATCTGCATGCCGTAATCGGTGAAGATGCGCTTCAGATTTCCCGCCGACCTATTTTCCACCAGAGTGGCGAGGTCGGCGTCGCCGAATGCCCAGAGGCCATCGACATCGTCATGGTCGGCCAGGGTCTGTGCAAGAGCGGCACTCTTGCCTGTCACGATGTTGACCACGCCCGCAGGCACATCGGATGTTTCCAGCAGCGGGTAAAGATCGGTGGCGATGAGAGCGCTTTCTTCATGCGGCACGAGCACGACGCGATTACCCATCGCAAGGAGCGGTGTCATAAGGCTTACCGTCGAAAGCAACGGTGCTTCCGGCGGGCAGACGATGCCGGCCACGCCCAGCGCCTCCGGTTGAGAATAGACCAGCCCGCGCACTGGCGCTGCATGCACGTTACCTTCGAATTTGTCGGCGTAGGCCGCATAGGTGAAGAGGCGGGAAATTGCCGTCGCGATCTCGATATCCGCACTTTTGCGATTGCCGGAGAGTGCTTTCAGTCGCCGTGCAAATTCCTCGCCGCGGGCGGCAAGATTTTCTGCAAGATAGTAAAGCACCTGCGCGCGATTATGTGCGCTGGCCTTCGTCCAGGACTCGGCTTTTCGTGCAGCAGCCACCGCGTCGCGAATATCCTTGCGGCTTCCTTCTCCCACCTCTCCAGCCCGCTTGCCATCGGCATTGAGGATGGCGAAGGAAAGACCGGAATCGGGTCGCGTCTGTTTCCCGCCGATAAAGAGCTTCGGCGTACGGTCGATGGGCGGTAGCCCGTCGAACGCTTCCGGTTCAGCGGATTTTCGTCCGGGTGGAGCCTTGCGCGGTTTTGCGTTGATCCATGCTCTGGGTTTCAAATATTCAAAGCATCCCTCGCGTCCGCCTTCCACGCCGAAACCCGACTCCTTTTGCCCGCCAAAGCCGACTGCCGCGTCGAAACTATTGGCGCTGTTGATCCACACGACGCCTGCCTCGACGCGATTCGCCATGTCGAGAGCAACGTCGAGTGTCTGGCTCCAGATCGAGGCCGCCAGACCGTAGCGTGTATGATTGGCAAGCTGCGCTGCCTCGTCCGGCGTGCGGAAGGTCGTTGAAACGACAACCGGGCCGAAAATTTCCTCTGCCATCAGCGACGATGCGGGCGAGATGCCGCTCAATAGCGTCGGCGCGACATAAGCGTCGCCCGCGGCCTGGGGGGCTTGATGGAGCATCGCGCCTTCTCTTACCCCTTGCGCTATTAGTTCTTCGACGCGAACCTTGTCCCGGGCGGAAATCATGGCGCCAATATCGATGGACTTGTCGAGACTGTCGCCGGTACGCAAGGTCGCGAGGCGCTTTGCCAGCATACGGGTGAAGCGTTCTGCAATGGCTTCATGCATCAGCAGGCGTGAACCTGCGCAGCAGACCTCACCCTGGTTGAACCAGATTGAATCGACCACACCCTCTACGGCTGCATCGAGATCGGCATCGTCGAACACTATGAAGGGTGATTTTCCGCCTAGCTCCAGCGTCAGGGACTTTCCTGAACCCGCCGTTACCTCGCGGATCAGCCGCCCAACCGCCGTCGATCCGGTAAAGGCAATCTTATGAACGTCTGCATGTCGTACCAGTGCCTCGCCGGTCGTGCCATCGCCGGTGACGATATTGAGAACACCCCTTGGCAATCCCGCAGTTCGTGCCAGTCCGGCAAAGAACATAGCGGTCAATGACGTCTGCTCCGCAGGCTTCAGAACAACCGTGTTGCCGAGAGCAAGGGCAGGGGCGACCTTCCAGGCCAGCATCAGGAACGGAAAATTCCAGGGTACGATCTGGCCCACTACGCCAACTGGTGCGTGATCGGGGAACTCCTTGTCCTGAAGCTGGGCCCACCCGGCATGATGATAGAAATGACGTACGGCGAGCGGCACATCGATATCCCGTGCCTCACGAATCGGTTTGCCATTGTCTAGCGCCTCGATAATGGCAATCAACCGCGCGTGTCGCTGGATCGACCGCGCCAGTGCATAGAGATGGCGGGCGCGAGCGTGGCCGGAAAGGGCAGCCCATTTCTTCTGTGCCTTGTTTGCGGCCTTCACGGCCGCATCTATGTCAGCTGCCGTTCCCTGATTGATCGACGCGAGCACCTTTCCGCTAGCGGGTGCGACCGTGCCGAAGGCCGTCGCGCGTTCGTGGGCGGTGAAGCGGCCATCAATGAAATGACCGAAAGCATGGCCGTTCTTTTCCAGCCACTCGCGAGCCGGTTTTTCGCTCTCAGGAGCGGCAGCGTAATCCATGGTCTCGAAATATTCTTTGACGCTCATGGCCTCATCCGATCGCGTGGTGATGGAAGGTGGCATAACGGCCGGTGACATAATGCTCGAGCTGCCGCTCGATATCTGCAAGCAGGCTGGACGCGCCGATCCTGAAGAGATCCGGCTCGAGCCATTCGCGACCGAGTTCCTCCTTCATCAACACTTGCTGCGCCAATGCATCCTTTGCTGTGGAGATGCCGCCTGCTGGCTTATAGCCCACATATTGGCCGGTGCGCTCGAAATGCTGGCGGATGGCGCGCGCCATGACGAGCGTGACAGCCGGCGTGGCGTTCACGGCCTCCTTGCCTGTCGATGTCTTGATGAAATCGGCTCCGGCCATCATGCAGACATGTGAGGCTCTGGCGACGTTGGTCAATGTCTTCAGGTCGCCGGTCGCGAGAATAGCTTTTACATGCGCATCGCCGCACGCCTCGCGGAAGCCGCGCATTTCGTCGTAAAGCGCCTGCCAGTTCCCGGTCAGAACGTGCTCGCGGGTGATAACGATGTCGATCTCTCCAGCTCCATCCTTCACAGAGGATTCGATTTCCTTCAGCTTGATATCATACGACACGAGTCCGGCTGGAAACCCGGTCGAAACGGCGGCAACCGGCACCCCCGTTCCTTTCAACGCATCCACGGCGATTGCCACGAAACGATGATAGACGCACACGGCACCGGTTGTTACGCGCTCGCCCGCGAACCCAAGCATCTCGCGAATATCGGCGCGCAGCGGAGCGGCTGCCTTATCGCACAGACGCTTGACACGTTCGGCAGTGTCGTCGCCGTTCAGTGTCGTCAGATCGATGCAGGTCAGAGCCTTGAGAAGCCATGCAGCCTGAGCCTCGCCCTTTACCGACCGACGTCCGGCCAGACCTGCGACGCGCCGCTCTACGGCGGAACGATTGATATTCGTCGAGCGGACGAGACCTGGATCGAACGGCTCGATCCCGTTGCGCGGTCGGTGATTGTGCTTGCCAAGCGAAATTTTTTCGGCGGAAACGTCGTTCAAGAGGCTGTCCTCGTTGACCATCTTGCGCAGGATCCTATCATGTGGGCGACTTTGCGGTCATGTCCAGACCGACTTTTCCACCGCGCGCCGTCCGGCTGCGCAGCGTCACCCATGGAGAACTTATATGCAGTACAAGAAGCTCGGTTCCACCGGTCTGGATATTTCGGCCCTTTGCCTGGGCTGCATGACCTACGGTGTGCCTGAACGGGGAAATCACGAGTGGACGCTTGATGAGGAAAAGAGCCGCCCGCTCATCATCGAGGCGCTGGAAGCCGGCATCAACTTTCTCGATACGGCAAACATGTATTCAGACGGCACGTCCGAGGAGATTGTCGGCAAGGTGCTGAAGGAGGTCGCACGGCGTGACGAGATTGTGCTCGCCACCAAAGTCTACATGCGAATGCATGAGGGACCGAACGGTCAGGGCCTTTCGCGCAAGGCGATCCTTTCGGAGATCGATAATTCGCTTCGCCGCCTCGGTACGGATTATGTCGATCTCTACCAGATCCATCGCTGGGACTACGGGACGCCGGTCGAGGAGACGATGGAGGCGCTTCATGATGTGGTGAAGGCGGGCAAGGCGCGTTATATCGGCGCGTCTTCCATGTTCGCCTGGCAGTTTGCAAAGGCGCAGCATGTCGCCGAGCGCCATGGATGGACGAAGTTCATTTCGATGCAGAACCATGTCAGCTTGCTTTACCGTGAGGAAGAACGGGAAATGATCCCGCTTTGCATCGATCAGGGCGTCGGCATCATCCCATGGAGTCCGTTGGCGCGCGGCAAACTTGCGCGGGCATGGGAGGAGGAGGATACGGTCCGCAACAAGACTGACAAGGTCATCGCCAGCATGTATGACGCGACAAAGGACGCCGACAAGGCGGTGGTCGACGCAGTTGGAGCGGTCGCAGCGGCGCGAAATGTGCCGCGGGCGCAGGTTGCGCTGGCCTGGGTCATTCAGAAGAAGGGCATTTCCGCGCCAATCGTCGGAGCTTCCAAGCCAGGCCAGTTGGACGATGCGCTGGCTGCCGTTGAGCTTAAGCTTACCGATGACGAGATTGCAGCGCTTGAAGCGCCGTACGTGCCGCACGCAGTCGTGGGAATCAATTAGAAATAATTGACGATGCGCTTGCCGTCGAGTTCATGCACCGTCGTATCCACGCCGTAGATGGCGGCGAGAACCTCGGGGCAGATGATCTCGGCGGCTGTGCCGACATGAGCGAGCTTACCGTCCTTCATGGCCACGATTCGGTCGGCATAGGCCGAGGCAAAATTTATATCATGCAAAACCAGAATGATGGTCTTGTTCAGACTGTCGGCGGCATTGCGCAGCATCTTCATCATGCCGACGGCATGACGCATATCCAGATTGTTGAGCGGCTCGTCGAGCAGGATGTAATCAGTGTTCTGGCACAAGACCATTGCAATGAATGCGCGCTGGCGCTGTCCGCCGGATAATTCGTCGATGAAGCGATCCGCGAGCGGCTCGAGATCGAGCCAGCGCAAGGCCTCCTCTATGTGTTTGCCGTCTTCCTTGGTCAGGTGACCCTTTGAATAGGGATAGCGTCCGAAGGCAATGAGATCGCGTACGGAGAGCCTCGACAGGACCTGATTATCCTGCCGCAGTATGGAGATGTGGCGGGCGAGCTTGTCGCCGGGTGTTCTGGTCACATCCATCCCGGCAATCGTCACCGTGCCGGCCGTCATGGGCATGAGACGGGAAATCATTGACAGGAAAGTAGATTTGCCCGCGCCATTGGGACCGACGATGGCTGTTATGCCACCTGCGGGCAGTGTGAGATCGACACTATCGACCACCAGCGTATTGCCATAGGTTTTGCTTAGCGCTTTCGCTTCGATCATCGTGCATATCCCCGGACGAGCAGGAAGAGGAAGAACAGGCCGCCGACGAATTCAATCACCACGGCAAGCGCGGTATCGAAGGCGAGCAGTCTTTCGAGAATGAGTTGCCCGCCAACCAGCGTGATCGCCGCTATCATCGCTGCGGCTGGCAGCGTGTAGGCGTGCCTATGTGTGGGCATCGCCATGTAGGCGAGGTTGGCGACCAGCAAGCCGAAAAAGGTGACAGGGCCGACGAGGGCCGTGGAGACGGAAACGAGAATGGCGATCAGCGCCAGCGTGACGAGGGTGACGCGGCGGTGATTGAGACCCAGGTTGATAGCCGTGTCGCGTCCCAGTGCCATCACGTCATATACTCGGATATTGCGCCAGATGATAATCGAAACCGCCAGAACGATAAGGGCCGAAATCAGCAGCAAGTGCGTATTGCCCTTGTTGAAGCTGGCGAACAGGCGATCCTGCAGCACCACGAAGTCGTTCGGGTCAATGATGCGCGCCACCAACGCGGAAAGTGAGCGAAACAGGATGCCGAAGACGATGCCGACCAGCATCAACAGGTGCAGGCTGCGATTGCCGAAGCCAAGCAGCCAGGAATAGAGCAGGCCTGAAAAGGCGACCATGACGACCAGTTCGACAAGAAAACGCACGTTAGGATCAATGCTGGACGTGGCCGCAGCTCCCAGCTGGAAGACCAGCGCTGTTTGCAAGAGCGCGTAAAGTGCGTCGAAACCCATGATGGACGGGGTCAGTATACGGTTGTTGCTCAATGTTTGAAAAAGCACTGTCGAGAGGGCGATGGCATAGCCGACCAGGAGCATGGTGGCGATTTTGAGCCCGCGAAAAGGAAGAATGAAGCCCCAGCTGCCGCGTGCGTTCAGCGTCATGAAGAGCGCGATGACGAGAACGCAGCCGATGGCAAGCAGCATCAGGATGCGCGCCGGCGAGAAGAAGGAAGCGCGATCAGGCTGCACGAGGAGTGCTCCGCAATAGCATGAACAGGAAGATTGCGGCACCGACTACGCCCATCATTGTCCCGATGGGAATTTCGTATGGGTGAATGACGAGCCGTCCGGCGATGTCGCAGGCAAGGACGAGGGCGGCGCCGAAGATCGCTACCCAAGGTAGAGACCGGCGCATATTATCGCCGAAGAGCAGGCTTACGAGATTAGGCACGATCAGGCCGAGGAAAGGTACGACGCCGCAGGTGACGACGACGCAGGCCGTTACCATGGAGACGATGAAGAGTCCGAAAGCAGTTACGCGGCGATAGTTCAAGCCAAGATTGGTCGCAAAGGCTTCGCCCATTCCGGCCACTGTGAAGCGATCTGCGGCGAAATAGGCAAGACCGGTCAACGCAAAACCGATCCAGAGCAACTCATAGCGTCCCCGCAGAACACTGGAAAAATCGCCCATGGTCCAGGCAGCAATCGACTGCATCATGTCGAAGCGATAGGCGAAAAAGGTGGTTATGGCCGAGATCACGCCGCCCAGCATCAGGCCGACGAGCGGCACGATCAGTGGGGAGCGCAGCGGGATCTGGCGCAGAATGAAGAGGAAGAGCGAGGTTCCTGCGAGTGCGAAAGCACCGGCAACAAGCATGCGAGCGAAGACCGGCAGGTCGGGCATGACGAGCAGCACGAAAAGAATACCTAAGGATGCCGATTCGGTCGTTCCGGCCGTCGATGGTTCGACGAACTTGTTGCGCGCCAGCATCTGCATCAGGAGGCCGCAACAGGCCATTCCGGCTCCGGCCAGCACAAGCGCCAGGGTGCGCGGAACGCGGCTGATGACGAAGACGTCAAGCGCCTGGCTATTCGCGTTTCCGCTCAGGATTGCCCAAGGCGACACATCGCTCACGCCAACGAACAAGCTGATGAAAGCCAGAACAACGAGGACGGCGATGGCGGCAAGAATCTTGGGCATGAGGCTTTTCAATTGGCGAAACGGGCAAGTGCTCATCGCGCTCGCCCGTCGGCTTTAAAGCGGGTGCAGGGTCAGTTAGCAGCCTGCTTCTTGGCGACTGCTTCGCTCAGCTGGTCGACATTCTGCTGCAGCGCCTGAACGCCACCATTGACCGTGTACCAATTGGCGCTTTTTAGGTAGACGACATTGCCTTCCTGCCAGGCCTTTGTCTTGTGCACGATCTCGTTGTCGAGCATCTGCTGGGCAGACTGACCTTCGCGACCGATGGCGGCATCGCGATCAATGACGAGCAACCAGTCGGGATTGGTTTCAAGAATGAACTCGTTGGAGATAGCCTGGCCGTGATTGGCCTTTTCGTCCGTCTTGGCCGCGGGCTTGAAGCCATAATCTGAGTAGGCAACCCCGAAGCGCGAACCTTCGCCATAGGCACTCATCTTGCCGCCTGTGGTGAGAATGACAAGAGCCGTACCGGCATTTGCAGCGGAAGCCTTCAGATCGGCCGTGGTTTTCTCGAGCTTCTCGACCAGTTCTTTGGCTTCAGCCTGCTTGCCGAAGATTTCGCCGAGCTTTTGGACGTTGGCAACCGAACTGGCCAGGTAGTTCTTCGCATCGACCGTCAGATCGATCGTGGGAGCGATCTTGGCGAGATCATCATATTTTGCCGACGAGCGGCCTGCGACGACGATCAGGTCCGGCTCGGCAGCGTTGACCGCCTCATAGTCCGGTTCGAAGAAAGTGCCGATCTTCTCGTATTTCTTATCTTCATACTTCGCCAGATAGTCCGGCTTTGCGCCGCCCGGAACGCCCGCAACCTCGACGCCGAGTGCATCGAGCGTGTCGAGCGTTGCGAGGTCGAAGGTCAGCACCTTTGCTGGCTTGGCGGTCAGCTTGGTTTCACCCTTTGTATGAGTGACGACGAGTTCCTGAGCAAAGGTAGGAACGCTTGCACCAAGCGCGAGAGCGAGTGCACCGGCAAGGGCAAGGCTGTGACGATTGATTATCATGTAACTCTCCATTCGTTGTCTGAGCAACCATTGCCGACGAGGTAGGTCGTTGCTGTGCACTCATAAAAAGATGAGTAGCTATGTCAATTTAAAATGCGCGTCTAAGAGATTTCTCTTAGTCTTCCACGTGGTCGTGACCGCCAATGCGGCCGGGACGCCAGTAGCCTTCCGACGAAATCGCCGATTTTTCCATGCCCCGCGCCACGAGATTTTGCCGCTGGCGGCGAACATTACTGGTTTCGCCGATAATGTAGGCGTGCCCATTACCGGCAGGCAGTTCAAAATGGGCGATCGCATCGGCCATCAACTCGCTCGGGCGCGGCGCCGTGCCGCGATGCAGCCAGCGAATATTCGCGCTGGCCTTCGATGGCAGATCGATCTCGCCACTCTTGTCAGCCGTTTCAACAAAAACATGGAATTTGGCTGAGACAGGCGCGGTCTCAAGAATATGCGCGATGGCGGGAAGGCAGGTTTCGTCGCCTGTCATCAGGTGCCAGTCCGCACCTTCGCGCAGCCAGCAGTTGCCGCGTGGTCCTTTGGCCTCGATGGTTTCGCCTGACTTGACGTTGCTCGCCCATACCGGTGCTGGCGTGTCCCCATGCAGGAAGAAGTCGATGCTGATCTGGCCTTTTGCGGAATCGTAACCGCGGATTGTATAATCACGGCGGCCCGATGCGCCGTCGCCGAGAGGAAGAAACAGAACCAATGCCTGGCCAGGTTTGTAGCTTTCGCCTAGTTCGGTAATGTCGCGTGCCGTGAAAACCACGCGACGCATACTCGGTTCGACATTGAAACTCTCAACGACTTCCAATGTCCAACTACGAAGATTCGGGCGCCCTGATGGGCGGGTCGTTGGGGCTGGCATGTCAGTCATGGCTCTTCTTTCGGGTTTATATTTTAATCCTGAATAGAAGCATCATATTTTGAGCGCAAGCAAAACTTCCGCGCAAAAAGCCGGCTTTGCGAGCCGGCTTTCTTCATTCTCTGTTGGCAGATCAATTGGAACGCAATCGCTTCAGAACATCTTGGCTCGGGTGGCCGTTCGTATCCAGGCCTGTCCGGTTCTGGAAAGCCTTGATGGCCTCTCGAGAGGCGCTGCCAATCTTGCCGTCTACCGCTCCGTCATAATAGCCGAAGACCTTCAGACGCTGTTGCAATTCCTGCTTTTCGGCAAAGGACAGTTTGTCGAATGGACGGTTCCAATCATTGACCAAACCGCCGACGCCGGCAATTTCATCTGCCAGCAGGCCGACCGCAAGCGCGTAGGTATCGGCATTGTTATAGCGCTTCAAAACGAAGAAGTTCTTCGTCATCAGGAAGGCTGGGCCAGAACGGCCGTCCGGAACTTTCAGCTCCGCATTGCGATTGGCCGCAGGAAAAGCCTTGCCGGAGCGCGCACGCACCACACCCATGTTCTGCCATTGTGCGAGCGTGAGCGAACCTCCGGGGAACTTGCGCCCGCCTGGAAGCGAAACCTCGTAGCCCCAGCCTTCGCCGGAACGCCAACCATTCCTGGCAAGCAGATTGGCGGCCGTTGCAAGTGCATCGGGAACCGAGTTCCAGATGTCGCGGCGCCCGTCGCCGTCGGCGTCCACGGCATAAAGCTGATAGCTTGTGGGAATGAACTGCGTATGCCCCATGGCTCCGGCCCAGGAGCCGGTCAGGTGCGATTCGTCAATGTCCCCGGATTGAAGGATCTTCAACGCCGCGATCAGCTGTGTGCGACCGAACTTGGCGCGACGATTATCAGCGTAGGCAAGTGTCGCCAGCGAACGGACAACATTGCGCATCACGTCCTGTCTCTTGAGGATTTCGCCGTAATTGCTTTCCATCGACCAGATGGCGAGCAGGATGTGACGGTCCACGCCGTATTGACGCTCGATGCGATCGAGCCAGGGTTTGTACTGGCGAGCCATCTGACGGCCGATGGCGATGGAATGCTCGTTGATGCGATTGTCGAAATATTCCCAAGGCTCGGATCTGAATTCCGGCTGGTAGCGCGCCTTTTGCAGCACTTCCGGATCCGGGGCATCGACGCCGCGAAAAGCGCGATCAAACGTCCCACTGCTGATCCCGTTCTTGGCGGCAACCGATTTGAATTGGCCTACCCAGTTGCGGAAATTGGCATCGGCGAAGGCAGGAGCGGCCGAAAGCGCCATGCCCAGCGACAGTCCGGCGGCAATGAGATGACGGGCGGAGCGTCGGATGAGCGAACGAAGCTGCATGCATTCCTCCTTTTGCGCGCCGTGCCGATGGGGGCTGAACACGGAGAACCGACGCGCTCAAACGAATATTGCCACCGGATTTCGTCGAGAGCAGGGCTCCGTCCGGTGATTGCGAACCTCCAATGTGCCTGCAACGGGTTAGCAATTGGTTTACCATCACAAGCATGTGACTAAATTAACGTGCACCTGTGATGAGAATGCCAGAGTCTTGCCGGATGACAAGACGGAAATTCGGACGCAAAAACGCCCGCAAGTTGCGCTTGCGAGCGTTCGAGATCACGCGAAGACGGGCTTAGTGAGCGGTCTTGGCCTCGATCTGCTTGGTCTCTTCGGTTGAGTTGGTGCCGATCTCGATACGGCGCGGCTTCATTTCTTCCGGCACGTTGCGCGTCAGATCAATGTGAAGCAGTCCGTTACGGATGGTGGCGCCCGAAACCTCCACATGGTCGGCGAGCTGGAACCGGCGCTCGAAGGAGCGCGAAGCGATGCCGCGGTAGAGCAGTTCGCTTGTCTCGCTCGTTTCCTCGCTGCGTTCACCACGAATGGTCAATACATTGCGGTGCGCTTCGATGGAAAGATCGCTTTCGGCAAATCCAGCGACAGCCATGGAGATGCGATAGGCATCTTCACCCGTGCGCTCGATATTGTAGGGCGGGTAGCTCTGACCGTTCTCGGGCTGAGTCAGGTTGTCAAACATCGAGAAAAGACGATCGAAACCGACGGTGGAACGATAGAGGGGGGCAAAATCAACGTGACGCATTGGATTGTTCTCCACTTGAGCAACAGGTTAAGCGTTTGGCCTTCTGCGAAAACCCGACTGGGGCGTTTTCGTCTGGCCAGCAGTCCCGCCAAGGGCGACTGCAATCCTGATATGGTAGGAATTTTACAGGCTTCAAGAGGTGCGCATTAAGAGTGATATGTTTCTGGATAAGCGCCCGTTTCGGGTTTCTCTTCCACAGGCAAAGGCCTAGTTTGCCTCGGAAACGATGAGGATGATGACGGGAATGAGCGACGATAAGCAGGAATCGATTCTTCGTGAAATTCCGGAAAATCCTGTGCCGGAGGGTGGGGTCGCGGGATTCATCGAGACCGGGGACGGGACGCGGCTGCGGTTTGCGCGTTTTCGTGCCGCGGGCGAACCGTTCAAGGGAACGATCCTGCTTCTTCAGGGGCGCAACGAAGCGATCGAGAAATATTTCGAAACCATCGGCGATTTCTCCAAAGCTGGCTACGGCGTCATCGCCTTCGACTGGCGAGGGCAGGGCGGTTCCACCCGGCTGGTGACGAGCAGGCAAGGCTATGTAAGGCGCTTCGAGCATTTTGGCGACGATCTCGACGCCATCATTTCGCAGGTCGCACTTCCCGACGGACGCGGGCCGTTCTTCATCGTCGCGCATTCCAGCGGCGCGTTGGCCGCTATTCTTGCGTCGCCACGGCTGGCCAACCGGATCGAGCGCATGGTGCTGCTGGCGCCATTTCTCGAGCCGGTTGGATTGCCCGTCTCCAATGTTCTGGCGCGCCGTATCGCGCGCTTGGCGTGCTGGCTCGGCCTGGGTAAAATGGCGCTTACGCCAGCGGCGCCCGCTGGAACAGCCTTTCCTTTCGAGATCAACCGGGTGTCGCGCGATCCGAAACGCTATGAACGCAACAGCAAGCTGATGCGGGAATTCCCCGAGTTGTTCCTTGGCGGGGCTTCCGCCGCATGGGTCAACGCGGCTTTTAGGGCCATCGGAACGGTGAAATCGGAGAAATTCCTGAGGAATAATCGCATCCCGATGCTGATGCTTGCGCCGACCGAAGATAAGGTTGTCTCGGCGACTGCCATAGAGGCATATGCACGAACGTTGCGTTGCGCTTCATTCATCAGCATTGACGGTGCCTATCATGAGCTTGCGCAGGAAAGAAACGTCATGCGTGAACAGATGCTGGCGGCGGTCAAGGCCTTTTTGCCTGGAAGCCAATATGAGCCCGCGCAAAGCATGGAGCCGGACGATCTGCTCTATGCGGAGGCAGGAAAAATACAGAAAAAAGCCAAGAGATTCGGCAATCTTCACAGGTATATTTTCCGCTGAGGAAAATATCCTGATCGCTCCGAGTGATCAAAGTGCGCGCCTGGATTATGGTGGGTATAGGGGACATGCAAGCGTCAGCTAACCCACGAAAATCCCGTTGGTTGACTAAGCCGATGTCAGGTAGATCGACGCACGCTAACCCTTCAGCGCCTTCATTGCTGCTTCGTGCAATTGCGGCGTAGCGGCTGCGAGAATATCGCCGGCCTGTTCTGCTGGCGCTCCGTCCCAGGTCGTGATAACGCCGCCAGCCTGCTCAATGATCGGGATCATGGCAACAATATCATAAGGCTTGAGATCGGATTCCACGACGAGGTCGATCTGGCCGGCGGCAAGCATTGCATAGGCGTAGCAATCCGTTCCATAGCGAGCCAGCCGCACCTGCTTTTCAAGTGCCTGATAGCGGCCAATCTTGCCGTCGGCAAAAATGAACGGGGAGGTAGTGCACAGGGTTGCCTGAGCAAGGGCGGTCGTGCCGCGCGTTTTCAGGGTACGCCTGCCATGCGGGCCATAAAGTGCCGCGTCGGTATGGTCGGCGTGGAAGAACTCGCCAATATAGGGCTGAGTCATCATGCCGGCGATGGCGTCGCCCTTGTGGGTCAGGCCGATGAGCGTTCCCCACAGCGGCAGTCCGGAGATGAAGGCGCGCGTGCCATCGATCGGATCGATGACCCACATATGGTCAGCACCATCATTCACCATGCCATGCTCTTCGCCGAGGATGCCATGATCGGGAAATTCCTTGCGGATGATCGACACGATGGCGCGTTCCGCCTCGCGATCAGCTTCCGTAACTGGGTCGAACCCGCCTTCGAGCTTGTTCACGACGTTCAAGCTGTTGCGGAAACGCGGCAGGGTTTCCTTGCGCGCTGCGTCGGCCAGGCGTTGGAAAAAGGCGCGGTCGGGGAGCATGGAAGCTGTCACGATCGATCTCGCTATTGCATCGTTCAAGGTCGGTGCCGTTCTACACGAAGTTTCGCATGCTGCAACCGGGCAACAGGGTTCACGATGCTTCATTAGAAACTGCGCAAGTGCTTGACAATTAGGCGCTGCCTAATAAGGTGACAGGTGAGCGGCCTTGCCGTTCGTGCCCTTTGCGGGGCGTTTCCTCCTGACTTGACGCCGCCTTGCGCTTGGTTGCAGGGCGGTTTTTTTGTCCGGGTGGAACAATGTTACTCCGCGGCGAGAGGCAGGCCGTCGAGATAATCAAGCGGCAAGCTGACCAGTTCGCGAACGAACCAGGCAAGGTCCCTTTCCAGCCGCGTAAAATCGGCTGTCTTCTCGAAAGTCGTTTCGTTCAGATAGAGGCCACGGCTCATCTCGATCTGAAGCGCATGATATGCCTTTGAAGGCCTGCCATAATGCTCGGTGATGAAGCCGCCTGCATATGGCCGGTTGTAAGCCACGACATAGCCGAGTGACGAAAGCAGTGCGATGGCATGCTCGCGCAGCGCAGCCGAACAGGATGCGCCGAAACGGTCGCCGATGATAAAATCCGGCTTGGGAGCGTTATCGCCCGACTTGATCGTCGTCGGCATGGAATGGCAATCAATCAGGACGGCCGTGCCGTGCAGGGTGCGGGCCTCGGATAGAAGCGTCTTCAGTGTCTCGTGATAGGGGCGATAGATCGTGTCGATCCGGTCGAGTGCTTCGGAGAGCGGCAAGCGCGTATGATAGATGTCCTGCCCCTCGCCGACGAGACGGGGAACGGTGCCGAGACCGCTGGCAACCCGCATCGAGCGGATATTGGCGAAGGGCGGCACCGGCTCGTTGAACATGCGCGGGTCGAGTTCGAACGGCTCGCGGTTCACGTCGAGATAAGCGCGGGGAAAGTTGGCCACCACCAGCGGAGCGCCGGCCAGTTTTGCAGAAGCGTAAAGCTCGTCCACATAACAATCTTCGGATCGCCTGATCTGGCGAGCGTCGAGGCGGGCGAGGTCAAGGAAACGCTGCGGATAATGACGACCGCTATGGGGTGAACTGAACACGAAGGCGCTGCGCCGTCCACGAGGGAGAAGCACAGTAAAAGGCTCGATTGTGCGGAAATCGTCCTTGACGCTCATTCAATAAGTCAGCCGGTGCCTGAAACATGTCGCTTGGATCATTAGCCTGCCACTGCAAAGCGCATCTGTCCAGCAACAGATAGCCTAAATATGGGGGCGCATCGTTTCCTTGGGATGACGTTCACTTGATGTTTACCCTCGCTTTTACATATAAGAACAAATTAGCATCTTAATCCTGTTTCAGGACGTGTCGTGGGTAGCGCACGGTACAAGAAGATTCGGAACGGCAATCATGGCAAGAATTCTCCTGGCTGAAGACGACGAGGACATGCGTCGCTTTCTGGTCAAGGCCCTCGAAAGAGCCGGGCACGACGTCAGCGATTTCGACAATGGCGCGAGCGCCTATGGCAGGTTGCAGGAAGAGCCTTTCTCTCTTCTGCTGACCGATATCGTCATGCCGGAAATGGACGGCATCGAACTGGCGCGCCGCGCAACGGAGATCGACCCTGATCTCAAGGTCATGTTCATCACCGGCTTTGCCGCGGTCGCGCTTAATCCGGACTCGAAGGCGCCAGCGGACGCAAAGGTGCTTTCCAAGCCCTTCCATCTCCGCGATCTCGTCAACGAGGTCGAGAAGATGCTCCAGGCCGCCTGATCGTTCTTCGCCAGGATTTTTTGAAACCCGTTTGCGAGAAATCGCGACGGGTTTTTGTTTTCAACAGATGGCTTGGCGCGGAAAATCCACCTTTTCCGACAAGGTCGTTCGCCGACTGAAAGTTTTCTGGAATTTCATCATATTGGCTATTGACGGGAGAGCAGGGAATATGGTGTAAGCCCGTCCATCGAATGGGCGTGTAGCTCAGCGGGAGAGCACTACGTTGACATCGTAGGGGTCACAGGTTCAATCCCTGTCACGCCCACCATTCGGTCGCCCTTAAAAAATATACTAGCCTCGGGTATTTCCGTTCGCAGTATGGACGCAACTCCTGTTCCTATTCGGGCATGTCGTGGGCGAGTTTTTCCTTCAATGCCATGATCTGCGCCGGGTTCCAGCCTTGCGGGTCGGTGACGGCGATCCATGCATCGACATAGTGGGCAGGGGCATAGATGTGGCCGTAGCCGATAGGCGTGGTCGTGGCGGTGGCCATGTCGAGCAGCAATTGCAGGAAAGTGACGATCGGAAACCAGCGAACATTGGGCGAAACGTCCGGTCCGCGCGGTTCGCTCAGCCATGGTGGCGGTTGCCAGGCGTAGCTCGTGTTGAAGAAGACGATAGGGTCGCTGGCATATTGCAGATAGACCAGCCGCATGCGACCCCAATGGGTATCGGCGATCTCGGTCTGGTCCCGCTGATTGGTAAACCTGATGACCGCTCCGTCCCGGAAGCGCGGCAGCCAGGCCGGCGTTCCGGGCATTCGTTCCGAGGTTGCCATGTTCCAGGTCTTGCTGGTGAAGGGCGGGCCGCTCCACAGCGCGCCGTCGAACGGATCGGAGATCACGTCGAAGAGATCCGTCGAGAGATCGGAATTCATGGCGCCGAGGCTGAGACCATGCAGATAGAGCTTCGGACGCGTTTCCTGCGGCAAGGCCGTCCAATGCGTGTAAATCTTCGAAAAGAGCGCGCGGGCCTGCTCGGAGCCATAGGTCGGCTCGACAAGGAGGGCAAGCCAACTCGTGAGATAGGAATATTGTACGGAAACGGTCGCAACATCGCCGCGATGCAGATATTCGAGCGCCATATGACTGGCCGGATCCAGCCAGCCGGTGCCGGTTGGCGTGGCGATGACGAGAATGGAGCGCTCGAAACCGCCGATACGGATGAGCTCATCGAGGGCCAGTTGCGCGCGTTCGTCGACCGTGTCGCCTGAGCGCAGGCCGACATAGACGCGTAGCGGTTCCATGGCCGGTTGGCCGGTAAAGGCTTGCATCTCCTGCCGGGTGGGGCGCGAAGCGATGGCTGCGCGACCGGCCCGGCCAAGCTCGCTCCATTGCAGAAGGGACGCGGCACTGCCGGATTTGAGTGGATCGGTCGGCATGGCGATGTCGTCTTCTATCAGTGCATCAAAGCCGCGATAGGAAGAATCCAGCGCGCGCAGCGCTCCCTGCACCAGAACGCCGCTGCCGATCAGCCAGAAGAAGAGCAGCGTCAGGGCGGTACCTGCGAGAACCGCGACTTTGCGCGGGAGAATGGCCTTCAACCGAGTAGTATTGAAGCGCGCGACGAGCCTGAAGGCGCGCGCCAGCATGATGAGGACAAAGGCGACGAGAAGCGAGATCAGGCCGACAAGGAAGGGCCTGGCGCTTTCAACCGGTGCAAGTTCCATGCGGGCCCGCACGGAGTTCTGCCAGTCGGATGCAGCGTAAAGCAGGAGAATGGCCGCAAAAGCGCAAGTGATCAGGGTGAAAAGGTTGAGCCAGGGCACCAGCCATTGACGCCGCAGCGGCGGGATTTCCAGAAAGCGCCAGAGGGCGCGCAGAAAGACGCCAAGGCCGTAGCCACAGGCGAAAGCAACCCCGGAAAGAACGCCTTGGAATATGGCGTCTCGCGGCAGCAGGCTAGGCGTAAGCGAAGCCGCAAAGAATAACGCTCCGAACCAGATGCCCGCGCCGCACAGCGAGTTGCCGTACGCGAGAAACAGATCCCGTATCATGGTGACTATGCGCGTCGACATGCTGCTCCGAAGTCTTTTGATATATTTGCGCGCATTTGAAAACCGGTGGCTGGTAAAAGGCAAGGGAGGCAAGCCAATAAACTCGGGCCGGTCCTGACACTGCCGTGACGATACACTATATCAGAAGTATGAAACTCGATCTCTCGCATAGCTATGCCGCGCTTCCCGAGCGCTTCCACCGACCGGCCGTGTTGCAACCGGTTCCGGCGCCGCGGCTGATTGCGCTCAATGCACGGCTGGCGGAGCAACTGGGGCTGGATGCCGGATGGCTCTCCTCGGAGGAGGGCGTTGCCATGCTTGCAGGTTCGCGCATGCCAGCGGGGGTACAGCCGATCGCCGGCGCCTATGCCGGCCATCAGTTCGGAAATTTCGTGCCTCAGTTGGGCGACGGTCGAGCCATGCTTCTTGGCGAGGCGGTGACTAAGGATGGCAAGCGTTTCGATATTCAATTGAAGGGTGCGGGGCGCACGGCCTTCTCTCGCGGTGGCGACGGACGAGCTGCGCTCGGACCGGTGCTGCGCGAATATATCGTTTCGGAAGCGATGGCGCGGCTGGGTGTCCCGACCACACGTGCACTGGCGGCCGTGCTGTCGGGCGAAACGGTGGCGCGAGAACGTTTCCTGCCGGGTGCGATCTTCACCCGCGTAGCCGCCAGTCATATCCGCGTCGGCACGTTTCAGTTCTTCGCGGCGCGAGGGGATGTCGAGGCCATTCGGCTTCTGGCCGATCACGCAATCGAACGGCACTATCCGCTGGTGAAGACTGCGGAGCGGCCGTATCTCGCCTTTTTCGAGGCAGTGCGCGACGCGCAGGCAAGGCTGATCGCGCAGTGGATGCAGATCGGCTTCATTCATGGCGTGATGAACACCGACAATATGACCATTTCAGGCGAAACGATCGACTACGGTCCCTGCGCCTTCATGGACGAGTACCATCCCAGGAAGGTCTTTTCCTCCATCGACACACAGGGACGTTACGCCTTCGGCAATCAGCCACTGATCGGGCAGTGGAATCTGGCACGGCTTGCAGAAACCCTGCTGCCGCTGATCGATGACAATGAGGACGAGGCCCTGGAACTGGCACAGGGCGCGCTGTCGGGCTTCAATGCGGTTTTCCAGGAAGCTTACAATCGGGGTATGGCGCAAAAGATCGGGATAGCAGAGGTGCAGGAAGGCGATATGGATCTGCTGGGCGATCTGCTTGGCATCATGGCGGCTGAGGAAAGCGATTTCACGCTGTCTTTTCGGGGGCTGGCTGATGTGCTGGAAGACGAGAGCGGGGCGATCGCGCAAGGACTGTTCGGCGGACATTTTGCCGGGTGGGAAGTGCGCTGGCGCGACAGGCTCTCCAGGCAGGGAACGCCGGTTGAGGAAATCGCCATAGGGATGCGCGCGGCGAATCCGCTCTATATTCCGCGAAATCACCAGATTCAGGCGGTCATCGATGCAGCCGAGAACAATGATTTTGCGCCGTTCCACGCCTTGAATTCCGTTTTGCAAAAACCGTTCGAACGGCAAGAGGGCGCGGAGGCTTTCGCCGTGCCGCCGCAAAGACATGAGCGCGTCCTTCGCACGTTTTGCGGGACTTAAAATTTATCTGCATCCCTAACTGGTTCCGTGCATCCTATTGAGGCGTTTTATCGTTTATATGCGGCGCAACTCTTCGGGACGACAGGGGACTAAATTGAGCGAGCAGGACGAGCCGGCCTTCTCTGCCATTGAGGGAGAAAGCTGCTGGCGCTACGCACGCGCCGACAAAATGACCGTCATCGTCGATGCAGAAGATTATTTTGCTGCCGCCAAACATGCGATGTTGAGGGCAAAGCATAGTATAATGCTGATTGGCTGGGACTTCGACGCACGGGTCAAACTCGAACCCGAGAAGAAGACGATGAGGGGTCCGAACCGGATCGGGCAGCTTCTCAACTGGCTGGCGAAGCGCAAGCCAAACCTCGATATCTACTTGTTGAAATGGGATATAGGTACGCTGCTTGCGTTGGGGCGTGGGCAGACGCCACTCTTTATTCTCGACTGGATGACGAGCCGCAGTGTCCACCTGCGGCTCGATCATGCGCACCCGGCGCTGGCGGCGCATCACATGAAGCTTCTGGTAATCGACGACGTCATTGCGTTCTGCGGTGGCATCGACATGACGGAAGGACGGTGGGATACGCGGTTGCATCGCGAGCAGGAAGAGCAGCGCCGCACCATGTTCCGCGGCAAGCAGTTGATGCCCTGGCATGATGCTACCAGCTGCGTGACCGGCGAGGCGGCGAGTGCGCTGGGTGATCTGGCACGGGAACGCTGGCGCAGGGCAACCGGGGAGAATCTGACACCGCCGCCGACCGTGGCGCCGATCTGGTGCGACAATCTGGAAATGGATTTCGAGAATGTCGATATCGCAATCGCACGAACGATAGCGAGCTTCGATGATTACGAGCAGGTCAGCGAAATCGAATCGTTGAAGCTGCGGATGATCAAGTCGGCGCAAAAGACGCTTTATATCGAAAGCCAATATTTTGCCGCGCGCAAAATCGCCTACGCGCTTGCCGACAGGTTGCGCGAAGACAATCCGCCGGAAATCGTGCTGATCAATCCCTTGGGGGCGGATGGCTGGCTTGAAGCCAAAGTGATGGACTCGGCGAGACAGCGGCTCCTGAACATGCTGCGCGAGGCTGACCACAAGAAACGCTTCCGTGTATATTATCCGGTCAATGAGGCCCGCTCGCCGATCTATGTGCATGCCAAGATCATGATCGCAGATGATTGCTCGATGAAGATCGGTTCGGCCAATCTCAATAATCGCTCGATGGGTTATGATACTGAGTGTGATTTGATGATCTCTGCAAACCGGCAGGATGACGAGGCGGCCGTGCGCGAGGCTATTGCCAGATGTCGCAATGACCTGCTGGCCGAGCATCTTGGCAGCGATGAGGAAACCATTGCTGCTGCCATAACGCAGAAAGGACTGATCGGCGCGATCGAGGCGCTCCGGCAGGGCGCCAGGCGGCTTGAACCCTTGCCGGAAAGGGAGTTGAGCGACGATGAGAGGGCGATCGCCGAAACCGATCTGGTCGATCCGGAGCGACCGGTTACAGTTGGAATGCAGTTGTGGGATGTTGGGCGACGCATCATGCATCTGTCACGAAAAGGCAGTGCATGACCGCTTGCGCGCACTGCGCGTAGCTGCAATCTGAGACTATGAAGATCGCTGTCATCTATTTCTTTGCCGCCCTGGCTGAAATTGCCGGATGCTTTGCATTCTGGGCATGGTTACGTATGCATAAAACTGCGTTTTGGGTGGTTCCTGGGTTGGGATCGCTTATTGTTTTTGCATGGCTTCTTACGCTTGTTCCGACCGAGCATGCGGGCCGGGCTTATGCCGCCTACGGCGGTGTCTACATCACGGCGTCTCTGTTATGGCTTTGGTTTGCGGAAGGTTTTCGCCCGGATCGCTGGGATTTGACCGGTGGCGCAGTTGCGCTCTTGGGCGCGGCAATCATTCTTTTTGGGCCTCGTTCCTGAAAATGTGGCACATTGGCAACAAACTTGTGTGAAATGTTCATGTTTAAACACCTCGACCTGCATCTTCCCTTGCGGAAGTCTGCCTGAAAGCCTTAAGGCGGGTCACGATCATTGCGTGACCAACAGTAAGCCAAATCGCCGCTGAGCACGCTTCCTGAGTATCTAGAGGCGGGGGCTCTCAATGTCTGATTTCAAGTTCTATCTACGTCGTGCAACGGCGCTGTCTCTCTTGCTGGCTGCCACCGCGGGACCAATATCGGCTCAGGAAATGGCGGAGACGGACGATGAAGGGGAAATCACCCTTGATCGCATCATCGTTCTTTCGGCTGAAGAACAGCTGAAGCAGGCACCTGGCGTCTCGACCATCACGTCCGAGGATCTCGAAAAGCAGCCTGTCGCCAACGACCTGTCCGAAATCATCCGCAAGATGCCCGGTGTCAATCTGACCGGAACGACATCAAGCGGCCAACGAGGCAATCAACGTCAGATCGACATTCGCGGCATGGGGCCCGAAAACACACTCATCCTGATCGACGGCAAGCCGGTTCTGTCGCGCAACTCCGTTCGCATGGGACGAGCCGGTGAACGCGATTCGCGTGGGGATTCCAACTGGGTTCCTGCCGAAATGGTGGAGCGCATCGAGGTGCTGCGCGGTCCGGCGGCGGCGCGCTACGGATCAGGAGCATCAGGGGGTGTTGTCAATATCATCACCAAGCGTCCTGAAACGACCACCGGTCAGTTCTCGGTTTTCGGCTCCATGCCGCAGCATTCCGAGGAAGGCTATTCCATCAGGGCCAACGCGATGGTGGGCGGGCCAATCACGGACGTTCTTTCCTATCGCATCATCGCCAGCATCGCCAAGACGGATGCCGACGATCCTGATATCAACGCGGGTGCGACGCTCGATCCGACTGCGACACCTGCTGCCGGTCGCGAAGGCGTCGTCAACAAGGATTTGCGCGGTCTTCTGACATACGAGTTCGACGATCAGAACGTTTTCGACTTCGAGGCGGCATATAGCCGTCAGGGCAATATTTTCGCCGGTGACAGGCAATTGGCGAGCGTTACGGATTTGCTCGAAGAATTGGCCAATCAAGGTGCGGAAACCAATACGATGACGCGTACCACGCTGTCAGCGACGCATCGAGGTTTCTACGATTTCGCCGAGAGCAACAGTTATATTCAGTGGGAGCAAACCCGTAACACGCGCTTCGGTGAAGGGACGGCGGGGCGGTATGAGGGTGCCATTACGGATGATGCCAAAAAAGGCACGATAACACTCGACAACCTGACAGCGAAGAGCGAGTGGGACATTCCGTTGACGATGGGCTATGAGCAGAAGCTGACCCTTGGCGGCGAGTTTCGCGGCGAGTGGATGGAGGATGGCGTTTCGAACCAACTTGGCCTTGAGGAAAACGTCGTTATTCCGGGAACTGATACAGATCCCGAAAATCGCGACCCTAACACCAACGCCTGGATGTTCGGTCTCTATGCGGAAGATAATATTTATATCAACGACCGCCTCATTCTAACGCCTGGCCTGCGTGGCGATTATCATAGCGAATTCGGCGGCAATCTCAGCCCGAGCCTTAACGCTTCCTACCAGTTGAGCGAAAACCTTACACTCAAGGCAGGCATAGCAAGGGCATTCAAGGCGCCGAACCTGTTCCAGCTCAATCCGAATTACGTTTATTATACGCGGGGGAACGGTTGTCCCATCCCATATCCCACACAAGGCGGAGTGGGTTGCTATGTTGTCGGTAATCCGAATCTCGATCCTGAAACGTCGATCAACAAGGAAATCGGCCTCAATTATCACGACGATCTGGGCTGGAACGCAGGGGTCACCTATTTCCACAATGATTACAAGGATCGCATTGCCTCGGGATTGACACCGATAGACACGGCTGTTCCCGGTGCGCCCACAGGTTGGGTCTTTCGCTGGGAAAACGTGCCGGAAGCAGTGGTCTCGGGTCTTGAAGGCAATCTGAGCATCCCGGTTCTGGAAACTCTGACCTGGTCGACCAACGCGACCTATATGATTGAGTCGGAAAACAAGCAGAACGGCCAACCGCTTTCGCTGGTACCGGAGTACACGATCAACACTGCGCTCGACTGGCAGGCGCGCGAGGATCTGACGCTGACCCTTTCGGCAACCCATTACGGCAAGACACCATCGCCGACACTGACCGGAACCACGGGTGCAGCGGTAGAAAATCCGCTCGATCGCGACCCGTACACGGTCGTCAATGTGGGCTTGAAATATGATTACAACGACAATTTCCGCGTTTCGGCGGGTGTGACTAATGTGTTTGACGAGCGTCTATTCCGTGAAGGCAGCGGCAATGCCGCGGGCGCCAACACCTATAATGAACCGGGGCGCGCCTTCTATCTATCGGTGACAGGCTCTTTCTAGCCTCTGTCCGTTCGGGAGAAACGAAAAAGCCGCGGGCAAAACCGGTGGCTTTTTCGTTTCGAAACGAGATGATTTCGGATAGGCTTCGCACCGGTTGACAGAAAGGCGAAGCGTTCGATGGGCGGAGCGGGGATTCTGACGAAGGCAATGATGCGAATGGCGAAGATTTTTCTCGTCACGTTCGTCGCTCTGACGATTGCTGCAATGGCGGATATCGCAGCCCCCGTACTTGGAACCGCGCCTGCCTATGCGCAGGACGGATCCGGCCCGCGCAATTTTTTTCGCCGCCTGTTTGGCGGTCCGGGACGCGAACCGATCTACCGCGAAGATTTTGCGCCGCAAAGGCCCCAACGTGCGCAGCCGCGCCAGCGAACGCAACCGCCGCGCAATCGAAGCGCGCCGCGCTCTGCCGCCCCACGCCCGCCCGCCACGCCGGTGGTGGAGAAGCGAGAGGATGCCAAGAAAGTCCTTGTGATCGGTGATTTCATGGCCGGTGGCCTCGTCAGCGGCTTGAATGCGCTCTATGCGGAGAATCCGGGCGTGCGGATTGTCGGTTCCACGCAAGGCTCTTCCGGATTGGTGCGCGACGACTATTACGACTGGCCCAAGGAGTTGCAGACGATCGTCGAACACGAGAAGCCTGCCGCTCTCGTTATCATGCTGGGCGCCAATGATCGGCAGGATATGCAAGGACCGGGTGGCAGCCATGCGCGCGGCACCGAGGGTTGGACACGCGCCTATGAGCAGCGCGCCGAGCGCATTGGTCAAATAGCTCGTACGACCAATGTGCCGCTGGTCTGGGTCGGGCTGCCTTCCTTCCGGATCAGCGGGGCCAATCCCGATATTCTTGCACTGAACGACCTCTATCGTGACGCGGCGGCGGAAACCGGCGCCGAATTCGTGGACATATGGGAAGGCTTCGTCGACGAAAATGGCTCCTTTGTCATGGAGGGGCCGGACATGAACGGTCAGCCAGCTCGCTTGCGCGGTGCGGACGGCATCAATCTGACAGAAGCGGGCAAACGCAAGGTGGCGTTTTATGCCAAGGCGCCGCTTGACCGACTTCTGGGTAATGGCGTTGGAACTGGCGTTTCCGCACCCGTCGCTGCCGCGCAACCTGCCCGGCCCCAGAATCGGGCCATCGAACGTCTTGCACCGGTCTCGCTTTACGATCCTGCTTTCGAAGCCAAAGAGCTGATGGGCGAGACCGTGACGATCGGGCCAGAGATCCGCGGCGAGAGTGCGACGGAAAAGTTCCTGTTCGACGGTATTGCCGCCGATGCCCCCGAAGGGCGCGCGGATCATTTTCAGCGAAGGGGTTGATGCCGCACAAGTTGATGCCGCACAAATTGTGCGAAAGTGACGATCCTTGCTTGCCCCAACGTAACGAGAGTGAAACTCTCTGGCTTGAGATACAACCGACATGGAACACGGTTAGACAAATCTCTCGCGCCTCGGCAACGAGGATGAGGCGTGAGGATTCAGTATCCGGATGTGTGAAACAGGGGACAGATCGATGAAAACACTTCTTGCGGCAACCATGCTCGCAGTGTCCGGACTGGCGCTTTCGACTGCGCCGTCGCTTGCAGATTATGAACTGAGCATTCTGCATATCAATGATCTGCATTCGCGCATCGAGCAGATCAACAAGTATGATTCGACCTGTACGCCGAAGGAAAACGACGCTGGTGAATGCTTTGGCGGTATTGCACGAGTCGCGGCCAAGATCGCCGAGCGTAAGGCTGCACTCGAGGGAGAAGAGCGCAATGTCCTGGTGCTCGATGCGGGCGACCAGTTTCAAGGCTCGCTGTTCTACACGACCTACAAGGGCAAGGATGCTGCCGAGTTCATGAACGCGATCCAGCCCGACGCCATGGCGGTCGGCAATCATGAATTCGACGACGGTCCGCAGGGGCTTGCAGATTTCATTGCGGAGATCAAATTCCCGATCGTTTCCGGTAACACGAAGGTTGCGGATGCCGAAACGGAATTGGCAGGCAAGGTCAAGGAATGGGTGATCGCAGATAAGGGCGGCGAGAGGGTGGGCATTCTTTCGGTGCTGACCCCCGACACCGCCAATGTCGCGTCGCCCGGTCCGAATGTGACTTTTGAAGATGAGATCGATTATCTGAAAGGCGCTGTGGAGCGTATCCAGGCGGAAGGCGTCAACAAGATCGTGCTTCTGTCGCATGTGGGTTTCGTGCGCGATCAGCAGATTGCGGCGGCCGTGGATGGGATAGACGTCATCGTTGGCGGACATAGCCACACGTTGCTTTCCAACACGGAAGAAGGCGCGCCGAGCTATCCGACCAATGTGAAGAACCCTTCCGGCAAGGACGTGCCGATCGTGCAGGCTTATGCCTATTCGAAATATCTAGGCGAGCTGAACGTGACCTTCGATGACGAAGGTAATGTAACGCAGGCGGCCGGCGACACGATCCTGCTCGACAAGTCGGTGGAGCCGGATCAGACGATTGCTGCACGCGTGGCGGAACTTGCCAAGCCGATTGAAGAACTGAAAGGGCGTGTCGTGGCCAATTCGACTGCGCCAATCGATGGCAGCCGCGAAACCTGCCGTGCGCAGGAATGCGAGATGGGCAATCTCGTAGCCGACGCGCTGCTTGATCGCGTCAAGGACCAGGGAATTTCCATTGCCTTCCAGAACGGTGGCGGCTTGCGCGCCTCGATCGATGCTGGCGACGTGACGATGGGAGAAGTGCTGACCGTGCTGCCCTTCCAGAACACGCTCGCGACGTTCCAGCTCAAGGGCAAGGACATTGTCGCTTCGCTGGAATCAGGTGTCAGTGAAGTTGAAGAGGGCAAGGGGCGCTTTCCGCAAGTCGCGGGTCTGCAATACACCTTCGACATGAACAAGGCCCCCAATGAGGGCCGGATCAGCGACGTGAAGGTTAACGAGGGCGGCGAGTGGATCGCTATCGATCCTGAAAAATCCTATGGCGTCGTGACGAATAATTTCAATCGCAATGGCGGCGACGGCTACACGCTTTTCCGCGACAATGCGGAGAATGCTTACGATTACGGCCCGAACCTGGAAGAAGCCGTAGCAGCCTATCTGGCCAATAACACGCCTTACGCACCGAAGATCGACGGCCGCATCACCAAGATAGCTGCGGGCGAGCAGGCGCAAGCAGAAGCAGAAGCAGAAGCAGAAGCAGAAGCAGAAACGTCTCAGCCTTCCGCCGCACCGGCTGGAGAGCAATCTGAGTCCAGCGCTCCGGTTGCCACGCAAGAGCAGGCGACGGAAGCCGTAACGCAGGTCCAGGCCGATAGCGCTTCTGCTGAAGCCACGCCCGCCGCTGGCCAGAGCTACACGGTAAAGCCGGGCGATACGCTTTGGGATATCGCCGAAGCCACTTATGGCAATGGCGCCCTCTGGACGAAGATCCGTTCGGCTAATCCGCGGGTTTCGCCACGTCGTCTGCTTGTTGGTACCACGCTCGATATTCCATCCGCGAACTGACGCTATTCTCGATGAAAAGAAAATGCCGCCAGATGCGTCTGGCGGCATTTTCGCGCCCGTACCTGCGACAAAACATCCTCATCTTATGTTTTAAACCTGCGCTTCCGACATTGGAATCGGGCGCGCGGGTGATTAGATTGCGATTGTGAAATCGAGAGAAAATACATGCAGATGAAGACAGCCATAACCCGTACCGGCCTGGGGCCTGCACCGGTCGGCCATCCACACGTCAAGCCTGCCAAGGTGGGTATACTTCTGGCCAATCTGGGAACCCCCGACGGCACGGATTACTGGTCGATGTGGCGTTATCTGCGGGAATTTCTTTCCGACAAGCGCGTGATCGAGTTGCCTCGCCTTGTCTGGCAGCCGATCCTGCACACATTCGTGCTGACGACGCGACCGCAGAAATCGGGCGCCAATTACAGGACGATCTGGAACAACGAGAAAGACGAATCGCCGCTGCGCACCATCACGCGTGAGCAGGTCGAGGCGCTTCGCGAACGGCTCGCCGATCAGCCGGAGGTCGTTGTGGAATATGGCATGCGCTACGGCAGTCCCTCTATCGCCACAGCTGTAGCGCAATTGCAGGAGCAAGGCGCAGATCGCATCGTCTACTTCCCCCTCTATCCGCAATATTCCGCCACGACCACGGCGACGGCCAATGACCAGTTGTTCCGCGCGCTCATGAAGCTGCGCAATATGCCGGCCACGCGCACCGTTCCTGCCTATTATGACGAGCCTGCCTATATTGAGGCGCTGGCACATTCGGTGGAAGCCCATCTTGCGGCGCTTGATTTCGAGCCGGAGATGATCCTTGCCTCCTATCACGGTATTCCCAAGCGCTATTTCGAGGCGGGCGATCCTTATCATTGCCATTGCCACAAAACGACACGGCTTCTGCGCGAGCGATTGGGCTATGACGACAAGCGCCTGATCACGACCTTTCAGTCGCTGTTCGGCAAGGCGGAATGGATCAAGCCTTATACGGCTGCGACTGTTGAGAAGCTTGCACATGAAGGTGTGAAACGCATCGCGATCATCAACCCGGGATTTTCTGCCGATTGTATCGAGACGCTGGAGGAGATTGCGGGCGAAGTGCGGGATGAGTTTATTGAGGCAGGCGGCGAGAAGTTCGCGCATATTCCCTGTCTCAACGCCAGCGAAGGCGGCATGAACCTCATTGAGGCGCTGGTGCGTCGCGAGATGGCCGGGTGGGCTTAGAAAAACTAGGAATTTGAGCAAAACGAAGTGCTCTTTGCCTGAAAACATGCCATTACTGATGCTGATTTAAAGTCAATCGCATTTTGAGAGGGCAGGTATGTTTTCAGGTATCGATATTGGCATCTGGCTATTGGTGCTTCTGGCGGTCGTTCTGCTTTTTGCTGCCATCAAGACGGTGCCGCAGGGTCAGAATTACACAATTGAGCGTTTTGGACGTTACACAAAGACCTTGCAGCCGGGCCTCAATATCATCGTGCCGTTCTTCGATCGCGTGGGCGCCAAGCTCAACATGATGGAGCAGGTGCTGGATGTTCCGACGCAGGAGGTCATCACCCGCGACAATGCGACGGTCGAAGTCAACGGCGTTGCGTTCTATCAAATCCTGAACGCGCCCCAGGCTGCTTATCAGGTTACCAACCTGAACCACGCCATTCTCAACCTGACCATGACGAATATTCGTTCAGTCATGGGTTCCATGGATCTCGACGATCTCCTTTCCAACCGCGATGCAATCAACGAGCGTCTGTTGCGGGTCGTCGATGAGGCCTCGAACAGCTGGGGCATCAAGATCACCCGAGTCGAGATCAAGGATATCAATCCTCCGAAGAACCTCGTGGATTCCATGGCGCGTCAGATGATGGCCGAGCGTGAAAAGCGTGCGCAAATCCTGGAAGCGGAAGGTTTGAAGCAAGCGGAAATCCTGAAGGCGGAAGGCCGCCGCGAGGCAGCGTTCCGAGACGCTGAAGCGCGCGAACGTGCGGCGGAGGCCGAAGCACGCGCGACCGAAGTGGTGTCGCAGGCGATTTCCAGCGGAGATGCACAGGCCCTGAACTATTTCGTTGCCCAACAATACACCGAAGCGCTGGCAAAGATCGGCTCTGCGGGAAACAGTAAAATCGTACTGATGCCCCTGGAAGCTTCGTCGATTATCGGTTCCATCGGTGGCATCGGCGCACTCGCGCGCGAAGTATTCGGCGAGAATGCGCCAAGCGGCTCACCGGCTCCGCGTCCGTCGAGTAATCGTCCGCCGCGGGTGAAAAATACCTTTCCGCCGACAACGGAATAGGGTCAGTCATGATAACAAGCTGGATCGCAAGCCTCGGGGCCTGGAGCTGGATCACCTTTGGTCTGGTTCTTCTGGTGCTTGAAATTCTGGCGCCGGGTGTCTTCCTGCTCTGGATTGGTATCGCTGCGCTCATCGTAGGGATGGCATCATTGCTCTTGTGGGACATGGCCTTCTGGGTGTGGCAGGTACAGACGATCGTTTTTCTGGCCCTGACCTTCGTCTGTGTCTATGTCGGCAATCGCTATTTTCGCAGCTCCAGCCAAAAGAGCGACACACCTTATCTCAATGAACGCGTACGCCAGCTTGTGGGACGAACCGCTACGCTCGCGGAGCCGATTGAAAACGGAACGGGGCGTATACACATAGGCGACACGCTTTGGCGCGTGACTGGTCCCGATTTGCCGGAGGGTACGCGAGTGCGGGTAAAGGGTGTGGATGCCGATGGCACGACGCTGGTGGTGGAGGCGGAAGGTTCGTTCTAGCCGACACGCAGGCGCGCTTGCGCTATGTGGCGCTGTTCCGGTTCTGATGCCGCGTTTGTCTTCATGGCGGCGATGAAGGTCTGTGGCGTATGCATATACGCTTCGAGTTTTCCTTCGCGCATCAGTGAAACGAAGAGCGCGCATGACCGCGCCTGGCAATTGAAGGATTTGGCCGGATTGAACTCGATATCGGTGAAGCCGGCATATTGATAACGGCCGTCGATGCGCTCCTTGATCCAGTCCCGATGCTGGAAGATTGCCGTGAGATAGAGCCAGTCATAGAACACGGTTCTCGGTACCAACGGAAAATCATATCCATCGAACGTGAAGCTGGTGAGCTGACCTGACTCTTGCAGGCGCGGGTCGCGTTTCGCCTGCCGCGGTTCGACGTTGTACAGGTCGGTGAACGGGCCGCCTCGGGCGAACACCTTGCTTCCCTGAAAGGCGTTTTCGAGCGTCAACTCCCCAAAAGTGCTTTGGACGCGGAGATTGAACGCGCTGAGCTTTTGTCCGGCGCGCGTATCCGATTTGGACGAAATCTCCAGGAGGGGAGCGTAGCCGGCTCGTTCTGCTGCTGCGTGGAGAGAGGTGATATTCTTCCACTTCTGTGATTCCGCAAACCCCCCGGCCCATGGAATTTCGAAGCTGATCTGCCGGACGTAACCTTCCTGCTCCGGCACCGGAACGAATATCGGTCTCTCAGCCATCAGGCATCCCTATTAAATTCAACGGAATTATCGCCGGAACGAGGACCTCATATTTTTCAGCCTGAGCCAGCCGTGCCTTTATAGCAGGATCGCTCCAATCTGTCTTTGTGTACAGCACCTCGAAATCAACCATCGAATTGGCTTGATCGATTGAAACGGCTTCGACGCCATTTTTGTTCGCGACGTCATTGGTGAAAAGAACCCCTGGAATACTCAGAACGTCTCGCTTGATCTCCAGAAAGACTGACTGCGAGATGCGACTATCCTGCTTGGCCACATATTCCATCGGATGATTTTTGCGGAAGCAGAGATGGACATACTTGTCCATGTTTTTCCAACCGTCCGCGCTAATGCTCCACTCATTGCCGCCCGGCGCGGGAATTTTGATATCACGTTTTTCCAGCTCTGCACGCGGTAGCAGTCCACCAAGCTCACGGATTAGAGGGAGATTTTTCTTGTCGGTAAAATGGTAAAGGCGCGGGATTTCGTCAATGGTACTGATCATGTCGGGTGCTCCATACTGTTTTGAGGCACCCAACGTAAGAATAGGTAGATATACCTGCGATAGGTATATTTTACAGTTTACTTTTAATATTGCTAATAGGGAAGTTGCTCGATCGGCAGTGCAAGCGCTGACTATCTCAAGGATAGAGAAACAGGTTCGACCATTCCTCATGGGGAATGCGGCTGCCGATCCTGTAATTGAACGAGATCACATTCATGCGGTCCTCGCTCGTCTTGCACTCGTAGGAAAGGCGGTACCACTCGCCATTGCGGCGAAACACAGCTCCGGCTGCCATGACCTCGGTGGCAGTGCGTACCGGATTGGAGAAAGTGTAGGCGATAACCTTGTCGGCTTTTAAACGCTCCATGCCTTCAAGATCGCATCGCTGATCGAGTTGGTCCGTCTCGGTGAGATTTCGCAACTGCGTGATAGCTTTGGAATCAGCGGCGTGCAGGGGAGGTAGATGTATTGCGGCTAGAGCGAGGATAGTTAGAATAAGCTTATCGTACCGCATGTTTTTCAATCACAAATGGAAATAATTCGGATGGCCAGCGGTGGCCTGTCTGCCGGGTGATCTTTCTCTTATATGAGTTGGTCACCAATGGGGCAATGCCGCATTGTTGCTTATAAGGTGCATTACCTGTCCTGTTCGAGAAGCAATCAGATGAGTTTGGCGATTGTTGTTTTGCCCAACCGGCTGACGAGAAGCGCTTCTGCATCATTCAGGGCGCTGTCGACCTGGCCAAGCAATGCAATCTCGATCTTGCAGGTGGGCGGGTTCTCGTCGCCTTCGACCTCCAGCCGCAGGAAACGTTCGCCCAGCGCCTGATATACATCGGCCAGGGTGATTTCTTCCGGGGGACGCGTGAGCCGCCAACCTCCGGCATGTCCTTTTTCGGAGGTGACGAGGCCGTGCTCGCGCAGGGCGCCCAGTGTGCGCCGTACGACGACGGCATTTGTTCCGCTGTGGCTGGCAATGTCGCCGGAGGTGAGTGGTCGCGTCGGTGCCATGGCGGCGATATGAGCCAGCGCATGAAGAGCGAGGGAAAAGCGGCTATTTCGTTTCATCTAACTCCCGTTCAGATATTTTGTAACTTTAATTGTTGCGTGAAATATGTAACTACGATAGTTACATTATAGCACCGCTTGGAGATTTTGCCATGACTGATCGTGTCGCTCACACCGGGGCGTCCGCACCTACGCTTGCGGCCATTTTTTGCTTTAGTGCCGGTCCTGTCGGTTTTGCCGTGCAGAAATATCTGGCTATCTCGTTGAGCCCGGTTGTCGTTATTGCTGTACAAATGACTATAGGCGCCATCATTCTATGGACCATAGCCTTCATGCGCACCACGCAGGCCGTTCCACTGAAAACGAAATTGAAGGCGGTTGGCGTTGGCGCGCTGCATCCCGGCATTTTCATGATCATTTTTACGACGGCAAGCCGCCAGATGGATGGCGTAACGGCCAATCTTCTGGCCGCCCTGATGCCAGCGATTGTGGGCTTTCTTGCACGGATTTTCCTCGCAGAGCCGCTCAAGCTTTCCACCCTTGCAGGCATGGCTGTGAGCTTTGCCGGTCTTGTACTGGTGATCTCCGAAAGGAAGATGACGGGTGAGAGCACGCTCTATGGCTTTTTGCTTGCAGCACTCGGGTTCAGTTTCGCGGCCGCCGGGCAGATCGCCGGACGCGCGCTGCACACCCGGGTGCAGGTGCCGTGGCAGGTGGTGGCGACAATGCAGGTATCGGGCGCGGCTGGTATCGCGTGGCTCAGTGTGTTCGCCATCGGCGCGCAATTGGATCTTGCGGCAATTGCATCCGAATGGATTGCGTTTTCCTACATTGGCGCGGTCGTCATGGCAGCGGGTTATGCGGCGTATAATTTCGCGCTGTCGAGATTGCCGATTTTGCAACTCGGACTTCTCGCTGCGATCGGACCTGCGGTTGGCGCAATCTCTGCTGCAATCATCTTCGACAGCCCCATGGGGCTGCCCACGATGGCAGGCATTCTTGTCATCGTGACGGGGACAGCCTTGCCGAGCCTGCTTGGCTTCGCGCGGCATCGACAATCGGTCGCTCACGGTCGCAAACCGTGAGCGAATAGCCAGGATATCAGGCGACGCCGATGCGCAGAAGGTCGTGAAAGTGGACGACGCCGACCGGCTTGCCCTCTTCGACCACGACGAGCGCGCTGATCGACTTTTCGTTCAGCATGGCGAGGGCCGGACCTGCCAGAGTATCGGGTGTTGCTGTGCGGGGGTCGCGTGTCATCATCTCTTCGACCGTGAGCTTGGACATGTCGCGATGCAGGTTGCGGGTCAGATCACCATCGGTGACGATGCCGGCCAACTCACCATCTTCGCCCACCACCAGAATGCAGCCGAGCTTCTTCTTGGCAAGCACGAGGGCTGCTTCCGGCATCAGTGTTCCGGGCTTGACGATAGGCATCTCGTCGCCGACATGCATGATTTCGCCGATCTTGGTAAGATTGGCGCCGAGCTGGCCCCCCGGATGGAAAGTGCGGAAGTGATCGGCAGTAAAACCACGCGCTTCAAGAAGCGCGACGGCAAGCGCATCGCCCATCGCGAGCTGTAGCAGGGTAGAGGTCGTGGGCGCCAGGCCATTCGGGCAGGCTTCGGTTGCCTTGGGCAGCGCAAGAACGACATCCGCTGCGCGGCCAAGGGCAGATTCACGGCCCGAGGTGATGGCAATCAGTGGAATGGCAAAGCGACGCGAATAGGCCACGATGCCTTTGAGTTCCGCGGTTTCGCCCGACCACGACATGGCGACAATAACATCATCACGCGCAATCATACCGAGATCGCCGTGATTGGCTTCGGCAGGATGGACAAAGAAGGCGGGCGTGCCAGTGGAGGCGAGTGTCGCGGCGATCTTTGCGCCGACATGGCCGCTCTTGCCCACGCCGGTAATGATGACACGCCCGCGCACTTTGGAGAGCGCATCAAATGCCTGGCCGAAGCTATCGCCTAGTTCGTTATTGAAGGCTTCCATCATCTGCACGAGGCCAGCCTGTTCGGTGGAAAGGGTGCGGAGGGCAGAGGAAACGGCTGCCTGTTTTTCGTCGATTGTTGTCATGTGAATAGAATGCAATGCCTATGGGCATGGTCCGCACACGCAATGGGGGCCATGCATGGGGGTTCACAAGAAGACCGGGTTCGATCCGACGTAGTGAACCGCGTCTAGACCTTTTGCGACATTCTGTCCATTGCTCATTCGGATGAGCTGGGCTGCATAGACTAAGAGGCTGTTAACCACTCCCGTTTACATATCGGTAATCATAAACGGTGGTTGGGTTGCCGTGTCGCGTTGCGTTTCGATTTCCAGACGAGCATCTGTCTGCGTGCTGGCGTTGGCTTGCGCGGCATCATTTGCCTTGTCGGATGCACCTGCGGCTTTCTCTCAGCAACAGCAGACGCAGGATACGCGGTCCCAGATGCTGCGCGCTGAGCCATTGCCCGGCATAATCGCCGACCCGACATTGCCGCCAAAGGATTCGCTGCTGCGCGGTAGCATCGACCCGATCGTACCCGACACGACAATCGATCCGTTGACCGGCAGGACGCTCGGTGCGGATGCAGAGCGGCCGTTTCGACGCTCTGCCCAGAAGGAGGTAGCGGAAGAGGTTGCTGCCTCCCCCGGGAAGAGCGCGCAGAATGATGAAAATCCCGCCTCTGACATTGTGACCGGTGCGCTGCCGCCACGCGGGCCGGACGCCGCAGCGCGTGCAAGTCGTGTCCCGGCCGTCGGCCAGGACGAAAGCATGGAACAGGCACGTCGCGTGGGCGGTGACGATATCGCGCATGAGGAAAACCCTTTCGACCCGCTGGGTATTCGTGCCGGAAAATTCATTTTCTATCCTTCGATGGAGACGGGGATAGAAGCCTCGACCAATCCGTATCGCAACGCCGGAGGAGAAAGTGGCTCGCGTTCGATTTCAACCCTGCGCCTTCGTGCGCAATCCGACTGGGGCGAGCATGAAGCGCGTGCGGAAGGGTTCGCGACCTTCGAAAAGGATCTCTCAAGGGGGCGTGACGATATTCTGCGAGGCGGCTTTGATGCCTCGCTGCGCTACGATTTTATCGACGGATATGCGTTGAATGCCGGCGTAAACTGGCGCGCCGAACGCGAAACAGGCTCATCCGCAGCCGGACCGGCCGATATTGCAAACGATCCCTTGCGCCATGACATTACCGGTACGCTCGGCGTGAGCCGCGAGGTTGGTCATTTGCGGCTGGAAACTGAAGGCAAGGTCTTCCGCCAGATCTACGGCGATGCCGAATTGGGGGACGGCACGGTGCGCAGTCAGAAAGAGCGCAATTCCACGCTTGCGACCGCGCGTATCCGCGTCGGTTACGAGATTTCGCCAGCGCTTGTTCCGTTCGTGGAAGGGGAATTCGGAAAGCGCTATTATGACGAGCAAGGCGGAGACGATATGGACCGCGATGCCGATCGCTATGCGCTGCGCGGTGGAATCGCGGTCGATCTGGGTGAGAAGACCAAGGGCGAGATCGCGCTTGGCTGGCTGACAGAGCGCCCTGAAGATGACCGCTTGAGCGACGTTTCGGGCTTTTCGGTCGATGGACGGCTGGACTGGTCGCCGATGCGTGGGACGCTGGTTGGTCTTACGGGTTCGACGACCGTGGAATCCACGACGGCCTTCGGTGAAAGTGGATCGCTGCTTTATGCGTTGCGGCTCAATATCGAGCGGGAAGTACGCCATAATATCACGGCCGGGCTGACGCTTGGGGCCGACTGGCGCGATTATATCACGCAAGACGCGGGCGAGCAGAAGCTGCTCGCCGAACTGAGTGCAACTTGGTGGTTCAATCGCCAGCTCGGCCTGACCTCACGCCTGAGTCACGAGCGCTTCACCAGCGACCTTCCGGGGCGCGATTACGATTCGAACTCAATCTTTGTCGGCATCACTGCGCGGCGATAGCTTCAGCCCCGATCACCGCCGCAAACCGATCGATATCGTCCTGTGTCGTGGCAAAACTGGTGACGAAGCGGCAGACTGTTTCATCAGTAGAAACATTACCCTTGAGCTCCGGCGGCGTTTCCCAATCATAGAAGAACGCGCCGGCATTACGCAGGCGCTGGGCGAGGCTGTTTTCAAGGACGGCGAAAATCTCGTTTGCTTGCGGCTGGACGGTCAGGCGCATGCCGGGAGCGGCTTCGATGGCGCGCGCGAGGGCCTGACCCATCGCATTGGCGTGCCTTGCATTCTTGAGCCAAAGGTCATTGGCCAGATAGGCGTCGAACTGAGCGGCGATAAACCGGGTCTTGGAGAAGAGCTGTGCGGAGCGCTTCTGCAGCCAGCGTAGTTCTTCCGTGTGCGAGCGATCGAAAACCACGATAGCTTCAGCGCACCAGCAGCCATTCTTCGTCGCGCCGAAGGAAAGCAAGTCCACGCCACGCTTCCAGGTCATCTCGGCAGGCGAAACGTCAAGCGCGACCAGTGCATTGGCAAAGCGCGCGCCGTCCATATGTAGAGGCAGATTGTGCGACCGCGCGATAGCGGCGATGGCATCAAGCTCGTAAAGGCTGTAAACCGTGCCGGTTTCGCTGGATTGGGTAATGGTGATGCCTGCGGGGCGGCCCTGGTGAACAGAGGCGTTGGCAAGAGCGCTTACCGAGTCGGCCAGCATCTTGATATCCATCTTGCCGTTCTTGCCGGAAATCGGCGAAAGGCGCATCGAACCGGAGAGAAAATGCGGCGCGCCACATTCGTCAACGATGACGTGTGCTTCGTTATATGCGAAAATCACACCGCCAGGACGCTGGAATGAGGCGAGGGAAAGCGAATTGGCAGCCGTTCCGGTAGAGACAAAAAAAACGTCAAGGTCGCATTCGAAAATTTCACGCAGGCGGTCCGTGACTTTCAGATCAAGCTCGCCATTGCCATAACCTGCGGAAAACCCGCCGGCATGGCGGTTCAGATTTTCGGCGATGGCCGGATGACATCCAGCCCAGTTGTCGGAGGAAAAATGCATGGAAACGACCTCGATATTGGTATTTTTGGCAAGCTTTAAAGCAAAATGCAGTTCGAAGAAACTGTTTTAAGAAGTTGCGATTTGATTGCTAAACCGTCGAAAATGCGGTCCCCGATAAGGAAAAATCGTAGATCTGGCTCCAGACGAAATTATAATACGTTTAACTCGGACATTTTTAGCGTTTCGGTCTTGTGTGCAGAAGATTAATCTGTCATAGACGATTTAGGACAGCAAGGCTGTCTTAATTTGCCTCGTCGGGGAGCGTCGCAAGATTGGCCGCGCGCATTCAAGCAGCGTGAGGGTCGTTTTCCTTCCAGCACGGGGCTTTCGCAAGTTAAGATTATGACAGGCAGGAGCCTAACGGACCTGCCTGAATTGAGGTGCCTGACGGCAGAAAACAGGAGGAAAGGCGATGACGCACGTAACGCCATCTTTGACCCACGCAACCAATCTGGATGCAGTGGCCAAAACCGCCAAACCTCATACAGGTCTGCCGCCGCGACAAGGTCTCTATGATCCCCGCAACGAACATGACGGCTGCGGCGTAGGCTTCATTGCGCAACTCAAAAATATAAAGACGCACAAGATCATCGAAGATGGTCTGCAGATGCTGGAAAACCTGACGCATCGTGGAGCGGTGGGTGCTGATCCGCTGATGGGCGACGGTGCCGGCATGATGGTGCAGATCCCGCACCGCTTCTTCAAAGAAGAAATGGCGGAGCAGGGCGTTGGACTGCCCGAGCCGGGCCAGTATGGCGTCGGTTATCTCTTCATGCCGCGCGAGAAGGCGTTGTGCGAGCAGATCGAGACGATGATCGCCGAAGCCGTGCAGGCCGAAGGTCTGGTTCTGCTCGGCTTCCGCGATGTTCCGGTTGACAATTCGTCGCTGTCCAAAGCCCCCCACATCGCTGCTTCGGAACCTGTCCACCGCCAGGTGTTTATCGGTCGGGGTGCCGGCATCGAGACAGATGACGATTTCGAGCGTCGCCTGTTCATCCTGCGCAAGGTTATCTCGAACCGGGTCTATACAGAAAATAACGGCCAGGATAACGGCTTCTATACCGTCTCCATGTCGTGTCGTACGGTCGTCTACAAGGGCATGTTCCTGGCCTATCAGGTTGGTGCGTATTACAAAGACCTGAAGGATTCGCGTTTTGAAAGCGCCATCGCACTCGTGCACCAGCGCTTCTCGACCAATACTTTTCCTTCGTGGCGATTGGCTCATCCGTATCGCATGGTCGCGCATAATGGCGAGATCAACACGCTGCGCGGCAACGTCAACTGGATGGCGGCCCGCCAGGCGTCGGTCGATTCCGAACTGTTCGGCAATGACATCGCCAAGCTCTGGCCGATCTCCTACGAGGGCCAATCGGATACGGCCTGCTTCGACAATGCGCTCGAATTCCTTGTGCAGGGCGGCTATAGCCTCGCTCATGCGATGATGATGCTGATCCCGGAAGCCTGGGCTGGCAACAAACTCATGAGCGACGACCGCAGGGCATTCTACGAGTATCATGCGGCTCTCATGGAGCCGTGGGACGGTCCCGCAGCTGTCGTCTTTACCGATGGCCGCCAACTGGGCGCAACACTCGACCGCAACGGCCTGCGCCCCACGCGCTATGTCATCACCGATGATGATTATGTGATCGGTGCATCGGAAGCGGGCGTCGTGGTGGTTCCGGAAGAAAAGGTCGTGCGCAAGTGGCGCTTGCAGCCTGGTCGCATGCTTTTGCTCGATCTGGAGGAAGGTCGCATCATTTCCGATGATGAGATCAAGGCTGATATTGCGTCGCAGCATCCTTACAAGGACTGGCTCAACCGCACCCAGCTTATCCTGGAGGAACTGAACCCGGTAGAGCCGCGGGCACTGCGTCGCGACGTATCGCTGCTCGATCGCCAGCAGGCATTCGGCTATACTCAGGAGGATATCAAGTTCCTGCTGCCGCCTATGGCAACGACGGGTCAAGAAGCGTTAGGTTCGATGGGCACCGACACGCCGATTTCGGCAATGTCAGACAAGTCGAAGCTGCTCTACACCTATTTCAAGCAGAACTTCGCGCAGGTGACGAACCCGCCGATCGATCCAATCCGCGAAGAACTGGTGATGAGCCTTGTCTCCTTCATCGGCCCGCGCCCCAACATTTTCGACCTCGAAGGCTCGTCGCGCAAGAAGCGCCTGGAGGTGCGTCAACCGATCCTGACCAACGGCGATCTGGAAAAGATCCGTTCCATCGGGCATACGGAAGATCGTTTCGACACGAAGACGATCGATATCACCTATGCTGCTGCGGAGGGTGCGGCCGGTATGGCCGGTGCGCTTGAGCGTCTTTCCGAGCGTGCAGAAGCAGCCGTTGCCGGTGGCTATAATATCATCATCCTTTCCGATCGCCAGATGGGGCCTGACCGTATTGCTCTTCCGGCGCTGCTTGCCACCGCTGCCGTACATCACCACCTGATCCGTAAAGGGCTGCGCACTTCGGTTGGCCTCGTTGTGGAATCGGCGGAACCCCGCGAAATACATCACTTCGCCTGCCTTGCCGGTTATGGCGCGGAAGCCATCAACCCGTATCTCGCGTTCGACACGTTGCTTGATCTGCACGCCCGCAACCAGTTTCCGGAAGAGGTGCAGGCTGACGAGGTCGTACATCGCTATATCAAGGCGGTTGGCAAGGGGTTGCTGAAGGTCATGTCCAAGATGGGCATATCGACTTACCAGTCCTATTGCGGTGCGCAGATTTTTGATGCCGTTGGTCTGAGCTCGGAATTTGTCGAGAAATACTTCTTTGGCACGGCGACGACGATCGAAGGTGTGGGACTGGCGGAAATCGCGGAAGAAACCGTGGTGCGTCACATTGCTGCCTTCAGCCTCGACCCGGTGCTGCGCAATTCGCTCGAAATCGGCGGCGAATACATGTACCGCATTCGCGGCGAGGCGCATCTATGGACGCCGGACAATATCGCGAAGCTCCAGCATGCTGTGCGCAAGGGCTCATGGGAGACCTACAAGGAGTTTTCCGCCGAGGTTAACGACAAGAACGCCCGCGCGCAGGCGATCCGCGGTCTGTTCAAGATCAGAACGGCAGATGAAACCGGTCGCAAGCCTGTGTCGATTGATGAAGTCGAACCGGCAGCCGATATCGTCAAGCGCTTTGTGACCGGCGCAATGAGCTTCGGTTCGATCAGCCGTGAAGCGCATTCGACGCTGGCCATTGCGATGAACCAGATCGGCGGCAAGTCGAACACGGGTGAGGGAGGCGAGGAGCCGGACCGCTACCTGCCGCTGCGCGACGGCTCGCGCAATCCCGAACGTTCGGCAATCAAGCAGGTCGCCTCGGGCCGTTTCGGCGTGACGACGGAATATCTCGTCAATGCCGACATGATCCAGATCAAGGTGGCGCAAGGGGCAAAGCCCGGTGAGGGCGGACAGTTGCCGGGCCACAAGGTCGATGCGACCATTGCCAAGACGCGGCATTCAACGCCCGGTGTTGGCCTGATTTCACCACCCCCGCACCATGATATTTATTCGATCGAAGACCTGGCTCAGCTGATCTACGACCTGAAGAACGTCAACCCGGCCTCCGACATTTCCGTCAAGCTTGTCTCGGAAGTGGGGGTGGGGACGGTTGCGGCTGGCGTTGCCAAGGCGCGCGCCGACCATATCACGATCTCAGGCTTCGACGGTGGTACGGGCGCGAGCCCCCTGACTTCCATCAAGCATGCCGGTTCGCCATGGGAGATGGGCCTCGCCGAAACACACCAGACGCTCGTTCTGAACGGTCTGCGCTCACGTGTCGCGCTACAGGTCGATGGCGGTCTTCGTACCGGCCGCGACGTCATTATCGGTGCACTGCTTGGCGCCGACGAGTTCGGCTTCTCCACCGCGCCGCTGATTGCCGCCGGCTGCATCATGATGCGCAAGTGTCATCTCAATACTTGTCCCGTCGGCATTGCTACGCAGGACCCGGTGCTGCGCAAGCGTTTCAAGGGCGCGCCGGAGCACGTCGTGAACTATTTCTTCTATATAGCCGAAGAAGTGCGTGAAATCCTTGCCTCCATGGGCTTCACGCGTCTCGATGACATTATCGGCCAATCCGAATATCTCGCCAAGGAAGAGATGATTTCGATCTGGAAGGCAAAGGGTCTCGATTTCACGCGCATATTCCACAAGGTGGATGCACCGCGCGAAGCAGCTCGCTGGACCGAGCGCCAGCAACATCCGATTGATGACGTGCTCGATCGGAAATTGATCGAGCTCGCCAAGCCTGCGCTGGAATCGCGGCAGGCCGTGAAGATCGATCTGCCCATCACCAATGTCGACCGTTCCGCCGGGACCATGCTGTCGGGTGAGGTCGCCAAGCGTTTCGGCCACAAGGGGCTGCCCGAAGATACAATCTCGATCACCCTGCGCGGCACTGCCGGGCAATCCTTCGCCGCCTTCCTGGCGCGTGGCGTTTCTGTCGATCTGATCGGCGACGGCAATGATTATGTCGGCAAGGGACAATGCGGCGGTCGTATCGTCGTTCGTCCGCCGGAAAATACCCGCATCGAGCCGCACAACTCGATCATTGTCGGCAACACGGTCATGTACGGCGCTATTGCCGGTGAGAGCTACTTCCGTGGCGTTGCCGGTGAACGCTTCGCCGTGCGTAACTCCGGTGCCATTGCTGTCGTCGAGGGCGTCGGCGATCATGGCTGCGAATATATGACGGGCGGGATCGTGGTCGTCATCGGCCAGACGGGCCGCAACTTCGCAGCCGGCATGTCGGGCGGCGTCGCCTATGTGCTGGATGAGGCTGGCGATTTTGCTAATCGCTGCAACATGGCAATGGTCGAGCTGGAGCCGGTGCCGGAAGAAGATGACATTCTGGAAAAGCTGCATCACCATGGCGGCGATCTCATGCACAAGGGGCGCGTAGATGTGTCTGGAGACATGACCCGTCACGACGAGGAACGTCTGGTGCAACTGATCTCCAACCATCTCAAATATACGGGCTCCACCCGTGCAAAGGAGATTCTCGACGACTGGGCCAATTACCGCCCGAAATTCCGAAAAGTGATGCCGGTCGAATACCGTCGGGCGCTCGAGGAAATGGAACGCATGAAAATGGGACTGGCAGCGGAGTAGTTCCGCGACGTCGAACCGTTTCATCGTTCAGTCGGCCGCAGGGACCGGTGTTTCAATCACCGGTCGGCGGCGCGAGGAGAAAAGAATGGAAATCTTCGGAGACAAGATTTCGGGCAACTGCCTGAAGATCAAATATGCCGCCGATTATCTGGGACTCGACTATACCTGGATTGACGTCGATATCACCAGGGGCGAAAGCCGTACTGACGAGTTTCTGGCGCTGTCGCCGAATGGTCAGGTACCGGTGGTACGTTTGGCCGACGGCCGGGTATTGTCGCAGTCGAACGCTATTCTGCGCTATATTGCACATGGAACAGTGCTTTTACCGGACGAGCTTTTTGGCCAGGCGCTGATCGATCAGTGGCTTTTCTGGGAACAGTATAATCATGAGCCCAACGTTGCCGTTTGCCGCTTCGACATGATCTACAGGGGAAAGCGTGCGGATGAGCGCGACCCGGTGAAAGTGGCGAAGGGTGAGAAGGCACTAGATCTGATGGACAGACATCTGGAGAGCCGCGATTACTTCGTCTGCCAGCGGCTCACCATCGCCGATATCGCGCTGCTCGCCTACACGCGGCTGGCGCATGAAGGAGGCTTTCAGCTTGAGGGGAGGAATGCCCTGACGCGCTGGATTACCCGTTGCGAGCAAGACCTGCGGATTGCCTCGCATCACGAACAGAACAGGATCGCATCCCATGGGTAAGGTTACAGGTTTTCTCGAAATCGATCGTCAGGTGGCGAAGTATCAACCCGCCTCCGACCGCATTCGCCATTTCCGTGAATTCGCTCTGCCCATGTCGGAGAAAGAGGTCGAGAAACAGGCGGCGCGCTGCATGGATTGCGGCATCCCCTATTGCCATGGTCCCACAGGGTGTCCTGTTCACAACCAGATACCGGACTGGAACGATCTCGTTTATTCCAATGATTGGGAAGGAGCGATCCAGAATCTGCACTCGACGAACAATTTCCCCGAGTGGACCGGGCGCGTCTGCCCCGCTCCCTGCGAGGAAGCCTGTACGCTGAACCTTGAGGATGCACCGGTCGCAATCAAGACGATCGAGCAGGCGATTGCCGACAAGGCCTACCAGCTCGGCCTCATCCGGCCGCAACCTGCCGATCACAAGACCGGCAAGAAAGTTGCCGTTATTGGTTCGGGGCCTGCCGGCATGGCGGGTGCGCAGCAGCTTGCGCGCGCAGGTCACGAGGTGCATGTTTATGAACGCGAGAGCCGCCCCGGTGGGCTGCTGCGCTATGGCATTCCCGATTTCAAGATGGAGAAACATTTCATCGACCGCCGCGTCGAGCAGATGCAGGGAGAGGGCGTGACCTTCTTCTGCGGTGTCAACATCGGCGTCGACAAGAATACCGAGGACCTGCTCGCCGAATATGACGCTGTGCTTTACTGCGGCGGATCCGAGCGGCCGCGCCCCGCGGGCATTCCAGGCGTCGAACTGGACGGCGTTTATGATGCAATGCCTTATCTCGTGCAGCAGAACCGTCGTGTGGGTGGCGAAAACACCGATTCTGTTGCGTGGGCCATGGAGCCAATCTGGGCTGCCGGGAAGCATGTCGTGGTCGTGGGCGGTGGCGATACGGCGTCAGACTGCGTCGGGACGGCATTCCGCCAGGGGGCTGTGCGCGTGACGCAGCTCGATATTCGTCCGCAGCCTCCGGAAAAGGAGGACAAGCTGATGGTCTGGCCCTATTGGGCAACCAAGATGCGCGTTTCCTCAAGTCAGGCTGAGGGGGCGCATCGCGAGTTTCAGGTCGCAACGCTTGAGTTCATCGGTGACGACGGCGTGCTGACAGGCGTAAAATGCTGCGAGGTGGACGAGCGCCGCCGCCCGGTCCCCGGCACGGAATTCATCATCCGCGCGGACCTGGCTTTCGTGGCCATTGGTTTCCAGGGTGTGATGGAGACTGGCGTTCCGGCCGAAATGGCAGGCAAGCTGGAGATTGCGACGGATTCGCGCAAATCGATCAACGTCAAGGCCGATACCAAGAGCTACAAGACCAATGTGGAAAAACTCTTTGCCGCCGGGGACGTTCGCCGCGGGCAGTCGCTGGTGGTCTGGGCAATTCGCGAGGGCCGTCAGGCCGCCCGCGCCATCGATGAATTCATGATGGGGAGCTCGGTTCTGCCGCGTTGATAGAATAAACGTAATCAACATGTAAAACGCGCAGAATGGAAATATTCTGCGCGTTTTACATGGAATGAAGCCGGTTCTCCCTGTCGTTCCGAAGGCTATAGGCAGAGAATCCGGGTGAAGATATTTCATTTATTTTTCTTTGATTTATAAATTTCGGGATGCGAGGGATTATCCGTCCCATTCGCTCGGCCCGTCACACTGAAAGGATCCCCAATGGAGATGGTTTATTCCCTGTTCGGACTTGTCGACAGCTTCACCTGGGGCTGGTCGCTCATCCCGATACTCATTATTTTCGGTGTTTTCATAACCCTTATGACGGGTTTCGTTCAGTTCGAGTTCTTCGGTCGGATGTTCCGGGTTCTTTCGTCCAAGAACCAGAGCGCGGATCCGAACGCGATCAGCTCGCGGGCAGCCCTTTTAGTATCGGTTGGCGGTCGCGTTGGCGGGGGTAACATTGCGGGCGTCGCCGTCGCAATCACGTTGGGCGGACCGGGGGCTCTGTTCTGGATGTGGGCGGTTGCGCTGCTCGGCATGGCGACGAGCCTGGTCGAGGCTTCGCTGGCGCAGCTCTACAAGCGCTCCAACGGTGACGGAACATATCGCGGCGGCCCGGCGGCGTATATTATTCACGGGCTGGGTGTTGAATATAAATGGTTGGCGGTCTTCTATGCCATCTGCCTGATGGCGGCCTTCGCCTTTGGCTTCAACGCCTTCCAGGGTAACACCTTTGCAGGCGCCATTGATGAGAGCATGGGCGTTGACCGCCTGTGGAGCGGGGTGCTTCTCGCTATCCTCACCTGTTTCATCGTCTATGGCGGCATTCGACGCATCGCAAAGGCCGCCGACGTCATCATCCCGATCATGGCATTCATCTATATTGGTCTCGCACTTTTCGTGATCGCCGTGAATATTACCGCCGTTCCCGGCGTCCTGTGGAGCATCGTTGCGAATGCTTTCGGCCTGGAGCAGGCAGTTGGCGGAGGCGTTGGTGCGGCTCTTGCACAAGGGCTGCGTCGCGGTCTGTTTTCGAACGAGGCCGGCTTGGGCTCCACCCCCAATGTCGCGGCGACAGCCGATGTCCGCCATCCTATCAGCCAGGGCATCACGCAGTCCTTTTCCGTCTTCATCGATACAATGATCATCTGCTCCTGCACGGCCTTCATCATCTTGCTCAGCCCGGTCTATCAGCCCGGCGCGGAAGGTATAGACGGTATCGTGCTGACGCAGCAGTCACTCGTTGCATCGGTAGGTAACTGGTCTCAGTATTTCCTCACCTTCGCCATTCTTCTCTTCGCGTTCAGTTCCATTATCTATAATTATTATCTCGGCGAAACGGCATTGAAAGTCCTGACCAAAAACGTAACAGCGCTACACCTGCTGCGTCTGGCGGTTGTCGCAGTCGTCTTCCTTGGCGCCACCGCGCCGGGCGCCACCGCCGTCTTCTTCTTCTCGGATCCGTTGATGGGCGTCTTGGCCCTCGTCAATCTTATGGCGATCATGATGCTCTTTCCGACTGCGCTTCGTCTATTGCGGGATTTCCGTGCTCAGCTCAAAGCTGGTGTCGCGCGTCCCGTCTTCGATCCGGCTCGTTTTGCAGATCTCGACGTCGATACGTCGGCTTGGCCTTTCGCAACAAGCGAGGAGCATAAGGCGTCGATACAAAAATAGGGTGTCCCCTGACTATCAAAGGCGGCGAGGTTTGAATCTCGCCGTCTTTTTGCTAGGCATGGGCCGCAACAAAATGGCCCATGGCTACAGGAAATAACCCCGCTACATGATTTCGATGATAGAAGAGTTTTTAGCCAATCACCCGTGGGTGCTTACGATCATATCGCTTTGCGTCCTCGTTCTCGCAGCGCTCTTCGCCAATAATGTTTTCAAATCCGTTCTGCTTCGCGTACTGCATCGTCTGCTTGGACGTACCGCCTATGGGCGTGACGAGGAAATCCGTAAGCACGGGCTGATCGAGCGGTTGGCCAATATCGTGCCGGCCTTCGTCATCTTTACCGGTATCGCCATCGTTCCCGGCTTGCCGGAAGCGGTGGTGACGATCGTTCGCAATGTCGCGAATGCGTTTATCATTCTGACGCTCGCCATGGCGATCGGGGCGATGCTCAATATTGTCGATACGATCTATCATCGTCGCCCGGACGCCAGACTGAAGCCGATCAAGGGATATCTGCAGGTGGTGTCGATCGCGATCTACGTGATCGCGGCGTTGCTCATTATCGCCACGTTGATAGACCGTTCGCCGCTCATCCTGCTCTCCGGGCTAGGCGCCATGGCGGCAGTGCTCATTCTGGTTTTTCAGGACACGCTTCTTTCGCTGGTCGCAGGTATCCAGATATCCTCGACTGACATGGTACGGGTCGGCGACTGGATCGAGATGCCCGCCATGAATGCGGATGGCGATGTAATCGAGATCGCGCTGCATACGGTGAAGGTTCAGAACTTCGACAAGACGATCACCACGATCCCGATCCGCAAGCTGGTGACGGATTCCTTCAAGAATATGCGCGGCATGCAGGAATCGGGGGGGCGGCGTATCAAGCGCTCGATCCATATTGATCAATCATCCATCCGTTTTCTGGAGAAGGAGGATATGGAGAGGCTGACAGAGCTTGATCTGTTGCGCCCTTATCTCGAAACGAAGGTGGAAGAGATCACCCGCTGGAACGGCAAGTTGAACGGGAGCAGTGCGGCGCGTCTGGCCAATACCCGTCGGCTCACGAATATCGGTTGCTTCCGGGCTTATGTGCAGGCCTATCTGTCCTCGAACGCGGGGCTGCATAAGGGGATGATGCAGATGGTGCGCCAATTGCCGCCCGGCCCGGAAGGTCTGCCGATAGAGATCTATTGCTTTGCCAACACGATCGTCTGGACGCAATATGAAGCAGTCCAGGCGGATATGTTCGATCACCTGCTGGCCGTGCTTTCGGAGTTTGACCTGACCGTTTTTCAGAATCCGAGCGGGTCGGATTTCCGTAGCACTGTCTTCAGAGAACGGATTCAGGCAACCACTCTTCCAGCGTGACTTCGAAAGTCATGCAGATCGGATTGGATCCGGCAATGAAGGGACCGCCATAGACGTGGCCGTTCGTGTCGGCAACAACGCCGGTGAGAGAGGCCTTGAGCGAGCCATCCGGACGCTGGCGCACCTCGCCGGCAAGGCTGACGATTTCGACGGCTGGCCCCTCGATCTGGATGCAGCCGCCATCGGCACTCCCGATGCAAGCATCAACCAGACTGCCGAGGGCACCGCGCACGAAGGCATTCTTGAAGCCTTGCGCGAGGCAGAGCTTTTCCACGCCCTGCACCAGATCTTCGTTGGGGGCGATGCGGGCATAAGCCACGCGCCCCATGGCGCCGGATTCGACCGCCGTAAAGCTGCTTGCATTTTCAATGTTCATCACAGACTCCGTGCGGCTGGAGAAGCGGGATATTGGTTTCCGGGTCGTAGGCCTGGCGCAATTCAAATCCGTCGAGCGATGTGACCAGAGCGGAGATCGGGGCCGATCCGACAATGCAGCTCTCCGTCAGAATATGCCCGCCGCGAATATCACCGCGTTCCGTGCGAAGAACCGCGTGGCAGTGCACGAGTGGCGTGTTCTTCATGCTTTTGCCGAGCGTGGCGTTGCCGAAGATCATGTAGGCTCGCCCCGCATGAATGGGCCTGGTATAGGCAATGACTGCCTGGCCGGATGGATCAGGCGGCGCCACGCAATAATCAAGCGTCTCGAAAAGACCGCCGAGGATCGTCATGGACGCATTTCGGACGCCGGCCTCTGCCAATGGTCTCACCAACCCCTCGTAGAGTGACTGGCCCGGCAGCAGCGACAGGCGAATGTGCCGACTTGCCGTGGCGCTCATGCTCTGGATGCGAACAGGGTTGAACTGGCCTGGATGCATCAATGTGCGAGGACGTGGCAGTTGGGAACCCTTCTGCACGCGGACCTTGGGCAGCGGTGTCCGAGCGGGTTCGGCAAGATGGGCCGGAGATGGTGAAACCTCCGCGATGAGGCTTGAAGCGTGCACGCGATCCTCCCAGACGTATGAGCTTTCAATGTGAACCGTACCGTAGCGTACGGCCTTCAGAATTTCTTTCTGATCTCGCTGGGCGGCGCGGTGAGAGGCAGATAATAATTTTGAACTTCATATATTTGGCGATAAGATTTTCTTGAAAACGTTTCAGTGGAAAAATGATCGGGAGGAGAGTGGCCGAATGGGCAAAGCACTGGATCAGATCGATCGCAAAATCTTGAAGGAACTTGCCGCAGACGGTCGAATCACCAGCGGACAGCTCGCGGAACGCGTCGGTCTCTCGGCCAGCCCTTGCTGGCAGCGGGTGCGGCGGTTGGAAGAGGAGGGATATATCCGGGGTTATGCGGCACTTCTCGACCAGACGAAGCTGGGCCTGACAGAAACCGTGCTGATCGAGGTGACGCTTGAAAAGCACGATGACGACATTCTGCGAAAATTCGGCGAGGCGATGGCTTCCTACCCGGAAGTGCTGGAAGCCTATTTGACCACCGGCGAATATGATTATTTCATCAAGGTCGCGGTCGATGGCACTGCGGGGTACGAGGAATTCCTACGCAAGAAACTTTACAAGGTACCGGGCATTCGCCACTCACGCTCGGTATTCGCTCTCAAGTGCCTCAAGCAGAAGCCGTTCTACGTGCCGCAGAACTGAGCAGCTTTGGCAAATGTGCCGGTGGAATTCGAAATTTCTGCGCCGCTTGGCGGGATTTTACGGTTTCCAGGCCTCCCGCATTTGATTAGCGTGGCCGAAACAGCCTTGTGCGGAGAACATGATGCCAGCAGAGAAGGTAGCAATCATTACAGCCGGTGGGAGCGGCATGGGCGCCGCCACGGCGCGGCGTCTTGCCGCCGACGGGTTCAAGGTCGCTATCCTGTCCTCTTCCGGAAAAGGTGAAGCATTGGCCGGAGAGCTTAATGGCATCGGCGTCACGGGTTCAAATCAGTCGGTGGATGATCTGCAACGGCTCGTCAACCTTACGCTGGAGAAATGGGGGCGCGTGGATGCGCTGGTCAACAGTGCGGGGCACGGCCCTCGTGGGCCGGTTCTCGATATATCCGATGAGGAATGGCATAAGGGAATGGATACGTATTTCCTCAACGCCATCCGGCCGACCCGCCTCGTCGTGCCTGCAATGCAGGCACAGAAATCCGGTGTCATCGTCAATATATCGAGCGCATGGGCGTTCGAGCCAAGCGCAATGTTTCCGACCTCGGCCGTGTTTCGCGCGGGGCTTGCCTCTTTCACCAAGATATTTTCCGATGCTTACGCCGCAGACAATATTCGCATGAACAATGTGCTGCCCGGCTGGATAGACAGCCTGCCTGCAACCGAGGAACGCCGAGGGTCCGTTCCCTTGCAGCGCTATGGCAAGTCTGCGGAAATTGCGGCCACCGTGGCATTTCTCGTTTCCGAGGGGGCTGCCTATATTACGGGCCAGAATATCCGCGTCGATGGTGGCCTGACGCGCTCCGTTTGAAAAAAATGCCTGCGCCGCTTTCAGACGCAGGCATTCATTGATCGGCTACAATATCAGGCGCGACGGGTGAGAACGAAATTGTTGCCGTTGGCCAGTGTGCAGTTCATCTGACTATCGGAGACGAGAGCGCATGTTGCCTGCGTGTTCTGCTGGCTCTTGATCGAGTAGAAGGACAGGTCAATGGTGCGCGGATCACGCGGAGTATAATTGCCGGTGGTTAGAAGCTCGCCGGTTCCCTGCGTCCGCGATTCAAAGCGGCCATTGTTCAAAGTAGAGACCGCGACGCCATCTGCGCCCATCCAATTCCCGTCAAAAGGCGAGCGTTGCGGGGCAGGGTTGGCGCCCGGGCCCATGGAGACAGGACGCGAGGGGCCATCGCCCACACAGCCTGCAAGAGCCAGCGCAATAATTCCAAGCGGGATCAGTTTCTTCATCGGTTCGACTTCTCGTTTTCTTCGCGAGGCGCAGAGCGGGCATCGCTCGATTGGATGATTGCGTTTCGCACCTACTCGTTATCCAAGTCATTGCGCGGATTGCATCAAATTTCAAGCCGGAACGAAATGCTGTTGTTTGACGGAGTCGCTCTGACAAGGCGTGTATCAGCGAATTGTTCCGCGATTTCTGCTCAGTCCGCTCGTCCTCCTTCTACACGGATGGTCGGCAGGCCTGAATGCAAATTTAGGGGGAGGGATCTGTCCCCCGTTCTCTTCGCCACTGAAATGTGAGACGATGATGCTTCTCTAAAGCATTTACGATTTTGCTGTCTGCAATCGTTGCGTCGGCGGTTGACAAGTGCCGCAAGAGAGATATTAGACTTTCGTTCGTGAAGCGCAACAAATGTTCTGGGTGGAGCAGTTGCGCGGATTATGACGATTTTCGCAGTTCGCCGGGATATGAGTGGTGGCGTCTGCATCGGGATGAGGCGCGTCTTGCGCTTCGGGGGGGAAATATGGACGTCTTTTTGACTGGCCTGAAATCGGCCATTGATACACTCGGCGCAACTGTTCTGTTGCCGATCGTCATCTTTTTCATTGCACTGGTTCTGGGAGCAAAGGCGGGCAAGGCATTCCGCGCAGCGCTGACCGTCGGTGTTGCCTTCATAGGTATCAATCTGGTGCTTGGCCTCATGCTGACTTCGATCGGCGAAGTGGCTCAGGCTATTGTCACCAATACCGGCATTCAGCGTGACATTGTTGATGTTGGCTGGCCTTCGGCCGCAGCCATTGCCTTCGGCTCATCGGTCGGTCTCTGGGTTATCCCGGTTGGCATAGCCGTCAACGTGCTGCTGCTCGTCACGCGCATGACACGCACGCTCAATGTAGACGTCTGGAATTTCTGGCACTTCGCCTTCGTGGGTTCGCTGGCCGTTGCTGCAACCGACAGCCTGATCTACGGCATCGCGATTGCTGCGCTGGTTGCTGCCTTGTCGCTGCTCTTCGCCGATTGGTCGTCACGCGCGGTACAGCAGTTCTATGGTATTCCGGGCGTGTCTGTGCCGCATCTGGCATCGGCACAAATCCTGCCGATCGCCATCGTGCTGAACTGGATCATGGATCGCATTCCCGGCATCAACAAGATCAATATCAGCACCGAGACCATTGAGCGCCGCTTCGGCGTCTTCGGCGAGCCGGTCGTTCTGGGCCTGATCATCGGTCTGGTCCTCGGCGTCATCGCGTTCTACAATGCTGGCGATTTCGGCACGGTTCTCGCCAAGGTGCTCGGCACCGGCATGACGCTTGCTGCTGTCATGCTGCTTCTGCCACGCATGGTGAAGATTCTGATGGAAGGCCTTATGCCGGTTTCGGATGCGGCGCAGGAATTCGTGCGCAAGCGCGCTGGCGACCGCGAACTTCTCGTTGGTCTGGACTCCGCCATTCTCATAGGCCATCCAGCGGCAATCTCGTCGTCGCTGATCCTCGTTCCGATCGCCATCATTCTGTCGGTGATTCTGCCAGGTAACCGTGTCATCCTGTTTGCCGATCTCGCGGTCATTCCCTTCATCGTGGCGCTGACGGCTCCGCTCCTGAAGGGCAACGTATTCCGCATGGTCATCGTCGGCACCGTGACGCTGGCCGTCGGTTTCTATGTGGCAAATGCTCTTGCTCCGTTGTTCACGTCGGCTGCGGTTTCGTCCGGCTTCCAGATGCCTGCCAATGCGGTCCAGATCACCTCGGTAGTCGATGGTTTCCTCTGGATCCCGTATGTCATCATCAAGGCCCTGCAATGGCTCGGCGTCATCGGTATCGTCGTTCTGTTCGCTGTTCTTGCCGTTCTCTTCGGTCTCTACCGCGCCAATACGTTGGCCTGGGAACGTGCCGCAGGTGCGGAAGACGAACCCGCAGACGAAGCGACGAAGGCCTGAGGCCAGACAAACTTGCGCCGCCGTTCGTCGCGGCGGCGCATTCTTTTTGATGGAGAATGCATATGGCAACGAGCCTGATGGACTATCTCGACAAGGGTGCCGTGGTTGCAAAACTCGATGCCGGGAGCAGCGAAGAGGTCATTCGCGCGCTCGCAGCAAAGCTGGAAGCGCTCGGCTATGTGAAGCCCTCTTATGTGGAGGCAGTCCTCAAGCGCGAAGCTACCATGCCGACCGGTTTGCCTATGGGTGATGCGAAGCGAAATGTTGCCGTGCCACACACTGATCCGGAGCATGTTCTGAAGCCGGGCATCGCCCTTGCTACCCTCACCACGCCCGTGAATTTTGCGAATATGGAAGATCCGGACGAAGCCGTGCCGGTGTCGACTATCGTCATGCTGGCGCTGAATGACAAGGATGCACAGGTAGAGATGCTATCGACTATCATCGCCACCATTCAGGACGAGGCAATTATCGAGGCCTTTGCGGCCGCTCAAACGACGGAAGATGTTATCGCAGCCCTGAGCTAAAAACGTTGCTTATGGTCATAACGCTTTGTTTGATTGACCCAGCGACAGGGAATGCGTAACCGTTTCATGAAGATAACAAGGGAGCCATTTCCGTGGCAAAGCAAAAGACCATTCTCTTCGTCTGCGGGACGGGAGTAGCAACATCGACGGTTGCGAATACGAAGACCACCGAGGAAATGAAGAAGCGCGGCCTGACCTTCGAAGCCAAGCAGTGCAAGGCGAGTGAAGTGGCATCCCAGGCCGATGGTGCCGACTTGATCGTCGCCACGACCTTTTTGCCATCGACACCTTCTATCCCCGTGATCAAGGGTCTGGGCTTCCTGACAGGCATCGGTCTGGACAAGATTTACGACGACATCGAAGCGGAATTGCGCAAATAATTCTCTGATTCAGATGAAATGAAAAAGGCCGCGCGGTTTTCCGCCGCGGCCTTTTCATTGGCTCAATCAGAACTGGACAAGGACGTTCTTGAACTGCCAGGCGTCCCTCGTGTCGATGCGCTCCTTGAAGAGCTTGGCGCGATCGTCAAGCGGCGTCCAGTCCGTATAGTATCCTTTCAGCGTACCGAGATAGGGCCTCTGGATTTCCAGGCAACGGCGGAAGTCCATCTCGTCGGTCTCCACGATGCCGGCCTGGGGATTCTCCAACGCCCAGACCATGCCCGCGAGTACGGCGGATGAAACCTGAAGACCGGTCGCGTTCTGGTAGGGAGCGAGCTTTCTCGCCTCGGCAATCGTCAGCTGGGACCCATACCAGTAGGCATTCTTGTCGTGGCCGTAGAGCAGGACGCCAAGCTCATCCGATCCATCGACAATGTCCTTTTCGTCGAGCACACGTTGCGTTTTCTGAGCTTGGCCGCCATTGCCGAACATTTCGTGCAGGGAGAGAACGGCGTCGTTGCATGGATGATAGGCGTAGTGGCAGGTAGGGCGGTAGACTGTCTTTCCGGCCTGGTCCTTCACCGTGAAGAAATCCACGATCGAGATTGCTTCATTATGGGTAACCAGGAAGCCGTATTGCGCGCCATGCGTCGGACACCATGTGCGCACGCGCGTGTTCGCCCCGGGTTGCTCCAGATAGATCGCGTTTTTTGCGCCCTTTTTGAAGCTTTTGGCGTTTTTCGGCATCCATTTTTCATGCGTGCCCCAGCCGAGTTCGGCGGGCTGGAGACCTTCCGAGATGAAGCCCTCTACCGACCAGGTGTTCCAGAAGGTGTCGAAGGGCTTCGGCTTCCTGGTGCGCTGGGTGTCACGCTCGGCGATGTGAATTCCCTTCACGCCAACCGATTGCATCAGCGCGGCCCAACCTTCGCGATCGCCGACCGCGGGCACCTCGTGCTTAATCTCCAATTCCGTCGCGAGATCGAGCAGAGCCTGCTTGACGAACCAGGAGACCATGCCGGGATTGGCGCCACAGCACGAAACGGCCGTCGTGCCACCCGGGTTCTTGCGCTTTTCCTTGCGCACCGTTTCGCGCAAGGCATAATTCGTGCGGCTGGCATTATCGGCGCTTTCGTCGAAATAGAAGCCGGCCCATGGTTCGACGACCGTGTCGACATAAAGCACGTCCAGTTTGCGGCAGAGCTTCATCAGGTCGAGTGAAGAAGTGTCCACCGAGAGGTTGACGCAAAAGCCCTGACCCCGGCCGTCCTTCAGAAATGGTGTGAGCAGCGCCTTGTAATTGTCCTTGGTCACATGTTCCTGAACATAGGCGATGCCGCGTTCATCCAGCAGCGCACGGTCCTCATCGCGCGGGTCGATGACCACCATACGTTTCTTGTCGAACTTGAAATGACGCTCCAGCAAGGGGAGGGTGCCGCGCCCGATCGAGCCGAAGCCGATCATCACAAGAGGACCCATTATTTCGCCATAGATCGGCCATTTGCCTTGCGCCATTCTCAGGATTCTCCAGACTATTTCCTTCGCGGCCAAGAGTATCGAAGCCGCGTGAACATGAAAGAGCAATTTTACAGAAAAGATTTATGACAAGTCGGATTTATAACGGGCTGGAAAGAGTTCCACACCGGAAAACCGAGATTTGAGTAAACATTCGCGGTATTCGGCAGAACAGTCGGAATCGAAAACGATACCACCACCAACATTGAAGATGGCCCTGCCCGATTTATGCAGGGTGATGGTGCGTATGGCAACGTTGAAGCGCATCGGGCCATGTGGCGCGATCCAGCCGATTGCTCCACAATAGACATCGCGGGGGGCTGTTTCCAGTTCCCGCAGGATTTCCATTGCGCGGATTTTCGGCGCGCCAGTGACAGAGCCGCAGGGAAAAAGCGCGCGAAAGACATCTTCGATGGAAAGTCCTGGCAGGAGTTTCGCCCGTATGCGGCTGACCATCGTATGTATGGTGGGATATGTTTCGACCGTGAAGAGTTCAGGCACACAGAGCGTGCCAACCTCGGAAATGCGCGAGATGTCGTTGCGCAGGAGGTCGACGATCATCAGGTTCTCGGCCCGGTTCTTTTCGTCATTGCGCAGGGTTTCTTTTAGCGCAGCGTCCTCCGCTGTCGATTGTCCGCGCGAGATGGTACCCTTCATGGGCGAGGTCTCGATAAATCCGCTTTCGTCGATCTCGAAGAAAAGTTCGGGTGAGCGAGAGACGATCGCCGGGCCGCCAAGTTCCACGAGGGCACCGTAGCGGACGGGCTGGGGAGCAATAAGTGTTTCAAAAAGTGCTTCCGGTGCAAGATCGCACCGCGCATCAATCTGGAAAGCGAGATTGCCTTGATAGCAATTTCCAAGCGCGAGATGCCGGTGCAGCTTTGCAAACCGAGGAGCGTAGTCGGTTTCCGTCCAGGCGGGTGTCGCATCATAGAGGGTGCGATTGCTGGAGACCGAAACGGGTTCCGCTGGAGAATCGGCAGGGGCATCAAAAACGCCGAAGGAAAACAGCGGCACTTTCCGCTCACGCGGTAGAAGCGGCGCCAGCTTTGGTTCAAGAAGATAGCCCGCCTCATAGGAAAAATAGCCTGCCAGCCATTTTCCGTCTTTTCGCGCAGCATCCAGCCGGGCAAGTTCCGGAAAGAATTCTTCCGCGCTTCCGGCCTCGATCAGATCGAGCGGGGATGCAAAAAGGCGCGTCGTTTGCGCGATGTCATCCCGGAAAAGGACGCGCCTCAAAGGATTATCAGCCATTCGCTCCGCCGGAAATCTGCCGGTCGAGCTCTTCCAATTCATCGATCAGACCAGCGATCATGCCAAGACCGATCTGCCAGAAGCCGGGATCGGAGGCATCCAGCCCGAATGGCTCGAGCAATTCGGAGTGGTGCTTTGTGCCGCCCGCCCTGAGAAGTTCGAAATATTTGTCCTGGAAGCCGGCTTCGGCATTCTGGTAGACGCCATAAAGCGAGTTCACCAGGCAGTCGCCAAAGGCGTAGGCGTAGACATAGAACGGGGAGTGAATGAAGTGCGGGACGTAGGTCCAGAAAGTTTCATAGCCTTCGCCCAGATGGATTGAAGGACCAAGCGCTGCCTTCTGGGTCTCGAGCCAGAAACTCCCGATCTGCTCGGAAGTCAATTCACCCTCTCGGCGAGCGGTGTGGACTTTGCGTTCGAACTGGTAGAAGGCGATCTGGCGTACTACGGTGTTGAGCATGTCCTCCACCTTCTGCGCCAGCATGGCCTTCTTCTCGCGCGGGCTGGAAGCTTTGGCCAGCAGAGAACGGAAGGTGAGCATTTCACCAAATACAGAAGCAGTTTCGGCTAGCGTCAGCGGTGTAGAGGCCATCAGCGCACCCTGTTTGCCGGCCAGTACCTGGTGCACGCCATGACCCAGTTCGTGTGCGAGCGTCATCACGTCGCGCGGCTTTCCAAGATAGTTGAGCAACACATATGGGTGCGCGCTTGGAACGGTTGGATGAGCGAAAGCGCCGGGAGCCTTGCCGGTGCGGGTAGGTGCGTCGATCCAGTTCTCGTCGAAGAAGCGACGCGCAATATCTGCCATTTCGGGTGCAAAGCCCGCATAGGCCGACAAGACGGTCTCGCGTGCTTCATCCCAGCCGATGACACTGGTTGGCGTTTCCGGTAGCGGAGCGTTGCGATCCCAGAACTCCATGGTTTCCAAGCCGAGCCACTTGGCTTTCAGTGCGTAATAGCGGTGCGACAAGCGCGGGTAAGCCTCTTCGACAGCGTTTGCCAGCGCGTCAACGACTTCGCGCTCGACGCGATTGGCCAGATGGCGGGAATCAGCGATATCCTGGAAGCCTCTCCAGCGGTCCGAGATTTCCTTATCCTTGGCCAGCGTATTCGTAATATGAGTGAAGCTGCGCAGGTTCTTTTGGAAGGTTGCGATCAACGCCTTCGCCGCCGCCTCCCGTGCCTCGCGCTTCTCGGATTGCAGCTTGTTCAGTGTCGGCTCAAGAGGCAACTCCTGACCATCGACGTTGAAGCGCAGCTCCGCGAGATTTTCGTCGAACATGCGGTTCCAGGCACCGGAGCTCGTTACCGACTTGTCGAGAAAAAGCTGCTCCGTCCTGTCATCGAGCTGGTAGGGCTTGTCCTTGCGCAGATCGACAATCCAGGGCCGATAATGTCCGAAAGTCCGATCAATATCCATGGCGTCGTCGACAAGCGCATCATCGATGCGGTTGAGCTCGAGCGTAAAGAACAGGAGATGGCTTGATGCATCGGTCAGCTTTTCCTGGACATCGCCGTAGAGCTTGGCATGGCTGGGATTGCTGGTGTCGCCGAAATAGAGGAGGCCTGCGAAGGAGACGATGCGACCGAGCCGGTCTTCGATGGCCTCGTACGCCTTCATGGCGCGGCCAGGAGCACCGCTTTGAGCATTACGCATCGCGGCTTCCAGCTTGCCCTTCCATTCGATCTCGAAGTCGCTGCAGAGTTTACGGGCTGCGCCTAAATCCTCGACAAGCTTCGGGTCGTCGATGCCCGCATAGAGCGCGCTCAGGTCCCAGCTTGGTAGATCGCCCATCTCCGCGGCGTTCGCCAAGGCGGCTTCTGCAGGTGCATGAATAAAACGGCTTTCGGGTGGGCGGCGCATGAAAACTCCTTAAGTCCAATTGCTTTCGCTATAGCATGAGCATGGCGACTTGCCACAGGCGGCCATGCTCTTTGTGGCAGAAATAGGTTTGAATATGTAAGGTGCAAGCAGGGTTCTGAACGGTACGCCAGCGTCCAGAAAACCCTGTAATTATCACTATTAACTTGGTATTTACCTTAATAAGTACAAAATGACTCGATGGGTCTCACGTCATCGTGTTGGCGCATTTGGCCTTCAAATAACGGTCGTTGACCATTAAAACTTTAGTCGGGAAGATGCTTGCCCGCATGAAGATGTATGGGGACGCTTCGTTAAGGGTCTGAATTGTTTGCGTTTTGTATCTGACAACGACCAGCGGGAGAAGAGAATGTCCGCATGGACCTCTCGAATAGTGTGCTGGATGCTCGCAGCCGGCGCCTTGTTTTTCATGATTTCGGCCAGTCATGCCGAAACCCGCAGTCTCAAGCTCTACTTCATTCACACGAAGGAGAAAGCGGAGATTGTTTACAAGCGTAATGGTCGCGTCGATCCTGCGGGAATGCGTCAGATCAACCGTTTCCTGCGCGACTGGCGTCAGAACGAAAATGCCAATATGGACCCGCGCGTTCTGGATATTATCTGGAACGTCTATCGCGAGGTTGGCGCGCGCGATTATATTCATATTGTTTCCGCTTATCGTTCGCCAAAGACCAATGCCATGTTACGTTCGCGTTCCAGTGGCGTGGCAAAGAAGAGCCAGCACATGCTTGGTCACGCCATCGACTTCTTCATTCCAGGCGTTCCTTTGAAGAAGTTGCGTGACGCTGGCCTCAAATATGGCGGTGGCGGCGTCGGCTACTACCCCCGCTCCGGATCGCCCTTCGTTCACATGGATATCGGTAATGTGCGGCATTGGCCACGCATGAGCCGCAGTGAACTGGTTGCCGTGTTTCCCAAAGGCGGCACTTTGCACGTTCCCTCTGACGGCAAGCCCTTGCCCGGCTACGATGTCGCCATGGCGAATTACAAGAAGTATCAGAACAGCGGAACCATGATGGCCTCTGCCTCCTCATCGTCCGGCAGGGGGCGTGGCCTTCTTGCATCGCTCTTTGGCAGCGGCGGCGAGGAAGAAGAGGATATGGCCGAAACCGCGGTTGCAGCAGCTGCACCCAGTCGCGCTCGCTCTGCGCCTGCTCCGTCCGCGCCTGTTCCGGCTGAAGAAGTTGCAACGACTGTTCCTAACGTTGCGCCAACTCCGCTGGCGCGTCCGCAAATGCCGGGTGTTCCTGCTGCAACTCCGGCACCGGTTGCAGTTCCACCGGCCGATATTCCGGGTAATCAGCCTGCGCCTGTTGCTGAACAGCCCGCTTTGGTTGCTTCTTTGCCTGCCGCTGGCCCGATGCCGCTTGCTGCACCACGCGCCGCGCTGGCTGCCGTCAATGACGAGCAACAGGAGGCCGGTGGGGGCATGCTCGCTTTTGCCGGGGACAATGCGCGTATTCCACTCCCATCGCCGCGCCCCGAACTCGCGCGCCCTTCTCCAGAGGGCGGTACTGCGCGTGACGAGATTTCGCAGTTGCTTGCCATGGCCCAGACGGAAGTCGATGACGCGCCGGTTCCTGCCCAGCGTCCGGCACCTGCTCTGACCGTTCAGGCTCCACGCTCTGACGAGAAGGCCGAAAAGGGCGACAGCGTCGTCCTGGCGGCACTTTCACGGGATGTCGTTGGAGCTTCGCCGGCACCCAAGAACGAACCGCTCCAGCCTGCGAAAATGCTAGCCGGCGTTCCCAGCCGGGAAGCACCACCGACCTTGCCGGAAAGCACGCCGCAGCAAGTGGCTGCCTTGCGTGAGGAGCCTCGTCTCATTGCCAAACCTGCCAGCGCGCGGCCGGCGATCCGCAGCACGGCGAAGGGTGCACGCCCTGTCGCTGGCGAAAGCCGCCATGCCGCGAAACCGATCGTTGTCCCCGCTGATGGTTCCGATGCTCGCTGGGTGCTGGAAGGCAAACATGACGAGATGGTGAGCCAGCCTCCGGCAGACGCCCGTCGTGCCCGCGAAATAGTTCGTACCGCACCCAAGCAAGTCTACACGGCGGGCTTCCAGGCACCGAAGGACATCGACACTGCCCGCTTCAGTGGCAAGGCCGTGAATTTCATGTCCGTGGCGCGCTTCCAGTAGGTTAGCAAGCAATCCAGCCGCGCTGACCAAGATCCCGGCTGCGGCAACGCAACCGGGATCTTTTGTTTTATGCGAATGAGTTCCTTTGTGAGCTGCGCTTTGGCAGGTCGCGCGCGGAGCTGGATCGAAAACCGTTAAAACCGCACCGCGAGATAGCGATCAAGCAAGGCCCGCGTCAGCACTTCACGGGCCTTGACGCTTCTTTCCCCCATCACCACGACGATCAACCGGCGGCCATAGGCTCGTACAGAGGTGACGACATGGTAACCGGAGGCAGCCGTATAACCGGTCTTGATGCCGTTGACGCCGGGGTAGCCGCCAATGAGATCATTATGTCCCTCGATGCCGCGGCCTCGGAAGGTGAAGCTCTTCGTCGAGAAAAGACTGAAGCGGCTGGGAAAATCGCGCATGAGGGCGATTCCAAGTCGCGCCATGTCGCGCGCGGTCGTCACCTGGCCTGCCGCCGTCAGGCCGTTCGAGGTGGCAAAGATCGTGTTCCGCAACCCGAGCAGCTTGGCCCGGTTGGTCATGTAGCGGGCGAAACGGGCCTCATCTCCTGCAAGTGCCTCAGCAATTACGACGGTTGCATCATTGGCCGAGCGGATGGCAGTTGCCGTTACCGCCTCGCGGACGGAGATCGTGTCTCCAGGCGTCAGCCCCAGCTTGTATGAGGGGCGGCGTGCTGCTTCGGACGAAACGGGCAGACGATCTTCCCATCCGATGACGCCTTCGCGCAACGCCTCGAAGGTCATGTAGAGGGTCATCATCTTGGTGAGCGACGCCGGCCCGATCGGCGCATCGGCATTGCTCTCTTCCAGGACACGTCCGCTGGCTACGTCGATGACGATATGCGCTTGTTGGGCATGCGCCGGGCCTGTGGCGATGATGAGCAGAAGGAAGAAGGCAGCGTAGAACGGGCGAAGCAGTGACGACATTTCAAACTCCCGAGATGGCTGAGGACGGGCGCGCGAACGGCTATCTGGCCCTCTGGAACAGAAATCAGAGCTTGGCCGCGTCGCGGGCCAGCTGCGTAATCGCCTCCCAGTCCTTGGCAGCAACCAGCTTGTCAGGGGCAACCCAGGACCCGCCGACACAGACGACGTTCGGTAAAGACAGGTAGCTCGAAGCATTGGCGAGACTGACGCCACCGGTGGGGCAAAAGGAGATACCCGCGAAGGGCGAGGCGAGCGACTTGATGAAATCGGCGCCACCGGCTTGCTCCGCGGGAAAGAATTTCAGGAAGTCGAGACCTGCCTCGCGCGCCAACATGATTTCGCCCGGCGTGATCGCGCCCGGAAGCAGAGGCACGTCGTTGCCTTCAGCAGCCTTGAGGAGGGAAACGGTGACGCCGGGGCTCACGATGAATTTCGAACCCGCGCTGACAGCTTCGTCGAATTGCGACGGGGACAGGATCGTTCCGGCGCCTACGACGGCTTCCGGCACCTCGGCCGCAATCTTGCGGATGCAGTCCAGCGCGGCCTTCGTGCGCAGAGTTACTTCGATCAGTGGCAAGCCGCCGCTCGCCAGAGCGCGTGCCAGAGGCACGGCGTTTTCCAGGTCGTCGATCTTGATGACCGGCACGACCTTTTGCTGGCCGAGCAGAGATTTCATGCGGGCAGATCCGGATGTCATGCGTCGTTTTTCCTGTTCCTGATGCTGATTTTAATGAACTAGCAGATCATAACGACATCCCCAAGTCTATCGCGGGGCTCCTGTTGCGCGCTTCGCAAATCGCTCATGCGCGCGGGCCAGACGCAGATGGTAACTGTTCTTGCGATAGGCCGGACCGTTATAGGCGCGCGCAAAACCTTCCCAGTCGCGCCGTAAAAGCACCTTGTCCAGGTCATTGAAGGACAGGAAGCGCAGCATCAATCGCATCTGTCCTTCGAAGTTCTCGCATGCCTGATCCCGCAATTCCTGCACGCTGACAAAGCCAAGAACCTTCCAGTGAAATCCCATAACCTGTCCAACTCCCCAGGAGGTGGCGCTCAGCGCCGCAGTCTCGTTAAGGGCGCAGGCGCGTGCCAGCATACGCCAGCGGTCTTTCTGCTCCCTCGGATTGCGGATTGCGCCCGGACGGCTGGCGCTGAGGAACGCCGCGCGCGCAACCTGGCGATCTTCTGGTGCCAGCAGCCGGTCGAACCAATGCCCTTCGAAACGGATCAGCGGCTTCTTTCCGCCGTCGACCAATACATGTGTGCGGCCGCCGCTTTCTATGTCGATGATCGCGCGAAGCGTCTGCGCCTCATAGCCATATTCCGCTGCCAGCGTCTCGACCATTGCGATTTCTTCTTGAGTGAGCATTTCCTGTCTCCGTTATGATGGAGACATTGTCGCCGGAGGCTGAAAGGCGTGGATGAAATTCGTTCATGCGGAGACGCAAGGCGGGCCTGCCGAGGGATGAAAAACGCCTATTTCCGGGAAGCCTTGCGAAAAACAGAATTCGGGATTACACGCATGCGCCATGAACCAGTCCACGTCAAACGCCGATTTTCTCGTCGCCGCGCTCTATCGTTTTGCGGGTTTTTCCCGCTTTTCCGAGTTGCGCGAACCTCTTGCCGCCTTCTGTGAAGAAAAAGGTATCAAGGGCACGCTTCTGCTTGCGCACGAGGGGATCAACGGCACTGTGGCGGGTGCGGATGCGGCCATTCACGCGCTGGTCGACTGGTTGAATGCCGTGCCGGAGCTGAGCGGGATAGAGGTCAAGTATAGTCGCGCCGAGCTCATGCCTTTCTATCGGATGAAGGTGCGGCTCAAGAAAGAGATCGTCACGATGGGTGTCGAAGATATCGATCCAAGCAAGGACGTTGGCACCTACGTCGAAGCGCGTGACTGGAATGCGCTGCTTGCAGACCCCGATACGGTGGTGATCGACACCCGTAACGACTACGAAGTCGCCATAGGCACCTTCAAGAACGCCCTCAATCCAGACACTGAAACCTTCCGCGAGTTTCCCGACTGGGCAAAGGCGCGCAAGGAGGATTTCGAAGGCAAGAAGCTCGCCATGTTCTGTACGGGCGGAATTCGTTGCGAGAAGGCAACCGCTTTCATGCACAGGCTGGGGCTGAAAGAGGTGTATCATCTGAAGGGCGGCATCCTGAAATATCTTGAAGATGTGCCGCAGGAAGAAAGTTTGTGGCAGGGCGAGTGCTTCGTGTTTGACGAACGCGTCTCGCTCAAGCACGGCCTTGAGACAGGGGAGGCTACGCTCTGTCGTGCCTGCCGCCATCCACTGATGCCGGAGGAGAAGCTGTCGGCCCTCTTCGTGGAGGGCATATCATGCCCGCATTGCCATGATGAGCGTTCGGAAGAGGATCGCAGGCGTTTCGCAGAGCGCCAGAAGCAGGTAGAGCTCGCCGAAAAAGCCGGCAAGGCCCATATTGGCAGCTAAGCCAAGCTCCAGAAAAAGCGAACAGGTTTCAGCCCCGAAGCAGTATCTCATTTGCTTTCCTTGAAAGCGGCGTCCGCGAGGGTCATCTAAATGTCGCTTTCAACTGGTTCAAACGTGTCGGATTTTCCGGCTCGTAGAGCCTTCTAACCTGGAGATGCGGATGTTCGATCCTAAAAAGCTGCTCGGTGATTTTCTCGGTTCAAAGGTGCCCGGAATGCAGGGATCCGTTGGATCGAAAGCGGGGGATTTGACACAGCTGGCAAGGAATAATCCGTTGGCGACAGGTGCGATCGCTGCTGTATTACTGGGCACTAAAACGGGGCGTTCGCTGGGTGGGTCGGCGCTGAAACTGGGTGGTCTGGCCGCCGTTGCCGGTTTGGCTTACAAGGCCTACCAGCATTATCAGGCGGGCGAGAGACCGCAGACGCAGCCTAATCCGGCACAGGCTGAGCCTGAGCTTCTGCCGCCGCCAGCTGATACAAGTTTTCATCCGTCCATGGCCCCACAGGGCGAGGATGAATTTGCACTTTCTCTCGTGCGCGTGATGATTGCTGCTGCTAATGCTGATGGTCATATCGACGATGCAGAACGGGTGCATATCATGGGCAAGCTCGATGCGTCGGGCGTGGATGCAGAAGACAAGCAATTCATCGATGCAGAGATCGCCAAACCGCTCGATATCCATCAACTCGCGGCACAGGCTCAGACGGATGCGCAGAAAGTCGAGATTTACACTGCTGCCCGCCTGACAATCGACCCGGACGCACGCGCCGAACGCCGCTTTCTCGACGAATTGGCAACAGCGCTTAATCTTCCGGATGCGCTGACCGATCATGTCGATACGGCAGTAAAAGAACAACAAGAGATTGCTGTATAAATAAAATATAAGAACATTTTATTCTATGCACAATTCGATTTTATTCTGAGATGAAAAGTAACGACGAGTTAATCTGGCAATAGTACATTGGTGTTTCGAATCAGCTCTTCTCCTCCCAAGCGGATTCGACCCCTGACTTGAGCGGCCCCCTAAAGGCCGCTCATTTTTTATGCCGATTGCGCTAATCTTTTGGTCCAATACAGTTGATGCATTCTCATTTCACCTCGCTCAGTCATACAAGGAGGCGAACGACTGGAGGAACGAATGGCATCGCTTGAGGATAAGATTTTCGGGAAACCGCAGCGTCTGGTGCTGGCAGGACATTACGTGCGGCTCGAGCCGCTTGCTGCCCAGCATGGGGACGATCTCTTTGCCGCTTCGAGTGTCGCGGATGCGTCGGAGCGTTTTCGCTGGCTTTTCGAGGCAGCTTCAGATGACCGTGCGGTTTTCGACAAGTGGTTTGGCGGTGCGCTTGAATCCGTCGATCCTCTGTTCTTCGCCATTGTCGATGAGAAAAGCGGCAAGGCGCTGGGGCGTCAGGCGATCATGCGTATCGATGCCAAGAACGGCGTAGGTGAGATCGGCAATATCTACTGGGGGCCAGACCTGTCGCGCACGCGAGGCGCGACCGAGGCGCTTTATCTGACGGCACGCTATCTGTTCGATGACCTTGGCTACCGGCGCTTCGAGTGGAAGTGCAATAATCGCAACGAACCGTCCAAGCGCGCTGCGCAGCGTTTCGGTTTCACCTTCGAGGGCCTGTTCCGCCAACATCTGATAGTCAAGGGAGAGAATCGCGACACAGCCTGGTTCTCGATCATCGATAGCGAGTGGCCGGCGTTGAAGCAGGCCTATGAGGCATGGCTTTCTCCTGCCAATTTCGATGCAGAGGGAAAGCAGATTACGCGCCTGGAGGACTTGCGAAAGAAATTTCTCCAGTCAGAATAGACGGTGCAGCTATCTGGAGCTGCGGGAGGGATGCTGGCATGGATGAGAACAGCCGGAAAAGCGTGCTAGGCGCCGCCGTCGTTCTGGGCGGTTTCGGGAGCGTAGCCTATTTCCTGCCATCAATCATTCTGGGGCTTGGCGATGTGTCGCCCTTTCTCGGTGGCGCCGTTGCTCTTATCTTCGTCGCGGCCTTCTTTGGTATCTTCTGGCTGCGGGGGCGATACTAGGCTTCAGGCCGAAAGTGACGCGCTCAGAAGCAGCAAGCCAATAATCAGGACGAATGCAGCGCCGCCGATTTCGATTGTATGGTGGATCGCGGTGGAGATGTGGGGATTTGACGCTCGCGACAAGGCAAAACCTTTCACGCCGACGGCCATCATTGCCAGAGCTGCGACCGTGATGGCGGTGCCGAGCGACATGGCAAGCACCGAGAGCAGCCCACCGAGCCATAAGCCGTTCATGAAAGAAAAGGTCAGTACGATCAAGGCGCCGGAACAGGGTCGCAGGCCGACTGCCAGAAGCGCAGAGCCAGCTGCCCTCCAGTCCATCTTTTCGGAAGCGAATCGCGCGGGATCGATAGCATGTGCGACCCCGCAGGTAGTGCAGATCTCGCTCGCTTCACTTGTTGGCGCATCGCAGACAAAGCTGTTTGCCGAACGGGGAGTATTGGCGCAGGCGCGAAGCTGTGTGGCGGGCTGAAACGCGACTGCTGCGGAAAGAGAATGCGGGGCAGGGCGTCTTACCTCCCTCGTCAACAGCCAGTGGCGTACGAGCGGCGTTATTTTCTTGTAGAGCAGCCAGGCTCCGAAAAGCGTCACCATAGCGTAGCTGCAAACCTCGACGGCCCACGTTGCCTGTGTCATTCCGATGGAGAGCTTACGCAGGAAGAGGAAAGCTGCGCCGACCAACAGAACTGCGGTAAGACCCTGCAAAATTGCGGATATCACCGAGAGCAGGATACCCCGGCGCAAGGCGATTTCATTGGCCAGCATGTAAGATGATATCACTGCCTTGCCGTGGCCAGGGCCAGCGGCGTGGAATATGCCGTAGACGAAGGAGAGGCCGATCAGCGGCAGCAGCGCTGAATTGTCCTGACGCATCGCAGAGAGCGTCTGGCGCAGCATTCCGTAAAAGCTTTGCTGCTGCGTGTTGATCCAGTTGAGCAGCGGCGCGAACCAGCCGGTTGAAGGCAGCGTCGCTTCGTTGGAGCCGATGCCGAGCGAGCTCTGCGCATGCGCCATATGAGCGATTGCCGGAAGCATCATGGCAACTGCTATTAAAACCAGGAAACAGCGAATCGCGGCCGTCTTCATCTATTGCGTATCCTTGCAATCGAATTGGAACTTGGTGGCGAAAAGCTTCGACAGATCGTTGCCATTAGGATCGTTGAAAAACGCTTCCGTCAAGGAGCCCTGGTTCTGTGCGATAGCTTCATCCGGGTCCGGACGGACGACGGAGGTCGTGCAACGCGAAGGGAGGTCCTTCACCGCCATATTCGCGTCTTCAACGAAGTCGATGGCCGTATAGAAGGTAGGGTCGTAGACACCAAATTGCATCGTACCCTTCAGCGGCAAGATGTCTTGCGGCATGGATTCATACATGATGATAAGCTGGCCGTCCTGATAGAGCGCCTTCAAATCGTCGGGCGGGGCCATCTTTATTTCTTTGCCATCAACCGTGACGAACTGGAAATAGTCGAAGTCGCCGATGGAATCGTAGATCACTTTGGAGACTTCCGCCATCTCCTCCGGATCCAGCACATTGTCGCCGTTCTTGTCGAATTCGAGTATCACCGTTGAAGAGAAGAGGTCATCGAAGCGCCACAGGTGACGCAGCGAGCGGACGTTTTCACCCTCGAGCATCACGTCGAGACGCGCCTCCGCGAAGACATGCGGATGCGCGAAGGCAGGAGCTGGCGCGATCAGCACGGCAAGAAGCGCGACAAGGCGAAGGGCATGTCTCATGACGAGGGAAATTCTCCCGAACGGTTCACTGCTTCATTTCCCATGATGGGGGCGAAATTGGGACGCTGCCCTCAAAGCCCCGGTGGACATTGCTCTATTGGCTTGTTCTTGAACCAGTGCGCAAGGTAATCGACGAAGGTGCGAATCTTGGCCGGTAGATAGCGGCGATGCGGATAAACTGCGTATATCGCCGCCTCAGATTGGATGAATTCATCGAGCACGCTAACCAGAACGCCACTCTTGATCGCCGGAAAGGCAATGAAATCGGGCAGGTAGACAAATCCCAGGCCGGCAATGGCCGCCGATCGCGCGGCAAGCGGACTGTTAACCTCGATCGGGCCTGAAACGTTGACGGAGATCGGATCACCGTTTTCGTTGATGAAGGGCCAGTTGCCGAGCGTGCGGGCATTCGTGTCGATGATGCAGGGACGACCGGCGAGATCGCGCGGTTGTCGGGGCATTCCCGCTTGCTCGATCAGAGCCGGAGAAGCGCAGAGAACGCTGGAAAAGGGCGCCAGCTTCTTCGCGATCATCGAAGAGTCCTGGAGCCGGCTCAGACGAATCGCCACGTCGAATCCCTCCTCGACCAGATCCACGAAGCGATCGTCCAGCCGGATGTCGAGCACGATATCGGGATGGGCCAGGGCAAAATCGATAAGCGACTGGCCGATTGGCGCATCGGCGAAACTGCGCGAGGCGGAAACCTTGATGCGTCCGCCAATGCCGCCCGAGGTATCGCGCACGGCTTCCTGCAAACTATCGACCTCGCGGATAATCTCGGAGGCGCGCGCATAATATGTATGGCCTGCCTCCGTCAGAGAAAATTGTCTCGTCGTACGATTGAGGAGCAGGGCGCCCAATTCATCCTCCAGTTCACGCACATATTTGGAGAGCAGGGCCTTGGAACGTCCGATCTTGCGTGCGGCAGCGGAGAAGCCTTCCGCTTCGACGACGTCGATAAAGGCTCGCATGCGGGTGAGTGTGTCCATCGCAAGGTCTCCGTTCCGGGTCTTGGGGGCGCTGCGGCGGGCAGGACCGAATCATTACCGACACATTAGCGAGTGCAGCGCGGCAAGGCGATTAAATTGACCTGAACTCGCGTTCCATAAATAGGCCGAGAGCGTCATAAAATGGCGCAGAAATGACGCTGCCATGTCGCCGCCGTGACAGTGAGCAAGTTGCGCATTTTTTTTGCAGAATCCCGCAAAAACCTATTGATTCCGGTGAGCGTTTTTATTAAATCCCGGCTTGCCCAAAGTCGCACGTGCCTGTGGGTGTCCCCCGAGCTCCGGAATGGCGGAGAAATCGGGACGGTACCTGGGAGCTAACACGCCCAGTTGCTATATCGGCCAACCGACATAGCAAGGACATCTTGAAGCAACGACGGTGCGGGCCTTTCTAGTGTCTACCGGTTGTCCACAAACCGGGAATGCTGAAGAGGCACACCTTCATTGCCGTAGAGTGCGGTGGGAAATCCCCTCCAATATCTAGGCAGACAAAAGCGAACGCAGACCAGTTTCTGGCCTGGTTCAATCGCAACGCAGCATTGCATCCGCTTCGGTTTCTCCAACGGCCGTCTCGTGTGTTCTTGCAGCGTCATTGTCCACAAACGGAACGTACGTGATGCATGCCTTGCACCGTGCGGCCGGCCTATTGCACGCTCTTGCGGCAGATGGAGACTATGATGGCCACGCAGCGCATTCTTGATTTCATCGCAACCCGACGCCCTGACGGTCCCTGCATGGTTCTGGACCTCGATGTCGTGCGCGAAAATTACCGTGCCTTCGAAAAGGCACTGCCGGATTCGCGCATTTTTTATGCCGTCAAAGCCAATCCTGCGCCGGAAGTGCTGAAGCTGCTTGCCGATATGGGGTCTTCCTTCGATACAGCCTCGGTGGCGGAAATTGAAATGGCGCTGGATGCTGGTGCAACGCCGTCGCGTATTTCGTTTGGCAACACAATCAAGAAGGAGCGCGATATCGCGCGCGCCTATCAGCTCGGTATTCGCCTTTTTGCGGTGGACTGTGAAGCCGAAGTCGAGAAGGTTGCACGTTCCGCTCCCGGTTCTCGCGTATTCTGCCGCGTTCTGACCGATGGCGAAGGCGCTGAGTGGCCGCTGTCGCGCAAGTTCGGCTGTGTGCCGTCCATGGCTGTGGGCGTTCTGCGTCATGCCTACTCGCTGGGCCTCGACGCCTATGGCGTGTCATTCCATGTAGGCTCCCAGCAGACCGATCTTTCCGCCTGGGACCGTGCGCTAGGTGATGCCGAAATGGTCTTCAAGACCTTGGCGGACGAAGGTATCGTACTCAAGATGGTCAATATGGGCGGCGGATTCCCGACCCGTTATCTGAAGGATGTTCCTCAGGCGGAAGCCTATGGTCAGGCGATCTTCGGCTATCTGCGCAAGCACTTCGGCAATACGCTGCCGGAGACCATCATCGAGCCGGGGCGCGGCATGGTTGGGAATGCGGGGGTGGTGAAGACCGAGGTCGTGCTGATCTCGAAGAAGTCCGAGGACGATGACAAGCGCTGGATCTATCTCGATATCGGCAAATTCGGTGGTCTCGCCGAAACCATGGACGAGGCGATCCGCTACAAGATCGTTACGCCGCGCGATGGTGACGAACTGGCGCCATGCGTGCTTGCAGGCCCGACCTGCGATAGCGCGGACGTGCTCTATGAAAAGACGCCTTACCCGCTTCCACTTTCGCTCACCATTGGTGACGAAATCCTGATCGAAGGCACGGGCGCATATACCACGACTTATTCGGCCGTGGCGTTCAACGGTTTCGAACCGCTCCGATCCTACGTCATCTGAAGATGGTGCGCCGGCGAGGATACTGACCTCTCCAACCTGGCGCATCGCCTTCAGCACAGAGCAGGCCTGGCGCGCGTCGCGCGCGCCGGTGCTTCTGCCTGCGATTTTTACAACCCTTCGGCTAGTGGGAATTCATGCCATGACCACGCTTACCGAGCAGACCGCGCCGGTCAATTTCAACAATGATGCCGTCCTGATCCGTCAGGAAACAGCCGGCGATGTCGATGCGCGTGAGGCGCTGCTCGATCGCGCCATGGGTGCGAAGCGCACACGCAAATCATCTGAAAAGCTGCGCCGTGGGCGCTTGCCTGCCGAAGGCCTTGCACTTTCCGCGGTCAACGGCGCGGGGCGCCTGGTTGGCACGGTGCGCCTATGGCACGTCACCGCGAAGGGCGCGCATGGTCGTTCGCTCCTGTTGCTCGGGCCCCTGGCTGTCGAAGCGGAGGTAAAGGGCGCTGGCATCGGGTCATTGCTCATGCGCCATGCCATTACTCTTGCCGCACAGTTTGGTCATGACGCGATCATACTCGTAGGCGATGCTTCTTATTATTCTCGCTTCGGTTTTTCGGCCGAGTTGACTGGCAACCTTGCCATGCCGGGTCCGTTTGAGCGTTCACGCTTTCAGGCCCTTGAACTGACGAAAGACGCTCTTTCGGGCGTGCATGGCGTGTTGCGCGCCTGCGGCCATCGCAGCCAATCCCTGAAGCCAATGGCAGGCCGGAGGGCCGCCTGAGCTTTTCAAGCTTCTTTCGGGTCTGGAGATGCAGAAAGGGGGCCCATAGGCCACCTTTCTGTGTTTTCGTAGATGATGGAATCAGAGAACGCCGGCAAGCGCCATGGCAGCGGACATGTCGCCCTTGATCTTCATCTTTCCGGTCATAGCCGCGGTGGTAGGGTTCAAATCTCCAGCGACGATCTTTTCCAGATTGTCCTTCGAAACCTCGATCAGGCAGTCGGCATCGCTGTTTTCCGTGGACACGACTTCGCCGTCCAACACGATGACGCCATCGCTGCCGAGGTCCAGCTTGACATTCCTGGAAAAGCCACTGCCGTCGAGTTTCGACTGAATCTGGCTTGCAAGCGTTTCGATGCTCATTGTCGCTCCCTGTAATTCTTCGTCTGCCGATTATCCGGCTCAGCCAAAATAATGCATGAAGCCAATTGCCGCTCCATCACCGCAGCGGCATAATATTGACGTTTACGTCGATGTAAATTGAAAACGATATGTACTCAGTGAGATGCTGACGTGCTCGTCTCTGTCTGCGTCGAACGTGGCTTGTCACGCGCCATGCGATCGGCGCGCTGGTTGCGAATGTCGCCGCGTGCGAGATAGTCCACCTGCTCGACCAGCACATCGGCAATGAGTTCCGAATTGGTGCGGGCGTTGATCGATTCTTTCAAGCCGTTGCGCAGTGCATCGAGATCGACCGTCTTCGTTTGTTCGAAGTCGATCTGCGGGTTCGCGAATAGATAAGTGTGCAATTGATCCAGCAGCAAGGTATCGACCGGAATCGGCAATGCGCTTTTTGCCGTCTTGTCGACGATATAGGTGAAACGAGCCAGAAAATAGCCATTGATGCGGCCGTCACGTACGACTGGTACTGACATGATCTCCGTCTTCGCCGCCTCTCGTGCGCCGTGGGACGCGGGGGCGCTGGCACTTGCTGATGATCCCGCCGACCCGTAGGAATAGAACACAGCCCCCGCGGTGACGGCGCAGATCCAGACGGCGGCGATCAGGAGGCGGATCATGCCTCCTTCACCGCGCCGAATTCGTTGGCCGAGTAGGTGCCGTCGGCTTCGCTCCTCTCGATCGTGTCACGCAACAGCACCGCCACCTCGGTTACGGCCGTGATATGGGCGCGGATAACAGTCTCGTTTTCCTCGAGCTTGCGCTTGAGGCGCACGAGACCCGTTTCCAGCGCACCGTCAAGGTCGCTGGTTCCCATGTCTTTGATCGCGCGGTTGAGTTCGTAAAGGCAGCGGCTCTTGCGGGCATTGAAGGCACCGATATCGAAGTCGCGATTGGTGCGAAATGCATTGGTTTCTTCCTCGATCGTCCGCTCGACGCGCGCAAGGATCGAAAACAGTGCGCCATTGGCCTTCTCCGAGGAGGACCCGGCTGCTGCGACCGTTAGCTGATTGGAAGATGCGATCTCGTTCATGTCGCTTGCCTGCTGGTTTTGTTTATCGTTTCGGCATTACGCGGCTCGTCCAGCCCGCGCATGATTTCTGTCTGAATTTTGCTCACGAGCGCGTCAGAGCGAAGCGCCTCGCGGTCCTTATCGCCGATCGCGGAATCAACAATACCCATGACGGCGGTTTTGTTGCCTTCTTCATCGACCGTGTGGCCGTTGAGTACCTTCTCGGCGATGCCGATGCCGCCACCCCTGGCTATCGCATCGGCGATGTGCTCGGCCATCATGCCTTTCCACATATCGCCGGCAATTCCGCTGCCGTAGACCTGCTCGGCGTCCTTTGGCAGCATCGCCTGGACAAAGCTCTGCAGCACCATGGCTTCGAATTTCACGAAGCTTTCCGGGGCGGTCTTCTTCTCAGCGAGGCGTCCGACATTAAATGAGACCGAATTGCCGGAGGTGGCGGAGGATCGTGCCAGCGTCAGCTGTTCGCGTGCCTGTGCAGCCTTCGTCGGATCGGCGGCGCGCACCACATCCATCACGATGTCGCCGGGAGGGGAAATAGCCAAGACGCACGTCTCCTTGTTCGATGAAGCCATTATGACAGGTCAAACTTGTTTGAACCTTGCCGCGATTTTGACGCTCGTATTCTGGATGCGCTCAAGATTCTCGCACTCCTCGCGCTGTCGCTCCTCATTACGCCTTGCCTCGACCAGTTTTTCTTCCAGTCGTTCGGCACGACGTCGCACCGTTGCTCGTGTCTCGCCTTCAATGGCCGCAGCCTCGCCTTTCTGTACGCCACGCGCCGCGCATTCGTTAATGTGGCGGTAGTAGAGTTCCGGAAACAGCTGTGCGGTCGTGCCGCCTCGGTTTGCCTGTTCGATAAGCTGTCCTGCTTCCTTCTCCGCAGCCAGCTTTTGCGCAAGAAGTTGCCCCTGTCTTGCCGCATGCAGTTGTTCCACCTGACGCTGCAATTTGACGAGCCGGGCGAGCTTTCTGGGATCGTTGCGCATCACCGGCCTATCGTCGTCGGAATAAATGAATCGGCAGCAAGGGAGAGGAAAGTCGGAACTGCAAAATAAAGCAGCACAAGACCGCCCGCGATGACGAAGGGCAGGGAGATGAAGTAGATCGGGATTTGGGGTGTCAGCTTATTGATGAAGCCAATGGCGAGATTGACCAGCAGCCCATAGGCGATGAACGGACTGCCAAGACGCAGGGCCACCATGAAACTCTCCCCGAGCGTATCAGTAAGATCGATAAGCGACGCCCGTGTCGGGAAAATGCCCTGAAGCGGCGCGACGTCATAGGATGCAATCAGCGCACGAATGACTTCATGGTGGAAGTCGAAGGTAAAGAGAACGAGCAGAACGGAAAAGCTGATCAGCGTCGTTATGGCTGCTTGTGGCTCCGGTTCTTCGATCGCTGTGCCGACCATATTGTTGAAGCCCATGGTCATGGCAATTGCTGATCCCATGAACTGGATCGCCAGCAAATAGACGCGCGTCAGCAGACCGATCAGGCCCCCTATCATGATTTCAGATGCCATCAGAGGCAGGAGGATTGCGGGGCGCGAGTCAACAAAGGGCAGGATGCGGTTGGATAGCATCATGAGAATGGTCAGGCTTGCTGCCACCGCGATGAACAAGCGGATTTGCGCAGGCAGACGGATGCTTGAGAAGCCTGGCATCAGAAGAAAGCAGCTGCCGACGCGACAAAAAGCAATCATTGCCGCGAGAACGAGCTGCTCCAGGCTCGCATTCACGCGATCGATCCCATTACGGAGATTTCGACTCCCTTCGCGATTTCGACGTGGCTCAGCACCGGCAATGTCGGGAACATGCGCTCGATGATCATCCGGACATAGGGGCGCGCTTCCGGGGCGGTCACGATGGCGAAACGTTCGCCGGCATCCAGATGCGCGCGGATCGTCTGGTTCGCCTGCTGCCCGAATTCCTCGAGTTGACGCGGATCGATGTCGAATTCGCGCACTTCTCCCTTTGCATCGCGCTTGAGGCTTTGGTGAAAGGCAAGATCCCATCGATTACCGAGGCGCAGGACTTTGAGCACATTGTTCTCGGTGAGATCGCCGCAAATCTGCTGCGCCATGCGCATGCGTACATGTTCAACGATTTGCTCGGTGCGGCGCACGTGCGGGGCAATTTCTGCAATGGCTTCGATGATGAGGTGCAGATTTCGGATCGATACTCGCTCGGCCAGCAGCATTTTCAGAACGGCTTGCAGACCCGGATAAGAGATGTGGCTGGAGCAGATCTCGTCTGTCAGCTTGCGATATTCCGGATCGAGACGGTCGATCAGCGCCTTCATGTCCTTGTAGGAAAGAAGCTGCGGCAGGTTGTTGCGAATGACTTCCGAGAGATGTGTCAGCAGCACCGAAAGATTGTCTGCATAGGCGAATTGTTCGCGCTTCAGGTCTTCGATGAAGGCTTCCGGTACCGAATAGGCGCGCATGCCGAAGGCCGGTTCGCGTACTTCCTCGCCAGGGATTTGTGGGGTAGGGCGATTACCGAGCAAGACCATTACTTCCCCGACGCGCATTTGATATTCCGAGACCACCGAACCATGAATCTTGATGCGGTAGCCTTTTCCCGGAATGGCGAAATCGTCGGTCAGCTTCACCTCCGGCACGACGAATCCATATGCCACGGCGAACTTCTTGCGCATGCGGCCCATGCGATAGGTCAGCTCCTGATGCGAGGTCGAAAGACGCATGGAGAGCTGCTTGCCAATAACGAGTTCGACTTCCGGCGTCTTGAGCGAGGTCCTGATGGAGTTTTGCTCTTCATCGACTTTCTCGAGATTTTTCTGTCGAGCAATCTTGTCTTCTTCGGCTTTCGCGCGGGCAAGGCGTAGCGGCACGATATAGCCGATGAAGCCCATGATAACAGCCAGCGTCGCGAAGGGCAGAAAGGGCAGGCCAGGCATCAGTGCGAGGAATGTCAGCAGGGTTGCTGCGACGAAAAGCGCGCGTGGATAGGCGCCGAGCTGGCCAAAGACGGCCTTGTCGGCTGAGCCGCGGGTGCCGCCTTTGGAAACGAGCAGGCCTGAAGCCAATGAGATGATGAGCGCCGGAATCTGCGTCACAAGACCGTCGCCAACCGAAAGACGGACGTAGGCGTCAGCAGCTTGGCTCAGTTCCATGCCGTGGCGAAAATAGCCGATGATGATGCCGCCTACGATGTTGATCGCCGTGATGATGAGGCCGGCGATCGCATCGCCGCGTACGAATTTCGATGCGCCGTCCATCGAGCCGAAGAAGGAGCTTTCTTCTTCCAGTTCGCTGCGGCGTTTTTGCGCCTGCTTCTCGTCGATCAAGCCCGCAGAAAGATCAGCGTCGATCGACATCTGTTTTCCGGGAATGGCATCAAGGGTGAAGCGCGCGCCCACTTCAGCGATACGCGTGGCACCTTTGGTGATGACGATGAAATTGACGATGATCAGGATCATGAAGACGACGAGGCCGATTACGAAGTCGCCGCTCATCACGAGATTGGCAAAACCCGAGATCACATAGCCTGCCGCATGCGTGCCCTCCGCACCATGCGAAAGGATTACGCGGGTGGTGGCAATGTTGAGTGCCAGGCGCAGCATCGTGGCAATGAGCAAGACTGTTGGGAAGGACGAGAAGTCCAGCGGCCGGTCAATCCACAATGCGACCATTAGAATCAACACAGAGACGGCAATCGAGAAGGCCAGCCCCATATCGATCAGGAATGCTGGTATAGGCAGAAAAAGAACAGCCAGAATGACCACGATACCCAAGGCAAAGCCGATGTCGCGGCCGCTTTGTTGCGACTTGGGTGCGGTCAGAATATCGGCGATCGCCATGAGCCAGTCCTGTCATCTCGACGGAATTCCGCCTTTGGACCAGATTTCTAGCGACTCAAGCTTGCGCGAAGCGGGTGTGCCTCGATCGTAAAGATCGAGGGAATATCAGTATTAAAATCCAGATCAATAAATTTTCTGAAAATGAATAAATCAGGGATAAATGAAGGTATTTTTTTATTTCAGGTGGTAGACTAGATGTCTAAAAATAAATTTAATTCGATTTATAAGGGCGATATTCTTGTAAAATGTCATGACGGAAAGGTAACAAGCAGGGTCATCGCATTTGCTCAAAGCTTCGGCACTGGACCGTCAAAATACACGCATGCAGGAATTGCAAGCTCTTCCACAAGCATCATTGAAATGAGTGGCGCTGGCATCGGTGAAAATGGCTTGATGGAGCGGAATGCTCAGTATGTTTACGATGTTTTCCGGTGCAAGGATACTGAGGTTGCTGCTGGTGCAGCTGAAGCAGCCAGAATGATGATGGATAGGGCCAGATTTTGGAAGACCGGAACCGATGGAAGCCTGCTTAACGTCACCGGAAGCTTTAAAGATGGCCGCAGCAAACTCAGCGGCCCTGTTTCGTACAATATGTTTGGTGCGAAAGGGGCGGCCCGTGCCATTTTCTCAAGAGCAAAACTGAAAGATCGCGATAACACGAATCGTATTATTGATCGCTTGTATGATGGTGGATACTCATTCTTTTGTTCCGGCCACGTGGTTCTTTGCTATCAGATGGTTGCAGAACAGCTTGCCATACAAGGAGTTGTGAATTCAGAACTCAGAAATACGTTCAAGCTTGAAAGTCACGCCTATCAACCCGCTTATTTGTGGCACCGCCTCAAGAAAAGCCAAGCTTTTGATTTTGTCGGAACGTTTCAGAACGGTAAGAAAATCGCCTGATCGCTGGACGCGGATCCCTTAGTACATCGCTTCGTGAACGCGATCTTTATCAGAATCCGTTTTCGATCCGTTCGAAGATCAGATTCGTAAACGTGGATATTTGCGCGCCCATGAACGGTGCTGTCACGGCGATCATGAGGAAGATTGCTATGATCTTGGGAACGAAGGTTAGGGTAATTTCCTGCACCTGCGTCAAAGCCTGAATAAGTGCGATGCCTATGCCGACGAGCATTGCAGCGGCAACGGCAGGACCGGAGGCGGTGATGACGGTCCAGATTGCATATTGGACGATATCGAGCGCATCCGCCTCGTTCATGGATCAAGTGCCTCAGGCTTGTGCAGGCGAAATGGTGACGCCTGGCCCCACCGCGAGTTCGGCGCCTGTATCCAGGGTCGCGATCATGCCGTCGGAATAGAGTTTCACCGACTTGACGATGCCGGAGGTTTCTCCGTCAGCCGATGTCACCTTGAGACCGATGATGCTGCCAGCCTGCGACAACATCGATGACTGCATGATCTGATCGAGCTTGTTATTGGTCTGGATGGTCTGCTCAACCTGAGAAAAAGTGGCAAGCTGGGAGACGTATTGCGTAGCGTCCATCGGTGCTGTCGGATCCTGATTCTGCATCTGCGCGATGAGCAGTTTCAGAAAGGACTGGTAATCTACACTGGCAGCGGAAGCAGCTGACGTCGCATTGGCGGAACTTGTACTGTGGGTGCTGACGCCGGACGTCTGGGATACTGTCGTCATCTTACTCTCCAGCAACGGCGCGAAGGGCCGGTGTTTCATCGGTTTCGGTCACGACAGGCTCTTCGAAGCGATAGAGTGTACGAATTTGCTTCAACGCCTCATAGACATCGCCCTGTGCGACAAGAGCGTCTATATGCTTAAGACCAGCAAGGATTTCCGGCACCTTGATGGTGTGGAGAAGAACCGGAATGGACCGCTGGAACAGAGCTTTTGCCTGCTCACAATCATGCGGACTCATCATCATCACCTGCACGATGAAATAGAGCTGCTTGAGCGGTGTCGTTGCCTGCTCGGGCTGCATGACGTGATTTTCAAGCAGGAACTGGACATCGTTAAGAAATTCAAGCGAGGTCTTGCGATCCACGCGGATCACGGCACCGTTAACGTAGATTTTTTCGCCGGGTTTCAGCGATATCTTGATGCTTTTCTTCATTGGATGCCGTCGCGAATGATGCGTGAAATCTCGATGACGCCATCGTAATCTTCCGATCTGCCGGCACGAATGTCTTCAAGCGTCCGCACGACCCAGATGCCGATCGAAATCAGGTTGGCGCGAAGCTCCTTGGGCAGCGAATTGTCGCTCGTGCCGAGGTCTTCGATGAAGGTTGTCCAGAGTCGCATGGTGAAATGTGCGGCCTCTATTGTCGGCCGCGATGTGGCGCCCGTGCCCTTTGCATCCTGCAGCATTTCGATAGAGCGGTCGAGCAACTGGCGCTCACGCTCACGCGCATCAACCATGGAATCGGTCTGAACGTCGGCGTAGGAAAACTGATACAAGGGAGCGTCTCCGGTTCGGACGGGTGCGTGGATACGCATTATCTCAGGTGGTTGAGCAGGCTTAGATTTTGGATGCGCGCAGTAAGCGCATAAGCGACATCGATCTGTGTCAGGAGGTCATTTACCTTCGTGGCTGCCTCGTAAGGATCAACGGATTCCAGATCGAGGGTCATGGCTTGAAAGACCTGAACCTGGCTTTCAACGCGCGTTGATGCCGAGTTGACGCGATTCTGGATAATACCGGTGCGTGACTGCAGCTGGCCGATCTCGCCAACAACCCCGCCGAATTGCTCAAGACTGCGATCGGTGACTGCTTTCATCGCATCGGTCGAGAGAGGCGTGTCCGCCAGCAGAGTTATCGTGACCACACCCATCATCATCTGCCGAATGGCATCTTCATTGGCACTGACCGAAACATCCGCGGTTTCGTTCAGGCTGATTCGAGCGGAAATCAACTGGTCGCTGGCGCTCGATACATGCTCGCCCCAGCCATCGCCCATGAACAATTCGTTCACTTCCGTATCGACGAACGACACGATGTCTTCCGCTGGAATGGTGGCAACCTGAGGGTCATCCATTGCAAAACCGAAGCGGGTTTCAAAGGCCGTCTCGAAAGCTTGGCGTGCTTGCGAGTTTGGGTCATTGAAATCGGCGACCGGTTTGGCGTCGGTATTGATGCCCGCGAAGATAAACTGGCCATTAATGGAGGTGTTGAGGGCGTCCGTGAGCTGGGCGAGCGTGCTTTTCGCTTCGGCGGCAAGAACGGAGCGATGGACATTGCCGCCGGTCGCTGCCGTCAGCGTCGTCAGAAACTTTGTTGAGGCTTCCTGCGCAACGGTGAGGGAAGCCTGGGTTGCCTCAAGTCGATTGGTTGCCTGACTATTGGCATTCAGCAGACTATTCAGCCTGTCCGTATCACGTCGAAGCGAAACGGCCTGTCCGGTAGAGGCGCCAAGGGCCAGACCGACATCGGCGTGCCGGCCGAGCGTTGCTTCCTGCTGGTTCTGCACCAAGTCCTTTTGCATGCGCGACAGCGAGTAACGCAGGGCTTCGGAAATGGCGGATGAGGAGACGTAGGAAGCTTTCACGGGCTTATCTCACTGCTGCTAGGAGTTCGGCCAACATGGCATCGACGGTAGATATGATACGGGCGGTTGCGGAGTAGGAGTGTTCCAGATCGAGCAGTGTGGACATTTCCTGATCGATATTGACGCCGGTGGCAGAGGACAATGCGCTTGAGGCGTAATTGAGATAAGCGGCCTTGGTTTCTGCGGCGCTGTTTGCGCTTTTCCGGGCGCTTTCCAACCAGCCTACCGAAGAGCTGGCAAAATCTTCCAATCGCGTGCTGCTTTCGAGACCTGCGTCGGATGAAAATGCCCTCGGCTCATCAAGTGCATCGGACAAGGCGATCAAACGGTCGCTGAAGGAAGCTGCTCCAGTGTCGTTTTGCGTATGGTCCGCGCCATTCGCGCCGCCATCGCGTAATAATTCCGAATTGGCTTTATAGGCATCGTTGACCTTGATCTGACGTGAAAGGCCGGCGATCAAGGTTCCATCCGCCGGCAATTCTGGCGCGCCGTCCCACGTGAAGAGGCCGGTCAGGGCAGGATTACCGCTATTGGACGTTTCGGCGAATGCCGTAATGAGGCCGCGCGTGATCTCGTCAAGCTGGTTTTGCAAGGTAGGCGCCACCGTATCGCGCAACTGCAGCAGCCCCGCAATCGACCCTTGGGCGGTTGTGTTCGCGCCGGTGCCGGCGTCAAGCGCCACACCGTCGATATAGACGGCGTTTCCATCGACACCGGCGGCCAGTGTTTCGGAGCGCTCGAACGTCACACTGCGCGGGTTCGTTTCAAAAAGCATAGCGCCGCCGGATGTCATCACGACGAGATCGTTATCACCCCGCGTAATGGTCGAGACCGGCACGATATTGGCGATCTGCTTCAGCAGACCGTCGCGCTGATCCAGCGAATCCGACACATCTCGACCAGCGCGCGTCCCGTTGACGACCGCAGTATTCGCGTCCTTGAACTGCGTCAGCAATTCGTTGAGCGTGTCTACCTGATTTGCAATGTCGGCGTCGGCCTGTGTGCGCGTTGCCTGAACCGACGTGTTGGCATTGTTCAACGATTGGGCAAGTTGCGAAGCAGTTTCGACAACGGTGTCGCCCAATGTCTTATTGGAGGGCGTTGCGCCGTATAGGTCCAGCGCTTCGCGCAACTTGCCAATCAAGGCGCTGGCAGAGCTTGCATTATCTATGCCGTTGACACCGCTCATGAGCTTGTCGAGACCGGTCATCAACGCTTTCTGTCCCTCGTAGGACGATTGCGCCGTCAGATTTTGGCGCATCAGCTGCTCGTTGGCGGCGCGCTGGATCTGTATCAGGCGTGCACCGCCTGTTCCCTGACTGACGAGAACGCCGGAGCGACGCGCATAGTCTGCGTTTCCCTGGTTGGCAACATTCGTAGAAATGACCGAGGTCTGCCGAGAATTATTCAGCAGGGCCGATTGCGCGATGGAAAGTGCCGAGGAAAGGGACATATCTATATGCGTTCCGCTGAAAAGTTGCTCAGCCGGTTATCTCTTCAGATTGACGAGGACGTCCATCAGATCGGAGCCGGTCTGGAATACCTTGGAATTTGCCGTGTAGCTACGCTGCGATTCAATCATGTTGGTAAGTTCCTCGGCGATATCGACATTGGAATTTTCCAATGCGCCCGACTGGATCTGGCCGAAGGCGCCATCGCCGGGGATGCCAAAGCGGTACTCGCCTGAGTCCGTACCCTGCGTGAAGACATTACCGCTCTGCACCGAGAGCTGGTCCGGACTGTTCACGGTCGCAAGCTGGATCTGGTAGATCGCTTTGAAGGCACCGCTGGCGTAGTTGGCGTAGATCGTACCGTCCTTGCCGATCTCAATGGATTCTATCGCACTTGGCGCGTTGCCATCCGTGCTGAGATTCTGCACCTGAAAATCGGCCGCAAGCGTTGTCGATCCCGAAAGATCAATGGCGACGAGGTTGCCGCCGGGAACGTCAAACTCGATTGTCGCGCCATCCGCGATCCTGTGGGTTGTCGGGTCGAAGGTCAATGTCTGCGTTACTGCCGCGCCACCCTCGGGTGTTGCCGTCATCGTCCATTCGTCGACGCCAGCCGTCTTGGTGAATTCGACTGCGACCTTCACCTCGTTGCCGTAGCTGTCATACGTGGTCATCGAGGTGGAGTGCGTATCGCCGGCCACCGCATTGGATGGCAGGTTGAAAGACAGCTTGCCCTTCGTGCTCGCCGTCGCTTCCATGCCGTCGGTGGAAATCTTGACCTGGGTGAAATCATCGAGACTCGAGGCAATGCCGGTACCGGGCACGACGCCCATCAGGTAGTAACCCGCAGCGTTCACCAGGCGGCCTTCCGAATCCGGCACGAACGAACCGGCACGAGTCAGGAATTTCTGCTGTCCCGCAGCATCGGACACAACGAAGAAGCCATCGCCATTGACCGCAAGGTCCGTGGTTTGGGAGGTGAACCTGAGATCGCCTTGTTGTGCTATGGAGGTGCGAACCGTCGTATTGACGCCGCCAGATGTGTAGTCGCCACCTGCGCGCGGCATCAGCAAGGTAGAGAATTCGGTCGAGGCGCGCTTGTAGCCAGTCGTGCTGGAATTGGCGATGTTGTCTGCTACGGTTGAAAGGCGATTGGCCTGCGCGTTCATACCCGAAACGCCGGTCCGCATCATTCCGTAAAGGCTCATCGCCTATCTCCTGTCATCAACATATTCGGGCGTCATGCCCATCTCTCTGCGGAAAAGCTTATGCCAGCTGGCTTGCGCGAGGCTGGCGGAAAGCGGTTTCATTCCGCGCCGGTGGCAAGGCGATAGCCAAGGAAACGCTTCGAATCCACGGGGTCATAGCCCAGCTTCTGGCGCAGTTTCTTGCGCAGTTTGGAGATGTGGCTCTCCACCACATTTTCCTCGACCTCGTCGTCGAAGATGCCATAGATCGCGTTGAAAACCTGGGTCTTGGTAACGCGTCTGCCATTATTGGTGGCCAGATATTCAAGGATGCGACGTTCGCGGCGGGGAAGCGGCAGAACCTCACCGGAAATTTCCGGGTCGCGGCCATCCATGAAAACCCGTAATTCGCCGATGTCGAGAAAGTTCGTTTCTTCCTGCGCCCGGCGGCGTATCGCGGCAATGCGAGCGAGAATTTCTCGAACATGGACCGGTTTGCGCACAACGTCGTCCACGCCTGCCTCGAAAAGCTGCAGCGTGTTCTCCAGAGAGTTGCGATCGGACAACGCAATCATCGGAACCGAAATGCGATTTCGGATGGTGTGCGGATGAAGGTTCGCAACCGCGTCCTCACCCATCAGAATGGCACGTACCGAACGCAGATCGTCCGGAGCCACACTTTGGACCCATTCGCTGAATTCATTCGCCTTAAAACCGGCGCTTGCAACGCCTTCACTATCTAAAAGAGCGCCATAGCCCTCTTTGACGAGCTCGCGCTCCTCTACGATCACAATCATCAACTCGCCCCGAATCAGATGCCTTGTGGAATTAACGATTGGGTAACTCTCGACCCGAATCGGGGATACTGCGATTTTTCATATGTGTAATTTAGTGAGTCATGAATCGCTTAAGTTGCGTTGTGTCACAATCTGTGAATTGAAGCGGATTTCCGGGCGACGAGCGCGAAATGGCAGATTGACTCTTTTATGACTTTTCATGTGTCGCAAAAATTTTTTGCCTGCGCAGTCCATTCACCGAAGCCGCTCGCAACGAGATTGGTAATGACGCGACAGACATAACGTTTCTGAGCAGGGTCGTTGTCGGGTCCAGCATGGTAACGCGCTACCGCCATGGTCCAGTTGCCGTGACGCCCCACGAGCTCTTTCAGGAAGCGGGCTGCGTAGTCGACATTCAATGCAGGATCAAGCATGTCAGCAACCGAAGTGAAATGCTGAGAATGGTAGCGATGATTGATCTGCATGCAGCCGAGATCAATCAGGGTCTGGCCGCTTTCGCGCGCCGCATTGAAGGTCGAGATTGCGTCTGCCCTGCTTTTTGCAAATACCGCTTTTCCGTGGATATTCAGTGTGTTAGCTTGAAGGGACCCTCTGTTTCCTGTCTCAGTCAGACCCACGGCATAAAGAATCCCGGTTGGCACGCCGTAGCGTTTCGCAGCCCGTTCGATCTCACGTTCGCACGCGTTTCCGGCACTGTTTGCGGCAATAGAGTTAGATGTAGCGAGTGCTGTCAGACAGGCCAGAGCGCTCAGGACCATCGCCAGTTTGCGCAGTCTGCTCAGACGATGCGGCGATATTGCGCTCAACGCCCGATCTGTTTTCATGCTGCGACTGCTCATCGGAGCGCCCCTGTTGCGAGGTGAACTGCGTGTCATCATGGTTGGCGAAACCAGGGTGGCCCGCCTGTGATCCATCTGCCCTTGCCTGGCTTTGCTGCATGGCCTGCGGTGGCTGAACAGTTACGCCATCGACGTCGTAGCCCATTGATTGGAGTGCCTTTACCAGCGCATCGGAGTCCATGCTGAGCTGGCGGTAGGCCTCGACTGATTCGGTTTGAATTGCAACCTTTAGGTGAGAACCGCTCAGGTGAAGACTGGCTACCACTGCCCCGAGTTCGGCAGGATTTAGATTGACCTTGAGTAGGTGTGTCGCGGAAGACACGGTTGCCTGCCCCTGATGGACTTGCTGCGCGGGAACTGAGGCTGCGACAGGCTGGGTCAGCTGTGCCGAAAGCTGCTGGAGAAGGCCCGATGCAGTGTCGCCAAGGCGCTGCGGTGTGGGGATAGATTGGTTCGAAACGACCTCGATCTTGATCGGATCGCGCGGCGCTGGATCGTTCTTGAGGCTGCTGTCGAACGATAGACCGGTCGCTTGTCGCTGATTCTTCGCGAAATTTGGGCCGTTTCCGATTGCAGCGTTCGTGGCTTCACCGGTCTTGCCTGGCATTGCCAGCGTTTGCTGTGCGTCATTTGAGGCGGTCTGGTTCAATAGCGACGACAGGAAAATTCGGTCCTTCGATTCTGCGGTGTCCTTCCGTAATTCACGGATTGTGATGCGGAGACCGGGCATCTCGGAATTGCTGATGATGAGCGGAATCCGCGCTGACGCGTCAGCCCCGGCATCCACCGGAACATTCTGTTGCTCCGCGGTTATGGCGGCCGCGCTGCTTTGAATAGCGGATGGTTCTAGCTTCGCTGACTCAACCAGAAGGGAGTCGTTCAACTCGTCCTCGGCCTTTGTGTTCCCGGGCGTGATTTCGGCCTTGCCGAGAGGGGCGGCATTATGATCCGGTATCTCGAAACCTTGCGCATCACCCTTTTCTTTTTCGGTGCCATTTCCGCGCTCGGCAAAGCTGCGAGAGAGGCGCTCGACAAGAGAGGTCTTCGCGCCAAAGGTCGTTTCGCTCATCGTATCCTGCGCTGCGGTTTCGGTTGGAACGACATGTAACGAAGCGCGGCTTGCCGCATCTTGCCCTTTTTCCTTAAGAGCTTCCGCAAAGCCTTCGTCTGACCTCCGTTCGCCAGAACCTGATTTTGCGGGCACGGTAAACGCCGACAAGAGGTCCGTATTTCTGGTTACTGTCGGCATGTCATCTCCCCTCCAGCAGGCGGTCTATATCTGCCAGCATGGCGCGGCTTCGTTCGAGACGGGAATCGGGGGGCACGTCCCGAAGCGGGCGCGCTGGAGTCGTGTCCTCGACGATTACGGCGTCTAGCTGATCGGCTGGTTTGGCTGCCAGCGGCGGTGCGAGCATGGTTGCCGCAACATTGAGAGCCGCGTCCAGGAGGTGCCTATCATCGCGATTAAGTTTGTCGCGGTCGATAGCGTGCAGCCGCTCCATCGTCTCCTCGACATTCTCCATCGCTACCGAACTGACGGACGAATAAAGCTGCGCGCGCATGGCATCATGCTCGCCCGGTTCTTGTCCCGTCGTCTGCGCCTTTTCCGAGGCCATACGGGCAAGTTCGTTTTTCCCTTCTATGGCCGCGAACCGCGCCAGTTCCAGGAAGATATACTGGCGCCGCTCGAGACCCATTTCATTTGCCAGCTCGGCTATTTCAGAGAAGGCGATCTGGTCATCGAATTTCAGTACGCCATTGATAAAGCCGGAGGCGAACTGTCCAGCATAAGGTGAAAGAATGAAACGTCGTACATACTCGCTGGCGGCGTTGCGAAAACGCTCCGGGTCGTCCATCTGCAAGGAAAGATCAAGCGTGCGGCGCAAGGCGGCCTCTTCGATCAGCGTACCTGGAGCCAGTAACCTCGCCATATCAAGGTAGCGGGCGGCGTGCGCCTTATCGACCGAACTGACCAGGTTTCCCAGAAGGAGCGCCAGCGGTGCGCCGATTTCGGGCGCCAGCGACATCGGGTTGAATTTTAGCAGTGCCGGCAAAGCCGCCCCCGGGCGCCCCTCAGCATGGGCGCGAATGCCTTCTATAAGTGCTGGCGAAGCGATTGTCGGGTCGACCATCGGCAACAGCTCCGAGGCAGTTCGCGGATTGCCGCCGCTCATCGCGTAGACGAGAAGCGCGTACACGTTGCGCCGGTCCTTGAACTCTTGCGCTGTTGTTGCACGTAGCCGCGTATCTATCATTGCGAGCAGCTTGTTCTGCATCGGCATGACAGCATGGTCGCCATCTGCGATCCGGTCCTGCAGGTTCTGCAGCGACCGTACCATCTGATAAGGCTGGAGATCGTCATCGAGGCTCTCACTCGCCGCCAGCGGGAAGAGTGCGTATCCTAGAAGAAGGAGTGCAAGCGAAGCGGCCTTCATCCAGCGGGCTCCAGCAAAATCTCTATCCGGCGGTTGGCGGCGGCATAAGTGTCTTCGGGGATCTTGGGCTTGCGATCGGCGAAGCCGCGGATTTCCTTCACGCGCTGTTCACCCAGTCCGCCACGCACCAGCATGTAATAGGCCGATTGCGCGCGTGCGCTGGAAAGACGCCAATTATCGTAGGTCTCATTGCGGAAGGGGCGGGCATCGGTGTGGCCGCCGACCAGAATGTTTCCTGGATGGTTGACGAGCGTGGCCGCGATCTTTTCCATCGCCAGCACCAGTTCACGGCGTGGCACGGCCGAACCGATCTCGAACATGCCAAAATTCATCTGGTCGGTCAGCGAGATGGCGACGCCTTCTTCCGTGGCAACCACCGAGAGGCTCGATTTCAGTGCTTCCGAGTCCGACAGCGCAGCACTGAGTTCGGCGGCGATTTCCTGAGCAAGGGTTTCGGCCGAAATGAGACGTTGATTGAGAGCCGACGTTGGCTCCAGTGCGTTCTTGTCGATCGCGGCTTCGGCCTGTTCGATAGATGGAGCCGCGGCAGAAGCGATGTATTGCGTTTCCTCCTCTTCAGCTTTCACCTGTGCGGAGGTGTCCTGCCTTTCCAGCTCGGTAGGGGGGGTAGTCGTACCTTGCGTTGCAGCGCTTTCCACCGGAAACGTCTCTTCGATCTGCGCGTGGTTCATCTCGCGTGACCAGAAATCGGGTGCAAAGGGATCACGATAGCTTTCTCCGCCCGCAGCCCCGGTTGCAGGACCGGCAATCGAAGCGCCGCCATCGCCTTTGTCGGAAAGATTCTGCCGCATGCCGGTTTCGGCAGCGATTTCCGCCAGAACGGCATAGGGGTTGGAGAACAGATTGCCATCCGTGAACTGTTCGCTCGGTGAAAGATCTCCCACTGCTTCGGTGCCGGCGTCGCGGCGCAGACTGCTGCCCTTGGTCTGGAAGTTGTCAGTGCGCTCGGTCTTTGGCGTGCCTTCTTCCTCGTTTCCGTCGGTATTGTGCTTGAGCGTTTCCACGCCCTTGGTCCCGGCGGTTGGGTCCACGAGGCGCACCGGATTGAAATAGCTTGCTACCGAAGTCTTCGTCTCGTCGCTGGCGGCATTGATGAGCCACATGACGAGAAAGAAACACATCATCGCCGTCATGAAGTCGGCAAAGGCGATTTTCCACACCCCGCCATGATGCTCATGTTCGTCGTCATGTCCTCGACGAACGATGATGATTTCCTGATGATCGCGGTCCGGGTTTGGAAAGCTCATGAAAAAAGTCCCGAAAGCGTTTTCGACCACTCGCCAAGGCGTGTGCCGATAACTTGTCCATTGCAGGAAGCGGTAACGTCGAGGGTATCGGTTTCGCGCCAGACGATGGACCAGCCTTGGTTGGAAAGACGCATTTTGAGCACGGCTATCATATTGGCTGGCCCGCTGATCTCGATTCGCAGGGCGTTTTCATCGGCCATCAGCGTTTTCAAGGCAGGTATGAAAGCATTGAGGGCCTGTGCGTGTAGCGGTTCGGAAAGGGCCTGCACCAGCACTTGTCCGACCGCTCCACTTACGGTGTCGACGATGTGCTTTTCAAGAAAGCCGAGCTTGACGGCGATAAGATCCGCCTCCCGCTGCGCCGCTTCCAGTCGCAGCGCTTCGATCGCGGCTTCGTGCTCCTGCTGCCGGCCTGCAATTTGCGCCTGATATTCAGCCTCCAGTCGCTCATGCAGTAAGCTTTCTGCCTGGGTTACGGCATCGGCGATCAATGTCGCAATGTCTGGCTGCTTTGGCTTTGCAACTGTGTTCGGCTGGGCGGCGGCGCGGATGACATGGGACGAAGCTGGCGTGGAAGGCGTTACAGCGCCGGGTGTTCCAAAATCCGGAAGGAGTGCTGCCAGGCGTTGAGCGGCGGCGGTCATGCTACCTCCGTTGCGGCCCATTTGCGCAGGATCATCGCTGTGCGTTCTTCATTCAGCGTCACCATCTTGGTCAGTCGCTCCTGCGGATTGGGGCGAATTTTTGCCTTCAGATCGGCAACTTCCTTCGCTTCCTTCCTTGCCTCGGCGGCGGCAGCATCGGCAGGCGAGAGCGCAACCGCCGTACCAGGCGTCGCGCCATCGAGCGGATTGCTTTCAGCCTCGAAGGCGTCCGTCGAAGCCGCGATCTGAGCCGCTGGTTGCTGCGACAACGCCTTGATGACCGGGCGCACCCCCATGAACGTCACCAGGCCCGCAACGGCAATGAAGGCAAGCGCATTGATCATGGTGCTCAGATTATTATTGAGCATTGTCATCACGGTCGATGTTGCGGCAGAAGCTGTTTCGAACTCGTCGATGAAGGCGACCGAAGAAACGTTGACGACGTCACCGCGCTGTTCATTGAAGCCGGTGGCCGACGTAACAACTGCACGGATTTCATCCAGACGCTGCTGGCGCTGTTCCGGCGTTGCACTCTCGCCGAGGATTTCGTTCAAACGCGCTTCGTTGATGACAACCGCGATTGACATATTTTCCAGGGCATAGCCGTTGGAAACGGTCGCGACCCGCTTCGAGCTAAGTTCATAATTCGTGGTTTCTTCGCGGCGTTCGTTCTGTTCGCTGGTTTCCGGGCCTGCTCCGCCAGCCGGATCGGCCTCGGGCAGGTTCTGTTCGACGGTCGTGGGCGATGCGCCTTGGCGCTGATTGCTGTTTTCGTTGATGCGGGCCGTCTGGATCGAGCGCTCGACGCGCGATTCCGGATCGTAGATCATTTCTTCGATCTGGCGCTGATCAGTGTTGACGTTGGCGGCAACCGAGGCGCGGAAGTTTTCGGATCCCAGGTAGGGAAGGAGCGCGCGGCGGATGTTATCCTGGATCTGGTTTTCGACTTCCTTTTGCACGATCAGCGATCGTGCCGCGCCCGAGTTGGTCGGATCATCGCCTGATGCCAGCAAGGTGCCGGCGGAATCCAGCACCGTAACGTTCTCGGAGTTCAGACCCGGAACAGCGGCGGCGACCAGATGACGGATCGACATGGCGCTCTGCACCCCATTTACGCCTGTAGTGCGAATGACGACGGACGCGGTGGGCTGTTGGGCATCGCGGCGGAAGCTCGCGCGCTCCGGCATGACAAGATGCACGCGCGCGGCTTTTATTCCGCTGATCGATTGTAGCGTGCGAGCGATCTCGCCTTCCAGCGCTCGAACCCGAGTCACCTGCTGCATGAAGGAGGTCAGACCGAGCGAGCCGACATTGTCGAACAATTCGTAGCCCGCATTCGTGCTGGTGGGCAGTCCCTTTTCAGCTAGCAGCATGCGCGCCTGCGCGGTCTTGCCAACTGGAACCATAACGGTGGTGCCGCTGGAATCGACGTCGAAGCCGATGCCCGACTCCGAGAGCACCATCCCGATCTGGCTCACATCCGAGCGCTCCAGCCCGACGTAAAGGGTTTCATAGGCCGGTCGATTGAGAAACCAGGCTCCGAAGCCAATCACCAGAAATACGAAAGCGGCCACGCCGCCCATTATGGCGAGGCGCTGCGGACCGAAACTCTTCAGGTTCTCGGCTATCGTTTTCAACTGCTCGGGCACGGACGCAAATCTCCCCGTCTTCATTCCTGCATTGGCCCGATAGTCGAGATCGATTTTCGGATAGTACGATGCAGCAAGTCAAAGTCGTAGCGCGTCCTTGTGCAGCCGAATGGATACACGGCACGCGCCATGAAATGACATTAGGCTGCGAAGCTTGTGCGAGGGTGGTTTGGGAATGGGCTGTATACGCTAATCAGTGTACATTCTCTGTCAGAAGTGCAGACTTCAGCCGTTGAAACGTGCTTCGGGAAGAAGGCAGCAGGTCGTAGCCTGACCACGTGAATGCCCGAGAACGCCTGATTTCGTAAGTCCTGCGATCCGTCTAGCTGAAAGATCGGACCAAGGCCCCGACCAGCAGGTTCCAGCCGTCAATCAGTACGAAAAACAATATCTTGAATGGTAGAGAGACAACCGTGGGGGGCAGCATCATCATGCCCATTGCCATGGTGATCGTCGCAACGATCAGATCAATGATCAGGAAAGGTAGCACGACGAGAAAGCCGATTTCGAAACCGCGTCGGATTTCAGAGATCATGAAGGCCGGCACCAGCACGCGCAATTCGACAATTTCGCTTTCGGCTTGCGGCTGTGGCGCTGCCTCGTTGGCGTTGTCGCGTTCGGCGGCCAGATCGGCGAACAGGGCGAGGTCCTTTTCGCGTACATGCTGAAGCATGAAAGCGCGGAATGGCTCTGTGATCCGCTGAACGGCTTCGTCCTCCTGAATTTCATTGTTCATCAAGGGGCGTACCCCCTCCGTCCACGCGCGATCGAAGGTCGGCCCCATGACGTAAAAGGTCATGAAGAGGGAAAGGCTGATAAGAATGAGATTCGCAGGTGTTGATTGCAGGCCAATGCCAGCGCGCAAGATAGAAAAGGCAATGATGAAGCGCGTAAAGCTTGTCACCATGATGAGGATGCCGGGTGCCACCGAAAGCACGGTGAGCAGGCCGAACATTTGAATGATATAGCTGACGGTGGTGCCGTCAGTCTGACCGAAGGCCTGTCCGAGGTTCAGCTGAGCCTGGGCGCTGACAACGCTGAACCCGAGGACGGCAATGGAAAGGAAAAGCTTTTTCATTCGAGAATAAAGACCCGGATAAGCACGTCATTGATCGCGCCGTTGGAGCGTATGCGCACGCGCTCACGCAGCTCTGAGCGCATGTGCTGGAAGCCGCTCGCGCCCGAAATCTGGTGGAGCTTCAGGGTCCGAACAAAAGCAAGAAGATCCTGATGAGCGGTCGAAGCCGTTTCCACCGAGATCGTCTGTGGGCTGATAAGGGAAAGTTCGAGCCTGATCAGAACATTTGTCGGATCGGACAGATTGGTAATAATCGCTTCGAGCGGTGTGACCACCGAGGTCAACACAGGTGAAACAGCAGCCTGGGTGTTTTCCCCGCCAATCGCGTTCTCCGGGGGTGATACAGCATTGCGACCGAGGTAGTTGCCTGAGAGAAAACCGACGCCGACGGCAATTGCCGTCGCGGCAGTAAGTGCGGCGAGCTGCATGATTATGGATGGCGCGGATTTCTTCGGTGCTTCGACATTGTCTGCTGCCGGCATGGTTTTTCGATCCTTTAGAACGGCAGGACGTTGTCGAGGAACTGCTGGCCATAGGGTGGTTGCTGCACCTCGGTCAGCCGGCCGGTGCCGCCATAGGAGATGCGGGCTTCGGCAATCCGTTCATAGGCGATCGTATTGCGACCGCCAATATCGGTGGGCCGTACGATGCCTGCAATCGTCAGGACGCGCATTTCGGCATTGACCCGCACTTCCTGCGATCCCTGTATCAGAAGGTTGCCGTTTGGCAGGACTTCCGTCACGACGGCTGCGACCTGAAGATCAAGCGTTTCTGAACGCTTGATCTCGCCGGTTCCCTTGGAGGCGGTATCCGATGACATGTCCGCATCAAGCGATCCGGCAATGCCCGACCCGATCCAGGACCCCCCGAGACCCAAGCCGAGATTCTTGCTCGACATACGGTCGCGTTCGCTCTCGTTCTTGAAATTGGCGCGATCGTTGATCGAGATCAGAACCGTGAGGATATCGCCGACTTCCAGCGCGCGCGCATCGGTAAAGAAACGGCTCTGCTTGTCGGTCCAGAGAGAGAAGTTGTTGCTACGCGGAGCAGGCGGCTTTGGATAGGAATAGACCGAATTGACCGTTGGAACGGCACCTGACCCCACGGGCGACAGGGCCGGTGTGCGGCCGATTTCACGGTTCGGCGTCGTGCACCCCGCAAGGGCCGTGCAGGCGAGGGCGGCGATCAGAACACGGTTCATGACGGGTCTTTCTTGCTGGCAACAGAAGCCATTACGGTCGTGAGCCGCGCGGCGGCTTTCGCTTCCATCTCACTGAGTATCTGACCTGCCTGCTGCTCCTTCAGTTGCATCAAGATCGCAGCGGCCAGTTCATTGGGCAGTTCGGTCAGCTTGGCGGCAGCCGCATCGGCGCGCATTCTGGAATAGATGCCGACCACGCTCTGCTCCGCACGTGCGAGGAAAACTTCCCGACGCTTCAGCCATTGTTCGTATTCGGCGCGACGATCTTCCAGAAGCTTGATGCGGCTATCGATATCGGCACGCAGTTTCGTCAACTCTTCTTCCTGCAAGGCATAGCGCCGATCCCGTGCGGCATCGGCAATATTGCCGCAGAACCGGTCGATTTCAGATTGCTCCAGCGCATTGGCGACGGGCGTTTCCTCTATGAGGGCTTGCGCTGCGGCAGGAGAGAGTGCGAGCGCCAGGGCGGTGCCAAGAACTGCCATATTGATTTTCTTGTTCATGCCGTCTTCCTCCGGTTACTGCACGACAAGGTCGGCTTGCAGCGCGCCGGCCGTCTTGATGCCCTGGAGGATCGAGATGATGCCGTCCGGCTTGACACCGAGGCGGTTCAACCCGTCGACCAGTTCGTTGAGATTGGGGCCTTCGATGATCGCCATGTTGGCGTCATCCTGATCGACCTGGATGTCGGTGCTGGGTTCGATTACCGTTTCACCGAAAGAGAAGGCTTCCGGTTGGACCGCGCGCGGCATTTCGTTGATGCGAACGGTGAGCGCGCCATGGCTGACGGCAACGCGGGCAATCTTCACATTCTCGCCCATGACGATGGTGCCGCTGCGTTCATCGATGACGACGCGGGCGGGTGTATCCGTCTCGACCACGAGACCTTCCAGTTCGGCCCAGAAGCGTGCAGGGGAAACGCCGGATGGCTTCTTTACCTGAACGGTCCGCGCATCCTTCTCGCTTGCCACATTGCGACCGTAGCGACGCTTTGCATAGGCATTGATGGTGTCGGCTACCGAAACAGCGGTCGAAAAATCCGGATTACGTAGTTGCAACACGAGTGTGTCGAGGTTGCCGAAGCTGTCCGGGATCTTGCGCTCGACAATGGCGCCATTCGGCACGCGCCCGGTTGTTGGCACGCCCTGTGTGATTGTCTGGGCCGCGCCCTGTGCATTGAAGCCTGAGACGGAGACAGGTCCCTGCGCGACCGCGTATATGTCGCCATTCGCCGCCTTGAGAGGCGTCATCACCAGGACGCCGCCTTGTAGCGAGGTCGAATCGCCCATCGAGGCGACGGACACGTCGATGCGGGTTCCTGTCTCGACGAAAGGGGGCAACGTCGCCGTGACGATGACGGCCGCGACATTGCGCGCGCGCGCCCTGCCGCCTTCGGTTGCGACACCCAGATTCTCCAGCATGGCACGGATGGATTGTTCGGTGAATGGGGCGTTGCGAAGAGAATCGCCGCTGCCGTTGAGACCGATGACCAGGCCGTATCCGACGAGCTGGTTGTCACGGCCACTCTGGAGCATCGCAATATCCTTGATATGCGCACGCATACCCGAATTGAGATCGCCGCCCGCGGCAGACGGCACGACCAATGATAGCGAGACCACGAGGATGCTCAGAAGGCGGGCGATCATGCGCCGACCCTCACGGTGCCGTCGGCAAGCACCACGCCGTTGAAGGTTTGGCCGCTATCGGCGTTGCGCAACGTCACCATGTCGCCCGGCGATCCGTCCTGAAGCGCGACTGCCATGATGGTGATTGACAAAGCACCCCGCTCGTAGGTGACCTGAACCGGCCGGCCCTTGTTGACGGCATAGGCCTCGCGCAACATTGCCGGCACGATGAAACGGTTCGGCAGGATGGTCTTGTCGGCGATCTTGCCGGCAATCTGCGTAGCCTTAGTTACATAGGCGCGTACGTCGCGGTTCTGCTTGAGCTGAACGACGCGAATGTCGTTGGCCGTCACGGTCTGGCCTGGATAAATGACGCGATTAGTGACGATGACGCTTTCCTGCGCGATCGCGGAAGACGTGAAGCAAGCGGCTGCGATTGCCGCGATGAATGCGATTTTCGACAGCCGCTTCATGAGCTTACCTGATACCCTTGGAAACGACGGAAGCCATTTCGTCCGCCGCCTGGATGACCTTGGAATTCATTTCATAGGCGCGTTGCGCCGAAATCAGATCGGTGATTTCCTTTACCGGATCGACATTGGAATTTTCGAGATAGCCCTGGTTGATCGTGGCAAAGCCAACATCGCCGGGATCGCCGATAACCGCCGGACCCGAGGCCTCCGTTTCCCTGAAGAGGTTGTCGCCCATCGGTTGAAGGCCGGCCTCGTTGGCGAAGTTTGCTAGTTGCAACGTACCGATCTGCGTAAGCACTTCGTCTGCGCCCCGCGCATAGACGCCGCCGGTCTTGTTGAACACGACTTCGACGGTATTCTCCGGCACAGTTATGCCCGGCACGACGATGTTGCCGTCGAGCGTCACCAACTGGCCCGTCGCGTTGGTGTTGAAGGCGCCGGAACGGGTGTAGAACTCCTGGCCATCGGCTCCCTCAATCAGGAACCAGCCTTTGCCGGAAAGCGCAAGATCGAACTCGTTGCCGGTCGACGTGAGGGAACCCTGTGTGTGCACGTTGCGGATTGCGGCCGTCTTGACGCCGAGACCGATATGCGCACCTTCCGGAACGACATTGCCGTCACCGCGGTTCGGTACACCCTGAAGGCGCTCGGTCTGATAAAGCAGGTCCGAAAACTCAGCACGGGCGCGCTTGTAGCCGGTCGTGTTGATATTGGCGATGTTGTTGGCGATGACTTCCAGATTGGTCTGCTGAGCATTCATGCCGGTGGCGGCGATGGCGAGTGCTTTCATGGGTCAGGTCCTTCAGATCGCCATACGGCTGATTTCGAGATAAGCGTTCACGATCTTGTCGCGGATAGCGACGGCAGATTGCAGGGACTGCTCTGCGCTCATGATCGCATCGACGACCTGGCGTGTATCGGCGTCGCCCTGTAGCGCCTTAATCGACGTGGCCTCTGCCGCTTCGAGATTATTCACCGTCTTCATGGCGGTTTCGCTGAGCAATTGCCCGAAGCTGATGCCGCCTGACGGAGCAGAAACGTTGACGCTGTCGCGGGCCGAAACGATCGATTCCGACTTGAGCATGTCCGCGGTCAATGGTGCGATGGAAGAGATCATGCCTATGTCCTCAGGAGATCGATGGTCATGCTGATGAGTTCACGCGCAGTTTTGATGGTCTGCAGATTGGCCTCGTAGCCACGATTGGCTTCGCGCATGTCTGCCATCTCGACCAGCACGTTGACGTTCGGCACCTTCACGTAACCGCTCTCATCGGCGGCTGGATTGCCCGGGTCGTACTCGGTACGGAACGGCGCCATGTCGGGAGAAATATTGCTGACCTGAACAGGCGACCCGCCCATTGCGCGGTCTAGTTCCGCTGCAAAAGTTATGGTCTTGCGGCGATATGGATCGGAGCCGGGCGTCTCGCCGGTCGATTGCGCATTCGCAAGATTTTCCGAGACGATGCGCAGGCGTTCGGATTGCGCGGTCATGCCGGAAGCAGCGATCTTGGAGGCGGCGGTAATCGGATCCATCTATCAGCCCTTTGCCGTCGTCATCATCATCATGCGGTGGAAGGATTTCACGATCGCCGTGTTGAGTTGATATTCGCGGCGCACTTCGCCGGCCTTCATCAACTCGTTTTCGATCGAGACATTATTTCCGGAGGGCATCATCACCGGGTCGTCGGTCGGATGGGTCCGATAGTTCGCATCCGTCTGCCCGACGGGCAAAAGATGATTCGCGTTGGTCGTGCGCATCGAGACAGACGTATTATTGACGATGTTTTCGAACGGCTCGATATCGGTCGCGCGGTATTCGGGCGTATGGACATTGGCGATGTTGCTGGCCGTGGAGGCCTGCCGCACTGCCAGCCAGCGCGCCTGCTGTGAGGCGAGATCGAACAGATTGACCGGTTGCATGGAATATCCCTCTCAGTCTTGGTGGAGACTTTAGGGAGGTTGTCTTGCGCGAGCCTTGCGGGATGGTCAGCATCTGTGCCGGGAGGCCTACCGATCAATCGCCAGCCTTGATGCGTTCCCCATCGGTGGTGACCATGACCCAGCCCTTGCCATCATGCTCGAAATTGACCACTCGCCGGTCATCGGGCAGGCGCGAGCCACGGGCGACGAGGAAAAAGCCGGCATTGTCGCGCAAAAGTGCCCGCCCATTGGCAATGTCGACCAGGCGATAGGGGCGCGCTTGACCTTTACCGGGGAAAGGCTGCGTGGCCGCTTCCTGCTTCTGAGCATCGGTTAGCGCAGGCGCTATGCTTGCTGTCGCCATGGGATCGACAGCCGTCGTCAGTTGCTCGAAGGCCAGCGGGGAAAGATTGTGGATATCGGGGTCGGTAACCGGTGCCGGAATTTGCTGCTGGTGACCACTGAAGGCGATGATCCTGGCGCCGAAATCGTCCTGATTCAAGAAAATATACCATGGAAAGACGAAGGACCCGACGGCAAGCGCCAATCCTACGCCTTGAAGGGCCATGTCACCGCTGAACAATGCCGTTTTCTCGTCCATCGGCGTCGCTGCCATTCGGCGCTCGTCCAGCCAGGCCTGCAACTCATCGCTGCGTACGCGCAGTTCCTCATTGTTGGACATTGGAGGGCTCCGGGACACGTAGATAACGGGCAAGATCATTAAAAGGGTCGCGCGATGGAGGGTCTTGTGGAGACTGAACCAAGGCCTTGTAGATTTGCGGTACCTGGCGCACCGCCTGATCGAGGTCGGGATCGGCACCGGCCTGATAGGCGCCCATCAGGCGAATGTCGCGCGTTTCCTCGAACCGCGCGACCATTGCCTTGAGCTTGCCCACAAGGATGCGCTCCTCGTTTGACCAAGCCTTGTTGGCAAGGCGCGAGATGGAGGCGAGTGTGTCAATCGCCGGGAACCGGCCTTCCGAGGCGATGGCGCGGTCGAGGACCACGTGACCGTCGAGAATCCCCCGCACGGCGTCGGCGACCGGATCATTATGGTCGTCGCCATCGACCAGAACGGAAATGACAGCGGTAATCGAGCCTTTGCCTTCTTCGCCGGGGCCGGCACGTTCCAACAGTTGCGGCAATGCTGTGAAAACGGAGGCAGGATAACCACGTGCAACGGGCGGTTCGCCGGTAGCTGTTGCAACTTCCCGCAGCGCATGGGCAAATCGGGTAATTGAATCCAGGATGAGCAGCACACGTTCACCACGGTCACGGAAATATTCGGCAATCCGCATCGCCGTGTCAGGTGCGCGCCGCCGCATCATCGCGGCCTCGTCGCTGGTGGCGACAACGGCTACGGTCTTGCGCAAGTTCTTTGCCCCAAGCGTGTCTTCGAGAAATTCGCGCACTTCACGGCCACGTTCACCGACCATTCCGACCACGACCGTGTCAAACGCGTCGGCTGCCGCCAGCATGGCGAGCAGCGTGGATTTGCCGACACCGGAGCCAGCGAAGACGCCTATGCGTTGCCCGTAGCAGAGAGGCGTGAAGATATCGATCGCCCGTACGCCGGTACGAAAGCCCCGTTCGACACGTGCCCGTGCCAAGGCCGGCGGAGTGCCGTTGTTGGCGACGGCCTCGAGGTGAGGAACAAGCGGTGCGCCGCTGTCGACCGGACGTCCGAGAGCGTTGATGACCCGGCCTTTCCATTCGGGCGAAACCGGCAGCGCCAACGTGCCGCGTCGGAAGACCGGATCGCCAATGCGCGCGCAGCTTGCGCCATCATACGGCGCTATGGTCACGCGGTCGCGTTCGATGCCGACGACTTCGCCAATATGGCTGTCATCTTTCGAAATGTGCTCCACCAGATCGCCGATACTGACATTGGCAGGCATCCGGGAGAGTTCGTAATGGGTGGGTGAGATCGAGGAGATAGCCGCACCGAAGCGCAGCGGCTCGGATGCCTTGATTTCGGCAAACGCGCGTGCCAGCAAGGCAACGCGGCTTTCGCTTCCACCGGCGTCCTGAGCTTGCGGCAAGTCGGGCGACATTGCGTTCATTCAGCCAGCCTCAACCGCCCAGCGTCTTGATGGCATCGTCGAGCCGCGCTTCCGAATCGCGGTTCAGCGCGGCCGAGTTGTCGAAGGTGCGTTGCAGTGTGATAAGGCGAGTCAGTTCCAGTATCGGATTGACGTTTGCCTGCTCGAGATAGCCTTGCACAACGCCGGCATCTGCTTGATCGACAACCGGTTGCGGCGGGGTCTTCGGCACGATGCCGGAATTGCCGAAGCGCTCGAAATTGACGCCAGGTTCGAACTCCCAGACGCCGATTGCTCCGACTGCCACACCATTCTGACGGATCATGCCATCGGGTCCGACTTCGGGTGGCCCTCCAGCGGGGTTGAGCTGCAGCGGAGCACCACCTGCGTCCAATACCGGGTAGCCTTCTATGCTGACCAATTCGCCTTCCTGTAGCATGGAAAAGCGACCATCGCGGGTCATGACCATGCCAGCAGGTGTTTCGATGGCAAACCAGCCTTCGCCACGCACCGCGAAATCGAACGGATTATTGGTCTGTTCCAACGCGCCTTTCTGCATAGAAAGGAAGGTTTCGCCGGATGACGCAAATGCGACTTCCTGCTTGCCGAAGCCGACGACGAGATCCTCGAAGCGTACCTCGGTGGCGCGAAAGCCGGTTGTACTCATATTGGCAATGTTGTCGGCTATCGTCGATAGACGTTTGTCGAGCGCCAACTGCGAGGAAAGAGATACGTAAAGTCCGTTTTGCACTGGCTCGCCTCAGCGTCGCATGGATTGTAGTGCGAGAAGCACGTTGGTGGAAACGCCGAATTCCGCCGGCTGGCTGAAGAGGACTGCAACTGAACTGGCCGCGCTCGCGGTGCTCGGATTTGCCATTTCGTACATCGCGGTGAAGCGCTGGAGAAATTTCTCGAGTTTGACCGGATCTTTGAAATCATCGAGATCGATATGTTTTTTGAGATGGGCTGCCTGCTTGTCGATGTCGGTGGTGGCAAAGCTTTCGGGAAGCCCCAGTGCGGTACGCACGACCGTAGCCAGTACCCGATCCGCCAATATTTCGTAGTGGCTGGAGAGATCGGCTACATTGCGCTCGAAATAGAGCGCCAGGCGTACGCCCTCATTGCTATTGCCTGCATCCTGCTCGAGCGTCTGGCGCAGATACATGTCCACCGTGCCCTGACGCACTGTTGCGTCCTTCGTAACGTCGGCCCCGAACTGCTCGAAATTGAAGACTTTGACAAAATCCTTGAAACGCTTGTCAGTGAGCTGGTTGGCGAAAGCGTCGTTTTCCTGGATGCCCTCGGTTAGCGCCTTCCTGATGAACGCTTTCGCATAGGCCATATCTTCGAGGCCATGCGCCTTCATGGCGTACTGGTAGATGCGGTCATCCTCGAAGAAGTCATCGATGGATTTTATATTTTCAATGTTCTCAAGGTAGTAGGCAGTCTCTCGCTCGACCACAGGCTGACTCTGGATGCGCTCGATCGAGCGCGTCATGTTGCGCGAAATGATCTGGTAGCTGAGATAGGTGTCCATGCCGACGACCTTTTGCCTGGTTGCGTTGCGGGTAACCTAGAAAACCATGCTTGCGCGAAGCTGTCTGATCAACCGCTAATAGGTTTAAGGTTCACACAAGCCTCGACGCCTATGGTTCCGATCGAGATGTGAGGAAAGGGCAGTTTCGTGGGTATCATTATCGGACTTGTAGTGACGCTCGGTTGCGTCCTCGGCGGCTTCATGGCCATGGGCGGCCATCTGGAAGTGCTGATGCAGCCTTGGGAACTCGTCATCATCGGCGGCGCGGCACTCGGTACGTTCCTCGTCGCAAACGCTTTCTCGACCATCAAAGATACCGGCAGGGCCTGCATGGAGGCCTTGAAGTATGCGGTGCCGAAGCAAGGGGACTATCTTCAGACGCTCGGCGTTCTGCATTCGCTCGTGCGCGAAATGAAGAGCAAGACCAAATCCGAAGTCGAAGTACATATCGACAATCCGACAGAATCTCCGATTTTTCAGAACTACCCATACGTGATCAGGAACGGGGCGCTGACGCAGTTCATCTGTGACTATTGCCGCATCATCATGATGGGTAATGCCCGTCCGTATGAGGTTGAGGCGCTGATGGATGAGGAGATACACACGATCAAGGCCGATAAGCTGAAGCCGTATCACGCGCTTCAGGCGGTTGCCGACGGCTTGCCGGCGCTGGGCATCGTTGCCGCCGTTCTTGGTATAGTCAAGGCGATGGGTGCGCTCGATCAGTCGCCTGAACTGCTCGGCGGTCTGATCGGCGCTGCGCTCGTCGGCACCTTTCTCGGCATATTTCTTTCCTATTCTATTGTTGGCCCGATCGCCACGCAGGTCAAAACGGTACGTGAAAAGCAAAGCCGCATGTTCATCGTTGTGAAGCAGACGCTGATCGCGCACATGAACGGTGCATTGCCGCAGATCGCGATCGAGTTTGGCCGCAAGACGATCTCGGCATACGACCGCCCCTCCTTCGACGCGGTCGAGGAAAGCACGATGAACTCCGGTCCGCGTGAAGTCGAAATAGCGAAGGCCGCATGACAAGGAAGCAGGACAACGCCATCGCGCCACGCAGCGAAGCCGAGAAGCGGGCGCTTATCATCGAGCGACTTATCGGGGACACCGGCGAGCCAGGACAAATCGTGCGCGCGGCCCGCAAGATGGGGGAACGTGTTTTACCAAGTGTCTCGAAGACATTAGCCGAACTTTTGCCAGCTCCCGTTGAAATCGAGATTTCCGCGGTGGAAGTCACGCGTTTTTCAGAAGCACTTCGCGGTCTCAGCCAGTCAAGCGCGCTGTTGATCGCGGCGTCATCCTCTTCTCCCGATGCGCTCGTCATGCATCTGGAAGCGCAGGGCGTGGCCATTCTCGTTAACGCGCTGTTTGGCGGTGCGGTCGATGACGAAGTGGAGGTGCATGACAAGGCCCTGTCACCAACGGAGCTGGACGTCGCCTCGCTCATTTTCAAGCCTTTTGCCGAAGCGTTGAACGGCTCGGGCAAGCGAGCACTCGATCTCAAGATGCCGCTTCCCGAACCTATCAACGGGCAGGGCTTGAAAAAGCAGAGCTTACGCGACGGCCCAGCAGTGCATCTGGCATTAACGTTGACGCTCGGCGCCAATTCCGGCGTGCTGCACCTCTACATGCCGCAGCGTGTATTTCTGCAACATCGCGGCAACGCGATTGCCGACGAAGCTGGCAACGAGCCTAAGGAAGACTGGAGCGAAAAGTTTTCCGGCGAGATCAAACGCTCCAAGGTTTCGATGGAAGCACAGATCATGCTCGGTAGGCTGACATTGGCCCAGATCGCCGATTTTCACGCCGGGCAGGTCCTCCCACTGGATATTGGTGCGATGGAGAGCGTGCTGCTTAAGGCGGGATCCAGCAAGCTGTTTTCCTGCGAATTCGGCAAGCTGGGTGATCAATACACGGTACGTGTCCGTGAACCTTTCGATGCCGAACGCGACTTGATGAACGAGATTCTGACGCAGGACTGAGCCTTCGGCGTCGTTGATTTTAACGCAATTCCGCAACCCGTGTCCTTTTGCTGGAATTGCTCTGAATGGAGAATGAGAGGATGAGCAAGGCAACCGCCAAGCTGGCCCCAGAGGCAGCGGAAGAAACTGTTATTGCCTCTTCCGAAGAGAGCAAACAGGTCAACGCGGAAACCATCGAGGAATTGCAGGGCGTACTGCTCGAACAGCAGAAGCGCAGCGGTCGCGAGGAGCCACCGAAGAACGACCTGATCATGAATATTCCGGTCGAGGTGCAGATCGTGCTGGGCTCCACGACGATGTCAGTCTCTGAGCTCATGTCTTTGCAGAAGGGGGCAACCATCGCGCTCGACCGCCGCATAGGCGAACCCGTCGATGTTGTCGTCAATGGGCGTCGCATCGCACGCGGCGAGATTACGGTGCTCGAAAATGATCCGTCACGCTTCGGCATCCAGCTGATCGAAATTATCAGCGGTAATTAATTCTGGTTTGGAGACCCCCTCGATGACCGAGCAGACCCTTTCGCTGACGCGTTCGCAGAAGGCAGCCGTCGTGCTGGTCGCGATGGGCAAGCCCAATGCCAGCAAGCTTCTCAAATTCTTCAAACAGGACGAATTGAAATCGCTGGTCGATGCTGCGCGCGTGCTGCGCACCATTCCGCAGGCCGATCTCGAACGTATTGTTGCAGAGTTCGAGGAAGAGTTCGCGCAAGGGGCGGGATTGCTCGATTCGGCGGAACACATGGACAAGCTGCTCACCGACAATATGAGCAGCGAGGAAATGGACACGCTCATGGGGCGTGCTCGCCAACACACGACCGACCCGTCGCTCCTGTGGCGCGATGTAGAGCGTCTTCCTGCCGAACGTATTGGCGTTTTCTTGACCGGAGAGCATCCGCAGACCGCTGCACTGATCCTATCCAAGCTATCATCGTCAGTTGCGGCGAAGGTGCTGCTCACGATTGAAAAGCAGGTGCGTGGCGAAATCATGAAACGCATGGTTTCGCTCGCAGCCATTCCCGATGCGGCGCTGCGCATCGTCGAGAGTCAGTTGCGCAAGCGTCTCCTGGAACAGAAGGTACGCGATATTTCCGCGGGCCAGACCAAGCTTGCGAACCTGCTCAACGAACTGGAGAAGAATGAGCTCGACGAGATCATGGCCGATCTCGAGGCTGCCGGTGTCGATGATCTCGATGCGATCCGTTCGCGTCTCTTCTCGTTCGAAGATATTGGCAGCCTGACACAAAAAGCACGTGCGCTCCTTTTCGACAGCATCACGCCGGATCGTATCGCGCTTGCTCTTCGTGGCACGACGGTCGAGTTGGCGGACAGCGTATTGACGGCGATCAGTCAGCGTGCCCGCCGCATGGTGGAATCCGAACTGGGCGAGGATGCCGATTCCATTCGCGCAGAGGATGTAATGGCTGCACGCAAGGAAATCGCCTCACGCGCCATTTCGCTGTCGACGCAAGGGCTGATCGAGTTGCCTACCGCAGACGCGGAAGTTGCTGCTTGAGCGGCTGCTTCAAGCTGACAAGGGCCTCTCGCCCTTCAAAGGGCGGCTGCGCGCCATATCCCGGTTGCAGGAAATCTCATGTCGGATAGTGCCGATAAGGACAGCAAGACAGAAGAAGCGTCCGAGAAGAAGATTGGCGACGCGCTGGAGAAGGGGCAAACACCGTTCTCCAAGGAACTGCCTGCGTTTGCATCGCTTCTGGCGATTCTCGTCTTTTTCGTGTTTTTCATGTCCGGCAACGTGTTTTCACTGACCGAGTTCATGCAGAGTCTCATCGAGCGGCCCGAGGAATGGAGCCTGGCGACTGATCAGGATGCGGAGGCTCTCTATCGCGGTGTCGTCATGCAGATTGCCGCCGCTGTTGCCGCCCCCCTTATTCTTCTAGCATCCTTCAGTCTGTGTGCATCGCTGCTGCAAAACATGCCGAGCATGGTTCTGGAGCGTATCCGCCCGCAATGGTCACGCATTTCACTGACGAAGGGCCTGGGCCGCATGTTCGGCATGCAGGGCTTCGTCGAGTTTCTGAAATCGCTGGGCAAGATATTCGTCGCCGGTGCGGCCGTCTTTTTCGTGACGCGTGAAACGTGGCGCGAGCTTCTGCTAGGCATGATCACCAGTCCGATTGCATTTGTCGAAGTCATTCGCTCCAACGCAATCAGCATCATTGTCGCAATCCTGCTGGTCATGACGCTGATTGCCGGTGCCGATTTCTTCTGGTCCCGCTTCCACTGGCGCGCCGAACTGCGCATGACCAAGCAGGAGGTGAAGGACGAGCACAAGCTGGCCGAGGGGGACCCGATCATCAAGGCCCGGCTGCGTTCACTGGCTCGAGACCGGGCGCGCAATCGCATGATAAGCGCTGTGCCTAAGGCAACACTTATAATCGCCAACCCGACGCATTTTGCCATTGCGCTTCGCTATAAGCGCGAGGAGAACACAGCCCCGATGGTGGTTGCCAAGGGGCAGGACCTGGTTGCGCTGAAGATTCGCGAGATTGCGGAAGCCAATGACATTCCGGTTTTCGAGAACGTGGAGCTCGCGCGCTCCATGTACAAGCAGGTTTCGATTGATAAAGCTATCCCGACGCAGTTCTACCACGCCGTCGCAGAGCTGGTTCGCATTGTATACGCGGTCAAGCCGCAGTCAGTCGTTCGATAGGGGGAAGGGATGAGAGTTCAGGATTTTTCAGCGCCGCGCGAGGTCATCGTCGCCGAAGCGATCCGCCCCGTCGTCAGCGAACTGCGCATGGTCGAAGCGAGCGACTACATAGCCTTCATTCGCATGGAGCTGTTCGGCAATGTTGCCGATCTGATCGAGACGGCTGCCGAGCAATATTTCATGCCGGGTGTGCTTCGGATGGGGATCGGCGGCCAGGCACGAGCCGGCTGGGGGGCCGAACCGGAGATCGAGCTTGATCTTGAACTGCATCCCGGTGGCGTTTCGGTCTATTTCACGCTCGGCATGCGCGCCGATAGCGCCTTTGTCCGCATCAGCTATATCACTTTCGAAAACAACGAAGCTACACCGGAAGAGAACACGCGCTTTCTGGAGAGCGCATTGCTCCGCAGTCGCTTTGCACGCGCTTCGGGTGCGCCTGCGGTGCACATTGTGTCCCAGGCATTATGAGCCGAGTCCAGCTCGAAATGCCGTCACGGCTCGCGCCGCACGGTTGATAGGTGTGAGGGGCGTCAGTTCCGGGGAAGCCGGTTTTTACTTCCCCCGGAACTGACGCATTTCATGAGGGGAAGAGCGCATGTGGCCCGTAATCTCATGATTATGCGATGCTTCCACACGCGCTCGGGCATTGAAGCGGGGTTTGTCACGTCCCGCTCGAGCTGCGCACTGACTCGACCAGTGTGCAACCTGCCCTTTGCGTCTTCGATGTCACGGGAGCTCACCTGACCCCTCAACGCATGAGACGGATTATCCGCCGACGCGGGAGGGTGTGGAAAGTCTGGCGCGTTCTGGTCTGAAAAAAAAGAGAAATACCTGATTTCAAATAAAAAAATTATCTGAACCTGCGATTTTTATCCACGCCTTAATCTATCAGGCCAAGCCTCAAGGCTTTCGCCACTGCGTGTACACGGCTGACTGCATTGAGCTTGACCGTCGAATTGACGAGATACTGGTTTGCCGTGTGAACCGAAAGGCCAAGTTTCTTGGCGATATCCTCGCTGGTCTGGCCGTTGGCGGTAAGCTTCAGGCATTCGAGTTCGCGCTTCGACAGGCCAGGATGCTCGACCAGATCCTGGACAGGAAGGGAAGCGATAACCCGGAAGAGCGCGAAGCACTGCATGTGCAGGTCGCAGATGGCCTCGCGCGATAATTGCCATTGCGGGTCGAGAAACAGAAAATAACCGGTACGTCCGCGTTCGGCCTGAACGGGAAAAGCAAAGCCTGCACGACTTTCGACCAGCGAAGCTGCATGTATGCACACATCTGCACAGGGCAGGCCATCGCCCCAGCACAAAGGCAGCACCGATTCCAGACTATGCTGGATCATACGTTCCAGACCATGGGTTCCCAGGTTTTGCGGCGCCTTCTTCTCCCAACCATCGGTATCGAACAGCTGATCTGCCGCTTCCTTGCCATTGCTGGCGAACATGGAGAGGCACGCGAAACGGCGGATGCCGTGCTCCTGCGCAATCTCGCGGCAATGGCGATAGGCATCTGCGATCGTATGCAGATTGAACGCAGGTCCACTCTGACGTCGTCGGGTAGGGGTGGATTGCATGACTTGAGGCATTGTCAGCTCCCTCAGATCAAATTCGCGCGGATCGCCGTGGCGATAGCCATGGCGCGGTTGCTGGCAGAGAGCTTCTGCATGGCGTTCGACAAATAATTATTCACGGTATTGGCCGATACGGAAACGATAAGCGCTATGTCCTCGGTGGTCTTGCCCTCGGAAACCCAACGCAGACATTCGCGTTCGCGCTCCGAAAGAGCGGTGCTGCGATCTTGTGGCAAAGTCGCCTTGATGGACGACAGGATATAGGAACATTTCATCTGGGCGATCCGTATAAGATAATCGTCCATCGCGCCTGCATCTGAAGAAAACAACAGCAAATAGCGCTCCTTACCAGCCAGCAGCTGCAAGCAGCAATAATCGCCAACATGGCGATAGAGTGCGGGCGTAGCCTGGATCAGAGACGCATGAGGGCCGGTTTCGGCCGAATAAATCAGCGGCGCCTCGCCGGGCAGGGTAAGCTGATCCTGTTCGATAAGTGCCGGCAGAAAGCGCGCCTGCGCATGAAGCACGGCATCGTAGACCCAGCTTGCGGAAAGCACTTCGAGCATTGTGCGGCGACCATGCATGTGTGCGGAAAACAGCAGGTGGTGAACCGCTCCGCATTCTCTCGCGTGCTGGCTCAATGTTTCGCCAAGGTCGATTTGCGCCTGCTGGCCGGTTGCCGGACTCAAAAGACCTCGCTCCCGCTTGCAGCTGAGCAAAGCGACGTAGACGAATTATGCCAAATGGATAGCGATGTCAGTCCGGAAAATCCGCACTTTCGCCTTTCTTGATTAAACAAAACCTGAACTCCGACGGTCAAAAAAGACTGTCTCCCCTCGCCCTCAACCGGCGATTCCCTCACGAAATGTAACGCGCCTTATCAAACGAGGAAACCCACTCGCACGTTTCCACAGCGGCATGCACAGCCATTTCGCGACCCGCCGCATGAAGACGTGGAATTGCTGCCTTCGGCCAACGGGTATAATTCTCCTGAATGACCTTTTGACGAAATACCATTCAGAAAAATTGGATACGCAAACCCTACCATATTACGGGGCCCATAGGTTAGCGTTGCGAAAATCAAACGGGATGGAGACGATCATGAAAGCAGTCGGATACTACGAGAGCCTGCCGATAACAGATGACAAAGCGCTGATCGATGTCGAACTGGACAAACCGGAAGCCCGGGGGCGCGACCTGTTGGTCAAGGTCCATTCGGTTTCGGTCAATCCGGTCGATACGAAGGTGCGCAAGCGCGCGGCAGGCGAAGCGGGCAAGCCGAAAATTCTCGGTTTTGATGCAAGCGGCACGATCGAGGCGGTTGGGGAGGGCGTGACTGGCTATAGGGTCGGCGAGGAGGTTTTCTATGCCGGATCGATCGCCCGGTCCGGCACCAACGTGGAATATCATCTGGTGGATGAACGGATCGCGGGCAAAAAACCTGCATCGCTTTCCTTCCCGCAGGCTGCCGCAATGCCGCTGACGACGATCACCGCCTACGAGATGCTTTTTGAACGGCTCAAGATAAAAGACTCCGACAAGGGTAAAACGCTTCTCATAATCGGTGGGGCGGGTGGCGTGGGTTCCATGGCAATCCAGCTCGCAAGGAAACTGACCGACCTGACGATCATCGCAACCGCGTCACGCGATCAAAGCCGCAATTGGTGTAGGGAATTGGGTGCGCATCACGTCGTCGATCATGGGGAAAACATTGCCACTGGCGTAAAGGCGCTTGGGATCAATACAGTAGATTATATCTTCTCGATCACCCACACGGATAGACATTTCCCGGCCATCATCGAGTTGATTGCGCCACAGGGATGTTTCGGCCTGATCGATGACCCGGACGCGTTCGATGTGCGTCTGCTCAAGGGCAAATCCGTATCGCTTCATTGGGAATCGATGTTCACCCGTTCAGTATTCGGCACGCCTGACATGGAGCGTCAGCGCGAATTGCTCGATCAAGTATCCAAGATGGTCGATGCCGGCGAAATACGCACAACACTTTCCGAGGAGTATGGCAAGATCAGCGCAGCCAATCTCAAGCGCGCGCATGCTCAGCTTGAGAGCGGGCACTCTACGGGCAAGATCGTGTTGTCGGGTTTCTAAGCGAATGCTCGACCTTCCGGAAGCGAAGGACCGATGCGTGAAGCGGGCTGAAGAGTGCTCAGTTTGTCGTTGGTCTGCGGACCGAACCCTCCCCTGAGCGGGGAGGGCGGAACTCGGGCTGAAATCAGCTGCGAAGGCCCTTGAGAGCGTCCGACCAGCGATAGAGTTCCTTGATCGTGTCGGTTGCGCCCTGTGTGTTGAACTCGTTCGGCACGAACTCGCCGCCTTCATTGATGGACGCCGGGAAGTTCGGCACCATGATGCCTTCCGGAATTGGCATGAGCTTCAGTGCGGTGAGAATAGGCTTCGTGAGATGAGAAGCGCGCGCACCTGCCGTGCCGAAACCATAGCTCATGAAAGCGGCTGGCTTATAGTTCCACTCATTGTAGACGAGGTTCAGCGCGTTGATGAGCGCCGGCGTTGGGCCGCCATTATACTCAGGCGTGATGAAGATATAGGCATCGCCGCTCGCAACGCTCTTCGACCAGGCCTTGGTCGACTCATTTTCATATTGCGCCATACGTGGATGCTGCGGCTCATCATACATAGGCAGATTGAAATCGGCGAGGTCGACCAATTCCGGGCGGAATGTGCCGTCCTGCTTGGCGAAATCATAAAGCCACTTGCCAAAAACCGGGCCGACGCGGCCGGGACGGGTGCTGGCGACGATGATATTAAGCTGCAAAGTCACGGGAGTGCTCTTTTCTCGTTTGGGAGGATGCGGTATCAAACTGATACTGAGCTACCTAGGGGAAGACGCGAGAAGCTGCAAGAAGGCACATTGATGAAACCAGGTGACACAAATGTTCCCGAAGTCATGTCGGGTGGATGCGAGCGATTGGCTCCGGTTCTCTCGCGGATAGGCGATAAATGGACGGTGCTGGTCATCATCCTGCTGGGACGTCGTTCAATGCGTTTCAACGAATTGAAACGGCAGATCGGCAGCATCTCGCAACGCATGTTAACCTTTACATTACGGGGACTTGAGCGCGATGGGCTGGTAAAACGCACGGTGCAGGCGAGCGTACCTCCGCGTGTTGACTATGAACTCACTCCTCTTGGATTTTCACTGCTGGAACCGCTGCAACATCTCGGTAGCTGGGCGGTTGCCAATATGCCGGAGATCGAGGCATCGCAGGAAAGGTACGATGCGGAGGTTGAAGCCGCTTAACGGTGTGTAGCTAATGCGTTGACGCGCAATCAGCGGGGAAAGGTCTCCAGGCCCACTGATCGTGCTTGCCGATTGACATGGCTTGTTCCGGAACATAAAAGGAACAAACCATGAAAAAGACGCTCAAGGAAAGATTGGCGATCCTCTCGGATGCCGCGAAATACGATGCGTCGTGTGCATCGAGCAGCACAGCGAAGCGAGACTCGTCGCGCACTGGCGGGCTAGGTTCGACGGAGGGGTCAGGTATCTGCCATGCTTATGCGCCGGATGGCCGGTGCATCTCGCTTCTGAAAATACTGCTCACGAATTTCTGTATCTATGATTGCGCCTATTGCATTAACCGGTCTTCGAGCAATGTCGAGCGGGCTCGGTTTTCGGTCGAGGAAGTCGTCTGGCTTACGCTGGAATTCTATCGCCGCAATTATATTGAAGGGCTGTTCCTGTCTTCCGGCATCATCCGTTCGTCGGATCACACGATGGAGGAGATGGTGCGTGTCGCGCGTGATTTGCGCAATCGGCATAATTTCCGGGGCTATATCCACCTGAAGACCATTCCTGACGCCTCCGCCCATCTGATCGAGGAGGCGGGGCTTTATGCCGACCGTCTATCGATCAATATAGAGCTTGCGACCGACCAGGGCATCGGCCGATTCGCGCCGGAAAAGAAGCCGGCCAATATTCGTCGTTCCATGGCCGATCTGCGCTTGAAGATAGAAGAGGCGGGCGAGAAGACCCTGCGCACGAAGACGACGAAAAAGTTCGCGCCGGCTGGGCAAAGCACACAGATGATCGTGGGCGCTGACGACGCAGATGACAGGACCATTCTTTCGACCAGTTCACGTCTTTATGGTAGCTACGGGCTGAAACGCGTCTATTACTCGGCTTTCAGCCCGATCCCCGATTCTTCCGCCGCACTCCCGCTGATCAAGCCACCACTAATGCGCGAGCACCGGCTTTATCAGGCGGACTGGCTTTATCGTTTCTATGGCTTCGCCATCGACGAAATTGTCGCCGACCGTGGCGACGGCATGCTGGATCTGGACCTTGATCCGAAGCTTGCCTGGGCTCTCTCCAATCGCAGCCGTTTTCCGGTCGATATCAATCGCGCGGAAAAGGAGATGCTTTTGCGTGTGCCGGGCTTCGGGACGAAGAGCGTGCAGTCAATCCTTTCCAGCCGCCGTTTGCGTCGGTTGAGGCTCGACGACCTGGGGCGGCTGGGTGTCTCGATCAGAAAGGTGAAGGCCTTCATCACGTGCGAGGGGTGGTCACCGCACCGCGTGCTGGATCGCAGCGATCTTCGCGCCATGTTCGCGCCTGAGCCAAAACAGCTGGCACTGCTGTGAGGGAATGGGTTGAAATCCGCATCGGGAAAGATTGCTTCACGCAGTGGCGAACCGCAGCGCGCAGGCTCTTCATCCAGAACGTCGCGCCACATGAAATAGATTGGCGGTGCGCGCCGGGCGGGTTCGCCAGCGGATTGTTTGAGGAAGTTGCGCAGCAGTCACACGACCGGGGGCCTTCGCTATCGGGGCGGGAAGCACCGCATGTGCCATCTGCCTTTCTGGACCTGGCGGAGGTGATTTGTTGCCACTCAAGTCCCCTACGGCTTTCGCTGCTTTACCGGCTGCTCTGGCGTTTGCAGGAAGAAAAGAGGCTCTTGTCACTGATAACAGACCCCGATGTGCATGAGGCGCGGATGATGGCAAAGTCCGTTCGGCGCGACTGTCACAAAATGAAGGCCTTCTTACGCTTCAAGGAGGTGGGTGCTCCCGATCGTCGGCCGCGGCGCAGCTTCTTTGCATGGTTTGAACCGGATCATCATGTCGTGGCGCGCACGGCTCCGTTCTTTCAGCGCCGGTTCACCGATATGGACTGGGTGATCGCCACGCCCAAAGGGTCTGCGATCTGGAACGGGAAGGAGTTGAAACTTTCCGACGCGCCTCAGGCAAACCCCGGCATTGTCGATGAAACCGATGATCTATGGCGCACCTATTTCCGCAATATCTTCAATCCGGCCCGTCTCAAGATAAAGGCCATGCAAGCAGAGATGCCCAGGAAATACTGGAAGAACATGCCGGAGGCCGAGCTCATTCCGGAACTGATTTCGGGTGCAGAAGTTCGCGTCAGGGAGATGGCGCAAGCAATGGCGACGCAGCCGCCATTGCTTCACCACCGGATCAAGGAGGCTCAGGCCATGGCAACACCAAAGGCCAATGTTCTGAATGAGGGGCTTGAAGGCGTGCGGCAGGCGGCGGAGACGTGCACGCGTTGCCCGCTCTATTGCAACGCGACACAGACCGTTTTTGGTGAAGGACCGGAGAATGCCGGGACAATGTTGGTCGGGGAACAACCGGGTGATCAGGAGGATCTAACAGGCCGTCCCTTTGTCGGACCCGCGGGCAAGTTGCTCGAGGGAGTTCTGTCCGATGTCGGATTGAAGCGCGATAGACTCTATGTGACCAATGCCGTCAAACATTTCAAGTTTGAACCGCGCGGCAAGCGCCGTATTCATCAGAAGCCGAACATGAGCGAAATCAAGGCTTGCCGTTGGTGGCTGACGCAGGAACTTGAGTTGGTGCGGCCCAAGATCGTCGTTGCCATGGGGGCCACGGCTTTGTCTTCCTTGGTCGAGAAACGCTACAAACTTTCCGATCTGCGCGGCGAGGCGATGGAACGGGAAGATGGAGGGCAGCTTTTCGTCACCGTGCATCCGTCCTATCTTCTGCGGATTCCGGATCAAGGGAAAAAGCGCGAGGAGATGCAGCGGTTTCGGGATGATCTGGCCAAAATACGCGCTCTGGGTGAACGGGCGCCGTGAGTTTCTTTGGTCTATGGAACGTGGTGCTCAAGCGCCATTGATCGCAGCGTCAATCGTTCTATGCTTAGACGATTCTGAATTCGGACAAATCTCCTGCCCGCTGATCCCAAGGACCTGTTTGAAATGACCCTCTCCGCATTGCCGCTTGCCGATATCGCCGCCGAGGCGAAGGAATGGCGGCGCGATATTCATGCCAATCCCGAACTTCTCTTCGATCTACCCCGCACGGCGTCCCTGGTCGCCGAAAATCTCAAGGCTTTCGGTTGCGACGAAGTCGCCACCGGCGTGGCGACATCGGGCGTGGTCGGCGTCGTTCGCGGCCGAGGGGGAGCTGGCAAGACAATAGCGTTGCGCTGCGATATGGATGCGCTTCCAATCCATGAGCAGACGAACCTGCCATATGCGTCGAAGCGCCCTGGCTTCATGCATGCCTGCGGTCATGATGGGCACACAGCCATCCTGCTTGGCGCGGCAAAGGCACTGACGGCCAGTCGTGCTTTTTCCGGCACTGTCGTGCTGGTATTCCAGCCGGCGGAAGAAGGCGGCGCCGGTAGTCGCGTGATGCTGGAAGAGGGGCTGCTCGAACGTTTCGGCATCGAGGAAGTATATGGCATGCATAATCTTCCGGGTCTCGATGTCGGTTCCTTTTCCATTCGTCCCGGCGCGCTCATGGCTGCGGCGGACCGTTTCGTCGTCACTGTCGATGGTAAGGGAGGGCACGCGGCGTTTCCGCATCTTTGTGTCGATCCGGTACTGATCTCTTCGGAAATCACGGTCGCGGCACAGTCCATCGCGTCGCGTCTCGTCGATCCGCTGGATTCAGCAGTGCTTTCCATCACCTATTTCGAAACAGGCGGGGAGAATGCGCTGAACGTCATTCCGGCCACGGCGCGTTTCGGCGGAACGCTACGCACGCTCAGCCCCAGGACGCGCAAGGATGCGGAGCAACGCTTCCGTGATATCGTGGAAAAAACAGCGGCAATGCACGGCGCGCGTGCGACCGTGGACTGGCGCCCCGGCTATCCGGTAACGATCAACGATCCGGAGAAGACGAAGGTGGCGAGCGCTGCTGCCGCAAGAATAGCGACGGATGGCACAATCGGTGAATGCCCGCCCATGATGGGCGCCGAGGATTTCTCCTTCATGCTGGAAAAGCGCCCGGGTGCGATGATCTGGCTCGGAAATGGCCCTTCCGCCGACCTGCACAATCCGGGCTACGATTTCAACGACGACGCGATTCTGCCCGGCATCTCCTACTGGCTGAGCCTCGTCGCACAGGAAATGAAACCAGCAGCTTGATGCTCGAGGGAACAATGACAAGTACGACTGAAATCACACATCTCACCTTCGATGTGCTGGTCGATCTGCTGCGGAAAATTTTCGTGCGGCATGGCGTCAGTGAAACGACCGCGGCTATTCTGGCCGATAATTGCGCGCGTGCTGAACGCGACGGCTCCTTCAGTCACGGCATTTTCCGTGTACCCGGTTATATATCGACACTGAAGAGTGGCTGGGTAGACGGCAAGGCCCAGCCTGTGATCGAAGATGATGGAGCGGCGTTGATCCGGGTCGACGCAAGGAACGGCTTTACGCTGGCTGCCTCCGCGCTTGCTCGGCCCACACTATTGGAACGGGCGCGCGAGCAGGGGGTGGGCGTTCTCGCCATTCGCAATTCGCATCATTTCTCGGCACTGTGGCCGGATGTCGAACCTTTTGCCGATGAAGGGCTCGTGGCGCTTTCCTTCGTCAACTCCATGGCGGTGGTCGTGCCTCCAGGCGGAAAGAAAGCGATCTTCGGCACGAACCCCGTGGCGTTTGCAGCACCGCGAGCCGGCCAACCGCCATATGTCTTTGACCAGTCTTCGAGCGCGATTGCCAACGGCGATGTGCAAATCGCTGCGCGTGAGGGGCACAGCCTGCGCGAAGGCGCTGGCGTAGATCGCGATGGAAATCCGACCACCGATCCGAGAGCGGTGCTTGATGGCGGTGCTCTTTTGCCTTTCGGTGGCTACAAGGGCGCATCGATTGCGCTGATGGTGGAAATTCTGGCGGCGGCGCTGACAGGCGGAAACTTCTCTCGCGAAGTCGACTGGTCGCAGCATCCGGGAGCTCAGACGCCCTGTACCGGGCAGCTCTTCATCGTCATCGATCCCGCCCGTGGAGGTAACGGGCATTTTGCCGAGCGCGTTGCCGAGATCTGCGACCTGACCCGCGAGGCCGGTCAGGAACGCCTGCCGTCTGACCGGCGGTTCAGGACACGCGCCGAAACGGCAAGAACAGGTATCCCGATCAAGGCCAAGGATATGGCACTCTTGCAGGAATTGGTGAGCGAATAAGGAAAAGGCCGGGCAAACCCGGCCTTTTTTGTGTGTATAGAAACTTAGTCGAGCAGATTGGCAGGCACCTTGCCGCCATTTTCCGAAAGCTTTTTCAGAAGCTGCTTGTGCAGCCAGATATTCATCGTGGCGCTGTCGCTCTTGTCGCCGGTATAACCAAGTTCGTCAGCCAGCTCCTTGCGTTCTGCCAGGCTGGACTCCATGCCCAGTGCCTTCATCAGATCGACGATGGATTCACGCCAGTTGAGCTTCTGGCCTTTCGCCTTGACGGCGGCATCAAGGATGGCTTCCACATCTACCGGGGCACCAGCCGGTGCCGCGGACGGCGCAGACGTTGGGGCTGCGGACGGTGCAGAAGATGGTGCCGGCGCAGCGGTTGTCGTGCCGGCGGCAGACGTTCCTGCTTCCGCAGGTGCGGGGGCTGCATGTGCCTTGCCGAAGATCGCGCCCTTGATGCGGTCGAAAATACCCATGTTCTTTCCTCTCCTGTGTGCAGAGCTACCGCCATGGCAGACTCTGCGCTTTGCCAATCCTGACGGGGAAGCCTAACATCCGAATGAATGCCTAACAAGGTACTGGCATCGCTCCAAGAAAGCCGGGTTTGCTGGCCAGTCCCGCCCGTAGAAAGCATCTTTTTCCTGATATTGTGTAACGAAGATGACGGCTCGGCTGGCGGCCCGCCATGTGCGGGATGGCAACGATTTATCTAGGGCCGGCCATAGTCGGGTGACTCTTGAAATATAGAGGTTTTTCAAGCACGATGCGTAAGGGCAGACACGGATGCTTTGGGAGAGCCTCGTGTCGGTCGCTCGGAATGGAAGCGTGTGTTTTTCTTCTCGAGCAATGTTTCAGTCGTGAACTTTTTTCGCGCCGGCGCATTTTGCGCCAAGGCGAATGTGAGGAGAGACGCCATGACCATCTGGACGAGCTTGAAGGATTGGCTGCATATGCCGTCGACGGACTCCTTCGAGGCAGAGATGAACGCGCTGGACGGCGACCGGGACATTCTGCAGCCGGATTCTGCGCAGCAGGCAACCGCTCTACCCATGGGGATTTACCAGCCCTCTTCGACCGGCGAGCCGCAGTCGTCGTCCAGTAGCTTCGTCTGAGAACGCCTGGTCTTTGTCTCTCCTTTTGAGGGGCGAGCTTTCGCTTTCCATTTACTCTGGTAACGCTTTCGTGATATTGTCTGGCGGAAGAACGGGGGGATTCCCCCCCCCTTACATCCACCTACTGAAGGCCGTAATCGCCCCCATGACGCAAACTCTGCTGATCGTTGGAAACGGCGCTCTATCGCGCGACCTTTCCGCGATCGCGGAAGATGCTCAATATGTTATCCGGTTCAATGACGCCCGTCTGGATGACGGACGCAGCGGAACACGATGCGATCTCCTCATCCTGGCCAATGCCAACAAGCCCATGCAGCGGCGGTTGACCGATCCGGATTTTTTCGGCTCACCCGCCTTCAGTAACGCGCGCGAGATCATGCTGGTATACCATCCCGAGATCATCCGCCGCTATCACTGGCGCTCCAGCTTGCTCTCGCGCCTGAAGGGCAGGCGGGCCGACTGGACGATGCAGACGATCCAGGTGATCGGCAAAGCGGGTAAGGAAATCCGCATCATGCCGCCGCAATTCTATCTCGATAGCTGCCAGGAGCTCGGGCTGGATGAAAAAGCTATGCACTCCGTTGTTCCCAGCACGGGGTTTCTGGGCATCCGCTATGCCATCGACCGTTTTCCCGCGCAGGAATGGAGAATTCGGCTCTGCGGCTTTACCTGGGAAGGCTGGAAGCGCCACGCCTGGGATGGTGAACGCGCCTGGGTTCAGGCGCAGGCGGAAGCCGGGCGGGTGGAAATCATCTGTTGAACGTGCTTCGTCTTTGATGCGTTGACGCGCAGCCGCACCGGCCGCAGGAACAGATCCGCGTCGCGATTGAACAGAACCAGCGCGAAGCAGTTCCCCGGCATGAGAACGATCTGCCGCATCGCCGTCACGCACTCCGTTCCAGCGGCGGAACGTTACGAGGTTGGAGCCATCGCGTGATTCCAGAATAGCGTCTTGTAGAGGGCAAACGGCGGTATTTGGCGCGCCGCACCGGGTGATGATGACAACTTTGTCTACTCTATAGCCCTCTAAGGCATGGTTTGGTTGGAGGTCTGAGGTCGCGGCTCTGTATAGGAACTCACTGGTCAGGAGATTTCTTCGCTCATGTCAAAAGAGGAGCGATCCCCTGCGTTCGAATCCCTCCCGTTCCGCCAAACACCGCCGATTGCGCGATATTGCCGCCCATAGCCGCCGATCACCGCACAAGAATTTTCAGGTTTGCGGAAGTTGCCCCGCCGATAGCCCTCTATGGCACGATAAAAGGCAGGTTCTCACATTCCCACCGTGTGAGAACCTCTCACAGCAATCGCAGCCGATTGTCCGATAATATCCGCATATACGCACGGGCGTTCCACTATGCCTCCTCTGGAGGCAGCCCCAGGGCTCTCATGCGTTTGCTCTGTCCAGGTAAGAATAAAGAAAGAGGCTGATTTTGCTCATGCCATCCTTTGTTCAAGCCGATGCTTGCGATTATCGGTACAGCCGATCGGATTCTTGCTACCTTCTGCCGCGAAGGCGGACGTAGTCGGGCCTGGTGCCCGGGTTCCGGCGGGGCATGGTGATGCCCGCGATAGTGACAGGCACGCGTCGCATGGCGACGGTCTGGCTGCCGACCTTCACGACGCAGTCCATGTAGTGGGTGCCGCGGTAGGCCGAGCGTTCATTGGCCGTGAGGCCGAGCCCGGCAAAATGGCCAAGATCGTTCGTGTTCTCAGCCTCGCCGCCCTCATTGCGCACCATCCATGCGACGGAGCTGTTCGCCGGAAGCTGTCCCGGGTTCACGACCTCGAAATAGATGTCACAGTCCTTCGGTATCGGTCCGATCCGGTTCATGTCAGTGAACCGCCCGCCCTGCGGGTTGTTGCGAGAAACCGCCGTAACCCTGATCTCGGGCATCACCGACCTTACCGGCAGCCTCTTTGCCATTTCGACCAGCGCCTGCTGTCCCTCCGGCATAGGAAACAGATGCTCAAACGCCTCCTGCCAGATGTCGGCCGCGGCGAAGTCGGTTTCCGCCTCGCAGGCGCGGCTGGCAACGTCCAGCAGGTCAGATAGCGCACGGGTGAAGACTTGCATCTGCTGCGAGGACATCCGGACAAGGTTTTCATCAGGATCAACGGGATTAGGTACCTGCCAATCGTCCTCAAGGCGCTCGGTGATATGTTCGACGAGATCGCGCATAGCTTCATCATCGGCCAGAAGTTGGCCCAAGTCCCGCGCCGCTTCCGCAATCAGGACGGTTAGAAGGATTGACGAAGGCCGGTCGGTTTCAGCGAATTTGAGGGCGGCCCATGCCTTCAGATATCTGATCTGGCGTCGCACCTTGGCGCGCTCGATGTCATCGAACGAGTCGCGGAACCAGATATAGATGGCCTTCGGATCGCTGTCCTCCCAGCCATCACGGGTCGCAAGCGACCGCGCGTCCAAATCAGGTTCAAGATGATATGCAGGCACGTCGATATGGAAGTCGCCCTTGAACCGGATGCGCTCGCACCGGGGCTTGGACGGGGCGACCTCCAGAACGTCGTCCGGATTGTCCGCGGCATAGGCGACAAGACTGTCCCTGACGAAACCCTTCAGCGTTTGGGGATCGTGGTCTCCGTCGTCGCGCGTACCCTTCCACACATAATAGATACCGAGGTCGATATCGAACTCTTCGCCAAGGCGGACAGGGCGCGTCTGCGTTCCGAACTTATATGACCCCTGAAGCCAGGTGCGGATCGAATAGCCGCCCCTTTCGCGCAGGTCGGTCGTAAGGTGATCGGCTAAGGCGTTCCAGCGTTCCTGCTGTTCCTCGAACTGCTCGCTAGATGGCGTAATCCGCCGATGCAGCGTCTGCTTCTCCTTGTCGTTCGAGCTGTAAAAAAGTGATGATGCGGAACCCATAAAATCATCCCTTCAATGTATCGAGATTGTAGAAAGCAGGTGCTGGGGCTTGCCCTGACATTATTTCCTTCAGGAGGGGTGCGTTAAGCGCGGTCTGGACAGTGGCTTGCGCCAGACCCTTGATGGTTTTCTGGGCATCGGGTGTTGCCACGTCGAGCGCCAGATGGCGCTCCTGTTCTTTCGACTGCACCGCGTCAAGCCGCAGGTAGCGCTCGCCCAAACGGTGTCTCATCATAAAGTCGACGGAATGTTGCTGCGCAGCGATGATGACGCTGACAAGCCGCTGCTCGCGCATCCACCCGAAGGCGCCAAGCTCTCGGCCGTGCGCGTGGGCAAAAGAAAACTGCGCGGTAGTCGTGCCGATACTTAGCAGCCGAACTTGGCCAGCCGGTCTCTGAAAGAAGTGCTCGGCCTCATGTACGGCGAGCAAGTCGGGGGAGTTCGCGTAGAGCCCGCCGTCGGTGAACAGCGCGTCCCCGACTTCGGCGATAGGGAAGTAGGTGGGTGCCGCAGCGGTCGCCAAGGCGACATCGACGGCTTTCAGGTGCAGATCCCTGCGGAAATCCTCGTGATGCGGGGTCTTGAACATCTGCGGCCCGCCCTTAGTCAGGTTGACGGCCGGGACAATGACCGGATGTTTCAAATGACCAATGAGCGTATCGGCGCCCACGATACGGACGATGGTGTTCCTCAGGGCATCGGGTCGGTATTTCGGCTTCCACCAATAGCGGCACAGGTCAACAAGCGAGCCGGCAATACCTTGCGGCGCCGGACGGTCGGAAAAGATCGTGGTGCCGTCGTCCTCGAACGCTTTTTTGATGTCTTGGGCGGGTACTTCATTCGCCAGACCTAAGGCGATAATTCCTCCGACCGATGTGCCAGCGATCAGGTCAAAATGGCGGGCGATAGGGGCACCGTAGCTCTCTTCGAGTGCTGCGAGGACCGACGCCGTGTAAAGGCCGAGGTAGCCACCGCCGCTCAAGGAGAGGATCGTGAAGCGATCAGTTTGCGCGCTCATATCTGTTCTCCCCGTCCGGCGGCCGCTTCCTAATGTTTCTTGTCGCGCGGCGGGTTCGGGTCATGGCCAGGTGCAACCGTATCGGAATCCCGCCAACGGCCGTTGCGCCCTTGAATCCTCACTTCGCCGCCGCCCGCGTTTTCCACGACCTGCTTGGCCGCCCGTTCGGCATCCGCTTGCCGCTGATGGACGCTACTGGCCCGCTCCGCGCCGGCACCTTTCACGGCCCATCCCTTCGGATGTTTGACCACGTATCGGTCGTTCTTCGACATCACTCTCTCCAAATGCGTTGACGGCGATTCCCCCATGGGATAAGAAAGTATACGGGCAGCGTTTCACTGTCAATATAGTTACTATACGGATCGGAGCGCGCATGTCGGCTGGTAGCTCAGAGCTACGGTGGGGGGTCGAGCAACGGCTTGAGTTTATTGAGTTCCGCCTCTTCTGGGAGGGCGGCATCAACCGCTCAGACATCACCGGATTTTTCGGCGTATCGGTGCCGCAGGCGTCGAAGGACCTGACCCAGTACCAGGAGCTTGCGCCCGACAATGTGCGGTATGACCGCAGCGAGAAGCGCTACTTCGCGACCGAGTCGTTCAGGCCGCGCTTCCTGAAACCGGACGCGGATCGCTACCTTGCGCAACTTCTGTTTGCGGCTGACCCCGCTCTTCATGGCGACCGCACATGGCTGACCAATCCCCCGAGCGTGGATACCATGCCCGTGCCGCATCGCCGGGTGGACATCGCTGTCCTCCGTATGATCCTGGCTGCGGTCCGGGGCCAAGCCTCGGTTGAGGTTCTTTATCAGTCGATGAACGAGCAGCGGCCGGAGCCCCTTTGGCGGCGTATCAGCCCTCATGCCTTCGGCAGCGATGGCTTTCGCTGGCATGTCCGCGCGTTCTGTCACATCGACAACAGGTTCAAGGATTTCCTTCTGTCGCGATGCCTTGAGGCCCGATCGCTCGGGGAGTCTGCCGTGCGGCCTGAAGATGATAGGCAGTGGACGGATTTTTTTGACGTAGAACTTTCGCCGAATCCGAAGATCGGAGTGAACCAACGAAAGATAATCGCGCAAGATTACGGCATGCGCGGCGACAGTATTGCGATCCCGGTCAGGCGGGCGTTGCTCTACTACTTCAGAAAGCGGTTACGTCTGGACGTGGCGGATGTTCTCGATAATCCACACGAGACGCCCGTCGTCATCACCAATCGCGCGGAATTTGATGCAGCCTTGGCTGAGGCTATGAAGTGAAACGAGGAGACGTCGGCTTGAGGGGCAAGAACAATATTATGAAGTGGGACAAGTCATGCTGACCGGCGAAATCCGCAGCCAGATCGACAGCATCTGGAGCGACTTCTGGGCAGGCGGGGTCGCCAATCCGCTCTCCGTTATCGAGCAGATGACCTATCTGCTATTTATCAAGCGCTTGGACGACCTGCACACTCTCGAAGAGCGCAAGAGCCAGACGCTCAAGATTCCGATGGAGCGACGCATCTTCCCGGAAGGGCGGGACGACAAGGGCCGCCCCTACGAGGATCTTCGCTGGTCGTGGTTCAAGAACTTCGAGCCACGTGAGATGATGGACGTGGTCGACGAGCACGTCTTCCCGTTCCTGCGCGCTCTCAACGGCAGTCAGTCCAGCTACGGCAAGCTGATGCGCGACGCCCGGCTTGGGTTCTCCAATCCGGCACTTCTCGCGAAGGTGGTTGAGAAGCTCGATCGCATCCCGATGGAGGATCGCGACACCAAGGGCGATGTCTACGAGTACATGCTCGCGAAGATCGCGAGCGCTGGCCAGAACGGCCAGTTCCGCACGCCACGGCATATCATCCGGCTGATGGTCGAGATGACCGCGCCGAAGCCGACCGACGTGATCTGCGATCCTGCCGCTGGTACCTGCGGCTTCCTTGTTACCGCTGGTGAGTATCTTCGCGAAAAGCATCCTGAGTTAATGCGCGACCCCGCATTGCGGAAGCATTTCCACGAGGGTCTGTTTCACGGGTTTGATTTTGACACGACGATGTTGCGCATCGGCGCGATGAATATGACGCTGCACGGTGTCGAGAACCCAAATGTCACCTATCGCGACAGCCTGGCCGAGGACCATGCCGAGGACGCGGGTGCCTATTCCCTTGTGCTGGCGAATCCACCTTTCGCCGGGTCGCTCGATTACGAGGCGACCGCGAAGGATCTCCAGAAGATCGTCAAGACGAGAAAGACGGAGCTTCTGTTCATCGCGCTCTTCCTGCGTCTCCTGAAAACCGGCGGCAGGGCGGCGGTGATTGTGCCTGACGGCGTCCTGTTCGGTTCGTCCGGTGCGCACAAGGACATCCGCCGCATGCTTGTCGAGGACCACAAGCTCGATGCGGTCATCAAGCTGCCCTCGGGCGTGTTCCGTCCTTACGCGGGTGTGTCCACCGCAATCCTTCTCTTCACCAAGACGGGCGTCGGTGGCACCGAGAATGTCTGGTTCTATGACGTGGCGGCCGACGGTCTCAGCCTCGATGACAAGCGTGCGGAACTCTTACCGCCCGAAAAGCAGGGCCCGACACCTGCCCAGCCGCTAACCGAGGCAGAACACGAAAAGAACAATCTACCCGACGTCCTAGCCCGGTGGAGAAATATCGCCGCCGAGGCTGAGCGCCCCCGCACCGCGCAGAGCTTCTTGGTGCCGGTGGAGGATATCCGGGCTACGGGGTCATGGGACTTATCGCTCAACCGCTACAAGGAGGTGCAGCACGAAGAGGTCATCCACCAGTCTCCGCGTGAAATCATCGCAGATCTGCGTGCGATTGAGGCAGAAATCACCGCAGGTCTGGATCGGCTTGAGGAGATGCTGGGATGAATTGGCCGACGGTCCCGATTACTAAAGTTGCGCGGGTCGTAGGCGGCGCCACGCCCAAGACCGACAATCCCAACTTCTGGGACGGATGCATCGACTGGGCGACCCCGAAGGACTTGAGCAACCTTGGGCAAAAGTTCATTTCGTCGACGCCTCGTAAGATCACCGATGCAGGATTGAGGGGGTGTGCCGCAGAAGTCCTTCCCGCGGGATCGGTCCTTTTCTCGTCGCGGGCGCCAATCGGTCACATCGCAATCAACACTGTGCCGATGGCGACTAATCAGGGCTTCAAGAGCTTCGTTCCTGGTCCGGAATTGGACGCCAGTTTTCTGTATTGGTGGCTGGACACGAACCGAGAACGCTTGCAAGCCATGGGAACGGGCGCGACCTTCAAGGAGGTCTCGAAGGCAGTCGTCGAGCGCATAGAAATCCCCCTCCCGCCCTTGGACGAGCAGAGGCGGATTGCGGCGATACTGGATCAAGCGGATGTACTCCGTCGCCTCCGCGCTCGCGCCGTCGACAAGCTGAACACTCTCGGCCAAGCGATCTTTCATGAGATGTTCGAGGAAGCCCTGCAGGGCGATTTCTTCGAGTTCGGTCAGGCCGTCGAAGAGTTCCGCTACGGCACCTCCAACAAGTCCGGGGAAGCGGGCCTACCAACCCTGCGCATTCCGAATGTGATCGGCGGCGGCATCGACACAGCCGAGATCAAGACCGTCGAAGTGACCGGCGCCGAATTAGTACGACTTCGCCTGAGGGATGGCGATGTGCTTTTCGTCCGCACCAACGGGAACCCAGATTATGTGGGCCGATGTGCGGCGTTCTCGTTCGCAGCTGTTGCGGACTATGACGCTGACGCCGATTGGATTTTTGCCTCTTACCTAATCCGCGCGCGCCTGTCCGACCGCATCAACCCCGCATTTGCTAAGACCTTTTTTGCTTCACACGTGGGGCGTTCGGCCGTTCGCGAGCGATGCAAGACATCTGCCGGTCAATACAACATCAACACAGAGGGCTTGGCGTCATTACCCTTCCCTGACGTGCCAAGGCCGGATCAGGATAAATTCGCTGAGGTCCTTGCTGCCATTGAGCAAAACAGCGCTCCTATGAAGCGGTCGGCCGCGAAGATGAACGAGAAATTTGCCTCCCTCCAGCACCGCGCCTTCATGGGGGAGCTATAGCTATGTCCAATGTGCCGGCGCTCACAGATGCCCAGCTTGAGCAGGTTTCCCGCCTACTGGGTGACTGTGCGACCGGTTCGGAGATCACCCGTGTCCTGAACAGCCTGGGGTTGAACGACGTTTCAGGGGAAAGCACAAAGTGGCGGCGCCTCTATGGCACTTTCCTCCACTACCAGCGGCAGGACAGGGCAGCCAGCAAGCTGATCGATTTCATCCGCACCTTACTTGACCCTGCCGGATTCGTGGGGCGACCGGATGAGTTCGAGGCTGTGCGCCAGCAGCTGAACGCGGTCCTCGCCTTCGCCGGCTTGCAGTATGGCGAGGATGGAACATTCCGGCGGGCTACGGCGGCGCAGACCATCGAGCAGGCCCACCAGCGTGCCAAAACGCTGCAAGCCAAGTTCAGGGGCCGTCGCATCCACTCCGAGGTCGTCAAGTACTGCAAGCCCGAACTGCTACAGGATAACTATTTCCACGCCGTGTTCGAGGCTTCCAAGGGGCTCGCGCAGAGGATCAGGGAGCTGTCAGGTGAGGACGGCGACGGCGCGGCGCTGGTGGATAGAGTGTTCTCCATCGAGCGTCCAATGCTAGCCATCAACACGCTTCAGACGGAAACCGAACGGTCGGAGCACAATGGTTTTGCGTCGCTCCTGAAGGGATGCTTTGCGGCGGTGCGCAACCCCTTGGCGCATGAGCCAAAACTCCTGTGGAAAGGCGAAGACGACGCTGCTGATTATCTATCGTTGATATCTCTTCTGCATCGGAAGCTGGACGACTGCGCAAAGACCGGACTCGGGGGGATGCGATGAGAGGAGAAATTATCGGGGTTTGGTCGGAGACTTGGCGTGAAATCTGGTCGAAGCTGGCAAAACACCCGGACGCGCCGGAGGATTTGTTCTGCGAACTTTATCGGGAACTCGTCGGAGCTTTCGAAGTAGTCCCCGATGTAACAACGCTTGCTGATATTGTTGATCAATCCGACCAAGCCAGTTCAGCGTTTCGCAAGACGAAAGCCACTGCCTTCCGGGGCGAGCTTGCGCTCCTGGAGTTCATGGAGCGAGCGCATGGCATCGCTGCCGACCTTGGTGGCGATCCACTTGCCAACCGTTACTTCCTGCTGATCGATGCCTTTCTCGAAAAGTACAGCTTGCGCTACGACCTGCGCCGCCCGTTCAGTCTCAACCCGACGCTGAGCGGCGTGTTCGCTCGATTGATCCGCGACCTGAAGGAAGCGACCTCCCGCGACGCGGATCTCCATCCGCTTATGGTCGAGTTTGAGGAGTCCGTCCGCGACCTTCGCGCAGATCGCTCTCCGGGGCGGATAAAAACCTGTATCCAGAAACAGGTAAACTTGTTGGAGGCTATTGGTCAGCGCTGCCCTGGTGTCAGTGCCAACACGCTCGGCCAGATTTGTGACCAAGTTGGGACATGGCCTCATAACAAGGTCAAGGAGGCGATGAAGGGAATGTATGGCTTTGCTTCCGATTATCCTGGCATTCGACATGGCGGAAATGCAAACAATCGTCTTCGTGAAATAGAGATGCGTGATCTTGTAAGCGTTACCGTATTGCTTGCTGGCTTCACACCGTATCTGACCGATCTGCTAAATTCGGACAACATCTATCGGGGTGTGTAGGGGGCACGGAAATGAAGGCAACAGAAGCAGGGCTCCTCGCGTTTCTCAAGAAATCACCACAGTTCGTGATCCCGATCTACCAGAGGACCTATTCCTGGACCGAGCGTGAATGCCGCCAGCTCTGGGATGACATCATCCGCGCTGGAAGCGACGACGCGATATCCGTCCACTTCATCGGTTCCATCGTCTACATTGAGGCTGGGCTATCCCAAGTTTCGCATCAAGCGCCCCTGCTTGTCATAGACGGGCAGCAACGTCTGACAACCGTCACACTCCTGCTCGCGGCGCTTGCCGAGGCGTTGAGCGACGCTGAGCCGATTGATGGCTTCTCCGCCCGGAAGTTGCGCAACTATTACCTTCTGAACCCCGAGGAATCCGGAGAGCGGCACCACAAGCTTCTTCTGTCTCAGACCGACAAGGCGACACTTATGTCGATCGTTGGACAGAATGAGCCGCCGGTCGAACGCTCCCTTCGGGTCATGCAAAATCACGCGCTATTCAGGGATCTGATAGCGGCGCGCCAAGATAGCGTGACCGCAGTGTGCAAGGGCCTCGCTAAGCTCGTGGTTGTCGATATCGCGCTCAGTCGCGATCAGGACAATCCACAGCTCATTTTCGAGAGCATGAACTCCACGGGTCGCGAACTCAGCCAGGCCGACCTTATCCGAAATTTCATCCTTATGGGGTTGGAGCCCACTCTGCAGACCCGCCTCTATGAACAGTTTTGGCGGCCGATGGAGGTCTCGTTCGGGCAAGAGGCCTACAACACGCATTTTGACAGTTTCATGCGTCATTACCTGACCGTAAAGACCGGGGAGATTCCGCGGCTGGATGATGTTTACGAGGCTTTCAAAGGGCATGCTCGGTCGCCGAAGGTGGCTGATGCCGGCGTTGAGGTGCTCGTAAAGGATATCCGGGACTTCGCACGGTACTATTGCGCCATGGCCCTTGGAGCGGAAAGCGACAACGCCCTGAAGACAGCCTTCCACGACCTCCGGGAGCTCAAGGTCGATGTTGCGTATCCGTTCCTGCTGGAACTGTATCAGGATTATTCAACCGGACTGCTTGCCAAAGATGAGTTCCTGGAGGCTGTGCGGTTGATCGAAGCCTATGTATTTAGGCGCGCGATCTGCGCAATACCAACAAATTCTCTTAACAAGACGTTTGCTACGTTCACCAAGGCACTGAAGAAGGACCGGTATCTTGAAAGCATCAAAGCGCATTTCCTTCTAATGCCTTCTTATCGTCGCTTTCCAAGTGACGACGAGTTCAAGCGCGATATCCAGACGCGGGACCTATACAATTTCCGCAGCCGCAGCTACTGGCTGCGTCGATTCGAAAACCATGACCGGAAGGAACGGGTTCCCGTTGACGAGTACACGATTGAGCACATCATGCCTCAGAGCGAGCAGCTGTCGAGTGCATGGAAAGCCGCACTCGGTGACGAATGGGAGCGTGTTCATCAGACTTACCTTCATACGCTCGGCAATCTGACCCTCACGGGCTACAACTCTGAGTACAGCAATCGCTCGTTTAAGGAAAAGCGAGACATGCAAGGGGGCTTCAAGCAAAGCCCGCTTCGGGTCAACTCGGGGCTCGGTGAGCTGGAGGCATGGAACGAAGACACTATTCTGTCGCGCGCTTCGCAGCTGGCGGTGCAGGCGTCAGACGTTTGGCGGGCGCCACTGATTGCGGCCGATGTTCTCGCCGCATACCAACCAGAAACGGCGAAAGCCGCCGGATACTCCATCGAAGATCACCCTCATCTTCTGAATGCGCCCACGCGCGGTCTGTTCGATGCGTTCCGTACTGAGGTGTTGAAGCTTGATCCATGCGTAAGCGAAGAGTTTCTGAAGCTGTACGTCGCATACAAGGCGGAGACAAACTTCGTTGACGTTGTCCCTCAAGCGAAGCAACTACGCCTTTCCCTGAATATGGGCTTTGCCGAGATAAGCGATCCCCGAGGCATGTGCAAAGATGTCTCTGGCCTTGGCCGGTGGGGAAATGGCGATGTTGAAGTGCGTTTCAGTACACTCGACGAGCTCCCCTATATAATCGGCCTTGTTCGGCAATCCCTTGAGCGCCAGCTTGGAAATGGAGGCGATGCATGAGCCAATTCGCATTCCTTCAAGCTGAATTCGCTGAGGTGCACGAGCACGCCGTAAAAGCGGAAAAACTGGCGCTTTCGGACCCCCGCAGCGCCTGCTTCTACGCGCGGCTGGCGTTGGAGGTGGCGGTCAAGTGGATGTACCGTCATGATCGCGCGCTTCGGTCGCCCTATGAGACGACACTGTCCGCGCTGATCCACGAGCCGACCTTCAGGAAGCTTGTCGGTGACGCCCTGGTGGCCAAAGGGAAGGTGGTCAAAGACCTGGGTAACGCAGCCGTGCATGAAGCTAAACCCGTTGCACCCGCACGCGCCATCACTGCCGTTAGAGAGTTGTTCCATATCGCCTATTGGCTGGTCCGCACCTACGCGAAGGGCGCGAAACCGGCCGCCGCAGTCGCATTTTCGGCTGATGCGTTGCCGCATACCACTCAGGTGGAGGCGTCCACTCTCGGGAAGCTCAAGGAAATCGCGAGACGCTTCGAGGAGGCAGCCAGGGAACGAGAACGCGCCGAGCGACTGCGCCTGAAAAGCGACGGCGATCGGTTGAAGCTGGAGACCGAGATCAAGCGGCTTCAGGACGAGATCGCCAAGATCAAAAAGGCCAACCAGGCCGTGCCCGACAGGCACGACTACAATGAGGTGCAGACGCGGGACGCTTTCATCGACTTGCTGCTGGCGGAAGCTGGTTGGACGTTCACCAGACCAGGCCACGACACCGAGTGCCCCGTCACCGCCATGCCGAATGCCACGGGCGAGGGCTTCGTTGATTATGTGCTCTGGGGGGACGACGGACGACCGCTCGGCTTGGTCGAGGCGAAGCGCACCCGCCGAGATGCACGGGAAGGGCAGCGTCAGGCCGAACTGTACGCCGACGCGCTGGAGCGCCAGTTTGGGCAGCGGCCGATCATCTTCTATACCAACGGCTATGAGCACTGGATCTGGGATGACCGCCGCTATCCGCCGCGCCCTATCCAGGGTTTTCTCAAGAAGGATGAGCTGGAGCTTGCGATCCAGCGGCGTGCGACACGCAAGCCGCTGGCACCGGAGGATATCAACTCAAAGATTGTCGAGCGCTACTACCAGACCCGTGCCATTCGCCGGGTTGCGGAGGCTTTCGAGAAGGACAATCTGCGCAAGGCGTTGTTGGTCATGGCGACGGGCTCGGGCAAGACGCGCACTGTCATCGCACTTTCCGACCTGTTGATGCGCGCCAACTGGGCGAGACGCATCCTTTTCCTTGCTGATCGCGTCGCGCTCGTCAATCAGGCGTCGAACGCTTTCAAGGCGTTTCTGCCGCAGGCTTCTCCCGTGAACCTGGTCACCGACAAGGCTGCCCACGGACGGGTCTATGTTTCGACCTATCCGACCATGATGGGGCTGATTGACGAGACGAAAAGCGGAGTAAGGCGTTTCGGGCCGGGGCATTTCGACCTGATCGTTATCGATGAGGCGCATCGCTCGGTCTACCGGAAGTACAAGGCGATCTTCGACTACTTCGACAGCCTTCTGGTCGGCCTTACGGCGACTCCGAAGGATGAGGTCGACCGGGACACCTACGCGCTCTTCGATCTGGAACGCGGTATCCCCACTGACGCCTATGGGTTGGACGAGGCCGTCAGTGACGGCTTCCTCGTACCGCCCAAGGCTGTCTCCGTGCCGCTCAAGTTCCAGCGAGAGGGCATCAAATACGACGACCTCTCTGAAGAAGAGAAGGAGGCGTGGGACGCCATCGAATGGGACGAGGACGGTGCGATCCCGGACCGCGTTGAAGCGGCGGCCGTCAACAAGTGGCTGTTCAACGAGGACACCGTTGACAAGGTGCTTGAGCACGTCATGACCCATGGGCTGAAGGTCGCTGACGGCGACCGGCTGGGGAAGACCATCATCTTCGCCAAGAACCATGACCATGCCCAGTTCATCGCTGAACGCTTCGATGTGAACTATCCCCATCTCCAAGGGCGTTTTGCCCGCGTCATCGACTTCAAGACAGAATATGCCCAATCGCTGATTGACGATTTTTCGTCTGCGGACAAGGAACCTCACATCGCCATTTCGGTGGACATGCTCGATACCGGTATCGACGTCCCCGAGGTGGTCAACCTCGTCTTTTTCAAGATTGTTCGTTCGAAAACCAAGTTCTGGCAGATGATCGGGAGGGGAACGCGGCTGTGTCCTGACCTGTTCGGCATTGGTCAGCATAAGGAATATTTCTACGTCTTCGATTTCTGCCAGAATTTTGAATTCTTCAACCAGAACCCCGACTTATCCGAAGGATCATCTGGCGCTTCACTGAGCGAGCGCCTGTTTGCGACACGCGTCGACCTGATCGGCGAACTCGACAGACAACGGCATCCGGACGGCAATGATCCGGCCGCGGTGCTGCGGCGCGATGTTGTCGCCCAGCTTCGTGCCGAGGTAGACGGCATGAACGTCGAGAACTTCATCGTTCGACCCAAGCGGCGGATTGTTGAGAAGTACAGGGCCGACGAAGTCTGGTCGAAGCTGGGTCTGGACGAGCGCGCCGAGCTCATCGACCACATCGCCGGGCTTCCGTCTGCCGTAGTCGATGACGACATTTCCGCCAAGCAGTTCGATTACCTCATCCTGCAAACCCAGTTGGCGGTACTGCGGGCGCAGAAGGCATTTGCTGGCTATAAGAAGCGCATTGTCGATTTGGCGGCGGCGCTTGAAGAACTCGGCAATGTCCCGATGGTCGCGGTTGAGATGGCGTTTATCCTAGAGATTCAGACCGACGAGTTCTGGCAGGACGTGACGCCACCAATGTTGGAAACCATCCGCCGCCGTCTGCGGAGCCTTATCAAGCTCATCGAGCTGAGGAAGCGCCCGCACGTCTACACCGACTTCGAGGACGAAATCGGAGGTCCGACCGAGGTCGAGCTTCAAAGCGTCGCCGTCGGGACCGATATGCACCGTTTTCGTATGAAGGCCAGACACTTCCTGAAGGAGCATGAGAACCATATCGCGATTCAAAAGGTTCGCCGAAACGAGCCCCTGACAGCACAAGACCTGGCGGAGCTGGAACGCATCTTCATCGAAGCCGCTGTGGCGGCTCCCGAGGACTTGGAGCGGGTCCGCAATGATGGCGGGCTTGGGATTTTCGTCCGCTCTCTGGTCGGCCTCGACCGCGAGGCGGCAAAACACGCGTTCGATCGGTTCCAGTGCAAGCGAAAGCTGTCGGCCAATCAGATCGAATTTCTTAACATGATAATTGATTACCTTACGGACCGAGGCGTGATGGATCCGCGGCTCCTCTATGAGAGTCCTTTCACCGATTTCGATGCGATGGGGGTGGAAGGTGTTTTTGATAATGTGGGTGTTTCTGAGCTTATCAGTATCTTGGAGGAGGTTCGGCAGCGTGCGGCTGCTTGACGTATAATTGGCTCTGATAACTGAATGTGGTTGCGCTTCCATGCTTTCATGATGACCAAGCTGCCCTGTGTGACTTGTTCCGCGAGCGTGAAGGAGGTGGGATGAGCACATACGCCGAAATCTTCAGTTGGCCTCGGATACATCATAAGGAAGGCCTGCTTTCGAAAATTGCCAGCGCGCATTTGATGGCCGGCATGCGGCGAGAAGCGGACATCTGGTGGCTGTCAGCCAGCTCTGCCTTTGATTATGTCTCCTTTGGAGGGGTATAGAGGGTTATGGAGTAGGTATCGTGCCCATCGGTATCTCGCATGGCCCGGCAGACTACTTGGTGCCACCTGCCGGGCTGTGCGGATCCTGATGAGAACTATATCTTCCTTCTTCCAATCCGCAGGTGTCACCATCGCGTCGATGATCGGGTCGATTGCCTCATGGATCGAGCCGTAGGACAGCTTGGCGTCGGAGAACATATCGCCGGTCGGGATGTCCTCGGGGATGTTGTCGAAATCGTCCCGCTGTTCATTGACGTGCCCGTCGAGGAAATCACTCTCGATCAGAACGATATGATGGAAGCCGCCCACCGGATTGTTCTGTTCGGTCCGGGTCCGCAGATACCGGGCGGTGATGTTTTTGACGGGAGAGGACTTCGCACAGAACGCGATGGCGCTTTTGGGAAGATCGTAAACGGCGGCATCCAGCTGGTAGTGGGACAGCTTGAAGGTTTGAAATGTTCCCAGCGTGTCGCCCGAATGCGGATCGCGCTCTTCGACCTGAACAACCGGGGCAGCCGTAACGGTAGGCAGGTCTGAACGCTTCAGCGTTTCGACCTGATCTTCCGACTTCCAGTGGGATGTCAGAAACTCGAACTCGAAATCTCCCAGACGGCTTTCGAGGCCTACCAGTCTCTGGAGAAAGGCGACCAGCATCTGTTTCTTCAGAATAGGCGCCGAAAACAGATGGCTCAGTGTTTCGCCATGAGCGATTCGTGAGCGAGCCGTGTCCTTGAACTGCTCAAGCTGGATTAGCGTTCCGATGTCGCCCTCATTGCCGACAGACGATTTGAAATCGTCATAGTCGATCTGCTTTTGCGGCTCGGAATAGTGCATCTGGCGCCGAACGATGTCCGTTCCTTGACGAAAGGTGCTGTCGATCGACAAGGCAGCAAAATGATGAAAATACTGGATACGGCCGGCACCCTTGCACTGCCCGATCCCTGAGATCGGAAGGTCATCCTTATAGGATGTATCCTTCGTCAGAAACGCCTTGAGCTGATCGTCGCCAAGCCCACATCCGTTGTCCTTGCAGGACACCGCCATGGTCTCCCCATCCCCGAAAATATCGCTGGCTGAGAACTCGACCCGAATTTTAACACTCAGGTTTGGAGCCGATCCATCCCGGTGAGTTCGGATAAGAAAAGAGTCTATGGCGTTAGATATTATCTCTTCAAAAACGACATAGGGATTAGAACTTAATTTGGTATTTTTGATGCTTCCCCTGATGTCCAGCGTCATGTCAGTTTCAATCAATGCCCTGGGTGCCTTTGGAGGACACTTCTGGCCGCCACCTGGCTAGCAAGTCAAGCCGGTCCTCAGAAAACGCGACACTTCCTTTGGCGTGTCATGCAAGCGGCCTAGTGGTCAAGACTAAGCGATTTTGCTGATCATCCACTTTGCTTCACAACGCAATGTAGAAGCGCGTTCGCCTCCGGGCGGGCGTGGCTGCTGCCGCATGATCCTCAACAGGTTCGCTAAGGGCTTTGCCCTCGCGCCAGCAAGGTAAGTGAAACCGTCCGGGGCGGTATCCCCGGCCTTCCGCGCTTCGCTTGTGCAGGCCGGGTGATCCCCCTCCGCCCCGGCCGCCCTTGCTCGTTACTACCCCAGTCTCGGCGACGGCCAGAAGGACTGGCGCGGCGTTCCGCTTCGCTGACCTTCAGACCTGAGGATCAGAGACATGACCAACGTATGCGATAGCAGCACCCCCCGCATCTATGTTGCCTGCCTTGCAGCTTACAATAACGGCTTTCTGCATGGAGTTTGGATCGACGCGGATCAGAACGCTGACCAAATCCGGGACGAGATTGCCGCGATGCTTGCCCGTTCCCCTGTCGAGGACGCGGAGGAATACGCCATTCACGACTATGAGGGCTTCGAGGGCGGCAGCATCTCCGAATATGCCGGCATCGACAGCGTGGCGCGGATGGCCGCTTTCATTGCAGAGCATGGCGCACTCGGCGCGGGCCTTCTGGAGCAGTTCGGCGGCGACATGGACCAAGCCGAATCCACCTTGGAGGACTGCTATCATGGTCAGTTCGCCAGCCTTGCCGACTACATGGAGGAGCTGACCACCGAAAGCGTCACGGTCCCCGAGGCGCTGCGCTACTATGTCGATTGGGACGCGATGGCACGCGACGCCGAGATGGGCGGCGACCTGTTCACAATCGAGGCCGCGCACGGCGAAGTGCATGTGTTTTCCAACAGTTGAAAGCATGACTGCCTGTCGTCCTCATACGGACAGGCATCTCGAAAGCACCGGCTGTTTCCAAGCAAAAAACACCAAAGAATGATCGGGTTAGTCGCTCAAGGTATCTGCTTTTAGCTGCTTCTATATTCACAGTGATCCTTGAACCTCTCTTTGCCGGGCGCTGCCCAGCGTCCCGGCTTGGGGAGGTGACGCCATGCTCAGCATCGATTGGCGATCACCGGCGGCATACGGGTATGCGAAGCACATCCCTGCCGCTGGTTTCGCTTGGGAATACCTGCGCCGCAACGACGAATATCGTCAGGACTGCCAGACCATCGCATTGACCGGAGGGACAGCTGCCCGCGAACTTGAAGCGTTCGCGCATCGCTGGGGTTTGCGATTTCCCGTGCGATCCCGACGCGCCGCATGATCGGCAATTGCCGATCTGGAGTCCGCGCCTTCAACCGCAAGCCGTGATGTTGTCGCCGGTCGATCACAAGGACGACGACACCGAACCAGTATTGACGCTCGCGCATCTCGACGGCCTTGACCTGCGCCGCGCCGCCGATGGCTGGCACGGCATCTGGCAGGTGGATGGCGTCGCGCACCAATTCTGGCTGCCCGAGGCCGCGCCGGACGCTGCCGCTTTCTATGCCGTCACGCTGCCGATGGATGCTTTTTTGGAGCTTCGCGCTCACGCTGTCCGCCGTTTCTGGCGGTCTCTCAACCGCCGCGCGCCCGGTCCCGATTTCCGGGCGGTCCCCGCCCAGCTCCGGCAATGGCATATCCTCTCGCTGCGCGCGCTCGACGCCCGGCTGTATGGCGAGAGCTATCGCACCATTGCCGAAGTCTTGCTCGGCTTTCGAGGCACCAAAGAGGATTTTGAGAACGACCCACGCAAGAACAAGGCCCGCCGCCTGGTCGCGCATGGCATCAAGATGATGCGAGGCGATTATCGCCTGCTACTTCACTACCCGATCAAGCCCGGCAAGCGTTGATCCTGCTGGGCGTGGTCCTCACGCCTTATTGGCTGCGGCCTGCTCCAAAATCTTCCGATAACCTTCACGCGATAGCCATTGCGCGCGTTGGAGATGGCTTTGCCAGCAACGGCGAGTCCGAAGTTCCTCAGCGGCCGGATCACGGTGCAGCACGATCCGCGCGACTTCCTTCCAGTCCGCGCCCTCGGCCTTCGCATCCAGCAAACGCAGATAGGTGACGTAATGCCGTTCGTCATAGACGGTTATGGTGTCGCCGGTCGGCGCTTCATCGTCCACATCTGGATCGAGTTCGACGGGAACCCGCATAGTCATTCCCCGTATCCGAGAGAGCTTTGTCTGCGGTGCGCCCCCGCAAACGATTCTCTCTGACTCTTGGTGATCGGGGAGTTAGTAACCGTCACGAAACGGCCCCATGGCCTTTAGCTCGGAAAGCCTGTTGTATACGCCACAGGCTCCCCGACCATAGGTCAAGGAGTTGGTGCCGTTCTGGCTGGCACCGGCCATTCGTGAGGGGTTACTACGCCCCAGAGCAGCGCGTCTGCTCCGTTGCGATTCTTAACCTAACCGCGAGGGAATGTCTTCGCCTATTCAGCGCGGCAGGCGATGAGCCGCTGAAATCCCACACCAATTAGCCGCGCGACGACACCCCAAAGGGGGTGCCGCCAGCGCATAGACGCAAATGCGGCACGCTACGCGCCGCCAATCCCTCGCCATGGTTCGCCACAGTCCGCTGCCGCCCCCCGGCAGCCCAATCCCGACTGGAGGTGTTCCATGCCAAACCCGCTTGCGGGCCTGCCGCCGCGCCTGTTGCGCACCAAGGAAGCCGCGCGCTTCCTCGGCATATCCATCCGAACTCTTGAGAAACATCGCACTTATGGCACCGGTCCGACCTATCGAAAGGTCGGCGGGCGCGTCCTCTACACCGTCCGCGATCTGGAAGACTGGAGCGCGACCGGCGAGCGCAAATCCACTCGCGACAAGACCGCCGGCACCGTCTTTCCCGCGCGTCCGCTTACGCCCGAAGAACGGGGCGACTGCTGATGCTGCGCGAGGACGATCACGCCCCCGCGCAGCCGACCGAGGACAGCGAGCGCAGCCGCCTAGACCCCTTCGTGGTCGCAACGGGCGACGCGCCGCCGCGCGACCAGCGCGACTTGATGGAACGGCCGTTTTTCTCGCTGGCGAAGACCCCGCGCACCAAGTCGATTCTCTACAAGGCGGCCGACATAGAGGTGCAGGTGTTCGGAATGCCCGAGCACGGCATGGCGACCATATGGGACGCCGATGTGCTGATATGGGCGGCCTCGCAGATCGTTGCGGCCGAGAACAACGGCCTCACCACGTCGCGTTTTGTCCGGTTTACGCCCTACCATCTGTTGCGCGCCATCGGGCGGCCGACCGGCAATCATCAATACCGGCTTTTGAAAGCCGCGCTGGCGCGGCTGCAATCGACCGTCATCGCCACCTCCATTCGCAACGGCCCGCATTGGCGTCGCCGGCAATTCTCATGGATCAACGAGTGGGAGGAAATGACGACGCACGCCGGCCGCGTCGAGGGCATGGAGTTCGTTCTGCCCGAATGGTTCTACAACAGCGTCATCGACCGTTCGCTGGTCCTGACCATCGACCCGGCCTATTTCCGGCTGACTGGCGGCATCGAGCGATGGCTTTACCGCGTCGCCCGAAAGCACGCCGGGCACCAGCGCCATGGCTGGATTTTCGAGGTCGCGCACCTTCATCAGAAATCCGGCAGCCTCGCGCGGCCGTCCGACTTCGCGCTCGACCTGCGCCGGATCGCGGCCCGCCAGCAACTCCCCGGTTATCGGCTCCAGATCGAGCGGGAAGACAGCCGCGAGATGCTGCGCATCCGCCCCGATAATTCATCAACAGGCACTGTTGATAACCCTGTTAATGCCATCGGCAGATCAGGCGCACGGGGTATCGGCACATCAGGCGCACCACTATCGGCAGAACAGGCGCATGAGCCGCAGCTAACCCTCTGGCCTGAAAAGCGGAATCCGACCGCTAACTTATCTAACAGAGAATCTAACTCTTTTTCTTTGACGCGCGCGCAGGCGAAGCGTGGTGCGGGTTCTGCCCGAAGGGGCGAGCCATGACGGCCGCGCTCGACGCGCTGCGCCCGCGCAGCCCCCAGCACATCCCCGGAGACGAACAATGACCCGTCGCGCCCACCGCAGCGCGCACGGCCGTCCGCTGCCGGACGGGCCTGCGCCCTTCACCACATTGGTCGAGCTGACCTTCGACAAGCGCAAGGTCGAGCACTGGATACGGTTCGGGCGCAAGAGCTACGAGCAGATCATCGACCGCCGCCGCAGCGTCGTCGGCTTCGCGCCGGGCAGCGTCTTCGCTTTCGTGCGATGGGCGAAGGGCGAGCACGGCACTGTCGTTTCGCGCATCGACATTGTGCGCGCCATCGGTCGCGGCGAGCCGTTCCAGACATTGTCGTTCGTGCGCCCCGGCGGCGAAATCCTGCTGCGCCTCGATAACTGGGCGAAGGTGCAGCGCGCGCTTGCCGCTATCGACGCCGTGGAATCGCTCGGCCTCGATCCAGCCGACGCTTCGCCGGAGCATTGGCGGCACGTCCACAACCGGCTGACCGCCAATCTGGAGCCGCACGCCTACACCCCCGAGCGACATGCCGCGTGGCTTCACCGCCGAAGGATCGAGCCATGACGCGCCGCCGCACCCTCACGGTGACGGCGCTCGCCGTCCTCGGCATCGCCGCCGCCAGCGCCGTCGATTGGCCCATGAAACTCATCTGGAACGCGACGGCCAGCGCACCCATCGGCTTCTACACGGTCGAGCCGACCGACGCGCTCGACGTGCCCGAGCTGGTCGCCGTCATGCCGCCCGAACCGCTCGCCGTCTTCATGGCCGAGCGCGGTTATATCGCGCGCAGCGTCCCGCTGTTGAAGCGCGTCTTGGGCCTGCCGGGACAGCGGGTTTGCCGCACCGGCCGCACGATCACGGTGAACGGGATCGAGATGGGCGAGGCGCTGGAGCGCGACAGCCTCGGCCGCAATCTGCCCATCTGGCAGGGCTGCCGCGTCATCGGTGACGACCAGCTTTTCCTCATGAATTGGGAAGTCCGCGACAGCCTCGACGGCCGCTACTTCGGCCCAATTCCCGCAAGTTCCGTCATCGGCCGGGCGGTCCCGCTCTGGACCGATGAGGAAGGCGTCGGCCGCTACGAGTGGCGCGCGCCAACGCACTGAAATCACCCCCGAGAACCAACCACAGGAGATTTCCATGGCACTGATCGGCCAGTTCATCCGCACCGAAACCGGCTATTCCGGGCAGCTTCGTTCGTTCGGCCTCCAGGAGCAGCTTGTCATTGTTCCCGCCGAGCCGAGCGCCCTAAAGAACGCGCCCGACTACCGCGTGCATCTCGACAGCGAGGACGGCCCGGACGTTGGTCCCGCATGGAAAGACTCCAGCGAGAACGCTGGCGAGTTCCTATCCCTCAAACTGGACGGACCCATCTTCCCGTTTCCGATCCGCGCCAGATTGTTCCAGTCCAACGACGACCCTTCGTCTTGGGGCCTGCATTGGAAGCGCCCCCGCAAACGCGAGGATCAGGAATGAAGGCCGCGCGCGTCCGGCCAGCCATCCGGTCAAAGATCGGCATCCCTTTGTTCGCGGAAAAGCCGTCTCATCCCTCCGTCCCGCTTGGCGACCGGACGGCCGGCGCGCGCAGCGAAGGTCAGGGGCGGCCATCGGCCGGCGCTTGCGCCTTGCCCTTGACCGCAGCGAGCACGCTGGCAGGCTGGTGTCGAAGCGGACACAGGACTGCATGGCATTATGCCGTCCTGATACTGACCGGCGTGCTTTCCGTCTGCGCAGGATCGGGCGTCGCGGTCGCGCAACCCACGCCCGTCGAGCGCCCGGCCGCCGTCCATCCCCATGCGGCCCACATTGCAGAGGCGTCGCAGCGTTTCGGCATCCCCGAGCACTGGATTCGCGCTGTGCTGCGCGCTGAAAGCGCGGGCGACATGCACGCGATTTCGTCGGCCGGCGCGATGGGATTGATGCAGGTGATGCCCGCAACATGGGCCGAGCTACGTGGCCGCTACGGCCTCGGCCGCGATCCCTACGACCCGCGCGACAACATCCTCGCCGGCACGGCCTATCTGCGCGAAATGTTCGACCGCTATGGCAATGTCGCGGCGATGTTGGCAGCCTACAATGCCGGTCCCGGCCGCTATGACGAATACCTTGCAACCGGCCGCACTCTGCCGGCCGAGACGCGGGCCTACGTCGCCGCGCTCGCCCCGATCCTTGGCGGCGCGGCTCCATCGGGTGCGCCGTTGCAACCACCGGCACCGCTGCCCGATTGGCGCGAGGCTCCGCTGTTCGTCATGCGCCCGGACGACACGCGAGTTGCCGCCGCACCGCCGTCCGAGGTGCAAACAGGCGACGGCCGCGCTGCCGTTCCGGCGCGCGACCCCGCCCGTGCGGAGCCGCAGGACGGCAGCATTTTCGTGGCGAGCGCCAGCGACGGGGGAACGCCATGAGGGCGGCGTTCCCGCGCTCGGCGGCGCTGGTTTCGGCATCCGGTCGGGTAGGTTTGCGCCCGGCAGGATTCCCGGCAGGAGGGGCAGAAACGACAGAAAGGGCGGAGGGCAAGATTAAAGAAGACGGCACCATATCGGGCCGCTTCTGGAAATTATTGTTGTCTGCACACTGGTTAGGTGGCCGGTTCCGGCACCATGGTTTTGAGGGGTCGCGTGCCGCGATTTCGCGCAAAGCCTTGGGTTTGCAGGGTTTCGAGCGGCACCATAGGCCCATATCGGCCTGTTTTCGCCGACTTTGTCCGGAGTTGCGCCCTTGAGCGCCGACGACGAAAACCGCTTCCGACCGAAGCCCGGCCGCATCCGATCCGACACGCCAAAGGCCGGCAAGACCAAGAGCTTTTTCACGCAGGTCAAGAAGATCACCCGCCAGCATCAGGCGGCAGCCTCCCGCGATCCTTCCATGCCGCCATCCCCCCGCCAGTCATCGCCGGGCCGTTCCCGCGCCGTTGTCGCCAGCAGCAAGGGGGTAAAGCGCGGCCGGGGCGCGAGCTTCGTGCGCGCCCGGAATATCTCCGGCCATTGGCATCATCGCCAGCCCGGCAGCCGCCGCGTGATCGTCAAGCAGAGCAGCGTCCGGGCCGCGTGGAAGGGTGGACGCGCCCGCGCGCATCTGCGCTATGTCCAGCGCGACGGCACCTCGCGCGACGGCGAGCGGGGCCAGCTCTATTCGGCGACCGAGGACCGCGCCGATGGCGATGCCTTCCTTGATCGCGGCAAGGACGACCGCCACCAATTCAGATTCATCGTCTCGCCCGAGGATGGCGCGGAGCTATCGGACCTCACGGCCTACACCCGCGATTTCATGAAACAGGTGGAAGCCGACCTCGGCACGAAACTCGATTGGGTTGCGGTGAACCACTACAACACCGGCCATCCCCATGTGCATGTCATCGTCAACGGCCACGATGATATGGGCGGAGATCTGGTCATCAACGGCGACTATCTTTCCGCCGGCCTGCGCGAGCGCGCCAGCGAGCTTGCCAGTCTGGAACTCGGCCCCGTCACCGAGATCGAGCAGACCCGCAAGCTGTCGGCCGAAATCGACCAGGACCGTTTCACCCGGATCGACCGCGCCATGGTCGAGGAAGCCGACGCCCGTTTCCTCGACCTTCGCCATGAACCGGCAGAGCCGAGGCGGCAGTTCGAGCGCACCTTGCGCCTGCGCCGCCTTACCATGCTGGAGAAGATGGGGCTGGCGACCGCGCACGCGCCCGGCGTTTGGGAATTGAGCAAGGACATGGAGCCGGCCCTGCGCGAGCTAGGCGAGCGCGGCGACATTATCCGCACCATGCAGAAGGCGCTCGGCCCGGAGAGCGGCGAGCGCGATCCCATGAGCTTCCAAATCCATGACGGAGCGCCCGAGACGCCCATCGTCGGCCGCGTCGTGGACAAGCACCTGTCCGACGAGTTGGGGGAGAACCTGACAATCGTGGTGGACGGGATCGACGGGCGGACGCACCACATCGCCGGTATCGCGCCCGAGCGGCTGGAGGAAGCCCGCATCGGCAGCGTCATCCAGATCGGCCCGGCAGAGGTGACGGTCCGGCCGTCCGACCGCAGCATCACCGAAATCGCCGAGGACGGAATCTATCGGCCGAGCCGTCATCTGGAGCAGGCGAAATTCGAGGGCCGCGTCCCCGGCGGCGACTATGAGGGCCATGTCGATGCTCATGTCCGCCGGCTGGAGTCGCTGCGCCGGGCCGGGATCGTCGAGCGCATCGACGCCGATCAATGGCGCATCCCCGATGATCTGGTCAGCCGCGCCGCCGCCTATGACGCCGGCCGCGACCGGCAGGCCAGGGTTCGCGTCCTTTCTTCCGTCAATCTGGAGAGGCAGATCGGATCGGACGGCGCGACCTGGCTAGATCGACGATTGATCCATGGCGAGACGGCCGACCTTGCCCCGACCGGCTTCGGCCAGCAGGTGCGCGAGGCGATGGAGCAGCGCCGCGAGCATCACATTGAACAGGGCGACGCCACCCGCAGCCGGGATGGCCGCCTCTTCTACCGCCGGAATCTACTCGCCACGTTACGGGAGCGCGAGGTAGCGCGGGTCGGTTCGGAGATGGCGGAGAGCAAAGGGCTACCGTTTCGTGCCGCCACGGATGGCGAGAGCGTCAGTGGCAAGTTCACCGGCACGGTGCAGCTATCGAGCGGCAAGTTCGCAGTGGTTGAAAAGAGTTATGGATTCACCCTTGTCCCTTGGCGGCCAGTCATCGACCGCAAGCTGGGCCAGGAGGTGACAGGCATCGTCCAAGGCGGAGCGGTTTCGTGGCAGTTGGGACGTCAGAGGGGATTGAACATTTAGGATAGAAACCATTCACGCAACGCTCGAAGGCGGGAACGGATGGCACCGTTGGGAGCCTCGCACGCCGGAATCGCTCAACGCACCCGTGAAATGCGCACGCGCCAGGGCTAACCTATTCGCAGCCTTTTGAGCTCCTGCCTTCATCCGGCCCATCATCGATCCATCGCCGAATGTATTCATGATGCTCGGCGTAACCCTCCCAAGTCGTTTCCGCCCACTGGCGCACCTTATCGGCATGGCTTGGGGTTCCGGCAAAATCAACCACCTCGGCCACGGTGACGCGGAAGGCTTCGGGGGGCGCCAGTCGCCGAAGCGTTCCCTTATAGTGGGAGAAATCCAGCATTACGGCATTGGTCTGCATGGGTGAACCAGGCCGCTCAAGCTGCAGCATCAACCGTGCCAGATGGAGGCCAACGGACTGGATGGCACGCCGATCTTCTGCCGAACCCGGATGCTGGACGGCCCATGTATCGACCGTAAGGCGATGGACTGACCTCAAAGCTGCAGAACTGTACTCCGCCGCCAGCAGCTTGGTGAAGGCGGCGAAACATGCAGGTGAAGATTGCATATAGGCGTGGGTGGGGCCTTCCATATCGGGGAAGACTGCACCGCATCCAGCACAGCGTGTAGGCATGAAATGTTCTCGAAATACTGTCAAAGGCTGCGCTAGCGCTTATTTTTCTCCATGTATTGCGCGCGCTCATCTTTTGGCAGTTTTTCGGTTGCCATGCGCAGGCTGATGCGCGGCATGTGTTCCGCATGCTCGTCCAGAAACGCTATCAGTCTGGGCCGGTCGACCTGGCCTGCGGTCCGGAGCCATGATCCGATGGCTTTCTGAACATACTCATGCGGCTCATTGAGCAGCATTGCGCAGATTCGGAACGTGTCGCCGGTATCGCCGGCGCGAATGAAGAACCAAGTGGCCACGATCGCCGTGCGGCGCCGCCATGGATCAGGCGAGGCCGCCAACTCATTGAGAACATCCCTGGGTTTGTCCGCGAGCCAGCCGCCAATCACGTGTGGCGCTGCGCGATCGACGAGATCCCAGTTGTTTATCCGGTCGTGTCTGCGCAGATAGAGGTCGAACAATGCTTCGCGTGTGGCCGCATCTGTCTTTTTCGCGCGAGCCTGGAAATCCATGATGGCTACCGCCCCCATGCGTACCTCGTAATGGGGATCGTCCAGAAGCTGTTCGATCTCCGTGAGCGGCATGGCGGCGAACTTTTTTGCCACCGGAAATATCTTGCCGATGCTTACGCCCATCACTGACGTGTTCTCCAAACCGTCGGCGAAGAACCTCGAGACATCAGCAACCTGACCGGAATCGCTGATGCCTCGGAGAGCCCGTATGAACTCGGCTGCGGTTGGTTCGCTCATCTTGGACTCTCCCTGTTCACTTGTGCGGCTTATTCCGTTCCTGGTTCGAAATCAGATGTCGTTCGTCAACCCCGCATCCTGCAAAAGGCGGGTTGCGAAATCCTTCCGGAAGTCGCGGATCGAGCTGAAGGAAGGACCTGCGACATGCAGGGCAAATACCACCGGGGCGGCGTCCTCCCGGCTCAGATAGCCTGTGTACCAGCCAGAGAACGACCCGCTCGTGTCTTCCGGGTTATCGGGTCCCGAGCCGGTCTTGCCGTGAAGGGTGACGCTACCGAAGCTCCCCTCTTCGCTTGCGCCATCGAGCGCGTCGAGCGATGATTGCGCCACACCCAGATTGCCCGAGACCAGGGCCTGCAGAAAATCAACCTGCTCATTGACCGAGATCAGCAGCTCGCCCGTCAGCCAGAAATCGTCCGAGCCGTCCGGGGCTTCCGCGTTGCCGTAACCCCAATCCGAGAGCTGCTGGCGGTAGGCGACGCCACCGATTTCCAACGCCAGATCCTGGAAGTACCAGACCGATGACCGTGCAAACGCCGTGCCGAGGTCCTGGCTTTCCTGCCAGACATCGGGCCAGTGGCTGGCGGCCGGGCGTTCGAAGGCATCCCATTCGCGCCATGCATCCAGCGAGGGGGCAACGCCTGTCTCCAGGGCGATCACAAGGTTGGGGATCTTGAACGTCGAAAACGGCGTATGCCGGGTATCGAGATCACTCCCTTCAAGAACGTATTTCTCCCCGGTTTCCAGATCGTGCGCCAGAAATGACAGTGTCAGATGGTCGGTATCCGCTCTGTAGGGCGTCAGTTCGATTTGGTGTGTATCGGCAGCGGCATAGCTGGCGCTTGCCAGAACGAGTGTCGCAGCGGCCAGAGATGAAATGCCTGCGCGCAGGAAGCTGGAAAGGAGAGCAGTCATTGTTGTCGTCCAGTGATTGAAGGTTGATCGGAAGGGTGTAGGAGCACACGCAAAGGCATCTGGCCCGGCATGGTTTTGTGCCAAGACAAAAGTCGCGCCCTGACAGCGAAATTCTGGAGTCCGCCCTGGCCCTCATGCACGAGCGAGGACCGGAAGGACTGACCTTCGCCTCGCTGGCCGAGCGCACGGGCCTGTCGGCTGCCACCCTCGTGCAGCGGTTCGGCAGCAAGCCTGCCATGGTAAAGCGGCGCTGACGCAGTCGTGGGATCGGCTGCTGGAGGCGACTGAAGCGGCCATTGCGACAGTGGACAAGTCTCCAAAGGGGGCCGTGGAGCTGCTTGTTGCCCTCTCGGCAGATTATGGCGCAATCGACAGTTACGCCGACGGTCTCCTGATCCTGCGCGAGGACTTGCGCGACCCGGATCTACGGGCGCGCGGTAAAGCCTGGGAGACAGATTGAGCGCAGCACTTGGTGAGTGTCTTGCTGGTGCAGATCATCCGAACCCAACGCTGGGCAGGCTGATGGCTTCGCACTGGCAAGGTGCCTTGCTGTGGTGGAATTTCGACCAGGCGGTCGATGTCTCCATGTTCGTTGAAGAGAGCCTTTCCAGCTTCCTGGGGGCCTTGCGGCAGGGGGAATAGAGAGCATGGGTGCACGATTTTAGTTGAGGCTCGCGCCCGAAAGGGTAGACGCGACTCAGAAAATGACCAATAGTCAGTGACTATCCGTCACTTATGACTGAATTGAGGCGTTCAATGGAAACAGTTTCAATCGGCACCGTTCTGCGCACTTCAGCCTTAGGTCTTGGATGCATGGAATTTGGGACCCGGATTCCGGCCAATCGCGCTTTTGCCGTGCTGGACGCCTACTATGACGAAGGTGGTCGGTTCATCGACACCTCAAACAATTATGCTTTCTGGGCCCTCGGCGGAAAGGGCGGGGAAAGTGAGGAGGTTATTGGCGCGTGGCTTCGTGAGCGCGGGTGCCGAGACGAAATGGTCATCGCGACAAAGGTTGGCGCTCAACCGACTGAGCCAGGTGCCGGCCTGGAAAAGGCAGAGGGGCTTGGTGCCGTCACAATAGCGGCAGCCTGTGAGGCGAGTCTCTCGCGACTGGGGCTGGATGAAATTGATCTCTACTATGCGCACATAGACGATGAAGCCACGCCCCTGGAGGAAACACTGTTTGCGTTTGAGCAGCTTCGCCAGCGCGGTCTCGTTCGTGAAACCGCCTGCTCCAATTACTCTGTGGATCGTTTCAAGGCAGCTAGAGCCACATCTCTGGCCAAGGGTTGGCAACCCTATGCTGCGATCCAGCAGCGTCATTCGCTTCTGACGCCAAATGCTGATCACGATCTTGGGCTGCAAAGGACACTCGACGAGCGCCTGCGAGCCGAGCTCCGCACATCGGGCATTCCGCTCATAGCGTATTCGGCATTGCTCGGCGGCAGTTACGACAATGGCGTTTTGCCTCCGGGCTACCAAAGCGAACGTAATGCTCAAGTGCTCAGTGCGGTCCGCGAAACGGCCATCGAGATGGAAACCACACCCAATGAAATCGTTCTTGCAGCGTTGCTAGACTCGTCGTTTCCAATCGTTCCTCTGATTGCCAGTAGCGACCCGGACCGGATTCGAAAGCTGATGAAAGCTGCGGTCCTGAAATTATCAGAAGACAAGGTCAGGGTGTTGACGGCCGGCTGCTAGGGAGAGCCTTCAAGGCCAAACTTTGCCACCGGATTGAAGAGAGGAAAACCATGCACTCGAAGAAATTCCGACTTGTATCGGAAGAGCAGTTGCATGCCGTGTATGGTGTACCCGCTCCAGCTTCGTTGGCGAAGGAGGCCGATCATGTCCATGAGATCTATCGGCCATTCATCGAGCACGCGCCTTATGCTGTTCTGGCGACGTCAGGACCAAGTGGACTTGAAACCTCGCCGAGGGGCGATCCCGCCGGCCATCTGGTCGAGGTACTGGATCCCAATACGCTTCTCATGCCGGACCGGCGAGGCAACAACCGGATCGACAGCCTCCGGAATATCATTTCTGACCCTCGCATATCACTCTTGTTCCTGATCCCAGGCATAGGAGAGACCATACGTGTAAAAGGTCGTGCTGAGGTGATGATTGACCCAGAACTACTGGACCGCTTCGCCTTAGATGGTCGGAAGCCTCGGACCGTTCTGCGTATTCTCGTTGAGCGCGTGTTTTTTCAGTGTAGTCGAGCGCTGTTGCGCTCGAAATTATGGGATCCAGGAACGCATGTGGATCGAACCGCGCTTCCAAGCCCCGGCGCAATCCTGAGCGCGCTGTCTGCAGACGAGATCGACGGAGCGCGGTACGATATCGAGCTGCCAGATCGTCTGAAATCTACATTGTACTAAATCAAACAATAACTTGTCAGGCGCCGTCATTTCACAGGCGTGCGAAGCATTTGGACACGGATCATGATCCTGCGATCCCTACTGTGCGCTGCGTTGATCGTAGGGTTGAAACCAGAGTTGGTTAGGGCGAGCGAGACGCCCACAGCATGGCAGCTGGCGAAATGTCGGTTCTACGAAGAGACCTGGCGCGACATGCTCACGCATTTTGGGCCTGGTGCGCTGAGCGATGGGTTTATCGATCAGAACGAGCGCTTCATCGCCGCCCATTGCCTCGAACGGATCGAGGTCTGCCCGAAGTCAGAACACGATCTCGCCGTCGCCAACGCGTTGACGCTCGGCACGATGAACGGTGACGTTGGCGGTACGTTCCTACCATTCCGCTGCGACTGATCACGACCTCCCCTTTGCGAAGTCCATTCTCGGAAACGGGATATCTGCGATCATTAAATGACTAATAGTCATTGACTCTTGGTCATTATTCCGAGTACCAGAACTTGACGACGATGGTCAGGTTATCGGTATTGACGGTTTGCCCGTCAGATTCATGTGCTCGGCCACCTCGTCGCGAAATGCGAAGAGGAAACGAATATGACGGACGTGGCGGTTGCAACAACGGGCCCCTCAAACGAGACACATTTGTATCAGCAGTTGATACAGACGGGGCCGCTCAGCCGGCTGTTTCGACCCGTCATCCCAAAGCTTGCCATCTGCGCGACGTTGTCTGCCTTCGGCGCTGCGGCGGGGCTGCTGCCATACATCGCGATAGCGGAGATTGGACGGGCTGCACTGTCTGCGCCGAATTTGTCGCATGCCGCCATAACAGTTTGGGTCTGGGTCGGGATCGGAGTTGCCGGAGCGATCGCCCGGCTGATCTTGCTGTTCGCGTCCTCTCGCCTTGGCCACTACGCGGATGCACAGCTTCTGCATGATATTCGCGGCAAGCTTATCGCTCATCTCGCCGTCCTGCCGATCGGTTGGTTCCGTGCCTCGGGTTCGGGTGCGATCAAGAAGGTGATGACCGACGATCTGGAGGCCATGCACCAAATCATCGCTCATGCGCTCGGCGAGATCATCGGCGCCACTACGGCAATCCTCGTTGGTCTCGCCTACCTTGCCTGGGTGGACTGGCGCATGGCACTGGTCGTCGCGGCGACGCTGCTGCTGCTTTACGTGGCCTATCGTGCCGCGATGCGGTCGATGACTACGCACATGGCGCGGCTGTTCGAGACCGAGCAGAAGGTCAGCGCCGCCAGTGTCGAATATGCTGACGGCATTACGGTCGTGAAAACCTTCGGAACCGGCGGGCGGATTCTGAAGCGCTTTAACGATGCCGTTAGCGAAAACTCCGCCGCCATGAGCGCCTGGTTCGGCGAAACCCGCTACAGCTCCGCCTTCGCGCGCATCCTTTCCTCCGAAATGACGCTTTTGGGGGTCGTCGCGGCCTCCGGTCTCTGGATGATTCAGCATGACATGCTGGCGATGGCTGACCTGCTGCCGTTTCTCGTCGTGGGCATTGGTCTGCCCACCGCCGTTTCTCCTGCTATTCAAGGTTCGCAGGGTCTGAGAAAGGGGCGCATGGCGGCCGGAAATGTGGAGGCGATCCTGAAACGTGACGGTTTGCCGGAAGCGCGGCAGCCACGACTCCCCTCGGCATTCGATATCGAGTTCTCCGGCGTGAGTTTTTCGTATGACGGCTGCAACAACGTGATCGAAGATCTCTCGGCAGTCTGCCGGCCGGGGACCGTCACGGCGCTGGTCGGCCCATCGGGGGCGGGCAAGAGCACGCTCGCCAACTTAGTCCCGCGCTTCCATGACGTGACGAAAGGCGCAATTCGTATCGGTGGCATCGACATCCGCTCGATATCGAGCTCCACGCTGCTGTCATCGATGTCGCTGGTGTTCCAGGACGTCATCCTGCTGCGCGATACGGTCCTTGAAAACATCCGGGTCGCTCGTCCGCAAGCCGGTCTTGATGAAGTCATGGTCGCTGCCAAAGCCGCGCGTATTCATGATGTTATCGAGCGCATGGCGCAAGGATACGATACCTATCTCGGCGATGGTGCGGGGCTTTCTGGTGGTGAACGGCAGAGGCTGACGATTGCGCGTGCGATACTCTCCGGCGCGCCGATCGTAATCCTCGACGAAGCGACGTCCGCCCTCGATCCAGACAGTGAAACGGCCGTGCAGGAAGCCTTAGCCGAACTTGCGCGAGGCAAAACGGTGCTGGTGATCGCCCACCGTCTGCACACGATCAGGAGCGCCGATCAAATCCTGGTTCTGCAAAGTGGCCGCCTGGTTGAACAGGGCGATCATGACCAGCTTATCGCAAAAGGAGGGCTCTACGCCCGGATGTGGCTGGCTCAGGAGAAAGGAGCACCCCAATGATCCTCAATCTTTTCCGTCTCGGCTCCAATCCTGCCCTAGTTTATCGACTGGGAATACTCACGGCTCTACGTGCGCTCGTGCAGGGCATCCTGCTTGCCCTCCTGATTCCGATCTTTCACGCTCTTCTACAACCGCAGCCTGATTTTGCAGCCGCGGGACCTTGGCTCACCGGCGCTGCAGTTTGCCTGATCATCTATTGGCTGTTGAGTGCGATCGCGACGCCCGCTGGCTTCGCAGCGAGCATCGAACTGGGCGACAGCCTGCGTCATCGCGTTATGGAACATGTGACGCGCCTGCCACTCGGATGGTTCACGCCCGATCAGAAGGCTCGCTTGTCGCGAGCTGCTACCGTGGACACGACGGCGATCGGCCACCTCGCCGTCGAACTCGGCTCGCCCGCAATCACAGCGACCATCGTTCCGCTTTCAATCATTGTCATCAGTTTCTTCATCGACTGGCGGATGGCGCTCGTTTTTGCCGCGATCGCGCCGCTGGCCTTACTCACGCTGAAGCGTGCGGGAGACATTGCGTCCAAGGCCGACGAAGAACTCGACGCGGCATCAACGGAGTTGGCCGGACGCGCTATCGAACTGGGACAGGCCCAAATCGTGCTGCGCGCAGCGGGGCAAGCGGAAAGCGGCAGCGCCCGCATGCAAAGCGCCCTCGATGCGCACCGCGACGTCTATCGTGAAGGTCTCCGTCAATCGATGGTGCCGGATCTGACTTATACCGGGACCGTCACGCTGGGTTTCACCGCCATTTTGCTGCTCGGTGCCTGGCTGCTGACTTCGGGCGAGATCGGCTTAGCCGATGCGGTTGTCCTGCTGATCCTCGCCGTGCGGTTCATGGAGCCGCTGGGTGTCCAGATCGAGTTGATTGGTGCCCTTCGGGCCATGGATAATGCCGTTGCGCGTGTCCGGTCGATACTCGACACCAAGCCGCTTCCAGAAGCCCCGAAGCCTGTTCGTCATATCGAAGATGCTTCGATCAGCTTTGAGGATGTGACGTTCGGCTATAGCGATGCTCCCGCACTCGAAAAGGTCTCGTTCGACTGCGCGCCGGGCACGATGACAGCTCTTGTCGGACCTTCCGGTTCGGGCAAGACGACGGTCACGCGGCTTATCGCACGTTTCCATGACGTCGATAGTGGCACGATCCGCATTGGCGGGCATGATCTGCGCCAACTCGACAGCGTGGCTCTGATGGAAGAGATCGCTATCGTTTTCCAGGACGTCTACCTGTTCGACACGACGATCGAGGAGAACCTCCGCATCGCTCACCCCGAGGCGACGGAGGAGGAGTTCGCAGCTGCTGCTCGCGCAGCGCGGCTCAACGAAGTCGTCTCGCGCCTTCCGCATGGTTGGCAGACACGCGTTGGCGAAGGCGGCGCCCAGCTGTCAGGCGGGGAGCGCCAACGCGTATCGATCGCTCGAGCCTTCCTCAAGCAGGCAAGAATCGTCCTCATAGACGAGGCCAGTTCGGCGCTGGACCCGGAAAACGAGCGTGCCGTGGCCGAGGCGATAGCTAACCTGTCTAGCGACGGCCGTAGAACGGTGATCGTGATCGCTCACCGGCCGGTCACACTGGCGGCGGCCGACCAGGTGATCACGCTCGACAAGGGACGTGTCGTCGAAATCGGCTCGCCGGAGCATTTGCGCCAATCAGGCGGCGTGTTTGCCCGGCTCTTCTCCCAATATGAGTGTGCCCGTTCCTGGCGCATCGAAGCCACGGAAGGAGCCAGCCAATGACGATTTTCAAGGAAATGCGCGCACGCGTCACAATGAAGTCCGACCGCAACAACCTTGCCATCTCTGACACTAGCTTGCTGGTGCGCATAGCCGATGTGCCGCATGATTATGAGATCGCCGCGGTCGATGTGGTGGTTCATCTGCGTCCCGCCGATGAAGATTATCAGACGGTGGACCCAATATGAGTCGCGTCGATGATATTCCTGACGCTCAACACATTGCGTATGCTGGCGCCTCGGCCGAGGCCTTGGACGATGGGCGCTTGGTGGCTATCGAAAAGTGGACCGCTGCTGTCTTGGCCTTTCTGGGTGTGACGCTTTTTGCCGTTATTTTGGTGGGTATTTGCGCCGGACAATATTCTATCGCGCCTGCGACCGCTCTTGGTACCTTAACCGATAAATTGGGCGGAGGGGATCTGCTCGCTTCCGTCATGGGGGGTAGCGTGGCGCGGACAGAAATGGACGCGCGGATAGTTACGCTCGTGCGCGGCCCGCGCGTTTTGCTGGCTGCAGCTTGCGGTGCAGGCCTTGCAGTCGCGGGGGCCTCGTTGCAGGGCGTGTTCCGGAATCCGCTGGCAGCGCCGGAAATGCTGGGAGTCTCTGCAGGCGCGGCTCTGGGCGGAGCGGCGGCTATCCTACTAAGCCTTCCTGGTTTGCTGATGATCGGAAGTGCATTCACCTCCGGCATGATTGCGCTCCTCATCGTCGGGTCGATTGCTCGCGTCGAAGGGGGGACCGCCCCGACGAGCGTGATTCTCGCGGGCGTCATCGTAGGCGCGTTTTTCATGGCGCTCGTGTCGGTGACCCAGCTCTTTGCCGATCCTCATAACTCGCTTCCCGCAATCACGTTCTGGCTAATGGGTAGCTTTGCTTCAGCAAGCTGGGACCAGGTGGGAATAGCTTTGCCCGCCGTGTTCCTCGGGTGCGTTGTCCTTTGGCTGATGCGGTTTCGCATCAACGCTCTTTGTCTGGGCGAAGAAGAGGCCCGCACGCTCGGCATTCCCGTCGAACGCGACCGGTGGCTGGTTTTCATCTCGGTTGCGCTGATCGCCGCAGCGGTCGTTTCCGTCGCTGGAATTGTCGGCTGGGTTGGGATCGTCATTCCCCATGCTGCGCGGTTCCTCGTGGGGCACGATCACCGCATCCTTCTCCCAGCGTCCTGCCTCTTAGGTGCGAGCTATCTCTGCGCCGTGGACACGGTGGCACGCAGCGCAACGCCCGGTGAGATTCCGGTGGGAGTGCTGACTGCCCTCATTGGCGCTCCATTCATAGCCTGGATGCTTCGCAAAGCCCTGATGGGCAGGGGAATTGGCTAATGTTGCGGCTGAGCGATGCCGGCGTCCGCTTTGGCCAAAGATGGATATTCCGCAATCTGACCTTGAAGATCGATGACCTCACCTGCATCGCGCTTCTGGGGCCGAACGGGCGCGGCAAGACGACATTGCTGCGGGCGATTGCCGGATTTCAATTGTTGTCCGAAGGGGAGCGTTCAGGTCCTTTGGATGTGGGATATGTCCCGCAACTCGGCGGAAATCTGCTTTCATTTTCGGCCATCGAGATGGTCGTGATGGGGCGTTCCAGCGCCCTCGGTGTGTTCGGATCACCTCGAAAACAGGACTATCAGATCGCCCATGACGCTCTCGCTGAAGTCGGTCTGTTGAGCCTTGCATACCAGTCATTCGACAGGCTTTCGGGCGGAGAGCGTCAACTCGTGTTGGTCGCCCGGGCTCTGGCGAGCGGAGCCACAACGATCATTCTCGATGAACCCGCTTCCGCCCTCGATCTCGCCAATCAGAGCCGCCTACTGGGCATTATCCGCGATCTTAAGAAGCGTTCGCGTTTCACGCTCATCTTCAGCACGCACGTTCCCCAGCATGCTCTGCAAGTCGCCGACGAAACTGTGCTGATGCTTCCACAGGGGCAGACAGTTCAAGGTCGCAGCGCTGCGGTCCTGACTGAAACCAACATGACCGAGTTGTACGGAATCCCGGTATGCCGTGTACCGATGCCCGGTCAGGTTGACGCCGTCGTACCGATCTTCCGTTAAACTTGTCTGGTGACCATATGAAACTTTGGGCATTAAATCGCCGCGACCTGATGAAGTCGCTTGCGCTTGGCGTTGCCGGCTGTTTGGCAGGCGGTAAAGCACTGGCGAACGGCAATGAGTTATGTTTTGTCGATCTGGCCGGAACAGAACATATCCTAGACGCACCGGCGACGCGCATTGTCGATCTCGTCGTGCTGTCGGCATTCGTAATTGCGGCGCATGGAAATCCAGATCGTCTAGTCGCAGTGCATCCCCGTAACCGGGATGAGTTTGAACGCGGATTCCTGCACCGGATTTTTCCCTGTGTTCTGGACATCGATACCAGCATCATCGTCGGCTCCGACTTCAATCCCAATGTCGAGGCCGTGGCAAACTATGCGCCGGATGTCGTTCTGCAATGGGGAGACATGGGGACCAATTTGTTCGGGCCGCTTGAGAACGCCGGTCTCCGGGTAGCGAAATACCAGGAGGTCCCAGAGGGAGCCGATAAAACCATTGAGCGGCTTTTGTTAATGCTTGGGGCGATGATTGGAGATACGTCCCGTGCCGAAAGGCTGATCGCCTATCGACGGTCCGTTGCAGATAGGCTGGGGACGCTGACTGAAAGGCTCGCATCGGATGAGCGTCCTTCCACCATGATCTTAACGATTGCCGGCAGCAGCTTCTATGCATCCGGAGGCGGGGCTGACGGTACCTATTCGTTCTACCTCTATCAGGCTGGGGGAGTGAATGCCGCCGCAGACCTTCCGAACTTTGCCCAGGTCAGCGCGGAGCAGATCGCGGCCATGGAGCCTGACTACATTTTTCTGTTCAATGTCCCAGGCGTTTCTCCATCGAATGTTCTGGAGCATCCAATTCTGAGCTTGACGCCTGCGGCTCTCAACGATCGCGTTTATCTGATGCCGACAGGTTCACATCATTGGGGATCAGTAGGACCAGAAGATCCGCTGACGTCACTTTGGATGGCTGAGCTGCTGCATCCAAACCGTTCAGATTGGAATCTACGAAACGAGCTGGCAGTCACGTATCGCTCCATGTTCGGCCAAGCTTTTAGCGATGATGATCTTGACGAGGTTCTCCACGTCGCGGTCAATCGTAATAGCGCGGAATATGGGCGCTTCTTACCTTAGATAAGACCCTTTGGTTGCGCTCTTTTGGCCTCGATCCTCGACAGGACACGTAGCTTCGCATGCCTATGCAGCTAGTCCGACAACCCGCCAGCTTAACATCTCTATCTCGTTGATCAGTTTTCTCTTCGTGATCGGATTTGAGCTAAATATGAGATCATCAATCACGCCATGCAGCGCCGAATAAAGGTAGACGGCAACAAAACGGGGGCTACGGATAGACCATGCGCCGGACTGTTGACCTGAAGACAACAGCTCTTCCAAGGGGGATACTATTTTGCTGGTGAGGTTTCCGTTTGGTATTTGCGGATGCTTGTGGAACAACATATCCACCAAAGGCGGGTCATTCAGATAGCCATCCACGCTGGCCCCTACCCACGCCGCCAACCTCCCTGCGAAATCATCTTCGCTTTCGTTATTTATCTCAGCGCGAACCTTCCGAACATAATCCTCGACGAACCGCGATGCCAGCGCCGCATGAATATCTTCTTTCGAGTTGAAATAGATGTAAAAGGTACCTTTGGCGACTTTCGCGGCGTTGGTGATCTGGTCGACAGTAGTATGGTTCACGCCATGCTCGATGAACATGCGCTGAGCCGCATTCATAAGATCATCGCGTCGTTCTTCGGGGGGCTTTGTTCTTGGGCGCTTTGGACGCTGGGTATCGGCGGACGTCATCTGGAGCTTCTCCTGAAATGACTGGGGCACAGTCACCTTCAGTTCTATCTCACGGATCTGCGAGCGCATCAACGCGTAACACCGGAGCGACCTCGGACCGGTCCAAGAGGAATCTTCACGGATAGTTTAATGACTAACCGTCAGTCATAGTGTATGTTGGTTTGACAATTGGTCTCAGGCGCAGCGGCAACCTGCACGAAAACGACGACGGTATCGAACTATGAGGCGGCGTGTAAGGAAGCGCGGATATGAGGGCTCGTCAGCTTCTACGCTCGGAGAGCGCTCCTCCTTAGGAGGCCGCATACCGCTGGCGGCGCTGATTCAGACTGTCGCCGTCGCCGAACACCTAAACTTCCGCCACGCCGCTAACGCTCTTGGTGTGGCGCAATCCAGCGTTAGTGCGCGTGTAAAGGCACTGGAGGAAGAAATTGGCATACTCCTATTCGAGCGACACGCACGAGGTGTGCGGCTCACCGAAGCCGGTCGGCATTTCGTCAAGCAGATAGCGGCCGGCGTGGATCAACTGGACCATGCGGTGAAGACCGCAGGCATGGCGGCATCGGGAAAATCCGGTCGGCTTCGCATCGGCGTACCTGCCTTGATCCCGTGCAGCTTCCTTGCTGAGCTGATCGCGCGGTATCGCAACGACTACCCCGGCATCAACTTAGAGATAATCGAGGGTACGGCCCGCGATGCGGTGATGCGGCTCCGTGCCAACCGGTTGGACGTGGCATTTGTTGCCGGCACGCCCTATCTGTCCGATTGCCATACACGACCAATCTGGAGCGAACCACTGGTCGCCGTTTTGTCGGATGATCATCGTCTCGCCGGGCAGTCCACGATCACCTGGAACAGTCTTGTTGGCGAGACCTTCCTTGTCCGCCACGGCGGTACGGGACCGCAGATCCACGACCACATCATGTTGCGCTTTGCTGGACGCTGGCCTGCGCCGTCCATCCTGCGTTTCGATGTGGAGCGGGGCACACTGTTATCCATGGTCGGACAGGACTTCGGCATCACCATCGCCGGAGGGGCCACGGCGCTACAACCGATGAGCGGCATCGTGTTCCTGCCGATCGCGGATGAGCCGAAGCCCTTTACCTTTACCGGTGTCTGGTCACCGTTCAATCGCAGCGCCACGCTGAAAAATCTGCTCGATCTCGCGAGCAAGATGAGCCGTTCCGGGCGTGACGGCGATCGCTCGGCAGGATAGCGGTGAAGATAATCCATCCTATTTGCCGCCGATAGTGTCCGGCAGCCCTCCCGCAGCCTCTTCCCTGTTGCTTGTACCATTTTGCCTACTCTCTAATCGGCTCCGTCTCTTTTGCCGACTGGAGCCTGCATTGCGCGGAGGCCGAATCCTCTGGGGTCAGATCGCCGTAGTCTTCACCATCGTTCTGGTGATGACGTGCGCGGCGACACAATGGGTCGCCTTCCGTCTTGGTTTTCAGCCGCAGCTTGGAGCGCCATGGTTCGAGCTGGCGGGCCTGCCGGTCTATTATCCGCAGTCCTTCTTCTGGTGGTGGTTCTCGTTTGACGCCTATGCGCCCGCGATCTTCGTCGAGGGCGCGATCATCGCAGCCTCGGGCGGTTTGCTTGCCATTGCCGCCGCCATCCTCATGTCGATCATCCGAGCACGCGAGGCGCGCAACGTCGCTACCTATGGCTCGGCCCGATGGGCCGAGAACAGAGAAATCCGCGCGGCCGGATTGCTTGGCCCCGATGGCGTCGTGCTAGGCCGTCATGCCCAAGACTATCTGCGCCATGACGGTCCCGAGCATGTCCTATGCTTCGCCCCAACTCGCAGCGGCAAAGGCGTCGGGCTGGTGGTGCCGACCCTGCTGACATGGCCGGGAAGCTGCATCGTCCACGATATCAAGGGCGAGAACTGGACGCTGACGGCTGGCTTCCGTGCAAAGCACGGCCGCGTCCTGCTGTTCGATCCCACCAATGCCAGATCGTCCGCCTACAATCCGTTGCTGGAGGTGCGGCAAGGGGAATGGGAAGTCCGTGACGTGCAGAACATCGCGGATATTCTAGTCGATCCCGAAGGGAGCCTCGACAAGCGCAACCATTGGGAAAAGACCAGCCACAGCCTGCTCGTCGGCGCGATCCTGCATGTCCTCTATGCCGAGAAGGACAAGACTCTGGCGGGCGTCGCCAACTTCCTGTCCGACCCCCGCCGTCCGGTCGAAGTAACGCTTCGCGCGATGATGGACACGCCGCATCTCGCCGATGCCGGCGTTCATCCGGTCGTAGCGTCGGCAGCTCGGGAGTTGCTGAATAAAGCTGACAATGAACGATCCGGCGTGCTCAGCACCGCCATGTCGTTTCTCGGCCTCTACCGCGATCCTGTCGTGGCGCAGGTGACGGCGCGCTGCGACTGGCGGATTGCCGATCTGGTCGCCAGCGAAACGCCGGTGACACTCTACCTCGTCGTGCCGCCATCCGACATCAACCGCACAAAGCCGCTCATCCGCCTGATCCTCAACCAGATCGGCCGCAGGCTGACCGAGGAACTGAACACGTGCGGCGAGCGCCACCGCCTGCTGTTGATGTTGGACGAGTTTCCTGCGCTCGGCCGTCTCGACTTCTTCGAGAGCGCCCTAGCTTTTATGGCCGGCTACGGCCTCAAGTCTTTCTTGATCGCGCAGTCGCTCAATCAGATCGAACGCGCCTATGGGCCGAACAACGCCATTCTCGACAACTGCCATGTGCGTGTGAGCTTTGCCACTAACGACGAGCGCACGGCCAAGCGGGTGAGCGATGCGCTAGGAACCGCCACCGAACTGCGCGATTCCACTAACTATGCCGGGCATAGATTGGCCCCGTGGCTGGGGCATTTGATGGTTTCGCGACAAGAGACGGCCCGCCCGTTGATGACGCCGGGCGAGATCATGCAGCTCCCACCCACCGACGAGATCGTCATGGTGGCGGGCACGCCGCCTATTCGCGCCACCAAGGCCCGCTACTTCGAGGATGCTAGGTTTCAGGAACGCATCCTCACCCCGCCCGATCTGGTCTTCGCTCCGCTGGCGCCCAGCGCATCCGCCGATGACTGGTCCAGCCGCGTGGTCGCGGCGATGAGCTGTTCCACGGCCGACGCCGCAGACGCGGCCGAGAGCGATCCGGCCAATGCCGGTATCCGTCGCGAGCCGGAGCTGCCCGAGCATGAGGAAATCGTTGCCCTGCTGCCATCGCCCGAACAGGAGTTCAAGTTTCTGGACGACGAGCTGAACGTTGACGCGGCCAAGGCACGCGCCATGCGCCAGCGCATGAGGATGGTGGCGCGGCACGTGGCGATGAACCCCGATGACGAAATCGACCTTTGAGGATACCTCCATGGCAACCAGAACCCGTATGAACGTCTATTTCGATCCGGAGCTGCTGAAGCAGGTCGAAGCCTTGGCGCTGCGCCGCTCGCAGGCGCTTCGTCGCAATGTCTCGAAATCCGCCATCGTGGAAGCGGCGGTCATGTCTTATCTATCCGGCGAGTCCGCCGATCGACTTGAAGCGGCCATGTCGCGCCGCCTGGACAAGCTCGGCCGCCAGATCGACACGCTCGACCTGGACCTGGCCGTGCTCGGCGAGACGGTCGCGCTGTTCATCCATTTCTGGATGGCGATCACGCCGCCGCTTGCGGGAGCCACGCAATCCGCTGCCCGCGCCAAAGGCGCGGAGCGGTTCGAGGGCTTCATGCAGAATCTCGGCCGGCGTCTGGCGACCGGCGACAGGTTCCTCAAGGAGCTTTCGCGCGACATGATGCCCTTTACGCAAACTGCGACAGACTTTGGGGAGAACAGTAACAGGCGATGACGGCTTTGACCCCATTGCGGTCGTTCCGAACATCCGTGCACTTGCTGAAGAGCAGACGCTTCCTACGCCACCTGCTCGTGACGCATGGGCTGTTCTTGCCGAGCTGCCCCCAACGCGCGCATCCACCAGATGAGGTCGCCGATCATTGAGGTGGCGCTGACGTTCAGAAATTCGAAATCCTCAAGCCGCCGGTTACCGCTCGTAGTCGCCAGATACTGTTCCATGCCGATGTGGACGGCATTGCGAAGGGGGGCGAGTTGGAGCTCCACGCAGATGAGACGGAGTTGCTCGATGGCGCGTGCTGCGCCGACACCGCCATAGCCGAGAAACGCGGCAGGCTTACGGTTGAATTCGTGATAGGCATAGTCGAGTGCGTTCTTGAGCACGCCCGGGATGCTCCGGTTGTATTCCGCCGTGACGAAGATGAAGCCATCCATTTCGGCCACCTTTGCTGCCCATGCGCGGGCTTGGGCGCAGTGAGGTGGTGCATAGGCGGGAGAGGTTTCCTCTTCGAAGAACGGCATGGGGAAATCCCGTAGGTCGAGAGTTTCTGCATCGATCTCGGGGAACGCTTCGAGATGCTTGAGCAGCCACCGGGTCGGTTCGTCGGCATAACGTCCTTGGCGCGTGCTGCTGATGACGATGCCAATGCGAAGCTTTTTCATGTGGGAGTCCTTTCTGAATTGATACGCCTCATCCTTGGCGGGACAGCAGGCGGCCAAGGAGAAGGCAAAGCGCGACGAAGGCTGCCACGGCCGCGGTTCCGAGGAGGGTGGTGCCGGCCAGAAAGTCGGCCAGTCCCGCACTAAGCGGAGCGACGAACTGGCCAAGAAAGAGAGCGGTAGCGACACCACCGGTAAATCGCCCGTGCTTGGACCCAGGCGTCGAGGCAAGCACCAGTCCATTGACTGTAGGCAGCAGTAATCCTGTTGAGCATCCGGCGATGGCCATGCCGGCCAGAACCATGGAGTATTGACCGCCCACTGCGAGGAACTGCCCCACCGCGATCAGGACGAACGCAAGTGCCAGGATCGAGACTGGCCGCATTACCCGGCGAACGCGGCTGTAGAATGCAGCGGCAGTGCCCCCGGCAAACGTGCAGAGCGACAATGCATATCCGGCAAGAGTAGGATCGGCGACACCATTCGCGGCCAGATGAAACGGCAAGTGAACAGGGATGACGTAAAACAAGATCATCCCAACGAACGCGCTGACATAGGCGAGTACAACCTGCGGCCAAGCGACGGGAAAGGTGTCAGTACCGCCAGTGCGGGCGTCTCGTTGTCGACGAACCTTCGGCAGGAAGATAAAGAAGAGTGGCAGCAATAGCAGGGCGAGAAGGTAGGTGGCGAATGGCAGCCGCCAACTGATCGCGGCCAAAAGCCCGCCGAGCAAAAGAAAGATCATGCCGCCGAAGGATGACGCTGCTCCTTGAAGCCCGACTACACGATGTCGTTGGTCACCGGCATATAACGAGCCGATCAGCGTCAGCGTGCCGGTGCTAAAGCCAGCGATGGCCAATCCGAGGATCGCGCGGCTGATCAAGAGGACAGGCAGGCTCCACGCGTAGAGCCCGACCGAACCGGCAAGGGCAAAAAGCAGCGCCGAGCCAATCAGGACCTTGCGAGCCCCCAGGCTGTCCACGAGAGCACCCACCGGTGCGGCGGTCAACGCGATCACGAGCGCGGGCAAGGTCAGAGCGAATTGGGAAAGCAATCGTGCGTTTGGGATCTCACCGAAAGCGATCGACATGGCGGGCATGGATGGCGTGATCGCCGTAGCGGCCATGGCGGTGAGGCAACTGGCACCGAGAAGCCCGGCAAGCCTACCGATGCTATCGGGTTGGCCGAAAAAACCGGAAGGAACGTCCATCGCAGCTTTGGTGGTCATTGGTAGGTCCGCCGACGTTTGACTTGCCCATTGGTTAACCCACAGACACAATGGCGAGGTAGATGGCCAAAGGTGGCTTCTATGTTTCCGTATGTGGACGATGGCGATGATGAAGCTCAACGACCTGTTTTTCCTTGTTCAGGTGGTGGATCACGGCGGCTTTGCCGCGGCGTCGCGCGCGTTGGGTATCCCGAAGTCGAGCATCAGCAAACGTATCGCTGCGCTTGAGAACGATCTCGGCATTCGGCTCATCCATCGCACGACAAGGCGATTTGCCGTGACAGAAGCAGGGATAGGCTTTTATCGGCATGCCAAAGCGGCGCTGATCGAGGCGGAAGCGGCCGAGGAATTTGTTCGTGAGCAATTGGGCGAGCCGCGTGGGCTCGTCCGACTGACGGCGTCTGCAGCCATGGTTCAGATGGCACTTGCCGATCTGATACCAGAGGTCGCGGCGCTTTATCCCAGGATCCAGATCAGCCTGGTTACCACCAACCGCTACGTCGATCTGGTCCAGGAGAATTTTGATATAGCGATCCGTGCCCATCGGACCGATTTGCCGGATTCGGAATACGTTCAGAGGCGACTGGGTTTTTCACCAAACTATCTTGTGGCGTCGCCGGAGTATCTGTCGAAGCATGGCACGCCGCACGAGCCGGAGGACCTTCGCGGTCATCAGGGTATTCTCATCGACGGTACGCGTACGCATCAGCCGACCTGGCGACTGCGCCGGCAAGATGATGCCAGCGTCGACGTTTCGCTTATACCGAGGCTTTTCTCAGATGACCCCCTAGTGACCCTTAATGCGTCGCTCGCCGGTACTGCGATCGCGAACCTGCCGCATGGGTTGTGCTGGCCCTATATTCAAAATGGCAGGCTCGTCCGGCTTATGCCGGATTGGAGTGCAGGCGGCACGACAACGACGATCCTCATACCGCATCGTCGGGGTCAACTGCCCGCGGTCCGAGCCGTTGTCGATTACCTGGCGAAGGGCCTTGCGCAGAGAATGACCTTGAGCGCGTCCTGACGCCGGAGCGATACCGAATCAAGAAAGCAGTCCGCCTTCGTTATTCGCTTGCCGAAAGCTGACAGTCACCCTCCCACCCCATTTTGGCCCTGAGCCTTTAATGCAATTCTCAATGCCTAGTTTGCGAGAGTTTGCTGGTGCTGCACCAGCTTCCAGCTCTGTCCCTCCGCTCGATAGGTCGACGTGCAGAAACAGCGGTAAGGATCCGCGTTCCCGCGCCGGCCTTCCGCTGTATAGCCCAAGACAATGACGGTATCACCGGCTCGGCTAACCACGCGATCGCTCATCTTCACATCCGCCCAGCGCGGCGCGCCCTTGAGCCCTTCAATGATCGCGGAAACGTCCAGAACGCCCATGCCGGGGAAGACCATGAGGCAGGAGGGATCAAGCAGTTCATCGTAGGCGGAGATGCCCTCCAGCCACAAACGCTGCTCGGTTTTCCAGGCGATCTCATCGTCCATCTTGATGTCCTTGATTTCCGGTTTGCCATTTCAAATGGGGTTGGCGCACCTTGGGGCGTGCCAACCACCTTCAGAACTTCGTCCGTATTTCCTAGGCGCTATATTCACCGACGACATCATAAATGCCCGGAACCGGCTTGGCCAACCCTGCCAGTTTCTTGCCGAACTCGGCGGCAGCGGGATCGTTCTGGGTGGCTTGAACGTCCGCCGCGCTCGCCCATTTGGCGACGTTGACGATGCGTTTTCCGTCTTTGCTGGCCAGTAGCGTCACCGAGACAAAGCCCGGGCGCTTGCTGATCACCATATCGGTGGCGTCCTGAAGAATTTTCGCAACCTCGTCCTGCTTTCCTTCCTCAACCTCAAGGATGTTGACGAAGGTCACTTCACCGTTCGACATAACTAAGTCTCCATCTCCATGGCGCGGCACGGTTTGCGCCAGTTAAAAGCCGGGCTTACCAATCGAGCCCACACCTATGACGAGTGCGAGCAGGGAAATGTCAGTCGAGGCGGCCTGCACACGCAAAGTTTCCCCTGCTGACATTTGAGCTGCCTGGATCGTCATAGGCTTAAAGGGTGGCCCGGTGGGGCCGGGTCCGAATTGATAAGGCAGAAACAGTGACGTCGACCAATCGCGAGCTCATCGGGCATCCCAGCGATGATCCCGAGTTCCGAAAAGATGAAGCCGCTCTGATGGCGTTGGGGTACCGGCTGCTCGGAACCGTCGCCGATGCACAGGACGCAGTGCAGGAAACCTATGTGCGCTGGTACTCGCTCGGTCGCGAGGAGCGACAGGGCATTTCCGTTCCACTGGCCTGGAAACGGACGACGCTGACCCGCATCTGCTTTGACCGCCTCAAATCCTCTCAATACAAGCGGGAGGTCTATGTCGGCGAATGGTTGCCCGAACCGGTCCAAGGCGGTGAGTTCTGGGGCCTTGCCTCCAATCCCGCAGCGAATGCAGGATTGGGAACCTCAGAGAGCATCAGCGAGTCCATTTCAATGGCGCTGATGATCGTGCTCGACAAGATGACCCCACCTGAGCGGGTCAGCTTCATCCTGCACGACGTTTTCCAGTACACCTTCGAGGAAATCGCCGAAATCATCGGACGCACCCCACAGGCGTGCCGGCAATTGGCGTTCGCGGCGCGCAAGCGCTTGGGTGACCGGGCGCGAAGGCAATCGACATGGGAAGAGCATGCAAGACTCAACGAAGCGTTCAGAGCCGCCTGGCAGACGGGAAATGTCACAGCGCTGATCGCCCTCCTGGATGGCGACGCCGAGGCCATCACAGACGGCGGAGGGAAAACCGCGGCAGCAACCGAGCCATTGATCGGGTCTCATGCCATTGCCGAATTCTTTGCTGGAATTTTGGCACGTCAGCCCGATCTCCAGGTCGAGATCGCGACAGTCAATGGTGAGCCTGGCTTGATCGGCATGGCCGGCGACCAGATCATCTCGGTGATCTCGACTTCCGTGCGGAACGGGGTGATCCACAACATCTGGGCCATGCGCAATCCGGACAAATTGCGCGCCTGGTTCAAAGGCGACTAAGCCGCCCTTGTCCCCACACTGCCTGCTATCGGCCCATTAGCTCGCTATTATTCTCGCGGCGCCCTTGGAGCAAGGCTCAGGAGCCCGAGGAGTGCCAACGCCAATCCGATCCGGGGCGGCGCTGTGAGGCCATATCCGGCATCGATGCCCAGCCCTCCCGCCCAGGTGCCGACTGCAAGCCCAGTCGTGATGACCGAGGAATGAATCGCAATCACCATCGGGTCGGGGTGAGCGGCACGCATCACCCGCGCGGCCATGGCCGGGTTCCCAATATCACCCATCCTATTTACCGCCGTTCGCCGCCGATCACCGCACGCAGCTAGATACTTGTTGAACCAGCCCAATTCCGGGCTTTCTTAATCGACTCCGATCCGGGGATCGCCTGTCGCGTCCCTGCCAGAAGCCGGGGCCGACATGACCACCAATCACCAAAAACCGGAAGCCATTGCGCGCGGCGCGCGCATGTTACGCACCGCGCTCGGCACTGCCCTCGCGCGGTTTCTGGAAGACCCCGGCATCGTCGAAGTCCTCTTGAACCCGGACGGTCGCCTTTGGGTGGATCGGCTGTCCGAAGGGCTTTCCGACACAGGTGAGCGTCTGTCGCCCGCGACAAGCGAACGCATCGTGCGGCTCGTCGCGCATCATGTCGGCGTGGAGGTTCATGCCCGCAGCCCGCGCGTCTCGGCCGAACTGCCGGAGAGCGGCGAGAGGTTCGAGGGCCTTTTGCCGCCCGTGGTCGCTGCCCCCACCTTCGCAATCCGCAAGCCCGCCGTCGCGGTGTTCACGCTCGACGACTATGTGGCCGCCGGCATCATGTCCGCCGATCAGGCGGAAACGCTGCGCGAAGCCGTCGCAGCCCGCGCCAACATCCTTGTCGCGGGCGGCACCAGCACCGGCAAAACCACCCTGACCAACGCGCTGCTCGCCGAGGTTGCCAAGGGCGCGGATCGTGTCGTCATCATCGAGGACACCCGCGAGTTGCAATGCGCCGCGCCCAACCTTGTCGCCATGCGGACGAAAGACGGCGTGGCGACGCTTTCCGATCTGGTCCGTTCCTCGCTGCGCCTGCGCCCCGACCGCATCCCCATCGGCGAAGTGCGCGGATCGGAAGCCCTCGACCTTCTCAAAGCCTGGGGCACCGGCCATCCGGGCGGGATCGGCACCATCCATGCCGGCACCGGCATCGGCGCGCTCCGTCGCCTTGAACAGCTCATTCAAGAGGCTGTCGTCACCGTCCCGCGCGCGCTGATCGCCGAGACTATCGACCTTGTAGCCGTCCTTTCAGGGCGCGGTTCCGCGCGTCGGCTTGCCGAGCTTGCCCGTGTCGAGAGGCTGGGGCCGGACGGCGACTATCGCATCACCCCCGCCATCCAAACCAGCACAGGAAAACCCCAATGACCCGCACGCTCACGTGCGGCTATCGCTTCGCCGCGACCGCCGCATCCACCCTTGCCATCAGCCTCATGCTCGCGCCTGCCGCCCATGCGTCCGGTTCGTCGATGCCATGGGAAGCACCGCTCGAAACCGTCCTCCAGTCCATCGAGGGGCCGGTGGTCAAAGTCGTTGCTGTCATCATCATCGTCTTTACAGGCATCACGTTAGCGTTCGGCGACACCTCGGGCGGCGCTCGGCGGTTCATTCAGATCATTTTCGGCCTGTCCATCGCCTTCGCAGCGTCGAGCTTCTTCCTGTCGTTCTTCTCGTTCGGCGGCGGGGCGCTCGTTTGATGGCGGGTGGTCTCGAACAGCTCGACGCGGTGCCGGGCTTCACGATCCCGGTCCACCGGGCGCTGACCGAGCATATTCTGCTTGGCGGTGCACCGCGCTCCATCGCCATCATGAACGGGACGCTGGCCGGGGCCGTGGGCCTCGGCCTGCGCCTCTGGCTGGTCGGCGTCGTCATTTGGGCCATCGGCCATTTCGCGGCCGTGTGGGCGGCGAAACGCGATCCCCAATTCGTCGAGGTCGGGAGGCGGCATATCCGCATCCCCGGCCATCTGGCGGTGTGAGGGCGCGGCCATGATGAACCTTGCCGAATATCGCCGCACCGCCACCCGGCTCGCTGACTATCTGCCCTGGGCCGCGCTCGTTGGACAGGGCGTGGTGCTGAACAAGGACGGCAGTTTCCAGAGGACGGCGAAGTTTCGCGGTCCCGATCTGGATTCTTCTGTCGCCGCCGAGCTGGTCGCCGTCGCCGGCCGCATCAACAACGCCGTCCGCCGTCTCGGCTCCGGCTGGAGCATCTTCGTCGAGGCACAGCGCAGCGACGCCGCGACCTATCCCGACAGCACCTTTCCCGATCCCGCATCGGCGCTGGTCGATGCAGAGCGCAAGGCCGGTTTTGAGGAAGCGGATGCGCATTTCGTGTCCGGCTACTTCCTGACCTTCCTCTGGCTGCCCCCGGCCGAGGAAGCCGCCCGCACTGAGGCATGGCTCTACGAGGGCCGCGAGAAAACGGGCGTGGACCCGTGGGAAGTCCTGCGCGGCTTCATCGACCGCACCGACCGCGTGCTGGCCTTGCTCGACGGCTTCATGCCCGACTGCCATTGGATGGATGACGGCGCGACGCTGACCTATCTGCATTCGACCATTTCGACCAACCGGCATCGCGTGCGCGTGCCCGAGGTGCCCATGCACCTCGACGCGCTGCTCGCCGACCAGCCGTTGACCGGCGGGCTGGAGCCGCGCCTTGGCGACGCACATCTGCGCGTGCTGACCATCGTAGGCTTCCCGACCGCGACGACGCCCGGCCTGCTCGACGAAATGAACCGGCTGCCATTTCCCTATCGGTGGAGCACCCGCGCCATCCTCATGGACAAGACCGACGCAACCCGGCTGCTGAGCAAGATCAGGCGGCAATGGTTCGCCAAGCGCAAGAGCGTCGCCGCGATTCTGAAAGAGGTGATGACCAACGAGGCGTCCGCCCTTGTGGACACCGACGCCGCGAACAAGGCGCTCGACGCCGACATGGCGTTGCAGGAGCTTGGGGCGGACGTGGCGGGCATGGCCTATGTCACGGCGACCGTCACCGTTTGGGATGCCGACCCGCGCATCGCCGATGAGAAGCTGCGCCTGGTCGAGAAGATCGTTCAGGGCCGCGACTTCACCGCCATGGCCGAAACCGTCAACGCGGTTGACGCATGGCTCGGCAGCCTGCCCGGACACGCCTACGCGAATGTCCGCCAGCCGCCCATCAGCACTTTGAATCTCGCCCACATGATCCCGCTTTCAGCGGTGTGGGCGGGGCCGGAACGGGACGAGCATTTCGGCGACGCTCCATTGCTCTACGCTAGGACCGAAGGCTCAACCCCGTTCCGGTTGTCTTTGCATGTCGGCGACGTAGGCCACACCCTTGTCGTCGGTCCTACGGGGGCGGGCAAGAGCGTGCTGCTCGCCCTCATGGCCTTGCAGTTCCGGCGCTATGCAGGATCGCAGGTCTTTGCGTTTGACTTCGGCGGCTCGATCCGGGCGGCGACGCTCGCCATGGGCGGCGACTGGCACGATCTGGGCGGCGGGCTCACAGAAGGGGACGAGGCGTCCGTCTCGCTCCAGCCGCTTGCCCGCATCCACGATACCTATGAACGCGCATGGGCGGCGGACTGGATTGCGGCGATCCTCATGCGTGAAGGAATCGCCATCACGCCCGAGGTGAAGGAGCATCTTTGGACGGCGCTGACTTCGCTCGCCTCGGCCCCGGTCGAGGAACGCACGATCACGGGCCTCAGCGTTCTGCTGCAATCCAACGACCTGAAACAGGCGTTGCGCCCATTCTGCGTCGGCGGTGCCTATGGCCGGTTGCTCGACGCCGAGACCGAGCACTTGGGATCGGCGGACGTGCAGGCGTTCGAGATCGAGGGGCTGGTCGGGACCGGCGCGGCCCCGGCCGTGCTCGCCTATCTGTTCCATCGCATCGGCGACCGGCTGGACGGGCGGCCCACGCTGCTCATCATCGACGAGGGCTGGCTTGCGCTGGACGATGAAGGCTTCGCCGGCCAGCTCCGCGCATGGCTGAAAACGCTGCGCAAGAAGAACGCCAGCGTCATCTTCGCCACGCAAAGCCTGTCCGACATCGATAGCAGCAACATCGCGCCCGCGATTATCGAGAGCTGCCCGACGCGGCTCTTGCTGCCGAACGAGCGCGCCATCGAGCCGCAGATCACGGCCATCTATCGCCGCTTCGGCCTCAATGACAGGCAGATCGAAATCCTCGCACGGGCCACGCCCAAGCGGGATTACTACTGCCAAAGCCGCAGGGGCAATCGCCTGTTCGAACTGGGGCTGAGCGAAGTCGGCCTCGCGCTCTGCGCCGCATCCTCCAAATCCGACCAGACCGAAATCGCGCGCATCCGTGCCGAGCACGGCCGCGCCGGTTTCCTCGCCGGCTGGCTACGCCATCGCGGCGTCGAGTGGGCGGCCGACCTGATCCCGAACCTCACCAATCTTGCCGACCGGCCGGAATCCGCCGCGCCGGCCCGGCTCGATACCCACCCCACACAGGAGATTCTTCCATGACCTATCCCAAGATCGTTGGGGCCTCGGCCCTCGCGCTGGCGCTCGCCGTGCCCGTCGCGCTTTCGCCCATGCTGGCAAACCCGGCCCATGCGCAATTCGGCTTCGGCCGCATCGTCTATGACCCGAGCAACTACGCGCAGAACGTCCTCACGGCAGCGCGCACGCTCGAACAGATCAATAACCAGATCACCAGCCTCCAGAACGAGGCGCAGATGCTCATCAATCAGGCCCGCAACCTTGCGAGCCTGCCGCATAGCTCGCTCCAGCAGCTCCAGCAGAACGTCCAGCGCACGCAGCAGCTTCTCGGGCAGGCCCAAAATCTCGCGTTCGAGGTCGGCCAGATCGACCAGGCGTTCCAGAGCCAATACGGCAATGTCTCGCTTTCGGCGACCGACGCCCAGCTTGTCGCCGACGCGCGCGGCCGTTGGGAAAATACGGTTGGCGGTTTGCAGGACGCCATGCGCGTGCAGGCGGGCGTCGTCGGCAATATCGACAGCAACCGTGCCGAGATGGCCGCGCTTGTCGGCCAGAGCCAAGGCGCGACCGGCGCGCTGCAAGCCACGCAGGCAGGCAACCAGCTCCTTGCCCTCCAGTCACAGCAGCTTTCCGACCTGATCGCGGTCATCTCGGCGAACGGCCGTGCCGACGCGCTGACCGAGGCGGAGCGCGCGACCGCCGCCGAACAGGGTCGCATCCAGCGCGAGCGGTTTCTGACGCCCGGCACCGGCTACCAGCCGGGCAACGCGCAGATGTTCAGCAACGGCAACAACTGACCGGGAGGCCCGCCATGGACGGCAAGATGCTGGCCCGGCTCGGTGCCGTGGTGTTCATCGCCATCGCCGTGACAGTGACCGCGATCGACATGGCGCGGAAGGACGAGCCTTCCGCGCCACCCCCTGCGCCGGCCTTCCAGTCCCCGGCTGACCCCTTGCGCGGAACCCTGCGCCGTTGCCAGCAACTCGGCGAGGCAGCCGCAAACGATGCCGACTGCCTCGCCGCATGGGCGCAATCCCGTGACCGCTTCCTCGGCCGTGATCGCAGCGGGGCGCGCTGACCATGGGCAACACGGGCGTCATTGACAATTTCCTCGGGGTCTTCACCTCATACATCGACAGCGGTTTCGGGCTGCTCGGCGGCGAGGTCGCCTTCATCGCAACCACCCTGATCGTCATAGACGTGACGCTCGCCGCGCTCTTTTGGGCATGGGGCGCGGATGACGACATCATCGCCCGACTGGTCAAAAAGACGCTGTTCGTGGGCGTCTTCGCCTACATCATCGGCAATTGGAACAATTTAGCCCGGATCGTCTTCGAGAGCTTCGCCGGCCTCGGCCTCATGGCATCGGGGACGAGCTTTTCCGTTGCCGACCTTATGCGGCCGGGCCGTGTCGCGCAGACCGGCCTCGACGCCGGTCGCCCGTTGCTCGATTCCATTTCCGACCTGATGGGCTGGATCGCCTTTTTCGAGAACTTCATCCAGATCGCGTGCCTGCTGTTCGCATGGGCGCTGGTGGTGCTCGCGTTTTTCATCCTGGCGATCCAGCTTTTCGTCACGCTGATCGAATTCAAGCTGACGACGCTGGCAGGCTTCGTCCTCATCCCCTTCGGCCTGTTCGGCAAGACCGCGTTCATGGCCGAAAAGGTGCTCGGCAACGTGGTGTCGTCCGGCATCAAGGTCTTGGTGCTCGCCGTCATCATCGGCATCGGCAGCACCTTGTTTTCGCAATTCACGGCCGGCTTCGGCGGGGCAACCCCGACCATCGACGACGCCATGGCGATTGTGCTGGCAGCCCTGTCGCTGCTCGGCCTCGGCATCTTCGGACCCAGTATCGCCAACGGCATCGTCTCGGGCGGCCCGCAGCTCGGCGCGGGCGCGGCCGTGGGAACCGGGCTTGCCGTCGCAGGTGCAGGCGTCGCCGCTGGCGGCGGGGCCATGCTCGCCGCCAAGGGCGGTGCCGCCGCCCTGTCCGGCGGGGCCGCGGCCCTCCGCGGCGGCGCGACGGCCGCAGGCGCGGCAACCGCAGCCTATAGCGTCGGCGCGCTCGGCCAGACCGGCGCGGCCGGTGTTGCTTCCGGCCTTGGTGGTGTTGCCCGCGCAGCAGGCTCAGCCGCCGTCTCTCCCTTGAAGCGTGCCGTCTCGAAAGCCACCGAATCCGTCAAATCCAGCTTTTCCGGTGGCGCACGCGCGGCCTTCGATGTGACGGGCGGCAGCTCCACCATGGGCACGGTCGGCGGTGCAAGCGCCGCCCCGGCCGCATCATCCGCCCCGGCCGGCAGCCCTCCCGCTTGGGCGCAGCAGATGCGGCGCTCGCAGGCCATGAACCACGGCACGACCATGGCCGCCCATGCGGTGCGCTCCGGCGACAGCCACGGCTCCGGTTCCTCCATCAACCTTTCCGAAAGTGACCGCTCATGAGCATCTTCAAACGACCAGCAACCCATTACGGCAAATCGCCGGAACCCGAGACGCCCTATCAGAAGGCGGCGCAGGCATGGGACGAGCGTATCGGCTCGGCTCGTGTGCAGGCGAGGAACTGGCGGCTCATGGCCTTCGGCTCCCTTATCCTTTCGGCCGGCTTCGCCTCGGCTCTGGTCTGGCAGTCCGCACGCGGGACCGTGGTGCCTTGGGTGGTGCAAGTCGATAATCTAGGACAGGCGCAGACCGTCGCGCCTGCCAACGCCGACTATCGGCCGACTGATCCGCAGATCGCCTTCCATCTCGGCCGCTTCATCGAGCAGGTGCGCGCGATCCCGGCCGACGCGATCATTGTCCGTCAGAACTGGCTTCGCGCCTATGAGTGGACCACGGATCGCGGCGCGGCGGCGCTCAACGACTACGCCCGCGCCAATGATCCTTTTGCCAAGGTCGGCCGCCAGCAAGTCGCCGTCGAAGTGTCGAGCGTCATCCGGGCGTCCCCCAACAGCTTCCGCGTCGCGTGGACCGAACGCCATTTCGAGAACGGCCAGCTTTCCAGCACGGAACGATGGACGGCCATCCTCACCATCGTCATCCAGCCGCCGCGCGACGCCGAGCGTCTGCGCGCCAACCCGTTGGGAATCTACGTCAATGCGATTTCATGGTCGCGGGAGATGAGCCAATGAGGACGATCACCCGCACCCCGACAATTGCGGCCGTGCTGTTGTCAGTCACCATGCTGGCGGGCTGCGCCACGAACAGGACGCCGCAGTTCAGCTATGACGACAGCGTGCCGCCGCTGCCCACCGTGCAGGCGGCGGCAACAGACAATACGCCCCGGCCGCTGCATGTGCCCCCCGCATGGACCGTGGCGCGCGGCGGCACCGCCGCAGGCACGCCGACCGGCCGCGTCGAGAACGCCAACGCCGCCGCCCGCGTCGAGCCACGCCGGGAAGGCTACTACAACGCGATCCAGATTTATCCGTGGTCGGAAGGCGCGCTCTATCAGGTCTATGCCGCAGTCGGGCAGATCACGACGATCGCGCTGGAGCCGGGCGAAAGCCTGACAGGCGCGGGGCCGATTGCGGCGGGCGACACCACCCGCTGGATCATCGGCGACACGGAGAGTGGCAGCGGTGCGAACCGCCGCGTCCATATCCTCGTAAAGCCGACACGGCCGGACATTTCCACCAACCTTGTCGTCACCACCGACCGACGCATCTACATGATCGAGCTGCGCGCGCGGGAATCGCTCTACATGCCCGCCGTGGCATGGGCCTATCCCATACCGCCAGCAGGCCAGCGCCAGACCGTTCCGTCAGTGCCGATCATACCGGCCGAGGCTGCGCGGAACTATCGCTATGGGTTGCAGGTGCAGGGCGACAGCCCGCCGTGGCGGCCCGTCTCCGTCTTCGACGATGGCCGTCGCGTCTATGTCGTCTTCCCGGCCGGGATCGTGCAGGGTGAGATGCCGCCGATCTTCGTGCTCGGCTCCAATGGCGAACCGCAGATCGTCAACAGCCGGGTTCACCAGAACGTCCTGATCGTGGACCGCCTGTTTGGCGCGGCCGAGTTGCGCCTTGGCAGCGGCAACCGCCAGCAGACGGTCAGGATCGTCCGCATCAACCCGACGCAGGCGGCAGACGCGCAGCCCGCCAGCGCGACCGGAGGCTCCCCCTCATGACAGACACCATCAGCACCGACACCACCGCTCCCATGCGGCTGCGCGCCGAGCCGCCGCGCGTCACCCGCCTGTCCCGCAAGATGCTGGCAGGCGTCGGCGCTGTCGCGCTTCTCGGCATCGGGGGCGCGCTGATCTACGCGCTCCAGACCCGCGACGCGGGGCCGGGAAGCGAAGAACTTTATTCGACCGAGAACCGGCCCACGGCGGACGGCCTGTCCGGCCTGCCGCGCGACTATACCGGCCCGGTGCTCGGCCCCGCGCTGCCCGGCGACCTCGGCCGTCCGATCCTCGACGCGCAGAACAGGGGGCAGCCGGTTGCGCCGCCCGTCATGACGACGCCCGCCGTCGATCCCGAGGAAGAACGCCGCAGGGCCGAGGAAGAAGCCGCGCGCTTGAGCAATGTGTTCTTCCAGTCCGACCCGCGCACAGGAGCGCCGGTAGGAACGGCCATGCCCGGCCTTGCCGGTCTCGGCCTCGGCGGGCAGCCCGCGACACAGGATCGGCACACAGCTTTCCTCAATGGACCCGTGGACCGGCAGACGGTCGCGCCGGATCGCATCGCGCCGCCGGCATCGCCCTACATCCTTCAAGCCGGGGCTGTGATCCCGGCAGCGCTCATCACCGGCATCCGGTCGGACCTTCCGGGCCAGATCACCGCGCAGGTGACGGAGAACGTCTATGACAGCCCCACCGGCTCGCTGCTGCTGATTCCGCAGGGTACCCGCATCATCGGTCAATACGATGACGGCGTGACCTTCGGCCAACGCCGCGTCCTGCTGGTGTGGAATCGCCTGATCCTGCCGGGTGGCCGTTCCATCGTCCTTGAGCGCCTGCCGGGCGCGGACGCCAGCGGCTACGCCGGCCTTGAGGATGGCGTTGATTATCATTGGTGGGATCTGATGAAGGCCGCAGGGCTGTCCACGCTGCTTGCAGTCGGAACCGAACTTGCCACCAGCGACGAGGACCGGCTTATCCGGGCCATCCGCGACGGGGCGCAGGATACCGTCAATCAGGCCGGCCAGCAGATCGTGCAGCGCCAGTTGCAGGTCGCGCCCACGCTGACCATCCGGCCCGGTTTCCCGGTCAGGATCATCGTCACCCGCGACCTTGTGTTCGAGCCGGCAGGAGGTTGAGCATGACGAAGCTGAAACTCGGCCCGCTGCCCGACGACAAGGCCGTGAAGATCACCGTGGAGTTACCCGCTCAGCTTCACCGCGATCTGACCGCCTACGCCGAGGTGCTGGCCCGTGAAACCGGCCAGCCCGCCGCCGATCCCGTTAGGCTGATCGTGCCGATGCTGGAGCGGTTCATCGCCACGGATCGAGGGTTTTCTAAAGCGAGACGAACGCTGTCACAGAGCTAAGTCCAGCAGTTACCGACGCCATTGCGGACGATGCAGGCAGCAGGGTCGCTAGCCGAAAGCTGCCCTTGTGCCCGTCAATTTCTAACTCTACCTCACGCTGCGTACGGACTGGATAGCAACAACGACCAACGCCGCTCCGACAACAGCGACTGCTGCGTTCGGTTCGCCGTTGCCAAATGCCTAAGGATGCATCGCCGTATTCGCGCGCCAGCTTGCATCCGACGGATGCAAGCCATCGAATGCATCGCTCGTGCTGTTAGGTGGGTGCAAATCTGAGCGCAACGATGCCTGTAACGATCAACATGACGCCCACCAGCCGCATTATGCTAACCGCTTCGCCAAACAGCATGATGCCGAGCACTACGGTTCCGGCTGCTCCGATCCCGGTCCAGACAGCATAGGCGGAACCGACCGGCAGAATGTCCAGGACCCGGCCGAGTAGATAGACGAACGCGGCCAACAGAACGAGTGACAGGACCGTCCAGCCGGGCCGGGTATAGCCTTCGGAGAGTTTCATCGAGATCGCCCAGCCCACGTCAAGTAGGCCGGAGACGATCAGCAATAGCCAGGCTAGACTATGGCTCATGGCTTCCTCAAATGGCAATTTAGAGAAGGGTGGAGGTTCGTCTCTCGGTCGTCATCCCGTCGTCTTTGATCCTTCGGCACGCAGTGCCGCCAGCACCGCGGCACGGGTTCTGATCCGTCCAAGCAAGTCGCGCAGATGGGGGAAGCCGGAAAGATCGACACCGGTGAAATCCGACCAACCAACAACGGTGAACAGATAGGCATCGGCGACCGTGAAGGTCTTTCCGAGCAGGAACGGTCCGCCGGCTTGAAGGTGGCGCTCCACATGGGCCAGCCGCTCGCCGATCCTGGCACGAGCGACCTCTTGAGCCTGCGTCCCGTATTCGGGGTGAAACAGCCAAGGGCTAAACATCTTGTGCAGTTCAGTGGCGATGAAGTTGAGCCAGGATTGCAGCACGGCACGCTCGAGCGTGCCGTGCTGCGGAGCAAGCCCGCTGTCGGGCTTGAGGTCTGCGAGATACTGCACGATCGTAACGCCCTCCGTCAGCACCGTGCCCTGGTCGAGCACCAACGCGGGCACATACCCGTTCGGGCTCACCTCGGAATAGTCGTTGCCCGTTTCCGTGACATGGGGCGATGTCCTGATGTCGACGCGCACCAGTTCGAGCGGAATGGCGGCTTCATGGGCAACAATGAGAGGAGAGAGCGAGCAGGTCCCAGTGGCGTAGTAGAGCTTCATTGTTGGATCTTCCCCGTTTTGCGATCGAATGTTCGTAGGCTTGGAGCTAACCGTGAGAAGCTTACGGTGCTGCCCGCTGGTGTTTAGCAGCAGCGAAAACGCAACGCTCGTTGGGAATTTGCCAATGCTGATTGCATGACTGCAAGCGACAACCGTGCTATCTTCATCGTGATGGACGATTGGAATGAATTTCGGCTCGTGCTTGCAGTTCAACGGGCGACGAGCCTGACGGCTGCGGCGATTGCGCTCGGCGTCGATCATTCCACGGTGTTTCGCCGCCTCAAGGCATTGGAAGAACGGCTTGACGTGCGGCTTTTCGAGCGGCTTCCGGGCGGAACTTATCAAGCAACTGAGGCCGGCGCGCGGATGGCGGCCGGCGCGGAGCGCATGGAAGACGAGGCGTTGGCGCTTGATCGCGCCATATCGGGCCACGACCATCGGCTTCAGGGGCGTCTGAGGATCACCTCATCGGAAACACTCGCCTATAGCCGGCTGACGACATTTCTGGCTGCCTTCCGCCAAACTCATCCAGGGATCGTCGTGGAACTGACTGTCGACAATCGGGTGCTCAGCCTTTCGCGTCGCGAGGCCGACATCGCGCTTCGGCCGATCCGTCCCAAGGAAGGCGATCTATGGGGGCGCAAGCTGTCTGGCGTGGCCTGGGCACTCTATGCGGCTCCAGCCTATCTCGATACGACGGGTGGGCGCCTGTCGAGCGCAAGCGAGCTGGACCGCCACGCGCTTATCGGCTGGGAGGAAACAACCGCCGGAATCGGGGCCGCCGATTGGCTATCGCAGGCTGCTTCCCGCCAAAGAGTGGTCTACCGGACCAATAGTTTGATCAATCAGCTGGTTGCGGCCAAGTCGGGCGTCGGGGTGGCGCTTCTGCCGTGCTATCTTGGCGATAGCGAGCCGAGCCTGACAAGAGCGCTGCCAAAGCCGATCGCCCAATTGGAAGGCGAACTCTGGATCGTGACGCACGCCGACCTCAAAGGAACGGCGCGCGTGAGGGCATTCTTCGATCTCGTCGGTGAGGGCTTGGCGCGTGAGCGTAAGCTGTTCGAGGGAGAGCCAAGTCCCCCCAAACGCCCGGCAGGATAATCAGATTGCCTGCAGCCGGACGTGGGCACCACGCGGGGGGCTGAATTCGCGGTCGCCGGCCGGCATGACGCACGCCCCTCCTGCCCAGTTTTATAGTGAGAGTTCCAGTGATCGCTGAATCCGAAGTAGCAACCGGATCGACTGAGAAACCTCTTCAACGGAAAGGCCTTCGGCAACTCCGGCGAGCCATTCGCGTCGTGCCTTGTCGGCTTTGTCATAGATCTCCCGGCCCAGGGCGGTAGCGTCAAGCAAGGGAGCGCGCTTGTCTTTAGAGTTCTCGACCTTGCTCAATAGACCCTCTTGAACGAGGGCGTTTGTGACGCGTTGAACGGCCTGTCGTGTGACACCAGCCTCTCGGGCAAGTTCTGAGACTGTGTGGAGTCGATCGTGCCTCATAACAGCACCGAGTATCTGCCACCGAGCGCTTGTGAGGCCCAACTTCCCCACTACGCTATCGCCCGCCGCTAGCAGGCGCCCGTTTAGCCGGAACACCTCCAGCACCAAATGGCCGATATCTTCAGAGCTAGCCTTCATTGTAGGTGTCTTCCTGTGTGAATTTTGACAACATGTTGTCATTATGATTAGGATATATGAAAGTAGCAACAGGAGACCATTATGCCCGGCCCAAGCCTTTATCGGATCGATAAGTTTGTCGTTCCTCCGACTTCCCGTGACCGGTTCATGGAACGACTGAAAAAAACCCACGACGCCCTCGATCATGTTGATGGGTGTGAACAGAACCTCATATTGGAGCAGGTTGATGGAACGGGACGGTTCAACATTGTGACGTTCGTTCAATGGCGGGACGAGACAGCCTACCAGGCTGCCAAGAGTGCCGCCCAAGCTCGTCAAGCGGCGGACGGCTTCAATCCCGCACAATTCATGAAAGAGTTAGAGGTAGCCGCTGATCTGGCAATCTACCGATAGCGATAGTCTCCCTTTTACGCTCTTCCACCCCATAGCGGTCGCGAGAACGGGTATATTGCTGCGCCTATTGATGTCACTTTGCCCAAGATCGCGAAACATGGCAGCACTGGAGGTAAGGTTGATCCATCACAATTCTGTCCGCCCCGGGGAGCCGGCACAGATTTTTTCGATGCTCGATGGATATACCGGGGCAAACAATTTTCTTGGAACGGGTGATCCCAACGTTTGCCTTTTCGATGGTCGGTGGCGCATGTACCTGGGCGGGTTCCATCGAGGCTTCAAGAACAATTTGTTCGAGGCGACTTTACCACCGGGTATGGGGCCGGCCGAGACGACCGACTGGACCTTCACCAAGCAGGAAGGTGACCCGAAAAGTGCCAAGATGCTGGTGCCGCAGCCCCCAAAGGGCGCCTGGGACCATTATGGGCTTCACGAGCCCTGCCATGTGATTGGGCCCGTGAGTTCAGGCGACGAGCCTGTGCGGCGCATCTACTACACCGGCCGGGCTTCGTCGGAAACGACGGGCACGGAGGGCCAGTTCTCCATCGGTTTTCTGGAATGGAACCAGACCGGCTGGCAACGCCACCCCGAGCCGATAATGTCAGGTCGTGGAGAGATGCGGAGCGCCCTTGGCCCAAAGGTGATCTACGCGGACGAAAAATGGCGCATGTGGTTCCGGATGGCGCCGCACGAACCGGCCAAAGGTATCCCGCCACGCTCGCAGATATTTTATTCCGAGAGCGATGACGGCGTCACGAACTGGAGTGAGCCCACCCCTTTTTCGGAAGAAGCCGATCTTATCTCCCATGCCTATGTCACCCGGCTTGAGGACGGCTACTGCATGGTGCTCACCCGGGTGCCCAATCTCCATGGAGAAGACTTCTATCCACCCCAGCAGATATTGCTGAGCTTTTCAGCGACGCCCTCGGGGACCCCCGATGATTGGTCTGAACCGGTGCCGGTCCTGGACGCCGCTGGCGGCCCGGATTGGTATGCGGACGGCTTTTTCGGTTCGAGCATCGTTGAAATCAATGGGCGCCTCGAGATTTTCTTTACCGGCGTCGCCCGACATCGGACGTGGCTCGCGCGGGCCTTCGAGCGGCTTTTGCGCTTGCGCAAGCCACCAATCCCTGCGCCCTATTTCTTCTCGATAGGACGAATGACTATAGCGAGAGGCGGCGAGTCGCACCCATAGTGAGCGGCGGGTTATGCCGTTGTCGCCTCCGCAAGCGGACATTCCGCACCCCCCAGCCTCGCCGTTCCCGCATGCTGCGAACAAGCTGGGGCAGGTGCCGACCCCATTTCTGCCAATCGTTTACGCGGCCCAAGCTCTCGAAAGCTGCCATGCCAAAAAGGGTTCAGCTCAGTCTAACGCTGTGTCAAACTTGAGTCTGGCTCTCTCAATACGAATAAGGTTCTCGGCCACCCAAGTGCCAAGCGCCTTGACGGGAACAGTCATTTCCCTGCCGAGATCGCTTAAAGCATATTCTACGCTAGGTGGCTTGGTCGGATAGACAGTGCGCTCGACCAGGCCGTCGCGCTCAAGCCTCCGCAGTGTCAGTGCTAACATCCGCTGTGAAACACCCTCCACGCTGCGTTGCAGTGCGCTGAAGCGTTTCGGCCCATCCTCAAGTTCGATGGCGATCAGGATCGTCCACTTGTCGCCAATCTTACTCAATGCCTCCGACAATGGTCGGCAGTCGGTCGTATCAGGCTTGTTAGTTCGTTCCAAAAAAGTGCCTCCTTGGCCCAATGACCGTCCCACTATACTGAAGCTAACAAAGGGACCATGTCCTTTTAGGTAAGTATGGAGTTGATTTATGAAGCAGGTTGTCTTGATCACCGGCGGAACGCAGGGCATTGGTCTGGGGCTAGCCAAAGCCTTTATGGCACGGGGGGCCGAGGTCGCTGTCTGCGGGCGTTCGGACGGCCCTCTTGATGCCTTTTCCCGCGAGTTCCCTAAGGCGCTGGCCATCAAGGCGGATGTCACCATCGCTGAAGAACGAGCTGCAATGCTCGATGCGATGTACGATCGGTTCGGCCAGATGCACGTTCTGGTCAACAATGCCGGCCGATTTGTCGAACGTGACTTCCTGGCGGCCGATGCTGTAAATGGCCTTGCAGACGAAGTGGCACTCAACCTAACTGCACCCATCTCTCTCACAAGCGAGGTGCTCCAGCGTTGGCCAGCTCTGCAATCCATCATCTTCGTGTCGGCGGGCTTCGCATTGATTTCTCCCGCCCGGGCACCCACCTATGGAGCCGCAAAGGCGGGGCTTCACGGCTTTGCCGAAGGCTTGCGGCGACAACTTGCCCGCCATGGAACGCACGTCCTTGAACTGCTTCCTGGCATTACGGATACACCTGGAACCGCAACAGAAACGCGGAAGAAAATGACGACATCCGAGGTGGCCGAGATTACGCTTGAGGCTTTGGCCAAGAAGAAGCCAATGGCGCTCCCGGGGTCGATGAAGCTCCTTCCGACACTGCTGCGGATTGCACCGGAAGCCACCCGGCGCATGGTTGCCGAGATGTAGGGGGCCGCACCTCGCCGAATGCGTTTTCAGGTTAGGTGCACTCCCCATTCGAAGGTTTTGGATGTCTGCTTCTTGCGGTCCCTCGCGAAAAGCCGCCATTCTCCTTCCCACCCCATTTGGGGCGCCTCGCGGCCCGTGATTTGGCGGGCGGCTTCATTAGAGGGGGTGCGTCCACGTTATCTGTTGAACACAGGCATCAGGGGCATGGCCCGCCGACAGTTTGCCGGCGGACCTCAGTTCGACTACCAGGGGTAGGTTTCGTTGACCGAACCCGTGAAGGTGCCCGTTGGGTTTTCGCCGCTAAGGGCGACACGAACGGCTTCGGCAGCCCCTTGCTGCACCGTCTCGGTGCCTTCGTAATTGGTGAGCGCAGTGCTGGTGAAGCCCGGGGTCACTGCATTGACCTTTATACCTTCGGATTCGAGATCGATGGCAAAAGCCAGCGTAATGGCGTTGAGAGCGGTTTTGGAAGCACCATAGCCGGGGTTGAATGTCGCCCGGTAGGGATTGGGCGTGGAATTGATGGTGAGCGAGCCGAGGCTGCTTGAGACGTTGACGATGCGTGCGGCCTCCGATTTGCGCAACAGGGGAACGAAGGCCTGGGTGACGGCGAGGACGCCGAAGACATTGGTTTCCCATATGTTGCGCACTTCATCGACCGAAATCAGCGTCGCGCGCGAGCGCTGGATATAGTCGTGCATGGTCTCGCTTTCCGGGCCACTGGCTCGGGAGATGGCGGCATTGTTGATGAGGATGTCGAGGCGACCGAACCGCTGTTCGACTTGCGCGACGGCGGCATGAATCGATGCTTCATCGGTGACATCGAGCTGGATGGGATGAACATCGCCGTCAATGGCCTGGGCTGCCGCCTTGCCGCGGTCGAAATTGCGCGAGGCAAGCAATACCGTGAGTCCGCTGGTGGCGAGGTCCGTCGCTATCTGAAGCCCTATACCCTGATTGGCGCCGGTGACGAGTGCGATGCGTGAATTTTCAGTCATGGCATGATCCTGTTCTTGATTGACCGAACAGGAAATGGTCATAGGCGACCGGACGTTCTATATTCAGAAGTCCATGGAAATTTCGAATGAGTCCAGAATGGCTGATCCGCTTGCCCAGATTGTCAGTTTGCTGCAGCCTGGCGCGCCGTTTTCCAAATGCGTCACCGGCTCGGGCCCATGGCGAGTGAGACGGACGCAGTCGCCCAATCCCTATTACGTCGCCGTGCTCAAAGGGAGACTGCGTTACAGGGATCACCACAGCGGCGAGGTAATCGTCAATGCAGGCGACTTCATCCTCATTCCGTCGGCGCAGGACTTCATGATGTGGAGTGAGGCGCCCAGCAAAGACAGCGACATGGTGGTCGACCCGGTCATCCTGCCGGGAGGCGGGTATCGCGTCGGCAGTGTCGATGGTCCGATCGATATGCGGGCGCTGGTCGGTTACTGTATCTTTCAGTCCAACGATGCGGTCTTGCTGTCCTCGCTGCTGCCCAAACTGGTGGTCGTTCGTGGCGAGCACCGCTTGGCCATGCTGATGCAGTTGCTGGGCGAGGAGGCTGTGGGCAACAAGCCAGGGCGGGAGGTGGTGGTGCAGCATCTCCTTGAAGTCCTGCTGATCGAGGCGCTGCGGACAACAGCCGAACCTGACAACTCTCCGGGACTGCTGCGCGCCCTGTCGGACGAGCGGCTGGCCGTGGCGATAAGGGCTATGCATACAGAGCCCGATCGCGGCTGGACTGTAGCCGAACTGGCGCGGGAGGCGGCCTTGTCGCGATCAGGCTTCCATGAGCGGTTCCTAAGCGCAGTGGGAATGGCGCCGATGGAATATTTAACGGCCTGGCGGCTGGCTTTGGCCAAGGACCTGTTGCGCAAGCGAGAGGCGAGCGTGGGCGAAATCGCCCGGCAAGTTGGATACCGTTCCGCCAGCGCGTTCAGCGTGGCGTTCACGCGCGACGTAGGCGTGTCGCCGGCACGCTATGCGCGCGAGACTGCCGCGGCATTGCCCGGTACCGCGGCAGAGGAATTTGAAGGCGCCATCGCCTAAACGAGGAATGGGTTGCCGTGAACGTCGACTCTGACTGTGTTCGGGCCAAAAGAAGACAGTCCGCTGTCCACCCCAAACTCGCCATAGGCTTTATCCGCAGGGGTGCCGACAGCACATAGGCGCAAATGCGGCACGCTACAGGCCGCTGACTACCCTCCATGGTTCGCCTAATTCCGGGGCCTATCGCACCCCGGAATCTACCAGAACCAAGGAGGATTCCATGTGCGCAGAGCGCCGCCGCGCCCGCAAGGGGCGGCCACGACAGTCGATCCCCGAACTACTTCCCGACGATCTTTTCGACTATGCCGACGATCCCACGCCGGACGACCGGACGCGAGCCGGCGACGCGCCGCTTCTCGGCTCGGACGGCCAGAGGATGCGTGTCACGGACGATTGGCCAGCGGAGATTCCCGTTACCGAGGCTGAGATTGATGTGTTCGAGCGTTGGTTCGGCGATGTGTTCGACGAACTCTTGAACCCGAGAAAGCCGGATGACGGCTTGCAATTCCTATCACAAACTGATAGGAATAGGGCTTGAGCGGGCATCGTGATCCGGGCCTCGACACACTTCTGGACCTTGATGGACAGGTGCTCGTTGTCGAGCCCGAGGGCGGCCATTGGGTGAAGTTTGTCGTCACCCGCGTTCCGGCATCACCGGAGAAGCCGCACGGCCTCGATTACTCGCTCACGCTTCACGGGCCTTCGGGCGAACGGCTGGTCGGTTTCGACAACGCCCATCCGGCCGGCCGAGGCAGGAGGGGCGAGCCGATGGACCATCGGCATCGCCTCCAGACCGTGAAGCCCTACGCCTACGAGGATGCGGCCACGCTGCTGGCCGACTTCTGGCAGGCGGTGGACGCGGTGTTGAAGGAGCGAGGTGCCCTATGACTACATTGAAAGTCGGGATTGCCGACTACGAAGAAATGAAGGCCCGCACCATGCGGATCGCCAAAGGCGAGGAAAAGCCTGCGCCCGGCGATCCCAAGGTGTGGTTCACCTCGACGGAATCCTTTGCCAAGGTGTTGTCGGCCGGGAACCGCGAGTTGCTGCGCATCATCGCCGAGAAAGCCCCGGCGTCACTGGAGGAACTGGCGGAAATCACCGGCCGCGCCGGCTCCAATCTGTCACGCACCCTGAAAACGATGGAAAGCTATGGCCTTGTGCGGCTGGAGCCGGGGCATGGGCGCAAGCTCGCGCCCAAGGTGGTGCACGACCGCGTGGAGCTGGCGTTGCCCTTGATCGACCGTCCCAAGCCGAGGAAGGCTATGGGAGATCGGCCATGAACATGCACAGCCCAACCGTTACCGCCCGCGCCGCCCTCTATCTGCGCGTTTCGACCGCCCGGCAGGCCGAGCATGACATTTCTATTCCCGACCAGAAGCGGCAGGGCGAAGCCTATTGCGAGCGACGCGGCTATCAGCTGGTTGAGACTTATGTTGAACCGGGCGCAACCGCCACCAACGACAAGCGCCCCGAGTTCCAGCGCATGATCGAAGCGGGTACGTCCAAGCCCGCCCCCTTCGATATTGTCGTGGTACACTCGTTCAGTCGCTTCTTCCGCGATCACTTCGAGATGGAATTCTACGTTCGCAAGCTGGCGAAGAACGGCGTCAAGCTCGTGTCGATCACGCAGGAGATGGGCGATGATCCCATGCACCAGATGATGCGACAGATCATGGCACTTTTCGACGAGTATCAGTCCAAGGAAAACGCCAAGCACGTCCTGCGCGCCATGAACGAGAATGCCCGACAAGGCTTTTGGAACGGCGCACGACCACCCATCGGCTATCGCATCGTCGCGGCCGAGCAGCGCGGATCGAAGATCAAGAAGAAGCTGGAGATTGACCCACTGCACGCCGACACCGTGCGGCTGATCTATCGGCTCTATCTCGAAGGTGACGGCACGTCCGGCGCGATGGGCGTCAAGGCTATTGCCACCTATCTTAATGAGAGACGCTTCTTCACCCGTGACGGTGGGAAGTGGGGTCTAGCGCAAATCCACGCCATCCTGACCCGGACCACTTACATCGGCGAGCATAGGTTCAACACACGCTCGCATAAGAACCGGGAGAAGAAACCGGAGAGCGAGGTCGCCATCATGGAGGTGCCGCGCTTGATCGAGCGCGAGATATTCGACGCGGTGCAAGTGCGTTTGAAGTCGCGCGATCCTTTGGTAACACCCGCACGCGTTTCCAGCGGTCCCACGCTCCTGACGGGTATCTGTTTCTGCGCGAAATGCGGAGGTGCCATGACGCTACGCACTGGAAAGGGAAGCACTGGGCAGACATACCGATACTACACCTGCTCGACTAAGGCGCGGCAAGGCAAGACCGGCTGCAAGGGCCGCACGATCCCGATGGACAAGCTGGACAACCTTGTGGCCGATCACATCGGGGATCGATTGCTCCAGCCCAAGCGGCTGGAAACTATCCTCGCCAGCGTCATCGACCGCCGGCAGGAGCGCATCGAGCGCCGCGGCGAACACCTTGCCGAGCTTCACAGGCGAATCACGGAAACCGACCAGCGACTCGGCCGACTCTTTGACGCTATCGAAGCCGGTATGGTGGACAAGGACGACGCGATGGCCAAAGAGCGCATGGCGAGCCTAAGGGCTTTGCGGGATCAAGCTGCCGCCGACGCGGAACGCACACAGCTCGCGCTCGATAGTTCAGGCAACCAGGGCGTCAGTCCCGACATGCTCAAGGGGTTCGCCCGGAAGGCCCGTGAACGGATACGGCTCGATGATAGCGGTGATCGCCGCGACCACCTGCGCGCCCTAGCACAGCGTGTCGAGGTCGCCGACGATGAGGTTCGCATCATGGGATCGAAATCGGAGCTGCTACGAACGCTGGTCGCCGCTTCTAGCGCAGAAACGGCGGCGTTCGGCGTTCATAGTTCTGTACTGAAATGGCGCACCCGACACGATTCGAACGTGTGACCTTTGCCTTCGGAGGGCAACGCTCTATCCAGCTGAGCTACGGGTGCCGGAGCGAACAGGGATTCGCTCGAAATCGACCCGCATCTCATAACCGATGATGCTCTGGGCGGCAACGTATAAAATCCGCTTCTCCCCTTCGTCATTGCCATACGTTCTTACGCTCCAGCCAGGCCATGGCGCAGCCTCCGAAACTACGTCTGCGCAAAGAACCCTGGGTAGCTTGTGCGTGAAAAGCTCAGAAACGGCGTACGGCGGTCAAAAGTTCGAACTGCTTTCGGTCGACTTGGCGCTTTTCTTGTGCAGATAGGGCTCGTTGAACGACAGTTTTACGTCCGGTTCCTGCCGTTCAGTCTGTAGAATCGCCCCCGGCTGGCTGTCTTTTCGCTTCGCCATTCGCTGCTTAAACCCTTTGGAAGAAAATGATCCGAGCGATGACGTTTCCCTTGTTATTCAATGAAGCACCGTTATATAGTGCACTATATAATAGCGAATAAAATTGTAGGACGCTGCGCATGAATGCTTTGTATCAAACCCGGGTAGCAGCTGTCGGTGGCCGAAACGGTACCGTCCGCAGCGAGGATGGCGTTCTCGTCCTTTCCCTCGCAGTGCCGAAGGATCTTGGCGGCAAGGGTGGCGCCACGAACCCTGAGCAACTGTTCGCGGCGGGTTATGCGGCTTGCTTCGGAAATGCCGTCATCCATGTCACGCGTGCGCAAGTCGACAAGGTACGCGATGGAGATATCGAGGTGGTGGGTCAGGTCGGATTGAACCCGGACGGTCAAAACGGCTTCGCGCTTGCTGTGACGCTGGAGGTGGCTATCTCGGGTGTTGATCAGGGCAAGGCCGAAGAAATCGTACAGGCCGCGCACGCGGTTTGCCCGTATTCGAATGCGATTAAAGGGAATGTCGACGTCCAGTTCGTGGTCACCGCGCGATGATGGTTCCACAGCTCGAACATCGCATCGCCAGTCTGCGGAGGTCGCCATCATGCCGCGCATCGTGAAATCTTCCATCGGCGATCGGGTTGACGCGAAGGCGCTCTCGTCTTCGATTGGTGCGGGCAATGAACTGTCCTTCGCCTTGTACGGCGCCGCCAACCGCATGTTTCGGCTTCACAAGCCCTTCCTCGAGCCGCTTGGACTCACCTTCCCGCAATATCTCGTTCTGCTGGAACTGTTTGCGGGAACGCCGCGCACGGTGGGTGACCTTTGCGCCAAGCTCAGCATGGATACAGGCACTCTCACGCCACTTCTCAAGCGGCTCGAAGCGTCTGGCAAGGTCACTCGAACCCGGGACGTTGCCGATGAGCGCCGCGTCTTCGTGGATCTCACGTCGGAAGGGGAAGCGATACGCCAGCAGGTGCTGGCCATTAGTGGCCAGATCAGAAGCGCCTGCAAACTCGACGAGCAGGGCGTCTCCGACTTGAGGGGGACGCTTGATGCGCTCGCCTGGCCTGCCGACAGGTCCGGCGATCACTGACGCACACTGAATACTGAAGGAAACAGCTATGACCATGCATTCCAACAAACGCGAGTCCGAAGCCACGTTCGACGAAACTCTGTCGTTTCAAGAGGCGACCCGCATACGCCGCTCCATCCGCGGTTTTCTCGACAAGCCCGTTCCCGACAGCGTGATCCGTGAGGTTCTGAAGGATGCCCAGTACGCGCCATCCAACTGCAACACACAGCCGTGGAACACGCACATCGTCCGCGGCGAAAAGCTCAAGCAACTGTCCCAGCTTCTGCACGGCAAGAACGATGCCGGGGAGTTTAGCCCAGATTTCTCTTTTGACCAGAACGACTTTTACGGCGAATACCGCAAGCGTAATGACGCGCTGGGCAAGGCTTACTACGAGGCAATGAACGTCATGCGGGAGGACAAGGAGGGGAGGCGTCGCGTGGGCGCGATGAACTATTCGTTCTTCAATGCTCCACAAGCTGCGTTCCTGTTCATGCCGTCGTTTGGCGACAATGTGCGTGTCGCCGGTGACATGGGCATGTATGGCCAAACCTTCCTTCTGTCGCTTGCCGCACGCGGTCTGGGCGGCATCCCCCAAACTGCACTCGGATTCTTCGCCGGAACGATCCGCGAGTTCCTTGGCATTCCCGAAGAATTGAAGCTGCTGTTTGGTATCTCTTTCGGATACGTGGACGAGGCGGCACCCGGTAACCGCATCTACATGGACCGCGTTCCGGTCGATACGAGCGTGACCTTCCACGTCTGAGGCCCAAGGGCGCAGTAAGGTTCGCTTGCTGCGTCCTTCTCCACATCAATCATGGCAGCCATAGGGCTTTGCCGCACGGTCTGCCGCGTCTTCGGCTCGGACCGATCATGACGAGGATTAATTCATGAAGATCGGTATTCTCGGAACGGGCAACATCGGCAAGACGCTGGTGAAGACGCTCGGTGCGACTGGTCACGACATCAAGGTTGCCAACTCTCGCGGTCCCGAAACGATCGACGCCGACATTCTTGCGTCCGGTGCCCGCGCCGTGACGTCAGCCGAAGCGGTTGTCGGCGTCGACGTGGTGATACTGTCGACCCCGCTGGCGGCAATTCCACAGATCGCTCCCCTGTTCGCCGACGTGCCGACAGAAACTGTCGTGATCGACACGTCCAACTACTATCCCAGACGCGACGGCGAGATCGCTGCGATTGAAGCCGGGCAAACCGAAAGCGAGTGGGTCACGGGGCAACTTGGCCGTCCCATCGCCAAGGCCTGGAACGCCATCACCTCCGCCTCCTTCGCGCAAAAGGGTGCCCCAGCAGGAACGGCTGGGCGCATCGCTATTCCCGTTGCCGCCGATGGCAAGCGGGAGCGCGAAGTCGCAATGACACTGGTCGACGAGACTGGCCTCGATGCCGTTTATTCCGGGCCGCTTAGCGAGTCATGGCGCCAGCAGCCGGGCGCTCCTTGCTACTGCACAGACCTGACGCATGAGGAACTGGCCGACGCGTTGGCATCGGCGGAGCGGTCGCGTCTTCCCAAGCGCCGTGAACTGGCCATCGAGGCGATCATGGAACGGGTCGGCGACAGCACCACCAACCCCGACTCTGATTATGCCGTGCGATTGACACGCGCACTGTTCATGTGAGGGCAACCGCGGGGCCGGAGGGGCGGGGAGCCTGTAACGCCGTGAACCTAACCATGAAGCAGAGAATATTTATCCCGTCGTCCGGGCGCCAGGTTTTCGCTAGAGGATCAAAACCGCCCGGAAATCATTTACGTTCGTGCCGGTTGGTCCGGAAATCAGCAGATCGTCAAGTGCTTCGAAGGCGGCAAAACTGTCGTGTCGTGACAGAATTTTCCGAGGGTTCAGCCCGAGCTTCCGCAGGCGAGCGACGCTTTCGCCAAAAGAGAATGCACCCGCATTCTCTTCCGAACCGTCTATCCCGTCCGTATCGGCTGCAAGGCAGGCAATATTCAATCCCTGAGTCGAGATCGCAAATTGCAAGGCAAACTCGGTGTTGCGGCCTCCGCGTCCGTCACTACCTGAATCCAGTGTCACCGTGGTCTCTCCGCCTGACAGCAGAAGGACGGGCTTTGAGAAGGGACGGTTGCGAAGAGCGATTTCGCGGGCAATGGCGGCGTGGACCTTCGCGACTTCTTTCGCCTCGCCCTCAATAGCGTCCGACAAGATGACCGCCTCAATGCCGCGTGCTTTTGCCATTTCGGCTGCGGCTTCCAGCGATTGTCTTGCTGAAGCAATAAGATGCACCTCATTTCGTGCGAAAACAGGATCGTCTGGATATGGCGCCTCCGGTGATACTCGCTTAAGGAACGCCAGCACGTTCGGGGGCAGGTCGATCTTGAACTGTTCTATCGCATCGAGTGCGTCGGCGAGAGTGCTTGTGTCGGGAATGGTCGGACCGGACGCTACGAGAGCCGGCACGTCACCCGGAATATCCGAGATGATCAAGGACACGACCCTGGCTTTCGTCAGTGCGGCGAGCCTTCCGCCCTTTGTGCCGGAAAGCTGTTTGCGGATGGTGTTCATGGCCGATATTGGCGCACCCGATGCCAGAAGACTTCGGGCGACGGCAATTTCGTCCTCCAGCCGCAAGCCCTCGGGCGGGTCCGGCAACAACGCCGATCCCCCTCCTGATATCAGCGCGATGACCAGGTCGTCCGCATCCAGATCGGCTATGGCCGTCTTGAGCGCGCGCGCTGCAGAAATCCCGGCTTCATCCGGCACTGGATGCGCTGCCTCGAGGATTTTCACGGATTTTGTCGGACAGGCATATCCATATCGCGTGACAACGACGCCGGTGAGATCGCCCGACCAGATATCTTCCAGAACTGCGGCCATTTGGGCGCTGGCCTTACCGGCCCCAATCACCACCGTTCGACCGTTGCGGGGCCGCGAGGGGAGATGCTGTATCATGCGATGCCGCGGATCGGCAGCCGAAACCGCGGTGCGAAACAGGTCGCCAAGCAGATGCCGCGCTTCGGTCGGCGTCATAAGGGGCATGCGATTGCCCGTCTTTCGTGGCGCATGTCGATGCTCCTTCCGATGTGCTCGTCCATGGCCTGTAAAGTTGCCGATTACGACCGCTACCGCAATCGTAATCGTTCTGCTGCTCGATGGCCCTTGTCAGAAGCGGAAGTTCATTCCGGCCTTGACCGCGTGGCTGGTGACGTCAACGGGACGGCCGGTGGGCGTCTTGATATCGTCGAAACGGGACCGCTGATACTCGACCTTGATCGAGCGCCCTTCGCCAATAGATTGCTCGACGCCCGCGCCAAGTATCTTTGCCTCCTCCCAGGTGCCGCCGTCTCTGCTGCCGCGCATCTTGGCGAGGCCAAAGCCACCCGTTCCAAAGAGCAACGTGTCGCCCAGCGCAATGCCAGCCTTCAGCTTTGCAGCTCCGTTCCAGTCCTGTCGGACGACACCCTCGCTGGAATGCAGCTTTTGCCCACCTGCATGGCCAAGGTCCAGTTCGCCACCAACAACCAGCGGTCCGGCCTGATGGGTGAAACCTGCCTGAACACCTCCGGTCAGCGCGGTTCCGGATGTCATGTTGGGGAACCGACGCGACGCCACGCCCACATTCGCTCCGACGTAGGTACCGGAAAACCTGGCTTGCGACCCTCCAAGATCTTGAGCAGTGACGGGCACAGCACTGCCGATCAGGACGATTGCTGCCGCTGCGACGTAAGCAAAAGGTGAGAAAGCCATTTCGGTCTCCATGAAGCTTGGAATTGCCATGGAGTTGACGGTTAAAAGTTACTTAAAAGTTTCACGGGCAGTTCCATCGATCCGCTCGCTCCGAAAATGGTAAATAATTGGTTATGGGGCGCCAGACGACTATCCTGGCAGTGTCTCATCGGGATGGCGGTTTGCCGCACTGATTTCTGTCTTGATCCACTGAACGAAGTCTTCCGTCAGCGGCGTCTGGCGTTTCCCGTCAGGCACGACGACATAATAGGAATTCTGCGTCTTGAGCGGACTGTCGAAGACGGCGCAAAGACGCCCGCTGGCCAGTTCCGGTTCGATCAGGTAGCGGGGCAAGAGCGCAACGCCAATGCCGGCTGTGACTGCCTCGATCATCATCGAGAACTGATCGAAGCGATGACCGCGATAAAGCGCCTCGCTTTCCACGGCGTTTTGCTCGAACCAGAGGGCCCACGCCTTCGGACGCGTTGCGATGTGGATCAAAGGATGTTCGAGCAGATGTTCGGCACGTGCGATCTTGCGGCTGGCGAGAAAGCTGGGGCTGGCGACCGGGATCAGCATTTCGTCACAGAGGAATTCACACAGGGCATTGGCCCAGACGGGTTGGCCGTAGTGGATGGCAATGTCGAAGCTTTCCTCATCGAAACTGAAGGGGGCGGAGCGGGAGCTGACATCGATCAGCGTCCCGGGATGGATTTCCATGAATTGCGGCAGGCGGGGGATAAGCCAGCGACTGGCGAAGGTGGGCAGGGTGGCAATGGTCAGCGATGCCGGCGCATGCGAGGTCGCCATGGCGCGCAGCATCATTTCTTCCGTCTGGCCGAGCAGACGGCGCACGTGAGGCAGGAGATTACGTCCGGCCTGCGACAGCACCACGCGCTGGCGCACGCGCTCGAAAAGCATCTGGCCGAGTTGTTCTTCCAGAAGTCTGATCTGACGGCTGACGGCGCTCTGGGTCAGGCTGAGCTCTTCCGCCGCGCGCGTAAAACTTCCATGTCGGGCTGCGCATTCGAAAGCCTGCAGCATGGTGATGTCCGGGATCAGACGGCGTGAAAGCTTCATCAGGAATGCTCATCAAGTGGAGACAGAACGCCATGCGGCATGCCTGCGTTCATGTCATAATGTTTTGATCAAGTCCACTTGGAAACGGGCTTGATGGCGAGGATGCCATGGTAAGGATGCGCCTGAAATCGCCCTGGATGCGATTATAGAACAGAGTCCACAGGAATGGGGATAGGCCCGGTGCGGATCTCCGTGGTTTGCATTCCGACGTCTGTCACACGCCTGTCACGTAGAGTCGCAAAAGGATGATGCGTGCCCGGTCGCCTTTTCGCCATCATGGCAGGTGCGACCGCCTGTCATTCCGGACGAGAGACAAATCCATGCGATCGACGCTCAAGACCCTTCTTTTGGCTGCTGTTTCCGTGGCAGCCGTTTCCCCCGCCTTCGCTCAAACCGAAATCCAGTTCTGGCACGGCTTTAATGGCCGCCTGGCCGAGCTGCTGAACGCGCAGGTTGAAGAGTTCAACGGATCACAGAGTGACTATAAGGTTGTCGCGACACCGAAAGGCACTTATGCCGAAACGCTGAATGCCGGCATTGCTGCCTTCCGCGCCGGCGAACAGCCGCATATCCTTCAGGTTTTCGAAGTGGGCACGGCAACGATGATGGCCGCCAAGGGTGCCGTGAAGCCAGTTTACGAACTGATGGCTGAATCCGGTCTGCCTTTCGATCCGAAGAACTATCTCTCGCCGGTTGCCGGCTACTACACCAACACAGACAACCAGATGCTGTCGTTGCCATATAATTCCTCCACGCCGGTCATGTACGTGAACCGCGACGCTCTGGAAGAAGCCGGTATCGATCCTGACATTGATCTTTCGACTTGGGAAAAAGTCACCCCGGTGCTCGCCAAGCTGAAGCAAAGCGGCCGTTCGTGCGGCTTCACCACCAGCTGGATGAGCTGGATCCAGCTTGAAACCATGTCGGCGCTTCACAATATCGAATTTGCTACGAACGAAAACGGCTTCGGTGGCTTCGACACCGAACTCAAGTTCAACCAGCCGCTTCATGTCCAGCACATCTCGTTGCTCGGCGATTGGGCCAAGGAAGGCTATTTCCAGTATGGTGGCCGCAGCTCCGCAGCTGGCCCGCTATTCCGCTCTGGCGAATGTGCGATCTATACGGAATCGTCCGCTGGATATGCCGGCATCAAGTCGGAAGCCAAGTTCGACTTCGACGTGCGCCGCCTGCCTTATCATGAAGGCGTAGAGGGTGCTCCGCAAAATACCATTATCGGCGGCGCGTCGCTCTGGGCCATGTCGGGCAAAACCGCTGATGAGTACAAGGGTGTTGCTGCCTTCATGAACTTCCTGTCCTCCACGGATATTCAGGCAAAGTGGCATCAGGATACCGGCTATCTGCCGATCACCAATGCGGCTTATGAGAAGACCAAAGCCGACGGCTTCTATGAAAAGAATCCCGGCACCGACATCGCTATCCTGCAGATGACGGAGAAGGAACCTACCGCTATCTCCAAGGGGGTTCGCCTTGGTTTCTTCAGCCAGATCCGCGATATCGTCGATGAGGAACTCGAGGGTGTCTGGAATGGCTCGAAGACAGCTGAAGATGCTCTCAATACGGCCGTCGAACGCGGCAACGAGCAGCTACGCCGCTTTGAAAGCGCCAACAGCGCCGGCAACTAAACCGTAATTTTGTCAAAAACGCTGCCCGGTTTCGGCCGGGCAGCGATTTCGTATACAGAAACGAGTGGGAGCGATGGAAAAGCGCGTCACCTTTCCCAATAGCTGGCTCGCATGGGCGCTGATTGCTCCGCAGGTCATCATCACCTTGATCTTTTTCATCTGGCCGGCCTGGCAGGCAGTTTACCAATCCGCCTTCGTTCCGGACCCTTTCGGCTTCTCCAGCCAATTTGTCGGTTTCGGCAATTTCCGCTATCTTTTCGCAAGCCAGGTCTATCTGAATTCCTTCGTTACCACGGCAACCTTCAGCGCCCTGGTGACTTTTGCGTCGATGGGTTTTGCCCTGTTTTTCGCGGTTATGGTTGACCGGATCATCAAGGGCTCTACCACTTACCGCATGTTATTTCTGTGGCCTTACGCCGTTGCTCCAGCTGTAGCCGGCGTACTGTGGCTCTTCCTGTTTTCGCCGTCTATCGGCATTGTCAGCTATGGCCTGATGCAATTTGGCTATCGCTGGAACCACCTGGTGAATGGCGATGAGGCGATGCTCCTCGTCGTTCTGGCCAGCTCATGGAAGCAGATCAGCTATAATTTCCTGTTCTTTCTGGCGGGTTTGCAGGCAATACCCAAAAGTTTGATCGAAGCTGCCGCCATCGATGGGGCTAGTTTCTGGCGCCGTTTCTGGACGATCGTCTTTCCGCTTCTGTCACCAACGACGTTTTTCCTGCTCGTGGTCAACATTGTCTATGCCTTCTTCGACACGTTCGGCATCATCCATACCATGACCAGCGGTGGCCCGCAGCAGTCCACAACGACGTTGGTCTACAAGGTCTATGCTGACGGTTTTGTCGGCCAGGATCTGGGCTCGTCCTCGGCGCAATCGGTGGTGCTTCTCGTCATTGTTGGTCTGCTGACAATCATTCAGTTCAAATATATCGAGAGACGGGTGCATTACTGATGGACGGCATGGTCGAAAAACGCGGAGCGGGCTTCCTGCTCACGCATCTCTCGCTTCTGGTCGGCGTGCTGGTCATTTGCTTTCCGGTTTATATTGCGTTCGTGGCGGCCTCGCACACACATGCTGAAATCCTGTCGACACCAATGCCGCTTCTGCCGGGGCCACTGTTCTTCGACAATATCGGACGAGCCTTGTTCCACGGTACGCAGGTGCCCGTCTGGTTGATGCTGTTCAATTCGCTGGTCATGGCGCTCGGCATCACCATCGGAAAGATAGTGATCTCGCTGACTTCTGCCTATGCGATCGTCTACTTCCGGTTTCCGCTTCGAATGTTCTTCTTCTGGATGATCTTCATGACGCTGATGCTGCCCGTCGAGGTGCGCATCGTGCCGACTTTCGAAGTGGTGGCGAGCCTCGGCATGCTCAACAGTTATTCCGGGCTGATCTTTCCGCTCATTGCCTCGGCAACCGCGACGTTTCTGTTCCGCCAAGTCTTTCTGACAATCCCGGACGAGATGGTGGAAGCTGCGCGTATCGACGGGGCGGGACCGGTGCGTTTCTTCTTCGATATTCTGATTCCGATGTCGCGCACGAATATTGCCGCTCTTTTCGTGATCCTCTTCATCTATGGCTGGAACCAGTATCTGTGGCCGATGCTTGTGACCACGCGTCCGGAATTCAACACAGTCATCATGGGCCTCAACCACATGATCCCGCGCTCGGACGATTATGGCGACTGGCCGCTTGTCATGTCGACGGCGATCCTGGCGATGCTGCCGCCGCTCGTCGTGGTGGTGCTGATGCAGCGCCTTTTCGTCAAAGGCCTGGTCGAGAGCGAGAAATAAGGAAAAGACAATGGCAAAGATCAGTCTTTCGGACGTACGCAAGTCCTATGCGGGCAATCAGGTCATTCATGGCCTGTCCGTGGAAATTCAGGATGGTGAATTGATCGTCATCGTCGGGCCGTCGGGCTGCGGCAAGTCGACACTTCTGCGTATGGTGGCCGGTCTTGAGGGGATTACGCAGGGCGAGGTCGCGATCGATGGGCGTGTCGTCAACAAGCTGGAGCCCCGCGAGCGCGATATTGCGATGGTCTTCCAGAATTATGCGCTCTATCCGCATATGTCGGTCTTCGACAATATGGCTTATGGCTTGAAAATCGCCAAATTGCCGAAAGCCGAGATCAAGGCGCGAGTGGCGGACGCGGCCAAACTCTTGCAGCTCGAGCCTTATCTGGAGCGCAAGCCCCGCCAGCTCTCAGGCGGCCAGCGCCAGCGTGTCGCGATGGGACGTGCCATTGTCCGCAAGCCAAAGGTTTTTCTGTTCGACGAACCCCTCTCGAATCTCGACGCGAAATTGCGGGTCGCCATGCGTCTGGAAATCAAGAGCCTGCAGCGCAAGCTCGGTACGACCTCGCTTTACGTGACGCATGACCAAGTCGAAGCGATGACGCTTGCAGATCGGCTGATCGTCATGAATGCAGGCGTTGCCGAACAGATCGGCACGCCGCTCGAGCTCTATAATGATCCGCAAACAGTTTTCGTTGCGGGTTTCATGGGGTCGCCTTCAATGAACTTCCTGACCACGGCGTCGATGGAGGAAAAGGTTCTGCTGGCAGGGCAGGCGATCGCCAGTCGGGTGCATCTCAAAGATGTTACGGTCGGGGTGCGCGCTGAACATCTGACGATCGCCCCGGCGGGTACTGGTCTTCAGGCAGTAGTGGGTTTTGCCGAACCGCTGGGGGCCGAAACGCTCGTGCATGTCACGGTTGGGAGCGGAGAAAAGCTGACGTTGAAGATCAGTGGGGCCGATGTCGTTCCAGAACCAGGGACAACTATTGGTATCGTCGCTGATCTTAGCCGCATCTATCTCTTCGACATTAAAGGCAAGCGTGTGCGCCTGACAGCCGTGGAAAAGGACGCGCCACCAACTGTGATTCAGCCTGTGGCCTGACACGGTCTCGCCACATAGACGTTGGATCAAGGTCCGGGGATTTACCCGGGCCTTCCAATTTTCGGATATTAAATGAGAATTCTCTTTTCTACTGCCGCCGTTCTGCTTGCCACGGCTTTTCACGCAAAGGCAGCTCATATCTGCACCATTATTGCCGATGTCGCCGATGATTCCATCGTTGCGCAGACAGGTGATTGCAACACGCAGGTCACACCTGCCTCGACGTTCAAGGTGCCGCTCGCGTTGATCGGGTTCGACAGCGGATTTCTCACCTCCGAGCATGAGCCGGTGTTATCGCCGGAGAAGGGGGATCCCGGTTACGGCGGCGACGCCTGGAGACGCGAGAACGATCCGAAGTCCTGGCTGGAGTTTTCGGTGGTCTGGTATTCGCAGCGCATCACGCGTGAGCTGGGGGCAGAGCGTCTTACGCAATATTTGAGGGCTTGGAATTACGGAAACACGGATTTCTCCGGCGACCAGGGCAAAGACAATGGCCTGGAGCGCGCCTGGATTGCTTCCTCGTTGAAGGTTTCTCCGAAGGAACAGGTGCGTTTCCTCGGCGCGCTGGTACGCAACGAGTTGAAAGCTACGCCTGAGGCGATGGTGCAGACACGCAATATCATGCAGCAGTGGGACTCGGCCGATGGTTGGACCATAAAGGGCAAGACCGGCATGGCCTATCCGCGCAAACCCGATTACAGCTTCGATTATGCGCGCGCCTATGGCTGGTTCGTCGGTTGGGCCGAGAAGGACGGCAAGACCTATACCTTCGCGCGACTTTTGCAGAACGACAAGAAAGACCAACCAACGCCGAGCAATGTTGCGCGCGGCGAGATACTCCGAGACTTTTCGAAGCTGCTGACAACGAATTAAGATCAGTGAGCGCTGCAACGGATGTTGCGGCGCCCCGGTCTGTCAGCGGTGCGTGATTTCAAGGCCCCGTGCATGCAGCTCGTCAATTAGATCCTGACCGATATCGCTGCGGTCCAGCGCATAGAAGATATTGGCAGCGAGGAAGCCGACCTTGGCGCCGCAGTCGAAGGATTGCCCCGAATATTTCACGCCGTGGAAATCCTGCTTGGTCATTAGGGATTGCATGGCGTCCGTCAGCTGGATTTCCCCGCCGGCACCTTTCGCCTGCTTGGCCAGAAGTGAAAATATTTGCGGCTGGAGAATGTAGCGGCCTGAAATGATAAGGTTGGAGGGTGCATCCGCAGGGGCTGGTTTTTCGACCATCGCCGTTATGCGAAAGGCATCGTCGTTTCCTTCGCCGCGTCCGATGACGCCGTAGGAGCTGACGCTTTCAGGGGCCACTTCCTCGACCGCGACGATATTGCCGCCCTTTTTCTCATAAGCTTCCATCATCTGCTTCAAGACACCGCGCTCGCTCTTGAAGAGCATATCCGGCAGGAGCAGTGCAAAGGGTTCCGTGCCGACAATGTCCCGTGCGCACCAGACGGCGTGGCCGAGGCCAAGTGGTTCCTGCTGACGGGTAAAGCTTGTCTGACCTGCCGATGGGAGATCGGCCTGAAGGAGTGCCAGGGCTTCCACCTTGCCACGATCTTCCAACGTGCGTTCCAGCTCGTACTGCTTGTCGAAATGGTCCTCGATGACACCCTTGTTGCGACCAGTGACGAAAACAAAATGTTCAATACCGGCTTCACGTGCCTCGTCCACCGCATATTGGATGACGGGGCGATCAACGACTGTCAGCATCTCCTTCGGTACCGATTTGGTGGCAGGCAGGAAGCGAGTGCCGAGACCGGCAACAGGAAAAACAGCGGTACGGACGCGTTTGGACAAGATGATGACCTGTAAATTGTTGCGTGGATAGGCAAGATGATCACGTTTGCCGCCGGGAAGCAAATGCGGTGGGGCGTCGCGTTTCATATGCGGGATTGATTAAACATGAATGACCGCTCTTGCATGCACCGTCGGAATCCTGTCTGACTGCGCTTCGACCGACGCCTCTGACATGATGATATACCATGACCTATCTCGACCGCTCGACGCTTGACGTTCTGCCCGTTTCCGCCCCGCTACGCGGTCGTGCAGTGCCGCCAGGTTCGAAATCCATCACCAATCGGGCATTGCTCGTTGCTGCTTTCGCGGTCGGGACCAGCCGCCTCACAGGCGCTTTGAAGAGTGACGACACGATCTACATGGCGGAAGCCTTGCGGGCGATGGGCATCGCTGTCGAAGAGCCGGACGAGACTACCTTCGTCGTGACCGGGAAGGGCCTTCTGCAAGCGCCGGCTGAGCCTCTTTTTCTTGGTAATGCCGGGACGGCGACGCGCTTTCTGACCGCCGCCGCTGCTTGTGTCGATGGAAGCGTAATCGTCGATGGCGACGAACATATGCGCAAACGTCCGATCCGCCCATTGGTGGATGCCCTGTCATCGCTGGGCGTCGATATAGAGGCACCGAGCAATTGCCCTCCGGTTACAATCCGCGGCAGGGGCGCGTTTCCTTCCGGCCGTATCGAGATCGATGGGGGACTTTCGAGCCAGTACGTCTCGGCATTGTTGATGGCCGCCGTTTGCGCGGATGGTCCCGTGAAAGTCGCATTGACCGGCAACGAAATAGGAGCGCGCGGCTATATCGATCTGACGCTTGCGGTTATGCGGGCTTTCGGTGCGACGGTCGAGCAAGTGGAGGAGGGTGTGTGGCGCGTGCAGCCGGGCAGCTATCGCGCCGCGGATTTTCATATAGAACCGGACGCGTCCGCCGCGACCTATCTCTGGGCTGCGGAGATTCTCACCGGCGGCAAGATCGATCTGGGCGTTGCAGCGCCTGATTTCACGCAGCCGGACGCCAAGGCCCATGAACTGATCGCGCAATTTCCAAACATGCCAGCAGTGATTGACGGATCGCAGATGCAGGATGCGGTGCCGACGCTTGCCGTACTTGCCGCGTTCAACAATAATCCCGTACGCTTTGTTGGCATTGCCAATCTACGCGTTAAGGAATGCGATCGCGTCAACGCGCTGTCGAGCAACCTTTCGCGTATTCGGGAAGGCCTTGGCCGGGAGGAAGGCGATGACCTCATTGTGGCGGGCAATCCTGCTCTTGCAGGGCAACGCCTACCCGCGTCGATAGATACATTTGCGGATCATCGGATTGCGATGAGCTTTGCGCTCGCTGGCCTGAAGATCGATGGTATCACCATCGAAAACCCCGGCTGCGTCGCAAAGACATTTCCGGGATATTGGGATGTAATGGAAAAGCTGGGCGTCAGGTACGGCTGAGGGTCAGGCCGGAGACGCGTTGGTCTGGCGTCTCGTATCGACGTCGAAATGTACGCCAGCATTTCGTTCGATTGCGGCGGCGGCGATCAGGTCGATTAATTGGCGATCCGAAAGTCTGCACTCAGGTTGGGCTTTGCGGACTTCCGAAAGAGCCTGCCGCATGGAGAGAGGCCAAGCCGATTTCTGATGCCTGAGCACGTATTGGATGATCGTATGATCTAGTGAGCGGTGCGCCGCTGATCTGGAATCCATGTCCGCCCCTCGAGGTTCTTAGGAAAGACATTGGCACCTTTCATCGTTGAATTGCGATAACAAATGTTAACCGTTTGTCGCTTCGTCGGACCAGAATGACTTCAAGATGCAGCGGGCTTCGAAAATATAATGCCCTGTTTCATCACGAACCTTTACGCAATAAACAGCGCCGTTTTCCTCGTCAGGAGCCTCGTCGCGGAAAAGATCTGAAAGAAGCTTCAAGGACTCCCTGCGGATTCTTTGTTCGGAGGGAACATTCTGTCCCTCCTCATCCAGGGTGAATGTCTCCCCCTTGTACAAATCGAAAAAATACCGGGACATATGGCTTGAGCCTTCTCGGAAACGCACCTTTTCGACAATTCCCCGGTGTGGTTCGAAGTTCCCGATTAAATTGGGCTTGCGGTTATGATGCAGTGACTTAACAAATGTTAGCGCCAACTGTATGGCATCGTCTTACTTCCAACCGCACGCTGAAATTCGACTCGCGTCGGAGACCTCATCCTGCGAACTATTTTCTCTGATCGTTCGCTCCCTGGAAAGGTCGCTTGGTCAGGTCATGGCTGGAGATTATTGTGTGCTGACGCCTCTGTTTCTCAATCTCGCACGTCATGATTTTGTCAGCGATGAGGAAAAGGCGATTCTTGTGGAGGCGATGTCGCACCGCAAGGAGTTCGCCGTCGGGCAGGATATCGTCTCTGTGGGTAGTCGCCCGACCTATAGTTCCGTTCTACTTGCCGGTTTTGCCGCGCGCTACAAGCTTCTCGCTGACGGTGGTCGCCAGATAACGGCCTTGCACATACCAGGCGATTTCGTCGATTTGCACGCTTTTCTGCTCAAGACGATGGATCATGGCATCGTTGCGCTTTCGCCATGCCAGGTGGCCTATGCGGAGCATTCCGACCTGAAGGAAATTACCGAGAAGGCGCCGCATCTGACGCGGCTTCTCTGGCTCGACACGCTGATAGATGGCGCGATTCATCGCGAGTGGATCGTGGCCATGGGCAGGCGCGCGAAAAAGTCGCATCTGGCCCATTTGATCTGCGAGTTATTCGTGCGTCTGGAAGCCGTTAATCTGACGAATGGCATGACCTTTCACTTCCCCATTTCACAGGCGGAAATGGCGGACGCACTGGGTTTGTCCGTCGTGCACATGAACCGTGTGATCCAGGGACTTCGCCGGGAGGGGCTGATAAGCTGGGTCAACCAGTCGGTTTCGATTCTCGACTGGAAAAAACTGCAGGAACTGGCCGAGTTCGACCAGACCTATCTCAGCATGAAACGTGAGCCGCGCTGATTAACAGGGGCATCTGCGTGGTTCCGATTTTGTTAGCTGAAACTCTGCATGTGGCGCGCATTGTCGACGGTGACAAAGGGAAGTCCTCGCGAACAGGTTTCGATGCGGGCGTCGATGGCATAGACGTCTCGCAGCATCTCCGCCGTAATAACTTTTTCAGTCTTGCCGCTCTTCACCATATGCCCGTTTCGAATGACGATGGTATTCTCGCAATAGCGCAGAGCCTGGGAGAGATCATGCAGCGCTATGATGACGATCATGCCGTTGCGCTTTGCCAGGGATGATACGAAAGAGAGAACCTCCACCTGTCGATGCAGGTCGAGCGCGGAGGTTGGCTCGTCCATTAGGAGCACCTCCGGCTTACGCACCAATGCCTGCGCCAGCGAGACAAGTTGGCGCTGCCCGCCTGAGAGGTCGCCAAGATTGCGGAAGGCGAGATCATGAATGCGCAGTGCGTGCAGGATGTTGTCAATCTCGCGCAACTCGCTGTCGTCTACGCTCCACCCATGTCCCTGCTTGCAAGCGAGCAATATGGATTCGTAAACACTCAAAACCGCGTTTGCGCTCGTATCCTGCGGCATGTAGCAGATGGCCTTGTCGCCTCGGCCGGAGCCTTTCAGGACTACATTGCCTTCACCCTTGATAAGGCCGGCGATACGACGGAACAATGTGGATTTGCCCGCTGCATTTGGGCCGATTACGGCCGTCAGACTGCCCGTTTCGAGGTCGGGCAAGGTGACGGCGCTCAATACGATCTTGCGGCCGTATGCAGCTCCGACATTTTGAAGAGACAGGCTTACCATGCGCGTTTCCTGCTGGAGAAAATCAGAACGAAGAAGAATGGCACGCCGACGAGTGCGGTGATGACGCCGATCGGCAGGATTGCGCCCGGAATCAGGATCTTGCTGAGGACGGATGTTGCTGACAAGAGCAGCGCTCCGGCAAGCAGTGAAGCAGGAAGGAAGAAGCGCTGGTCCTCGCCGACGATCATGCGGGCGATGTGCGGTCCGACGAGACCGACAAAGCCGATCGTGCCGACAAAGGAAACTGGAACGGCTGCAAGCAAGCTGACCGTGAGCATTGTCTGGAGGCGCAGGCGCCGGACATTAATGCCCATGCTGGCGGCCTTGTCATCGCCGAGGCGCAGCGCCGTGAGCGCCCACGCCTGCTTCATGAAAACCGGCACAGTAACGGCGATGATGGCAAAGGTTATGTAGACCTTCTCCCATGTCGCCTTCGTCAGGCTGCCCATGGTCCAGAAGACGACTGCCGCAAGAGCTTGTTCCGATGCCAGATATTCGAGAAAGGAGAGGGCGGCATTGAAGGTGAAGACCAGCGCGATGCCCAGAAGCACTATTGTCTCGACCGTGACCCCTCGCATGGTGGAGGCAAAATGAATGAAAAGGGCTGCCGCCACTGCCATGAGGAAAGCGTTGATTGGCACCATGTAATGAATGGCGATAGGAAAAATAGCCACACCGCCAACCAGGGCAAGCGCAGCACCGAAGCTTGCGGCGGCTGAAATCCCGAGCGTGAAGGGGCTGGCCAGCGGATTGGCAAGGATCGTCTGCATCTGTGCGCCGGCAACCGAAAGCGACGCGCCGACGGTGATTGCCATCAGCGCTATCGGCATACGGATATCCCAGATCACAACCCGCAGCTGCGTGCTCGCCGTTGAAGGCGAGAGGATCGTGGAAATGACTTCGCTCAGGCTGTAATTGGCCGGTCCGAGCGCCATATCCGCCGAAACAGTGAAAGTCAGGCCGATGAGCAGGCCGAAGATGATCAGGATGCGGCGTGCGACAAGGGCGCGATACTGATCGCGCCCTGCTATTTGGGTGGTTTCCGCAGTGATTTGCGCCATGGGAACTAGTCCTTCAGCGAGACGAAGAAGCCCGGTTTATAAGGCAGCGGCAGGAAGCGTTGATGCAATTCCTTGAAGGTCGTTTCCGGATCGAGATCCTCGAACAGGTCCGGGTGCAGCCACTTGGCGATTTCCTGGATTGCGACAAACTGGTAGGGGTTATTATAGAACTGATGCCATATCGCGTGGACGTTCTTGTCTTCGACGGCCTTGACGCCTGTGAACGCAGGACGTTTGGTCAGGTTCTCAAGCTTGCGCTCCGCTTCCTCCACATCTGCGCCATACCCCACGCCGACCCAGTTGCCGCCCGGCACATAATTCTCCCAGCTTCCGCCCGTGATGATGATCTGATCCGGGTTGGAAGCAATGATCTGTTCGGGATTTACGGTTCCGAAAGTTCCCGGGATGATTGCCTTGGCCATGTTAATGCCGCCAGCAAGTTCGACCATCTTGCCGAAATTCTCGTCGCCGAAAGACATGCAGCAATCTTCGGAATACCCCCCCGCGCGTTCCATGAAGACGAGCGGCCTCTCGGGCTTCGCTTTTTCAAGAACATCTGTCACGCGCTTGATCGCGCCTGCGCGGAACTTGATGAATTCCGCTGCAACCTTTTCCTTACCGAGCAACTCGCCCATAATGCGCATGCTCGGTTCGGTGTTTTCCATTGGCTTCTCGCGAAAGTCGACATAAACCAGCGGAATGCCGACCTTGTCGAGCTTCTCGATATATCCGGCTTCTTCGGTGGCCGTCTTGGCGTCGATATTCATGAGCACGACATCGGGCTGCAGCGAAACAGCCTGCTCAATATCGAATGTTCCCTCTTTCATACCGCCAAAGGTTGGCAGCGTGGCGATGTCGGGATATTTGGCGAGATAGGCGTCATACGTTTCCGGATCGGCCTTTGGCAGATCATCGCGCCAGCCGACGACATGCTTGAACGGATTATCCTTATCCAGCACAGCGAGGAAGTAAATCTGACGGCCTTCGCCGAGGATTATGTTGTCGACCGGGGCATCCACTTCGACCTCGCGTCCGGCCACATCTTTGATTGTGACTTTTTCGGCATAGGCGGTGAGAATTGTTGAAGCGATCAGACCAGCGGCGACGAGGCCGGCTTTTGCTAGGCTGCACATTCGTGCATTCCTCCAGTGAAAAACTGATCACGCATTAGTGAATTATGACGGTCAAGTTTTATCTTTTAAACCTATTCCAAACTGGAATCCGGCTGCATGTCCTCCCTCTCAAATTACGATATCCGTGACGAAATACGCGCTTACTGGTCCGAACGCGCTGCGACCTTTGATCTGTCGCCGGGGCATGAAATTTTTTCGGAGGCGGAACGCCAAGCCTGGCAGGCCTTGATCCTGAAACATCTGGGGCCGGGTGAGGGACGTCGCGCGCTCGATCTTGCTTCCGGTACCGGCGTGATTTCGCATCTGATGGACGATCTGGGCTTCCAGGTGACGGGCCTCGACTGGTCAGAAGAAATGCTGGCGCTTGCGCGGGAAAAGGCAGGGAAGCGTGGACGTTCTATCCGTTTTCTGCACGGAGACGCTGAACGTTGCATGGAGCCGGATGCCTCCTATGACGTCATCATCTGCCGCCATCTTGTCTGGACTCTGATTGATCCCAAAGCTTGCTTTGTCGAATGGTTGCGCGTTCTCAAGCCGGGTGGAAAAGTGCTCGTCATTGATGGTGACTTCGTCAATGTCGGGCGTCTCGAAACCATGTTGCAGGTGCTAGGGCGGCTTGTTGCCCGGGTTCGTCAATCTCCGTCCGAAACTACCGCTCAGGCGGAGATGAAGCAGCGTTTCAATGCGATTCTCAGCCAGGTGCATTTCTCTCAGGGCGCGCGCGCCAACGATGTCGCGGCACTCATGGCTGAAGCAGGTTTCTCCAGCGTTGCGATTGATCAGGATATGAAAGCCGTTCACCGGGAGCAAGCCAAGCATATGGGCATATTGAGAGGGCTGGCGCGGCAGGTGCAGCACCGTTACGCGGTCGTCGGCACCAAGCCTTCATGAAAGAAAGGCCCGAATCTTCCGATCGGGCCTTTCATGGTCATTGCACCAACGGGCAGTCACCCTTGTCCATGGGACGATAGACTTCGTCGCCCGGGACGGTTTGTAGAACTTTGAAATAATCCCACTCGCCTTCCGATTCGGAGGGCGTCTTGACCTGCATCAGATACATGTCGTGCACCATGCGCCCATCCGCACGCAGCTTGCCGCCCTTGGCAAAGGCGTCGTTGACGGGCATTTCGCGCATCTTGTCCACGACGGCCTTGGCGTCGTCCGTGGCCGTTTCCTCGATTGCCTTGAGATAGTGCTTTACAGCCGAGTAGCTACCGACCTGCAGCATGCTTGGTCTTTTGCCCGTTCGCTCCATATAGGCCTTGGCGAAGGCGCGACTATCTTCGTCGCGATCAGCATCCCAACCATCGGCAAAGACGAGATTCTGTGCTGCCTCAAGGCCAAGAGCATGGATCTCGGTGGGGAACATCATCATGGCCGTCAAGGCCTGTCCTCCGGTCGTCAGACCGAATTCCTGTGCCTGTTTGATGCCGGTTGCCGTATCTACCCCCGCATTGGCAAGCGCCACGACCTTTGCGCCTGAAGACTGCGCCTGCAGAACATAGGACGAGAAATCACTGCTGCCCAATGGATGGCGGACTGCTCCGGTTATGGTGCCGCCGTTCTCCTCGACGACGGTCTTGACCGAGTTCTCCAGCGCGTGGCCGAACGCATAGTCCACGGTTATGAAATACCAGCTGTCGCCGAGCGTCTGCACACCGTATTTGCCCATGGTGCGGGCGAGCGAATAGGTATCATATGTCCAGTGCGCGGTCGTTGGCGAGCAGGCCGCACCGGTAAGTTGCTCCGCACCACCGCCCGAAATCAACAGAGCGACGTTTTTCTGCTTGGTGATTTCCTGAAGGGCGAGGGCGACTGAAGATGTAGGCACATCAACGATGGCATCGACATTTTGTTCGTCGATCCATCTGTTCGCGAGGGTCGAGCCGACGTCTGGTTTGTTCTGATGATCGCCGAAAATAAGTTCGATCGGCTTTCCGCCTACCTGCCCGTTGACTTCTTCTATAGCGATCTTCACCGCTTCTACAGAACCCATCCCGGTCGCATCGGCATAAGCGCCGCTCATGTCGTTCATAACGGCAATGACGACCTTGTCGTCAGAAATTTCCGCCATGGCGGGCGCGACTGGTAGGGCTAAAACACTTCCGCATATCCATGTGGCAATTCTCATCTTATCCTCCCTGATTGATGAGATGGTCATTCGGAATGCACTGCTATTTTCTTCCTCTCTTTATTGTTGCGTTTGGATGATCCTAAATGATTGCCTTGTGCGCAAGCCTGCCGCCGCATTGCGGCGCTTTGACGCCGGTAGTGGTGGGAAAGCTGAGCGGCAGGTCACGGATAGAGCGAAGCGCCAGATGCGCGAAACACTCCGCCTCGATCGCATCGCCACGCAAGCCGACTGCATCTGATTGCACGACTTCTACCTTCGCGCGCCTCTCGATTTCCTTCATCATTTGTGGGTTCTTTCGTCCGCCGCCGCAAACGATCACGCGTGTCGGGCGCTGCGGCAAGAGGTCGAGCGCCTTGCTGACCGCGCCTGCCGTGAAGGCCGTCAGCGTTGCGGCGCCATCGGCGAGATCCAGGCCATCCGCCATGGAAGCCGGGAAATCGAAGCGATCGAGAGATTTCGGAAAGGCTCTGGACAGATAGGGATGGGCGAGAAGCCGCTCCAGGCGTTCTTCATCCACGCTTCCGCCTGCGGCAATCCGGCCGTCGACGTCCATCTCACCCGCCGAATGTGCGCGGATCCAGTCATTGACGGGCGCATTGGCTGGCCCGGTGTCGAAGGCATACATGTTCTCGCCATCCGCCCAGGTAATATTGGCGACGCCTCCGAGATTGAGAATTGCCGTGTCGCGCCCCGCATTCACCTTGCCGAGGAGCGCCTTGTGATAAATTGGCGCAAGAGGCGCACCTTGACCGCCGGCGTCAATATCTGCCGTGCGGAAATCATAGACGACATCGGCGCCCACAATGTCCGCCACGATCCGGCCGTCGCCAAGCTGGCGGGTTTTGCCGCGCACGCCGTCATGCGGTGCCCTGTGCAGAACGGTCTGGCCGTGGAAGCCTACGGCCGCAATATCTGATGGCTTGAAACCGTGCTCGTTCAGGAAGGTGGCAACCGCTTCGCCCTGCGCCTTCGACAGGGCAATTTCAGCCTGCCGGAAAATGTCGGGCTCCGGCCCTTCGAACTGCCACCGAACCGCGGCTGCAAGCGTGTCGCGCAACAGGCTCCGGATTTCCTGCGCATAAGGCGCAAATCCCCAGGGGCCAAATTTTTCTATCGTCTCGCCATTGGTCTTGATCATGGCGATGTCGATGTGTCCGTCGAGAACGGTGCCGGTCATCAGGCCGACAGCCCATGCAGGCTTCATATACTGCTCCAGTCATAGACGGCAAATCATGCGTCCTGCGCGGACTTTGAATGAAATGCATCGGATTTTGCAAGCGTTAGACGAGGAACCGTGACGGGAAAACGCGGTTGTCTTACGTGGAAAGGAGCAAGATCATGATCGAGAACAAACGTTTTCGCGGCGCACAAAAGCACGAGCCGCATCCTGAAGACGATACGTTGCGAGATTTCGACCAGAATGCCGACATGGAGCCGCCAGAGCCATATGGTCTCACGCGTCCGGCCCGCAGAAACACGGAGGCAACGGAGGAGTCGGAAGGGCAGAACCCACCACGGACGCCTGAATAGCGGATCGAATCGTCTCTATGCGATACAGAGTTTTGCCAGAACGTTAAAAGCCTGCATAGGCGACAGGATTCGGGAAATCTGTATTGATGGTAGCGGGAGAGGGACTTGAACCCCCGACACGCGGATTATGATTCCGCTGCTCTAACCACCTGAGCTACCCCGCCACATTGCGCCGGCGAAGATTTCAGAAACATCGCCGTTGCTCGGTGTGCGCGGATATAAGGGGCGGGCACTGGGCCTGTCAAGCGGCTCATCGGAGTTTGTGCAAGTTTTCGCGAATTGCATGTGGGTGCGTGGCAGAATGCAGCCAGCGGACGGCTTCGGGCTTGAGTTCCAGAAGCGTCGGGGCTAAGTCTGCGCCATCGGAATTGGCATGGAAATTCATGAAACCGCGTATTGCAGTTCTCGGCTGCGGCTACTGGGGTAGCAATCATATCCGCACGCTCAAGTCTCTCGGCGCGCTTTACGCGGTTGCCGACGCCAACCAGGCGCGAGCATCTGCCTTTGCGGTCGAGCATGAATGCCTGACCTTTTCGCCCGACGTTCTGATCGAGCGAAAAGACGTCGATGCCATTGTCATGGCCTTGCCCGCGCAATTTCATGCCGAGTTTGCCATTCGCGCTGTCGAAGCCGGCAAGGATGTGCTGGTTGAGAAGCCGATCGCGCTTACGGTCCCGGATGCGCGGCGCGCGGTCGACCGTGCGCATGAGCTTGGCCGCATCTTCATGGTGGGGCACGTGCTGCGCTATCATCCTGCCTTCGAGAAACTGAAGGAACTGGTGGATGCAGGCGAACTTGGGAAGATCGGCTATATTCACTCGCACCGGCTGGGTCTTGGCAAATTCCATATGGAGAATGATGCGCTGTGGGATCTCGCGCCGCATGATCTTTCCATGATTCTTGCTATCACCGGCGAGGCGCCTGTCGAGGTCCACGGGCAAGGCGCGGCCTTGCTTGATCATCTGAGTGATTTCACGCATCTTCACATGCGCTTTCCAAACGGGCTGAAGAGCCATTTGTTCGCTTCGCGGCTCAATCCTTACCGTGAACGCCGTTTGAGCGTCGTGGGCGAAAAGGCGATGGCGGTTTTCGACGACATGGAGCCCTGGGACAGGAAGCTTGCGATCTATCGCCATGCCATCTGGCAGGACCATGGCCAATGGGCCTTCTCGCAGAAGGATGCCGATTATCCGGTGGTCGAACAGGGCATGCCGCTGACGCGCGAGCTGGAACATTTCATCCATTGCATACAGACCCGTGAAGAACCACGTACAGGTGGCGAAGAAGCCGTGCGTGTTCTGGAAATCCTGACTGCGGGCACAATCAAGCATAACTGACAACGGAGCGGGCAATATGCTGAAGCTCGATCATATCGCGGTCATCGCACCGTCGCTGGAAGAGGGCGCGGCCCATATTCGTGCGCAACTCGGTATCGAAATGCCTAAGGGCGGCGAGCATCCGCAAATGGGGACGCATAATCTGCTGCTCCGATTGGGCGACGACGTTTTCCTGGAAGTCATAGCAATTAATCCGGATGCGCCGAAACCGGCGCGTGCACGTTGGTTCGGCCTGGATGACCAGCACAGCGTGCGTCGCGCCTGGGACGACGGCCGGCGTTTGCGCGGCTGGGTTTCGCAGACAGATGAACTGAACCGGTTATTGCGCGAGCATGGCGATCTTCTCGGCGAAAAAATCCATGTGACACGCGGCAATCTTGAATGGGATTTTGCCGTTCGTGCGGACGGAGAAATTCCTGCCGATGGTGTTCTTTCACCGGTAATGGACTGGGGTGCGCGCGGCAACCCGGCCATCAATATGCCCGATCTTGGCGCAAGGCTTATCGGATTCGAGATCGAACACCCGGAGCCGGAAAAGGTACAGGCGCTTTATACGCGCATCGGCATCGAAAACCCGCCGATTGTGTCTCGAGGTGACAGGCTAAGCTATCGCGCGTTCATTGAAACGCCGGGTGGTTTGAAGACGCTGACATAAAGAAGCCGGGGCAACGCCCGGCTTTCATGTCTTTGGATGCAAGGATTACTCTGCTGCGACGGCACTTGCCATGAGACGGGCAAGCATGGCCTCCGACTGTGGATTGCGCTCAGAGCGTTCGATGAAGCCGCCACCCATGACGCGCGCAGTATTCGTATCATCCGAATAGAGTACGCAAGCCTGGCCGGGAGCCACGCCGCTTTCGCCTTCGGAAAGCTCTACCCAGGTTTGGCCGTTGCGGTGGTGGAGTTGCACCGGCTGCGGACCACGCGTTGAGCGCACCTTTGAATAAAGTTCTACGCCTTCCGCCGGAACTTCGCTCAGCGGGTAGTCGCCCAGCCAGTTGACATTGCGCAGGTAGAGCTTGTGCGTGGCAAGGGCTTCCTTCGGGCCGACGATGACGCGCGCATTGTCGGCGTCGAGATAGACGACATAGAGTGGTTCGCCGCAAGCAACGCCGATGCCACGGCGCTGTCCTACCGTATAGCGGATGATGCCTTCGTGACGGCCGAGGACGCGTCCGTCAATATGCACGATGTCGCCCGGATTGGCAGCCTTGGGCTTCAGGCGGGCGATAATATCGGAATACTTGCCCTGCGGGACGAAGCAGATGTCCTGACTGTCGGCCTTCTTGGCGACGGTCAGGCCCATTTCCTCGGCGATCTTGCGTACTTCCGGCTTGGGCATGCCGCCGAGCGGAAAGCGCAGGTAGTCGATCTGCTCCTGCGTCGTGGCGAACAGAAAATAACTCTGGTCGCGATCGGCATCGACAGGACGGTACATGGCACGATGCGCACCATTTGGGGCGGAGCGGATGTAATGGCCGGTTGCAAGGGCATCGGCGCCAAGATCGCGGGCGGTCTGCAGGAGATCCGCAAACTTGACGGTCTGATTGCACGAGACGCACGGTATGGGCGTTTCACCAGCAACGTAGGATTCGGTGAAGGGATCAATCACAGCTTCCTTGAAACGACGCTCGTAATCCAGAACGTAGTGGGGGATGCCAAGTGTTTCCGAGACGCGCTTGGCGTCGGCAATATCCTGACCCGCGCAGCAGGAGCCTGCACGGTGCGTGGCAGCGCCATGGTCGTAAAGCTGGAGCGTCACGCCGACAACGTCATAGCCCTCGCGTTTGAGAATGCCAGCCACGACGGAGGAATCAACGCCACCAGACATGGCGACGACGACGCGTGTATCTTCCGGACGGCCGGGAAGGTCTAGGCTGTTCATTCTCTACAAGGTCCGTTTGTGCATGTGAGATCAAGCGAATTGGCTATGCACGCAATATAGTGCATGGCACTCGAAAGCGCCACAGCCGCGGCTTCGCGAAAATTCAGCGCTTTTTTGCATTATTTTGATCGCAATTCGAGAAAAATTTTAACTATCTGATTTTTATACATTTTTTGTTTCGCGCATTGGTCTGAAACGGAAATCTGGCATGAAGATGGCGCTTTGAGGGCACAGAAAACGGCAAATAAGATCAGAGTCTAAACGTGGATTCAGGAATCTTACCCAAGCCTTACCAACGGCTTAGCTAATTTTTAAAGCTGTCAGAATAACTTGGTCTCGATTGCGTCAGTGTAGTTTTGCGTAGAGAGTAGTATGACGGATCTTATTAGACCTCGCGTCAAGTATGTCATCGGGCCCGACGGCAGCCCGTTGACTATAGCAGACTTGCCGCCGAGCAATACCCGTCGCTGGGTCATTCGCCGGAAAGCCGAGGTCGTCGCAGCCGTTCGAGGCGGGTTGCTCAGCCTGGAGGAAGCTTGTCAACGTTACAAGCTGACCGTCGAGGAGTTCATCTCCTGGCAGGCCTCCATCGATGAGCACGGTCTTGCCGGGCTGCGGACCACGCGGATCCAGCAGTACAGGCACTGAGACAGTCTGAAAGAAAAAAGGGTGGCACTTCGGTGCCACCCTTTTTTGCGTCTGCAACTCGCAAGTCTATCTCTCAACTTGCAGGTAAAAAAAACCGGACATTGCTGCCCGGCTGTCTTTCGTCAAAAAATTTCTGTCAATCAGCCGATCATCATCGAACGCTGTGGAGCAACGGGCTCCTTGATCTTGGTATCGCGTAGTTCGAGTAGCTCCGCGCGGGCAAGCTCGGTTTCGGCCTCATTGAGGGAAGCTTCTGCGGCAGCTTTCTGCTCCATCAGTTCGGCTTGCGAGGTCTTGAGATTATCGCGTCTCGTGCGCGCGGCTTTTGCGAAAGTCGGATAGGCGAAGTGATTGACATCAGTAATGCCCGCCTTCTTTTCCTCATGCGAAATCTGCGCGTCAAGCTCAGCCGCCATGCGGTCAAACTCGCCTATCATCAGATCGAGCTGCGCCATCTGCCGGCGCTTTTCCTTGACCTGAAACTGTTTCAGCCGGACCAGATTTTCCCGCATCTTCATGACCTTACTCCCCTTGCGATAGCCTCCGCAGAGCGGGCGGATCGCGTTACGCATACTCAACACGTTAACGAGAACCCTCAACCGTTAACGTTACCCGTCAAATTCAGGCCGAACACGGCCCGATGGACATATTGTTGACCTAAATTACTCAACGATCCGTTAGTTCTTCGATATATAGAAGTAAAACCAGATGCTTGAGTCATTTAGCTTCAACGAAGCTTCAGTCGCTATCATTTCCCAATGTCGTAAACAGATTGCAAATTTCCGTTATTTTTTTGTGAAATTAAGAAACTGTGCATATTCGAAAACAAAGTCCTAACTTTTCAGGGCTTTGGTAACCATTTGTTTACGCGCATTGTTAATCATAAGGACAACGCCTTAAAGCGTGGTGAATCTCAACGTCGGTAGCCTATCGACGCCTCCAATCGATTGACCAAACGCCGAAAGGTGCTGTGGCGCGATCGCGTTCAATTCGGCTTTCCGGGGATAGAGATTTATCCCCCTTGAAATTCGATGCAAACAAGCGGTTGCCAAGCAGAATCAGATTTTGTTAACCATTCGGAGGCAACCTCCGAATCAGGCAATCGCAGCGCCGGTTGGGGACATGATACGACCGACGCTCAAAAGGGGATAGAGATGCGAGTTCTGCTGATTGAAGATGACAGTGCGACCGCACAGAGCATCGAGTTGATGCTTAAGTCCGAGAACTTCAATGTCTATACCACTGACCTTGGTGAAGAAGGCATCGAAATCGGCAAGCTCTATGACTACGATGCCATTCTCCTCGACCTGAACCTGCCGGACATGTCCGGTTATGAAGTGCTGCGCACGCTGCGCCTTTCGAAGGTCAAGACCCCGGTTCTCATCCTTTCCGGCATGACCGGTATTGAAGACAAGGTGCGTGGCCTGGGCTTCGGCGCGGATGATTACATGACCAAGCCGTTCCACAAGGACGAGCTGGTTGCACGGATTCATGCTGTCGTTCGCCGCTCCAAGGGCCATGCCCAGTCGGTCATCACCACTGGCGATCTTGTCGTCAATCTCGATGCCAAGACCGTGGAAGTCGCTGGCCAGCGCGTTCATCTCACCGGTAAAGAATACCAGATGCTGGAGCTTCTTTCGCTCCGCAAGGGTACGACCCTTACCAAGGAAATGTTCCTCAATCACCTTTATGGCGGCATGGACGAGCCGGAATTGAAGATCATCGACGTCTTCATCTGCAAGTTGCGTAAGAAGCTCGATGCTGCTTCGGGGGGGCAGCCCTACATCGAAACCGTCTGGGGACGCGGCTACGTGTTGCGCGAACCGGAAGAGGTTCGCGCCGCCGGCTAAGCTTGTCGCCCAATGCTGAAATTGCAGAACCGTCGGTGCATGCCGGCGGTTTTTTTGTTTATGGGCTTTAAGCATATATAATAAAGAACCCCGCCAACGGGAGCAGGCGGGGCGTTGTCCTTCGACGGGAAGAATCAGGCAGCGGTGAAGGTCACGTCGTCGGCAGTTGCATTGATCGAGATGGTCATGCCGCATTCCTGTGCCATCAGAAGGGTGTAATAGGCCTGTATCGAATGCGCGTCGATGCCTTCCTCCGGGCGTTCGCCCGCGTGCAGCGCAAGGAATTTCGGTGGCACCCTGACCATAGCCCCCGAAGCCCGGATGATGAAACGCGGCTCGCCGGCATTGTCCTCAAGCTTGACCTCGATTTTGCCGCCGCGGGGGATGGCACCACCGGCGATGAGAAGAAGATTAAGGAGCAACTTGACCTTGTTCTTCGGCAGCAATGAACGCGGGCCGGACCATACAAGCTCCGGCTTCTCGTTCTGGAAATAGGCTTCAGCCACGCCTTGGGCATCGCCTGTATCGATCTGCATACCGGCCGAGCCGGCAGCGCCAAAGGAGATACGGGCAAATTGCAGCTTGGCCGAGGCATTACGCGCACTAGCCCGGATCAGATTCATCGCGTCTTCGTCGGCCCCGCCTTCGTCCAGCAGTTCCAGACCATTATTGATCGCGCCGACCGGCGAAATGATGTCATGGCACACTTTGCTACAAAGCAACGCTGCGAGATCGGGAGCGCTGAGGTTCAGAATGTCGGACATCAGTATTTTCCTTCGAGGTGGCCATCGGGCCTATATGTGGCGAACCAGGCCGTGGACCCGGCAAATCATCATGCGTTGATACAAGAGAGGCGATACCCTGATCAACAGGCGCGAACGCGTCGGTTTTTGCGTTTTCCGCACCGATTTCGGCCGGTCAGGAGACGCATCTCCAGTTGAGGCGCGGATGCTTAATAAATAGCAAAGAATTCCCGGATAAATTTAAAGCAGGTTATCGCGGCACTGCGTCTGCGCGACCGTCGCGTACGAGTTTTTGAATTGGAGCATGAATATGAACATCCAGCGGTTCTTCCAATGGGCGTTGCGGCCGACGCTTTTGGCTGCTTTCGCAATGGCGATCCTGGTGCAGGGGGCGGTGGGGGCACGCGCCAACCAGTATTCATCGCAGGAAATCGTTGATGCGGGCCACAACTTCTTCGGCTCGACCTCCGGCGGGCTGGCCCAGCTCGTCGAACGCGTTTTCCAAAGCTACGGCATGCCGAACGGCTATGTGCTCGGTGAAGAGGGTGGGGGGGCCTTCTTCGTTGGCGCGACCTACGGCGAAGGCCAGCTGCATACAAAAAATGCTGGCGACTATCGCGTCTACTGGCAGGGTCCTTCCTTTGGCGTCGATGTCGGCGGTCAGGGCTCGCGCGTCATGATGCTCGTTTATAATCTCAACGATGTCAGCGCGCTCTATCATCGCTATGTAGGTGTTTCGGGAGCGGCTTATGTCATTGCAGGCTTTGGCTTCAACGTGTTGCGATACGGCGACACGCTGATTGTTCCAATCCGCACCGGTGTGGGCGCACGTCTTGGCGTTAACGTCAATTATCTGAAGCTTACCCAGGGACCGACCTGGAATCCCTTCTGATTGACGTCACAGAAAATGCAAATCCAGTCTTTCGGCTAGGCCGGAGGCTGGATTTTTGCCATTGTGGCAGCATGCTTGAGCCTGTGAGGGTGGTTCCTTGATCTATTTCGCGCTCTATTTCGGCCTGGGTTTTCTTCTTGCCGTGCTGCTCGTGACGTTCGTCATGCCGGCCTACCGTCGGCGGATCGAAGCGAAAGCCTTCCGTCGGTTCCGCGACACGATGCCGGTGAGTTTCGAAGAGGTGCAGGCGGAACGCGATCGCCTTCGCGCTGAGCATGCCATGGCGGTGCGCAAACTTGAGATTACGTCTTCAAAAGCGTCGGAAAAGAGCCGTCTGCTTGCCTTGGAGCTGGAGCGCGACCGGAGCGAGCGTACCCGGATAGAGCGTGTTCTCGATCAGTCTCGCAGTCTTATCGCCGATCTGGAGGGGGCTGAAGCATCTGCCGCCACCGCGCTGGCCGATGCGCGAGCCCGGATCGATGCGACCGCGAACGAAGCCGAGCGATTGAAACGGGAAATTGCTGAGCGCACTGAGCAATTATCACGCTTCGAGCGCCTTTATGAGGAGGCAAGCCTGGCCTGTGCAGATTTGAAGATCAGCCTGGCGTCCCGGGAAAGCGAGATCGACCGGCTCAACGCACAGGCAAGCATGATGAAAAAGCAGTCGCGCGAGATCAGCAAGACGCATAATGAGACGGTGAACGAGATCCAGGGGCTTGAACTGGCCAAAGCATCGGCCGAACTGCGCGTCAAGCAACTGGAGGAGAAGCTTCAGGGGATGATGAGTAAATTGGCGGATACGGAAGAACGTCTGGAGCGGCGCGATCGAGATTATGCGCTTCTGAAGGGCGAGAATACAGCGAGCGCGGATGTTGACGCACGTATTGCTGCGCTTGAAGCTGATCGTGCGCATCTCGAGGCGCAATTGCTTGCCTTGCGTCAGGCGGGGGACGCGGCCAGCAGCTCCGCAGGAGACGGGAAATTGCGCGAAGAGTTGTCGAAAATGGCGGCGCAGATGGTGCAGTTGACGGCACTACTCGAAGGCGAGGCCACCCCGCTTGCGGCCATTCTCGAGAAAGCGGACGCAGATCAGCCCGGAGCACCACCCAGTATCGCAGCTCGCGTCGCCGCACTGCGCCAAAAAGCGAAGGCCTGATCTATCCGTAAAGATGATGCAGCGCGATGGCGCTGGCGGTTGCTACGTTGAGACTGTCGAAATCCTGGCGCATGTCTATTCGCACCGTCGTCATTTTGGCCATCAGTTCGCCTGGCAATCCGGCACCTTCGGTCCCGAGGTAAAGTGCCGTGCGACCGGTGCGGTTCAATTGCCTGAGAGATAAAGCGCCGGAAGGACTGAGCGCGAGCTGCGTAAAGCCGAACCGGGAAAGCGACATATGCATCTCGAGCTCGTCTTCCACATGCACGAAGGGCACCTTTAACGCGGCCCCTACCGAAACACGGATCGCCTTGCGATAAAGCGGATCGCAGCATGTTTTATCGAGCAGGATCGCATCCGCACCGAAGGCAGCGGCATTGCGAAAGATCGCGCCCATATTGTCATGATTGGCGATGTTGACCAGACAAAGCACCAGCGCGTTTTCAGGAAGCGCGCTTAACGCGGCATCAGCGTCCTCCGCAGTTCGCCTTCCGCCAATGGCGAGAAGGCCGCGGTGGACATTGAACCCCGCGACGGCATCCAGAACCGACTGTGGCACTACATAAACGGGGAAATCATCGTCGAGCTTCTGAATGATATCGGCAATCCCGGGCAGCTTCCTGTCCAGCACCAGAAGTGAGTACGCTTCGAACCGACTAGAGGAAAACAGGACATTGAGGACGACCCGTCCTTCAGCTACGAATTTTCCCTGCCGGCCAACGAGGTCACGTTCACGAATATTGACGTAGTCTGCCAGCCTCGCATCAGTAGGGTCGGTAATGGGGATGATGGCCACGTTATCTTGCCCGCCTCGTAATCGTTCGAGAGCTCTTGCCAGAGATGAGTGCCACGGTCCAGATGTCGTGAAGCAGCCCGACCTACGGATCGGGCCGCTTGGTTGGATTTGAAGGCGACGCTAGCCGCGAACGCCAGGGCGCTTTCTGGGCGCCTCATCGAGATCAGACTTGGTATTTCGGGCAGTGTGCAGGGTTTCCACCTTCTGCGTATGCGCCTGATCCTCAGTCATATCATAGTAGTTTTCGAGGACGTCCATGATCGCCTTTACCACTGGAGAATCGCAGCGGTAATAAATCAGCTGGCGGTCACGGCGCGTTTCCACGAGCTTGTTCGTACGAAGCTTGGCGAGATGCTGAGAAAGAGCCGATTGGCTCAGCTCAACAGCTTCGGAGAGATCCCCTACGCAAAACTCGTCCTCAAGAAGGTGACGCATGATGTGCAGGCGCTTTTCGTTGCCGAGCATCGTCAAAATCTGTGCGGCAGTATCGATATCGCCTTGAGTTTTAGAGGTCATGGTGATCCTCGCGCTCCTCGTGCAATAACCGTTCCGGTGAACGATCAAGCTTGTTGAAGTTCCTTTATCAATTTCGCGTATTAGTAGTCAATGCTATAATCTACAACCTTGCATTAATACTAAATCACAGGAATGCGAGAGATTTTCAATATTCAATTGTACACGAATGGCCGAAATTCTTCCGGTCTGTTTGCGGAGGAACACATTTCCAGCATGTGCGGCCCGCATCAGCATCAGTTCCAAGCAGCAATTCACAATTAATGCCCTAAAAGGGCTAGTCTCTATGTTCCAGTGCGCGAAAAGTCTCTGACAACGCTCAAGCTTCCCAACAGGGATCGAGGGTCGCGCTGTTTAAGATTGAAGTTTCAATAGCTACTAATGTATGGTTTGTGAACTAGTCCAAATTGGGTAGACCGGGCATTTTTGTACGGTAGGGGACAAAAGTTGCAGCCGCGTGACTTTTCCGCCACGCGCCGCATAAAACGTTTTAATTGTGCAAACCGGGTGGGATCTTCTATTTCGGCCCCATGCGGATAGCGCCATCCAGTCGTATGACTTCGCCGTTCAGCATCTGGTTTTCGATGATGCTGATTGCCAGTTGCGCATATTCTTCGGGCTTCCCCAAGCGTGGTGGGAAGGGGACTTGTTGGCCGAGCGAATCCTGCGCTTCCTGAGGCAGAGAGGCCATCATGGGTGTGGTGAAAATGCCTGGCGCGATGGTCATGACGCGAATGCCTGCGCGTGAGAGATCACGGGCAATCGGCAAGGTCATGGCAGCAACGGCACCTTTCGATGCGGAATAAGCGGCCTGTCCGATCTGACCGTCAAAAGCTGCAACGGAAGCTGTCGAGATGATCACGCCGCGCTCACCGCCTTCCAGCGGCTCCAGCGTTTCGCAGGCTGCCGCCATGAGACGGATCATATTGAAGCTGCCGACGACATTGACTGTCAGCACTTTTTGAAACGCGTCAAGTGGGTGCGGCCCATCCCGACCGGTGGTTTTCTTTGCAAGTACGATGCCAGCGCAGTTGATGAGAAGACGTGGCGCGCCAAGCGTTTCCACTATCGAAGCGACAGCCGCTTCACCCTGTTCGGCGTTGGTGACGTCGCAGGGAACGGCAAGACCGCCAAGGCGTGCTGCCACATGATTGACCCGTTCCGCGTTCAGGTCGATGAGAGCGACTTTTGCACCTCTGTCGGCCAAGGCGGTAGCGGTCGCTTCCCCCAGACCAGAGCCCGCTCCGGTGACAATTGCCGTGACGCCTTCGATCTTCATGCTTTTCTCCTCCAGGAAAACGGAACTAGCCGCCGCGCGTCTCCCGTCGTACGATGGCTTTCAAAACTGCTTCGATCGAAACCGCGCCCATGAGGCGGTTGTCGCGATCCATAATAGCGATCGGTGCTGCTCCCGCATGATGCATGGCAAGCACCACCTTCCGCAGGGATGTTTCCGGCGTGGCAACGAAGATCCCGGGCGCTGCCGGCCATTCCTGCGGATCGACATCGCACGGAATGATCGTGGCGGCGTCGCCGTCGAGCTTAGCGGCCTCTATGCGGCGATCAATATCTAGCGAGACAAATGCCCTGTGCGCAGTATCGAGCCAGAGCCTGTCATTCTCGGCGTCCAGGTCGCGCCAGTCCGTCATGATATTCCACGCGGTGAGGAAGGAGAGTGGATTGACGCTTGCGATGAACTCGCGCACGTAATCATTGGCCGGACTGAGAACGATCTCCTCCGGCGCACCGTTCTGGATGAGACGCCCATCCTGCATGATCGAGATGCGGTTGCCGAGCTTCAGCGCCTCGTCGAGATCGTGACTGACGAAAAGGATCGTTTTCTTCAGGCGGTTCTGCAGGTCAAGAAGATCGTCCTGCAATTTGGCCCGGATCAGCGGATCGAGAGCTGAAAAGGGCTCGTCCATCAAAAGGATCGGTGCATGTGTGGCGAGGGCGCGAGCAAGTCCCACGCGCTGCTGCATGCCTCCCGAAAGCTCATGCGCATATTTTTCGCGCCATTGGGTGAGGCCGACGAGATCGAGTTGTTCTTCGACACGTTCGCGCCGCTGCCGTTGTGGCAGTCCGGAGAATTCAAGACCGAGTGCTACATTGTCGGCGACCGTACGCCAGGGAAGCAGCGCGAACTGCTGGAAGACCATCGCCACGTCGTTGCGACGAATAGCGCGCAAACGTTTTTCGTCACAGCGCGCTGTGTCAACCAGACCATCCGAGCCGTTGACCAGAACCTTGCCGCGCGTGGGCGCGTTCAGGCGGTTGACCGTGCGCAGCAGTGTTGACTTGCCGGAGCCGGAGAGCCCCATCAGTACCGATATCTCGCCTGGCTGGATGCTGAGCGAGACATTGGCGCAACCGACGACGGCGCGCGCCTGCGCTGCGATTTCGTCGCGGGTCTTGCCCTGATCGAGCAGGCTGAGTGCGCGTGCTGGATCGTCGGAAAAGACGACATCGATGTCCCGGAACTCGATTGCGGCCGTCACGGCTTTCGCCTCCGCTGGGGCAGGCGGCTGATGCGATCAAGCATGATCGCCAGGATAACGATTGAAAGACCTGCCTCAAGGCCAAGCGGCACGTTGACCGTATTCAGTGCCCGCACTACCGGCTTACCCAGACCATCGGCGCCGATGAGCGCAGCGATGACGACCATGGAAAGGCAGAGCATGATGCATTGCGTCAGGCCAGCCATAATGGTCGGCGCGGCAGACGGCAGCTCCACCTTCCAAAGCAGTTGGCGCTTGGTCGCGCCGAAGGCCCGCCCGGCTTCGAGGAGGGGCGCCGGCACACTGTGGATGCCGAGATAGGTGAGCCTGATCGGCGCGGGGGCTGCAAAGATCACGGTGACGATGAGACCGGGTGCTATGCCCAGGCCAAACAGAATCAGCACCGGGATAAGATAGACAAAAGTCGGCATCGTCTGCATCAGATCGAGGATAGGCTGCAGCATGGCGTAAACACGCGGTCTATGCGCGGCCCATATGCCGATCGGCACACCGATCGCCATTGAAGCAAAAGCTGCGGAGACGACAAGCACCAGTGTTTGAAGCGTCTCTTCCCATAGCCCCTGATTAAGGATGAAGAGCAACCCGAGGGCGGTTCCGGCCGCCAGCCACAGCGAACGCTGGAGCGCGTAAGCAAGAGCGGCGATCAGCGCGATCATCATAACGGGCGGTACCGAGACGAGCAAATCGATAACACCGTCGAGCACGCCGCGAAGGCCACTCGAGAGCGCATCAAAGGCCCATCCGAGATTGGAGGCGAGGGCGTCGAACGCGAGTTTGCCCCAGCGTCCGACTGGAATTTTTTCCGCCGCTATCAGGTCGCTGATCGGGTCCACTACGCGTTAGAGCCCAAGCTCTTCGCGTAATGCTGCCACCGCGTCTTCGCCGTCAAAGGTTGTTACCCCGTCTACCCAGGGCGCAAATGCGTCCGGATTGGCGGCCAGCCATTCCTTGGCCGCATCTTCCGGGTCCGCGCCGTCATTAAGGATTTTGCCCATGATCTCATTTTCCATTGCCAATGAAAATTTCAGCTGCGTGAAGAATCTCCCGACATTGGCGCACTCGCTCACATAACCGGAGCGGGTCGCGGTATGCACGGTTGCGCCGCCCAGATTAGGACCAAACACCTCGTCACCCCCTTCAAGATAGGTCATCTTGAAATTCGCGTTCATCGGATGCGGCTCCCAACCGAGGAAAACGATTGGCTTTTCATTCTGAATGGCGCGTTGCAGCGATGAAACCATACCCGCCTCCGAACTTTCGACCAGCTTGAAGCCTTTCAGGTCGAACTTGCCCTCGTCGATCATGCTCTGGATCAGCCGATTGCCGTCATTGCCCGCTTCGATGCCGTAGATTTCACCACCCAACTGGTCCTTGAACTTGGCAATATCGGCAAAGGTCTTGAGACCCGCCTCATAGGTATAGGTGGGAACCGCCAGCGTATATTTCGCGCCTTCTAGGTTGGCACCCAGATCATCGACGGTTTTTGCATCGAGATAGGGCTTTATATCTGCGGCCATGGTAGGCTGCCAGTTGCCGAGGAAGACGTCGATGTCGTTCTTGGCAAGCGACTGAAAGGTTACAGGTACGGAGAGCATCTCCGTTTCAGGCTCGTAGCCCAAGGTCTTGAGCACGACGCTCGCCGTTGCGGTCGTCGCGGTTATATCTGTCCAACCGACATCCGAGAATCGTACGACCTTGCAGGATTCCGCTTCGGCAGCGAGAGCCGGCGACGCGAGGGGCAGGGCGGCGGCGATTAGAAGGGCGAGGCGTTTGGGCATCGGTCGGCTCCGGTTTCGCATTAGACGCTGCAAAGAGATTGCGCGCCATTTGGTTCCGGTTGTGGGTCATGCGGCATTAAGAGTCCAGAATGATGGCTCTGCCGCCCACAAAAAATGCCCCTTTACTTGTCGATCATGTGAATCCCGCAATGAAAATCGCAAGCACAGGTGGAGATAACGCGCGGAAACGTCTATCTGAATGGAACGTCACCAGATGAAGGGCCTTGTGAATGGACGCGTTCAAGGAGTTTCTCTACAGCGCCGGTCAGCTTCTCAAGCGGGCTGTCGCCTGGCCTTTCCGGGCACTCTATCATATTTTTCTCCGCCTTGGTTGGATATGGCGCGGTTTGGTTGCTGCCGTTCTGGCGCTTGGTATCTTCCTTTACGGCTATTTTCTGGTGCAGACGCAGGTTTGGACGAATTTCGAACCAGACTATGTGGAGCGCTATAATTTCTCGGCCAGCAACGCCAATGCTGCGCAAGCTACTCAGCCAGCGCAGGCGGTTGAAACCGGCGATGCGGCGATCAAGACCTGTGCACCCTCTGCCGTCGTGAACGTTACGGCCGATCTGATCGACTTCAACGTCAATCAGAACGCCTGGATCTCCTCCATGCTGCTTTACCGGCTGGGTTTCTTCGGCATGGACTGGGACGACACGCCTTTTATGGACAACAAGGCGTCCTTCCAGCGCGGTGTCAATCAGGCGATCCGCCGCGTCACGGTCGAACTTGTCGATACGCTTGGGCGCGTGCGTGGCACTTCGCAGATCGACAATAATTTGCAGTCGGCCCGTGGCAATATGCAATATGACGAGTACAGCTGGTATTTCGGGCTGAGCCCGTTTGGCTTCAAGACGCCGACGCCGAGCTTCCATCGTCAGGCGATCCAGGATTTGCGCGCCTTCAACGCGCGCCTTGAGCAATGCCTCGTCGTGTTTGACGCGCGGTCGGATAATCTCGTCCAGCTCTTCGACCGCATTGCGAGCGATATTGGTTCGACGTCCGATATTCTCAGCAGCCAGATTCAGAATAACAGCCGTGGACCATTCGACACGCGCGCCGACGATCGCTTCTGGTTCGCCTATGGTCAGCTTTATGGCTATTACGGAATTCTGAGAGCGGCTCGCGCCGATTTCGACGTTGTGGTTCGCCAGCGCGACCTTGATCGTATCTGGACGGCAATGGATCAACAGCTGCGTGCGGGCCTGAACCTGCAGCCATGGATTGTTTCCAACGGTCCTGAGGATGGCTGGTTCATGCCCTCTCACCTGGCAAATATCGGCTTTCACCTTCTGCGTTTCCGCTCCAATCTCGTGGAAATGCGCTCGATCCTCGATCGATAAAATCAACCAAAAGACTATGAGGGACAAAGAGCGTGGCGGAAGATAAAAGCGATATTGAAATCGCGCGTGGCGCGTCGTTGAAGCCTATACAGGAAATCGGCGAGGCTTTGGGAATTCCGCCTGCCTCGTTGCTTCCCTACGGCCATGACAAAGCGAAGATTTCCGCCTCGTTCCTGGGTTCCCTTCAAGATCGCGAAGATGGCAAGCTGATCCTCGTCACGGCGATCAACCCGACGCCCGCAGGCGAGGGCAAGACGACGACCACCGTGGGCCTTGGTGACGGTCTGCGCCGAATTGGTGAGAATGCGTTGATCTGTGTGCGCGAACCGTCGCTCGGCCCCTGCTTCGGCATGAAAGGCGGGGCGGCAGGCGGCGGCTATGCCCAGGTCGTGCCGATGGAGGAAATCAACCTCCATTTTACCGGTGATTTTCACGCGATTACGACGGCGCATAATCTGCTTGCGGCCATGATCGACAATCATATCTACTGGGGCAATGCTCTGGATATCGATCCGCGACGTGTTACCTGGCGCCGGGTGATGGATATGAACGATCGCGCCTTGCGTGGCGTGGTGACCTCGCTGGGTGGCGTCTCCAATGGCTTTCCGCGCGAAACGGGTTTCGATATCACCGTTGCGTCGGAAATCATGGCTATCCTCTGCCTTGCCAGCGATCCGGCCGATCTCGAAAAGCGGTTGGGCGATATTGTCATCGGCTATCGTTATGACAAGAGTGCCGTCTACGCCCGGGATCTGAATGCGGATGGAGCCATGGCGGTTGTTCTGAAGGAAGCCATACAGCCCAATCTGGTCCAGACCATAGAGAACACGCCTGCATTCGTGCATGGGGGGCCTTTCGCCAACATCGCCCATGGCTGCAATTCGGTCATCGCTACAAAGGCAGCCTTGAAGCTTGCCGACTACGTCGTGACGGAAGCGGGCTTCGGCGCCGATCTCGGCGCAGAAAAATTCTTCAATATCAAATGCCGCAAAGCGGGCTTGCGACCTGCCGCTTCGGTTATTGTCGCCACAGTGCGTGCCTTGAAGATGAATGGCGGCGTTGCAAAGGAAGCGCTCGGAGCCGAAGATATTTCAGCGGTTCAGAAGGGATGTTCGAATCTTGGCCGTCATATCGAAAACGTCAGGCAGTTCGGTGTGCCGGTCATCGTTGCAATCAACCATTTCCACACGGACACTGATGCCGAAATCGACGTGGTAAAGGCATATACGGCCTCGCTTGGGGAAGAAGCAATCGTGTGCCGTCACTGGGCACATGGCTCGGCTGGCATTGAGGAGCTGGCGCACAAGGTTGTCGCGGTCGCAAATTCCGGCAAAGCCGATTTCACGCCGCTCTATCGCGACGAGATCAGCTTGTTCGACAAAATCGAAACGGTGGTGAAGCGCATCTATCATGGTGCGGAAGTCGCCGCGGATGCGCGCGTTCGCGATCAATTGGCGGAGTGGGAGAAGGCTGGTTACGGGCATCTGCCTGTCTGCATGGCCAAGACGCAATATTCCTTCTCGACCAATCCTGCCCTGCGTGGCGCGCCTTCCGGGCACATCGTGCCCGTGCGAGAGGTCCGGCTTTCCGCCGGTGCGGGCTTCGTCGTCGCGATCTGCGGCGAGGTGATGACAATGCCCGGTCTACCGCGTCATCCTGCCGCTGAACGCATACGGCTTGATGCAGAAGGTCGGATCGAAGGGCTCTTCTAGCTTCCTCAATCTCTGAACCAGATTCGAAAAGCGGCGTAGCGTTCCGACCTGCGTCGCTTTTTCGTTCCGCTTTGTCGACCTTGCAGAATTGCATGGTTGCGCTGCAAAATCACGATTGCGTTATAAGCCTGCTCATTATAATGGATGCGTATGAATTGCTGGAAAGAAAAAAGTTTCGCTGCGCTCATCTTCGACGCCAACCGCCTTCTGCATAAGCGGTTCGAGGCGCGGATTGCTACGCATGGATTATCCGCGGCGCAATGGCGCCTGCTGGCCAGCCTCGTGCAGGAAGAAGGTGCTGCGCAAGCGCGCCTCGCCCAGCTGCTTGATATTGAGCCGATTTCCGTTTCGCGCCTCCTTGACCGGATGGAAAGGGGCGGCTGGATAGAGCGGCGCCCGCATCCGGAAGACCGTCGCATGCGCCTGATCTATGCGACGGATCAGGGGCGCGAGGCTTTCGCCGAAATCAAGGCAGTCGCCGCATCGGTCTATGAGGAGGCCCTTGAGGGTCTCAGCGCCCAGGACCGGGAAACGATGCTGACTGCGCTCGCCACGGTGAACGGAAATCTGAACGAGTAGAAGCGCCTGTCGGCTGCTTGAGGAAGAATGACGATGAACGCCATTTCAAAGATCGAAGAAGATCAGGCTGTAAATGCTCCAGCTAAGAAAAGAGGCAAGGGCCGCAAAGCTCTGTTTATGCTGGCGTTGCCGCTTGTTCTTGCTGTCGGCGGTGGCTACGTCTGGGTCACCGGCGGCCGTTTTCAGGAGACGGAGAATGCCAATCTCAAGCAGGTTCGCATCAACGTTGCGGCTGAAATCGGCGGGCGTGTTGTGGAAGTGGCTGTGCAGGACGGGCAGGAAGTGAGGAAGGGGGATCTGCTCTTTGCGGTTGATGCCGAACCCTATCGCATAGCATTGGCCGAGGCCGAAGCATCGCTTGCTTCTGCGCGTCTCAGCGTCGAACAGTTACGCGCAGCTTATGGGCAGGCCAAGGCGCAACTCGCCTCCGCACAGAGCGACCTTACCTTTGCGCGCGCGCAGTCCGAACGCGAGAACTCGCTTCTGGCGCGCGGTGTTTCGACCCATTCCAGCGCGGATCAAGCTACGCGCGACCTGGCGCGTGCAACGCAGGCCGTAAGCGTCGCGCAACAAGCACTCGATGGCGCAGCCGCCGCTCTTGGTGGTAATCCGGATTCGCCCGTCGATCAGCATCCGAGTGTGCTGGCCGCGAAAGCCGCGCTCGACAAGGCGCAATATCAACTCGATCATACGGTCGTTCACGCTTCTGCCGACGGCATTGTTTACCAGGCCTCCTCCTTCCGCGAGGGCCAGTTCGTTAATGCCGGCACGTCGACCTTCGCTCTGGTGGAGACGCAGCACAGCTGGATCGATGCCAATTTCAAGGAAACGCAACTCACGCATATGCAGGTTGGTCAGCCGGCGGAGCTTGAACTTGACGTCTATCCGGGGCGCAAATTAGAGGCGGAAGTGACGTCGATTGGTGCCGGAACAGGGGCGGAGTTTTCCCTGCTTCCGGCGCAGAACGCGACCGGCAACTGGGTCAAGGTCACGCAGCGTATCCCCGTTCGCGTTGAACTGAAGGATCCGGATGAGGCAATCATTCTGCGCACAGGTATGAGCGCCACCGTCACCGTCGATACTGGCGTGGCTCGCGGTTTCAAGAGTCTTTTCAACTGGTTCTGACACTGTCCGAAAACTCGATTCAATAAGTTCATGCGGCGCATAATCTTTGTGCTGCGGAGAATAAGCATATGAGTGCGAGCGCAACTTCCGCATCCGATGCCCCCGTTTTGCGGCGTGGGCTCATCACCATTTCGGTGATGCTTGCTACCATCATGCAGGTGCTCGACACGACCATCGCCAATGTCGCTCTGCCCGACATGGTAGGTGATCTGGACGCCTCGCAGGATACGATCAACTGGGTGCTGACGTCCTATATCGTTGCAGCCGCCATTGCCACGCCTGTGACGGGATGGCTTGCCGACCGCTTTGGCCGACGTGAACTTTTCCTCACCTGCATTGTCGGCTTCACTGCAACGTCGCTTATGTGCGGCATGGCCTGGAGCCTGCCGTCCATGGTGGGCTTTCGCCTTCTGCAAGGTCTGTTCGGCGCTTCTATCGTTCCGTTGTCGCAAACCTTCCTGCTGGATATCAACCCGAAGGAAAAGCATGGCCAGGCAATGGCGATGTGGGGTGCCGGCATCATGGTCGGCCCGATCATCGGTCCGACGCTGGGCGGTTGGCTCACCGAGACGCTCGGCTGGCGCTGGGTCTTTCTCGTCAACCTGCCCATCGGCATCATCGCGTTTCTCGGTTGCGTGACTTCGCTTCCCGCTGTTGCCAGGCGCGCGCGCGGCTTCGACTTCTTTGGCTTTGCCATGCTGTCGCTTGGCGTCGGCGCCCTGCAGCTCATGCTGGATCGGGGAGCGGAGGTGGACTGGTTTTCGGCAGTGGAAATTTGGATCGAGCTTGGCCTGTGCCTCACCGGTTTCTGGGTTTTCACCATGCATCTGGCGATGAATCGCGACACGTTCATCGACCCGAAAATCTTCGCCGACCGCAACTTCCTGACGGGCCTCGTCTTCATCTTCATCATCGGCATCATTCTTCTCGCAAGCCTTGCCTTGCTTCCGCCAATGCTGTCGAAGCTGTTCAACCATCCCACGATCCTGACGGGTCTCGTCATGGCCCCGCGCGGCGTCGGCACGATGATCTCGATGATTCTCGTGGGGCGGCTGGTGCAGCTCATCGACGCGCGTGTCCTGGTTGTTGCGGGGTTGTCGCTGACTTCGCTTTCTCTTTATATGATGAGCGGGTTTTCGCCGCAGATGGACGATCACCTCATCATCTGGTCCGGCGTCATCCAGGGGCTTGGCCTGGGGCTTGTCTTCGTTCCTCTGTCCACGGTCGCTTTCGCCACGCTCCCGTCAAATTTTCGTACCGACGCGGCGAGTTTGTTCTCTCTTGTACGGAATCTGGGTTCCTCCATCGGTATCTCGATGGTCACCGTTCTTTTGACGCGCAATACGCAGATCAACCATTCCGAACTGTCGCAGTTCGTCAATCCGTTCAACCCGAATCTGCGGGCGCTCTCGCCTCAGGCGGCACAGGGCGATCCGTCGGCACTGTCGACGATTGACCAACTCGTCAATCAACAGGCGCTGATGATTTCTTACGTAAACGATTTCAAGCTGATGATGGTAGTTACCCTTTGTGCAATCCCGCTTGCCTTACTCCTGCGCAAGCCGAAGGCAAGTGCAGGCGAAGCCCCGCAGGTGCATATGGATTAGGAGTGCCGGTAGTCCGCGTCGCTCTACATTACTGGCAGGAATTATGCATGTTTTCCCGATTGCGCTCTCCCTTTCCTCGCGCTATGACTTCGCCCATGAACACACGTATCGCAAATAGCAAGCTTTGGTGGTGGGGTCGCTGACAGCGGCTCGACTTACTTGCATGTGCGCGTAAGAAATCAGGCCGCTACGGAATATCCGGGCGGCTTTTTGTTTGACGCGAGAAGACCTTCCCCGGACCCAGGCATCATGATCGAGAGGGAATGGCATGGCAACTCAGCAGGATATGGTACAGCCCCACGCATTCGAAACGGACGGTGGCGTTCGCGTCGAACGCACGCGTCGGAACGTGACGTATGCGAATGCACTGGACAGCTATATCGACGGATTGAACGAGCGTCGCGGCGCGGTCTTTTCATCCAATTACGAATATCCTGGCCGCTATACCCGGTGGGATGCGGCCATCATCGATCCGCCGCTAGTCATTTCCTCGCGCGGTCGCGTATTGCGCATCGAGGCTTTGAATGTCCGAGGCGAACAGTTGCTGAAGGGTATTGTCCCGGTTGTCACAGGGCTTGAAGCGGTCAGCGTCACCGAACAAGGTGCGACGAAACTCATCATTTCGATCGCCGAGCCGGAAGGTCCGGTACTGGAAGAAGAGCGTTCGCGGGTTCCCTCCGTTTTCAGTGTGCTGCGCGCTGTTGTTTCGCTCTTCAAGTCGCCTGAAGACGGAAATCTCGGACTCTACGGCGCCTTCGGCTATGATCTGGCCTTCCAGTTCGATCCGATTGCTCTGAAGCTTGATCGGAAGGAAAGCCAGCGCGATCTCGTGCTTTACCTGCCGGACGAAGTGTTGGTGGTCGATCATTATCAGGCGTTGGCCTGGGTCGATGCCTATGAATTTTCCGGTGACACCTTCGATACGAAGGGACATGCGCGCGGCGGTGCTTCCGAACCTTTCCGCAAGGCCGAAAGCATTCCGGCAACCGGTGATCACAGACCGGGTGAGTTTGCCCGTCTCGTAGACAAGGCCAAGGAAAGCTTCAAGCGCGGCGATCTTTTCGAGGTCGTGCCGGGGCAGATGTTTTACGAGCGCGTCGAGAACAAGCCGTCTGACATTTCGCGCAAGTTGAAAAGTATCAATCCGTCGCCCTATTCCTTCTTCATCAATCTGGGTGAGCAGGAATATCTGATTGGAGCCTCGCCGGAAATGTTCGTGCGGGTCAATGGCCGGCGCGTCGAGACCTGCCCGATTTCCGGTACCATCAAACGCGGCCGCGATGCCATTGAGGACAGCGAGCAGATACTCAAGCTGCTCAACTCGAAAAAGGACGAGTCCGAACTCACCATGTGTTCGGACGTCGATCGCAACGACAAGTCCAGAGTATGCGAGCCGGGTTCTGTGCGTGTCATCGGCCGTCGTCAGATCGAAATCTATTCGCGCCTGATCCACACTGTGGATCATATAGAAGGGCGTCTGCGTGAAGGCATGGATGCGTTCGATGCCTTTCTCTCGCATGCCTGGGCCGTTACCGTAACGGGTGCGCCGAAGCTCTGGGCGATGCGTTTTATCGAGAACCATGAGAAAAGCGCGCGTGCCTGGTATGGCGGTGCTATCGGCATGGTCAATTTCAACGGCGATATGAATACGGGACTGACGCTGCGCACCATCCGCATTCAGGATGGTATCGGCGAGGTGCGGGCAGGGGCGACGCTTCTGCACGATTCCGACCCGATGGAAGAAGAACGGGAAACCGAGCTGAAGGCATCGGCTATGCTGACGGCGATCAGGGAGGCAGGCGTGCAGGAAAAGAGTGCTGCTCAGGCAACCAAGGAAAAACCCGGTGAAGGCGTTTCGATCCTGTTGATCGATCACGAGGATTCATTCGTGCATACGCTTGCCAATTATTTCCGCCAGACCGGTGCACAGGTCACGACTGTGCGCCCCCCGCTGACCGACGCGGTGTTCGAGAGTGTCAATCCTGATCTCGTTGTGCTGTCGCCTGGACCCGGCTCCCCGACCGATTTCGACTGCAAGACCTCGATCCGCCAGGCACGTGCGCGCAATCTGCCGATCTTCGGTGTTTGCCTCGGCCTCCAGGCGCTGGCGGAAGCTTATGGCGGCGAGCTGCGGCATCTGCACGTGCCGATGCATGGCAAGCCCTCCCGCATCCGCATCGTCGATCCGGGAATCGTCTTTGCCGGCCTGCCGCAGGAGGTCACCGTGGGACGTTATCATTCGATTTTTGCAGATAGTGAGCGTCTGCCCTCGGAGTTCGTGGTGACGGCGGAAACGGCAGACGGTGTTATCATGGGCATAGAGCATAAGTCGGAGCCGGTTGCGGCTGTGCAATTCCACCCTGAATCGATCATGACGCTCGGTCAGGATGCCGGCATGAAGATGATCGAGAACGTCGTCGCGAATCTGCCGAAGCTGGCTAGGCGCAAGGCGGCGTGAGATCATGTCTGTCAGGGTCTGTTAACCCTGCGCGATGATGGGGAGGAACTGGCCAAGCCCAGCATCCCCATCACTGCGCCAGCTCAACCCCGCCTTCTCGTTAGGGGTACCGGGGTGATTTTCTTACGAATGGCTAAACCCAGACGCGGCGAGCAGTGCACCTGCCGCGTAGCAGCTTTTCGCGTTGAACTTCTTGTGTTCGGGCGGACAAAAGCCTAGCAAGCGCTCATTGACTTGCACGAGGGAAGACATGTCCGAGGCCAACCAAACAGTTCAGCGGCTCGCGCTTTGGTCTATTGCCGTCGGAATTATCGTCCTGGCCTTGAAGACCTTCGCCTGGTGGCTTACCGGGTCGATCGCGCTCTATTCAGACGCTCTGGAATCCATCGTCAATGTCGTGGCCTCGCTGGCAGCCTGGTATGCTATTCGCGTCAGCCACATGCCAGCCGACAAGGACCATCCGTTCGGTCATCACAAGGCGGAGTATTTTTCTGCCGTGCTTGAAGGCGTGCTGATCGTTCTCGCGGCGCTCCTCATCCTCATGGAGGTTTGGAAAGCGTGGCAGATCCCGGCTGTCGCACTCGATCAGCCATGGGAAGGCATGGCGGTGAATAGCCTTGCCACTGCTGTGAATTTCTTCTGGGCGCAGGTCCTGCTTCGTGCCGGTCGCAAGCATCGTTCACCAGCCCTGAGCGCTGATGGACGCCACATCATGACGGACGTGGTCACGTCCGTCGGTGTCCTGGCAGGCCTCATCGGCGCGGTTCTTACAGGGTGGCTTGTCCTCGACACGTTGCTGGCGCTCGTCGTTGCACTCAACATTCTCTGGCAGGGCGGGCATGTCATCGCCTCCTCCCTGAACGGCCTGATGGATGCGGCGGTCGATACCGAAGATCACATGAAGATCCGCGATATTATTTCGGCCAATGCTGAAGGCGCGCTGGAGGTGCACGACCTGAAGACCCGTATCGCGGGGCGAGCGACCTTCATCGAATTTCATCTGGTTGTGGATGCTGGCATGACCGTTGGTGACGCGCATGTCATCTGTGACCGGATTGAAGCGGCGCTCGAAGCCGAGATCGAGGATGCACGCATTCATATCCATGTCGAACCGGAGGAGGAGGCGAAGCTTCCACCCGGTACAAGCGCGGTGCCTTTTGCCTGATGAAAACGCCTGAAGCGAAAGAAGCAGGCCTGCCTTTGCCTCAAGTGCTTTTCCGCTGGCTGCTCTTGCTGACGCTTTCGGGCGCAATAGCTTATGGTGTCGACAGCATGGGCTTGCCAGCTGCCTTGCTGCTCGGACCGCTGGTGGCGGGCATCATTGTCAGCTGCAGCAATCTTGGTATTTCGCTGAACAAGCACGCGTTCACCTTCGGGCAGGTGGTCGTAGGGATTTCCGTTTCGGTGGTGTTAAACGGAGCGTTCTTCTCGGCCTTCTGGAGCGATGGCTTGCTGGTCGCCATGGTTGTTATCGCGACCGTTGCTGCAAGCAGCCTGCTTGGCTGGCTTCTGTCGCGCACTCGCGTACTACCCGGAACCACTGGCGTCTGGGGATCTTCGCCGGGAGCCGCCAGCGTCATGGTTCTTATGGCGGGCGAATTCGGCGCGGACATGCGTCTTGTAGCCTTTATGCAATATTTGCGCGTCATCATCGTCACGGTGGCTGCTGCATTCGTTGCAAGCTTATGGGTAACACCCGGTGCTTCCGCCGCGCCTGTCCATCATTTCTTTGCGCCCATCCATGTCGGGACGGTCGCACTTACGCTTGTCGTGGCCTTGATCGCCGCCTATGTCGCGCGCCTGCTGCGCCTGCCTGCCGCGTCCTTCCTTGGCCCCTTCTTCTTCGGCGGCCTGCTGCATCTCACGGGCTGGATTTCCTACGAAGTGCCGGAACTGCTGCTTGGTCTTTCCTATGCGTTGATTGGCTGGACCATCGGCCTGAAATTCGAACGCGACGTACTGCTTTACGCGATGCGGAGGCTGCCGCATATTCTGGCTGCCATCATTGCGTTGCTGCTATTTTCCGGGTCGCTCGCCGTGCTGCTGGTCTATGCCCTTGAGATAGACCTGCTGACCGCCTACCTGGCAACCAGCCCAGGCGGGCTGGATTCAGTGGCAATCATTGCTGCCGCGTCGAAAAGCGTCGATCTCACTTTCGTCATGGCGATCCAGACGGCTCGCTTTCTTTTCCTACTGGCCTTCGGTCCGGCTATCTCGCGTTTCGTCGCTGCCCGCAGCTAACAGCTCTTTCCTGCGAGAGGGGCTTGTGCTCCATTGTGCTTCGTCAGACTTAGGCCTATCTACGATTCCCACGATTGCAGATGAATCACTCCAGCGGAGATATTTCATGAACGAAGACGACGACGACAAGAAATCGGAACTGACGCTCGGCAAGGAAACCGAAGCCAATCTGTTCAAGTCGCGGTCGATTTTCATCTATGGCGGCATCACGCAGGAGTTGGCGCAGAAGGTATGCTCGCAACTTGTGGCACTTGCGGCCGCAAGCGACGATGACATCCGCATCTTCGTCAATTCACCGGGCGGTCACGTCGAGTCTGGCGACTCCATCCACGACATGATCAAGTTCATCAAGCCGCGCGTCTGGGTGATTGGTTCAGGCTGGGTAGCGTCGGCCGGTGCGCTCATCTACATCGCGGCGGAACAGGATTATCGTCTGTGCCTGCCGAACACGCGCTTCCTGCTGCATCAACCCTCGGGCGGCACGCGCGGCATGGTATCGGATATCGAAATCCAGGCGCGCGAGATCATCAAGATGAACCAGCGCCTCATCAAGCTTTTCGCTGCGGCGACCGGGCAGCCCTATGATCGCGTCGAGAAAGACATGGATCGCGATTACTGGCTTTCTGCCGAAGAGGCGAAGGAGTATGGTCTCGTCTCGCGCATCATCACGTCGCAAGCCGAAATCTGATCCGGTGAGCATCGAGCTGAACAGCCCGTCGGCTCACCGCCGGCGGGCTGTTTCGCGTATCGTATCGTTTGTCTGGCTGCAATGAGTGCTGGGCAGATGAGCGGAGCGTAGCTGCCGCAACGAAAGATGGGTATTGGCCTGACGGCTTGCGCTTGCCATTGGCGGCAAATTTTGGTCTGCCTTTAATATTGCCCCCGCAATTTCATTGCCTCGAGTCCCGCCATGCTGAAAGACCTCTCGCCGCAAAGCCTGTTCATGGGTTGCCTTACCGCTTTCGTCGGCTTTGCAAGCTCGTTCGCAGTTGTCCTTGCGGGTCTGCGCGCTGTAGGGGCTTCTGAGGCACAGGCCGCGTCCGGCCTTATGGCGCTATCGATCACGATGGGGCTATGCGCCATCGTCGTGAGCTTTGCGACGCGCCTTCCAGTCAGTATCGCATGGTCGACGCCCGGTGCTGCTCTCCTGGTGGCGACCGGCGCCGTTACGGGCGGGTTTCCCGTCGCAGTCGGGGCCTTCATCATCTGTTCCGTTCTGATTGTCATCGCCGGACTGTTCCGTCCGCTGGGCCGCGCTGTTGCCAGCATTCCTGCGCCTCTGGCCAATGCCATGCTTGCGGGTGTCATTCTTGGTCTCTGCTTTGCACCGGTGCGCGCGATTGCGGAAAGCCCGGCTCTTGGCCTCCCCATCGTTCTGGCGTGGATCGTCGTTGGAGCTTTCAACCGCCTTTTTGCCGTTCCGGCCGCGCTTCTTGCCTTCGTACTGGTGCTGATTTTTGGCGTCGATATTCCGGACGGCTCGTTTGCGCGCCTGTCGCAATCGCTGTTTGCCGCGCCGGAGTTCGTGCTGCCTGCATTTTCCCTGACCGGTCTGATTTCGATCGCGCTGCCGCTTTTCATCGTCACCATGGCGTCGCAGAATATTCCCGGCATTGCAGTTCTTAAAGTGAACGATTATAAGCCGGTGCCGGGTCCGCTCTTTGCTGCCACCGGTCTCTTCTCTCTACTCGCTGCGCCGTTTGGCGGGCATGCCGTCAATCTGGCGGCCATCACCGCTGCCATGTGCGCTGGTCCGGATGCGCATGCCGATCCCAAGCGGCGCTACTGGGCCGCAATCATTGGCGGTGTCGGCTACGTGATCTTCGGCCTGCTTGCCGGAGGTGTCACAGCCTTTGTATCGCTAGCGCCCGCGATTCTTATAGAAGCGGTTGCAGGACTGGCGCTTGTCGGCGCTTTTTCCGGCTCTGTCGTCGCTGCATTCCGTGAGCCGGAAACACGCGAGGCAGCAGCCATCACCTTCCTCGTTACGGCATCGGGCGTTGCTTTCGCCGGCATCTCGGGAGCATTCTGGGGCTTGGTCGGCGGCGGCTTGATGATGGCGCTTTCGCAAGGCATTTCCCGCCTGCGCACGAAAAACAAAGCTTGATCGAGATTTTTTTGCAAAAGTTGCGCTTGTCAGCGCAAAAATCCTTCTGTAGGAATTGCGCCATGATGATTTCGCGCCGCTCCCAGAATTGGACGACTGCCCCGGTTTTCACCGGCGAGGCTTTGCGTGCGCCTGCATCTCTCCTTCTACTTGGCCTTATCCGCGACCGTCGGGTCCGATAAGGGGCGCCCGGTGGTCGATACTGCCGCATCGCTCCTTGCCGCCAAACCGCCACCGAAATCCAGATTTTAAGGCCGTCATGACGCGTTAAGCGCGCGGTCGGGAGAGATGAAATGAACGATATGGTTTCCGCACGAGCACCCAAGGGCATGCCCTTCGCTTCCACGAAGTATCAAGCCTATCCAAAGATCGACATAGCCGATCGCATCTGGCCATCCAAACGTATCGAGAAGGCGCCGATCTGGTGTTCGGTGGATTTGCGCGACGGCAACCAGGCGCTGGTCGATCCTATGGGGCATGACCGCAAGGAGCGCATGTTCAAGCTCCTGCTCGACATGGGCTTCAAGGAAATCGAGATTGGTTTCCCCTCCGCCTCACAAACCGATTTCGACTTCGCCCGCTGGGCGATAGAACGCGGCGGCGTTCCCGAAGACGTGTCGATGCAGGTCCTGGTGCAGTGCCGTCCAGAACTGATCACGCGTACCTTCGAGTCGTTGGAAGGCGCGAACAATCCGATCGTGCATTTCTACAATTCGACGTCGGAATTGCAGCGCCGTGTCGTCTTCGCCAAGGATGTCGTCGGTATCAAGCGAATTGCCACCGACGCTGCCAAGATGATCGTCGACATGGCTGCCAAAGCTGGCGGCGGCTATCGTTTCCAGTATTCTCCGGAGAGCTTCACGGGGACGGAACTCGAAGTCGCATTGGAGATTTGCAACGCAGTTACCGAGATCATCAAGCCGACCGCGGAAAACAAGCTCATCATCAACCTGCCGTCTACGGTGGAGATGGCAACGCCCAACATCTATGCCGACCAGATCGAATGGATGTGCCGCAATCTCGACAATCGAGAGAACCTGATCATCTCGCTGCATCCGCACAATGATCGGGGTACCGGCATTGCGGCCACCGAACTCGGTCTGATGGCAGGTGCGGATCGCGTTGAAGGTACGCTGTTTGGAAATGGCGAACGCACCGGCAATGTAGACGTCGTGACGCTGGCCCTGAACATGTACACGCAGGGCGTCGATCCCGAATTGGACTGCTCGGATATTACGCGCATGAAGGAAGTCTACGAATATTCCAACCAGTTGATCATTCCGGAGCGCCATCCCTATGTGGGAGAACTGGTTTATACGGCTTTCTCAGGTTCCCATCAGGACGCGATCAACAAGGGTATGAAGGCCATAAAGACGGCTAATAAGCCCTTGTGGGAAGTCCCCTATCTCCCGATCGATCCGAAAGATGTCGGACGTTCCTATGAGGCGATCATCCGCATCAATTCGCAGTCGGGCAAGGGCGGGATCGCCTATATTCTGCAGGCCGATTATGGTATCAACCTGCCGCGCAAGTTGCAGGTTGAGTTTCGTGAGGATATCCAGACGATCACTGATCGGGATGGTCGCGAACTGCCCGCCAAGGCTATCTATGAGCGTTTCATGGAGGTCTATGTCGAGCAGCCGAATACTCGTCTGAAATTCATTGATCACCATAGCTATCCCGCCCGGGACGACCGCAACCGTCGCGTCGTCGAAGCGACGATTTCGGATGGTGGAATTGAGAAGCAGATCACGGGTGAGGGCACTGGTCCCATCGATGCTTTCGTGAACGCCTTGTCAAACCATCTCGGGACAGATTTTTCGGTTGCCGATTATGCCGAGCACTCGCTCCAGCATGGCTCGAATGCTGCTGCCATTTCCTACGTAGAGCTGGAGAAGGATGGCAAACGCGTCTTCGGCGCCGGAATAAACACGAATATTTCCGCAGCCTCTTTGGCTGCCATCGTGTCGGCGGTTAATCGTACCATCTGACGCGCATTTCACAGAGAGTTCAACGCGGCGGGAGGGAAACCTCCCGCTTTTTTTTGACGAGGCCCGCACCTACGACAAATGGATAGGTTGCAACATTTTTGGGATCAAAACTATAAGCAGTTTCTGTCCTTTCGCGGGCGGGTATTCATACTAGACTGGCTTCGTACAGGATTCGGTGCGTCGCCGAACCGGGCGGAAATGCTATCATTAGTGAAGTGCGAAACCTTGAGCTTGTTGCCTTGAAGCCACGCAGTCAGATGGTGTTGCTGTGACGGATCGAATCCCTTCGGCGAACGAAATTGGTGATGCTTTGCAAAAGGTCCTCACCAGCACGATTTTCAGCCGGTCAGAGCGGGCGCGACATCTCCTGAAGCATCTGGTCGACAAAGAACAGGCAGGCGAGACGGATCAACTGAAGGGATTTTGCCTGGCGATCGACGTGTTCGGGCGCAGTGCCGATTTTGATCCGGCGTCGGATGCAGTGGTGCGTGTGCAGATGGGACGCCTGCGCGATCTTGTTGTACAGTACTACGCTGATGAGGGACGTGGGGACCCGGTACAGATCATTCTGTCTCGCGGCACATATGTGCCTTCTTACAAATATAATGTTGCGGCACATTTGCAGCCAGAAGATGAGCCTGCCTCGCCAGGGGTGGCAGGGCATGTTTCTGCGGCGGGAGCCGCCGATGGCGCAGCGAAAATCGCGTTCATCCCGCCTGAGGCGACGGAAAAGGTCAAGCGCCGTAGCATGTTCGCTCTCGCCGCGATAGCTGTTGGCGCGATCGCTGTGGCGATGGCGTTGTCGCCCGGACTCGACAAGCGCCAGGCCTCATCAAGATGGGCTCTCTCCCCGATCGAAGAGACGGGAAGTCGGACATTATACATGCTCGACGATCTTCCAACCGTCACTCTTATCGCTCCCGATAAGTCGAAAGCCGTGCAAACGGTGGCTATGACCCTTCGGCGGGCAATTTCGTCCTTCGATACTCTCTCATTCAAACAGGACAGCGGTAGTGGGGTGTCCACAGGAAGAATGGACTTCCACGTGCGGCTCCTGAATTGGCCGCAGGGCAACGAGGTTATTGCCGAACTTGTTTACGGGCCGATGAATGAGGTGCTTTTTTCACGGAGCTTCGCCTATGCTCTTTCCCAGAAAGAGCTGAATGATCGCGTTGCGTCGATGATGACGGAAACCGGTCCGGCAACCGGGGCAATCTACAGATTCCTTGAGAACCGTCGGCTGACCTCCGGCGTCACCTACTGCATAAGCCTCAACGACGCATTTTATCAGATGTCGAACCAGACGACGTTTGATGCTGCCTATAGGTGTCTGACCAGGGCGATGAAGGAAGGCTCGCGCTCGCCTCTTGTGCTTTCGGAACTATCGGCACTCATCGCGAAGAGCGTCGTCGATGGTTATGCAAAAGACGATGATCTGGATTTTGACGATGCCGTGGCCATGGCGCGCAAGGCGGTCTTACGCGGCCCAACAAGTCCATATGCGCATCGGGCCTATGGCTTCGTACACGCGATGTTGGGGCAGCGCGATATCTCCGAATTCTGGATGAAGCGTGCATATGAACTTAACATCTTCGACCTCAGCATGGCTGCCGCCTATGGCTATTCGCTCATCAACAGCGGAAAGTATGAAGAAGGCAAAAAACTGCTGGGACGCTCGCTCATCTATTCGAGCGCGCATCCGGCGTGGTGGGAATATTCTTACTTCGTTGGTTCCTTCATGACCGGGGACTGGACGGACGCCTATAATGTCAGCCAGTTGATGAAGACCTCGGACCGTCCCCGACATATCGCCGCTGTCATCATCATGGCGCATCGCAATGGCGACGAGGAGATGGTGCGACGTTATTTGCGCAAACTCGAAACGGTCGAGCCGCACGCGATCCAAAATCCCGAGCTGCTTTTTGCGCCAGATGACACGCGGCGTGAGACAGCCCTTCTTGTCGAAGCATTACGCGAGGCTGGAACCGGAGTTCTCCACTCGGTGCAACAGTGACGGAAGGTCTATCTAAGGGCTATCGACTCTTCTAGTCTCTCTGCGGGAGGAAACCGGATGCTGGATTTCAGAGCGTGGGGAGACCGAGCTTCGGGCAAGGTGCCTTTGGTTCTTTTGCATGGCTTCGGGGGGAGTGCGGGGGACTGGAGCAGGATTGCGGAAGCGCTTTCGAAGGATGTTCCGATTCTCGCCTTCGACCTGCCAGGTCATGGCGCGTCGTTGCACCTGGAGAAGACGGGCGTAAAAGCCTCCGCGTCGGCGGTGCTCGAAGCCCTGGATAAACTGAGCATCCCGTCTTTTCATCTAGCGGGTCATTCGATGGGAGGGGCGGCAGCAGCTCTGATTGCGCTTCAGAAGCCGGATCATGTCCGTAGCCTCACGCTTCTTGCGCCAGGTGGCTTCGGGCCGGACATTGCTTCCGGTCTGCTCGCCTCATACGCGAAGGCAACTACCTTGCAAGAGTTGCGCGAGGTATCTGCTGCCATGCATGCATCTGCCAACCCGCCGTCGGAGGAGATGTTGCAACGCCAACTGGCCATGCGGGCGCAGCCTGGTCAGGTCGAGGCGCTGGTTTCTCTCGAGAAACGGCTGTCGAAAGAGGGCAAACAGGGCGAACTCGACCGGGATGTGTTGGCGGAACTGCCAATGCCGCTTCATGTCCTCTGGGGGGATGTCGATTCCGTTGTGACATTTTCGCAGACCGATGATCTTCCCGAAGGGATGACTTTGCATGTGCTCAGAGGGTGCGGGCACATGTTGATAGACGAAGCGCCGGATCTGATTACCCAGATATTGCAGGAAATCACGGGCTGAACGCCTTCATTACGCCGCTTTCCGGCCTTCAATTGCCCGTTCACCAACTGTTAACCGTGAGAGCGTGTCGTGAGTGAACAAGCCAGAGAGTTCGACAAGCCGCTGTCACCGCTGCGCGCCGCCATGCGCGAGGTTCGCAATGCCGCTGCCGAACGTGATGACGTCGTCGTCGAAATGCGCGAGGCGCAGTTCATGCGGCTCGAAATGCTCGTTGCCGAACTGGAGCCGGTTCTCGCGGACGTTCCTGACGACCTTGACTGGTTCGATTTCGCGCTTTCCAATGGTGAAAAGCCGCGTTTCTGGATCGATGCGGTCGCCCATGTTTCGCTCGGGCGCGACAAGCGTACGCTGCGTTTTTTGAAGGATACCCGGGCCGGTCGAATCGTTCTCGCTGAAAGCGCCGATATTTCTGCGATTGCGAAGGTGGTAACACGTTACATTGCGGATCGCATGGTCGAGCGTCAGCGCCTGATCCATGGTGAGCCGGTCGGTGTCAAGCAGGGTTCTCTCAAGAAGGACTCCGCGCAAGTGTCCTCAACCGAGTTCCGGAGAAGCCGCATGTCGGTCACGGCAGCGTTCGGTCTTGTACTGTGCGGCCTCATCATCGGGCTGCTTATGGCCACCGGCCTCTTCTGGGACAGGGTCGAACCGGTCCTGCGATATTACCTAGGCTAGCTCGAAAGTCTGCTTGCTGAGATCGACAGATTGCAGTGCAGTGCCAGCCAGGCCGCGTCGCAGAAGTTCGATCGTCCATTCACCGCGTTTGCCGTCGATGGTAACGAGATTGAACTGCGACGCCGGCCTGTTCGAGTTTGCTGATTGACCGGCTGCTGCAACGCCGATCACCGGGATTTTTCCATCCAGCCCATCTATATGATAGAGGCTGGGCTCATGCGAGTGGCCGTGCAGAATGAGCTCCGCACCGTGCTTGCGCATCACCTTCTGAAACCGGGCTATGCCAAAGAGACGCTTGTGCTGTGGCACTGCTTCTCGTACTGGCGGGTGGTGGATGAGAATGACGCGGCAAAGTCCCTGTGCTTTGGTTTCGTCCAGAATCTTGCTCAGGCGCTCGGCCTGCCCCGATTTGAAATTGCCGGAGGCCATGAAAGGCGCGGTCGCATTTGCCGAGGTCACGCCGATGATCGCGACATTGTCGCGGACGCGAAGATAGGGAAAGCTGTCGCGGCGCAACGTGCCCGTTGGTTTGTCGCCCGTCATGTAAGGCGCCCACGCCTTGCAGATCTTGTCAAAAGCTCCGGGTACGTAGGCGTCGTGATTGCCTGCCACCACGGACACGAAATCCCCGGCGCCGACTTCTGCCAGCCACTGCCTGGCCAACTCGATTTCCATGTCGAGCGCCAGGTTGACGAGATCGCCGGTAATGGCGATATGATGCGGGGTATGCGCGCGAATATCGCTCAGCAGATGATCAATAATGCCGTCGTGCAGATATTTGCGCCGATTGCGCTGCCAGTTGAAATATCCGGTGATCCGTTTGGACATAAGCTCCCGATAGCTGATATCCGGGAGAGGGCCGAGGTGAACGTCTGAAAGATGCGCAAGTCGAAACATGAATTGGTTATGACAGGTTAATCGGGTTGCAACAATGCGTGATCACGAGGCTTTTTGCTACGGACTCCCGTGTCACCTACGCATATCTGCCTTATCCTGTAGCATGTCGAGGTGACCATGGACTTAAAGCGATTGCGCGGACGCTTGTTTCACCTCTGGTTTCTCCTGTCGCGTCCAATGACGCTCGGGGTGCGCGTCGTGGTGCATGATCGCGAGAAAGACGCCCTCCTGCTCGTGCGCCACACCTATGTCGGCGGGTGGCACCTCCCCGGAGGAGGGGTTGATCCTGGCGAGACGATGGTTGAGGCAGCCCGTCGGGAGGTGCTGGAGGAGACCGGGCTTGAAATTCGGGCGCTTTCGCTCGTTTCCACGCATCTCAACACAGCGGCAAGCAGGCGCGACCATGTGCTCGTCTATCTCGCGCATGACTTTTCCGGTGCGCCGAGAGCGCAGCAGGCAGAGATCGCCGAGCTTGGCTTCTTTGCGCTCACCAATTTGCCGACGGAAACAACCATCGCCACACGCCGGCGCATTGCCGAGATTTTCGACGGCGTGCCTGGCTCGGACCATTGGTAGGCGGGTAACGACTAACCTTCCAGCTTGTCGCGCAGGTGCGGCGCATCAAGATCAAGCTCAGGTCCCTTCGGCACGACACCCGTCGGGTTGATCGTCTTGTGGGAGCCGTAATAATGATGCTTGATATGCGTGAAATCCACCGTCTCGGCCACGCCCGGTATCTGATAGAGATCGCGCAGATATGCCGACAAGGCCGGGTAGTCGGCGATGCGACGAAGATTGCACTTGAAATGACCGACATAGACGGCGTCGAAACGCACCAACGTCGTAAACAGGCGGATATCGGCCTCGGTCAGTTGCCCGCCAACCAGGTAGCGATGTTTCGCAAGATGCGCATCCAGCGTATCAAGCCGTGCGAAAAGCGCATCGAAAGCCTCCTCATAAGCCTTCTGCGTAGTCGCGAAACCGGCCTTGTAGACGCCATTGTTCACCGGTTCATAGATGCGCTCGTTCATGGCATCTATTTCGTCGCGGAGGCTCATGGGCGAAAGATCGACTGCCGCGTCGCCCCATGCATCGAAAGCAGAGTTGAGCATGCGGATAATTTCCGCAGATTCGTTTGAGACGATGGTTTCCGTCTTCTTGTCCCAGAGCACTGGTACGGTCACGCGGCCCGAATAATTTGGGTCGGCCTTCAAATAGAGCTGATAGAGATAATTCAGGCTGTAAAGCTGATCGCCTGTCGCGCCCTCAGTTTGGTCGAAGGTCCAGCCATTCTCACCCATATGATAATGCACGACTGAAACGTCGATCGCATCTTCCAGCTTCTTGAGCTTTCTGACGATCAGAGTGCGGTGGGCCCAGGGGCAGGCAAGCGAAACATAAAGGTGATAGCGGCCCGGCTCGGCCTGAAAGCCGCGCTCACGCCCTTCGATCGGTTTGCCATCGCTGGTGATCCAGTCGCGAAACTGAGCCTTCGACCGCTCAAAGCGACCTCCGCTCTTCGAGGTGTCGTACCATTTATCCTGCCAGATACCGTCGACCAGTAAGCCCATGTCATTCTCCTTTTCTTGAGAAGCAAGTTGGCGATTGAAGGGTTCCAACGCAACCGGTCTCTATGGAGACAGTGCGTTCAAGGGCAAGCTCTGCGAAAAATGCATCGGCTGTACAATTTTTGATGACGCGGCGGAAAAACAATGATAGCGGCAATTACATGCTACATTTGATCATCCAGACCGGCTGCGAACGACGACGAACCTGACTTGCGCTTTGATGCGCAACGCCTTGTCGCGCCCTGAGATCAGGGCCTTTGCATGCCCTTGCGGATGATAAAACATGACCCCCGATGCCATCGCCTATGTGGCGGAAACACCTGCGCACGACGCCGAGATCGATCTTATCCATCATCATGCCTTTGGGCCTGGCCGCTTCACGCGCGCTGCGTCGAAAATTCGCGAGAACGGCCCTCATGACCGTTCGCTCTCATTCGTCACCCTGCATCAGGGGCATGTGATCGCTTCTGTTCGCCTTGTACCGATCGGCGCCGGGAAAGGCAGGGGCTTGATGCTCGGGCCGTTGGCGGTGTGCCCGGAGTTCAAGAACCTCGGCATTGGACGCAAGCTCATGGTCATCGCGATGGAGGCGGCCAAGGCTGCCGGACATGGCGTTATAATTCTGGTCGGCGACCCGCCCTATTATGGCCCTTTCGGTTATGTCAAAATCCCCGCAGGCCAGGTCCAAATGCCGTTCCCTGTCAATCCGGAGCGGCTGCTTGCCTATGAGATCATCCCTGGCGCGATGGCCAAGCTGACAGGTCCGATGGACCATGCGTTCATGTTCGACAGTTAAGGTACGTGGATGAATTTCCGCAGCTGAATCTTTTAAAAGCATCGAAATCAAGCGCTTGTCATTTTTATTCCAGGTGTTGGGGCGCAATCCATTCACACCTTGCGGGCGTGAGGGATACTCTTCATGCGCTTGGGGTATATGGTGTGCACCCGGACACCTGATGCGCTGAAAAAGCGGATGCATGCGGATTAGCGACCCGTATGCAGGAAGGCCGCGACATGTGAGCCTGACAAACTCACCAGTCAATGCTTTCGAACCGTTCAGGGCATGTGGAAGCATGCGAGAATACAATGAAATGAACGGGCCACATGCCCTGACTCCATTTCATCCTTTCCCCGCCCGAGCCAGATCGATGGCTCCACATAAGGGGAAGCGAACAACCGCGCGGCAAAAGCCGTAGCGGATTTTTCTGCTGCGCTCGAGCCAATCCTCAGCGAACTACTGGAATTTACCAGGAGGCGGGGAGCCAGGTTCAGCGCCCCTCGCGATACCACATTGCGCCCATAGCCAGAAGCAAGATGCCAAGACCTGCAAAGCCTGCGAATAGCGGGATGGAGCGCACCGAACGCAACACGGTATCGCCGGTAGGCTTGAGCGCCAGACGGTTTTCGGTCGAGGCATTGGCGACGTTGCGGATCGGGATCAGGTCCGGCACGGCGTTTTCGATCCGCGTGGCGATACCATAGGTGTTTTCAACGGTGGGCTGAAGAATGCTGGTTGTCGAGATCATGTCGGCGAATTCGGGGGCATTGACAGGACCGACATGTGCCAAGGTGTTCAGATTGCCATTCGCAATGCGATAAAGCCCGATTTCCGACACGTCCAGCTGGGCGGTGAACAACCCTTCCTTTTCCTTCGCCAAGGTCACGCGTCGTGTTTCTCCGCCGGGCGTAATGATTTCCGCATGCTCGGCATTGTCGGCCATTGTCTGGCGGCGGATCGACAGGGTCATGCCGTCGCCTGCTGCGGTCAATCGTTCTTCTTCCAGTTCCGGCTCCTTCATCAGCCAGTGTGCTACACGGCGATAGAGCGCCGCATAGGGACCGCCGCCTTCAAAGCCGCGCGCCCAAAGCCAACCCTGATCCGACAGTAGCATGCCAACGCGGCCTTCGCCGATGCGCGACAAGAGCAATAGAGGATTGTTCGCCCCTTGCATGACGACGTCCCCTTGCGGGTTGGCGATCTGGATCAGACGGAACCATCGGCTCCACTCGGGCGGTGACGCCATAGCGCCTTCGAGATCCCGGGTTACAGGGTGGCGTTTGCCGAGATCGGTCAGTTCCGGGCGGAACGGTTCTTCGATCACTCCACCGGTGGGCTGGCCGGGCAAGGCAGGGAAAAGTGGCGTTCGGGAAATCGAGTCCTCGCCCGCATATTCGGGACCCGCCGCAACCAGCAGAGCGCCGCCGTTCTGCACATACTCCGCGATATAATCGTAATAGAGCAGTGGCAGCACGTCGCGGTGCTGATAACGATCGAAGATGATAAGGTCAAAGTCGCCGATCTTCTCGACGAAAAGCTCGCGCGTCGGAAAGGCAATAAGCGACAGCTCGCTGATCGGCGTGCCGTCCTGCCTTTCCGGGGGGCGTAAAATGGTAAAATGCACCAGATCGACGGAGGTGTCTGATTTCAGCAAATTGCGCCACGTCCGTTCGCCTGCGTGAGGCTCGCCGGAAACCAGAAGAACGCGTAAATTTTCGCGGATGCCGTCAACCAGCGCAATGGTACGGTTGTTGGTATCGGTCAGTTCGCCCGGAACCGGGTCGACTTCCAGTTCGACAATATTGCGGCCCGCATTCGGCACCAGGATTTCCAGCGCTGATTCCTCACCGATATCGGCACTTTCTGTTGTGATCGGTTCGCCGTTGATGGAGACACGGACATTGACGGAGCCGGTCTCGCCTTCCGCGCCCAATACGCGATAAGTCATGTAAAGCGGATTGTTGACGAGACCGAAGCGTGGCGCCTGTTCGAAGCGCACACGTCGATCGATCTCACCCTCGCGTCCGGTGATCAAGGCATGCAACGGGGCCGGAAACTCGAAATTCTCCCCCGGTACGTCATGGACCTGACCGTCGGTGATCATGATCGCACCGCCAACACGCGACGGCGGGACGTCGCGCAGCGCATTGTTCAATGTTTCGAAAAGCCGCGTTTGCGTGCCACTCGCGCCTGCCTGCTGCGTCAATTCGACGACACGCGCCTCGAATTCCGGAAAGCGCGCCAGTTTTTCCTGAATATTGGCGAGCGTCCGATCCGTCTGTGCGTCCCGCCCGTCTATCGTCTGGCTCTGGCTGCGGTCAACGACGATAGCAACTACGCTCTTCAGCGGATCGCGCTCCTCCTGCATGACGACCGGATTGAACAAGGCAAGGGCAAGCGCCGCGGCCGCAATCAGCCGCACCCAGGCGCCGCGCTTGCGCATGATGAGGCTTGCAAGCACGAAGAGCGCAACGGGCACCAGCAAAAACCCGAGCGTCGTTGGCGAAAAGAACGGTTCGAAGGAGAGTGTCCAGTTCATGGGCGCTGGTCCTTACTGGCCGAGCCGTTCGAGCAGGGCGGGCACATGCACCTGATCGGATTTGTAATTGCCGGTCAGCATATACATGACGATATTGATGCCGACACGGTAGGCGTAAACGCGCTGCATGGGATCGGCAGGTACAGTCGGGAAAAGCGGCTGACCGCTCTCATCCATGGCCCAGGCTCCGGCAAAGTCATTTGCCGTGATCATGATCGGCGATACTCCGTCGCCGGTGTTCACCGGCCGCGTCGAGCTTTGTGACTGCGGCACGCTGGCTTCCACCCAAAGCGGCCCGCCATCATAGCGGCCGGGGAAGGAGCGTAAGATATAGAAGGCCTTGGTCAACACATGATCATCTGGCACCGGCTCCAGCGGCGGTACGCTGAGATTGGCAAGGATGTCGCGAAGGCGCTGGGTTGCCGGGCTCACGGCATTTGAATCGAACCCCGCGGAATATTGATCGCGCGTATCGAACAGGACGGAGCCGCCTTGCTTCATATATGCGTCTATGCGGGCAATCGCCGCGTCGGAAGGCATGTCCGCATCCGGATCGATAGGCCAGTAGAGCAGAGGGTAGAAGGCAAGCTCGTCGGTCGCAATATCCACTTCCTGTGGATTTCCAGGTTCAAGCGCCGTCTTTGCTGTGAGATAGCGGGAAAGGCCGTAAAGACCGGCGCGGCTGGTATTGTCCAGCTCCGCATTGCCGGTGCGCACGTAAGCCAGCCGGGTCTTGGTGACGGCCTCGATGGCAGTAGCACCGTCGATTTCCTGCACCGGATGAGCCGGTTGCGCCTGCGCCAGGCTATGTTCGCTGCCAGAGGCGCCATAGGCGATGCCCGCCAGCAAGAGGATGGAGGCAGTTTTAACCGGGCGGGCGAAGCGATGGCGCAGGCCACCGAGCCAGAGTACGATCAGCGTGTCGAGCGCCAGAAGCAGAAGCGCCGCCGCGAAAAGATAAGGACGCAGGTCCATTGCCCTTTCGGTCCCGAGCTGAATACGCTCCGCGGAACTTGCAGCTTGCGGCACGTTCAAGCGTGCGAAACGCGACGAGGTATCAAGCAGATTATGCGCCACATAGCCATCTGCTGTTCCATAGAAGCCGGGCGGGTTTTCACGCGTCACGGGCACTGCCCCGTCTCCGACTGCAAGCGGGCGGGCGTCGGGGCCCGGCGCGGTCAACTGGCCATCGGCGGAAACCAGGCGGTAAGGCGCCAGCGTACCACTGGCTGGCGATGCATCTGCTCCCGTCGAGCGCCGGGCGATCTGCGTCAGACGCTGCAGCATCTCTACGAAGGTTCCCGAGATTGGCAGGTTGGACCAGCGCGCATCGGCCGTCGTATGGAAGAGCACCAGCGTTCCCTGGCCGCGTTTCGCGCCGGTAATGAGTGGTGTACCGTCGGCAAGCCGTGCCCAGCTGCGTGCGCTCAGGTCGGGCGTCGGCTCGGCCAGAACCTGGCGCGTAACGGTGACTTCGTTGCTGACAGCGAGACTGCTGAAAGGGCTGTCAGGGGCGAACTCCGCGAGTGCCTGCGGCTCCGTCCAGGACAGCGTTCCACCGAGAGAGCGCTCTCCCCGGCGCAATCGAACCGGCAGAAGATCGGTGTCGGTATCGGCTGCGGCAAGGCGCGGTCCGGCGAACTGGACGAGCATGCCGCCTTTTTCGACCCAATCGGAAAGCGCTGCATGCGCGCTTTCGGGAAGCGCACCAATATCAGCCATGATGATGATCGACGGGTCGCGCTCGATCAGCTGTGGGACGGCGCGATTGAGATCGGGATTTTGCGGCTCTATCAGATCGGCGAAGGGAGCCATGGCTTCGCGCAAATAATAGAGCGGCGAGAGCAGGGGCTGTCCCGCATCATTGGGCGTCTGCGATAACAGGCCCACGCGGCGGCGTTGCGCATTCTCGTCCTGCAAGCGCACGGCTGCCGCCTGATTAGCGCCTTCGACTGCAATTTGCGCAAACTCGTTGCGCAGTTCGAAGGGAACATCGAAACTTGCCGAAGCGCGCTCTTCACCCACTCCGAACGAAAGCTGTGTCTCGGCAATGGGGCGGCCTTGCGTGTCGGAAGCAATAAGCGTCACGGTGCGAGGGGCGCTACCGAGACGGATAGCCTCGACCGAAAAACCGGACGCCGCATTGGTGGCATTGATGAGACCGACCGGATTGCTGTTGCCGGCTGAAGCCCAGATGACACGGGCGGGATCGAGGGAAAAGAGTTGGCTGAATGCCGCTTCGTCATCAGTGGCGGCAAGATCGTCGGCGATGATCGCGAGGTTGACGCTTGCTTCCTGCGCCAGTGCGCTAGTGAGACGCTCGAAGGCAGCAGGGCGATCGACGGGAATAGGACGCGGTTCGGCAGCATTCAGGCGTTCGACCGCCTGCGTCGGTGTGAAGGGTCCGACGTCGGCATTCTCGGCTTCCGCGGTAAGCGACACGTAAACGGGAAGGTCGGCATTGCGTGCCTCGCCTACGAGATCGTTTGCGGTTTCGATACGCGCATCCCAGTCCGGGGCGGAGGCCCAGCCATTATCGATCACCAGAGCTAACGCACCACCTTCGAGTGCTGCGCTTTCACGCGGATTATAGACTGGATTCGTCAGCGCCAGGATGACGATCGCGGCCATGAGCATACGCAGAAGTGTCAGCCACCATGGGCTCTGGTGTGGCGTTTCCTCATGTTTGCGCAAGCGTGCCAGGATTTTAAGCGGAGGAAACACTTCCGTCTGCGGACGCGGGGGCGTCAGGCGCAGCAGCCACCAGATAACCGGAAGCGCGACAAGGCCCGCCAGAAGAGCAGGTGCGCCAAACGAGAGAGGGAGCCAGCTCATCATCGCGCGCCATCTCCGCCATCGGCCAAGGCCAGGTGCAGATGCATCAGCGCTTCGGATGCGGGCCGGTCCGTGTGATGCACGCGATAACTCCAGCCCAGACGGCGGCAGAATTCGGCCAATGTCTGGCGTCGCGCGAGATAGAGATTACGATAATCTTCTAGCAATGTTTCGGCGCGTCCGAGCGTCAGGCGCGCACCATCTTCCGGGTCGACAAATTCCGTGCGGCCATTGTAAGGGAAGCTCTCTTCTGCCGGATCGGCGATCTCGACGAGATGCGCTCTGACGCTATGGCGTGACAGCACTTGCAGCCACGCGATCGTCTCTTCCGGTGCGTCGAGGAAATCACCAGCCAGGATGACGTCGCAGTTGCGGCGGATCGTCGTAAGATCGGGCCGTTCTACGTTTTCCGGTGCATTGGCGATACGAGCTGCAAGACGTTCTGCGCCGTTGTGACTTGCGAAGGGCTCGGTTAGCCCCGGCCAGCCGATGCGTTCGCCGCCACGCGACAGAAGCTCGGCCATGGCCAGGATCAGCACGATGGCGCGCGATTGCTTCGAAACCAATGCGCCTTTGGACTTGTAGAGCATTGATGGCGAGAAATCCGCCCAAAGCCATACCGTATGCGCGGCCTCCCATTCGCGGTCGCGAATATAGGTATGATCATCACGCGCGGAGCGGCGCCAGTCGATGCGGACCTGCGACTCGCCTTCGACATAGGGACGGAACTGCCAGAAATTTTCACCGATGCCGCGGCGTCTGCGACCATGCCAACCTGCAAGAACCGTATTGGCGACGCGACGGGCATCGACCAGCAGGTCAGGCACAAGCAGGGCACGCTGGCGTGCGCGGGCGAGGGCATCGCTGACGAGTGCGGGGGCGGTTGCTTCGCCTATGGCCATAAGCGGTACCCTAGCCCTGCTCGCGAACGAGCGTGCGGATGACGTCCGAAACGCTCATACCTTCGGCGCGCGCCGCAAAGGTCAGGGCCATGCGATGTTGCAGGACAGGTTCAGCCAGCGCATGCACGTCATCGATCGAGGGGGCAAGGCGGCCGTCGTAAAGCGCGCGCGCGCGGCTGCACAGCATCAGCGACTGGCCGGCACGGGGACCGGGACCCCAGGCTACGTGCTTATCGGTATGCTCGTTGCCGTGGCCGGGGCGCGCGGCACGCACGAGCGAAAGGATGGCGTCGACGACGCTTTCGGGAACCGGCATGTGGCGGATCAGCGACTGGACGGCGATCAGGCGGCTGGAATCCAGAACGCTTTCGGCCTCCGCGTCGTGGGCACCGGTGGTTTCCAGTAGAATGCGGCGCTCTGCGTCGAGTTCGGGATAATCGACGTTGACCTGCAAAAGAAAGCGGTCAAGCTGAGCTTCCGGGAGCGGATAGGTGCCTTCCTGCTCCAGCGGGTTCTGCGTTGCGAGCACGTGAAAAGGATGCGGCAGGTCGTAGCGCAGACCCCCGACCGTGACATGGCGCTCCTGCATCGCCTGCAACAGAGCCGACTGTGTGCGCGGGCTGGCACGGTTGATCTCGTCGGCCATCAAAAGCTGGGTGAAGACCGGCCCGGCGATGAAGCGGAAGGAACGCTTGCCGGTCTCGTCCTGCTCCAGCACTTCGGAGCCCAGAATATCGGAAGGCATGAGATCGGGCGTGAACTGAATGCGGCTTGCGTTGAGGCCGAGCACGGTGCCTAGCGTTTCCACCAGCTTCGTCTTGGCAAGCCCTGGAACGCCGACCAGGAGCGCGTGGCCGCTGGCGAGGATGGCGATCATGGTCTGCTCGACGACGCTCTCCTGACCGAAAATCACCTTGCCCACGGCTTCGCGCACCTTGGCAAGTTCACCCAGAGCGGCTTCGGCCTGCGCAATCATTTCCTTGTCCGTGAGGCCCTTTTCGGTGATTGCGGTGTTCATGCGCGCTCGCGTCCTTGTTTAGGATTGAAGAGTGAGGCTAGCATTGCGCATCGCCCCCGTTAAGTGCCCGATCTGCAGATAGAACCATCTCTCTACTGACTTTTGTGACAAGAGTGACTATTTCGTGGCCATGACCGATCGTAATCGTAACAAAGGTTTGAAAGAGGCTGTCGACCCTGCGGGGCTTGCGAGCCTGCTTTCACGCGCCAGCCGTGCGCAGAAGGGGCCTGCGCCCGTCGAAAAGTGGAACCCGCAACACTGCGGCAAGATCGATATGGAAATCCGCGCCGATGGAAGCTGGTTTTATATGGGGACTCCGATCGGCAGGCCGGCACTGGTTGAGCTTTTCTCCAGCGTATTGCGGAAGGACGAGGACGGCATAACCTATCTGGTCACGCCGGTGGAGAAGGTGGAAATTCGCGTTGCGGATGCGCATTTCATCGGCGTCGAAATGCACGTCGACGGTGACGGGAGCGGCCGAAGGCTGACCGTGCGCACCAATGTCGGCGATGTGGTGGAGATCGGCAGGGATAATCCTTTGCGTTTTGTCATTGGCGAGGAAACGGGCGGGCTGAAACCCTATCTTCTCGTGCGCGGACGGCTGGAGGCGCTATTGTCGCGTGCGCTTACCTACGAATTGGTCTCGCTTGGCGAAGAGATCGAAGTTGACGGTCGCGACATGTTCGCCATCCGCAGTGGCGGCGAGGTTTTCGCGATCATGCCGGCGGATGAACTGAATAGGTTGTCGGGATGAACGATACGGTTTTCGATGCACCTTTTTCCATGGATGAGTTTCGGCGCCGGCTCGGCGCTGCCGATTTTTCCAGTCGATCCGATCCCTATGGCGATCACAGCCTCAACCCTGGAACGGCGAAAATCCTGACCCGGCGCAAGCTGGTCGATGCGGCCGTGCTTGTGCCCGTCGTCGAACGAGAAAATGGAACTTCGCTCATCCTTACCAAGCGAACCGAGACGCTGCGCAGTCATTCCGGCCAGATCGCTTTTCCCGGCGGTCGTGTCGATCCGGAAGATGCGACCATACGCGATGCCGCCCTGCGCGAAACCGAGGAGGAAATCGGCGTCGATCGGCTGCTGATCGAGGTGATCGCCGATCTTCCGATCTATGTCACAGGCTCTGGCTATTCGATCACGCCCGTCGTTGGCGTTGTCCAGCCGGACTACGTACCGGTTCTAAACGAAGACGAGGTGGCGGATCTGTTCGAAGTGCCGCTTTCGTTCCTCATGGATGCCAGCAATCACGAACGTTCAAGCCTCATCTGGCAGGAGCGTGAACGCTTCTTCCACGTGATGCAGTATCAGGAACGCTATATCTGGGGGGCTACCGCCGGCATCATCCATATGCTCTATGAAAGGCTTTATGCGTGACTATGATGATCGGCGACCGCGCGCCCTGGCTCCAGGACAAAAACTTACAAACACTTCTGGCCATCCTGAGCGAAAGCGGAGAGGAGGCGCGCGTCGTCGGCGGGGCGGTGCGCAATGCGCTGATGGGCGAGCCCGTGCACGAAGTGGATATTGCTTCGACGACCTTGCCGGAGGAAACGGTCGCACGTGCCGGGAAAGCAGGGTTCAAAGCGGTCCCGACGGGCATTGAGCATGGCACGGTCACGGTGGTCATCGATGGCACGCCATACGAAGTTACGACGCTACGCTCGGACGTCGAAACTGACGGGCGTCATGCCAAGGTGAAATTCAGCCGCGACTGGGAAGCGGATGCAAGGCGTCGCGATTTTACGATCAATGCCCTCTATCTTGATCGGAAGGGGCAGGTCCATGACCATGTTGGCGGCGCGGCAGATATCGAAACGAGGACTTTGCGCTTCATCGGCGATCCGGGTGAGCGTATCGAGGAAGATTTCTTGCGTATCCTGCGTTTCTTTCGCTTCTTCGCCCGGTATGGATCGGGTCGTCCGGATGCCGAAGGTCTGAAGGCCTGTGCCCGGTTGAAAAGCGGTCTGACAAGACTTTCGGTCGAGCGCGTCTGGGCGGAACTTTCGAAATTGCTCGCAGCGCCGGATCCGTCGCGCGCCATCCTGTGGATGCGTCAGACGAGTGTACTGACGGCCATTCTACCCGAAAGCGAGAAGTGGGGCATCGATGCCTTTGCCGGTCTGATCGAGACCGAGAGAACGCTCCATTCGGAGCCGGATATACTCCTGCGCCTGATGGCGATCGTGCCGCCTGACGAGGCCCGCATGGTTGCATTGGCCCGCAGGCTGAAAATGTCCAAGCGGGATGAAAAACGACTCGCCAGCTGGGCGTTGACGCCATCGCCGACTGCCGATCTTGGCAGGAGCGGTCTGGCAAAGATGCTCTATCGTGGCGATCCCCAAGCTTTGCGGGATCGTATCATGCTGGCCTATTCCTCCGCACGTTCAGCCGCTGCAAACGATCTTTCGCGGGTTGCGGAAGCCGGGCAAAGGCTGGAGCAAGTCCGCATGGCGCAAACATGGGAAAATCCGGTCTTCCCGGTCTCCGGCGCCGATCTGCTTGAGGCGGGGTTCGTGCGGGGAAAGCCATTGGGAGATGTCCTCAAACGTCTCGAAGAGAGATGGATCGACAGTGGCTTTACATTAACAAAAGACGATCTTCTCGAGGAAGCATACAAGGATAGAAAGTAAAAATCAGCACAAAGAAACATATTCTATTAGAGTAAAAAGGTTTTTTCTTTAGCATTGCCCGGTTCAGGCTGTTTCCCGAAAGGTTTTGACGAAGAATAGCGTCGCTGCCAGTTTTCGACGCGCGGTCGACATCTCCTCCCGTCGATCGCGTTATCTATCATCGAAAATGGGTGTAATATTGATGATCTCTTCTCTTAAATATTCGTTTGGGTTGACGGCCGTTCTGCTTCTCGCCGGATGCGAAACGGGTAGACACGATAATCTCGATCTCGATTTCAAAAAACCGGTTTCCTCACAATGGAACCGGCCCGGCCATCATGAAAAAACATTCTTCGAGAAGCGCGAGGAAATGCGCTTTTATGGCGCCGATTGATTTGCAGTCATAGACAAAGGCCTCGCGGCTTGCGCGAGGCCTTTTGTTTTTCTCCGGAATGCACGTGGATCAGGCGGCGCTTGCCTTGTTGACGATACGCGAGCGGATGGCTTCGACCATGGTTTCGCGTATGATCGTTTCACCGTGCGTATCCCGCATATGTTCGACGGCCTTGCGGATCACTTCCGCCTCGTCCTCGTGACGCGCGTGAAACGGACATCCGGGAACCAGCGTGCCGCAATGAAATTCCTTCATTGTCTTTCTCCAATCCTTTGATGCGAACGAACTCTTCGAGCCGTACGCCCGCCTGGTTTTCTATACAATGAGCATTTCCAATGGTTGAAAACGCGCCGTGCTCCGCGAGAGTTCCGCATTTAGGGCCAGCGCACCGCCGGCGGGAGCGATGAAAGGATCGAGTTGACATTACCGCCCGTTTTCAACCCGAAGATCGTACCACGGTCATAGAGCAGGTTGAATTCGACATAGCGTCCACGCCGGATAAGCTGTTCTTCACGGTCGGCTTCGGTCCAGCTTTCATTGAAATTCTTGCGAACAAGCATGTCGTAGACGAGCATGAAAGAGCGCCCGACATCCTGCACGAAACGGAAATCGGCATCCCAGCCGCCCCTCTCTTCCGGCGCCTTTTGCCAGTCGAAGAAGATGCCGCCAATGCCGCGCGGTTCCTGGCGATGGGGCAGGTAGAAATATTCGTCACACCATTCCTTCATGCGCGGATAGTCGCCAATGCCCGGATGCTTCTCGCATGCGAAGCGCATAGCCTTGTGAAAGAGCACATTATCGGGATCATCCTGGTTGCGGCGTCGGTCAAGCATGGGTGTCAGATCGGCGCCTCCACCGAACCACTGGCGCGTGGTGACCACCATGCGCGTGTTCATGTGAACGGCCGGCACGTTCGGATTCCAGGGATGAGCGATCAGCGAAATGCCCGATGCCCAGAAACGGGGGTCCTCGTTGGCCCCTGGTATCTGATTGCGAAACTCCGGCGAGAATTCACCGTAGACGGTGGAGGTATGGACGCCGACCTTCTCGAAAACGCGACCATGCATAATCGACATGACGCCTCCTCCTCCCCGGCCTTCATCGCGTGCCCAGGGGGTGCGCTCGAAGGAGCCGGGCATCCATGAGGAGTGCTCGCCGGTCACGTCCTGTTCTATCGTTTCGAATTTCGTGCAGATCTGATCGCGCAGGGATTCGAACCAGGCGGTCGCGGTCGCTTTCTTGGCTTCTATGTCGGCGGGCAGACCGGGGGCAATGTCAGGGCGTTCCATGCGCTCGTTCTTCTTTCTCATGCGTGTTCAAGACTGTGTCTATTAACCATGGCGGACAAAAGACTCGTCTTTTTGTAGAATGCGACTTAAACTTTTGCTTGAACGGGTCAAGGAGACGAAAGTGCGCACCCCGTCAAGACCACCGCTTAACAGTCTGAAACAGAGTATGGAAGCAGCCCGCGAAAATGGCAGCAATGCCAAGCGGGATGGATTCGTGCGTGAAACCTTCATCCTTGCGCGTCCGCAGGCCCGCGAGAAGGCGCGCGAATGCTTCGAACGTTGGCCCAGGCCGGCCTACTGGACCGAGATTGAAAGCTGGTTCGAGCGTCCTGGCGATGTTATCGAGTTCACGATCAGGCGCCTGCCGACGGCGGACTGATTTCTCAAATTCTCTGGCGCAAATTAGTGGAAGTTGCGGGCCTAGTCAGGAGCGGCAGAGAACGTGTCTCCGATCTGCCTGATGGCTTCGCCTGTCACCATCGCTGCGCTGATGGCCAGGTTGAGGGAGCGGCCGCCTCCTGGCATGGGAATCGTCAAACGTGCATCGGCAAGAGCGTGCACTTGATCGGGCAGGCCTTTCGATTCCCGACCGAACAGGAGAACGTCGTCGGAACGGAATTCAAAATGCGTATAGGGCAGGGAAGCTTTCGTGGAGAGAATGACCAGTCGGCGCCCCTCGGTTTTCCGCCAGGCTTCGAAAGCGTCGAAGTCGATGTGGCGGGTGAGTGAAGCCAGCTCCAGATAATCCATCCCGGCGCGTTTCAGGTTCCGGTCGGAGACGTCGAATCCTGCCGGCTCGATAATATCCAGTGCAATGCCGAGACAAGCTGCCATGCGTAGCAACGTGCCGGTATTACCGGCAATGTCAGGCTGGAAGAGGGCAAGGCGGATGTTGCGGTGTTCTGTCATGGGCTAAGCTTTTCGTTTTGCGGAAATCGGGTGACCAGACGCAGCCTTCATTCCTGCCGAAGACGCACCTGTTGCATCTGCGCAACAAAATCGCGTTTCTGCCCGGCTGAAAAGAAAGCAGGGTAGTCACTTTTCGCGAATGGGCGTATAAGGCTCATCATTGTCAACCGTCAGTGCGGTGTGCGTTCATTTCAGATGCACAAGGACGTGCTGATTATCCCAACCCGATGCATCGTCTTTCGATGCAGCAGTCTACAGGAGGCGAAGAAATGCGACCATTTCATATTGTGTTCGTTCGGCGCCTCTCACCCATTGTGGGCGGCTTCTGATCGGCGGATTGGGTTAGACTTTTTCGCGCCTCGATAGAGCGCGTTCTGCTTCCAGCAAATAGTCATTGCTCCAGTCCCGCCGGATTAAACCCTCCGGACTGCTTGGGATTGCGACAATGACTCTCCTTCAAAAAGACGCTTTGGCGTCGAAACAACATTACCATTATGCCGCGCGGATCGTGCATGACGATCCGCAGCGCATCGCTTTCGAGATTCTTCATGGGATCAGACGCGAGGAATTGCAAAAGGCGCACCGCGTCCGTCTACCGGACGTTTCGCCGGAGAATGCAATTTTCGTCGTCTCGTCAAATGCTTGGCATGTTCGCCTGGCTAGAAGAATCAAAGCGGTTCTTGGCCTGCCGTGGCGGGCTTTGAAGCACAATAAGAAACAGGTGCGGCAACGCGCAGAAATGATTGGATAAGAGCCATGTTTTCCTGGTTTGAACGACGATTGGATCCGTTTCCTTCGGAAGCACCGGTGGTGCCGACGAAGAAGCTGTTTGCCTTCATATGGCATTATGCAAAGCCGGCGTGGCCCTGGTTGCTTCTGCTCGGCCTCATGTCGATGGGCATCGCGATTGCCGAGGCTGCACTCTACAGCTTCCTTGGCAATATCGTGGATTGGCTGGCGACAGCCGACCGCACCACCTTTCTGGCCGACGAGAGCTGGCGACTGATCGGGATGGGCGCGCTGGTTCTGGTGGGACTGCCGCTGATGGGTGCCGTCCACACGATGACGATGCATCAGACGCTGGCCGGCAATTTCGGCATGATCGCGCGCTGGAAGATGCACCGCTACCTGCTGCGCCACTCGATGACCTTCTTCGCCAACGAGTTTGCGGGACGGGTCTCGACCAAGGTGATGCAGACTGCACTTGCCATTCGCGAAGTCGCGCTGAAGATCATCGACGTGTTCGTCTATGCGATCAGTTTTGTGCTGGCGATGCTTTTCACCGTTGCGTCGGCCGATTTGCGTCTTGTCGTGCCGCTGCTCTTCTGGCTCCTGGTCTATCTTGCCATACTCGCCTATTTCGTGCCGCGGCTGGCCAGGCTTGCGCAGGAGCAGGCGGATGCACGCTCGTTGATGACGGGGCGTATCGTCGACAGCTACACGAATATCACGACGATCAAGCTTTTTTCCCACGCGGGACGCGAGGAAACCTATGCGCGTGACGGCATGAACCTGTTCCTCGGAACGGTACACCGCCAGATGCGCAAGATTTCAGGCTTCAACATCCTGATCGATATCAACAACGCCTTCGTGGTTTTTGCCACGGCAGCACTGGGCATCTATTTCTGGATGACGGGTTCGGTTACCACGGGTGCGGTTGCGGTCGCCATCGGTCTTTCAATGCGCGTCAACGGAATGTCGCAATGGATCATGTGGGAGGTGACTTCGCTGTTTGAAAACATCGGCACCGTCTATGACGGCATGTCGATGATGACAAAGCATCACGACGTGGTCGATGCCAGGGACGCGCCTGCCTTGAAAGCACAGGAGGGTGGTATCGTCTACGAGAACGTGCGTTTTCACTACGGCAAGAACAAGGGCGTTATCGACGATCTGTCGCTGGTCATCAAGCCTGGTGAGAAGGTCGGTCTGGTCGGGCGCTCGGGTGCGGGCAAAACCACGCTGGTCAACCTGCTCTTGCGGTTTTTCGACCTGGAGAAGGGCAGGATCTCGATCGATGGTCAGGATATCGCGTCGGTGACGCAGGAATCGCTGCGCGCGCAGATTGGCATGGTGACGCAGGACACATCTCTGCTGCATCGTACGATCCGTGAGAACATCGCCTATGGTCATCCCGGCGCTTCCGACGACGAAATCATTGCGGCGGCCAAGCGGGCGAATGCCTGGGACTTCATCGAGGGTTTGACCGACATGCATGGCAAGACCGGTCTTGATGCACAGGTGGGCGAACGAGGCGTGAAGCTTTCGGGCGGACAACGCCAACGTATCGCGATTGCCCGCGTATTCCTGAAAAATGCGCCAATCCTCGTTCTCGACGAGGCGACGTCGGCGCTGGATTCAGAGGTCGAAGTGGCTATCCAGGAGAACCTGTTCTCGCTGATGCAGGGCAAGACGGTGATTGCAATCGCACACCGGCTTTCCACGCTGACCGAGATGGATCGCCTGATCATCATGGACAAGGGTAAGATCGTGGAACAAGGATCGCATGACGAACTTGTTGCCACTGGCGGCATTTATGCCCATCTCTGGGCGAGACAATCCGGCGGCTTCATTCTGGATGAGCCGCAGGAACAGGCGGCAGAATGAAATGACGATGCGGGCGGCGCGAGTCGCCCGCTTTTCCCTGCAAACAGAAAGCGGATGAGACATGGAGAGCGACGAGATCGAGCAAAAGGGATTTCTGCGTCGCTTCGAAACGATAATCGACCCTTATGCCGATCCGGGCAGGGCTGTTCTGCCGAAGGATGCGATTCCGTTCATCCTCTATTTTGCCAGGCAGGCCAAAGGGCCTTTCACGGTCCTGCTCATCATAGGCGGCCTGGTTGGTCTGGTTGATGCCGCTCTTTACTGGTCACTTGGCTGGTTGATCGACTTGCTTGATGGATCAAGCCCGCAAACGCTGTTTGCCGATCACGGCTGGCAGTTGCTCGGCATGGCGATGTTGCTGGTCATCATTCGCCCACTCATCATGATCGGGGCGGCCATCATCGAGCTGCAGATGATCTCGCCTGCCTTTTTTGCGCTCGTTCGCTGGCAGAGTTTCAAACGTGTGATCGAACAGCCCTACAGCTTCTATCAAAATGATTTTGCGGGCCGTATCTCCACGAAGATCATGCAGGGTGGCGAGTCGGTCGGCGATTTCATCATCAACATCTTGCAGACCATGTGGTCGTTCCTGACCTTCGTGGTGCTGACGATCTCCATTCTTGCCACCGTCGATCCCTGGATGGGTGTTATCGTGGCGATGTGGATGGGCGCCTATGTCTGGGTGGCAAGGATATTGCTCCCCGAGGTCCGGCAAGCCGGCAAGAACCGCGCAGACCAGAGATCGGTCTTTACAGGCAGGATGGTCGATGCCTTTACCAACATCGTAGCAGTCAAGCTGTTTGACAGCGGACGCCACGAGCATGGCTATATTCGCGAAGGACAAAACGGGCTGCTCCAGGCGGTTCGGCGTTTGGGGCGCGCCATCACAAGGGTGCGCGGTGCTGTCGGTATTATCAACGGCTTTATGATGGCGCTGATCGGCGCGCTCGCTGTCTACCGCTGGACCCTGGGACAAGCGAGCCCCGGCGAAATTGCTGCCGCCATGGGGCTGGTTTTCCGACTCAACCAGATGTCGGGCTGGATGATGTTTAATATTAACGGGCTGATCCGTGATTTCGGCACCATTCAGGATGCTACGAGCACGATTTCCGTCGATCCTGCCATCAAGGACAAGCCGAAGGCAAAAGAGCTTTCGCGCGTGGAGGGCGACCTTCGTTTTGATTCGGTCGATTTCCATTATGGCAAGGGCGCTGGGATTTTCGAGAAGCTCGATCTTCATGTGAGACCGAAGGAGCGCGTCGCATTGGTCGGTCCATCGGGAGCTGGCAAGACGACCATCGTTAATCTAGCGCTTCGTCTGTTCGACGTTGAAAGCGGGCGGGTGACGATAGACGGCCATGACGTGCGCGACGTCACGCAATCGAGCCTGCGCGCGCAGTTTGGCGTTGTCAGCCAGGAGCCAATGCTGATGCACCGCTCGATTCGAGATAATATTGCCTATGGCAAGCCGGAAGCATCCGACGAGGAAATCATTGCCGCGGCAAAAAAGGCGAGGGCTCATGATTTTATTCTGGGAGTTTCCGATCCGAAAGGGCGCAAAGGCTACGACGCGCATGTGGGCGAGCGGGGTGTGAAGCTTTCAGGTGGACAGCGCCAGCGCATCGCGATTGCGCGCATGATCCTGAAGGACGCGCCGATCCTCATCTTGGACGAGGCGACGTCCGCTCTGGACTCGGAAGTCGAAGCGGCAATCCAGGAAAATCTCGCCGACATGATGGAGGGACGCACGGTTATTGCAATCGCACACCGGCTCTCGACCATCGCAGCTCTTGATCGTCTGATCGTGCTCGACAAGGGCCGGATCGTCGAGGAAGGAAGCCATGAAGAGCTGGTGGCGAAGAATGGTCTCTATGCTCGCCTTTGGAAGCGCCAGTCCGGCGGGTTCCTCGCGCAGGCGGCGGCAGAGTAATCTGACAGGCTGGCAATTTGGCTGCTGCCGTTTGCGAAAGAACGAGCACAAGAGGTTTCCGATTCGGAGTCAGATTGTGCAGCGCATAGGTGTTTCGGCGAGCTTGGCGCGTGTCGCGCGCTTCAGATCCAAGCAAACTCTGCAAAACCCGCTCTCTGCCCTGCGTCAATCTGCCCGACCCAGCCTCTGCGACGCTGTCAGGGCTTGACGGATGCGTGAAAGCAAACTCTGATTGTGTAAATCTCTGCCGAGTGCCGGTGGAGACGGAGGGAGCGGGTTGAGGAGCCCGTGGCACGCTGAGGCAGGAGGACCCAAGCGCTGTGAGTACCGACGATAAAGTTGACCCAGGCCGACGCGATTTTCTTTATATCGCAACCGGTGCTGCCGCCGCAGTGGGGGCAGCCGGCGTCGCCTGGCCATTCATCGATCAGATGCGCCCCGATGCATCGACGCTGGCGCTCGCCACCGTCGAGATCGATGTTTCAGCCCTGGAGCCAGGCATGTCGCTGACGGCGAAATGGCGTGGCAAGCCGATCTTCATCCGTAATCGCACCGAAAAAGAACTCGAGGAAGCGCGAGCCGTGCAGCTCTCCGAGCTGAAGGACCCGATTGCCCGAAACGAGAATCTGGCTCCGGATGCGGAGGCGACGGATCTCGATCGCTCGGCGGGAGAGGGTAAGGAAAACTGGATCGTCATGGTCGGCTCCTGCACGCATCTCGGTTGCGTTCCACTTGGTCAGGCAGGCGATTTCAACGGTTGGTTCTGCCCCTGTCACGGATCTCACTACGATACGGCGGGGCGTATTCGTAAAGGGCCGGCGCCGACAAATCTTCTGGTCCCGACATTCGAATTCATTTCCGACACGACGATTCGCATCGGTTAGGGCAGCGCGGTTTCTCGCGCGCCAGCAATGCATCGTTTCGATAGTAAAAAGCGGTGACGACGGGGAGGATACCTCGAAACCGCACTCCGGCCAGACAGGCAGAGGGGGACATTCATGAGCAGTGGACACTCGACCTACACGCCCAAGACGGGCATCGAACGCTGGTTCGACGCCCGTATGCCGCTGCCGCGGCTGGTGCATGATTCCTTCGTGTCCTACCCGGTGCCGCGCAACCTGAACTATGCCTATACGTTCGGCGGCATTCTGGCGATCATGCTGGTGGCGCAGATCATCACCGGTGTGGTTCTCGCCATGCATTACGCGGCCAGCACGGGCGTGGCGTTCAATTCCGTCGAGAAGATCATGCGCGACGTGAACTCCGGCTGGCTGTTGCGCTATATGCACTCCAATGGCGCGTCCTTCTTCTTTATCGCCGTTTATATCCACATATTCCGCGGCCTTTATTACGGCTCCTACAAGGCGCCCCGCGAGCTGCTCTGGATCCTGGGCTGCATCATCTATCTCCTGATGATGGCGACGGCCTTCATGGGCTACGTGCTGCCTTGGGGACAGATGAGCTTCTGGGGTGCGACCGTTATCACTGGTTTCTTCACCGCCATTCCGCTGGTGGGGGAATGGATCCAGCAGCTTCTGCTTGGCGGATTTGCGGTCGATAATCCGACCCTCAACCGCTTCTTCTCGCTGCACTATCTCTTGCCTTTCATGATCGCCGGCGTCGTGGTGCTCCATATCTGGGCACTGCACGTGACAGGGCAGACAAACCCGACAGGCATCGAGATCAAGGCCAAGACCGACACGCTGCCCTTCACGCCTTACGCGACCATCAAGGACGCCTTCGGGATGATCGTGTTTCTCGCGGTCTTTGCCTATTTCATCTTCTACATTCCGAATTATCTCGGTCATCCCGACAATTACATCGAAGCAAATTCGCTCAAGACGCCGGCCCATATTGTGCCGGAATGGTACTTCCTGCCCTTCTACGCGATCCTGCGTGCCGTAACCTTCAACATTGGGCCGATCGATTCCAAGCTCGGTGGCGTGCTTGCCATGTTTGGCGCGATCGCGGTGCTGTTTTTCGTGCCGTGGCTGGACACGTCGAAGGTTCGCTCTGCTGTCTATCGTCCGCTCTACAAGTTCTTCTTTTGGCTTTTCGCGTTCAACGCGCTGTTTCTGGGCTGGTTGGGATCACGCCCGGCGGAGGGTGTCTATGTTGTGCTGTCGCAGGCATCATCGCTGTTCTATTTCGCCTTCTTCCTGATCATCATGCCGGTATTAGGTCTGATCGAGACGCCTAAACGCATTCCAAACTCGATCACCGAAGCTGTGTTGGAGAAAAACCGCAGGACGACGCCCGAAAACGTCGAGCGCGTGGGAGCGGAATGATGCTGAAATTCAAATATGCCGCTTTGGCACTCCTTGGCTTCAGCCTGCTTGGTGCGCCGGTCTCAGCTCAGGAAGAGGCGGAGGGCGAGCACGCCACGCCGCATTATCCTCTGAAGAAGCCGGAACCGATCGACTGGTCCTTCGCTGGCCCTTTCGGCACGTTCGATAAGGGGCAGCTGCAGCGCGGCTTCAAGGTCTATCGCGAAGTCTGCTCGGCCTGCCATTCGATGAGCCTCGTCTCGTTCCGCACTCTGGAGGGATTGGGCTATACCGAGGGGCAGATTCGTACGATCGCGGGTGAATATGAGATTGAGGACGGTCCAAATGCCGACGGCGAGATGTTTACGCGCGCAGGTATACCATCCGACTATTTTCCGTCGCCCTACCCGAATGCCGAAGCGGCAGCAGCGTCCAACAATGGTGCAGCACCACCGGATTTCTCGCTGATTGCAAAGGCGCGCACCGTGGAGCGTGGCTTCCCGACCTTCGTCTACGACATCTTCACCCAGTACGCGGAAGGCGGACCGGATTATATTCATAATCTGCTGACGAGCTACGGCGAGGAGGCGCCGGCCCATGTGGAGATCGCCGAAGGCACGTATTACAATCCGGCCTTCATAGCGGGTCCAGCACTCGCCATGGCGCAACCAATCCAGGACGACCAGGTCACGTATGATGACGGCAGCCCGCAGACGGTCGAGCAATATTCGCGCGATGTCTCGGCCTTCCTCATGTGGGCGGCAGAACCGCATCTGGAAGCGCGCAAGGCCTTGGGCTTCAAAGTGATGCTCTTCCTTGGTCTGCTGGGCGTGCTGCTTTATCTGACCAAGCGTCGTGTCTGGTCAAATGTCGAGCATTGATTGCGAGCAGGGGCCGGTGCATTGCCACCGGCCTTGCGATATCATTTGAAGACGATGAGAGCGCCAGCGGAAATCAGCAATGTGCAGAGCCAGCCGATCAGAACGCCTTCGCTGACTTTGTGTGCGAGCTGCACATTCAATGTGTCGTTAAAGTGTTTTTCATGGCTGCCATTCGCAGAGTACACCGCCGAAATGCCACCTTGAGCGTAAGTGGACGCGGAAGCGTTTGAACTGAACCTGCGAGCGACCAGAACAGATTTTCTGTCTGCAACGGAAAGCGCTAAGATTTGTCCTGCTAGTCCACTGCCTAATACAATCAGATCATATTGATTTTTTAACTGGTCGGATTCGCCCGTGGAAAATCTCGAAAATCTATAATTTCTTTAATTTATTATATTTGAAATTATCTTTTATTATTGGTTCGCGAATAATCCACGCGCAGATATGCTCTTGTAAACGTTGGGTTGCAGGGATGCTAAAGTGGTGCAGGGTGATACGAAATGGTGAGAGGGTTGACGCCGCTTGTCCGGTGGCCCATAGCCTGCGACAAGATTTTCCAGTTGCGACAAGGCTTCATCCATGGGTTTTCAATGCGGTATCGTCGGCCTGCCGAATGTCGGCAAGTCCACACTGTTCAATGCGCTGACCAAGACGGCGGCAGCACAGGCCGCGAACTATCCGTTCTGCACCATCGAGCCGAATACGGGTGAAGTGGCCGTGCCGGATCCGCGCCTGAAGAAGCTGGCTGACACCGCCAAATCCAAGGAAATAATCCCGACCCGTATCTCCTTCGTGGACATTGCCGGCCTCGTGCGGGGGGCTTCGAAGGGCGAAGGTCTTGGTAACCAGTTCCTTGCCAATATTCGTGAAGTCGATGCTATCGTACATGTGCTGCGTTGCTTTGAGGACGACGATATTACTCATGTCGAAGGCCGCATCAATCCGGTAGCCGATGCAGAGGTGGTCGAAACCGAGCTGATGCTGGCTGATCTGGAAAGCATCGAGCGCCGTATCGTGCAGATGCGCAAGCGCGCGCAACTGAAAGACAAGGAAGCGCTAGCAACAGTTCCGGTAATGGAGCGTGTGCTGGAACTTCTGCAGGACGGCAAGCCTGCGCGTCTTCTCCTGAAGGAATTCGCTCCAGATGAGATTGCGATCCTGAACGGGCTCAACCTGCTGACCTCTCATCCTGTTCTCTACGTGTGCAATGTCTCGGAAGGCGAAGCCGCCACCGGCAATGCGCACACCAGGGCCGTCGAGGAGATGGCCGCCAATCAAGGTGCAGGCACTGTTGTCATTTCCGCCGCCATCGAGGCGGAGGTCGCGCAATTGCCGGAAGAGGATGCGCAGGAGTTCCTGAAGGATCTTGGCCTCGAAGAGCCCGGCCTGGATAAGCTGATCCGCGCTGGCTATGACCTCCTGCATCTCATCACCTATTTCACGGTCGGCCCGAAGGAATGCCGTGCCTGGACGATCCGCGTCGGCACCAAGGCTCCGCAGGCCGCGGGTGTGATCCATACGGATTTCGAGCGCGGCTTTATTCGTGCCCAGACCATTTCCTATAATGATTTTGTCACACTGGGCGGCGAAGTCGCAGCCAAGGAAGCTGGCAAGGCGCGCGATGAAGGCAAGGAATACGTTGTGCAGGATGGCGACGTGCTCATGTTCAAGTTCAATACATAGGCTGATGAACGACCGCGCTCTTCCGACGTCGCTTCGACGGGAGTATCCCGACAAGGCCGGCGCTGGACGGTTTATGCCATTTCTAAGGTATACGATATGGAAGGGTGATAAATGCTTCAGGCCTATGTCGTTTCTGGTGGCAAGCTAGTTCCTACCCCTCTTGAGGAGGGCGTAAGGCCTGTCTGGATCGACCTCTTCAACCCCTCCGAAGAGTCTATGCGTACGGCGGAAGTTGCCGTGCCACACATAGAGGTGCCGACGCGCGACGAGATGGAAGAGATCGAGCTCTCTTCCCGCCTCTACGTCTATCAGGGTGCCATTTATCTAACCGCTGTTTTGCCCACGAAAGCCGATACGGATCAGCCCGAACTCGTGCCGATCACCTTCGTGCTTTCCGGGCAGCAATTGGTGACGATACGTTTTCACGAGCCCAAGGCTCTGATGACTTTCGCGCAGCGCACGCAGTTCACGACCATTGCATGCAATGATGGCGAGGACATTCTGATCGGTCTTCTGGAATCGATCATTGAGCATCTGGCCGACCATCTTGAGCGGGTCGGGCGCGAGATCGATCTTGTCGGTCGTGTGATCTTCAACAAGGCCGTCGGTCATTCCTCCAAGCGCAATGACGAGCTTCTTTCGGTACTTCATCAGATCGGCGCCAAGGAGGAATTTGCCTCGCGGATGCGTGAAAGCCTCACCACTCTCGTCCGCCTGCCACCTTTCCTGCTGGTACAGCCCGGGCGTTCCAAGGAAAACAAAGGGCGGCTGAAGTCCGTATCACGCGATATGGATGCGCTGGTGCGCCACGCCGACTTCCTTTCGCAAAAGGTTGCGTTTTTGCTCGACGCGACCCTCGGCATGATCGGAGTTGAACAGAACGCGATCATCAAGATAGTCTCGGTTGCCGCCGTCGTCTTTCTGCCGCCGACGCTCGTCGCCTCGATTTACGGCATGAACTTCGACATTATGCCCGAGTTGAAATGGGCGCTTGGCTATCCAATGGCGCTCGGCATGATGGCGGTTGCGGCGATCTTGCCCTATCTCTATTTCAAGAAGAAAGGCTGGCTCTAGCAGCCAGCCGCCCTCTGTTCAAAGGCGGACAGGGGGTAACCTGTCGCGCATCTTCGCTGGCAGAAGCTTCAGTGCCTGTGCGCGGAAGAATTGCCAGCCAATGCCGATCGTCAGAACAATTATGCCGACAATCAACATTGTCACGTAAGCCATGAAATCCGGCGCTGTGTCGTTGTAGAGCAGTGTCCCGATTGAGATGCCGAGTGACAGCAGGCCCGATGTAACAAAGGCGCGGCGGTCGATGAGAACACCGATTCCCATGAAACAGGCAACAATAGCGATGACGAGGAGCGGCTCTTTGCCATAGAGCACCGTTTCAATGCTCGCATCATGCAGCGCAGGTGAGAGAGTAAAGGACAGCATGGAGCCGAGCAAAGCCGGTGCGGTGATCAGGTGCAGCCAGAAGGCTACATCGGAGCGCCGGGTGACACGAAGGCGATCCGAAAGATCAAATCGCATCGCGAGCGTAAAGAGAGCCAGCGCGGTGACGAGCGCGAGCGACGACATCGCCAGGGGGTGATCGTCGACCATCTGTGGCAGGCCATAGATCATGTCGATCAGCTTCAGCATCGCCACAAAGACAGAGGCAAAAATTCCGGTCAGGATGATGCCAAGCGCGATCGGCGTCTTGTAACGCAGATAATAGGGTAGAAGAAGAACTGGAACGGTGAGGACCATGGCCAGCATTCGGCTCAACGCCTCGTCCAATCCAGCGGTTTCGACAGAATACAACGTCAAACCAGCCGCGCTGACAAACAGGGTGAACAGGACGGACAGCACGACCGCCGGGAGTGCAAGACGCTGCCGCCTCACCAGAATCTCGCTCAGCAGCACACTGGCCAGAATGCCGCCGTATGGTCCTGACACGCCCCAGATGCCGAGGAGGCCAATCACGACGCCGATGGTAATCAAAATATCGTGGAAGCCCCGCACAAAGCGCGGCGCCTCGGTTTCCTCGACTGCCGGCCATTCATCATCGTGCCATGCGCGTAAAGTTTCCGGCTGGGGTCCGAGTTTTTCTTCCAGAAACGGTTCCAGCGTTCGAGCCTGCTCATGGCTGATCAGATTTCGATCCGCCGCACTGGCGAGCGCATTCCTTAAATCGGTCATTAGTGGCTTCCGGTTGTTATACCGCCGCATGTGCAATGATTTTGGTGCGCCGCGCAACAAGGGTTGCGACCGCTCTGGAACCAAGCCGTCTTAAAAGGAACGCAGAACAGCGTCGTCCGGGCAATTTTATCTTGAAGGGTAAAGCGCATCCCGCCATTGTGTGGAGGACAAAATCAGGATGTGCTGTGACGAAAACATTTGCCTATGAGGACCTGCAGCCCGGCGTCCGTATCTCGCTTGGGACGAAGAAGGTCGAAGCCGCAGAGATTATCGAATTTGCCAGCGAATTCGATCCGCAGCCGATGCATCTGGATGAGGAGGCTGGAAAAGCGAGCATTCTTGGCGGGTTGTCGGCGTCCGGCTGGCACACGGCTTCGATGTTCATGCGCCTTTTCTGTGACGGATTGTTGCTGAACTCGACCGGGCAGGGATCGCCGGGCCTCGACTATGCGCGGTGGAAGAAACCCGTTCTGGCTGGCGATACGCTTGAAGCCTTTGTTACCGCAGTTGAGGCGCGGCTGTTGAAATCGCGCCCCGGTGTCGGGGTGGTCACGCTTGAAGGCGAAATGATTAATCAGGAGGGCGAAGTGGTCATGGAACTGCGCAACGCCGTTATGTTCCGCACGCGCGCGGGCGCCGCAGCATGACACAAGACATGTTCCGCATGGACGAGCGTATTCTGCTCGGCAAACATCTGTTTACCGCTGACGATATCATCCGCTTTGCCACGAAATTCGATCCGCAGATTTTTCACCTCGACGAAGAGGCGGCAAAGCAAAGCGTTCTCGGCGGCCTGTGTGCTTCCGGCTGGCATACTGCCTCGCTTTGGATGCGCTACAACCTCGCCGCAATGCGGAGCGAGCCGGGGCCGCAATTCGGCCCTTCGCCAGGGATCAAGAACTTGAAATGGATCAAGCCTGCCTATGCCGGCAGCACCGTCACCTATTATCGCACCTCGAAGGCAATCCGGCCGTTGGCCAGCCGCCCTGGCTGGAGCATGCTGACCGGATTGGCGGAAGCCGAAAACCAGGATGGGGAGCTGATCTTGTCCTTCGAGACGGCGGTGCTGGTGAGGATGGCCTAGATAAGGGAGGGGAGACAGGCTCTCAACGGATGGGGCTTGCTTCTTTACGTTTCTGCGCGAGATCATGACGGCAGCAAGCGGTTACAATGCCGGCCTGTATATTACCGAGAACGGCCGCTGGGTCTTGGCGCCAGGCGAAGTCTTTCGAAAAGCTTCGCGTGTCTGTTTTGTGGCGCAATCGAGGAATGGATTTGTTGCTCAATCGCCTTCGAAGGACAGGAGCGTATGGACGGGAACACCCAACGCTTCGAGCTTCCTGCGGCCCCCGAGATCCGGCAAGTCGATGACGAAGCAGGCCGCGACGATTTCGGCGCCAAGCTGGTTTAGGAGTTTGGCAGCGGCTTCCGCCGTGCCACCCGTAGCAATCAGGTCGTCTACGAGAATAACGCGTTCGCCTGGTTTGACCGCGTCCTTGTGCATCTCCATTTCGTCGATGCCGTATTCCAGACTATAGGCAACGCGGACCGTTTCATGCGGTAGCTTGCCCTTCTTGCGGATCGGAACGAATCCGGACGAGGTCTGGTGCGCTATGGCGCCACCCAGGATGAAGCCGCGCGCCTCGATACCGGCGATCTTGTCGACCTTGGAACCAGCAAAGGGTTGCACCATTTCGTCGACGGTGCGGCGGAAGGCGCGAGCATCGCCAAGCAGCGTGGTAATATCGCGGAACTGGACGCCAGGCCTCGGATAATCCGGAATGGTGCGGATGGCGTTGAGCAGCGTCTGTTGCAGCGGAGAGTTCATCGATATTTCCCGGATGATTACGCACAAGGTTCTAACGTGGCTTTGCAACCGCGCCAATGCCTAACACGGCATTGTCTCATTGAAGGATGGAAATCAGCTTTTTTTGGACAGAAGTTTTGCAAGCATTTCCGCCATGGGTCCTTTTGTAGGGATTTCGATCTGCGGCTTGTTGCTGCGGGCTTGGCGAATGTGGCTCTGCTTCTTGGCTTCGGGTTTGGTCGTGTCGGCGGCTTTGCCGTTCAGCGACAGCTTGTTGAGAAAGCCGGCTGCGTCGTCCTTGACCAGAAGCTCGACATGATCGGCCATGGCATCGAGCAGGGGAGCAAGCCATTCCTGATCGGCCTTGGCAAAATCGCCCAGTACATGATTGTGTACGCGTGTCTTGTCGCCTGGATGGCCGATGCCGATACGCACGCGCTGATAATCCGCGCCGCAATGCGCGTCGAGCGACTTGATGCCGTTGTGACCGCCGGAACCGCCACCGCGCTTCACGCGCACCTTGCCGGGCGCAAGGTCCAACTCGTCGTAGAAGACGGTGAGAGCGTCGTTGCCGAGCTTGTAAAAGCGCATCGCCTCACCGACGGATTGGCCGGACAAGTTCATATAGGTGAGGGGTTTGATGAGAAGGATCTTTTCGCCGCCAATGCGACCTTCGGCGATATCCGCCTGAAACTTCCTGGACCAGGAGGAAAATCCATGGCGGCGCGCAATTGCGTCCGCCGCCATGAAACCGACATTGTGCCGGTTGTTTTCATATTGAGCACCCGGATTGCCGAGCCCTGCGAAAATCAGCATGGCATCATTCTCCGGGTGGTCGCCAGTCTTAGTCTTCCGACTTTTCGTCAGCTGCTTCTTCGCCTTCGGCAGCGTCGTCGGCCGCGAGCGGGAGCGTGCTGGTGATGGTGGCGATGGTGAAGTCGCGGTCTGAGATGACCGGCGTCACACCCTTAGGCAGCTTGACAGCCGAGATGTGAACCGAATCGCCGATGTCGAGGCCGGTAAGATCGACAGTGATCGCTTCAGGAATGTCATTGGCTGCGCAGAGAAATTCAACATCGTGACGAACGATATTGAGCGCGCCGCCGCGCTTCAGGCCAGGCGACTTTTCTTCGTTCTCGAAATGGACCGGAACGGCAACCGTAACGGTGGTATTTTTCGAAACGCGCAGGAAATCGACGTGGACCAGCGTGTCGCGGACCGGATCGAGCTGGTAGTCCTTCGGAAGAACCTGGTACTTCTTGCCGCCCGCAATGATGGTTGCGATGGTGGTTTTGAAACCGCCGGCGTGCAGACGCAGCGTGGTTTCCTTGGCAGGGATAGCAATGGAAATCGGTTCCTGCTTGTCACCATAGATGACAGCCGGAATCTTGCCGTCGCGACGAAGAGCACGGGAGGACCCCTTACCAACCCGTTCGCGCGTCTCGGCCTGGAGCTCATAGGTATCGTGGCTCATGGCTTGACCTTTCAAGTGTTACTGGAGCATCCGCAGAGGGCTTCTGTGCCTTCTGAGAACGGAAAGTGCTGTGCAGGGATGAAATCCGCGCCGATGCGCTTTCGGCCGCGTTGCCTCCAAGGGTGTCTACGCGGTTGGCGGCTCTATAGCAGAATGTCCGGGAAGTGCAAGGTTCGGGGCGCGATTTGCCTTAGAGAGCGGCGTAATTTCCGTTCAGAAGGACGTTGAACTCGGTCTGGCGTGCTTCAACGAAGACGTCGCGCTGGCGCAGCAGGTCATCGACGTAACCAGGATGGCACATGACGACGGCGTCGGAGGGGGCATTTCTTTGCAAACCACGGAGCATGGGCTCGAAATTCCGCCCTTCCTGCCAATCGTAGAAGCCGCAAAGCGGGCCGCGTATCTCATAGCCGTAGCGGCTGACTGCATCCTCGAAGCCAAGAGCGAGAAAGCTCGCAAAGGCAATTTTAGTGCGGATGCTGGTTGATGTTGCGCCTGCGAATGTCGGAGCGCCGCGCAACCAAGGGCGGCTGCTGTCAGCCCATTGTGCTGCGCGTTTCGCAAACCAGCGCCGAACGGGCGGCAGAAAATGCACGTGCTGATGGCCATCAATATAATGCGGAGCATGTCCCATATACTGCGTGAAGGCATCGAGCTGCGCATCGAGCTCTGTATGAATCGCATCGTCGAACTTACGCGTGAAAAGGGTCGCCGCAATAAGCGAGCGTAGATCCGGCATGTTTCCATGGCGCGCAAGGAGCGGATTGCTCGAAAGCGGCGCGAAGTCGGTGAGCGTCATGTGAAGACCGACCTGTGCCCCGGGGCGCTCGATTTCCCGCAAGGCGGCGACTTCGCTTTTCCACTCGGGGAACAGCGTCATGCAGCCGGTACCGGAAATTTTTCCTGCCTTTATCAGCGTGCGAATTCCGGCACTAATGCCGTGCGACAAGGCGTAGTCATCCGCAAGGAGAAGCAACTTACGATCCTCAGCCATCGATATTGTCCGAGCGATGGATCTTGCGGATAAGATAGAGTGGCCGGTTCTTCGATTCCGCAATACTGACCCAGACATATTCTCCCAACAGACCAAGCAGAGCCAGATTGAGGCCGCCAAGTACCGTGATCGCAACGATCAGACTGGGATAGCCTGGAACCGACGTACCGTAGAAGAACACCTCGAAGATAATCTTTATACCGTAGAAAATGCCGAAAAGCCCGGTCAGGGCACCGAACGCGGAAACAATCCGGAGGGGTAGTGCCGAGAACGACGTGATGCCCTCAAGCGAAAGACCAAGCAGTGAAAGCTTGGACCATTTTGTCGCTCCGCCGATGCGTGCGTCGGGCGTATAGGGCAGGCCCTTCTGGCGGAAGCCCGTCCAGGCGTAAAGCCCCTTATTGAAACGGCGGCGATCACGCACCGTCAGCAATGCATCCACGACATTACGCCGCATGATACGGAAATCGCCTGCGTTTTCGGGCATTTGAAAGCGCTGGCGAAAGTTGATGAGCCAGTAGAAGGCCCGCCCGGCCACTTCCTTCTTCAGCGACTCGGCGCGTCGATCGTCGCGAATAGTATAAACGACATCGAGATCGTCATCGGTAATGATCTCTTCGATCATCGCAAGGCAAACGGACATTGGATGCTGCATGTCCGCGTCGATCATGAGAACGTAGTCACCCTTCGCATGTTCAAGTCCGGCAAAAAGGGCCATTTCCTTGCCGAAATTGCGCGAGAGCTCGATGATCGACCATTGGCCGGTCATCGTCATGGAGAAACGTTCGATGGATGTGTCGCGGCTGCCGTCATCGACGAAGACTGTTTCCATATCCAGACCAAAACGGGTCTTGATGATTTTTTCCAGCTCCGTCGTGAATTGAGCGAAATGCGGCGCAGCTTCGCTTTCGTTCAAAAATGGTACGACGAGGGAGAGAAGGGGCATCAAGGTCTCCGGGGCGCAAGTTCAGGTCGCGGGTCTCCCTGTCCAGTGCATGATGATATAAGGCCGGCTGCCTATCCAGCCTATATGGATATTTGTCAATGAGCTTAAGCCCGGAGGGCGTGCGACTTGTGTGACGGCTTCTATAAAGGATTGTGCGGTAGTAACGCAATTGAGACAAACATTCCCCTATGTCCATAGGAATTTTCTGTCAGAACTGACAATTGTACGAAACGGATTGAAACTCTGTGATTATGAAATCCGCTCCAAAGGGGCTGCACGGAAAGATCCTGCGCTTCGGTATTGTAGGAATCGGGAACACGCTCGTTGATCTGAGCATATTTGCGCTTCTTACCCTGGTTGGAATATGGGCCCTGCCGGCAAATATCCTTTCATGGGGGGTAGCTGTCTCGATCTCCTACTGGGTCAACTCCCGCTGGTCTTTCGAGCGCGATGTCGAGATCGGCGATCGTAGCTCGTTTCTGCGCTTCGTCAGCCTGGGCGCACTGATTTCGCTGGGCGTTTCATCCGGGTTCATCGTTTTTGCGAGCGGCTTGATCGGCATATGGCCCGCGAAGATCATTGGCACGATCGTTGCGGCGGTTTTGAACTTCCTCGCGTCGCGATGGGCGATCGAAGGGCGTTTGCGCTAGTTTGCTGGCTGCGCTGGAACAATCCAGATCAGGAATGGCCAATCGCTGGTGCCATCGGTTCCCTTGATCGTGATGCTTTGCGGCTGTGTTCCTGTCGGTAGCAAGGCTTGAACCTGTGCCGCGCACCAGGTCGCGCCGTCGTTGCGGCAGATGCCGATGGTGCCGGACGCGCGGATCGTATCGAGGCTGGCGTAATCCTTCACGTGAACCAGGTTGTTTTCCATGATCACGTATGGATCGAAACGGGAGTAAAAGGCCGCAGCATTGACGAAAACGCGTTCCCCCACCAGAGCAGGCGCCGGTGTTCTTCCGCCGTGTGTTGCCCACATCTCATCGACCTGGGCGACCAATTCTTCAAGCGGCGCCATTGCATTGGAGACATCGAGGCGGCTGGCATAATCGCGTAGAAACGGCGTCAGGGCCAGAAGAAGGGCAAAGAAGCTAGCGACGAAAAAGAGTGGTTTCCTGAATTGCGTACGGCGAAGGCCCTCCGGCACCAGAAGCGCGAGCAGAACGGCAAAGGGCGTGTAGAACGGCAGGGCCCAGACGCTGGAAATCTCAGCCTGTACGCCGATACCCAGGATAAGCGTCAGGATTGTAGGCAGGATTGCGAAAGAGAGAAGGGCTCGGCCTTCCACCGTGCGCAGCAGACCTTCAGGCTTGATGCGGGATAAAATAGGGCGGGCGTCGGTGACGCGCGTATTGATCAGCAGGAGAAGCGCCGCACCGGGCAGGATATAAAGCGGTATGCTTGCCAGGAAGGAAAGTGCATATTCCGCGACATCCGCAAGGCCGCCGCCGCCTTGCTCAGCAGCATAGGTTATCGGCAGGAAGTCGTTACGTATCAGCCAGAGAATGTGCCCGGCGACTGTCGCGAAGAAGGTCACCGCCGTAACGAAGCCAAAGGCGGAGAAGAGGACGGGACGCGCGTCCTTGTCGAACAGGGCATGCAGAAAAAGTGCTCCAAGAAGTACGGCAGAGTGGTACTTCGTCAGCATGGCTGCCCCGGCGAGAGCACCGAGGATCACGGCGTCGTACAGCTTCCGCTTTTCCAGGCCGCGCAGATAGAACAGGAAAGCTGCGGCCCAGATCGGCGTCATGGCCGAACTGGCATTGTACTTGATAGCCAAGAACGTCATGGGCGGTAGCATCATTGCCACCAGCACCGCAAGTAGTGCCAGGCTTTGATCGCCATAGCGAAGAGCGATGCGCCAGATAGCGAGGAGCGTCAGACCGGAGCTGACCGCAGACAGGAGATAATAGGTTCCGCTCCCGCGTTCGAACACGGAAAACCAGACGGCCGTCACCCAGCCGAAGAACGGCGGATGTTTGGCATTGCCCCATTGCCAGAGCATACCCCATGCATAATTTTCGACCATATCGCCATGCCGGTCGAGATTGATGCGAGACAGGTCTGCATACAAGGCGAAAGCGACCACGAAGAGCGCGATGGCGGCGGGCGCATACCAGTTTTTTACCTTGGGGGAGCTTGAGCTGGCTTCGCTATGGATCAAGACAATCGCTGCCTGTACGAGAGTAAAAATTGCTGGAACGGGCTTTAAACTGCCGGAGCTATAACCGAGCAGGCCTAAAATATGCAAGCGTAGTGCAAAACCGTCCATAGAAAAGGCGGGCATCTCTGCCCGCCCTCATCAAATCTGGACCCTTGCGTAGATTAGTCGAACAGGCTCGAAACGGACTGCTCGGAAGCCGTCCGCGAAATAGCCTCACCGATCAGGTCGGCGATCGACAGGATACGAATGTTCTTTACGGCGCGAATTTCGTCTGTCGGCTGAATGGAGTCGGTGATGACCAGCTCCTTCAGCTTGGACTTAGCGATACGCTTGAATGCCGCCCCCGACAGAACACCATGCGTAATATAAGCTGTGACGCTCGTTGCGCCGTTGTTGAGCAGGGCCTCGGCTGCGTTGCAAAGCGTACCGCCGGAATCGACAATATCATCGATGAGCAGGCAATCCTTGCCGTGGACGCTACCAATAACGTTCATTACTTCCGATTCGCCGGGGCGCTCGCGACGCTTGTCAACGATGGCAAGTTGCGCATCTATGCGCTTGGCGAGCGAACGTGCGCGAACCACGCCGCCAACGTCGGGCGAGACGACCATGACATTGGCTAGCTCATTGTGCGTACGCACGTCGCGGGCCATGACCGGCACAGCGTAGAGATTGTCGGTCGGGATGTCGAAGAAGCCCTGGATCTGGCCGGCGTGCAGGTCGAGCGTCAGAACGCGGTCGGCACCGGCCTCGGTGATCAGATTGGCGACCAGCTTGGCCGAGATGGGCGTGCGGCCCGAAGTGCGACGATCCTGACGCGCATAGCCGAAATAAGGCAGGACGGCAGTGATACGGCGTGCTGACGAACGACGGAAAGCGTCGATCATGATCAGCATTTCCATCAGGTGGTCGTTTGCAGGATAGGAGGTCGACTGGAGGATGAAGACGTCCTCGCCGCGTACGTTCTCCTGAATTTCGAAGAAGATCTCGTCGTCTGCGAAACGTCTGGCCGATGCCTGACCGAGTGGAATGTTGAGATAACGCGCTACGGCTTCCGCCAGCACCTTATTGGAATTTCCCGCGAAAAGTTTCATGAAATATCCTCGGCGCTGTGGCCTAATCCGATGATGTGCGGGCTTTTAATCCTCCCTCTCGGTAATTCAACCCTTTGGCACAAGATTCTGCGCATGTGAATGAAATTTCGTGTGCTGTCGGTTGATAAGTGGTGCGTAAAGCGCACAGATTCGCGATATTGGTGTGGCGGGCGTGAATGCAACTTCCATTCAGGGCGCCGCCGCGTATGTGCTGCTCGGGAGCCAGCGGATCAGCCCCTCGACGGTTTCGTCCGCGACGCGCTGCATGAGTTCGGGCGGGACTAGGTCCCAAACATCCGTCGTTGCCGCATTGCTGCCAGCCTCTGCCGGCGCGCTTTGCGTTCCCATCAGGCGATGAAGCTCTCTTCCCTCGCTGTCGATAAGTTCCCACACATATGCAACTTTGACGCTCGCCTCTTGCTGCACAGCCGAGAGCTGCCCCAGCATCGTCAATCCTGCATCTGCATCCGCGGTCACGAAAACCAGGTGGCGTGGTGGGGCCTGGGCATAAAGACGTTCGATCAGAAACGTGATATTGTCGGAGGGCATCGTCAATAAAGGCATCAACCGTATACGCTCCGGTTTCTCCTGATGGGAAACCAGGAGGGCCGATGCCGTCTGCTGCAAGGCAAGTGCCGAGGTGGTCTGCGTGTCCCGTATCGGCTTGTCCGGCGACAAGAGGTTGGCGAAGACACCGGATGTTCGCGCAAGGCTTCTTGCGGAGCCTTCCCTTGCCCCTGACGGCGAAAGGAGTTCGTCGGTGCTTGTGCACGCGGCAGGCAGTGCGCCTATAATGACCAGAACAAAACCAATCCGCACCCGAAAACGCCGACTGGCCATGGCCATCTCCTTATGTTGGCGCTCCCTTACCGCACGATAAGCTCCATCCCGTGGCGGGAGAGCCGACGCGGCGCGGAATCGGTCGTCACGTAGGTGCGACCTAGCGTCATCGCCGTATTGCTCTCCGAATCCATGATGATCATGTGCGCGAAAAGGGTCATATTCGGGACGATTATCTCAGGATTCGCCTGATAGAACATGGGCATATCCATCCAGGATGGGCTGAATCTCGCGCCGACGGAATAGCCGCATGCATTGAGGCGATGCTTGGAAAGTTCGTGAGCCTCCAGCGCCTTGGCGTGAGCATCGAATACATCGCCGAACGTATTGCCGGAGACCATCGCTTTTTCGACTGCCGTGAGCGCGGCGACCGCTGCCTCATAGAGTTCCTGGTGGCGTTTCGTCGCCTTGCCGGTCAGAACGGTTTGCATCATCGGCGCATGGTAGTGATGGAAAACGCCCGCCCATTCCAGCGTCAGCTGGTCGTTTTCCATAAGCTGGCGGCGACCGGCCTTATAGCGGCAAAGCAGGGCGTCAGCACCCGAGCCGATGATGAACTCATTGGCCGGGTAGTCGCCGCCGCCTGCAAAGATCGCGCCCTGCATGGCGGCCAGGATCTGCCCCTCATCGGCACCCTCTTTGACGAGCGAAAGCGCTGCGTCGAAGGCATCGTCGGAGAGTTCGGCGGCACGTTCTGCCTTGGCAATTTCGGCGGAACTTTTGACGACGCGCAGCCGCGAAACAATGTCGGAGCCATCGACCAGCTTGCAGAAGCTGGCGAGTTTTTCTTCAAGCTTGCGGCCATTGGCGGCGGTGAGGCCGTGTGTGTCGAACTCAACGCCTACGCGCATGCCAAGCAGGTCGAGATCGGTCAGAAGGTCCTGCAGGTCGTTGACCGGATTGGCTCCATCGCGGTCGGTCCAAAGGACGATGTTGTCGATGATGGAGGTATGGCGCGCCTGACGCAGATCGGCAGAGCGCGTCAAAAGTACCATCGAGCCGTCGGCCTTTACGACGAGGCACTGGAAAAAACAGAAGCCAAACGTATCGAAGCCGGTCAGCCAGTACATGCTCTCCTGGGCGAAGAGCAGCATGGCGTCGAGCTTCTTTTCAGCCATTTCCATGACCAGCCGGTCGCGTCGGGCGTCGAATTCAGAACGTTCGAAATGCAGAGCCATGGGAAGTCTCCAGAACGGTTGGTGGTCAGGCTTGAATGGAAATCGCGGAAATCTGGCGGCCATAATCCGGCTCGCTGCGATGTGTGGTTCGGCGGTAGGAGAAAAACAGTTCTTCCTCCGCATAGGTGCAGCGGCCAAGCTGAGACCCCTGCACACCGGCGGCGTTCAGACGATCCACCGTATAGGCGTTCAGATCGAAAAGCGCGTGGCCGAGCTTGTCCGAGGCGATGAAATAACGCTGGTTTTCAGGCTTGTCGGCACAGAAGCGCTGGACGAATTCAGGACCGACTTCGTAATTCTTCTGGCTGATCGAAGGTCCGAGTACGGCGATGATCCTGTCGCGCCTGGCACCCAGAATCTCCATGGCGTCGATTGTCGCTTCGAGAACGCCGGTGAGGGCACCTTTCCAGCCCGCATGGGCGGCGCCGATGATACCAGCCCCCGGTTCGGCGAAGAGAATGGGGCCGCAGTCGGCCGAGGTCGCGCCCAGCGCGAGGCCGGGAATTTTCGTCACGAGCGCGTCGGCCCTTGGACGCTCTCCGTCGAATGGTTTTTCAACTATGACGACATCGGGGGAATGGACCTGATAGAGCGAAAGAAATGCCTGCGGCTCCACCCCCATCCATTGCGCGACGCGACGGCGGTTTTCCTTGACGGCGGCAGCGTCGTCATTGGAGCCGATGCCGATATTAAGGCCGCGATAGATGCCTTGGGATACGCCGCCTTGGCGGGTGAAAAAGCCATGACGAATGCCATTTGCGGCGAGCGCGGCAAGTTCCGGCGCAAGTACCGGGCAAGGTGAAACTGCTGATTCCATATCCGCTTTTTCTCCTGCCGGTGGCCCATGCGTCAAGCACCTTGACCTATCGGGGGGCTGCTGCCAAGAGTGGTCGAAGCGATTTAGCCCGCGTCGAAGACCGGAAGATTCCTGCCTGGGGCACTCACTGCCATCACCTTGAACAGCGTACCCATCTGATCAGGACCCGCCAGCCGCTCGACCTCGCTGCGGAGAGCTTCACGCCGTTCCTCGGAGGCATTTGCGCCGAGTTGCCCGGCACGTTCCAAAAGTCCCATGCCGAGCAGGAAATCCGCCTGCGTGATCGTCTTTGCCCGCAAGCCGGCCTGGCGGCACACGGTTTCGAGTGCTTCGAAATCCACATGCGATGTCAGGTCGGCTTCACCGGGCCGCTCCAGAACCGGGAAAAATTGATGACGATGCACCGCTTGCAGCGTGTCGCCAATGCCGGACGTCCGGTGGCCATAGTCGAAGAACAAAGCGACGCCGCCATGCGTCTTCAGATGTATTGCGATCTTCGCCATCAGCGCAGTTCGGGCAGGAGCTACCTCGAGAATATCCCCTTCGTTCGCCCCAGCCTTCGAAATATTGTCCAGCGTGTTGGGGCCTATGGCGAAAGCCAGAGTTTCATCGGTGATCGTGACGAGACGCTCATGCCATCGCGATTGATGCAGCACGTATTGCCGGATCGGGACCGCGTCGAACAATTCATTGCCGATAATTACCAACGGCTGGGCAGGCAGCTTCGTTACGTCTTCAATCCATCGGATCGCTTCGGCGGCAGTGCCCAATGTCCGACGCTGCACTTCCCGCAAGCGCGGGCTGGTCTCGATCATGGCGATGTCGCGATCGAGCAGTGGCGAGCGCAAGCGTGCGAGAGTGCGCAGCATGTCCTTCATCAGCGTCCCGCGACCCGGCCCGATTTCGGCAAATGTCGCAGGAGCACTCCAGGCGCTCGCAAGCCAGACGCCCGCAAGCTCACCGAACATCTGGCTGACTTCCGGCGCGGTGGTGAAATCGCCATTTGTGCCGAAAGGCTGGCGCGTCGTGTAATAACCGTCCCGTGGATCGAAAAGGCAAAGCGACATGTAGGTCGCGACGCTCATCGGTCCGGTCTCGACGATCATTTCGCGGATGCGGCGCTCCAATGCGTTCATGCCATACGTTTCCGCAGGCTCCAGCCCATGGCAGCGAGACCCGCCAGCACCATCGGCACGGACAACACCATCCCCATAGTAAGCCAGTTTCCCGCGAGATAGCCGATCTGGGCATCCGGTTCGCGGAAGAATTCAGCCGCAATACGCGACAGCCCGTAGCCGAACACGAAGGTCCCGGCGATGAAGCCGGGTCTCTTCAGACGTTTTGCAGCGAAGATCAGGACGATGAGCACGATGAAAAGCACGAAACCTTCGAGGAAAGCTTCGTAGAGCTGGCTGGGATGACGCGGGATCGGCCCGCCGGTAGGGAATATTACGCCCCAGGAGTGGTCGGTCGGGCGGCCCCAGAGTTCCGAGTTGATGAAATTGGCGATACGCACGAGGCCGAGCGCCACCGGAACGCCTGCCGCAACAACGTCGAACATGGTCCAAACCGGAATTTTGCGTGAGCGCGCGAAGAAGATCATGGCCAGAGTCGTGCCGAGAAAGCCGCCATGGAAGGACATGCCACCTTCCCAGACCTTGAAGATGTCAAGCGGGTTGGCAAGGTAGCGGGGCAGGTCATAGAACAGTATATAGCCGACGCGCCCGCCCAGGACGACACCGATCGCGGCCCACATGACGAAATCGTCAATGTCGAGCTTTTGCGGCCGTGGCTGCCCGGCAAGCCAGAGCGCATCGTTGGAAACCAGCCGCTTTGCATACCACCATGCAAACAGAATGCCCACAATATAGCCGACACCATACCAGTGGATGGCGATCGGGCCGAGTTGAAGCGCAATCGGGCTAATGTCGGGAAACGCGAGCGCAGTCATCGGCATCAGGGAAAGATCGGACAAGCGGCACAACTCCTTCACAAAATTTGGCTAGACGAAAGCCATGGGCCGCCTGCAAAATGCTTGCATTCGTGCGCCCGCGTCATTACCTGAACGCTTAAACGGAGAGCATATGCCATGGCAACCGGACCCAACCGTATTCTGGACGATTTCGCCAAGCTGATGACCGATGCCGCCGGTGCGGCGCAAGGTGTAAAGCGCGAAGCCGAGACCGTCTTCAAAGCGCAGGCCGAGAAGCTTCTCAATTCGATGGATATTGTGAAGCGCGAGGAGTTTGACGCGATACGCGACATGGCCATTAAGGCACGCGCCGAAAACGAGCGCCTTGAAGCGCGCATTGCCGAACTTGAAGCCAAGCTTGCGGAGCAGTCTAAGTAGCCTGATTCTTCTTCGCGAATAGAAATCGGCCGGGTCGCAAGATCCGGCTTTTTCTTTAGCCCGGGAAAAATAGCCTGTGGATAGAAATTATCCCGAAATATTTCATTAATCTTTTCCACAAGCGCAGGCTGAAAAAAGTGCTTTACGCTGAATCCCTTACACGGTTTCGACGTTTTGTTGCGATGTCCATATCCACACGGAAAAAGCGTAACGGCGAAAAAGGGGGTGGCGCTGAGACTCTCCATCAATACACTGAAATTACAGCATGATTCGAAGTGATTCATCGCGGGGAAAAGTGGATCACATGGCCGCCAAGGGGATAGATTTGGCGGGTCGTGCCGGGGTTTTCGAAGTGTAGTCGTGCGTAAAATGAAAAATGCGGAACGCCGTGAGGCGAGGCCCGCGAACAAGCAGGAAATTCGATGGAACTTCTCGAAATTGAATACGCACGCGATTGCCACCCGGTCGATGTCATCGAGCAGGTCGCCAATAATAATGAATGGTCTTTCGAGCGTGTCGGCGATGATGAGATTTCCATCATGGTCACTGGCAACTGGACGGAATATCACGTCTCCTTCTCCTGGATGGAGGAGTTCGAGGTCATCCACCTGGCTTGCGCCTTTGATATCAAGGTGCCGGAAGCCCGTACGCTTGAAACCATGCGCTTGCTCTCGCTGATCAACGAACAGCTCCTGTTCGGTCATTTCGATCTTTGGGAATCCGAAGGCGCGATCATGTTTCGACAGTCGTTGCTTCTTGCAGGTGGCGCCGATCCGACGAGCCAGCAGGTCGAGGTTCTGCTTTCCAGCGCCCTGCAGGCGTGCGAATGTTACTTCCAGGCCTTTCAATTCACGGCTTGGTCGAATGTGTCGGCACGTGACGCCCTGGCAAGCGTCCTGTTTGAAACACATGGAAACGCGTGATGCATAAGCTGCAGACGGAACGTAAGGACGAGATCGTCTACGCGGAGTTCGAGAAGGTCGATATCCGCGTCGGCACGGTGGTTGAGGCCGAACCATATCCGGAAGCACGCAAACCTTCGATCAAGCTGAAGATTGATTTCGGCGGCGAGATCGGCATCAAGCGCTCATCGGCGCAGATTACGAAGCATTATACACCAGAGGCGCTGGTCGGACGGCAGGTGCTGGCAGTCGTCAACTTCCCGCCGCGCCAGATCGGCAAGTTCATTTCGGAAGTGCTGACGCTGGGCGTGCCGGACGCTGAAGGCGAGGTCGTGCTGATGAAGCCAGACCTCGCGGTTCCGAATGGCGGCGGATTGTTCTAGCCAACGCGCTTGAAACAGGTCCGCTTTTCCGCCGTCTGTTCTAGAGAGGCTCCGGCCAGGCTCCGCCAGCTTCTGCGGCTCCAAACAGGTTCAGCCAAAGGTCGTTCAACCCCTGATCTATCGGGGCGTCATCAGTGACGGGCTGTATCTCTGGATTTTCTATCTCATTGTTTTCCATGTAAATTTCCCTTTCATACAGGTGCTATAGTGACGCGGGACGCGGCTTCGACATAGCCCGTATAAATGCTGGCATAATTAGCGCTTGACCTTCCAGTCACTGGAAGCCCTACAACTTATCCGGACGGAACAAGTTCGAGGTAGGGCAATGCAAAAAGACGCTACACATTCATCTTGCTCAGCGCCTGAGGAACGGCCCGGCACTGGAAGCTGTTGCAGCCACCACGCTGCGGTTCATGCGGTGCATGAGGAGATCGATCCGGTCTGTGGCATGAGCGTCGATCCAGCGACAGCGAAGCATGTTTCCTTGTTAGACGGCAGGAAGGTTTATTTCTGCTCAGGTGGCTGCAAGACCAAATTCGAGGCTGAGCCGGAAAAATACCGGAATGGCCCGCCAAACCAGGAGCCTATGCCGAAAGGTACGCTCTACACCTGCCCGATGGATCCGGAAATCGTGCAGGAGGGGCCCGGTACATGTCCGATCTGTGGCATGGCTCTCGAACCGATGGGTATTCCCACTGCCGATGCGGGGCCCAATCCGGAGCTGGTCGATTTTACGCGCCGCTTCTGGATCAGTGCCGGTCTCGCTATTCCACTCTTCATCATTGCCATGGCGCCGATGGTCGGATTGCCGCTGCGCAACTGGCTTGGCGAACGCACGTCGCAATGGCTCGAGCTTGTGCTGGCGACACCGATCGTATTGTGGGCGGCAAAGCCCTTCTTCGAGCGCGGCTGGGCATCCATTCGCAACCGGTCGCCCAACATGTTCACGCTGATTGCCATTGGCGTCGCGGCCGCCTACGGTTTCAGCGTTTTTGCGCTCCTTTTCCCTGATTTTCTCCCGCACGGCTTTGCCGGGCATGGCGGTTCGGCTCCCGTTTATTTCGAGGCGGCGGGCGTCATTGTCGCGTTGGTCTTTGCCGGTCAGGTGATGGAGCTGAAAGCGCGTGAGCGCACTGGTTCAGCCATTCGGGCATTGCTCGACCTTTCGCCCAAGACGGCAAGGTGGCTCGCCGATGACAATCATGAGCAGGACGTCCCGCTTGAAGAGATCAGGGTTGGCGACCGGCTGCGCGTGCGTCCGGGCGAGAGTGTACCGGTTGATGGCGTAATCGAAGAGGGGGCATCTTCGGTCGATGAATCGCTGGTGACGGGTGAGAGTCTCGCGATCGAAAAGGTCGTCGGCTCTGCCGTGACTGGGGGAACGCTGAACCAGCGTGGCAGCTTCGTCATGCGGGCCGAGAAGGTGGGGAGCGAAACCTTGCTTGCACGCATCGTCGAAATGGTGGCGTCGGCGCAGCGGTCGCGGGCGCCGATCCAGTCCATGGTAGATCGCGTCTCACGGATATTCGTCCCGACGGTTGTTGCGTTCTCTGTGCTTGCCTTCGCGATCTGGTGGCTGGTCGGACCGGAGCCAACGCTTTCGCATGCTCTGGTGGCAGCGATTTCCGTCCTCATCATTGCTTGCCCCTGTGCGCTCGGCCTTGCCACGCCAATGTCGATCATGACAGCAACGGGCAGGGGAGCGCAGGCAGGCGTACTTATCCGCAATGCCGAAGCTCTCGAACGCCTGAGCAATGTCGATACGCTGATTGTCGACAAGACAGGGACGCTTACCACCGGCAAGCCTGCTTTGACGGAAGTCGTTGCGCTCGATGGCAATGAAGAGGCGCTGCTTGAAATTGCCTCCGCGCTCGAGGCAGGTTCCGAGCATCCGCTGGCGGACGCCATCCTCAAGGGCGCGCGGGACCGGAACATAAAGATACAACCGACACAGGCGTTCGAGGCAATAACCGGCATGGGCGTTACGGGGAGGGTTGATGAGCTTGCCGTGGCGTTGGGAAACAAGGCGCTGATGGATAGGCTCCGGGTCGAAACCGCATCGCTTGCCGATCAGGTATTCGCATTGCAGGAAAAGGGCCGCACTGCAATGTATGTCGCGGTTGACGGGAAGCTTGCAGGCCTGGTTGCAGTGGCCGATACGGTGCGCCGCGAAGCACGCGAGGTGATCCGCACGCTGCAAGGCCATGGCTTGAAAATCGTCATGGCGACGGGTGACAATTCCCGAACGGCTGCGGCGGTTGCGCGGGAACTCGGGATCGACGCGGTGTACGCTGACTTGCAGCCGCAGGACAAGCTGGAGCTGGTCGAAACCCTTCGTTCCGAGGGGGCGAGAGTGGCTATGGCGGGCGACGGCGTCAATGATGCGCCGGCCTTGAGTGCTGCCGATGTCGGGATCGCCATGGGAACGGGGGCCGACGTGGCTATCGAGAGCGCAGGCCTGACCCTGCTTCAGGGCGATCTTGCGGCCGTTCTTCGGGCGCGGCTGCTGGCGGAGAAAACCATGCGCAATATTCGCCAGAATCTCGTCTTCGCCTTCGGGTACAACGCGCTCGGCGTTCCAATCGCGGCAGGCGTCCTCTATCCGGCCTTCGGCCTGCTTTTGTCGCCAATGCTGGCTGCACTTGCCATGAGCCTGTCTTCGGTTTCCGTCATCGCGAACGCTTTGCGTCTGCGCGCCGTTTCGCTGAAATAATGGGAGGTTTCCATGAATAAACTCGTTCTCGTACTGCTGCTTTCGGTTTCATCGGGTCTTGCTTTCGCTCAGGACCATGCAGGACATGGCGGGCATCAGGCGGCGCCCGCCGAAAGCCCGTCCACCGCGCAATACAAGGCGCAGATGGACAGGATGCATAAAGCTATGATGGGCATCGACTATACGGGAGATGCCGATATCGACTTTGCCCGCGGAATGATCCCGCACCATCAGGCAGCTATTGATATGGCCCGGACTGTCCTGGAACATGGGAGGGACCCGGAAATTCGCAAGCTGGCAGAAGAGATCGTGGCTGCACAGGAAGCCGAGATTGCACAGCTGGAGGCCTGGTTGAAGGCGCATGAGGATTGAGAAACCATGCATGGGTGTTTGATCCGGAATAGGACCGTTAATGTTCGGATAACAAGGAAAATAAGCGTCATAGCTCAGGCGTGTAAAAACGCTGAGGAGTGTCTCATGCGCTCCTGGTAATCAGGCTGGTACCCTTACCTTCGCCCGCAATCCGCCCAAAGGGCTGTCTTCGAGAAGGATGTCGCCTCCGTGGCTGCGGGCGACGTCGCGCGCGATGGAAAGGCCTAGTCCCGTCCCGGACGCATCGAGGTTGCGGGCTTCATCCAGGCGCAGGAATGGTTTGAAAACATCCTCGCGACGGCTTTCGGGAACGCCTGGACCGTCATCGTCTATGATAATGGTCAGGATTCCATTCTGCAGCTTTGCGTCCATCTGCACATTTTGGGCGTAACGGAAGGCGTTTCCAACCAGATTGTGCAGCAAGCGCGAAAAAGCGTTCGGGCGCACATGAATATCGTCTATGTCGCCAATATGGGCGATGAAACCGCGCTCACGCATCGCGGCCTCGTCTTCGAAGCGGGCGACGCATTCCTGCAGGCTGAAATCGCCAATATCTTCCTCCGCTTCGGCGCGCGCGAAGGATAAGTAGCCTTCGAGCATCGTCTGCATGTCATCGATATCCTTGTTGAGCGCCTTCAGATCGAGCTGCGAGCCGGACAAAGCCAGTTCGAGCTTGAAGCGAGTGAGGATTGTGCGCAGGTCGTGGCTGACGCCGGAGAGCATGGTAGTACGCTGCTCGATTTGGCGCTCGATGCGCTGGCGCATCTGAATAAAGGCGGCACCGGCCCGCCGCACTTCATCTGCGCCGCGCGGCTTGAAATCACCAGCAGGCCGTCCTTTGCCGAAATCCTCTGCTGCTTCCGCCAGCTGTAGGATCGGCTTGATCTGGTTGCGCAGGAAGGGGACCGCGATCAGCAAGAGTACGAGCGACGTTCCGACCATCCAGAGCAGGAAGATATGCGTATTGGATGCATAGGCCTGGCTGCGGCGCGCAAAAACGCGCAGGACCTGGTTTTCAAGCTTAATGCGGATTTCCACGATGTTCGAGTTGCCGACCGTATCCAGCCAGAAGGGGCGGTTGATCTGGCTCGTGATCTCTGAAGATAAAATGCCGTCCAGGATCGAGAAGAAGGGCTTAGGGCTTGGCGGAGGCAGTGGATCGTTCGGCAAAAGATCGATCTTCAGACCAAGTCGCTCCTGGGCGATGCGGACCATGTTTGCATGGTCGCGGTCGTTCGGGTACGTTTCGATCATGTCGATGATGGCGGCAATGTCCCGCGTTACGGCTGCTGAAAGGCGCTGCGTCACCGTTTGCCAGTGACGCTCCATGAACATGAAGGCAATGACCGATTGCAGCAGGATCATCGGCGCGATGACAATGATCAAAGACCGCGCGTAGAGCCGCTTTGGCATGAAACGTGTCAGCATATGGCCAGCACGTCGTGCGAAACGGCGCAGACGCCATGTCAGATCCTGGCGACGCGGTGGCGGCGGCGAGGAACGCGATGCCTGATCTTCGGCGATTTCTGCCTTACTCAACACTCAGTCTGTATCCGATGCCGCGAACCGTTTGCAGCCAGACGGGATTGGCGGGATCGCGTTCGATCTTGCGCCGCAAACGATTGATTTGCACGTCGATGGTACGCTCACCCACCTCGACATTTCCAGTCACAAGTTCATGTCTGGGGATGGTTTCGCCCGCCCGCTCAGCAAAGATGACGAGGATTTCCTGTTCGCGATCCGTCAACTTGATGACCTCGGGTCCTTTTTTGAGCTCCCGGCGCGCAATGTTGAACGTGTACGGACCGAAAACCATCTGCTCGAGCTTCGGCGTCGTCTGGTTGCCCCCACGGCGTAAAATATTATTGATGCGCAGAACTAGCTCGCGCGGGTCGAACGGCTTTGGCAGATAGTCATCCGCGCCAGCCTCAAGGCCCATGATGCGCGCATCTGTCTCAGACAATGCCGTCAGCATAAGGATCGGAACATCGCGGGTTTCGCGGAGGGATCGAGTTAGCTCCACGCCGCTTTCGCCCGGCATCATGACGTCGAGTACGATGAGATCGAACTCGAAGCCAGCGAGCTGGCGGCGCGCTTCGCCGGCTTCTGCGGCCACGGAAATGCGGAAACCCTGTTCGGAAAGAAACTGACGCAGGAGATTACGAATACGCGTATCGTCGTCGACGACGAGTATATGCGGTGCATCGTCATCAAGAAGCGCTGGCTTTTCAGTCATGTTCAATCCTCATGCATCTGCGGCACTGCCTTTGGCGCCTGCTGTTGCCCGTCTGTCACCATAGCACCAAGAAAGCGCTCGATGGCAGCCCGTTCTTCTGTCGTCATGCCGGTCAATGCTGTGCGGATGCGGCGCGACTGTGGCCGCGCCAGCTCAAGTGCGAGATTTCGTCCCTTTTGCGTGGGATAAAGTTCGCGCTGGCGGCGATCAGTGGTGCCCTGGATCTGTAGAATATGGCCGCTGTCAATGAGTTGTTTCAGAACGCGCGACAAGCTCTGCTTGGTGATGCGCAAGACGTCGAGCAGTTCGGCAACCGTCAATCCGGGCTTGCGGTTGACGAAATGCAATACGCGATGGTGCGCTCGCCCGAACTCGTAATCTGTTAGAATAACGTCCGGATCCGACGTAAAATCGCGATAGGCAAAGTAGATCAGCTCGATCAGATCGAAGTCGATGCCCTCGTGCCGGGTGAGCGGAGAGCGGACGGGTTCGTCAATTTTGCTTGCCAGCGGTTTCATGCGGTGCCTTGCGATCCTGTTACGAGCCAGCCCATAGCCCAACCTCATTGAAATAATAAGCCAACAACGAAATTATGTCAGCGATATTGACATAGTTTGGCATGTAGTGGTAACTTTTGACAAGCTTTTCGCTTTCTGGCGAATGAAAAGACAAGCTTAGGCGGCTTTTCTGGAACTTCCTTGAAATTTTACGTGAAAAGCGCAATTGAAAAGCGCCCTTAAGGAGTTGAGGGTGCAGTTGAACATTATGCTTGCGGGATGAGGACCCGCAGAAAGAAGGCAATCATGGCTTCGGTTCCATTCGATCAACTCGACGGCTACATCTGGATGAACGGCGAATTCGTGAAGTGGGCAGATGCAAAGGTGCATGTGCTGACGCACGGTCTCCACTATGCCAGTTCGGTGTTCGAAGGTGAGCGGGCCTATGGCGGTGAGATTTTCAAGCTGAACGAGCACACGGAGCGTCTGCATGAATCGGCGAGGTTGCTCGGATTCACCATTCCGTATTCGGTCGAAACGCTGAACAGGGCGTGCATCGACTTGCTTGCCAGGCAGGGCTTCGAAGATGCCTATGTTCGTCCGATCGCCTGGCGCGGTTCGGAGATGATGGGTGTTTCGGCGCAGAGCAATCGTATCAATGTTGCCATCGCCATCTGGCAGTGGCCTAGCTATTTCGACCCGGCGCAGAAGCTCAAGGGCATTCGTCTCGATATTGCCGAATTCCGTCGCCCCGATCCACGTACTGCGCCCAGCCGCTCCAAGGCCGCGGGCCTCTACATGATTTGTACGCTGTCCAAGCATGCCGCGGAAGACAAGGGCTATTCGGATGCGCTGATGCTCGACTGGCGTGGTCAGGTTGCCGAAGCGACGGGCGCCAATGTGTTTTTCGTCAAGGACGGCAAGCTCCATACGCCGACCCCGGATTGCTTCCTGGATGGCATCACACGTCGCACGGTAATCGGTCTTGCCAGGGATCGCGGCATCGAAGTGATCGAGCGCGCGATTCTTCCCGAGGAAATGGCTGGCTTCGACGAGTGCTTCCTTACCGGGACAGCTGCCGAGGTGACGCCTGTTTCGGAAATCGGGCCTTATAAGTTCACCGTCGGATCAGTCGGAACGGCACTGATGAATGATTATAATAATGCCGTTCGTCCGAAGCAGGCGATTGCAGCCGAGTAAGCGCGACGTGAAATCTTGTTCGACTTGCCGCCGCCGTGAATGGCGGCGGTTGGGTTTTAGCGCAAAATTGATGCAATTGCACAAATAACAGGCTTGGCAATATTTTGTGCAAAATTGGTGCAAATTCGGGCTTGCCAGCTTTAGAAAAAACCTTATGTTGAAAGCAACAGATTGAAGCATTTCGCGAGAATGAAGCAAATAGCTTCCCCGTAGTGCAGATGTTTCAGCACAAATGTGCTGTCCGGATCAGGTTCGTAATATGGCTCGAACCTCATTTAGCCCAGGTCGTTTACGACCTGGGTTTTTTTCTGTTACGGCTGTTCATCTTAATTTTTTCAGGTCATGTCATGAGCAAGCTTGGCGGCGTCATTGTTCCCGTTACCCCCATCCAGCAGAACTGCACGATCCTCTTCGATGAGGAGACGAAGAAAGGCATCGTGATCGATCCGGGTGGCGACGTTCCGCAGATACTTTCCGTTATCAATGAAAAGGGTATCGAGATTGGCGCTATCTGGCTGACGCATGGTCATCTGGACCATGCTGGCGGCGCGATGGAGCTCAAGGAAGCGCTGGGCGTCGATATAGTCGGCCCGCACAAGGATGACGTGCCCCTTCTGCAGCGCATTGAGGACAGCGCCCGAAATTTCGGTTTTGATGGAATGCGCAATTGCACGCCCGACCGGTTCCTTGAGGAAGGGGAGACGGTTTCTTTTGGCGCGCACGTTTTCGAGGTGCTGCATTGCCCGGGACATGCGCCGGGACACGTTGTCTATTTCAATAGGGCTGCATCCTTCGCGCATATGGGCGACGTGCTGTTCAATGGCTCTATCGGCCGCACTGACCTGCCGGGTGGAGATATGGACACGCTGCTGGCTTCTATCCGCGACAAGATTCTACCGCTGGGTGACGAAGTGAGTTTCATCTGCGGGCACGGTCCGGGAAGCCGTATTGGCGACGAGCGCCGGACGAACCCATTTCTGGGTAGCCTGTAACGTCTCAAAACAGGCAGGTTAAGCATATTGATGGAGGGACGCTGGCGCTTGCCCTCACGCCAGCGTATCATATTGGCAGACGCGTTCGTGTCATCCAATCTGGAGGGAGAGGGTTCATGCCAACCAAGTTGAAAATCGCCGGTGCACTCGCTGTGCTTTCCGGCCTGTTTCTTGTCGGTTGTACGGCTGTGGTGGTAGAAGAAGGTGGGCCGCCGCCCCCGCGGCCAGGTTGGGACCGTCCCGATCGTCCTGGACCGGGCATCTGCACACGCGAATATGCGCCCGTCTGCGGCGTTCGTGGCGGACGCGAGCGCACTTTCCCGAATTCATGTGAAGCCCGCAATTCCGGGTACCGCGTGGCGCATGGCGGCTCCTGCGGCCGTCCCGATCGTCCGGGGGCCGGCGGCCCGGGCTGGGGCAGCCCCGACAGACCGGGGCGCCCGGATCGGCCTGGAAGACCAGATCGGCCGCAAATGTGCACGCAGGAATATCGTCCGGTATGTGCCGTGCGCGCTGGGCGTGACCGTACCTTCCCGAATTCCTGCGTCGCACAGAGCGAAGGCTATCGTGTCGTACGCAACGGCGAGTGTCGTTAAGTCTCATTGCCAAGGAGAAAAAGCCGCGCTGACTGAAGAAGCGCGGCTTTTTCATTGGAAAGGGCAGGGAAACTCCTTCGACTATAGCTCCATCTTTCCTTCATCCTGCATCGGACGAGACTGGCGTGGCCAATCATGCGGCTTGCCCTGATGCGATTCGGGACCGTGATGCCAGCGATGAGCGTCACCATGGTGAGGGACTTTCCGCCGCATCTCGCGCCACTCCCGGCGCTCGAGTTTTCCGTCATCATTGCGATCGAAGAGGGCGAAGCGCTTCTGCTGATGACGCTCGATTTCAGCCAGCGTCACGATGCCGTCGCCGTCAATATCGAGGCGGCGCGTCATGCGATCGGCTGCGCGCTTGGCCTGTTGCTTCAGGGCGAACTTCTCGAGTTCCTCGTGCGAAAGCTTGCCGTCGCCATTCATATCGGCGGATTTCAGAGCGCCGAGGCGCCGTTCACCAAATTGTTCCCTGGAGACATGAGTGCGCTTGGGTTGTTCCTGCCTGGCTGCCCTTTCATTCGGGGCAGGCTGCGGCTGGGCTTGTGCAAAGGCGAGAGTTCCGGCCGCAAACGAAAGAGCGGCGATGGCTGGCAGGACGATTTTCTTCATAAGGTTTCACTCCTTCTTATAAAGTCAACCTGCCAGCGGCAGGCTTACCGAAGGGTGGCGGGCGGATTAAACTTTGGTAATTGGACGAAACAGGCTAGGGTGATCCCAGACAAGCAAAAGGATGCAGTCTTTGAACCTACGTACCGGACTGCTCTCGCTGCTATTCACCATGAGCGCCTGCATGACCACCGTCGCGATGGAGACGCCGCAACTCGTTGCCTTTCCAGCGGGTGAGAGTGCAACGGCAATCAGAGACAGGCTCTCTGGCGAGGATTCTACGTCGTATAGCCTTGAGGCGAAGAAAGGTCAGACGCTCAATGTGCGTCTCGCGACCGATAATAGCAGCAACTATTTCAATATTCGACGCGAGGGAGCGGATGGTGCGCTTTTCATCGGGTCACAGGAGGGGCGTCCTGCCGCTCTCAAGATCACGCAGGATGGAATGTATCTCATCGACGTCTATCTGATGCGCAGCGCTGCCCGCCGCGGCGAAAGTGCGCGGTTTACACTTAACGTTGCCGTCGAATAGCCCCTAGGGCCCGTTTACGAGATCGAGAATCAATTGGTGCACCGCGCCGCCATCGGTGAACTCGGCGCGGTCGAATTCACGGCTTCTTTGCCGTTGCTCGGCGGAAAGCTGAGCAAGACGCTGTTGCAGGGTCTGGCGAATCTTCTGGCATTTAGGATCATTCTCCGCACGCAGGCCGACGCTATAGCTTTCAATGGCCTTCACCATGTCGAGAATGTGCTCGCCATGCACCCGCTCATGTTTTTCGACGCCCGCCATGAAGCGCTCCCAACTTGGTCGCAGCAGGAAGGGCTGGGTGCCTGAAGCTTCGGGCCAGGTATAGATGATCGTCAGATTGGGGCGGGCCGAAGCAAGAACGCATGACCCGTCCGCCTGCGGGCGGTAATCGCGCCGCCATGTGAGGTCGAAGGTCGTATGAGCGATGGTGCGACCGACACTGGCTTTCGGTCCACGCTCACCGATCGACTGATAAAGCGCAAAACCGGTCGATCCGTTCACGGCATAGGTTTCGATCCGCTCCTTCGGCGACCAGGCGAAGGCTGGCAGGGGAGACAAGAGCAGGGCGGCGAGAAGAAGGAGGCGCATGCGCGCATTCTTATCAGCTCGGACTGGTGCGTCCAGCGTTTCGTTGCTCCGTACATTAGCTGCGTAGTCTGTCGGCAGCCCGCCGTGATGCTGGACTTTGGTTCGTTTCCGACGGAACTCACAATTGCAGGCGCTGCCGAATGGTTAAAGACTGCGGGAGACATTGATCCGATTTGTGAACGCACAGGACGATCGAGAAGCAAGGTTCACGAGGAAATTGCTAACGAGGATCGTCGAGGCGCTGAGTGATCTCTTGTGCTGACGACTTTGCCGGGGCGTCACCGTCCCGGTCGTCCAGTTTTGCCCTTGCCACGCCCTTTTCGCTTCTCGTCTGCCGGATCCTCATATGAGCCGACGCCAGGCCGGGCACGCTTCATCGGTCGCACGTCGTCAGCATTGTTGCCCGTATTCTGCGCGGGGACGGATTTGTCGTCCTGCAGCGGCGAGTAGCGCTTCCCGGTCTGTGGCGTGGCTGGCGCGGGCTTTTCCGGCCTTGCACCACGCATAGGCTTTTCAGTGCGACCGACGGTCATCTCGTCCAGCGTGTTCTTGCGGAACAGCGACTTGTCTCCGCTGCGGTGAGGCCGGGTGCCGTCGGCACCCATTTCATCAAGCTCCGGCTTGGCGAACAAGATATTGGACGGTTCGTCGCGGGGACTGCCTTCCAGCACTTCGTTGGCATCATCATTGCCTTCAATGACGCGATGCTTTGGCACGCCTTTATTATGCTGGCCCTTCCTGCGACCGGAGACGGGACTTTCCAGCTCGACCTCACGCGCCATCGGGTCGTCGGAGATCGCCAGTTCCGTTTCGCGCAGTCGCTTGACCTCGTCGCGCAAGCGGGCGGCTTCCTCGAAATTGAGATCGGAAGCGGCAGCCAGCATCGCTTTTTCCAGATGCTCCAGGTGGGCCTTCAGATTGTTGCCCACCATCGCGCCGCTTTGCGAGAATCCGGAAATGTCGGGTCGCACATGGTCTTTCTCGTAGTAGGAATCGAGAATGTCGGCGATCTGCGACTTCACGCTCTCCGGCGTGATCCCGTGTGCTTCGTTGTAGGCCATCTGCTTTTCGCGACGCCGCGCCGTCTCTTCCATGGCGCGCTGCATCGAGCCGGTAATCTGGTCGGCATAGAGAACGACCCGACCATCAACGTTGCGGGCAGCACGGCCGATGGTCTGGATGAGCGAGGTTTCCGAACGAAGGAAGCCTTCCTTGTCTGCGTCGAGAATGGCCACGAAGCCGCATTCCGGAATATCCAGGCCTTCGCGCAGCAGATTGATGCCGACCAGCACGTCGAACGCACCAAGACGCAAGTCGCGGAGGATTTCTATCCGCTCCAGCGTGTCTATGTCGGAATGCATGTAACGCACGCGCACGCCCTGCTCGTGCAGATATTCGGTCAGGTCTTCGGCCATGCGCTTGGTAAGCACGGTGCAAAGCGTGCGATAGCCCTTGCGCGTCGTTTCGCGGATTTCGCCCAGAACATCGTCTACCTGCGTCTTGGCAGGTCGGATCTCGACCTCGGGATCGATCAGGCCGGTGGGACGAATGACCTGCTCGGCAAAAACGCCACCGGCCTCTTCCATTTCCCAGGAACCAGGTGTTGCCGAAACCGCCACAGTGTTCGGGCGCATCGCGTCCCATTCCTCGAAACGCAGCGGGCGGTTGTCCATGCAGGAGGGCAGGCGGAAGCCATATTCGGCCAGCGTGGCCTTGCGGCGGAAGTCGCCGCGATACATGCCGCCGATCTGCGGAACGGTGACGTGGCTTTCGTCGACGAAGAGAATGGCATTGTCCGGCACATATTCGAACAAAGTTGGCGGCGGATCGCCGGGATTGCGGCCGGTGAGATAGCGCGAATAGTTTTCGATGCCGGCGCAGGAGCCGGTGGCTTCCAGCATTTCCAGATCGAAGCGGGTGCGTTGCTCAAGCCGCTGTGCTTCAAGGAGGCGCCCCGCCTTTTCAAGCTCGGCAAGCCGCTGCTTCAATTCGGCCTTGATCGAGGCAATGGCCTGATTGAGCGTCGGGCGCGGCGTCACATAGTGCGAGTTGGCATAAATCTTCACCTGTTCGAGATCGCCCGTCTTTTTGCCGGTGAGCGGATCGAACTCCGTGATCTGCTCGATCTCGTCGCCAAACAACGAGATGCGCCATGCGGCGTCTTCCAAGTGGGCCGGAAAGATTTCGATCGTATCGCCGCGGACACGAAAGGAGCCGCGGACGAAATTCATGTCCTGCCGCTTATATTGTTGCGCGACGAGATCGGCCAGAAGCGCGCGCTGGTCTAGCCGGTCCCCCACTTTCATCTGGAAGGTCATGGCAGTATAGGTTTCGACCGAGCCGATACCGTAGATGCAGGAGACGGACGCCACGATTACCACATCATCGCGCTCCAGCAGGGCGCGCGTCGCGGCGTGACGCATGCGGTCGATCTGTTCGTTGATCGAGCTTTCCTTCTCGATATAGGTGTCGGAACGCGGGACGTAGGCTTCGGGCTGGTAGTAGTCGTAATAGGAAACGAAATATTCCACGGCGTTGTCGGGGAAGAATTTCTTGAATTCCCCGTAAAGCTGTGCGGCAAGCGTCTTGTTCGGTGCGAGAATGATCGCGGGACGTTGCGTCTCCTCGATGATCTTGGCCATGGTAAATGTCTTGCCGGAGCCGGTAACGCCAAGCAGCACCTGGCTGCGCTCGTCATTCTTCAATCCTTCGACCAGATCGGCAATTGCCGTCGGTTGATCGCCTGACGGCTTGAATTCGGAGGCCATGCGGAAGGGAATGCCACCTTCCGACTTTTCCGGACGTGCAGGCCGGTGCGGCGTCCAGGCGACACCGCCGCGCAAGTTGGGGTCGCCTGCCTCGATCAGATCGGCCAGCGCCTGCACGGTCGCGGTGACGCCAGCACCAAACGCAGGCGTGCCTTCGAGACTGGCGCCCGCTTTCTTCTTTTTCTTGTTGGCCTTCGTGTGCTCTTCGAGCAGCTTTTCGGCCTCTTCGAGGCTGATGTCGAGACCTGCTACAGGATTAAGGCCTGCGGCAGCGCGTTCGCGCGCCGTGGCCGCTCCGCCCATCGAGGTTCCGCGCGCGGTGCGGGCAGCTTTGTCCGACTTGGCGGCGGGCGTCTTCGGCTTTTTCGCGGCAGGAGCAGGCTTGGCCGCTTCATCCTCGATCTGCTTTGCCCAGTCGGCGATCGAGCCTTCCAGCGGGTTGCCAGTGAGCCCCGGCTGTGGCGCTTCGCCAAAGCCGTTGGAAACTGCACTATCGTCGGACGTCTTGTACGACTCATTCTTGTTGGAGCGGGATTTCGGGGCCATGTGCGGAATATGGCGTGTCGTACGGGAAATTCAACGCATCTTTTCATGTCTCGCAGCAGATGTCGCAAAGGCGATGTTTACCGTCTCGGCGTTGTTTGCTGGCGCCGGCGAGAGCCTCGTGCGATACTGCTGCGGGCTGCCGGGGTTAAGAGTAATGACGATACGCAAAGCGCTTGGCGCAGGTGCAATATTGATATCGAGCGCTCTGGCGAGTCTTGCGGGACCGCTTATGGAGCCTATCGCTCCGAGCGCCCCGAACCACGCGCTCCTCGTCCATAACTGCCACGGCCAGCCAATGATGGGCTTCGTGCCCGAGTACGGGCGTGATCTCTACCATGCGCATGACGCCGATTGTCAGCCGGTTATCCTCAATGGGGGCCAGCCCGATGGCCGCACCCGACCGCTCGTTCCGCAGCAGCAGAGACGGGTCGAGCCAAAGACAGAGCAGCGTTTGAAGCCGCAGCCGCGGCGGCCGGAGCAACGCTACAGCGATTGCCACCGCAATGTAAGAACGCACCATGTGCCGGGGTTCAATCGCCCTGTTGCTCACCGGCATGTCGGACGTAATTGTCGGATCGAGATTTATGAAAGGGTTCGGGAACCGCAGGAGGCGCTGCCGCAACGGCCGTTACGACCGGGCGGTGCGTGTGTGCAGCGCGGGTCGGTGCGCTACTGCGAGGGACGGTAGCACAAGTCTATCGGGAGCAATTGTATCTTTAGCTGAATCATTGTTTAGACCTATTCTTGAGAAACCCGGGAGATCCTCCCGTAATTCCGCCCCTTTTTCAGAACAGATTTTCCCGATGCTACTCGCCGTAGAAAAACACTGCAATCGGTGCAAAGTTTCGCTTGTGATAATCAAAAAAATAGGGGAACATTCCGGCCTCGGGCATTTGCCGGCCCGGAGAGTGGAATGGCATGGGGTAAGCATTCGCATGAGCGAAAGACCTGACGAACTGGCGCAGAAGAGGGGCCTGGCATCCCCCGGGACGGCAGCGGACTATTTCTTCTCCCCGAGTAAAGACCGATCCAAACCGGCCGCGAGGCCAGCATGAAACTTATGGGAGAAGGAGTTCCCCATGGCTGAGACTGGGATTGTAAAATTCTTCAACACCGACAAGGGTTTTGGCTTCATCAAGCCGGACAATGGCGGTGCCGATATCTTCGTACATATTTCCGCCGTTCAGGCTTCTGGCTTGCAGGGGCTATCGGAAAATCAGAAAGTTTCCTTCGACACCGAGCCGGATCGCCGCGGCAAGGGCCCGAAGGCAGTTAACCTCCAGGTTGACGGCTAATGAAGGCAGCCGTGGCTGGGCTGAGGTCCACGCGGCTGATCATGCGAGCCTGAGCTCCGTGAAGATATCGTTTTCCGAGTGAAACGATCATGGATTTTCTGCGCCGGTCGGCAAAGGCTGGCGCAGTCATGTTTTCCGGTTCTGATTGGTCGCCGGATATGCCAAAACTGAAGCGCCGGTGTGGGGAACATCGGCGCTTTTGTTTTTGCTGGGACGGAGCGGTTTGAAACACGCGCGTAATCTCCGTGGCGGTGCATCGCATCGACAATCCCCTAAAACCGCCTGTTGAGATCGTGACTGCCGGGGCACACGGCACATTCCCCCCATTGCCTGTTCCTTAATGCTGACCTTGCCCGCAAGTTTTATCCAGTTTTGAGTTCGCTCCAGCGGTTTTGGGTTGCTGTATTTGGGGCGGTAGCGGCGGGTTGCGGTGCGGAGGCATTTTCGCTGCGCACCGCAACCCGTCGCGGGTTTATGGTCTGGGCGAATTCTGCAGGTCAGCCAGCCGAGGCCAGAGTGTGATCGGTTATCGTTATAATCGCTGCGCCAGTTTAAAAGCGCTGATCGGGCATGGGTCAGTGACGAGAAGAGAGTTTCATTCAAGAACTCGTCTCGCAGGCGCCCATTGAAGCTTTCGATGAAGGCGTTCTGGATCGGTTTGCCCGGTGCGATGTAGTGCCATTCCCCCTCGGTCGGGTCCGTCCATTGCAGGATCGCGTTGCTGGTGAACTCGCTGCCATTGTCGCTGACGATCATCTTCGGTTTACCGCGCTCCTCGATGATCCGATCCAGCTCATGGGCAACCCGCAGGCCGGAAAGGGACGTATCGGCGACGAGGCCCAGGCATTCCCTGTGCAATCATCGACGACCGTCAGAACCTGGAACCTGCGACCATCGGTGAGTTGATCCGACACGAAGTCCAGCCACCAGCGATCATTGGCGGCAAGCGGGATCAGCATCGGCGCTCGGGTGCCGATCGCTCGCTTGCGGCCACCGCGCTTGCGCACTGTCAGCTTCTCTTCCCGATAGAGCCGCTTGTGGTTCACAAGGTGACCCTCACGCCTGAGTAGCACATGAAGGCGCCGATATCCGAAGCGGCGGCGTTCATGCGCCAGCGCCTTCATCCGTTCGCGAAGGTCGTGGTCATCGCTGCGCCTGGTTGCGTAACGGATCGTCATTCGGCAAAAGCCGATGGCTTTACACGCCCGCCGCTCGCTCATCCGATGTTGGTTCATCAGATGCGCGACAGCTCTCCGCTTGGCTGCGGGCGTCACCACTTCTTTCCCAAAAGGTCTTTTAAAGCAGCATTGTCCAGCATCGCATCCGCCAAGAGCCGCTTGGCTTCGGACACGTCCATGTCGCCGAACTTGGCCTTCCACTTGTAGATGCTGGCATCGCTGACGCCGTGCTTGCGGCAAAGCTCCGAGACCGGTGTGCCTGCCTCGTGCTCCTTCAGAATGCCGATGATTTGTTCGTCCGAGAAATGGTTGCGCTTCATTCCTGGTCCTCTTAATGGACCAGAGCTTACTTCAAAATGGATTATTTCAACGGGGCAAGGTCACACACGCTTTGGCGCCATGCGGCTGCCAAGGATAGCTTAGGCGCTTCCTTCTCATCGGAGTCGGGCAAATCGATTGAGATCAGGAGCTGGCGAACAGTGTCCATTACCATGCGTGTCAATGAGCTGTCCGTATGTTCGACCGGCACTCGGCTTGTCAGGGAAAGCAAACCGCGGCTCGGCTGGTGCGCGCCTTCTGCGCGTCAGCACTTGAACAGCCTGTGCGGGCGTGGATGAATTTCCGCAGCTGAATTTTTTAAAAGCATCGAAATCAAGCGCTTGTCATTTTTATTCCAGGTGTTGGGGCGCAATCCATTCACACCTTGCGGGCGTGAGGGATACTCTCCCTGCGCTTGGGGTATATGGTGTGCACCCGGACACCTGATGCGCTGAAAAAGCGGATGCATGCGGATTAGCGACCCGTATGCAGGAAGGCCGCGACATGAGAGCCTGACAAACTCACCAGTCAATGCTTTCGAACCGTTCAGGGCATGTGGAAGCATGCGAGAATACAATGAAATGAACGGGCCACATGCCCTGACTCCATTTCATCCTTTCCCCGCCCGAGCCAGATCGATGGCTCCACATAAGGGGAAGCGAACAACCGCGCGGCAAAAGCCGTAGCGGATTTTTCTGCTGCGCTCGAGCCAATCCGGATCTGTTCAGTTGCCGCTTCGAGGGTAAAGATCAAGCCATTGCGACCAAGGATCAGGGAGTCGTTGTCCCAACCACCAGCCCGTCGATCACCAGATCGATCGACGCAAGGAGCAGTTCGTCTTCCTCAAGGGAGTCGGTCAAAAGCAGATGCCAGTTCAGTGTCATGAGAAGACGAGCGGCGGCGTGCAGGTCGCGGGATGGCGCAATGTCGCCGCGCTTTTGCGCGCGCTCCAGAACACGCATGGGGTATTGCAGGCGAAAAGGTATGATCTCATCCTTGAGAAGAGCGAGCGCGCGCGGGTCCTGCTGAGCCTCGGCGATCAGGCCGCGAAGTGCCATTCCGGAAGCCGTGTCGCGCCAGCCCGTAAAGAGGTTGCGACAAAGCTGATGCAATTCGTCACGCAAGCATCCGGTCTCTTCTATCGACAGAAGGTTCTCGCTCTCTGTGTCGAATATTTCGTGGATCAGGCCTGCCTTGTGCTTCCACCAGCGATAGATCGTCGGCTTGCTCGCGCCGGCGCGGCGTGCAACGGCATCTATCGAAAAGGCGGCATAGCCATCAGTTCGCAGCAAGGTCGTTGCTGCATCAATGACGGCGCGCTGGCTCTGCGGGTTTCGGACAGGCCCAATAGAGTATCTGCTTCTCTCCATGCGCAACGTTCCTCCTCCATTGCGTACGTCTTCTTTTTGAGCGTCTAGCCGACTCCTCAATCGGCTTGAGCACGCAGAGATTAGCAGGATCGGTTCGAACTGGAAGCGCAAGATGCGTGAATGATTCATGTGGAAGGCGATCACATTTCGCATCGCATTGTTTCCTATGGACGGAGGAAACATCAAAAAGCATCATTAAGCCATTATTAAACCGAGGAATTTCTTGCGGCGGCAATTCTCGCGCGTTTCGTTGCGTAAACGTTGAGGAGGAACCCTCGCCGTATTTCGTCCGTTTTTTGCGCACTGATAGTGTTCATGCTGCATTCAGAATGAGCGATCTAAAAATGCAGTCAGAGGTTTCCCGCTGCCGAACGGCGCGGATCAGGGAGCGAAGGAGTGCTCACATGAACAATTGGATCAAAACGAGTGTTTTGTCTGCTGCGGCCGCTTCAATGCTTATGGTGAGCTTGCCGGCTGCGGAAGCCCGCGACCATTGGCATCGTCATCATCATCGCGGCGGTGGCGATGCCGTTGCCGCCGGTGTGATCGGTCTTGCCACAGGTGCCATTATCGGTGGAATGGTGGCTAATTCCGGACCCCGTTATGTCGAGGAACGCCGTTATTACGAGGCGCCCCCGCGCTACTATCGCCCGGCACCGCGTCCGGTCTATCGGACGTATGAACCGTGGACCCGCGAATGGTACCGTTATTGCGGCAATCGTTACCGCAGCTTCAATCCGAGCACCGGTACGTTTGTAGGATATGACGGGATTGAACGGTTCTGTGAAGCGAACTGACCTGTTGAAATAGATCTTTGAAAAGCGGCTCTTCGGAGTCGCTTTTTGCTTTTGTGGGGGCAAGTGCGCATTGTCGTTCAAATTGTCATAAAAGAAGATTAGCTTCGTCGGCAATAAGTTCACGAGCGCAGGCGGCTGCGTCGAGATCGGCCTGGCAGGGCACTGAAACGGGAGAGTTCTTATGAAGATTGCAGTTCTGGGTGGCGATGGTTTCGTCGGTTGGCCGACCTCCTTGCATCTTTCCGACCAGGGACATGAAGTTCATATACTCGACAATCTCTCCCGGCGCTGGATAGACACGGAGCTAGGCGTTCAGTCACTGACGCCGATGGATTCAATCCAGGAACGCACGCGCGTCTGGCACGAGGTGACCGGGCGCCGCATTCATTTCCATCTGCTGGATCTGGCACGCGATTACGATCTGCTGAAGGGGTGGCTGGCAGAGCATAAGCCGGATGCCATCGTACATTTTGCCGAGCAGCGCGCCGCACCTTATTCGATGAAAAGCGACCGCCACAAGAATTACACTGTCAACAACAACGTCAACGCGACCCATAATCTGCTCAACGCGCTTGTCGAGACCGGCATAGATGCGCATCTCGTGCATCTTGGCACGATGGGTGTCTATGGCTACTCGACGATTGGCGCAGCTATTCCGGAAGGCTATCTGCCGGTCGGCATAGAAACGATGTCGGGAGATACGGTTACGCAGGAAATCCTCTATCCGTCGAACCCCGGCTCGATCTATCACATGACAAAATGCCTGGATCAGCTTCTCTTTGCCTTCTATGCGAAGAATGACGGACTGCGCATCACCGATCTGCATCAGGGGATCGTCTGGGGCACTCACACCGAACAGACGCGCCGTCACGAACAGCTCATCAATCGCTTCGACTATGATGGCGATTATGGCACGGTACTGAACCGTTTCCTCATTCAGGCGGCTATCGGCTATCCACTGACCGTACATGGCACGGGTGGTCAGACGCGCGCCTTCATTCATATTCAGGACTCGGTTCGCTGCATCGACATCGCCTTGCAGAACGCGCCGAAGGCAGGGGAGAAGGTCAAGATCTTCAACCAGATGACGGAAACGCACCGGGTACGCGATCTGGCCGAGATGGTCGGGAAGATCGCTGGAGCGAAAGTTTCCTATTTGCCGAACCCGCGCAAGGAAGCGGCTGAGAACGATCTCGTTGTCAAGAATGAGCAGTTTCTGGCGCTCGGTCTCAACCCGATCACTCTGAAGGAAGGACTGCTCGGCGAAGTGATCGACGTGGCGAAGAAATATGCGTATCGCGTTGACCGTAGCCGCGTTCCCGCCGTTTCTGCCTGGACGAAGGACATCGCCAGAACCATCGATCGAGATCCCGAAGGCAAGCGTCTGAAGAGCGTTTCGTGAGCCGTTTCGCTTATGTGACGCTGGTGACCAATGCCGAATATGCGCTCGGCGCCAAGGCATTGATCAACTCCCTCAAGATGACGGGAACGCAGGCTGATATCGCCGTGCTGCACACGGGCGGGGTTGCCGATAGTGACCTCGCCATGCTGCGGGCGACCGGCGCGACGCTGGTGGAAGGCTCTTTGCTTGAGACAAGCGATGAATTCAATCAGCGCCACCAGAGAGACCGGCTTCACGCCAATGCGCCCTTCACCAGAGGCAACAAGCCGGCCTTTCACACGCCGCTCGATAATTTCGTCAAGCTTCGGCTCTGGGAGATGCAGCACTATGAGACCTGCGTCTTTCTCGACGCCGATACGGTCGTGATGCGGAATATCGACCGGCTTTTTGCCTATCCGCAATTTTCCGCAGCGCCCAATGTGTATGAAAGCCTTGCCGATTTCCACCGGATGAACTCGGGCGTGTTCGTTGCGAAGCCTTCGGCTGTAACGTTTCGCGCCATGATGGCTGCGCTCGATACGACCGGCGCATTCTGGCCTCGCACCGACCAGACTTTCCTGCAACATTTCTTTCCGCAGTGGCACGGCCTGCCGGTGTTCGACAACATGCTGCAATATGTCTGGTTCAACATGCCGGAACTGTGGGACTGGGCTTCGGTCAATGTCGTGCATTTTCAGTATGAGAAGCCGTGGCAGGACGAGCATCCCAAAGCTGAAAAGCTTCAGCCGCTGATCGATATCTGGCGCAGCTTCGAGCAGGGGCGCGCGCCTGATCCGGCGACACTGCGTAATCCGGGATGAGGAGACAGCGCGTTCTGATTTTGGGCGGAACAGGCCTTGTCGGGCGCTTCGTCGTTGAGAACTGCCTCGCGGGGGGATACGATGTTTCTGTCATGGGCCGCACGCCGCCGGCCGCTGGCATGTTTTCGAATGATATTGATTTTCGTCCCGGTATTCTTGATCCCGACGCACGGCCGGACAGGTTGTTCGATGGCGTCTCGTACGTCGTGCATGCAGCCTTCCAGCATGCGCCGGGCAAATACCGAGGCGGTGAGGGCGATGATCCGCATGGTTTCTGGCGCGCCAATGTCGACGGTTCGGTTGCTCTTCTGGAAGCTGCGAAACGTGCGTGTGTGAAGCGCTTCGTTTTTCTTTCAAGCCGTGCGGCCTATCCGCCAGTTGCGCCGGGCGTCATTCTTGACGAGATAATGGTGGGCGAACCGGCATCCTTTTATGGCAAGACCAAGCTGGTGGTAGAGCAAAAGCTTGCGCAGCTACGCGAAGATGGTTTCCTCGGCATCAGCCTGCGTATCACCGGCGTTTACGGTGCACACAGGTTAGGGGCCCGGCATAAGTGGGAACAGCTTTTTGACGATTATCTGTGCGGGCGCAAAATAATCCCGCGTGCCGCAACGGAAGTGCACGGCGAGGATGTTGCTTCCGCCGTCGGCCTCATGCTGGAACTGCCGGAAGAGAAAATCGAGCATAATCTCTATAATGTGTCGGACATGGTGCTCGATCTGCATGATCTTCTGGCAATCGTCAAGGACGGCACCGGATCGCACGTGCCGCTTCCGGTGCGTTCAGAGGCGGGCGGGATAAATGCCATGAAGACCGAGCGTTTGCGGAAGCTTGGATGGGTTCCTGGCGGCGAGAACAGGCTTCGTGAGCGCGTCATGGCGTTGATCTCGAGCTGAGGAGAGGCAGGCCTTGGGCGTGCCTCCACCTCGGTTGCATTGAGCCTGATCTTGCGAATGCTTAGCTCGTCTCGGCAATCAACATGATCGCATCATCATCGCTTGCCCATTGTGCGACTTCCTCTTCGCTGGCGCGCGGAGAATAAATGCCCAGCGCGGCATAGGCTGTGCCGATGAGCGGCGCGCTCCAGCATGCGACGGAGGCAGGAATATAGAGCAGGTAATCCAGATTATCGACAGTTGCGAGGCCAAGCGCGGCAATGACATAGGCGCCTCCGGCGTTCCACGGGATAAGCGGAGACATGAGCGTGCCGCCTTCCTCGATGGCGCGCGACAGGTTGAGCGTCGAATAACGCATTCCGCGATAGACGGGCGCAAACATTCGGCCAGGCAGTGCGACGGAAAGATAAGGATCTCCCGCAACCGCATTGGTCGTGAGAGACGCAAGGACGGCGCTGAGATGGACCATGGCGAAGCCGCGAACGCGTCCGATTAACGCTTTCATGACCGTCTCGAGGCAGCCGGTCCGCTCAAGGGCCCCGCCTAGCGAAATCGCAAAAAGAATTAATGAAACCGTCCACATCATCGATTGCAGACCGCCGCGGTTGAGGAGCTTGTCAACCTCGATTACGCCCGTCGAAATCTCATAGCCGTCAGCTGGGAATGTGAAAAGCGCTTTCAGTGTTTCGCCCTGAAAGACCATCGCGAGTACGGCGCCGGCAATAACGCCGGCAAAAAGTGACGGAATCGGCGGATAGCGGCGAATTGCCAGCACCATGACCAGAAGCGGCGGCAGTAGAAATATCAGCGAGATCTGGAAGTTAGCTTCAAGAGAAGCCGTTATAGTCTCGATGCGATCGAAGGCGATGGTGCTGTCATCGATCATCGCGAATCCGACATAGAGATAAACGAGACCGGCAAGCATCATGGCTGGGATCGTGCTGGGGATAAGATTGCGGATGTGTGAGAATATATCGACGCCGCAGACTGAAGAGGCAAGATTCGTCGTATCGGAAAGCGGAGAGACCTTGTCACCGAAGAAGGCGCCGGAAACGATTGCGCCAGCCGTCCAGTAGACGGGTATGCCGAAGCCGCTGCCGATCCCCATCAGCGCGAGGCCAACTGTTCCGACTGTTCCCCAGGATGTGCCGAGCGCAACCGAAACGATCGCGCACAGGATCATGGCCGCGAAAAGAAAGACGCTCGGCGAGAGCATATTCAGACCGTAATAGATCAGCGTCGGCACAGTCCCGCTTGCAATCCATGTCGCTATGATCATGCCGACCATGAAGAGGACTCCGATGGCTGGCAATGAGACGTTGATGACCTTGAACATGCCAGCACGGATGTCCAGCCAGCCCAGGCCGTTCAGCCTCCCGACGACCGCAGTTATCGCAATGCCGATCGCCAGTGGAATATGAGGCGTGAAATTACCGAAGTAGAAGATCTGGAGCCCCAGGATGGCAAGCGTCGCAATGATGGGAACCAGAGCCATCGGCAAGGATGGCGAGCGATAATCCAAGCTCTGCATAATGAAAAATCCAAGTCTTAAATAAATGCGGCAGGCATATCAGGAGGAATGCGGGCCGGGGGACGAGTATGCGAAAAATTGAACTCAAATAGTCGATTCGAAAATAGCAGAAACAAGTTACGGCCAGCAGCAATATTGCCCCTGATCGGCCTTGATCCTTCTTTCGCTAAACCATCACAGCATCAGGCACAAGCCATGGTCTTGTTCGGGAAGGGAAAATCTGTGAGATGCCCTGACCACGCCGTGATCCTCTCGCGGTCTAGCGAAGAGGGCGCAGTTGCGCCTCCCGGTGAGGAATGGCGCTTCTGCTTGCCAGAACCTTGTCGATACGGCGGCCGTCCAGGTCGATGATCTCGAAACGCCAGCCGTTGATATTGGCGATTTCGCCTGTCTTTGGCAGACGATGCAAATGGGAAAGCAGGAAGCCCGCCAGCGTGTCATAATCGCGGTTCTTCGGCAGCTCTATGCCCAGAAGGTCCGCTATTTCGTCGGCTGGCATATAACCAGCTAGCAGCCAGCTGCCATCCTCACGTTCGAATGCGGCAACGTCATCTTCTTCTAGATCGGAACGGAAGACGCCGGCAATCGCCTCCAGAATATCCGCGGGTGTTACCATTCCTTCGAAATGTCCATATTCGTCATGGACGAGAGCCACTGGAATTTCCGCGTTCTTGAGTGTTTCGAGAACGGTCAACGCGTCCGCCTGATCATGGACGACGGGTGCGGCGCGCACATGTTTTTCCCGGTCGAAGGCTTTGCCTTCCAGAAGGTCGATCAGGGCTTCGCGGACGGTAACAACGCCGATCATCTCATCGACGCTGCCATTGCCGGCAGGAAGGCGGGCGTGGCCGGCTTCCATCAATTGGGTGCGGATGGTCTCATCGTCGGCATCGACATTAAGCCAGGTTACGTCGGTGCGGGGGGTCATCACACCCCGCACTGCGCGATCTGCAAGACGCATGACGCCTGTGATGAGACGACGCTCGTCAGATTCGAGAACGCCGGCGCTTTCAGCTTCCGCGATCAGCATCTGGATTTCCTCGTCAGTCACCTTTTCTTCGGTGTCCTTCTTGGCGCCGATCAGCTTCAGGACGCCGCGGCCGGAAACATCGAGGAGCCAGACGACGGGGGCACCAATGCGCGCCAGCATCCGCATGGCAGGAGCCACCTTGCATGCAACGCCTTCGGGGTTGCGCAATGCCAGTTGCTTGGGAACGAGCTCGCCAATGATAAGTGAGCCGTAAGTTATAAGAGCGACAACAAAGCCCACACCGAGCGGTTCCGCAATGCGCGCGGGCAGACCGATTTCGGTGAACATGGCCCCGGCGCGTATGCCGAGAGTGGCCCCTGAGAAAGCACCCGAAAGTACGCCGACCAGCGTGATGCCGATCTGGACGCTGGAAAGGAAGCGGCCTGGATTTTCGGAAAGCTCAAGGGCTGCGCGCGCGCCGGCCATGTTCTTTTCGGCAAGCGCCTTGAGCCTTCCCTGGCGGGAAGAGACAACCGCAAGCTCACTCATCGCGAGGACGCCGTTGACGATGATGAGGGCTATGACAGCAGCGATTTCAACGTAAATCATGGGATCTTCTGAAAGAGAATGGACGATCCTACCATCACGTGTGCTCCAGAGGAAAGCGTAAATCCGGTTTAGGTTTAGAGCACATTTCTCAAAAGGGCTTGATTGCTGGGAAACAGATTCAAGTTCTTCATGCAACGAATCGCTTTTCGTTCATAACCCACTGGTAACGGATTCGTTTCAGCGGCAGGCGCGATAGCCGTTCCGGCGACTCTTCAAATCGAAATGGAAGTGGTTCCAATGGTCGGCATTGTAACCCGGGCCGAGCACGGTGGAGAAGTATGAGCAGGCGTCACCGCGAACATTATTGAGCAGCGAGCGCTGGCGAAAGGCAAACAGGCCCGGCTTTCGAACATTGATGTCACGACCATTGTTCAGTTCGATACGCATGACGTCGAGGGCATTGCCTTTCGAATGCTCGGAGGCAACTGCCGTGCCTCGGATCTTGCGGCAAGAATAACTCGAGCCCTGGTGGATTGCCTTGACACCCGAGAGATAACGCGTCCGCGCGGCAGGTGCGAGGTCGCTTTTCGTCCATTGCGCGAAGGCAAGCGCCATCTGGCAGTTGAGCGTGGCCGCTGGCTTCATGGAAATGCCGCCCGACAAGCCGCTGACTTTCACAGGCCACGCGACACCACATCCGCCGCCATCATTGATTGGCGCAATATCCGTATACTGGACGCCGACGCGTTTCAGTTCCCGCCGGCACGCCAGCTCGCTCTGCGGCATGGCTCCGCTTTGTTCGCGTGGCAGTTCCATACGTGGATAGGCAACCGTGCGCATCTGCGGATTGGAGGGTACGAGACGCTGGAGCCCGCGCCCGGTATTCGCGGCAGAAGCCAGTTGGACCGGCTCTTGAGGCTCGATCGCAGCGGGAGGGGGAGGCGTTTGCGCCACAGGCTCCGGGTCCGGTGCCGTTGCAAACTCTTCTTCGGCCTGCGTAAGCTGGTTGGCCTGGTCATCGAGCGAGACAGGCGCGCCTGACGAAGACGGCAGGGTCGCTTCGTAGGACGAGGGCGTGCTCATGGCATAAGCGGGAGCAGGAACGGGAGCAGGAGGGATAGCCAAAGGCGCCGACGGAACGGGGGCGCCTGGACGCACAATGCTCGAAGTCGTGCCAAGCGCGATTTGCGGCCGGATGTCGAGCGCACTTTCCGTGCTGCAGCTTGTCAGGACCAGCGCCGAAACGAGGGCAAACCCGACGCCAGCAGCGCAATGCCTCTTGGTTTTTTCAATGCTGGATGTCCGGAAAGCCGGCATGGATGCGCTCCGCGCCTCAGCGCGACCCAGATGGTGCGCCCGTTGACAAGATCATCTTAAGCTAATGGAAAAATGGTAAAGGAAAGGTCACCGAACGCGGCGCCTTTTGGGGCCATTTCAAGGCAGATCAGGCACCGATAGCTTCGAGGCCGGCCTCAAGATGATCGTCCAGCATTGGAAGCGACAGCAGATAATCAGGGATGCGACGCAGGTTGCGCCGACGGGCTTCCACAAGCGCGTCTTCCCATTCGTCGGGGGTAAAATCTCCGCGACCGATCCAGACGATTGCCAGCAGTTCAAGCCGCTGATCGACGTTGAGATCGGAAATCAGTCCGCGTAATTCGCTGGCGCGAAGGTCGTCCTGCTCTTCTTCAGCAAGTCCGTCGTGACGATGGGTTTCGTGGAAGTCGTCATCCACTTCCGTGTCGTGTTCATAACCGGCGTCGAAGTCCGATCGCAACTCAGCGCCGACCGCCCGCGCCTTCAGGATCAGGTCTCTGATTTCGTCCGTCTTCAGCGAAAGTTCGAACTCGCGATCCTGCTTTTGCATGGTGCTCCTCCCCGGAAACCCTGCGTCGGCCTCTTCTTCTCCCTGCTCCCGACGCTGAAACTATAACGTAGCGGCTGACATTTGTCGCGCGAGTTTAAATCTCGCGCATTTTGCCATGGAAAATAGCAATATCATTGCTATATTCAGCTGATTCAGGCAGCGGTTTCGTCGGCTCAGTATGTCGTCGGACCGTTTTGTTTTTGTGTAGCGCCTGGATTGTCGAACAAAGCTGCGGGGGTAACCGCAGAAGGAAGGTCCGAGTCATGAATAAGGTTCCGATGACCATTTCCGGGCACGCCGCGCTCACCGAAGAGTTGCGTTGGCGCCAGCAGGAAGAGCGTCCTCGCATCATCGATGCCATCTCCGAAGCACGTGCGCATGGCGACCTCTCGGAAAACGCTGAATATCATGCTGCCAAGGAAAGCCAGAGCCTCAACGAAGGCCGTATCAATGAACTTGAAGACCTTATCGCGCGTGCGGAAGTGATCGATGTATCAAAGCTGTCGGGCGACACGGTCAAGTTTGGTGCAACGGTGACGTTGATCGATGAAGATACCGAGGAAGAAAAGAAGTATCAGATCGTCGGCGATCAGGAAGCCGACGTGAAAGCGGGCAAGATTTCTGTTAGCTCACCAATTGCGCGCGCGCTGATCGGCAAGGCCGTCGGCGACAGCATCGAGGTGAACGCACCCGGCGGCGCCCGCGGCTATGAAATCGAAAAAATCGATTTCATCTGATCATCGCATTTTCCATTGAACAGTATGAATTCGAGCGCGCGGCCAACCTCCTCCTATAGCAACCCCGCTGCGGTTGAGGTGGTCGCGCCGAATTTCAAGAAGCGGCTTTCCGGTGTGACCAGCACCGTCGTGCAGCTTGTGCCGGTTCAGCGTCGCCGTCTCAACATTGCGACGCTTGCACCAGAGGGCGCTTTACCCGATCATTTGCCGAGAATCCGATTTCGCGATCTTCTCTCCTTCTGGAGGAAGCCTGCCGGTCGTCCATTCCGCATCTGGCACGCACGCCGGAACGTAGAGATGATCTTCGGACTATTGCTGCGCGACATCCTGCGCATGCCGCTGCGAATCGTGTTTACATCGGCGGCGCAACGCGACCACAAGCCATTTACGAAATGGCTGATAGCGCGCATGGATGCGGTGATCGCAACCAGCCGCCGCTCGGGCAGTTTTCTGAAAGTTCCGCATACGGTAATCATGCATGGCACGGATCTGGAGCGATTTTCGCCTCCGGAGAATCGTGCCGCCGAATTTGCCAAAGCCAATATTCCGGGGCGTTATGCCATCGGCTGTTTCGGACGTGTGCGTCACCAGAAGGGTACTGACCTTTTCGTCAACGCGATGATCGCGCTGTTGCCGCAATATCCTGACTGGACGGCGGTCGTCACGGGCCGCGTGACGGCTGAACACAAGCCTTTCGAAAATGAGTTGAAGCGCAGGATTACAGCCGCGGGGTTGCAGGACCGTATTCTGCTGCTGGGCGAGGTTGACGATGTTCTTGTCTGGTACAAGCGCATATCGCTTTATGTTGCGCCATCGCGTAACGAAGGTTTCGGGTTGACGCCGATAGAGGCGATGGCAGCTGGTGTGCCCGTGGTGGCCTCCGATGCGGGAGCCTATGCCGAGCAGATCAAAGAGGGGGAGACGGGCGCTGTCGTGCCTGCGGGCGACGGTAACGCGCTCGTGAACAAGATTAAACCCTATTTCGATGATCCAACATTGTGCGAGAGGCATGGTGAGGCTGCAACTCGCCATGTCCATCAGGCGTTCACGCTTCAGCGCGAGGCTGAAGCAATCGAGCGCATCTATGTGGATCTTTGGGCCAGGGGAAGCATTTGGAACGGGTCGAAGCCTTCGTAATCCACCTGAAGCGCGCCACGCGGCGCGCCTCCCAGGTCGAAAAGCTCAAGCTGCAATCTCCGGTACTGCTGCATGTGCTGGATGCCGTCGATGCTCAGACAATGCCTGAAGAGCTAGTGCGTCAGCATTTTCAGGATCATCTTTTCTCGCCAAACTATCCGTTTGTCTTGCAGAATACGGAGATTGCCTGTTTCCTCTCACATCGTAGGGCGTGGCAGGCAATCATCGACAATGACCTCGAGGCCGGTCTGGTCATAGAAGACGACGTTGATCTGCATCCGCAATTTGCGGAAGCCTTCGAGAAAGCTGTCTCGATCCTGAAGCCCAGCGACTATATCCGCTTCCCGCGCTACGGGCGCGGAGAGGAGCCTGTCAGGCATCTCCTGCGCGGTGATATTTCCATTTTTGCTCCCCGGCTTCCCGGGCTCGGCATGCAGGCCACGTTGATCGGTCGGCAGGCAGCGCACGCGCTTCTTGACGCGACTGAAAAGTTTGACCGCCCGGTAGATACGATGATCCAGATGCACTGGATCCATGGCGCACGCGTGCTCACCGTGCGCCCGATCTGCATCAGCGAAGTTCATCAACAGCTCGGCGGTACGGTGGTGCAGAAGAAGCGGCAGCCGCTTCTCTACCGCCTCAATCACGAGATTGGCCGACCGTTCTATCGTCTGCAAATCTGGCTGATGAGCAAGATGCGTCGCGCGGCTGCGCGTGGCTAATGCCAGAGTGCTATTCGTCCCCGATGGCGACGACGCCCTTGTCCTTCACCTGACGGATGGTGAGAGCCGTGCGGACGGTATCGACGTTTGGAGAAGAAGTCAGTTCTTCGATGACGAAACTCTGGAAGGTAGCCAGATCAGCCGCCACGCAATGCAGCATGAAATCGGATTCGCCCGAAACCATCCAGGCACCTCGGACGATGGGCCAACGCTGCGTCAGCTCGGCAAAGGCTTTGAGTTCAGCATCGGACTGATGCTGCAAGCCCACAAGGCAAAAGGCTACGACGTCCAGGCCGAGGGCAGGGCTGTTGAGCAATGCCCGGTAACCCCGGATTATGCCGGTGTCTTCGAGGCGCTTGACCCGGCGCAAGCAAGGCGGAGCAGAAATACCGACGCGTTTGGACAAGTCGACATTGGTGATGCGACCGTCCCGCTGTAATTCTCGAAGAATTTTCCAGTCGATGGCATCAAGATCGGCTTTTACCGGCATGTGGCTCCATTCCGCCGTGACAGGCGCAAGAATCGTTTCTCTGACGATAGACTATTGAAACAATCATGTCTGGCCATAGTTCACAGCTTTCCACGGTCGATTTTAGCCTAATCGGTGCATTTTTCTGCTTCTTCCACTAAGTTAGAGAAGAAACAGGGGAACGTTTTCGCCATTTGAGCGAAAATTTTGACGCCCTATATATCCTGCTGATTCAGGCGTCCAGTGGTCGCCCCCGCACAAGGTTTTGAAGAGAATGAGCGCACGACACGCACCTGTCCTGATCATAGGCTCCGGACCCGCCGGCTATACTGCCGCCATTTATGCCGCACGCGCGATGCTCAAGCCCTTGCTGATCACGGGTATGCAGCAGGGCGGCCAGCTTACCATCACCACGGATGTCGAAAACTATCCGGGCTTTGCCGAGCCGATCCAGGGGCCGTGGCTCATGGAGCAGATGCAGAAGCAGGCCGAGCATGTCGGCACCGAAATTGTCTTCGATCTGATCGTCAAGGCCGAGCTCGACGTTCGTCCTTTCCGCCTCACCGCAGATTCAGGCCAGGTTTATACGTGCGACGCCTTGATCATTGCGACGGGCGCACAGGCCAAGTGGCTGGGCCTGCCAAGCGAGCAAACCTTCATGGGGTTCGGCGTTTCGGCTTGTGCGACCTGCGACGGTTTCTTCTATCGCGGCAAGGATGTCGTGGTGGTTGGCGGCGGTAACACGGCCGTGGAAGAAGCGCTCTACCTTGCCAACATCGCAAGCCATGTCACGCTCGTGCATCGCCGCGACGAGCTGCGCGCCGAACGTATCTTACAGGAGCGCCTCAAGGCGACGAAGAATGTCAGCTTCGTATGGAATTCGTCGGTTGAGGAAATTATCGGCGAACCTGCAAAGACCCCTATGCCTGCCTCGGTCAACGGGGTGCGCCTGAAGAACAATGTGACAGGCGAAACCACCGAGCTTGAAACCCATGGGGTGTTCGTGGCGATCGGTCATTCGCCTGCCGTGAGCCTGTTTGAAGGTCAGCTCAAGCAGAAGAATGGCGGCTATCTCTGGACCGAGCCGGGCTCCACGCGCACCAATATTCCGGGCGTGTTCGCAGCAGGTGACGTTGCTGACGATGTTTATCGCCAGGCGGTGACGGCGGCCGGTCTCGGCTGCATGGCGGCGCTTGAAGCCGAGCGCTATGTGGCCGAACTGGAGCTGCATCGCGATGCAGCTGAATAGTCGCGTCATTGCGTCGCATATGTGCCTTGCAAAATTGCATGGCTGGGATACGATTGCTATTCAGGTTTGAATTATAACAAGCATTGGAAAGACAAGGGAAAACCGGTCCACCAATGCTCGCCCATGCTGAATTGAGAGAGGGGGAGGTTAATGTCGCTCGACTGGGACAAGCTGCGCGTTTTCCACGCAGCAGCTGAAGCAGGTTCGTTCACCCACGCGGCAGAAACGCTTAACCTCTCGCAATCGGCAATTTCGCGTCAGGTCAGTGCGCTGGAACACGATGTGGGCGTACCGCTGTTTCATCGTCACGCGCGAGGGTTGGTGCTGACGGAGCAGGGAGAGATCCTTTTTCGCACCGCGCATGATGTTCTGCTTAAGCTGGAAAACGTCAAGAACCGCCTTACCGAGTCAAAGGATCGCCCCTCGGGTATCTTGCGCGTCAGCACCACGGTCGGTCTTGGCACCGGCTGGCTGACGGAGCGCGTTCACGAGTTCGTGGAGCTTTATCCGGATATCCAGCTGCAGCTCGTCTTCTCCAACGAGGAGCTGGATTTAACAATGCGCCAGGCAGATTGTGCGCTGCGCCTGCGTCAGCCGCAACAGCCGGATCTCATCCAGCGCAAGCTGTTCACCATGCACCTGCATCTCTTCGCAGGCCCCTCATATCTGGAGCGCTACGGAAAACCGAAGGCGCTGGCGGAGCTGGATAAACACCGTATCATCACCTTTGGTGAACCCGTGCCAGCGTTTCTCCGCGAATTGAATTCGCTCGAAACGATCGGTCTGCCGGAGGGTGAGCGGCGGCATGCGACGGTGCAGATCAACGATCTCATGTCGATGCGCCGGGTGGTAAAGCGCGGCGTGGGAATAGCGCTTCTTCCGGGCTATATGGCGGACAAGGACAAGGAACTGGTGCGGATTCTGCCGGAAATCGCCGTGCCGCACTTCGATACGTATTTCTGCTATCCTGAAGCGATGAAGAATCAGGCCAAGCTCAAGGCGTTCCGTGACTTCGTTTTCGCCAAGGCGCGAAACTGGGCCTATTGATCGCTCTTTCGCGATAAAGATCGTTATGCCGAGGGCCCAGCGCTGTCGGCATTTCTTTTGAGAGGGCAGACTTGGCTTTATGATTGCCGCAAGATGGAACTGTAACAGCAATATGACAGGCATTGTGCTAAACATTTATGCAGCCATGCATTAATGCATGTCTGAAATGCGAGCTGAGCGCTTGTTTATTGGGCAGATAAGGAGGATATAAAGATCATCTTTCAGGCGCGTTCCTCCTCCCATTGGCGCCTGTTAGTGTTCCCCTCTGGAGTTTTTGCCTTAATTGGCACTCCACACTTATAGCCGGATCCTTCGATCCGGCTTTTTTTTTGGTCATGTCGGGAAAATGCCGCTGGCTTACGGACGTCAAGCCGGTGAATGAACAGCGCTCCTGACCCGGAGCACCTAGGCTTCTGGATTCAACCCACCTCTGAGTATGCTGATTTCACGCGATGTAACCCTATGTAACCTATGCGATTGAACGTTCTGCCACTAAAGTTAGAGGAAGGACGCGGGTTGCGAAGATGGGGGCATCGTTCGTCACCTACCAGTTACCTGGCGCGTCCGCTTTTCCGTTGCTCTTGTGGCGGTGGATTCTCGGTTGCCGCGCTCCAGCGGCTGACTGGTGCGGTGTCATCTGACATCGCACCTTTTTCTTTTCAGTGTTCTGAAAAAAAGGCCGGGAATTGTTTCCCGGCCTTCTAGTGCGATCGGTTGGTCAAAGGATCAGCGCAGCGATGCACAGAACCGTTGAATACGCTTGCATGCTTCCTCGAGCAGGGCTTCCGACGTCGCATAGGAGATTCGAAAATTCGGGCCGAGTCCGAAAGCCGAACCGTGAACGACGGCAACGCCTTCTGCTTCCAGCAATTCCGAAACGAAATCAGCGTCGGTTTCGATAATCTTGCCTGCTTCCGTCTTCTTGCCGATCAATTCGGCACAGGAAGGGTACACGTAGAAGGCTCCTTGAGGCGTTGGGCAGCTTATTCCCTTGGCCTGGTTCAGCATCGAAACGACGAGATCGCGGCGCCCCTGGAAGATCGTCTTGTTCTTCTGAATAAAATCCTGCGGCCCGTTGAGAGCCTCGACCGCCGCCCACTGCGCGATCGAGCAAGCGCCCGAGGTTTGCTGACCCTGGATCATGTCCATCGCCTTGATCAGCTGGAGCGGGCCCGCCGCGTAGCCGATACGCCAGCCGGTCATGGAATAGGCCTTGGAGACGCCGTTCATCGTCAGCGTCCGATCGTATAGTTTTGGCTCGACTTCCGCGATCGTCTTGAAGGTGAACTCGCCATAAACAAGATGTTCGTAAATGTCGTCTGTGAGAATCCAGACCTGCGGATGCTTGAGAAGCACCGCAGCGATTTCACGTAGCTCGGCTTCCGTGTAGGCAGCACCCGACGGGTTGGACGGGGAGTTGAGGATCAGCCATTTGGTTTTCGGCGTAATGACGGCGTCAAGTGCTGCGCCACTGAGCTTGAAGCTTTCTTCAATGCGTGTTTCCGCAAAGACGGTCTTGCCGCCACACAGCGCCACCATCTCCGGGTAGCTGACCCAATAGGGGCTTGGGATAACGACCTCGTCGCCTTCGTTCAGCGTTGCCATGAGCGCGTTGAAGAGAATCTGCTTGCCGCCGGTTGCCGCGATGGTCTGCTCTGGCTTGTAGTCGAGATTGTTCTCGCGCTTGAACTTGGCAGCGATCGCTTCGCGCAGCTGGGGAATACCGGCAACGGGCGTGTATTTTGTCTCGCCACGATTGATCGCGTCGATGGCAGCTGCCTTCACATTGTCCGGTGTATCAAAATCCGGTTCGCCCGCGCCAAGGCTGATCACGTCGCGGCCTTTCGCTTTCAGTTCGCGTGCTTTCTGCGAAACGGCAATGGTTGCGGAGGGCTTTACGCGCGAAAGAGCGTCAGCGAGGAAGGCCATATCGTAATACTCCCGGAAGACATGGAAAACGGACGGCGTGTTGTTGCGCAATTACTGCCGGCGTGCAAGTCCGCTCTGGCTTTGGAGAGGCGGTTACGTATGGTCCAGCCGTTAACCTGCTTCTAAAACTTGTCAGGGACTTTATGTCGGAGTGCAACAACCAAATGGTGGCGTGTCACCGGCCATCGCGTGAGACGTGAGGCAGGCTTGGATGAATGCCAATGACAGGCTCGAAATGCGGCGCGCACCGGACGGTACATATTTCGCGTCGACGACGAAATACGCTTTACACACAGCGCTGCAGCCAATTTTCCTGGTCGAGGAGGAAAAACTGGTCTGCGTTGCCTATGAGGCGTTGGTGCGCGCCTCTGATCCCACGCAAATGGCCAGCGAAACATTTTTCGAAAATTTGCCGCGTCACGAACGCCATGTCGTCGAACGGGTAACGCGCGAAATTCATCTTCGTAATGCAGCTGCCTATCTCGGGCACGGGAAGGGCATTTTCATCAATTTCAATCCGGCTCTGTTTAATTTGCCGAACATTGAAACAAGTTTGATCGAAGACCTTCAGGAATTGGCAACCACGGCGGAAGTTTTAGCAGGGAATGTTGTTTGCGAGATAACGGAACAGAAAGTTTCCGCGCCAAAGATGCTCACAGGCATTGTCACCGCCATGAGGCAGGCGGGCTTCGCCATCGCCGTTGATGATTTTGGCGCGGACCAGTCCGACCTGGAACGCGTCAGGATCGTCGATCCGGATGTGGTGAAGTTCGATGGAGCATGGGTTCAGGCTCGTATGTCGTCTCCGGAAGGAAGGCGGCACCTGACTGGACAGGTGACAGCCTTCCGTGAGGACGGGAGGCTGGTTCTGCTCGAGGGTATCGAACAGAACTGGCAGATCGAAGCTGCGGCAGAGGCAGGTGCCCAATTGTTGCAGGGATTTGGACTGGCACGACCGCAAGTGGTGCCCGCCCAATTCCCCGGCAGCATCGGATACAAGAATAAATTCAAGGCGGTCGCAAAAAGAACCGTCGAAACAGGTGAGGCAAAGACAATAAAATGGAACATAAGGCCACGCTCTCAGAGCGGGTGAACGAGGCCATATTTGTCGACGAAATCGGTCTTCGATACTCCCGTTACAACGACGTCGTTCTGAAGACGTCGTTCCTGCCAATCTTCGAACGTCGAGCCGACCTGCTCGTGCCGATCGGTGTAGAGGGGCTCGCTGCTCCCTTCATCAAGGGCGATCAGATCAAGACGGAAGATTTCTTCAAATCCATCCCGAAAGAGGATGCGCTTTTCATAGAGACGGTTCTCGCACGTCTTCATCTAGAGAATTTCCGCAATCTCTATTCGCCGGAACTCAGCCTCTATCTCAACTATGATCCGAGCGTTGAAGATCTAGAGTTTGAGACACTGGCGGTCTTGGGGCAGGGGCTGCAACAGACGGAAATAGGTGCGCTACCCTCTTCAATGGTCGTGGAAATCACCGGTGCACGGTCTATGGGCGACGGATATCTGAAAAGCGTCCAGGAGCGCTTGCGGACCATGGGTATAGGTCTTGCCATCGACGACTTCGGCGCGCGCCATGCCACGGCTGATCGTGTGGCGCTGCTGCGTCCCGATGTCGTTAAGATCGACGGCGACTGGTTTCGCGAGGTCATCAAGCGCGATGAAACCGTACGATTGTTTGCGCCCACGGTGGAATCCTTCCGAGCACTTGGCGCGCATGTTCTGGTCGAAAGCGTGGAGACGCCGGACGAACTGGCAGCAGCCCTTGAGGCAGGCGTCGATTACATCCAGGGACACGTTCTTGAGCCGGCAGCTCTTGCAGGGAGTGTTTATCCATACGAATCCAGCTCAATCGCCGAGATGCTCTCCAGAGCGGGCGCGTCGGAAGAGGTTGTTGCCCGATTCGCCGTCAGGCGCTGAGATCAACTTCCATTTCAAGATGAAACAACAAAATGTTCGAGAATGTGGCGGGAGCGCCACATTCTCGCCCATCGCCGTTGATTAATGAACCAAACCCACGCTATCACCTGCCTGATTTACAGGTGCAAGTGCCTGTTTTGCGTTGTTTGGAAGCTGGTTAGCCGGCCCTTGAGATGGAAGGACGAAACCCATGACCATGTCGAGCCGCATCTCCGTCGCAACAGCACGGGCAATGTGACATGATCTTTGCGCAACGATCCTTCGTCTTCAGCTCTCTCGCGCTCACTCTTCTCGTCACCGGCTGCCAGACCAGCAGCGACAATCTGAAGGCCGGTGTTACAGCTTCCGACAAGAAAGTCGCTGTTGAAACCGCCACGGCCGCGGATGGTTCCCAGGTCGCCATGGCCTCCACAGCGGAATCAATTGCTTTACCCGAGGTCGCGATGGTGCCTTATCCGCGCCCGGACGGTACAGCACTGGCTTCAACGCAAGCCATTGCTGGAAATGCCTATGCCTCGCCAACACAGCAGGCGAATGCTGCCCTGGCAGCGGTTGCAGCGGCGACGCCGACCGAAAACGCGTTGAGCGCAGCACCAGCAGCTGGCACTGTTGCGCCGCGCAGCCCCGAACTGGATTCGCTTATCAGTAAATATGCTTCACTCTACCAGATTCCTGAAACGCTGCTGCGTCGCGTCGTTCATCGCGAAAGCCGTTTCGATCCAGGCGCGCGAAACGGCCCCTATTGGGGCTTGATGCAGATACGCCACGACACGGCGAAGGGTATGGGCTACCAGGGCGACGCAAAGGGGTTGCTCGACGCTGAAACCAACCTGCGTTATGCGGGCAAATATCTCCGCGGTGCTTATATTACGGCGGAAGGCAATCCCGATCAGGCAGTCAAGTTTTATAGCCGCGGCTATTACTATGACGCGAAACGCAAAGGCTTGCTCAAGATTACCGGATTGCGCTGAGACTTTTCTGTTCTAGCCGTTATAAATACGTCATGCGAGGCACCGTTTGGTGCCTTCTTTGTTGCAACCACGTCCCTTGGACGCCTGCCAAGGCAGCTTCATGAGCATACCGATCTACGTCATCAATCTTAAAGGTTCGACGGCTCGATGGGAGGCGGTCAGCGCCAGTGCAGCCAGTGTCGGTGCTTCATTGAAGCGAGTTGAAGCGGTGGACGGCCGGCAACTCCTTCAGGAGCATTGGCGTGACTTCGACGGCCAGCACTTTCTTCGCTGGCACGGACGCACGCCGCTCGGTTCGGAATATGGCTGCTACATGAGCCACTTGAAAGCGCTGGAGCAGATCGTCGCGAATCGTGATCCATTCGCGGTCATTCTCGAGGACGATGCGCGTTTCGAACCCGATTTCGCCGAACGTGTAGAGGCGATCGTCTCGATTGGTCCGCAGATCGGGATCGTCAAGTTCTTCAATCATCGCATGCGCGGTTTCGTGCCTAAGCTACGCACGGCGAGGGGCGACAGGCTCGGACGCTGCCTGCACGGGCCGCTGGGTTCGGCGCTTGGTTACCTTGTTACCTGCGAGACTGCGTCGAAACTGCTGAGTGGGCTAAGACCGATGCAATTGCCCTACGACATCGCGCTTGGGCGCTACTGGATCTATCAAGTGCCGTTTCATACAACGGAATTCCCTTTGGTTACGCCTGATCGGACGGGGACGGAGACCACGATTGGAACGCGGGAGGTTTATCGAAAGACCAAGCTTCCGAAGTTCAAAAGGCTGGGTGCGTTGAAATTCCGTGCCTGTGACTATATTCGCGGAGTTTGGGGCGCGTTGCGTAGGCGTTGATGCGGGCGGTTATGGAAACGGCCTGACGTGAAAAAGCCGGCCATGGAGGCCGGCATTTTCATTTTGCATTTCGCTGCGGATCAGAAATATTCCTGTAACGAGCGAACTTCGAGCGAGCCGGCTTTGAGAGCGGCAATCGCATCGACGGCAGCGCCAGCTCCGGCCATAGTCGTGTAATAGGGAACCTTCTGCATCAGCGTGGCACGGCGCAGCGACTTGGAATCCGACACTGCTTTCTGACCGTCCGTCGTGTTGAAGACGAGCTGGACCTGACGGTTGCGGATCGCGTCCTCGACATGCGGGCGGCCTTCCAGAACCTTGTTGATCTTCTGCGCATTGATGCCGTTGTCGGCGAGAAAGCGCTGCGTTCCGCCTGTGGCGATGACGCCGAAGCCAAGATCGGCGAGCTTGCGCACGGCTTCCAGCACCAGCGGCTTGTCCTCATCCCGGACCGAAACGAAGACGTTACCTTCGCGCGGCAATTCGACGCCGGCGCCGAGCTGCGATTTGGCAAAAGCCAGTGCGTAGTCGCGGTCGAGGCCCATGACTTCGCCGGTCGAACGCATCTCCGGGCCGAGCAGGGTGTCGACGCCGGGGAAACGGGCAAACGGGAAGACCGCTTCTTTGACGGCGATGTGGCCGAGATCGCTGATATCGGGCTTGGTGCCGTAATGTGCGAAGGCCTCGTCGAGGGTCTCGCCAGCCATGATGCGCGAGGCGATCTTGGCGATCGGGCGACCGACCGTCTTGGCAACGAAAGGAACGGTGCGAGAAGCACGCGGATTGACTTCCAGAACGTAGATCGTTCCGTCCTTGATGGCGTATTGTACATTCATCAGGCCGCCGACGTTGAGCGCTTTGGCAAGCGCTGCGGTCTGCCGCTCCAGTTCCTCGACCATCTCCTTCGGGAGCGAATGGACCGGAAGCGAGCAAGCGCTGTCGCCTGAATGGATACCGGCTTCCTCGATATGCTCCATGATGCCGGAGACGTACACGTCCTTGCCGTCGCAGAGACAGTCGACGTCTACTTCGATCGCTCCAGAGAGGTAGGTGTCGAATAGCAGCGGGTTCTTGCCAAGCAACGTGTTGATCTGGCCGGTCTTGTCATTCGGGTAGCGCTGCTTGATATCTTCCGGCACCAGACCGGGAACAGTATCGAGCAGGTAGCTTTGCAGCATCGATTCCGAATGGATGATCTGCATGGCGCGGCCACCCAGAACATAAGACGGACGTACGACCAGCGGGAAACCGAGTTCTCCGGCAACGAGACGCGCCTGCTCCACCGAATAGGCGATGCCATTCTTCGGCTGGGTCAGATCGAGCTTCAGAAGCAGCTTCTGGAAGCGGTCGCGATCTTCGGCGAGGTCGATTGCGTCCGGAGAAGTGCCGAGGATCGGAATGCCGTTCTTTTCGAGTGCTTCGGCAAGCTTCAGCGGGGTCTGGCCACCAAACTGGACGATGACGCCGTGCAGTTCGCCATTCGACTGTTCTGCGCGCAGGATCTCGATGACATCCTCAGCGGTCAGCGGCTCGAAATAAAGGCGGTCGGAAGTATCGTAGTCGGTCGAGACGGTTTCCGGATTGCAATTGATCATGATGGCTTCGTAACCTGCATCGCGCAGGGCGAAGGCCGCATGGCAGCAGCAATAATCGAACTCGATGCCCTGACCGATACGGTTCGGGCCGCCGCCCAGAATGACGACCTTCTTACGATCCGAGATTTGCGCTTCGGAGCGAGTCTGGCCGGCGAGCGGCTTCTCGTAGGTCGAGTACATATAGGCGGTCGGCGAGGCAAACTCGGCAGCGCAGGTGTCTATGCGCTTGTAGACCGGGCGGACGTCCAGGCCATTGCGCAGCTCCGCGACTTCCTTGGGGCGCTTGCCGGAAAGGGTTGCAAGGCGGGCGTCGGAAAAGCCCATCGCCTTGAGCATGCGCAGATTTTCAGCATCTTCGGGCAGACCGTGCGCACGTACACGCTCTTCCAGCTGGATGATCTTCTCGATCTGTTTGAGAAACCAGGGATCGATCTTGCACATCTGGTGTACGTCTTCGACCGGCGTACCCATGCGGATGGCCTGGGCAACCATACGCAGACGGTCGGGCGTCGGTGTGCCGAGTGCAGCGCGAATGGCGTTCTTGTCGCTGCTTTCCTCCTGCGATGCGAGGCCGGGAATTTCGATCTCATCAAGACCGGTGAGGCCGGTTTCGAGACCGCGCAGAGCCTTCTGCAGGCTTTCCGGGAAGGTGCGGCCGATGGCCATGACTTCGCCGACGGATTTCATCGCAGTGGTGAGCACGGGCGAAGCGCCAGGAAATTTTTCGAAGGCGAAACGCGGGATCTTGGTCACAACATAGTCGATAGAGGGTTCGAACGAAGCAGGCGTTGCGCCGCCGGTAATATCGTTGTCGAGTTCATCGAGCGTATAGCCAACTGCAAGCTTTGCCGCGATTTTTGCAATCGGAAAACCCGTGGCCTTGGAGGCAAGTGCGGAAGAGCGCGAAACACGCGGGTTCATTTCGATGACGACAAGGCGACCCGTGTCTGGGTTGACGGCGAACTGGACATTCGAACCGCCGGTCTCCACGCCAATCTCGCGTAGAACCGCGATCGAGGCGTTGCGCATGATCTGATATTCCTTGTCGGTCAGCGTGAGAGCTGGCGCGACGGTGATGGAATCGCCCGTATGAACGCCCATCGGGTCAATGTTTTCGATCGAGCAGATGATGATGCAATTGTCCGCGCGGTCGCGAACAACTTCCATCTCATACTCCTTCCAGCCAAGGACTGATTCTTCGATCAACACTTCCGTGGTTGGAGAGGCGTCGAGGCCCGAGGCGATAATCTCGAAGAACTCCTCGCGATTGTAGGCGATGCCGCCACCGGTGCCGCCCATGGTGAAGGACGGGCGAATGATGGCCGGGAGGCCAACTTCGTCGAGCGCGCGCGCAGCCTGCGCCATCGCATGCGCGACATAGCGCTGCTTGCGATCGCTCTCGCCGAGGTTCCACTTGGTCTCCAGGGCGTCAAGTTCCGCGTCAGGAGCGCCCGAGGCCTTCAGTTCGGCGCGTTCGGCCTCATGCTTCTTGCGATCGGCGTCCTTTACTTCCGTCGCATTGGCCAGCATCGATTTCGGTGTTTCGAGGCCGATCTTGGCCATGGCTTCGCGGAAGAGGGCGCGATCTTCTGCCTTGTCGATAGCTTCGGCATTGGCACCGATCATCTGCACATTGTAACGATCGAGCACGCCCATGCGGCGCAGCGACAGGGCCGTGTTGAGCGCCGTCTGCCCACCCATCGTGGGCAGGAGCGCATCTGGCCGTTCCTTTGCAATGATCTTGGCAACGACTTCCGGCGTGATCGGTTCGATGTAAGTCGCGTCGGCCAGTTCCGGATCGGTCATGATCGTCGCCGGGTTCGAGTTGACCAGAATGACGCGGTAACCTTCTTCCTTCAGCGCCTTACAAGCTTGGGTGCCCGAATAGTCGAACTCGCAAGCCTGCCCGATAACGATAGGCCCGGCACCGATGATGAGAATGGATTTGAGGTCATCGCGTCTGGGCATGGGTCTATCCGTTCGTTCTTGCGCAAACAGCGGCCAAGGTGTGCTGCACCGGGCCGTTGGCGGGAAGAGTCAATTGTGAGGCTAGGTGGGCCTTATAGGCAATGTGAGGGGCGTATGAAAGCCCTAATGTCGCGTTTTGCACGATTGTAGCGATGCGTCTTCGCCGGTCGCTCGGGAAAGCGAAGACGAACCGGTCAAATTTGGAAGAAAACCTACATCGTAAGTAAATCCGTGAAGGATATTGACGGACGCGATCGTCTTTTTCAATGGATCTGATTTTATGAAGATTTTTCCCCGGGGTGCGCTGGATATTCAAGGATGTATCGCTCAAGAGCCTCAAAGAAATGCGGCTCGGGGCGCCTCTGGAGAGAACGCTGCGATATACTCGCTGATTTACGCTTATGCGGCAATGAGCTTTCTTATTTCGTATGAGATCGGACTTACACCTCTCTACGATATGCTATCCTTCATCTATAGCATCCTGCTCTACACCGGGATCATGTTTCCGCTCGGCCTCGCGGTGGCAGTCACTGGACGGAAGCTGTTTTCCCTCGGAGATCGATTTTCGATCTCGCGTGTCCTCTTGGCACGAGGCGCACGCAATATTTTCCGGTCGCTCCCCCTTTGGATTTCCTATGCCATCTTCATGGGGGCGTTCGTTGGCATAAAGAAAGCGCTACCCTTTCTGCATGACGAGCAATTCCCGTTTGATCGGTGGCTCGCCGACGTCGACCGCTTCCTGTTCGGCATCGATCCATGGGAACTGGCGCACGCATTATTGCCTGCGTCCATATTCTTGAATGCGCTTGAGCTGAACTATTACTTCGTCTGGTTCGCAACGATGTTCGCGTGCATATTCTATTTCGGATCGTCTGCTACGCCGAGGGACCTGCGGCAGCGCTTCTATCTCGTCTCGTGCGTTACCTGGATCATATGCGGGAATTTTCTTGCCGGCCTGCTCCTTTCGGCAGGGCCGATCTTTTACGGGGAGGTGACGGGGGATAATGCGCGCTTTGCCGAGATGCTGGGGCTTGTCGCGGGCGAGGCGGGCGGATATTCCACGCTGGCAATCAAGAATTACCTGTGGGACCTGCATGTCTCTGGCGCATCGGGGCTGGGCAATGGAATTTCCGCCTTTCCAAGTCTTCACGTCGGAATATCGACCGTGAACTGGCTTTTCATCCGCGAGGTGTTTCCCCGCCTGGGCATAATCGTCGGGATCAACGTCCTGGTGATATGGTTCAGCTCCGTCTATCTCGGCTGGCATTATGCAATAGATGGAATTGTATCGATCGGCTTTGCGTTGGCCATATACTGGTTCGCGCGGTATTTTTCCGCCCGCCATGTGCGATATGCTGGCAAAGAGGTCTAGTCCGTCTGGTCCAACGGGCATGTCGCTGGGGAATGGACAATTTCATAGGCTGAGCCTATGAACCCGTCAGCCGTTCACGAAATCGAGAGGATGGCGCGGAGTTTTTCATGAGCGACACGACCATCCAGCAACCACGCGTGGTAGAAGTGACCACCTATTCGGTGATTTTCGCCGTCAGCTTCTGCCACATGCTCAACGACATCATGCAGTCGTTAATTGCAGCGATCTATCCGATGCTGAAAACCGACTATAATCTCGATTTCTGGCAGATCGGTCTCTTGACGCTTGCGTTCCAGATCACCGCTTCTCTTTTGCAGCCGGTCGTCGGCATCGTCACCGACAAGCGCCCCATGGCCTATTCACTGCCCGTCGGCATGGGCGCAACCTTCCTTGGTTTGCTGCTGCTTGCCAACGCGCATTCGTATGGCGTCCTTGTCGTCGGTGCATCGATGGTCGGTATTGGCTCGGCGATCTTCCATCCGGAATCTTCGCGGGTCGCGCGCATGGCTTCCGGCGGGCGTTATGGCTTCGCGCAGTCCGTGTTTCAGGTGGGCGGCAATTTCGGGCAAGCGATCGGGCCACTCCTGGCAGCATTTATCGTTGTGCCGAACGGACAGGGCAGTGTCGCCTGGTTTTCGGTCATGGCGTTCCTCGGCATGCTGATCCTGACCTGGATCGCGCGGTGGTACAAGCGCACCAGCATCGCTGCCCGCGCCAAGAAGAAGGTCGCGCCTGCTGTCAGCCTGCCACGCAACACTGTTGTGACGGCGCTGATCATTCTGGCCATCCTGACCTTCTCGAAGAACATCTACATGGCCAGCATCACCAGCTATTACACGTTCTATACGATCGAGCGTTTTGGCGTGGACGTGCAGCAGAGCCAGATCCTTCTGTTCCTGTTCCTCGGTGCGGCGGCGGCCGGTACGCTGCTTGGCGGGCCGATCGGCGACCGCTTTGGCTCGAAGGTAGTGATCTGGTTTTCAATTCTCGGTGTGTTGCCCTTCACGCTGGCCATGCCTTACGCGAATCTTCAGGTGACGATCCTATTATCGATCATCGTCGGCTTCATCATAGCTTCGTCTTTCCCGGCCATCATCGTCTTTGCGCAGGAGCTTGTACCGGGGCGCGTGGGCATGATCGCCGGCATCTTCTTCGGTTTTGCGTTCGGCATGGGTGGCATCGCTGCCGCCGTACTCGGTGTGTTGGCAGACGAGTACGGCATCGAGTTCGTTTACGCGATCTGCGCCTTCCTGCCCGCGCTTGGCCTGCTGACTATTTTCCTACCCAGCAACAAGGCTTTGCAGGCAAGTTAAGAATACAAATATACTGTGACTTGCGCCGCCTGATCGGATAGCATCAAGCTGATCAGGCGGCTTTTTTTGTGCCGCGAGTTTGCGGATGGATGGGGTCACGATGCAGTGGAAAGGCCGTAGGCAAAGCACCAATGTCAAGGATGTACGCGGTTCCGGCGGAGGCGGCAACTTCGGGCGCGGGCCGCAGTTTCGCATTCCTATGGGCGGTGGCGGCGGGCCGCGCCGAGCAGGTGCTGGCGGGATATCCGGTATCGTCATTCTGGTGATCCTGTTCTTTGCGCTGCGTGCATGCGGCATCGATCCCATGGCTATTCTTGCCGGCGACCCGGCTTTCGTTCCGGGTGGTCAGCAGCAGACCCAAACACAGGGCAATCAGCAGGGTAGGCCTGCAAATGACGAGGCGTCACAGTTCGTTTCCACCGTTCTGGCCGAAACCGAAGATGTCTGGAACGGCATTTTCCAGTCCCTTGGCCAGACCTATCGGGAACCGACGCTGGTTATTTTCTCCGGTCAGGTGCAGTCGGCCTGCGGCTATGCTTCGGCGGCCTCCGGACCGTTCTATTGCCCCGGCGATCAGCAGGTCTATATTGATCTATCCTTCTATGACCAGATGGAGCGGCAACTCGGCGCTGGCGGCGATTTTGCACAAGCCTATGTCGTTGCGCACGAGGTCGGCCATCACGTGCAGAACCTGATCGGCATCCTGCCGCAGTTCAACCAAGCGCGCCGCAACATGGGCGAAGCGCAGGCCAACGAGATGTCGGTGCGTGTAGAATTGCAGGCCGATTGCTTCGCGGGCGTCTGGGCCTATTACACCGAGCGCAAGGGCCTGCTCGATCCGGGCGATGTCGAAGAGGCGCTGAATGCCGCGCACCAGATCGGCGATGACACGATCCAGCGGCGGACGCAGGGCTATGTCGTGCCGGAAAGCTTTAGCCACGGCACTTCGGAGCAACGCATGCGCTGGTTCAATGCGGGTATGCAGGGCGGGCGTATTGATGCCTGCGACACGTTCAATAATCCGATCTGACTGGAAGCGGAGTGGAAAGGCAGGAGGCCTTTGCTCCTCCTGCCTCGGTTCTCATCAGAGGCCTTCAGTCAGGCGCACGGCGCAAGATCATGCCTCCATGGTAGAGAACGTCATCAATGAAATCGCCGTCCGCAGTAAAGCCGGTATCGTCCCAATATTCGATATGATCGCCGGTGATCTCGTAACGTCCTCGATAGGCGCTCTCACGCGTACCGCGGGCCTCGTCATAGCGCCCGTTCGGCAGCAATTCGTGTCGAACATAGCCGTCTTCCGTAACCCATAGCCCCACATATGGGTGAGGGTGGTTTTTCGTTGTCTGGTCGCTTGCCATCGTCGTGCTCGAAATTGTTACGAAAATAACGCTCGTGAAGAAGTAGAGAAGCGTGCGCATCAGTGCATCGCCCGTGTGGGACGCACGACGATCTCGCTGACATCGACGTCGTCGGGTTGCTCGAGCGCATAGCGTACAGCTCTTCCGATTGCATCTGGTTGAAGTGCGATGGCGCGGTAACTCGTCATTGCCTCGGCGGCAACGGGATCGGTAATAGTGCTGGCCAACTCGCTCTCCACGACGCCAGGATGAATGCAGGTGACGCGAATATCCTGATTTTCCTGCCGCAATCCATCCGAAATGGCGCGCACTGCATATTTAGTAGCGCAGTAGACGGCAGCGGTCGGAGAGACGCTCAACGCGCCGATGGAGGCGATGTTGACGATGTGGCCCGAGCCTCGGGCGATCATTTCCGGCAGAACGGCGGCAATGCCATGGAGCACGCCGTTGATATTGACATTGATCATGCGATGCCATTCATCGACCTTCAGCGACGCCATCAATGAAAGCGGCATAATGCCCGCATTATTGATGATGACGTCAATGCGCCCGAAGATATTGCGCGCAGCCTCGGCAAACGCGATGACATCGTCGGGATCGACTACGTCAAGCTTCCGGAATTCGACAGTGCCGCCGGCGGCTCGGATTTCCGTGGCGAGTATATCCAAGCGGTCCGTGCGGCGCGCGCCCAGCATGAGGGTACAGCCGGCCTTTGCGAGTTCGCGGGCAATCCCCGAACCAATGCCGCTGGAGGCACCGGTGATGAGAACGACTTTATCGAGAGGCATGTTTTCTTCCTTCTGTTGGCTTGAACAGAAGGTAAAGCCACGGCATTATTTCGATAAGATGCCTAGTTCTTTATAGAGAGGTAAGGAAAACTAACCAATGTCTCCGGATCTGAATGCGCTTTCCGTTTTCGTTCTCGTGGCGGAGCTTCGAAGCTTCCGTGGCACTGCGGAGCGTCTCGGCGTAACGCGTCCTGCGGTCAGCCAGTCAATACAGCGGCTGGAAGAGACGCTTGGTCTGGCATTGGTTCGGCGGACGACGCGCAGCGTCAGTCTGACGGAAGAAGGACAGAGGCTCTATGACGACGTCGCTCCGGCTGTTGCGGATCTAAGGGCGGCGATTTCCTCGGCCGGCGAATTGCGGGCCCACCCCAGGGGGCAGTTGCGCCTTGCCGTTTCTTCGATCGCGGAAACATTTCTGTCAGGAAAATTACTGGCGGAGTTCGGCAGGGCAAATGCGGACGTGCAAATCGATGTAACCGTTACCGATGAGGAATTCGACATTGTCGCGGAAGGTTACGACGCTGGCGTCCGGCTCGGAGAAGTCATTGCACAGGACATGATTGCGGTGCCCGTTTCCCCGCAACAGCGACAGGTGGCGGTGTGCACACCGGCCTATCTTGCGACGTATGGCACGCCGCAGCACCCGCGGGAACTGGCCAAACATCGCTGTATCGGCTGGCGTCCCGCACCGCTTGCAGCACCCTATCGATGGGAATTTGAAGAGAATGGAAGGGAATTCGCTGTTTCGGTTGAACCGGAGTATACGACAAACGATATGGCGCTGATGGTCAAGCTCGCCCTCGCAGATGCCGGCATCGCATTCGGTATGGAGGAAACCTTCCGGCCCAATCTCCAGAACGGACAGCTCGTGCCATTGTTGGGCAAATACTGCCCGAGGTTCTCAGGCTTCTATCTTTACTATCCCAACCGCCGCAACCTCGCGCCGAAGATGCGAGCGCTGCTTGATCATATCAGGCGGGCAAGGCTGACGGCGGAAAAGAATATCCCGCCGCTCGGGTGACGCGGCGGGGACAGGAACGGCTAAATCAAGCGTGCTCGGGGAGGGCTTCTTCTCCCTTGCGCTCGCGGATCAGATTGATGAAGCGACGGAAAAGATAGTGTGAGTCCTGCGGACCGGGCGAAGCTTCCGGGTGATGCTGCACCGAGAAGACAGGGGCTCCGGTGAGTGCGATGCCGCAATTCGTGTTGTCAAACAATGAGATGTGCGTTTCTTCAACGCCAGTCGGAAGCGAGGCCGAATCCACGGCAAACCCGTGGTTCATCGAGACGATCTCGACCTTGCCGGTCGTGTGATCCTTGACCGGATGATTGGCGCCGTGGTGACCTTGGTGCATCTTCATGGTCTTCGCGCCGAGCGCGAGCGCCAGCATCTGGTGTCCGAGGCAGATGCCGAAAAGCGGAATTTTCCTGGCGATCAGTTCCTTGATGACAGGCACGGCATATTCACCGGTAGCTTCCGGATCGCCGGGTCCATTGGAAAGAAACACGCCATCGGGATTGAGGGCCAGGATGTCTTCGGCAGAGGTCTTGGCCGGTACGATGGTGATCTTGGCTCCCAGGCCGGCGATGAGACGCAGAATGTTGCGCTTGACACCATAATCAATGGCGACGACATGCATCAACGGTTCGTCCTGCTGGGCATAGCCTTCATTCCACACCCACGGCTTTTCGGTCCAGGACATGGACTGGCCGGAGGTTACTTCCTTGGCAAGATCCAAACCGACGAGGCCGGACCAGGCTTTTGCCTTTGTCTTCAACGCTTCAACGTCGAACTTGCCGTCCGGAGCGTGAGCAATGACGGCGTTCGGTGCACCCTTTTCGCGGATGAGCGCAGTCAGCGCACGGGTGTCGATGCCGGTCAGGGCGATGACCCCGCGACGTTTCAGCCAGCTGTCGAGATCATTTGCTGCACGATAGTTAGACGGATCGGTGACTTCGGCGCGAAATACGGCCCCGACGGCCCCCGCGCGATTTGCCGGATGTAAATCCTCGAGGTCTTCGCCATTTGCTCCGACATTGCCGATATGTGGAAAGGTGAAGGTGACGATCTGGCCCGCATAGGATGGATCGGTCAGAATTTCCTGATAGCCAGTGAGCGCGGTGTTGAAACAGACTTCCGCGACGGCTTCGCCGGTTGCGCCGAGGCCCTTGCCTTCGATGACCGTGCCATCTGCGAGAACGAGAAGGGCGGTCGGCTTTTCGACTGTCCAGGGGCTGACGTTGGCCATGACGGCTCTCCAAATCGCTATTTGCGAGCTAACGGTCAGCGCCCTTGCATTTATCCGGCTTAAGGGCCATATGGCGCGACACGACACGGGTGTCCCGTAAGCGGAAACCCGTGCAAGGCTCGAATTGGTTGTGCAAGCCCGACACATAGGCCAAGCTATCCAACGGGTCAAGAACACGACCGCCTGTCTCTGTAAAAATTAACGGATGCCAGAAACGATTAGCCGGACGGGATCGTTTTCTTTTCGAGTTCTGGTAACAATGGGCGGCTTGAGCTTAGGAGCATAAAAATGCGCGAGCAGATTGCAGCAGCTTTGAACACCGCTATGCGGGCAAAGGATAAAGAACGGACGGCAACGCTGCGTCTCATCAACGCGGCCATTCAGGATCGCGACATTGCCAATCGCGGCGCTGGCAAGGATCCGGTAAGCACCGAGGATATTATGCTCATCCTTGCCAAGATGGTAAAGCAGCGCGAGGAGTCGGCCAAGGCCTTTGAGGATGGCGGACGCCTTGAGCTTGCAGAGCAGGAACGCAAGGAGATTGCGGTCATTCGCGAATTCATGCCGAAACAGATGGGCGAGGAAGATATGCGCAATGTCTGTTCGAAGGTCATCGCGGAAACCGGGGCTGGCGGCCTGCGCGACATGGGCAAGTGCATGAACGCGTTGAAGGAGCGCTACCCGGGACAGATGGATTTCTCCAAGGCCAGTGGTGTGGTGAAATCGCTTCTTAATTGACAGGCAGCCTGCTTGTCGCACAGTAAACAATGACCGCTCGGAAACCTTCGAGCGGTCATTTAACTGAGAGACGCATCATTGCTGACGGAGTGAAGACCCTCGGTCACCGGATGAATGCGGAAATAGTGGGAGGCTCTCTGTCCTTCTTGCGTCAGAGAGTAGGAAAGGTCCTTCCAACGCCGATCCATTTCGGATTTCACAAGTCCCCGCATCATCAGCGTGTCGATCGTGAACTGATCAACACCGGGAATATGCCGCACAGGTACGATACAGGCGCTCATGTGCATGATGGCGTAGATTTCCTCTGCGCTCAGTGTGTGAAACCCGTTAGCATGGCCTGCCATGACAGACTTCCCTGTATATTGGAACCGTGAGCACCCGGGCAACGCAACCGAGGTATCATGCTGACCCAGCTCGATCAGCCAAGAATGCCAGTCAGCCTTGCCCGCGCTCTGTTGACACGGCTCTTAACAGTGCCGATCGCACAGCCCCTTTTTTGGGCCGCGCTTTCATAACTCATGTCGTCAAAGACGATATCGGACAGAGCATCACGATAATGTCGGGGCAAATCGTCCATCGCAGTCAAAACTTCCGACTGAGCAAGCGACCATTCCTGAGCGGGTGCGGTGGTGGCGGTGATTCCGACATCCCCGTCGAGAAGACATAGCTGACGCTTCTCTACTCGATAACGGTTGTAGAACGTGTTTCGCATGATGGTGAAGAGCCAGGACTTCAGACGCGTTCCCGGCGTAAAGGTCTGAAGGCTCGCCATGGCCTTCAAAAGCGTATCCTGAACCAGATCCTCCACGTCATTCGGGTTAGCGTAAAAACGCCGGGCGAAGTGATGCATCGCCGGCATAAGCTCAATTATTTCTCTTTTAACAGGGTCGTATGCGGAATCCATCGGACAAGCCTTCATATAGGAGAGCTCACCGCCCGACTGGTCGTGCAGGCCGAAGAGCTACCACTGAGCTGATTCACGTATGTAAAGGCAATGGGGAGCGATCTTGATCGTTCCGGTACGGTAACGCACGGAAGCAGCGGGATGCCAAACCTCAGGCGTAGCAGGTTCCCAACAGCGGGCCGATCAATCGTCCGAACTCCCTCTCCGGAGCGCCGTAGGCATCACCTACGAATTCCTCCAGTCCGGCTCGATCCCGGATGATGATCAGGCCGCGTTCGTTGCGGATCATCCTTTTTCCTTCAAGAACGTGAACAGCCGTCGTGACGCTTGGCCGCCGCACACTTAACAATGAAGAAATAAACTCATGCGTAAGCGGAATTTCGTCGCCGTCCAGGCGGTCGTGGCACATTAGCAGCCATCGGGCCAGACGAACGTCAACTTGCGAATTGATATTGCACAAGGCTGTGTAGGCAATTTGCGATGCGAGCGTCTGAAGATAACGTGCCAGAACATTGGCGAAGCAGGAATATTGGGTGATCGCGCTGCGCAGCGCGCCCGCTGGAATACGAAAGCCATCGCCGTCTATCTGCATGAGTATGTCGTGCGGGCTGACTGTTCCGCCCACGCCTGCGGCGGTCGGGGCGAAGCCATCGCGTCCCAGTATGCCTGTTTCAGCACGTTTGGTGTTCGCAGAGACGGTAACCACCGACGCGACGCCGCTCGACAGGAAATAGACGTAATCTATGTCATGCCCCGCAGACGCTATGACAAATCCCCGCGGAAGATGCACATATTCGAGCTCTTCCTTTATTAGGGAAATCTCATTTGATGGCAAAAACGCAAGGAGTCGGTTCCTGAATGAGCGTTGGGATATGTCCTGCATGGGTCTCGCTGATAACGGCGGATTCTCAGACGATCGGCTTCGAAGGCATAGGCCCGTCCGACGGTTGATCCTCTATAGCACCCTGTTTTTGCGAGAGATTTTGGGTACGCTAGCAGACATTGGAGTGTGGCTTTTCACGCTTTCCAGGAACGCTTGTTCTGCGCGTCGAAATAGATTGAGAGATGAAACGTGTTGTCGACAACTGCAAATATCTCGAGGAGTTCTTGTGGCTCACGGAGGACATCTTGGCATGACTTGAAAAGTCTCCCATTGGACGGCTTATCAATATGGCGTCTTTTCCGTTCACACGCTTTTGTGCGTAAGCGACGAAAAAATGTTTCGTAGCTGCTGTCAGGGCGCTGGACATGGCGCCTCCTTCCCTTCAAGGAGGCAGAACGCCCCGGCGAAGGCAAAGTTTTCGAGCAATGCGCGAGACGTCCGGACGGATTGGAGCGCGCTGTCGGCAAGCAAGTATGATGGAACTCATATGTGCGCCCTCTGTTCGCTGCCTTGATCTCAAAAGTAATCCGTCGCCGGGCGCGATGCAGCTGAAGATGAATCGCCGGGACAAGTAATGTGCAAAGCCTAAAATACATTTCTCAATATGAGGGTAAGCACCTTCTGGTAGTCGGGAACGAAAATTTTGTCGTTCGCGAGACGGAGCGTGCGCTGCATGATCTCAAGGTCGGCGGCTTACGCCAAACCTTGTCCCTGCCGCCGGATCTCCACAAGATCGACGGAGCAATTCTCGATGCTTCGCTTCCAGCAGCGCAATTGTTTGAAATCGCAACCAGGCTCGACGAGCACGGCGTTCCCTATGTCTTTGCGTTGAACGCAGTGCCCTCTCAAAGCGATTTCAGTGGCTTCGTATTCGCTGCGGAAAGTGGCAACCTGGACCGAATCGCGCAGAGCCTTTTCGCCTCTGCCGGTTAGAGTGGTCTGGAGTTGAGGGGATTAGTTTCCAACGATTCCAGAATAGACCGCGATCAGAAGATAAAGACAAAAACCGACGGCAACGAAGGCAGCCAGGAAGATAACCAGGCCTTTTCCAGCCGTGGCGCGGCGCTTGGCCTCACTTATGGATGTTACCGATTGATCCAGGCCGGGTTCATTTTGCGGATCCGTTGGCACGAGCAAGCTCCACTATTTTGCCGATACTCATCAAAACGTTCGCAGCACATTAGTTCCCATCGGACTTTCCGGGAAACTTCCTGCTCGGGCTGGTGTTGGAAGCCAGACGAAAATGGAGGCACCGATGAAAGCACTGACCTGGCATGGAAAAGGCGACATACGCTGTGAGATGGTTGATGATCCCGTAATCGAGCAGGATGACGACGTGATCATAAAGGTTTGTGCCTGCGCCATATGTGGATCGGACCTGCATCTGATGGACGGCTACATGCCTACCATGCAAAGTGGCGATGTTCTGGGCCACGAATCCATGGGAGAGGTGGTCGAGGTTGGGAAGGGACACTCGAAGTTCAAGGTCGGCGATCGCGTCGTCGTTCCCTTCAATCTGGCGTGCGGCCAATGCTATTTCTGCCAGCGTCAACTCTATTCACTCTGCGACCGCTCGAACCGGAACGCGGAGGTTGCCATCAAGGCGATGGGACATTCGCCTTCAGGGCTGCTTGGCTATTCGCATATGCTCGGCGGGTATGCCGGCGGACAAGCGGAGTATCTGCGCGTGCCTTATGCTAGCGTCGGTCCTATCGCGGTTCCCGACTATCTGACGGACGAGCAGGCGCTGTTTCTGTCGGACATCTTTCCGACAGGCTTCATGGCAGCTGAAAATGCGAACATTGAATCAGGTGATACCGTCGCTATCTGGGGGTGCGGGCCGGTAGGGCAGTTTGCAATTCAGAGTGCATGGATGTTGGGCGCTGGACGCGTCATTGCCATTGACGGTGTCCCGGAGAGATTGGAAATGGCGCGCAGCCATGGCCGTGCTGAGATACTCGATTTCGGGGAAGTCGATATTTACGAAGCATTGATGGAAATGACGGATGGCCGCGGACCAGACAGTTGCATCGATTGCGTTGGCACAGAAGCGGCTTCTGGAGCTTCCGTGGATTCCGCTCTCGACAAGGTAAAAGCGGCGCTCTTCATGGGAACGGATCGTCCTCATGTCTTGCGCCAGGCGATCATGTGCTGCCGCAAGGGCGGGACGATCTCGGTGCCGGGCGTTTATGTAGGGCTTCTCGATCACGTGCCTTTCGGAGCCGCAATGAACAAGGGATTGACCTTTCGAATGGGCCAGACGCATACGCATCGCTATCTGGAACCATTGATGAGGCGGGTCGTCGAAGGCGAAATCGATCCGACATTCGTCATCACGCACCGGGCGGATCTGGAGCAGGGGCCTGAGCTCTACAAGAAGTTCCGGGACAAGCAAGATGGGTGTGTCAAAGTGGTGATGAAGCCCTGGTAGCTTTGAAGGAGATGTCAGGCTCCGAGGGCTTTACCCGTCTGACATCTCGCCGGCTAGGTTCTGACGCGTTCTCTGACGGCTTCGAGAATATTCTCGATTTCCCGGTAGGCCGCGTTCTGAACAGCTATTGCCTCGACATTCACCGCGCCCGGATCCTCCTGATGATCGGGCGCATCGAGCAATTGCTCTATCTTGCTCAGGATCGCGCTTTCCTGCCCCCGTTCAACCTCGGCTTCCAAGAGGGCGAGGACTATGTCGCGTAGCGCGTTCAGACGTCCCTCGAGTTTCAGATTGTCTTCGCGCGGCATCCTGCTTCTCCCGATTTCACACATGTCGCATTCAACTGCTTGAGGGGAAAAGGTTGCAGAACGTCCAAGTGCCTTTTGTACGCCTGCGTACACAGAAGGTGCGGCCACCTACACTTCGGGAACGGGCGCTCTTCCAAATCCGTTTGGTGGTCACCCAAGGCATCCCAGAAGGAGACGGAAATGGCTAAGGAAAAGACGCTTGATGATCTCTTCCTCGACACGCTCAAAGATATCTACTACGCCGAGCGCAAGATATTGAAGGCACTGCCCAAGATGGCGCGAGCAGCAGAGGAGCCAAAGCTCAAGGCTGCCTTCGAGAAGCATCGGGACCAAACGGAAGGGCATATTGAACGGCTGCAACAGGTATTCGAGCTCATGGGCAAGGCTGCTCGGGGCAAGACCTGCGACGCGATTGAAGGCATCATCTCCGAAGGCGAAGAAATCATGGAAGAGTTCAAAGGCACGGCAGCCCTCGACGCCGGTCTTATTTCGTCCGCCCAAGCCGTAGAGCACTACGAAATCACCCGTTACGGCACGCTCAAGCGGTGGGCTGAAACGCTTGGGATGAACGACGCCGCCAAGCTTCTTGCACAAACCCTTGCCGAGGAATCCAAGACCGACGAAGACCTGACAATGCTGGCCGACAAGGCTGCCAATGCGAAGGCCAAAGCCGCCTAGAGCAAGTAAGCTCGGAAGTTCTCAAGGGCGTGTGGTTATCGAGGTGACCAGCGCCCTTTCCATTTGCATCGAGTGTGATCCCCCCGGAGGGGCAGGGCGACTGTGAATAGCGGATATAAGCCGCATGATTTCGTAAATAGCGGTCGCTCCTTGCGCCTCGGCGCTGTAATGTGCGCTCGAAAGAGAGCAAGAATGCGTTTTCCTCCCGCTTTTCTCGATGAGATACGCGACCGGGTGCCAATATCGGCAGTCGTGGGTTCGCGTGTGTCCTGGGACAAACGCAAGACCAACTCTTCGCGTGGCGATTATTGGGCCTGTTGCCCGTTCCATGGCGAGAAGTCGCCCAGCTTTCACTGCGAAGATCGCAAGGGCCGTTATCACTGCTTTGGCTGCGGAGTGTCGGGCGATCATTTTCGATTCCTGACAGAGCTCGATGGCATGTCATTTCCCGAGGCGGTTGAAAGAGTGGCCGACATGGCCGGCATTGCCATGCCTCAACCCGATCCTGAAATGGAAAAGCGTGAGCGGCACCGCGCCAGCCTGCATGACGTGATGGAGATGGCGACGCAGTTCTTCCAGGAGAAGCTGCAATCGTCCGATGGCGCCAAGGCGCGCGCCTATCTGCGGGAACGCGGTCTGACGCCTGCAACGCAGCAGGCTTTCCGGCTGGGCTTCATCCCTGAGGGACGCAATGCACTGAAGGAATTTCTCGCCTCCAAGGGCGTGGAAAAGGAACAGATCGAGGCGTGCGGCCTTGTTCGTCACGGCCCGGACATTGCTGTGTCCTACGACTGGTTCCGCGACCGCATCATGTTCCCGATCCCGGATTCGCGTGGACGCATCATCGCCTTTGGCGGCCGGGCGATGGCACAGGATGCTTTGGCGAAATACATGAATTCGCCGGACACGGAGCTCTTTCACAAGGGGCAGGTGCTTTACAATTTCGCTCGGGCACGAACGGCAGCGCAAAAAGTGGGCACGCTGATCGCGGTCGAGGGCTATATGGATGTGATCGCTCTGGCGCAGGCCGGTTTCGAGCATGCCGTAGCACCGCTCGGAACAGCGTTGACAGAAGACCAGCTTGGTCTTTTGTGGCGCGTGACGTCGGAGCCGATTTTGTGCTTTGATGGCGATCAGGCCGGCCAGCGCGCCGCATGGCGTGCTGCGGATCTGGCATTGCCGATGGTTGCGGCGGGTAAGACCGTGCGTTTTGCGATGCTGCCCGATGGAAAAGACCCAGACGATCTGGTGCGCGACGGCGGACCTAGCGCATTTCAGGACGTTCTGGCCGATGCGCGGCCACTTGCCGATATCTTGTGGATGCGCGAGACGCAGACGGCAACCTTCGATACACCGGAAAAACGCGCGGCTCTGGAAGGAAGGCTGCGCGAAATTACGAGCAAAATCCGCGACGAGGATGTGCGCAGGCATTATCAGCAGGAAATGCAGAACCGTGCCCGTGACTTCTTCGGAGCAAGTCAGCGGCAGGGCCAGTATAAGGCCAGAGGACAGGGTGGTTTCCAGCGCGGCGAGGGCTACCGGCGCAGCGGCGGGGCAGCAGCACCCGGCAGGCTAGCGGTTTCGGAGCGGTTGTCGCGCTCAACCATCGTCAGTCGTTCAAGCGGCATGTCGGTGCGCGAAGCGGTGATTACCGTATCGCTGATCAATCATCCACGCCTGATCGACATGGATTTCGACCGCGCCGAGCGCCTCGATCTGGCAGATGCCGATCTCAAGCGGCTGCATGGGTGCGTGATCGATGCATTGGCCCACGGTGTCGCGTTCGAGCGGGAGCCACTGATCGAAGCCATCGTGAATGCCGGACTGGACGATGTGTTGCAGAAGGCGATCCTGCTGGTGCGGCGTGCGCGCCTCTGGTTCGCGCTTGAGGATGCGGCATTCGAGGATGCAAAAACCGGCTTCGAGCAAGCGCTGAGCTTGCATCTGAGCCGGCGCACTCTACATAAGGAACTGAAAGCGGCCGAAATGGCCCTCGTCAGCGATTATACCGAGGAGAATTATCTCCACATGCTGGAAATCCAGTCACAGATTCGCGAGACGGAGGCAACGGAAGCGCTGATCGAAGGCTTCGGACTTCTTTCGGGCCGTGTAGGAAAGTGAACCTCGCCAAATGATTCGTTTTTTGAGGCGAATCACAGAAATGCGCTTGACCTTCGGCATATTTAGCGGAATCAGGACAGTTTCATGTCTGATTACGATATAGTTGCGAATTGAGGCGCATATTGGAACCAGTACACGGGGATAAGCCGGCACTGATGATCGTCACATTCGTGCCACGATTTGAAACACGGTTAATCGGGCTTTAACGTTGCACCGGTTAGTCCCCACCGCAGAGCAATGATCCCGACCGATTCGTCGGTTTCGAGGAACCCTCCGGCTGCTTGGAGAAGCGAAAGCATGGCAACTAAGGAAAAGGAAGAGGTCGAGAACGAACGCGAGGGCACAACTGATGGCCCGCTTCTCGACCTATCCGACAGCGCCGTAAAGCGCATGATCAAGGCCGCGAAGAAACGCGGTTACGTGACCATGGATGAGCTGAATGCCGTTCTGCCTTCGGAAGAAGTTACTTCCGAACAGATCGAGGACACCATGTCCATGCTCTCCGACATGGGTATCACGGTGGTCGAAGACGACGAGGCGGCCGAGGAGCAGGAGAGTTCCGACGACGCGGAGGAAGAATCCACCGAGCTTGCGGAAACGACCGGCACTGCCGTTGCAACGACGACGAAGAAAGAGCCGACCGATCGTACCGACGACCCGGTGCGCATGTATCTGCGCGAGATGGGGGCTGTCGAGCTTCTGTCGCGCGAAGGCGAAATCGCCATTGCCAAGCGTATCGAGGCCGGTCGCGAGACGATGATTGCCGGGCTATGCGAAAGCCCGCTGACCTTCCAGGCCATCATCATCTGGCGTGAAGACCTGAATGACGCGAAGATACTGTTGCGCGAGATCATCGATCTCGAAGCGACCTATGCAGGTCCCGAAGCCAAGCAGGCTCCGGTGATCGAGCGTACGGAAGAAGAAACGAAGCCGCAGGCCGACGACAAGCCACGCCGCCGCGGTCGTGACGAGGAAGACGATATCACCAATGTCGGCGGCGAAAGCGCCGTCGAGGAAGATGACGAGGACGAAGACGAGGCCAATCTGTCGCTTGCCGCGATGGAAGCCGAACTGCGTCCACAGGTGATGGCAACGCTGGACTTCATCGCCGACACCTACAAGAAGCTGCGCAAGCTGCAGGATCAGGATGTCGAGAACCAGCTCTCGGACGGCGATGCGCTGACCGCTAACGAGCAGGTGCGCCGCAAGGAGCTGAAGGACGAGCTGATCAAGGCAGTGAAGTCGCTGTCGCTGAACAATGCCCGTATCGAAGCACTGGTCGAGCAGCTCTACGATATCAACAAGCGCCTGATGCAGAACGAAGGCAAGCTGCTCCGCCTTTCGGAGAGCCATGGCGTGCGACGCGAAGAATTCCTGCGCGAATATCAGGGTTCGGAACTTGATCCGGACTGGCTGGCGCGCCTCGCTCAGGGCGGCAAGCCTAGCTGGACGAAGCTTGCCGAAAAGGACGCCAAGAAAGTTGCCGATCTGCGTTCGGAGATCCAGTATCTCGCAACCGAGACGGGTATTTCGATCGGCGAATTCCGCAAGATCGTCAATCAGGTGCAGAAGGGCGAGCGTGAAGCAACGATCGCCAAGAAGGAGATGGTCGAGGCAAATTTGCGTCTCGTGATCTCGATCGCCAAGAAATACACGAATCGTGGCTTGCAGTTCCTCGACCTGATCCAGGAAGGCAATATCGGCCTGATGAAGGCCGTCGACAAGTTCGAGTATCGTCGCGGCTACAAGTTCTCGACCTACGCGACCTGGTGGATCCGTCAGGCGATCACCCGTTCCATCGCCGACCAGGCGCGTACGATCCGTATCCCGGTGCACATGATCGAAACGATCAACAAGATCGTTCGTACCTCGCGCCAGATGCTGCACGAGATCGGCCGCGAGCCAACGCCGGAAGAACTGGCCGAGAAGCTCGCCATGCCACTCGAGAAGGTCAGGAAGGTCCTGAAGATCGCCAAGGAGCCGATCAGCCTTGAGACGCCGGTGGGTGACGAGGAGGATTCACACCTCGGCGATTTCATCGAGGACAAGAACGCGCTTCTGCCAATCGACGCTGCCATCCAGGCCAATCTGCGGGAAACAACGACCCGCGTTCTGGCTTCGCTCACGCCTCGCGAGGAGCGCGTGCTTCGTATGCGTTTCGGCATAGGCATGAACACCGATCACACGCTTGAAGAAGTAGGCCAGCAATTTTCGGTGACGCGTGAGCGTATCCGGCAGATCGAGGCGAAGGCACTGCGCAAGCTCAAGCATCCGAGCCGCTCCAGAAAGCTGCGCTCGTTCCTCGACAGCTGATCGCAAACGAATGGATAAGAAAACGCCCGGCCTTGTGTGCCGGGCGTTTTCGTTTGATATGTTGGAAAATCATGGAGAAAAGCATGTCATTCCTGAAAAGATTGTTCGGAGGCGGAGAAGCAAAGCCAGCGGCATTGAAAGAACATCGCGGCGACCCCGTGGAGTACAATGGCTTCACCATCATTCCGACGCCTTTCAACGAAGGCGGGCAGCATCAGGTATGCGCGCTCATTACCAAGGAAGTTAGTGGGGAGATGAAGAAGCATCGTCTGATCCGGGCGGACAAGTTTCCCTCGCTGGACGATGCGATTGCGGTGTCGACTCGCAAGGCTCAGCAGATGATCGACGAACAGGGTGAGAGCATCTTCCGCTAGTTCGGACTCGCCTCGGTATAAGCGTTTGCTTATTCATCGTCTTGTAACCTTGCGGCGTAGTACCATCTAATCCAGACACGGATTTGTGAACAAAGGTTACTGCATGTCGATGACAGGTAAGAAGGCGCTGATGATGGTCAATCCGCGTGCGCGCCGCGGAGATGGCTCGGTGGCTTCGGCGACGGGAATCCTGCGGCATGCGGGCATCGAGGCGATTGAGGCGAAGCCCGGACCGGACGAAACGCTTTCCGACTTGATCCGGCAAAACGCGAACAAGATCGACCTCGTCGTCATCGGTGGGGGCGATGGTTCGCTCAACGCCGCCGCCCAGGGGCTTGTCGATACGAAGTTGCCCTTCGGCGTCTTGCCGATGGGGACAGCCAATGACTTTGCCCGCACCATGGGCATGCAACCCGACATTGACGCAGCAGCTCGTATCATCGCGGCTGGCAAGACGCAGAAAATCGATCTCGGCGAAGCCAATGGTCACTATTTCTTCAATGTCGCGAGCATTGGTTTTAGCGCCGAGCTTGCCAAGGAGTTGACCGAGGACGCCAAGAAAAAATGGGGTGTGCTTGGCTACGGCCTCGTATCTGCGCGTCTTCTGGCAGGCTCGCGCCTGTTTACCGCAACGCTTGAGCATGACGGGACGGTAGAAAAATTCCGCACCATGCAGATCGCGGTTGGCAATGGCCGCCATTATGGTGGTGGCATGACGGTGCATGAAAGCGCAACTGCCGATGATGGCAAGCTCGATTTCTACAGCCTTGAAATCGACCACTGGTGGCGCTTGCTGGCGCTGCTTCCATCGCTACGGAAAGGTACTCAGGGAAAATGGGATGATGTGCGCGCTTTTGCGACCAAGGAGTTGACCCTGCGCACCAGCCGCCCGCGCGACGTTAATCTGGATGGCGATCTCAAAACGCAAACGCCCGTGACCTTCAAAGTGCACGAAAAGGTACTGGACGTGTTCGTAGCATAAGCTGTCAACCGCGGATGGTAGAAAGGCCCCAAGCGGGGCCTTTCAATCAGCAATATCAGGCAGCCGTCTGATATTCGAGAATTGGCATCGACAGATCTAGCTGAACGTCGCCTACGAGCGAATCCGTCACGGTCGCATCGGCTTTGGCTGCTGCTACGCCCTCTTCTAGGGTGATAAACGCCGTATTGTGCGAGCGGAACATGTGGAGGAGCGTGGCAAAAATACCCTTCTTGTCCCCGAAGTTCATCTGATGTGCGGCGGAGCAGGTCTGAATACCCATGTTTTCTGTACCTTTATCGGTTGTTTCTGATTGAGTGGGAGCGACTGGGGAAGGTTCTTCAGTGGAGGAAGTGTCGTCGTCTCTTTTGAGACCATCCAAAAACGACTGGACACCTTCCTTGATCCATGAGGGCAAGAACGAGGCGTCTTCATCGGCGTCAGCTGCCGCTGCCTCGTCTGCGATACGCGTCTCTTCAGCGATGCGTGCAGCTTCTGCCTCGTCTGCGACACGCTGTGCTTCAGCGGCGGCAGCAGCTTCGTCTGCGACACGCTGTGCTTCAGCGGCGGCAGCAGCTTCGTCGGCAACACGCTGTGCTTCAGCGGCAGCAGCAGCTTCGTCGGCAACGCGCTTTTCTTCAGCGGCGGCAGCAGCTTCGTCAGCAACGCGCTTTTCTTCAGCGGCGGCAGCAGCTTCGTCGGCAACGCGCTGTGCTTCAGCGGCAGCAGCAGCTTCGTCAGCAACGCGCTTTTCTTCAGCGGCGGCAGCAGCTTCGTCGGCAACGCGCTGTGCTTCAGCGGCAGCAGCAGCTTCGTC
>NZ_BMZO01000003.1 GCF_014652835.1 Limoniibacter endophyticus
GACTTCCTCATCCATCCGCATACCGAGACGGGCTTCATGTCCCCCTCGCATTCATCGCCAAACACGGGAAGGCCGATGCTTTCCAGGGATTGGCGACCACCTCCCGGCCTTTCTCCCTCGCGCGGAAATCCGCTGCGGGGCAAAGCTGCTGCTTTCGGTTTCAGGATAACGTCTACTGCCTCCCATAACAGCGAGACTGGACGCTGGAGATTTCGAACTCCTGCGGCTGTGCAATGCAAGATCCATGTCGGAAGCGATTATGCTGGCATATTATGGCGCGATCACTGACGGCGCTCGACCAGCATCGGCAGGCCGCCCTGCGGTTGTGTCGTCAGTTTCTGCACCGGCCAAGGCTTTAGCCCCGGCGTCTTCTCGAAACGGTAGCGCTTCAGGAGCAGGGCCAGGACGATAATCGCTTCCTGCATTGCAAAACTTGCCCCGATACAAACGCGCGGCCCGGCCCCGAAAGGCAGATACTGATAGCGATCAATCGTGTCGCGATTCTCAGGCAGAAAGCGCGAGGGCATGAAGGCTTCCGGCGCATCCCAAAGCTTGCGATGCCGATGCAGGGTCCATGGCATGACGAGAACCTGGGTTCCTTTCTTGATGACCAGGTCATGGTAGCGATCATCTTCGACAGGTTCGCGGTTGATCGACGGAGCAGGCGGATAAAGCCGCATGGCTTCCTCGAAAGCGGCACGGGTTCTTGGCATGTTCTCAAGCCATTTAACTGGATCGGCTTCGCGAGCCAGAACCTCATCGATCTCCGCTTCGATCTTCTCGCGCTCCCATGAGGCCTCGGCGAGCAGATAGATTGTCCACCCAAGCGCGCGGGCCGTGGTCTCGTGGCCTGCGCCGATGAAGGTGATAATATTGTCCTCGATCTCAGCGCGCGACAGTCCGTCCGGACCTTCGGCGCGCAGGAGCAGCGTCAGGAAGTCTTCCGGCACGTCCGTGCCAGCCGTCATTCTTGCCTCCCGCATCTTCACCGTGTCCGTGACGATCTGGCGGAAGAAGGCAAGCGACTTGCGGCCCCTGATGCGTGTAAGGCGAGGCATCCAGAGCGGCGCGCGCAGAATGTCTAGCGGATCGACGCGGCCCATGGTCTCGAACAGTCGATCGACCTCATGTCCGAAGCTGCCGGGCTCTCCTGCTACCTGGCCGGAGAACAGGGTCTCGGCCAGGATGTCGTAGGTCAGCATCGTCATGTCACGCGCGACATCGACGGGCCCCCGAGCATTCTCATATCGGCCGATGAAAGCATCTGTCGCACTCACCATCGCCTTGGCGAAGCCGAAAATGTGTCGTGGCGTGAAGACGGGCGCCATCGCCTTGCGCGAGCGTTTCCATACATCTCCCTCGGCCGTCAGCAAACCATCGAGCAGAATAGGGCGCAGGATGTTCTGCCGGACTGTTGCCATCTTGTAATTTCTGGCATTGTCCACCAGTACGTGGCGGACCAGTCCCGGATCGTTGACGATCAACAATGGCCCGCCGATTCCTCCCGAAATCGAGATCCAGCGTTCATTGTATGAGGGCTCACCCCATAGCTCCAGAGGGTTGCGATGCACGATCCGGATCATCTGCAAAAGCGATGGCGGCTTTTGGCGAGGGCGAGGCGCTGGCGCTATGAATGGATCTTGGTTTTCGGACATGAAGGCTCCTTGCAACAAGGATATAGTGTGCCTTTCTGGGGCTTAAAACACAGCGTGCCCCGCAAATAGCCGCCGAAACGTCGCAAACTGGGGGCAATGTCGTCTGGGACGGGTGAAAAACTTGGAAATTCTCGCGCAAACGCCTATATTTAACCTGATTTTGCGCCTGATTCGAACTCTTCTCAGGCGGCTTTCGCAAGCGCCGCTTTTTGTGCTTGCGGCTTCCTCGTTGGACAAAGGCTATTCATGAGCGATCAGACGGAAACCTCCATCGACTCCGGTGCTGAATATGGTGCGGAGTCCATCAAGGTTCTGAAAGGGCTTGATGCGGTCCGCAAACGCCCCGGCATGTATATCGGCGATACCGACGACGGGTCCGGCCTTCATCACATGGTCTATGAAGTCGTCGACAATGCCATTGACGAGGCTTTGGCCGGTCATGCCGATCTCGTCACGGTGACGCTTAATCCCGACGGCTCGATCACCGTTACCGATAATGGACGCGGGATTCCCACCGATATCCATAGGGAAGAAGGTGTTTCGGCTGCCGAAGTCATCATGACGCAGCTGCATGCGGGCGGTAAGTTCGATCAGAATTCCTACAAGGTTTCGGGTGGTCTGCACGGCGTCGGTGTCTCGGTCGTCAATGCGCTCTCGAGCTGGCTAAAGCTGCGCATTCGCCGCAACGGCAAAGTGCATGAGATTTCCTTCACGCATGGCGTAGCCGATGCCCCGCTCGCCGTAATTGGCGAATATGAGGGCCGTTCCGGCACCGAAGTCACCTTCCTGGCCTCATCCGAGACCTTCACGAAGACCGATTACGATTACGCAACGCTTGAGCATCGCCTGCGTGAGCTGGCTTTCCTGAATTCCGGTGTCCGCATTCGTCTTACGGATAAGCGCCATGCCGACGAAAAGTCGGAGGAAATGCTCTATGAAGGCGGTCTTGAGGCCTTTGTGCGCTATCTCGACCGCGCCAAGAAGCCACTTATCGAGGCTCCGGTCTATATCTCCGGCGAGCGGGATGGCATAGGCGTTGAGGCAGCGCTCTGGTGGAACGATAGCTATCATGAAAACGTGCTGTGCTTCACAAATAACATTCCGCAACGCGATGGCGGTACACACTTGGCCGGTTTTCGTGGGGCGCTGACGCGCCAGGTCACCGGCTATGGCGAGAGCTCCGGCCTGCTGAAGAAGGAGAAGGTCTCGATCACCGGCGACGACTGCCGTGAAGGTTTGAGCGCCGTCCTCTCCGTCAAGGTGCCGGATCCGAAATTCTCTTCGCAGACCAAAGACAAGCTGGTCTCTTCGGAAGTGCGTCCCGTGGTTGAAAGCTTCGTCAACGAGGCGCTCGGCACATGGCTCGAAGAACATCCGGCAGAGGCGAAAATTCTCGTCGGGAAGGTCATCGAGGCAGCCGCTGCTCGCGAAGCTGCGCGCCGCGCCCGTGAGTTGACCCGCCGCAAGGGGGCGCTGGATATCACGTCGCTTCCCGGTAAGCTCGCTGATTGCCAGGAACGCGATCCGGCCAAGTCCGAACTCTTCATCGTCGAGGGTGACTCCGCAGGCGGCTCCGCCAAGGGTGGACGTTCACGTCAGAACCAGGCGATCCTGCCGTTGCGCGGCAAAATTCTCAATGTCGAGCGCGCACGTTTCGATCGCATGCTGTCCTCGGACATGATCGGTACGATGATCACCGCACTCGGCACTTCGATCGGCAAGGATGAATTCAATGCCGACAAGCTGCGCTATCACAAGATCATCATCATGACCGACGCCGACGTCGACGGCGCCCATATTCGAACGCTGCTGCTTACCTTCTTCTTCCGTCAGATGCCGGAACTGATCGAACGTGGTCATCTCTATATTGCTCAGCCACCGCTCTATAAGGTGACGAAGGGAAAGAGCACGCAATATGTGAAGGATGAGGCAGCTTTTGAGAACTTCCTCATTTCCTCCGGCCTTGAAGACACCTCGCTCACGCTTGGTAATGGCGAAGTGCGTGCCGGTGCTGACCTGCGCGCCGTCATCGACGATGCGCTTGCCATCCGATCGCTGATGAACGGTCTGCACTCGCGCTATCCGCGTGCTGTGGTTGAGCAGGCGGCCATTGCCGGCGCTCTCGATCCCTCGCTCTTCAATGACAAGGCCAGGGCTGAAAGCGTCGCAAAGCTGGTGGCCGAGCGTCTCGATCTGATTGCGGAGGATACGGAGCGCGGTTGGATCGGGTCTCTCGTGCCGGAAGATGACGAGCGTGGCGGCTTCCTGTTCGAGCGCACACTGCGCGGCGTTCGTGAGGCGGTTATTCTCGACATGAGCCTCATTAATTCGGCAGATGCACGCGCTATTAATCGCTATGCGCCGCAGCTTATCGAAATATATGGCGAGATCCCGGTCCTGCGGCGCAAGGAGCAGTCCGAGAATATCACTGGAGCGATGGCCTTCTTGAAAGCCATCTTCGACACTGGCCGCAAGGGCCTCACCGTCCAGCGCTACAAGGGTTTGGGCGAAATGAATGCCGAACAGCTATGGGAAACCACGCTCGATCCGAATGTGCGTTCGCTCCTGCAGGTCAAGGTGGCAGATGCAGCGGATGCGGGCGATCTTTTCGCGCGCTTGATGGGTGACGAGGTGGAGCCTCGCCGTGAGTTTATCCAGCAGAATGCTCTATCCGTGGCGAATCTCGATATTTGACGCGACCGAGAATTCGGGTGACTGGGGAAAGCCGGGTTGAGTGATCAGCCCGGCTTTTTTCAGTTAAAGAGGAACTTGCGGGAGTCGCTCCAGTCAAGCGGGCGGCTCAGCTGTCATTCACACGAAACCGGTTGTCATTGCCGCGCGTCAAGGTCATGCGATACTCGAACCTGTCTGGTCTGTAGTACAAGTCAACATAATAACAGGGCGTGTTCGTCGTATCGTAGAATGTACGGCGAACTTTGAGAAGCGGACTCGCGACATGCATGCCAAGACGCTGTGCCATGATATCGTCGGCAAGCGTCGCCGTTAGGCTCTGATCGACATGGTCAATTGTTCGTCCTGCCCGTGTGATAAGGTCGATGATCGGGATACTGGTCAGGTCTTCACGATCGAAAGTGCGTCCAATCTCTTCCAGAACATAGGTAGTCGAAAGCGAGAAGGGTTTACCCTCCACGCTGCGGGAGCGAACGGCGCGCTGAACGAGTGCACCCGGCGCAATCTGCATCTGCACGGCCACCGGGTCAGGCGCGGGCACGAAGTCAAACTCGAAGACGATGACTTCCGAGCGTTTACCTATTCGCTCCAGATTGGCCATCAGGCCTTCCATTCCTGCAATAATCGGTGCATCGCCAAGCTCAACGAGCGGGCGCTGTGACACGCGGGTTCCGCGTCCGCGCTCCCTGTCTACGAGGCCCTCATAGGACAGCTCATCCAGCGCCCGCCGCGCTGTGATGCGGCTGACGCCGAAACGCTCCATCAACTCTGCTTCGCTCGGCAGGAGCTGTCCTGCACGATAGGTGCCGTTGAAAATGCGCTCCCGCATGAGGACGTAGATCCGGTGGTAGAGCGGGACGGGGGATTTCTCGTCACCTAGCGTAGCACGATTATGCGCGGCATTATTGAATGAGGCTGCTTCGCCAGCGGGCACTTTTCGAACTGACATGCTAGACGCATTCCTTTTCTGCTACGGAATTCCCCGGGGGTTCTTATTGTGCATCCCCGTTTGGACGCTGTCACCCGGCTGCGACGATACACGACATTCCTTTGTCTCCGGGATGGGGAATAATTTTTCCAGATGGTGATGAAGCGACTTTACAGATAAGAAAAGTCATATCAATATGACATTTCAAGTCGCCGATAAGAAGCGAAAATCTCAGCAGTCTCGAAGGCTGCATGGGAGGCTTTCAGCCTTGGTTTCACAGCGCTTGCCATGAGGGCGCTTGCGCTTTTGCGCGCACAATTTTTACGCACGTCGCAGATCGATGGATTTGTCGGCGAACGGGATTGTTTTGCCCTGATTCTTCATCAGGGCCAGGAGGTGGATTTGGAACGTTCTGATAAGACCGCACGCGAACTCTACGAGGCCATCAAAGCCAAGCCCACCCGTCCACGCTTCGGGTTCGGCAGGAAGCCTATGCTGATCAATATCGATCCGCAGAAGGCCTACACCTGCGTGGGTGAGTTCGCCACAGCCTATGAAACCGATCCCGATCAGCTCTCATATATCAACCAGCTCGCCAAGCTGGCGCGTGCGAAAAACCTCCCCGTGGTATGGACCTACGTTGCCTATATGCAGTCTGGCGAAGATTGCGGCGTGTGGGGGACGCGCACCGACACGCCCGATTCCCTTCAGAACATAAAGGTCGGTTCGCGTCGCGCCGAGTTCGATGATCGTCTGGAAATTGATGCCGTAAGGGATGTCATCATCAACAAGCGCATGGCGTCCGCCTTTCATGAAACCCATCTACAGTCGCTGATGGTCTGGCATCAGTGCGACACCGTCGTGCTGACTGGCGGGTCGACCTCCGGCTGCGTGCGCGCGACGGTCGTTGATGCGATTTCGCGCGGCTATCGCGTCATGGTTCCGGAAGAATGCGTGGCGGACAAGCATGAAAGTCCCCATTTCGCCAATCTCTATGACATTGCGATCAAATATGGCGACGTGATTCCTGTTGCCGATGCCATTGCCCATTATGAGAACTGGCAGGGGTAAGGACCAATGAGTTACGACGCCCAAAGCGATATCGGCCTCTACGATTTTATCCCCTACAATCGCAGACCCAAGATCATCTGGCCGAATAGTGCAAAGATCGCGGTCTGGATTGCGCCCAATATCGAGTTTTATGAATACGCGCCGCCGCCGAATCCGACGCGCACGCCCTGGAGCAGGCCGCTTCCCGACATTCTCGCCTATTCGCACCGTGACTATGGCAACCGGGCGGGCTGGCAGCGCATGATGAAGGCGATGGACGAAGCCGGCTTCCGTGGTTCCGTCTCGCTCAATGTCGCGCTTTGCGAGCATCACCCTGAAATTATCGAGGAATGCGCCAAGCGCGATTGGGAGTTCTTCTCACACGGCATCTATAATACCCGATACGTCTATGGGATGTCACAGGAGCAGGAACGCGAGATCATTCTCGATTCCATAGAAACCGTACGTAAGCACACGGGCCAGAAGCTGTCCGGCTGGCTTTCGCCCGCCCTCTCTAACAATCTCTGGACGATGGATCTTCTGGCCGAGCACGGCATCGAATATACTTGCGATCTCTTCCATGACGATCAGCCAATGCCGGTTAAGGTGAAGCAGGGCAAGCTGATAAGCATGCCCTATTCGCTCGATATGAACGACGTTATCGTCTACAATTCCAACCTCTATCCGCCGCGACATTATGGCGAGATGATCAAGCGGCAATTCGACCAGCTGCGCGCCGAAGGCGAAACGTCCGGCACGGTCATGTGCATTCCGCTGCATCCTTATCTGGTCGGGCAGCCGCATCGCATCGAACCCTTTGCCGAGGCTTTACGCTACATAGCGGGCCATGATGACGTGTGGCTGACGACAGGCCGCGAGATCGCTCAGCACTTTTATGAAAACAGTTACGATGCGATGGCCAACGCCATTCGTGCGGCGAGCGCGTGAAGGAGGACGATATCATGCCATTACCTGATGATTACCTCGTCTACCCTGCCCGCCGCCATGGTATGGATCATGAGCGCTATGGCTGGTCCGATCTCTTCAAGCGTCCGAAGGTCGAATGGCCTAACGGCGCCAAGATAGCGCTTTGGGTGATGCCGGCGGCTCAATGGTTCCCGCTGGATTCAAAACACAAGCCGTTCCGGGCGCCTGGCGGCCTCAGCATGCCGTTTCCCGACTACCGCTATTATACCAACCGCGATTACGGCAACCGCGTCGGCAGCTATCGTATCCTGAAAATTTTGCAGGAGCGCGGTATCAGGAGCTCGTTCGCCGTTAACGGTGTGATTGCCGAGCGCTACCCGCAGCTTGTGCAGGATATCGTGGAAGCCGGTCATGAGATCGTTGGTCATGGCCTGCATATGGACCAGCTCCATCACAGCGGTCTTTCCGGAGATGAGGAACAGACGATCATCGCGGAGTCGCTCTCGCTGCTGCGCGAGCTATCCGGGCAAGCGGTCACGGGCTGGCTATCGCCCGGCCGGGCGCAATCTTATGCCACGCCGGATATTCTCGTACGCAATGGCATCCGCTATGCCTGCGACTGGGCAAACGACGACATGCCCTACGTAATGGATACGAGCGCAGGCCAGCTTCTGGCCATGCCGCATGCCTACGAGACCGACGATCGCGTTGTCATGCTGGACTTTCATCATACGGAAACGAGCTGGGTCGAGCAGATCAAGGACCGCTTTGACGTGCTTTATCGCGAGGCCGACACCTATGGCGGGCGCATTCTTAGCCTGCCACTGCATGGTTTCGTCGCAGGTGTACCCTACCGCGCGACCTATCTGAAGGAAGTGCTCGACTACGTTCTTGGCCATGATGGCGTCTGGGTCGCATCCGGCGCCGAAATCGCAGACGCCTTTTCAGCGCAGATCAACGCGGAGCGAGCCGGATGAGCGCTGTTGCCGGCATGGCGATGTTCGACAAGATCTGGGATCGCCATGTGGTGATCGCCAAGCAAAACGGACCTTCTCTTCTCTACATTGATCGTGACATGATCCACGAGGGCTCGTTTCACGCATTCGCAGATTTGCGCAGGCGTGGCTTGAGAGTGCGAAAACCTAATCAGGTGTTCGGTACGGCAGATCACTACGCGCCGACTTCCGGCCGCGCGATCAGCGATGCTGCCACGCCACAGATCGCCCGCATGATCGAGCAGTTCGATGATAATATGCGATGGGGCGGCGTGCATCATTTCGGTCTCAGTGATCCGCGTCAGGGCATAGTGCATGTCGTCGGACCAGAACAGGGCATTACTCTGCCCGGTCTCACCATTGTCTGCAGCGATAGTCATACGTCGACACAGGGCGCGCTGGGGGCCATCGCCTTCGGCATCGGTCAGTCCGAAAATGCGCATGTCATGGCGACACAAACCTTGTGGCAGGTTCGCCCGAAGACCATGCGCATCACCATCGACGGGGTGCTGGCGCCGGGGGTGCATTCCAAGGACGTGATCCTGGCCATCATCGGCAAGATCGGCGCGGGCGGGGCGGGTGGTCATGCCATCGAATATGCTGGTAGCGCAATTCGTTCCATGTCGATCGAGCAGCGTCTGACGATTTGCAATATGTCAATTGAGGCGGCAGCGCGTTGCGGTATGGTCGCTCCCGACGACACGACGTTTGAGTATATTTACGGCCGTCCCTTCGCGCCCCGGGCAGAGGATTGGGACGATGCGCTTGCCTTTTGGCGTACGCTGCCGACCGATGAGGACGCGTCTTTCGATCGCGAAGTGGTGCTTGCCGCAGAAGACATTCAACCAATGGTCACCTGGGGCACCAGCCCGGAAGACGTATTGCCGATCTCGGCACATGTGCCGGATCCGGCAGGTCAGGCCGATGTGGAAAAGCGTGAAACCATGGCACGTGCGCTCAATTACATGGGCCTGGAGCCGGGGACGCCGCTTTCCGCCATTACGATAGACCGCGTGTTCATCGGTTCATGCACCAATGGCCGGATCGAGGATTTGCGTGCCGCTGCCGCTGTCCTGAAAGGCCAGAAAGCCAAAGTGCCGGGTTTCGTTTCGCCGGGTTCGACTGTCGTGAAGCGCGCCGCGGAAGCCGAAGGGCTGGATCGCATCTTCAAGGAGGCGGGTCTGGAATGGCGCGAATCCGGCTGCTCCATGTGTTCGGCCATGAATGGCGATCAGGTCAATTCACAAGAGCGCTGCGCTTCGACGTCAAACCGCAATTTCGTTGGTCGCCAGGGGCCGGGAGCGCGCACCCATCTGGTGAGTCCGGCGATGGCGGCAGCTGCTGCCGTTACCGGAAGGTTGACGGATGTACGCCAATTGATGAGCGGAGATCGCACGCGATGAAGGCTTTTACCAAGGAAACGGCAATGGCAGCCGTCATTCCGGGCGAAAATGTCGATACCGACCAGATTATTCCCGCCCGTTTTCTCAAGATGGATCGTGCGCAGGGCTACGGGCAATTCATGTTCCATGACCAGCGCTTCGACAAGGATGGCAAAGAGATTGCCGATTTCGTTCTGAACCGGGAGCCGTTTCGACACGCGAAGATCCTCGTCACGGATGAAAATTTCGGCTGTGGCTCCTCACGGGAGGGAGCCGTCTACGCCATGGTCGATTACGGTATCCGCGCTGTAATCGGACCAAGCTTCGGCGACATTTTCTACAATAACGCGCTGAAAAACGGGATGATTCCCGTGCGTCTTCCTGCCGGACAGGTCGATGTCCTCCGATGTCAGATCGAAAATGGACCGGTGCGCGATATTACCATCGATCTCGAAAACAGCCGTGTTGACTTGCCCGACGGCACACAAGCCCCGATCGAGATCGATCCCTTCTGGCGTGAATGCCTCCTCAGGGGCGTAGACGAGATCGAGCTGACGATGGGGTACCTGCCGCAGATCGAAGCCTTCGAGAAAGACTATCTGTCACAAATGCGTTGGATCACTACACAAGCCTGAACCGAAAACCAAAAAGGGGAATGAAATGGGAGCGAACATGAACAGGGAATTTTCGATGAATCGCCGCAGTCTCCTGAAGACCGGCGGCGCAGCGCTTGCATTGGGCATGATCGGGGCGCCGACGGTGCTGCGCGCGCAGGCACCCACGGTTAAGGTGGGCGTTCTGCAGCCGCTGACCGGTAATCTCGCTTATAATGGCACACAGGCCCGTGCTGGTGCGAAATTTGCTATTGACGCGATCAATGCGGCGGGCGGCATCAAGAGCATGGGCGGCGCGAAGCTGGAGGCCGTTGTGGCCGACGCGCAATCGCGCCCCGACGTCGCGGCTTCGGCCGTTGATACTCTGGCGCAGGCGGGCGTATGCGCCTTCATCGGTGCACAGGCAAGTTCGTTGGGGTTGGCCAGTTCCCAGGCGGCTGCACGCTACAATCTGGCGCAGGTCTTCGACATCGGTACATCCGAGCAGATCGTAGAGCGCGGTCTGAAGAACGTTTTTCGTTTCACGCCAGGCGTCAACAAATGCACTGCAACCGCGCTTGGCAATCTCAAGACACTGAACGACGCATCCGGCAACACGGTCAAGACCGCCGCCATCGTCTACGAAGACGGGCCGTTCGGCTCCGGCATGGCCAAGCTTCTCAATACCGAGTTGCCAAAAATCGGCATTGAAGTCGTTGAATCGATCAGCCACCCGACGCCGCAACGTGATTTCAACAATATCGTCCTGCGCCTGCGTGCGGCAAAGCCCGATATCATCATCCCGTCGAACTATATCAACGAATATACGCTGTTCGCCATGGCTCTGCGTCAGCAACGTATGGAAGTGAAAGCGATCTATTCGATCCTCGGCGGAGCAGCCTCGAATATCAAGTTCGTGCGCGAAAACAATGAAGCCGCGCAATATGTGATGGACTGCAATCACTGGTACGACCCGCGCAAGGAAGAATCCAAGGCGCTGGCCGCCAAGGTCGCGGAAGCGAAGATCGATCTCACCTACGACGTCATGGTCGCCTACGCTACCATCCAGCTGATCGGCGATGCGCTGGAGCGGGCCGGAAAGGATGATCGTGAAGCGATGATCGAAGCGCTTACAACGTCGACCTATGACGGCTCGATCATGCCCTACGGCCCGACCAAGTTCGTGAATGGTTCGAATGAAGGCGCTCAGCCGGTGAATACACAGATTCGCGGCGACAAGATCGAACTGGTCTTTCCCAAGGAATTTGCGACTGCCGAAGCCGTCTTCCCTATGCCTGCCCGCTCGTAAAGAACGTCGATATCGGGGCGGCAAATCGTCCCGGTATCCTTTCCCAATCATAACCAGGGATCGAGCATGTCCATTCTCATCATACCTGCCGTGCTGAACGGCTTGGCGACCGGCGCGATCTACGCGTTGATTGCGCTTGGCCTGACGCTGATCTATGGCGTTCTGCATATCATCAACTTCGCTCACGGCAGCCTGTTGATGCTTGCGCTTTATGCGGCTTTCTTCCTGCACGCGCTGTTCGGCATCGATCCCTATGTCGCGATCTTCATCGTCGTTCCCGTGTTCTTCTGCCTTGGTTACGCACTGCAACGCGGCATCATCGCCCCGTTCAGCGGCGGCAAGGAACAGAACGTACTTCTGGTCACCCTGGCGCTGGCGCTCATCATCGATAATCTGGCGCTCTATTTCTGGACCTCGAACACGCGAACCATCGACGTCGCCTATGCCTATGACATGCTGGAGATCGGTCCGGCCTTCATCCCTCTGCCGCGTGTTATCGCCTTCTTCGCCGCGTTGGGCTGCGCGCTCATGCTCTGGGTCATCATGAGCCGTACAAAAATCGGCAAGGCAATCCGCGCGGTGGCCATTGAAAAGCGCGGTGCAGAACTAGTGGGTATCGACGTTCAGAACACCTATGCGATCTGCTTCGGCATTGGCACGGCCTGCGTGGCAGTCGCCGCCTGCCTGCTGATTCCCACATTCTATGTCACTCCGCAGGTTGGCTATGCCTTCGTTCTGGTTGCCTTCACCACCGTGGTGCTCGGGGGCATGGGTAGCTTTGCAGGCGCTTTGGTTGCCGGACTTCTGCTCGGGGTGATCGAGTCGCTATGCGGCCTGTTCCTTGGGGAAAGCCTTGGCCAGATCGGCATATTCCTGACCTTCATCGTCATCCTTCTTTTCCGCCCCTCGGGCCTGTTTGGACGGAGGGTCGCATGAAGAACCTGTCGTTGGGCGAGCTTGTGCTCTATGGTGCCGTCTGTGCCTATCTCGTTGCTCTCTATATCTATCCGAACGAAGTCTTCCTCGGCTTCACGATAAACGCGCTCATCATCGTGATCCTGAGCATAGGCTGGAATCTGCTTGGTGGCTTTGCCGGCCAGATGTCGTTCGGCCACGCTGCCCTGTTTGGAAGCGGGGCCTATGCAACCGCAATCTTGCAGGTGCAGTACGGCATCAATCCGTGGATATCGGCAGTTCTTGCCATTTTCATCGCTACGCTGGTTGCGGGCTTCATAGGCGTTCTTGCGTTCCGTTATGGTCTGAAAGGCTCATATTTTGCGCTCGTCACGCTAGCTTTTGCCGAAGTGTTGCGCATTCTTGCAAGCTCGCTTGCCTTCACCGGCGGCGGCCAAGGGATTCTTGTGCCTTATGCGACTGGCGTTGCCAATTTTCAGTTCGCCGACCGGCTGAGCAATTACACCTTCGTGCTGGGCCTGGTGATAATCGCCATGCTCGTTACGGTCGCCGTCAAGCGTTCGCGTTTCGGCGCCTATCTCGTCGCCATTCGTGAAAACGAGGAGGCGGCTAAGGCTCTGGGCATCGACGTCTTCCGCACGAAAGTCCTTGCAATGATGCTTTCGGGTACAATCTCGGGTCTTGCCGGCGTTGCCTATCTGCAGACCTATCTTTTCATCGATGCGCCGGTCGGCTTTGGCTCTGCCATGTCGGTCGAAGCATTGTTGGGTCCGATTATCGGCGGTGCAGGCACGATCTGGGGACCCGTCGTCGGGACGCTTCTTCTGCATCTGATCGGTGAATCGGTAAAGCATCTGGTCAATGATGCGCCGGGCCTCAACCTCGTGCTTTACGGCGTCGTCCTTCTCGTCATCCTTCGCTATCTGCCCGATGGCATCATCGGCTTGATGCGCCGCCTGCAACCTTCCACACGCAGGAAGGCCCTCGCTGCCAGGGAGGCGAAATGATGCTGGTCGTCGAGAATCTCACCAAGCGCTATGGCGGCCTCACTGCTGTCAGGAACGCGTCTCTCAAAGTCGATGAGGGCAGGATCGTTGCGTTGATCGGACCAAACGGCGCAGGAAAGACGACGGCATTCGCGATGATTGCGGGCTTCGTCAAGCCGAACGAAGGCAGAGTTACCTTCAGCGGCCACGATATTACGGGCAAGGCCCCGCATGTCGTCTGCAATCTCGGCCTTACTCGAACCTTCCAGATCGTGCAGCCCTTCGCCGGATTGAGCGTTTTGGAGAATATTGCGGTTGGTGCCCATCTACGCCATCGCAGCCGGGCGGAGGCACTTCGTATCGCCGAAAGGATCGCTCATCAGGTTGGTATGGGCAAGATGTTGGAAACGCCGGCGCAATCGCTGACCGTCGCCGGCCGCAAGCGCCTTGAGCTGGCGCGCGCTCTGGCCACGGAAGCCAAGCTTCTATTGCTTGATGAGGTGATGGCCGGCCTCATCCCGAGCGAAATAACCGAGATTGTTGCTACGATTCGCGACATTCGCGATGCCGGCGTGACGATCCTCCTGATCGAACACGTCATGCAGGCCGTCATGAGCCTGTCGGAAGAAGCCTATGTGCTGAACCAGGGGCAGATCATCGCGCATGGTACGCCAAAACAGCTCGTCGCAGATCCAACGGTCATTGAGGCCTATCTCGGGCACGGTGCCGCCGGGCGGTTGAACGCCGGGGGAGGAGAAGCGAACCATGCTTGACATCTCCGACATCAAGGCGGGGTATGGCCCAGCCAACATCCTGCAAGGCATTTCCATGACCATGGGCAAGGGAGAGATCGTCGCTGTCCTGGGGTCGAACGGCGTCGGCAAATCGACGTTGAACAATGTGATCAGCGGCATCATCCCCGCGCGCGAGGGCTCGATCCGCTTCGAAGGGCAGGAAATCTGCGGCAGCGCGCCGCGTTCGATCGTAGAGGCAGGTATCTCACAGGTGCCGGAAGGGCGGCGGATTTTCCCGAATCTCAGCGTAAAGGAAAATCTCGAACTCGGGGCATTTCGCCGCGCCGGCGCACGCATGAAGCAGAATTTTGAGCGAATTTGCGATATTTTTCCGCGGCTGCGTGAACGCCTGAGTCAGCAGGCCGGAACCCTGTCCGGCGGCGAGCAGCAGATGCTGGCGATCGGGCGTGGCCTGATGGCCGAGCCCAAGCTTCTCATTCTCGATGAACCCTCGCTCGGTCTCTCGCCGATCATGGTCGAGGAAATGTTCAATCTCATCGAGAAGATTAATGCAGAGGGGCTGGCGATCTTGCTCGTAGAGCAGAACGTCATCCAATCGCTCGGCATTGCCAAGCGCGCCTATGTTCTGGAGCAGGGGCGTTTTGTGCTTGAGGGGCCGGCAATGGAGATGCTTGCCGACCCGCGCCTGCGCCAGACCTACCTTGGAATGTGATAGCGGAGGATTAAGCAGTGGCAGTCAAACCGGCCGAAGGGGTGGCGTTTGAGTACAATGTTCCTGTGGTCATCATTGGCGCAGGTGCTTGCGGGCTGACCGCGGCCCTTGCTGCACGCGATGGCGGCGCAGATGTGCTGGTTCTCGAACGCGATGCAAAGCCGACCGGCAGCACCTCGCTTTCCGCTGGGCTTATCCCGGCGGCGAATACACGCTACCAGCGCGAAAAAGGCATCGAAGACGATGCACGGACCTTCTTCAATGATTTGCGCGCCAAGGCGAAGGGCCAGAGCGACCCGCAGATCGTCATGACGGTCGCCAGGGCCTCGGGTGAAACCATTGACTGGCTGAGCGAAAAACATGCCATCGATTTCCATCTTGTCGAGGGGTTCTACTATCCCGGGCACAGCCGTCTGCGCATGCACGGGCCGGCCAGCCAGACGGGCGCCGATCTGGAGCAGGCGCTTCTGGTTGCAGTCGAGAATGCCGGCATAGACGTTTTGACAGAGGCTTCAGTCGAAGACGTCTATGCTTATGCCGATGGCCGTGTAACGGGTGTTGGCTTCACACGCCCGGATGGTGCTGTCGAAACTGTCGGGTGCGATACGCTGATCCTTGCCTGCAATGGTTTTGGCGGCAACCCGGAAATGGTCAAGACGTTCATTCCGGAAATGAGCAGCGCCGATTATTGCGGCCATACCTCCAACACCGGGGATGCCGTTCGGTGGGGCGAGGCGTTGGGAGCCGCGCTCGGCGACATGGCAAGCTATCAAGGGCATGGTTCGGTTGCTTACCCGCATGGGCTGCCGCTCACATGGGCGGTCATCACGCGGGGCGGCTTCCAGGTCAATATTCATGGCGAGCGCTTTGCCAATGAAATGCGCGGCTATTCCGAGCATGCAGAAGAAGTGATCCGTCAGCCGCAGCATATTGCCTGGGATATCTATGATCTGCATTGCGAAGAGTCAGCGCTAGGCTTTCACGACTATCGCGAGATCGTCAAATTGGGGGCGGTCAAGCGCGCCGACACGATCGAGGAGCTCGCATTGCTGATCGAGGTGCCTCCTGCTGCATTGAAAGAAACGCTGGAGCGAACGCAGGCTTGCGCGCGCGGTGAAGAACAAGATCCGTTCGGTCGCGATTTCACCAAAGGGTCGCCGCTGCAGGCGCCTTTCCTCGCTTGCAAGGTCAATGGCGCGCTGTTTCACACTCAAGGAGGTCTGCTCATCGACGAACAGGCACAAGTCCTTAAAAATGACGGCTCGCCATTGCCGAACCTGTTTGCAGGTGGTGGCGCCGCGCGGGGCCTCTCGGGGCCGTCATCCTGGGGGTACATGTCCGGAAACGGACTTCTGGCTGCCGCCGTTCTGGGGCGCATCGCGGGGCAATCTGCGGCCCGGCTGGCGCGAGCAAGTTGATGCATTTGGGAGAGAGACCATGAAAAAGGTGCTCGTCATTGTTCCCTTCGCCATGAGCGAAGAGGAAGTAGGACGCCGCAGGAAGCAGCTCGATGCCGTCAAACTTGGTCCCGATATCGTGTTTGAGTACCGCGCCGTGCGTTGCGGCCCGGCAAGCTATACCAGTCATCATGATTTCGCATTAGCTGATTTCTCGATCCTCGACGCGGGGCTGGATGCGCAAGCGGAAGGCTATGACGCAGTCTGCATTGATACAATGAGCGATTCCGGGCTTTCTGCATTGCGCTCCGTTCTTGACATTCCGGTGATTGGTCCGGGCCGCCATTCCATGCTGGTTGCACAGATGCTGGGCGAGAAATTCTCGATTCTCGTCATGTGGGATCGCTGGAAGCCGCTCTACGCAAAAACGCTGGGAGAACTCGGTATGCGTGACAAGTGTGTCTCCGTGCGTTCCATCGGCGTGCAGCCGGATAACAAAGCTCTGCTTGCGGGCAAGGAAGAGGTCGTGTTCCCCGCATTACTGGATGCTGCGCAGAAGTGCATCACGGAAGATGGGGCAGATGTCATTATCCTTGGCTCCACGACAATGCACGAAGCCCATGGCTATCTTGCAGAACGCCTCGACGTGCCAGTGATTAACCCAGGTCCGCTCACCTATCGTCTGGCCGAGACGGCGCTGAAGCTCAACTTGAAACATAGCCGCATCACCTATCCTGCGCCGCTATCGCCGAAGCGGAACATGATCCGCGCGATCGGTGGCGCCATGGAAGCAAAGGGAGCCTGACCCATGGCAAGGATTCTCGTAATCGTCCCCTTTGCGCTGGATGCCGAAGGCGTTGCCAATCGCCAGGCGCAGCAGAAGTATGTCAGCCTCGACGACGGCACGGAACTGACCTATCGCCCGGTGTCCTGCGGACCGACCTCCTTCATGAGTCCGCATGACTGGACGTTGATGGAGATGGCGATCTTCGAGGCGGGCCTGAGCGCCGAGCAGGACGGTTTCGATGCCGTCTGCATCGACACGATGAGTGATTCCGGCCTGCATCCGTTGCGCTCGATTCTTAACATTCCGGTCGTCTCGCCCGGCAAAGCCTCCATGCTTTATGCGCTGACGCTGGGTTCCAGTTTTTCGGTACTGGCGCAATGGGAGCCGGCACTGCCGCGCTATCGCAAAGCGATCCGCGAATATGGTTTCGAGAAACAATGTGCTTCCGTGCGCTCTTTCGACCAGCCGCCGGACTTCTCCGCACTGCTCGACGGAAAGGAAGAGACCGTGTTCCCGCGCATGCGCGACGTCGCCATGCGCTGTATCGAGGAGGATGGTGCGGAAGTCATCTGTCTAGGCTCCACCACCATGCATCAGGCCGCCAATTATCTCGCCGAGCACCTGCCCGTCCCGGTCATCAACCCTGGCCCGCTCACCTACAAGCTTGCCGAAACCTTCCTCGCGCTTGGCCTGAAGCAGGGCAGGGCGGCCTATCCGTCCCCCGTCGTTTCCAAGATAAACGAACTTCGCCTCATGATGCAGGCAGGTGCGGCAGCGGAAAACAAAGCGGCAAATTAAATGCCCAAGGAGAATGACATGAACCGTCCCACGCCGCTCGGCGAACGTCTGAAGCAGAAGGAAATTGTCGTTGCGCCCGGCGTATATGACGCATTGACGGCGTCGCTTGCTGAAGCGGCTGGTTTCGAGGCAGCCTATGTATCCGGCGCCAATATCGCCTATACCCGCCTTGGTGGCCCGGACATAGGCCTCGTCTCGATGACCGAGGTAGCCAACACGATCCAGTTGATTCGCGACCGGGTTGCTCTCAATCTGATTGTCGACGCCGATACCGGATACGGGAATGCGCTGAATACGCAACGCACCATGCGCCTGTTCGAGCGTGCGGGCGCAAATGCCATCCAGCTCGAAGATCAGACCTTTCCGAAGCGCTGTGGTCATCTGTCCGACAAGAAGGTCATTCCCGCGGCCGAGATGGCCGGAAAGATCAAGGCTGCTGCCGATGCACGCGAGAGCACCTCGACGCTGATCATCGGTCGCACTGATGCGCTCGCCATCGAGGGTTATGATGCTGCCATTGACCGTGCCGGACAATATATAGAGGCCGGAGCGGACGCGATTTTTGTAGAGGCTCCACGCTCCATGGAGCAGATGAAGGGCATTGTGGATGTTCTGGGTTCACGCGCGCCCCTGCTTGCCAACATGGTTGAGGGCGGGCGCACGCCTATCAAGGGAGCGTCGGAGCTGGAAGACATAGGCTTTTCCCTGGTGATCTTTCCGGGGGCCATCGTGCGTGCGATAGCGAAGACGGCGCAGGAGTTCTACCAGACGCTGCGCAAGGACGGCACGACGGCTGCCATGCGGGACAGAATGTTCGACTTCGATGGACTCAATGATGTCATCGGCACCGCTAAAATGCTGGAAACCGGACAGCGTTACGAAAGCTGATCTGGACTAGATCTGCCGGCCGCAGGGTCGGCGGATATCCTCGAACGGAATGGCGTGCCCCAGGGTCAGTCTATCCTGAGAAAGCTCCTCGCGAGACCGAGCGGCCACTGCCCACCATCAGCGAACCGCGCCGACCAGTGAAGTGGTGCCTTCGCGGATGGTGACCCAGCGTCCTGTATGGTCGCTCGCCTGGCGCTTGAGATAAGTGTAATCCGTCTCGTCCCAGCGTTGCACCTCGTCGGTCAGGTTATCGAGAACATAATCGCCACGATCGGTGCGCACGGTAAGAACGGCATGACCTTCTCCGTCCGGTTTACGCACAACTGTAATGAGCAGATTGGCAAGCGAGATCCCAAGACGGTGGAGCGCGCGTCGCTTCTCCAGAGCGTAGTCTTCACAGTCGCCCGCGCCCTGATCGGGATAAGCCCAGTATTCCTCAACGCCATATACTTCGAGGTCGCTCTTGGCTTCCACAGTCGCGTTTATCGAGACGTTGACAGCTTTGATCGTGTTCCAGAGTTGATTGCCCATCGTAACTGCGTGGCGATCCCGCGGGCGCTGGTTGCATTCGTCCGGCAAGCGAAGGCAGAATTCGTAATGGCCGATCGGCTGCGACGTGATTGCGCCGGTTTCCATGGCCGGCGTCGCCTGAGCAATGGCAGGCATGGAGACGAGTGCTGCGAAAACCGCCGCCCCTGCAATCGTCTTGTGCCCAAACAAAGCCATGGAAGTCCCCTCGAAAGATATCGATCCTTAACAAAACGTTAAGAGCAGGCGGGGGCGGGAGTCAATTCGCCGACTCTTAAGAAAAGGTTAATTGGTTAAGGGGCCTTTGGTTGCGCGGTTTTCGCACGTTTTTCGGACGGAATCGTGTTGAGAAGCGATGGTTCCGCCGTTAAAAGAGCTGCAAAATGAGCCGTCGATACCAACTTCTGGCCTCCAATATCGATTTTTTCCACTGCCTTGAAAGGCCGTTTCCATGACCGCATCCGATCTTCTCATTGCCCCGTCGGTTCTCTCGGCGGACTTCTCGAAGCTGGGAGAGGAGGTGGAAAGTGTCGTCACTGCCGGCGCCGACTGGATCCATCTCGACGTGATGGACGGGCATTTCGTGCCGAATATCACCTTCGGCGCACCGATCATCAAGGCGATGCGCAATCGCACTGACAAGATCTTTGACTGCCATTTGATGATTTCGCCGGTCGATGCCTATCTGGAAGCTTTCGCCGAGGCGGGCTGCGATATCATCACGGTACATGCTGAAGCGACTACGCATCTCGACCGCTCGCTGCAGAAGATCCGCGATCTCGGTAAAAAGGCAGGCGTCTCGCTTAACCCCGCAACGCCGGAAAGCGTCATCGAATATGTGCTCGATCGTATCGACCTGGTGCTGATCATGACGGTCAATCCGGGCTTCGGTGGCCAGGCTTTCATTCCCGCGATGGTTGACAAGGTGGCGCGCGTCAAGGCTCTGATCGGCGATCGCCCGATCCATATCGAGATCGATGGCGGCGTGACGCCGGAGACTGCGCCTCTCGTTACCAAGGCCGGTGCAGACGTTCTCGTCGCAGGCAACGCCGTGTTCAAGGGCGGTCCCTCTGCCTATGCGGCAAACATCGAAGCCATCCGCAAGTCCTGTCTCTAGCGGCTGTCACGCTTGCGTGAAGTGTCACGCGGCATCTTGCGAATGACATAAATCGCGGGCGGATATTCCTTTTGCTATAAAAGAGATATCCGTCCACATGTCGCTCAAGCGTCTTCTTCTCTATCTGCTCGTTTTCATTCTGATGATTTTCATCGTGCCTGCCCTTGTTACGCTGGCCTGGTGGGAGTTGCAGGACCGCCCGCGCAGTTGGCGTGCGGCTGACTGGTCATCGGCTCGGCTGCTGCCAGAGGCCTCGTCCGGGCAGGAACCCGCGGTCTATATCATGGCGGCCCGCACAGGTGGATTAAAGGGCGCATTTGCCGTTCATAGCTGGATCGTACTCAAGCGCGAGAGCGCAAATAGCTACGAGCGATATGACAAGGTCGGCTGGGGCTCGCCCATTCGCAGAAGCGCCTATGCTGCCGACGGGCGATGGTATTCCAATCTTCCGCAGATCGTCTGCGAGGCGCATGGCGATGATGCCATCCGGATCATGCCTGCGATCGATGCCGCGATCGAGAACTATCCATATGCCCATACTGGCGACTATACGATCTGGCCCGGACCCAATTCGAATACATTTATCGCGCATATTACACATGAGGTGCCGGAGCTTGGAGCCTGCATGGCACCGAACGCCACGGGACGCGATTTTGCACCGGGCTTCGCCGCACTCGACATTTCTCGCAATGGCTGGAACCTGCATGCCACGCTAGGTGGGCTTGCGGGTTTCGCCATCGGGCGCGATGTCGGCTTCGAATTGCATTTCATGGGCCTCGTTGCAGGCTTTGACCTGATGCGCCCGGCTATCAAGGTCCCGGCATACGGGCTGGTCGGGATGCCGTTTACGCGGACGGCACAGGCGAAGCATTAAACCGGCTAAAGAATACCCGCCGCCGGTATTTCTACGGCGACGGGTAGGTAGGGAGGAGCGGTCGCGGAAAGAATTCAAGCCGCCGTTCTGCGTTTTTCTAATACGTCTGCATAGTAACGCTCCGCGACGTCCGGATGCGAACGCAGGCGGCTTTTCAGCACGTTCTCGCCGACATTACGAAAAAGCGGATTGGCCGGATCGCTTTCAGGCCCGCGCGCTTCCCGCGCCAGATGCGCGGGCAGCTCCAACAGTGGAATGGTAGCATCCAGCCGTGCGCTGAAGAAAAAAGGAACCGAGTAGCGCGCGGTGCCGGCTGGCGGAGCTATGACTCGATGGACGGTGGCGCGCAGATAGCCATTTGAAGCGAGTTCTAGCAATTCGCCAATATTGACGACAAGCGTTCCAGGCACGGGTACTGCATCGAGCCAGACGCCATCATACTCAACCTGCAAGCCGCCCTTGTCATCCTGCAATAGGAGCGTCAGGAAGCCACCGTCTTTGTGCGCGCCAACCCCTTGGTTAGAACTATGCAGGGCGGTCTTGCCGGGGTAGCGGGCAAGCTTCATGCGATGATTGGGTTCATCGCAATAAACGTTCGCAAGGGCATTGCGCTCCTGGCCCAAAGCCAGAGAAAAGGCTTCCAGCAGGCGGATTGCCGCCCTTTCGGTCTTGGCCTGCCAGTTCTCAATGACGGGTTGAAGCTGCGGGAGGTGCTCCGGCCATTGGTTCGGTCCGTACAGACGCCGATAGGGAGGGCTGTCCGGAGCAATCGGCAATGCTTCGCGTTCGATGCCAAGATCGAGTTGCTCGCGCCAGTCGGCACCAGCATTGGTGCGCTCATTGCCGAGGCGCGTATAGCCGCGAAAATGCGGTGAATTGATCATGTCGATCATCAGCTTGTCGTCGTCTGGAAGCTCGAAAAAGGCCTGCGTCAGGGCTAGGATTTCCTCGATCTCTTCGAGGCTTATGCCATGGCCGCTCAGGTAGAAGAACCCGACGTCACGGGCTGCGGCGCGCAAATCTTCAAGAAAATTGGCGTGGGTGGCGGCGTTCTCGAAATCATCAAGATCGATCAGCGGTATGGTGCGGGTCATCGCAAGGCTCATCCTCTATCGTGATCATTGAGTAGAGGATTTCACGATCATGCGCCCCAACCAAGGGATGCGAATTCGGTGCTGGAGGCGTTCGGCGGATACAACGCCTCCAGCAAGACGGATCGACAGGAAATTTATTTCAGATGCACCAGATCAACACGCCACGACGTTGACCGCCAAGCCACCCTGGCTGGTTTCCTTGTAGCGCTCGCTCATGTCCTCACCGGTCTGGCGCATGGTCTCGATGGCTGCATCGAGCGGTACGAAATGCGTCCCGTCGCCCTTGAGCGCGAGGGAGGCGGCGGTTACCGCCTTCACGGCCCCTAGCGCATTGCGCTCGATGCATGGAACCTGCACGAGGCCGCCGACCGGATCGCAGGTCATGCCGAGATGATGCTCGAGAGCAATTTCCGCCGCATTTTCCACCTGCCCCGGCGTACCGCCCATAACGGCAGCAAGCCCCGCCGCAGCCATTGCGGAAGCGGAGCCTACTTCGCCCTGGCATCCGACTTCAGCGCCTGAGATCGAAGCATTATGCTTGATGATGCCGCCGACCGCGGCAGCAGTCAGCAGGAAGTCACGTATGCCCTTCTGGTCGGCATCGGGGTAAAAATGCTGCCAATAGCGCATAACGGCGGGAATGACGCCTGCTGCGCCATTGGTCGGAGCGGTCACGACACGACCGCCGCCCGCATTTTCCTCGTTGACGGCCATCGCATAGACCGAGAGCCAATCATTGGCGAGCAACGGGTTGGGCCGGTTGAGCCGCCACTCCTCCTGGAGACGCTCATACATCTTCTTGGCGCGGCGCGGCACTTTCAGCCCACCTGGCATAATGCCTTCCTGAGAAAGGCCACGCTCGATGCAGCCATGCATGGTTTCCCAGATCAGGTCGAGGCTGGCATCAAGGTCGCTGCGTGTCTGCGATATTTCCTCATTGGCGCGCTTCATGTCGGCAATGGAAAGTCCGCTCTCCTGTGCCATGGAGAGCATCTCCCCGGCGTTGGCGAAAGGATAAGGCACGCGCGCAAATTCGGCCGGGCGCTCGGCGCGCTGCTTCATGCGCTGTAACTCTTCTTCCGAGACGACAAAGCCGCCGCCGATAGAAAAGAAATTGCGTTTGAGCAGCAAGGTATCATCCTTGTCCCAGGCACAGAACTGCATGCCATTGGCGTGGCCCGGCAGCGGTGTCTTGCGATCAAGTACGAGATCGGCAGCCGGGTCAAAAGTATAACCGGAATGACCTTTCGGTTGGATGCGCTTCGTTTCACCTATCCGGCTGACGATTGCTTCCACCTTGTCGGGGTCCACGGTGAGCGGATTGTAGCCGGCTAACCCAAGGATGACGGCCCGGTCCGAAGCGTGGCCAATACCGGTATAGGCTAGCGAACCATGCAGACTTGCGGAAAGGCGAACGATCTTGGCATTCTTCGGACGGGGCCAGTCCCCGCGCTTGACTTCCCGCAGGAAGCGTTCGGCAGCCGTCATCGGTCCCATCGTATGGGAGCTGGACGGGCCAATGCCAATCTTGAACAGGTCGAGGACCGAAAGAAACATGCGTCACCAATCTAAAAGCATTCGGCCAAAGCCGATCATCTTTTCATCTGGGATGTCAAGAACGGCTTTTCCAGCAATTTAATGTCGGCACGCCTTGTTTATGTACCCATTTGGCGGCCGAACGCGCTAAACGATTGCTCTGCCATGAATGCTTTGATTTTATGGCGATGATTATTTTATGGGCAATCGCATGGATACCAAAACACCGCCGCAAATCGGACCGCTCCTGGCGCAGCACAGGCGGGCTCACAAGCTGACGCTCGAGCAGCTCTCGACGCAATCGGGCGTATCGAAGTCCATGCTTTCGCAGATAGAACGGGGTGAGGCCAATCCAAGTTTTGCCGTGCTCTGGAGCCTGACCACCGCGCTTAATATCAAGCTTTCCGAATTGGTCGAAGGTGCGGCTGCACAGCGGCAGGACGACCAGATCGAGGTGGTGGCGGAAAGTCAGCTGCCTAAAATCGTCAGCACGGACGCACATTGTACGTTGAAAATCCTCAGCCCCCCTCGACTGGCAGGGTCGACCGAATGGTACGAGATGGAGATCGAGCCAGGTGGCGCGCTGGACAGCGCCGCACACGCACAAGGCACGATGGAGCACGTCACCGCTTGGACGGATGGTCTGGAAATCAGTAGCGGCGACGCAACGATTACATTGAAATCGGGAGAGACTGCACGCTACCTTGCCGACCGCCCGCATTGCATCCGCAATCTCGGCCGGGAGAAGGCGCGGGGTCTTATGGTGATGCTTTACAAGCCTTGACTTTTTGATCCCTGGGACGGACAATCCGATATAAAGGAAGGAATTCCAATATGCCGGATAATTTTCTCCAACACATAGCCAAGACACTTGCAGAAATTGAGGCGGACGGGCTTTACAAGCGCGAACGTGAGATCGCCGGGCAGCAGCAAGGCCGCATCGAGATAGCCGACGGCCAGGGCGGCAAGCGTCCGATCCTCAATCTCTGCGCCAACAATTATCTGGGGCTGGCCAATCATCCTGAGATCATTGCGGCAGGCAAGCGAGCCCTGGACGATTACGGCTTTGGCATGGCTTCCGTTCGCTTCATCTGCGGAACGCAGACGCAGCATCGCGCGCTTGAAAAGACCATTGCCGCTTATCTGGGCAAGGATGATTCCATTCTGTTCGCAGCCTGCTTCGACGCCAATGGCAGCGTGTTCGAAACGCTTCTGACCGATCAGGACGCGGTGATTTCCGACGGTCTCAACCACGCGTCCATCATTGATGGCATTCGCCTGTGCAAGGCAAAGCGCTATCGCTTCCCTAATGGCGATATGAACGCGCTGGAAGAACAGCTGAAACAGGCGGAGGCCGATGGTGCCCGCTTCAAGCTGATTGTTACCGATGGCGTTTTCTCGATGGATGGTTTTGTCGCGGATCTCAAGACGATCTGCGATCTGGCGGATAGGCACGATGCGCTGGTCATGGTGGACGATTGCCATGCGACGGGACATCTTGGCGAGCAGGGCAAGGGCACGCCGGCGCTAACGGGCGCGGGAGATCGCGTCGATATAATTTCGGGCACGCTTGGCAAGACGCTTGGCGGCGCGCTGGGCGGCTTCATCGCCGCCAAGCAGCCGATTATCGACCTCTTGCGCCAACGGGCTCGAGCCTATCTGTTCTCCAACAGTTTGCCGCCCGCAGCCGTTGCGGGGGCCATCAAGGCAGTCGAGATCGCCAAGGCCGCCGATGATCGTCGTGAAAAGCTAATGCGCAATACGCGTCGGTTTCGCGATGGATTGAAGGCGGCGGGTTTCGACCTCCTCGAAGGCACGACACCGATCGTTCCCGTGATGCTTGGCGAAGCGAAGCTAGCGCAATCCATGGCGGCCGAACTGGATAGCCGTGGCGTTTACGTCGCGGGTTTCTTCTTCCCGGTCGTTCCGAAGGGAAAAGCGCGCATCCGAACGCAGCTTTCAGCCGTTCTCGAAGATGAAGATATCGATTTTGCCGTAGATGCTTTCCGCGAAGCGGGCAAGGCGACTGGCGCGATCTGAAAAGAGACAAAAATGCAGAAGACAATGAAATCGCTGGTGAAGGACAAGCCTGCCCCCGGCCTGGCCTTCTTGGACCAGCCGGTGCCGCAGATAAAGCCCGACGAAGTGTTGATCAAGATCAACAAGACGGGAATCTGCGGCACCGACATTCACATATATGCCTGGGACGAGTGGGCCGCGAGCACAGTGCCGACGCCGATGATCATCGGACATGAATATGCTGGCGAGATCGTCGAGATCGGTTCGAACGTGCATCATCTTTCCGTTGGCCAACGCGTCTCCGGCGAAGGACATGTGATCGGTCACAAGAGTCGTGCGTCGCGGGGTGGCCGTTTCCATCTCGACCCGGATACGAAGGGCATCGGCGTCAATATGCCAGGTGCTTTCGCGCAATATCTTGCGCTCCCGGCCTTCAACGCCATTCCGCTGCCTGATGCCATAGATGATGAGATCGGGGCGATCCTCGATCCGCTCGGTAATGCGGTCCACACGGCATTATCATTCGACCTCGTCGGCGAGGATGTGCTGATCACCGGAGCGGGTCCCATCGGCATCATGGCCGGCGCCGTTGCGCGCCACGTCGGCGCCCGTCATGTGGTGATCACCGATGTCAATCCGGTGCGTCTGCAACTGGCAGCGCAGGTTGCCGATGTCGTACCGGTCGATGTCGCCAGGGAAGACCTCCGGTCGGTCATGGATCGGCTGGGCCTGAAAGAGGGTTTCGATGTAGGGCTGGAGATGAGCGGGTCGGCGGCTGCATTCGAACAGATGATCGATAGTCTCGTGATGGGCGGCAAGATCGCCATGCTGGGAATTCCCCCACAGAAGATGCCGGTTGACTGGACCAGGATCGTCTTCCGGATGCTCACCATCAAGGGCATTTACGGACGCGAAATGTTCGAGACCTGGCACAAGATGCTGGCCATGCTGGAATCGGGGCTGGATGTGCGCAAGGTTATCACGCATCGCCTTCCGGTGAGCGATTATCTCCAAGGCTTCGAGACCATGCAAAACGGCAATTCCGGCAAGATCGTACTGGATTGGCGCGGGGTTTAACCGGAATTTGCCAACGATGGCCGTAAAATGCGAATGGCCCGTTGTAATCAAACCATTACAACGGTGGTAATGGATGAGTTTCTGCTCTCCGGTTGCTTCGATTACCAGGTCAATCTCACCCAGGCGATTTCCATCGGTCCAAAGAAACGGAAGCGGGTTCTCCATCAGGACGACCCGCTTTTTCCGTTCTTGCATCCCGGACAGGAGGCGATGATCAATGCATGTGGGTGGTCGATGATTTCATCGAAGATAATGGAGCTACCATCCTTCTGCCGGGCAGTCACATTAGCCAAGAGAGCAGGTGATGAATACCACGCAGGAAATCTTGCGCCAAACCTTGTGACGAAAGGCACCATGAAAAAAGGCTCGGTACTATCTATTTAGGCTCGCTGTTTCACAGCGGGGGTCAAGATATTACCGATCGACGCTAGTGTGGTGCTGTGATCAGCTACAGCCTAGGCTGGCTAAGGCAGGCTGAAACAACTATCTCGCCTATAGTCAGGACGAACTGCTGGACATGCGGGAGTGTCTGCAGAAATTGCTGGGATATTTCGTTCATGAGCCGAATTTGGGCTCTGTGAACGGTATCGACCCTTATGAATTATGTCATCATGAACAAGCGCAACCAGATCTTCACAGAGTTCATTCCCAAGCAGCAAAAATGCTTGTCAAGGAAGCTATGGATAAGGTCGAGCAGCTTCTGCCAGCCCGTTCCGGCTCGCGGCCAAGGTTGAGGCGGGATCTTCCTGAAACGGGGCCCTTGTGCATTCTTCGATTGCGCAACGGTTCACGCTGAATACGTACGGTCGCGGAAAGCCTTGATGAATCGTGGCGGATAGGAGTTTGGTGGAGCTAAGCGGGATCGAACCGCTGACCTCTTGCATGCCATGCAAGCGCTCTCCCAGCTGAGCTATAGCCCCATCCTGATGAACGCTTCTGTTCAGAAGCCTCGCGAGTTGGGTCTCGCCATCGGAAACCGACGCATCATGTGGAGCGGCTTCTAGCGTCCTGCGGAAACGAGATCAAGCCCTGTTCGTCATTTTTTTGATGAGCCGAGCAAAATTCCGGACGGGCTGTGTCGGGCGCAAAGAAAAAGGCGCGCCGAAGATCGTCCGCCGCGCCTCATTCAACTTATCCGGCGAGAAATCAGGTCTCGTCGTCGTCGTCGTCAGCTACGTCGATGAGATCATCGAGGCTGTCGTCGTCATCTTCATCTTCTTCGAGGAAGGTGTCGTCGTCATCACCGAGATCGACATCGTCATCATCACCATCAATATCCGGAATCTCGTCGCCGCCACCCTTGGCTTCCTCGTCCGCGTCTTCGAGGCTTACGATTTCGACGTCGGTGTCTTCAACTTCCGTATCGACTTCTTCTTCCTCTTCCTCGCGTCCCTTGGGAGCAGGCTTGATCGCGCTCGTCTCGAAGAAGCTGAGCGGGTAGGTCTTGCCGGTATATGGCGATTTGATCGGGTCTGCGTTCAGATCGTAGAATTTGCGGCCCGTCTCGGGGCAGATGCGTTTTGTGCCAAGGTCGTCTTTTGCCACGGTTTAAGCCTCATGCTGAAAGATTGGGGTCCCCATAAACAGACTTGGGCGATGCTGTCAAAACAAAAGCCATGCAAGGAGCGGCGCGTCATCCGTTTCGGACGGAAATCTAAGTGCGCGCTTGCATATATAGCAAGCGGAGATCGAGAAAATGGGCTTTTTCTCATAGCGCTCTTGCACAGTGCGCGCATTTGACGGCAGAACCGCGCAAAAGGTTGGGTCAGAAAGGGCTGCAAGATGGATGAAACGAAAACTCAAGGCTTCGTCATCGCCATTGATGGACCGGCCGCATCGGGCAAGGGAACGCTGGCTCGCCGCCTCGCCGCCCATTACGGCCTTCATCATCTCGACACGGGCTTGAGTTATCGCGCCGTGGGGCACGCCATGCTGAAAGCCGGGAGCGACCTGTCGGATGAAATGCAGGCGATCGCGACCGCGCGCGATGTCGAACTCGCAGCGCTGGACCGAGATGTGCTTTCCGCTCATGCCGTGGGGGAGGCGGCATCGAAGATTGCCGTGATTGCACAAGTCCGTCGGATACTTGTTGAAAAGCAGCGTGCGTTTTCACGCAAACTGCCTGGAACCGTACTGGATGGTCGTGACATAGGCACTGTTGTCTGCCCGGAGGCGCCAGTAAAGCTTTACGTGACGGCGAGTGCGGAGGTGCGGGCGCAACGCCGATATGAGGAGGAAATCAGCAAGGGGATAGTTGCTGATTTCGGCAGAATCCTTGCCGATATCAAGCTACGAGACGAGCGCGATATGGATCGCCAGGACAGCCCGCTTAAGCCCGCGCAGGATGCGTACTTGCTCGACACGTCAAAAATGAGTATAGAAGCGGCGTTTTCGGCAGCTTGCGCAATCATCGATCGTGTGATGGCCGAAAATCGCATTTGAGGAACTTCGGCTCCCATCTGCAATTCTAGCATGACATGAACGCAAGACTGGGCGTCTATCCGCGCCGGAACCCGGAACAACCGGGCTGGCTCCAAATGCCGGAGCCGGGACCCTTGTCGAAGCGAACCGCAACACGAACCACCGGCGCCGGGCATGCTCGGCAAACGAGCATTAGCCCCTCAGGAGCATCAATGTCTAACTACAATCCTACCCGCGACGATTTCGCAAGCCTTCTCGACCAGGCGTTCGAAGAGCAGCATCTGGGTGAAGGTCAGGTCGTCAAGGGCCTGGTAACCGCCATTGAAAAAGACATGGCGATCATCGACGTCGGCCTCAAGGTCGAGGGTCGTGTCCCGCTGAAGGAATTCGGCGCAGCCAAGAAGGACGGCGGTCTTTCGGTTGGCGACGAAGTCGAGGTTTATGTCGAGCGCATCGAAAACGCGCTGGGCGAAGCTGTTCTGTCGCGCGAAAAGGCTCGCCGCGAAGAAAGCTGGGGCCGTCTGGAAGAGAAGTTCGCCAAGAACGAGCGCGTTGAAGGCGTCATCTTCAACCAGGTCAAGGGTGGCTTCACCGTCGATCTCGACGGCGCAGTTGCGTTCCTGCCGCGTTCGCAGGTGGATATCCGTCCGATCCGCGACGTTACCCCGCTCATGCACAACCCGCAGCCGTTCGAAATCCTCAAGATGGATCGCCGTCGCGGCAACATCGTGGTTTCGCGCCGCACCGTGCTTGAAGAGAGCCGTGCAGAACAGCGTTCTGAAATCGTCCAGAACCTTGAAGAGGGTCAGGTCGTCGAAGGCGTTGTCAAGAACATCACCGACTACGGTGCATTCGTCGATCTCGGCGGAATTGATGGTCTGCTGCACGTTACCGACATGGCATGGCGCCGCGTCAATCATCCGACGGAAATCCTGTCGATCGGCCAGACCGTCAAGGTCCAGATCATCCGCATCAACCAGGAAACCCACCGTATCTCGCTCGGCATGAAGCAGCTTGAGAGCGATCCGTGGGAAGGCATCGGCGGCAAGTATCCGCTCGGCAAAAAGGTCACCGGTACGGTCACCAACATTGCTGACTACGGTGCATTCGTCGAGCTGGAACCAGGTATCGAAGGCCTGATCCACCACTCGGAAATGTCCTGGACGAAGAAGAACGTTCACCCCGGCAAGATCCTGTCGACCACGCAGGAAGTCGAGGTCGTTGTTCTCGAAGTCGACCCGCAGAAGCGCCGTATCTCGCTTGGTCTCAAGCAGACGCTCGAAAACCCATGGGAAGTCTTCGCTCGCAATCACCCGACCGGTTCGGTCGTTGAAGGCGAAGTCAAGAACAAGACCGAATTCGGTCTGTTCATCGGCGTTGACGAAGATCTCGACGGCATGGTTCACCATTCGGATCTCGACTGGAACCGTCCGGGCGAAGAAGTCATCGAAGAATACAACAAGGGCGACCACGTCAAGGCTGTCGTTCTCGACATCGACATCGAGAAGGAACGCATCTCGCTGGGCATCAAGCAGCTCACCGAAGGTGGCGCGGCAGCAGCAGCTGCGTCGTCCGCATCGTCTGCTCCGGCAGCAGCTTCGGCTTCGGCCGGTGGTGAACTGCGCAAGAACGCCATCGTCACTTGTGAGGTCACCAATGTGACCGAAAACGGCCTCGATGTCGTCGTTGTCGGGCAGAACATCGAGTCCTTCATCCGTCGTGCCGACCTGTCGCGTGATCGTGCTGAGCAGCGTCCGGAACGCTTCTCTGTTGGCCAGAAGGTCGACGCTCGCGTCACTAACTGGGACAAGAACCGCCGCAAGCTGCAGGTTTCCATCAAGGCGCTCGAAATCGCCGAGGAAAAGGAAGCCGTGGCTCAGTACGGTTCGACCGACGCCGGTGCTTCGCTGGGCGACATTCTCGGCGCTGCGCTCAAGCGCGCCGAGGGCGACAAGTAATCGGGTCGCTTGGTAACTGTTTGTCAGTTGCTCTGACTTGAAATGACCCCGGTTCCGGTGACGGCGCCGGGGTTTTTCTTTTCCCTTGACTCAAGCGCAACCAATTGACCTGCTTGCGCTTTGACTCTTCGAAAAAACGGATTATGAAAAGCGACAAAAGCGCGCGCGCGTGGCGCAGCATTTGGATGCTCACCTAACGGAATTGCACAGATGACAACGATTAAAGATCTCCCCAAGCTCGTCACGGTTTTCGGAGGCGCCGGCTTCTTGGGCCGTATCGTGGTGCAGTCGCTGTTGCGTCGCGGCTACCGTGTTCGCGTCGCGTCGCGTCGTCCGCATTTGGCAAATTTCGTGCAACCACTCGGAAACCCGGGTCTGGTGCTGCCGGTGCAGGCTAATCTGCGTAATAAGGCGTCGATCGAACGCGCAGTTCAAGGCGCAGACTATGTTGTCAATTTGGTTGCCCTCCTGGCCGAAAGCGGGAAACAGACGTTTCAGGCGGTTCATGTCGATGGCGCGCGCGCGATCGCCGAAGCTGTTGCGCGCGCTGGTATCGGGCTGACACATGTCTCCGCAATCGGCGCCGATGCCGACAGCGCTTCCGCTTATGCCAGCACGAAAGCCGAGGGTGAGGCGGCTGTTCTGGCAGCGATGCCGACGGCTGTCATCCTGCGCCCGTCGATCATGTTCGGTGCAGGCGACAACTTCTTCAACCGTTTTGCCAACATGGCGCGTTTCACGCCTTTCCTGCCGATGGTGGGAGCGAATACAAAGTTCCAGCCGGTTTACGTCGCGGACGTGGCAGAGGTCGTCGCCCGAAGTGTCGACGGTGATCTTGCTGGTGGCGCGATTTACGAATTGGGTGGTCCGGACGTCTGCACGTTCCGCGAGTTGATGCAGGAAATGCTCAATGTGACCGAACGCAAACGCGTGCTGATCAATATTCCGTTCGGCATTGCCAAGCTTCAGGCTGCGATCCTGCAGAACCTGCCGGGCAAGCTGCTTACGGTCGATCAGGTCGAGCTTCTGAAGAGCGACAACGTCGTTTCGCAAAGGGCCGTTGAGGAGAAGCGCGATTTTGCCGGATTGGGCATCAAGCCGCACGCTACGTCGGCAATTCTGCCTTCCTATCTTTGGCGTTACCGCGTCACTGGCCAATTCTTTACGCAACCGACGCAGTAAAGAAGCTTGAATTCAGGGGCGCCGAAACGGGCGCCCTTTTTCCTGTCGAGCAGCAGGCAGGCGAGGCCAGGCGCGGAGCGTCAGCTTTGCCATTCCGTGCGGACGACCAATATTTGCCAGCGCCTTAATCAACCTATTGTCATCAAGGCAACGAACCCGACAAGGCCAACGGCGATGCGCCACCAGCCGAAAACGCCGTAGCCATGGCGGGAAACATAGGTGAGCAGGCCACGCACGACGAAAACGGCTGCAATGAAGGCCGCGATAAAGCCGACGCCGATAATGGAAAGATCATCGGCAGAGAGTATGTCGCGGTTCTTGTAAAGATCGTAGGTGAAGGCACCGACCATCGTCGGCATTGCCAGAAAGAAGGAAAATTCTGCTGCCGAGCGTTTGTCTGCCCCGAAAAGCAACGCTCCGACGATTGTCGCACCCGAGCGGGACGTGCCGGGGATCATGGCAAGGCACTGGAAGAAGCCGATCTTCAGGCAAAGCGACGGAGGAAAATCCATCGCGTCACTATATTTAGGCTCGAGATCGGCGCGATCGACCCACAAGAGAACAAGCCCACCGAGCACCAGCATGATGCAGATCAACATAGGGCTTTCGAACAGAACGGTTTTGATGATGCCGTGCGCCATCACGCCGATAATGGCCGCGGGCAAAAAGGCAAGCAGGATGCCGGCAATGAAGCTGCGGGCGCGCCTGTCGGAAGGAAGCGCCAGAGCGAGCTTCCACAAGCGAGTGAAATAGACGCTGAGGATCGCCAGGATTGCACCGAGCTGGATCAGAACCTCAAAGCTCTTGCCGGTCGAGTTGAAGCCTAAAAAGTGGCCCGCAAGCAGAATATGCCCTGTGGAAGAGACCGGAACGAACTCGGTCATGCCTTCGAGCAAGCCGAGGAGAACGGCGTTGATGATGGTCTGTTCTTCCAATTTTGAGTCCTTCCAAGCCATTGGGAGCGAATCGGGTGGTGTGGCTGTGTGCTAAATCACTCGAACGCGGTTAACTGGCTGTAAATGACGCCAAGGTTAAGGCACTTCTTGTAAGTCAACGAATTCGACCGTATAGCTCGGCTAGCCCGGATGCGCTTCACCGCCGGCGGAGACTTACGCTTCTCGCCGCCAAATGGCCACAGCCCGATTGCAAGCTTCACGACCATGTTGACACTGTTCCACTACCCTGTTTTTGCCGGTTGCCGTTTCATCCGCCTCGCCTTCGGTGAGTATGGCGAGGATCTTGCGCTGATCGAGGAAAAGCCCTGGGCGCGCCGCAAGGAGTTCCTGACGCTGAATCCGGCCGCAACCCTGCCGGTTCTTCTGGCCGAAGGCGACATACCGGTGATCGGGGCACCGGTCATTGCCGAATATGTCGATGAAACCCGCGGCATCATGAAACGGGAAAAGCGGCTTTTTGCCGAAAATCCGATGGACCGCGCCGAAATTCGGCGTCTCATGTCGTGGTATCTTGAGAAAATGGAAAATGACGTGACGCGCCATCTTGTGCGCGAACGTGTTTTGAAGCCGCTCATTCCGGGCGCGGAAGGCGGCGGTTCGCCCGATTCCAGCGCAATTCGTGCGGCGCGCGCCAATATTCGGCAACATATGAAATATACCAACTATCTTGCCGGCACACGTAACTGGCTTTCCGGGTCTCGTCTTTCCTATGCCGACCTGGCGGCAGCGGGTGCGATTTCGGTGCTGGATTACTTGGGTGAGATAAGCTGGAGCGATTATCCGGCCGCCAAGGACTGGTATGTGCGCGTCAAATCTCGTCCATCCTTCCGTACGGTTTTGAACGATCGTATCCGCGGTCTGCCTCCCGTATCGCACTACGCGGATCTGGATTTCTGACGATGGCCATTTCGCAGCCCGCATCAAAATCAGATGCGCTGCGCCAGTTGATCCTGCGCGAGGCGCAAGCCGAAGGGTTTGATGCAGTGGCGATTACTTGTGCTGATGCCATCCCGCATGCGCCCGAACGGCTGCGGCAGTTTCTTGAAGCCGGGCGCCATGCCGATATGGAATGGATGCAGGAGACGCAGGACCGCCGCGCCGCTCCCAAGATCCTCTGGCCGGAGGTCAAGTCGATCATCATGCTGGGCATGAATTACGGGCCGGATGAAGATCCGCTTGATCTGCTTGCGAAACGAGATGCCGGTGCCATTTCCGTCTACGCGCGTCACCGCGATTATCACGATGTCATCAAAGGCAAGCTGAAGCAGGTGGCGGGAAAATTCGCCGCCAAGGCCGGGGCGGACGTCAAAGTCTTCGTTGACACGGCACCCGTCATGGAAAAGCCGCTTGCGGAGGCGGCTGGACTTGGGTGGCAAGGCAAGCATACCAACCTCGTAAGCCGTAGATTCGGTTCCTGGCTTTTTCTGGGATCGATCTTCACGAACGCGGAACTACCCGAAGACCAGCCGGAGCGCGATCATTGCGGATCGTGCCGCGCCTGTCTCGACATCTGCCCTACCAGCGCTTTTCCTGCGCCCTATCAGATCGATGCAAGGCGCTGCATTTCCTATTTGACCATCGAAAACAAGGGGCCGATTCCACTGGAATTCCGCCAGGCGATTGGCAATCGCATCTATGGCTGCGACGATTGTCTGTCTGTCTGCCCCTGGAACAAGTTCGCGTCGCAGGCTCGGGAAGCCAAGCTGAAATCGCGCCAGGATTTGCGTGCGCCAAAGATTGCTGAGTTGCTCATGCTGGACGATGCGGCATTCCGTGCCCTGTTCAGCGGTTCGGCGGTCAAGCGGATCGGGCGCGACCGCTTCATTCGCAACGTCTTGATTGCTGCCGGCAACAGCGGGGACCTCGGCGTGATCCCGCAAGTCGAACGCCTGCTTGAGGATGTTTCGCCGCTGGTGCGGGGAGCATCGGTTTGGGCGCTTTCGCAGTTGATGGATAGGCAAGGCTTTGCGGAGCTTGTTGCAGCGCGCGAAAAACTGGAAGACGACGCCATGGTGCTGGATGAATGGCGGCAGGCGAGGGCGGCGTGAAGACGGAGCGCAGTATGCGAAAGATTGTGTTTCTTGGTGCCGGGTATAGTGCACGCACCTATGCCCGACTCTATGGCGGCGGGCATCGTCTGATCGGCACGACACGCGATGAGGCGCGTTTCGAACTGCTTGAGCAGGCTGGTATCGCACCGCTCGTCTTTGACGGAAGAACGCTTTCCGGTGAGCTGCGCAGTGCGCTTGAGGAAGCAACCGATCTCGTCATCTCCGCAAGTCCGGACGAGCAGGGTGATCCAGTTCTCCGATTGATCGCGGAACTCGCACTACCAAAGCTTCAATGGATCGGCTACCTTTCGACTATCGGCGTCTATGGCGATTTCGATGGCGAATGGGTGAGTGAGGAGAGCGAACCGCGGTCTCCTGCGCAACGCGGACAGTGGCGTTTGCTCGCGGAACGGAGCTGGCAAGCCTTTGGCAATATGCGCGGCGCTTCCTGTGCCGTTTTGCGCCTCGGCGGAATTTACGGACCCGGGCGAAACTCCTTCGTCAAGCTGGCGGAAGCCAAGGCGCATCGAATCGTCAAGCCGGGGCAGGTATTCAACCGCACCCATGTCGCCGATATTGCAGGCGCACTCGATTTTCTGATGCAGAAACGAGAATCCGGCATATTCAATGTTGTCGATGACGAGCCTTCGCCGCCGCAGGATGTAGTGGCATTTGCCGCCGATCTCATGGATGTCGAGGCACCTGAAGAGATCGCCTTCGATGTAGCAGGGCTTTCTCCGGCAGCGAGAAAGTTTTACGGCGAGAACAGGCGCGTGTCCAATGCCAAGCTTCGCGGCCTCGGCTACATGTTCCGCTATCCGAATTTTCGCATAGCGCTGCTGAGGCTCTGGCAGGACGATGAATGGCACGCGCGCTGGTGACAAAGAAAAAGCGATTTTTTAAAGATTCTTGCCTGCGATAGGCTTTCTTCAACGGGATGCGAGGGATTCGGTATGGCGGATGGGTGGATGAAAAGGCTGGCGCTGGCTCTGCTCATGCTCACAGCCCTGCTGCCGCAGGCACAGGCAAAGGACGTGCTCGCCAAGGACGCCTTCGGGGCACACAAGCTGCCTGCGTTAGGAGAAGCACAGTCGCATGGCTTTTATTCGAAAGGCTGCTACGCGGGCGGTGTTGCGATTGCCGAGACCGGTCCGCACTGGCAGGTGATGCGTTTGTCGCGCAATCGCCGCTGGGGACATCCCGATCTCGTTGCGCGCTTGCAGGTCCTTGCCGCGGATGCATCGAAGGTGGGCTGGCCGGGGCTCCTGATCGGCGATATTTCCCAGCCGCGCGGCGGACCGATGACCAGCGGACATGCCTCGCATCAGATCGGCCTGGATGCCGATATCTGGCTGACCCCGATGCCCGATCGAATTCTGACGGCGCGGGAGCGCGAGGACATCTCGGCTACCTCGATGCTGAAAAAGGGCAAGCTCACGGTCGATGACAACGTCTGGACGCAAGCTCATTTCAACCTGATCAAGCAGGCCGCAAGCTATTCCGATATTGAACGCGTTCTGGTGCATCCAGGCATCAAAAAGAAGCTCTGTGAAACCGAGAGGGGGGACAAGAGCTGGCTGCGTAAAATTCGTCCCTACTGGGGCCATTTCTACCATATGCACCTCCGCATGGGCTGCCCGCAGAGCTCGCCGGATTGTCGCAAGCAGAATGCCGTGCCGAAAGACGACGGATGCGGGAAGGAACTTGCGTGGTGGTTTACGGACGAGCCGTGGAAACCGGCAAAAGGCCCGTCGAAGCCGCCAGTACGCGACACGATGAAGCTGTCGCAATTGCCTAAGGCGTGCATGGATATCCTGAACCTGCCAGCGCCGGCGTCTGCCGACGAAGTGACGAGTGCCGTTTCGTCACAGTGATTGCGTTCCTTCCGCAAGTCGCTGCTTTTTGCGACTTGTGGGCGCGCGCGACCTTGATTTTCCCGCGTAAACCCCGCTAATCGGTTTAGCGTCCAGCTTGGCTGTCGCCGGCGGGGTGGTAGATTCGATCAAGGTGAGGAAACTGTAGAGAATGGCACTGCGTTTTGAAGGCGATCCGGTTTTCCAGTTTCCAGTTCTGATCGGCGACATTGGCGGTACGAATGCCCGTTTCGCTATTCTGGTCGACGCGCAGTCGGAGCCGAGGGAATTTCCGACGATTCAGACAGCAGATTTCGAGACCATAGAGGAAGCCATTCAGGCTGGCGTTCTGGACAAGACGTCGCTGCAGCCGCGTACGACGATTCTAGCCGTCGCTGGCCCGATCAAGGGCGACGAGATCGATCTGACCAACTGCCCCTGGGTGGTGAGGCCCAACGAGATGATGCAGACGCTTGGCCTTACGCAGGTTGTGACGCTCAACGATTTCGAGGCGCAGGCGCTTTCGGTCATAGCGCTTGACGATAACGGGTTGGAAAAGATTGCCGCTGGCGAAGCGCTACCGATGAGTCCCCGCGTCGTACTCGGGCCGGGCACGGGGCTTGGGGTTGGCGGCCTGGTGCATTCGGCGCACAAGTGGATTCCGCTTGCCAGCGAAGGCGGACACATCGACATAGGTCCGCGCTCGAAACGCGATTACGCCGTTTTTCCGAACATAGAGACGATCGAAGGGCGTGTGGCCGGCGAGCAGATCATGTGCGGGCGTGGGCTTGTCAATCTGTACCGTGCGATTGCCAAGACCGACGGAAAAGAACCGACTTTCAACGATCCGGCCGAAATTTCCTCGGCGGGGCTGGAGCGTACCGACTCTGTCGCGGCTGAGGCGCTCGACATGTTTGTGACGCAGCTCGGTCGTTTCGCGGGCGATCTTGCGCTCGTATTCATGGCACGCGGCGGCATCTACCTGACCGGCGGCATTGCGCAAAAGATACTTCCGGCGCTGAAGAGCGAGCGCTTTACCTTGGCCGTTCGCGACAAAGCTCCCCATTCCGCGATGATGGCGAAGATCCCGGTCTATGCCATTACTCATCCGCGGGCACCGGTGCTTGGATTGGCAGCTTACGCGCGCACGCCCCAGCGATTTGGTGTCGAGGTTTCCGGCCGCATCTGGCGCGCCTGAACTATCGATTCGCAAATCCCCCGATTTGCTCTATGACAGTGCGCGACCACTCTCTTACGCAGTTCTAGGAACATAACCCGTTCCCACTTTGCCTGGATTTGCTTTATTGCAGTCGTGCATGATCAACGGATAGCCGTACACTTGAAAGAAAAACGCAAAGCAAAACCGGGCGAGGTGATCGCCGTTCTGAAGCGCATTCTCTCCGAGAATGGGCGCGACTTCGTCCCATATTACGCGATGGCGGCAGCCTGCATGGTCGCGGTGGCGGCAACGACGGCATTCAGCGCCTGGATCATGCGCGACGTTGTGGATGAACTGTTCTATCGGCAACGCCACGAAATGATCGTGGTGATCTGCGGGGCGATTTTCGCAGCCTTCGCCATTCGCGGTCTGGCAAGCTACGGACAGGCCGTGCTGCTTGCGAAGGTTGGCAACAATCTCGTCGCGCGTTATCAGCGCCGCCTGTTCGATCATTTGATGAAGCTGGGGCTGGGCTATTTTTCCGACATGCGTTCAGGCCAGCTTGCGGCGCGTATCAGCGAAAATGTTGCGGGCATTCGCGATCTGCTCAATATGACCCTGACCTCGATTGCACGCGACATGGTCTCGCTGATTGCGCTCGTCGGCGTGATGATCGCGCAGGACCCGGTGCTGTCGCTTTCAGCACTGCTCATAGGTCCGCCGCTCGGTTTTGCTGTCAACTACCTGATGCGTAGACTGCGCTCCATCACTCGCGAGTCCGTCGAGATCAATTCCCGGCTGATCGGCGCGATGCAGGAAACGGTGCAGGGCATCGCCGTGGTGAAGGCTTTCACCATGGAAGAACAGCTGAAGGAGCGCATGGAGAAGCTCATTGTCCATGCCGAAAGTCGCTCCAACAAGATCGCCCGCGTTTCCGAACGCCTGACGCCGATCACCGAACTGCTTGCAGGCGCGGCCATTGCCGGCGTCATCGCCTATGCGGGCTACCGTGCCTCCTTTGGCGATACGCCGCCCGGCTCGGTCTTCGCCTTCATCACCGCGCTTCTGATGGCCTATGATCCGGCGCGTCGTCTGGCGCGTGTACAGGTCGGCATAGAACGCGCGCTCGTCAATGCGCGGATGATCTATGAAATTCTCGATGTCGAGCCGCACCAGCGCGACGCGGCCGGGGCCGTTGCACTGAAAGTGGGGAAGGGTGAGGTTGCCTTCGACAAGATCAATTTCGGTTATACGCCGGAAAATCCCGTGCTGCGCAATCTGAGTTTTACGGCACCCGCCGGCAAGACGACAGCGATCGTCGGCGCATCCGGTGCCGGAAAGTCGACCGTCATTGCACTGCTAGAACGTTTCTACGATCTCGATTCGGGCAGGATCACGATCGACGGGCAGGACATCGCGACGGTTACCAAGCGCTCCCTGCGAGAAAATATTGCCTATGTTTCTCAGCAACCCTACCTGTTTGAAGGCACGATCGCCGATAATATCCGCTATGGCCGCGCCGATGCCAGCGATGCGGAAGTGCGTGAGGCGGCGAAACAGGCTTATGCGCACGAATTCATCGAAAGCCAGCCTCAGGGCTATGACACCGTTGTGGGTGAGAACGGCGTGACGCTCTCCGGCGGTCAGCGCCAGCGCCTCGCCATTGCACGTGCCTTTCTGCGCAACGCGCCTGTGCTATTGCTCGACGAAGCGACATCCGCGCTCGACAATGAATCCGAAGCGCAAGTGCAAACCGCGCTGGCTACCGTCATGCGGGGGCGCACCACCATCGTGATCGCCCATCGGCTCTCGACCGTCGTCAATGCCGACCAGATCATCGTGATGGATGCGGGCGAGGTAATTGAACGCGGGACGCATGATACGTTGATGGCATTGGACGGCATCTATGCGCGCTTCCAGCAAATGCAGACCATACGCGGCTCCAACCTGCTCGGCGGAACCGGGCAGGAATATGGGCAGAAAACCGGAGAGGCATGAGCATGAAGGTTGCAATCGTTGGCGCGGGCGGGCGCATGGGGCGCGCTCTGGTGCGTGCGGTGGACGAGGCGTCGGGGGCTGAACTTTCCGGTGCTTATGAGCGCGAGGGTTCGGCTCATATCGGCCAGGACGCCGGAACGCTCGCTGGCTTGCAGAGTCTTGGCATTGAAATCACCGGCGACATCGGCAGGGCTCTGGAGGACACCGATGTCATCATCGATTTCACTGCCCCCTCGGCCAGTGTTGCTTTTGCCAGGCTCGCTGCCGACCGCGGCATTGCTCACATCATCGGCACGACCGGTTGCACGACGGAAGATGACGCAGCGATTGCACAAGCTGCTCGGAAGACACGTATCGTCAAATCCGGCAATATGAGCCTGGGCGTCAACCTGCTGGCGAGTCTTGTCGAGCAGGCTGCGCGCGCGCTGGGGCCGGATGCATTCGATATCGAGGTGCTCGAAATGCATCACAAGCACAAGGTCGATGCCCCCTCGGGAACGGCACTGCTGCTTGGCGAAGCGGCCGCGCATGGCCGCGGGATCGATTTGCGCGACAACGCCGTGATGAGTCGAGAGGGCCACACCGGTGCGCGTCAGGAGGGCACGATCGGCTTCGCCACATTGCGCGGCGGTTCGGTCGTGGGAGACCATTCCGTCATTCTGGCAGGGGCTGGCGAACGCATCACCATCTCGCATCACGCCGAGGATCGCGCGATTTTCGCGCGCGGCGCCGTGAAAGCTGCGCTCTGGGTGCATCAGCATGAGGCTCATGGCCTTTACTCGATGCGCGACGTGCTGGGTCTGCAATAATTTCCGTTTGTTAAGGAGAAAAGAAATGTCCGGAACATTGGTGCTGGTGCGTCATGGCCAGAGCGAGTGGAACCTGAAGAACCTGTTCACCGGCTGGCGGGATGTCGATCTGACCGAGCAGGGACGCGCGGAAGCCAAGGACGCCGGCGAACGTCTCAAGGCCAAAGGCCTGTCCTTCGACATCGCATTCACCTCCGATTTGCAGCGGGCGCAGAAGACCTCCCAATCGATTCTTGACGTGTTGGGCCAGAGCTCGCTCGAAACAATCCGCCAGCAGGCGCTGAACGAGCGCGACTATGGCGATCTTTCGGGACTGAACAAGGATGATGCGCGCCAGAAATGGGGCGAGGAGCAGGTCCATGTCTGGCGCCGTTCCTATGACGTGCCGCCTCCGGGCGGCGAAAGCCTGCGTGATACGGGCGCGCGCGTATGGCCCTATTACATCCACACGATCCAACCATATGTACTTTCCGGCAAGACTGTCCTCGTTGCCGCGCATGGGAACTCGCTGCGGGCGCTGATCATGGCACTGGAAGGTCTCACCGGCGAGCAGATCGTCAAGACCGAGCTGAATACCGGTGTGCCGATCATCTATCGTCTCAATGCCGACTCGACCGTTGCCTCCAAGGAAATCCTCGAGGCCTGACATAAAGGCGCTATGCGCAGTTTGCCCGGATGTTTCCGGGACTGTGAATGCGAAAACCGCTGCGTTTCCTCTCGGTTTGCAGCGGTTTTCCGTTTGTCGGCTTGTAATGCGACGGCTTTCGCAACGCCGGTGCAAAGCTTTTTGCTCGAAGTTGAAAATCCGCGTTGACAGCGGATCAATCGCCCCTTATCAGAGCCACCAACGCCCAGATGGCGGAATTGGTAGACGCGCACGGTTCAGGTCCGTGTGCCGCGAGGCGTGGAGGTTCGAGTCCTCTTCTGGGCACCATTCCATTCTTAAGTCCCTGAAAGGACTTTGCTTTCAGCAAAACACAGTTTTGTCGCTGCTCCTGTCCAAGACCTGGTACAAAGGGCGGCAAAACTGCGGCCAGATGCGGAACCTCTCTGTGCTTCTGCCCAATGCGATCCATCCTGCGGCGTTTTGAATAATCGGTGAAGCCCACCTTCATGCGTGAGATTTACTTTCGGCGGGGTTGGGCGGCGCGTATCTGCGCCGACTGTGCGGGCACTGGCGGCCGTATGCTGGGGCTTGATAATGATTTCCGTAGTTAGACAGAAGCCTGACTGAATCCTGCGGCTCATCGGCTGGCGGAGCGATAGCGTCCAGACCTGGAAGGGCATGACAGCAAGTCTGACGGGAACTCCGCTCGTCCCGCGCCGCGCGACAAAGGAGCATGCAGCAATGATCGCAGGGACCGGACGCGTCTTCATGAGGGGGCAACGCTTCGTCGGCGATCGCGTTAAACCGTTTCCACATGGGCAAATGTCATGCCAGACAGCCCTGGACAGGTCGGCTTGCGGCTTGTGACGGGCCTTTCCGACGTATAGACGTAGGATGAATTATTGCCTTCCTGCGGATCGTTTCATGCTGAAAATCCTGCCTGCTTCCTTAAGCGCCCTTGGATTTGCTCTGCTTCTCGTGCAGCCGTTGCATGCGCAGGAGAATGGTGCGCCGCAGCATTGGGACTTGCGCAACAAGGTCCCCAAACCCGAGTTGCAGGGCATCACACGTCTGCGTTTTGTCACGACGACGGATTTCCCGCCGTTCAATTTCATCGACGCGACGGGTCGGCTGAGCGGCTATCATCTCGACCTCGCGCGAGGTCTTTGCGCCGTGCTGGCCAGACAGGATGCGTGTCAGATCGAGGCGAAGCCGTGGGAAGAGCTTGCCGAAACGCTTGAGAAGGGTGAGGCGGAAGCAATCCTTGCCGGACTGACGCCGACGGCCGAGACGCGCAAGGAGTATCTTTTCACCAAGCCATTTTTTACGCTTCCGGCGCGCTTTGTATCCAGATCGCAGGCGGGGTTTGACCCGATGGCGCAGGGCAGGAAGAAAGTGGGCGTTCTCGCTGAAACCGTGCACCACCAACTGCTGGTGCAGCAGTTTGATCAACTCGAAGCTGTCGTCTTCGATGATCAGGGTACCTTGTTCCAGGCATTGCGAGACGAGAAGGTTGATGCTGTATTTGGAGACGGCATGCGGCTTTCCTTCTGGCTTGGCAGCGCGGAATCGCAAGCCTGCTGCAGCTTTGCCGGCGGAGCCTTTCTGGCACCGGACTATCTTGGTCAGGGGTTGTCCGTTGCCGTGTCGAAGAAACAGCCGCAATTGCAGGCCGCACTGGATTACGCCTTGAGCGAATTGGCGCGCAACGGAACGCTCGACGAGCTTTACGGCCGCTATTTTCCGATAGGTTTTTTCTGATCGCTTTCGTGTGGCGAGTAGTGCAACAAAAATTTCCCTTTTTCAGTCCGATAGGCTAGAGAAACCGGGCTTCCGTTCCTGTAATTACAGGAGCGATGCCAAGAAATCTCCCGACCGAAGGATAACTCAGGAAATGCCAGGACAAGGTTTGCCGCCGATCGATCTCAATCCCGAACTGCTAGCTGCTGCTGCTGAAAGCAAAGCTTGGCCGTTCGCGGAAGCACGCAAGATCATCGAGCGCTACAAGAAAACCGGCTTTCCAGACGTGGTCATCTTCGAGACCGGCTACGGTCCCTCCGGTCTTCCGCATATCGGAACATTCGGCGAAGTGGCTCGTACCACCATGGTGCGCAATGCTTTCCGCGTGTTGACCGAGGACAAGGTTGCGACAAAACTGATCTGCTTTTCCGACGATCTCGACGGCATGCGCAAGATTCCGGAGAATGTGCCGGACCGCGCAGCGCTCGAAGAGCATCTGCACAAGCCATTGTCGTCGGTGCCTAATCCCTTTGGTGGCGAACACAAGACATTTGCGGATCATAATAACGCAATGTTGCGCCGCTTTCTCGATACGTTCGGCTTTGATTATGAATTTGCCAGCGCTACGGAATATTACAAGACCGGCCGATTCGACGACGTGCTGCTGCGCGCCGCCGCACGGTATGATGATATTATGAAGGTGATGCTGCCAACGCTTGGCGAAGAGCGTCAGGCGACCTACAGCCCGTTCTTGCCGATCTCACCGAAGTCGGGCCGCGTCCTTTATGTGCCGATGAAGAAGGTGGATGCGGGAGCTGGAACCGTGACCTTCGATGATGAGGACGGCACGGAAACGACGCTTCACGTTACCGGGGGTAACGTGAAGCTGCAGTGGAAGCCCGATTTTGGCATGCGCTGGGCCGCCATCGGCGTGGATTTCGAAATGTTCGGCAAGGATCACCAGACGAACGCATCGATCTATGACCGGATCTGCGAGATCCTCGGCGGACGCGCGCCGGAACATTTCGTCTATGAGCTTTTCCTCGACGAAGTGGGGCAAAAGATTTCCAAGTCGAAGGGTAACGGTTTAACGATCGACGAATGGCTGACCTATGCTCCGACGGAAAGCTTGGGACTCTACATGTTCCAGCGTCCGCGTCAGGCCAAGAAACTCTATTTTGACGTTATCCCGAAGGCCGTGGACGAGTATTACAGCTTCCTTGCCGCCTATCCCAAGCAGGACTGGAAAAATCGTCTGGGAAATCCGGTCTGGCATTTGCACGACGGCAATCCGCCATCGCTCGAGTTGCCGGTCAGTTTTGCGCTGCTGCTCAATCTGGTCAGTGCGTCGAATGCCCAGAACAAGGATGTTCTCTGGGGCTTCATCTCGCGCCATGCAAAGGGCGTGAATGCCGAGAGTCATCCTGAACTCGACCGTCTTGGCGACTTTGCTATCCGCTACTTCCATGACTTTGTGGAGCCAACCAAGGTCTTCCGGGCGCCGGATGCGCAAGAGCGCGTGGCGCTGGAAAGCTTGTCGGCTGCGCTGGCGGCCCTCCCCGAGGGCTCCTCGAGCGAAACGATCCAGAATGAAAGCCTCAATGTTGCGCGGAGCATCGAGCGCTATCAGGATCATACAAAGAAGAGCCCGGAAGGTGGCCCGGGCGTTTCGGTGGCTTTCTTCCAGATGCTCTATCAGGTGCTGATAGGCCAGGAACGTGGTCCGCGCTTCGGATCCTTCGCCGCGCTTTATGGCGTACGTGAAACGCAGAAGCTGATCGATGCCACTCTGGCCAAATATCCGGCCTGATAACCGGATAAAGAACTATCCCGGCGGGGGTGCATGGCGTCCCCGTTGGTTTTCGATAGCCGCTTGTGCCATTGCGCCATAAGTCTCCTCATTGACAGCGTCTGCCCAGCCATTGGTAACGAGCCAGGCGGCCAGATCATGCTTGCCAATAAAGCACTGCGTTGTGATCGTCTCGGGAAGAGGCTGTTGCGGAACGGCGCAGCGGATGGCGCGTCCACGCACGAAGTGGCGGAAGGCAGTCACTGCAAAACGCCCGCAGGGCCAGCGTCGCCCGCTCTCGCCACATTGTTCGGCGGCATCGAGCGGTGCAATGCCATCGAGCAGAATGCGATGCCCATCCGCCCTGATCTCCGTGAGGCTTGAGATAACCGGCTGGTAAAGCAGGGTCAATTTCCAGTTGCCGGGGGCTTCATTGGACGGCTCGCCCGGCAGTGCTGCTGGCTGGGCGCGCTGCGGCTCCTGTGGAGGGTACGTAAGCGACAGCGGGGCCGGCTCGACTGGCTGAGGCTCTTGTTCTTCCGGAATGTCGGGGATGATCTCAGGCACAAAAGCAGGTGTCGCGGTTTTTGCCAGGTAGGACAGTCGTTCGCCAGCCGCAAGGATGGATCCAGAGAGGATAAACAAGCCGGCAATGGCGATGATGCGTGGTTTCAGCTCCAACGTGGATCACCCCTTCCACATAGTCGATAAGTAAAGTTTAATGCGACTACGGAAGCCTGTCGATGCGAGAAAATTACCTGAATCGAAAGGCAAGATATTGACGTTTGCGTAAACGTCAATATCTTCAATCTCAACGAGTGGCGTCTTTCCGCTGGCAAGCTGGCGCATACGCCCCATGGCCTTTGGAGGAAACGATGCCGCGTTATACAGCTCCCGTCAATGATACGCTTTTTGTCTTGAAGGACGTGCTTGGCTACGAGCGCTACACCAACCTCGAAGGCTTTGCCGATGCCGACCTCGAGATGGTGGAAGCGATTCTCAATGAGGGGGCCAGGCTCGCTGAAAACGTTCTCCAGCCGCTTAACCAGATTGGCGACAGCCAGGGCTGCGTGCGTAGTGCCGACGGCAGTGTAAAGACACCGGAAGGTTTTGCGGAAGCATTTCGCGCCTATAGTGAAGCGGGCTGGACCGGCCTTTCTGTTCCGGCAGAGTATGGCGGGCAGGGGTTGCCCTACCTGCTGCATTCAGCAGTCGGGGAATATATGTCGTCGGCTAACATGGCACTCGTCATGTATCCAGGACTGACACAGGGGGCCATCGCCGCGATCCTCACGCATGGCGATGAAACGCAGAAGAACAAGTGGTTGCCGAAGATGGTGGATGGCACATGGACCGGCACCATGAACCTGACGGAGCCACATTGCGGCACGGATCTGGGTCTGCTGCGCACACGCGCTGCTCCCGCCGGTGACGGCTCCTACAGGATTTCCGGCCAGAAGATATTCATCTCGGCCGGCGAGCATGACATGTCTGAAAACATTGTGCATCTGGTGCTTGCCCGTATTGAGGGCGCGCCGGAAGGTACCAAGGGCATTTCGCTCTTCATCGTGCCGAAATTCCTTGTGGGAGATGATGGAGCTATCGGAGAAGCGAACGGCGTCACCTGCGGCTCGATCGAGCACAAGATGGGCATTCACGGTAATTCCACCTGCGTCATGAATTATGACGATGCGACCGGTTATTTGATCGGCGGTGAGAACAAGGGCCTCAGGGCGATGTTTACGATGATGAACGAGGCGCGTCTCGGCGTCGGGCTACAGGGCCTTTCTGTAGCCGAAGCTGCCTATCAGGCCGCCGCCGACTATGCCCGAGAGCGCCTGCAGGGACGGTCTTTGACCGGGGCAAAGGAAAAGGACAAGAAGGCCGATCCGATCATCGTGCATCCGGACATTCGTCGAACGCTCATGACTATCCGCGCTACGAACGAAGCAGGTCGCGCGCTGCTCCTGTGGACCGCACTGCAATCGGACATCGCACATCGTTCGCAGGATGAAAAACAGAGGCAGGTGGCAAGCGATTTACTCGGCCTGATGACGCCGGTCGTCAAGGGCGTCCTGACCGACAAAGGCTTTGACCACGCCGTCATGGCACAGCAAGTCTTCGGCGGGCACGGCTATATTGAAGAGCACGGCATGAGCCAGTTCGTGCGCGATGCGCGTATTGCGATGATCTACGAGGGCGCGAACGGCATTCAGGCACTGGACCTGATCGGCCGGAAGCTGCCGATGGACGGCGGACGCGCGATACAGGCTCTATTCGCTGAAATCGGAGCCTTTTGCGAGGAAAACCGTGCCGATGAGGGCATGGTCGCCACGACCAAGGCGCTGAAGAAGGGATTGAACGATCTGCAGGGCGCGTCGTTGTGGCTGATGCAGAATGCCATGCAGAACCCCGACAATGGCGGTGCGGCCTCGACCGATTACATGCACCTGATGGGTCTGGTCGTGCTAGGCTACATGTGGGCGCGAATGATCAAAACGGCGCGGGATAATCTGGCGGCGGGTACGGATAGCAAAGAATTTCTTGAGAACAAGCTTGTCACCGGACGCTTCTACATGGAGCGTATCATGCCAGAGACTGCACTGCGGTTTGCCCGTATCCAGACGGGTGCCGACACGATAATGGCGCTCAGCGCCGAGGCGTTCTGAGGCGGGAGGCCTGCAACGCTGTTTGAACGGATCGAGGAGAACGACATGGCTGAGGCCTATATTTACGATGCGGTGCGCACACCGCGCGGACGTGGCAAGAAAGACGGTGCTTTGCACGAGGTGCCGGCGGTGCGTCTGGCCGCAGGTGTGCTATCCGAGATACGCGACCGCAATGGCCTGAACACCTCCAGGGTCGACGACATCATCTTCGGTTGCGTCGATCCAGTAGGGGAGGCAGGTTCGGTCATACCGCGCTCGGCTGCCTTTGAGGCGGGCTATGATACGGCAGCGCCTGGTATGCAGATCTCCCGTTTTTGTGCCTCGGGCCTGGATGCCGTCAATCTGGGAGCCGCCAAGATCGCGCAGGGCGCAGACGAGATCGTTATTGCTGGTGGCGTTGAAAGCATGTCGCGCGTCGGCATGGGCATGTCGGGGGGGGCCTGGTACATGGATCCCTCAGTATCGCTGCCTGGCTATTTCATGCCGCAGGGCGTATCAGCCGATCTGATTGCCACAAAATATGGCTTCTCGCGCGATGACGTCGATGCTTACGCGGTTGAAAGTCAAAAGCGGGCGGCCAATGCCTGGGAAAACGGGTATTTCGCCCGGTCGGTGGTGCCGGTGAAGGATGTCAACGGCCTTACCATTCTCGATCGCGACGAACATATGCGTCCCGATACGAATATGCAGACGCTGGCGAGCCTTAATCCCTCCTTTGAAATGCCGGGTGAAATGGGAGGCTTCTCTTCCGTCGCGATCTATCGCCACCCAGAACTGGAAAAGATCAACTATATCCACCATCCGGGCAATTCCTCTGGCATCGTGGACGGTGCCGCTGCCGTGCTGCTCGGTTCCGAGAACGCTGGCAAGGGTCTCGGCATCAAGCCGCGTGCGCGCATTCGGGCTTTTGCCAATATCGGTTCCGAACCCGCGCTGATGCTGACCGGCCCCGTCGATGTAACCAAGAAACTTCTCGACCGTGCAGGTATGCAGCAATCCGACATCGACTTGTTCGAACTGAACGAGGCCTTCGCGTCTGTCGTTCTGCGCTACATGCAGGCTTTTGACATTGACCACGACATCATCAACGTCAATGGCGGCGCAATCGCCATGGGGCACCCCCTGGGTGCGACCGGTGCCATGATTCTGGGCACAGTGCTGGATGAACTGGAGCGCCGCGACCTGAACACTGCGCTGGTAACGCTTTGTATCGGTGCCGGCATGGGGACTGCAACCATCATCGAGCGCGTCTGAAGAAACGGGAGGAGACTGATCATGGAATATAAGAATTTCCGTTTCGAGGTCGATGGTGACGGCATTGCACTCATCATCTGGGACATGCCCGACCGTTCGATGAATGTGTTCACGGAAGAAGTCTTGCGCGAACTCGACAAGATCGTTGATCGCGTGGCTTCCGAAGAGGGGATCAAGGGAGCAGTCCTTGCCTCCGGCAAGTCAACCTTCTCGGGCGGCGCCGATCTTACCATGATGCAAAAACTGGTGGGGCACTATAAGGCCGAGCGGCTCAAGGACGAAACGAAGGCCACGCAGTCGCTTTTCGATAATGTCGGACAGATGACCGGATTGTTCCGTAAGCTGGAAACCTGCGGCAAACCTTGGGTGTCGGCAATCAATGGCACCTGCATGGGTGGAGCCTTCGAGGTCTCGCTTGCCTGCCACGGTCGCGTAGCGGCCGATGCAGATTTCAAGATGGCTCTGCCGGAAGTCAAGGTGGGGCTCCTGCCGGGCGCCGGCGGCACGCAGCGCGTCCCGCGTCTGACTGGTGCGCAGGAAGCCTTGCAGATGCTGACCACCGGTCAGGCGCTGGCACCGAAGAAAGCCAAGAGCATGGGCCTGGTCCATGAGGTCGTTCCGGCAGAAGACCTCCTAAACACCGCCAAGGCGATGATCAGGAACGGCTTGAAGCCAGTTCAGCCCTGGGACGAAAAGGGCTTCAAACTGCCTTCCGGCCCAGTCTATTCGGCCGCAGGTGCGAACCTCTGGCCGCCGGCAGCCGCGATTCTGCGTCGCGAAACACAAGGCAATTATCCGGCGGCGACCTCTATTCTGAAATGCGTCTATGAGGGCCTGCTTGTGCCGTTTGACACGGCGTTGCGCATTGAGCAGCGCTATTTCACGCAGCTTTTGCGCGGCACTGAGGCGCAGATGATGATCCGCTCGCTGTTCGTTTCACTGCAGGAACTTAACAAGGGAGCGCGCCGGCCCGACGTGCCGAAGAAGGAAATCAGGAAGGTCGGCATTATCGGCGCCGGCTTCATGGGTGCAGGCATCGCTTTCGTAACAGCCAAGGCTGGCATTCCTGTCCTGCTGATCGACCGCGATCAGGCAGCCGCCGATAAGGGCAAGGCGCATTCCGCTACATTGATGGACGGCCGGATCAAGAAGGGACGTTCCACGGCGGAGGAAAAGGAAAAACTGCTTTCGCTGATCCAGCCAACCGACGCCTACGAAGGACTGGCTGATTGTGATCTAGTAATCGAAGCGGTTTTCGAGGATTCCAATATCAAGAAGGAAACCACTCGCAAGGCCGAAAGCTTCATGCGCGCCGATGCGATCTTTGCGTCGAACACCTCGACTATCCCGATTACCTCGCTGGCCAAGAACGCGTCGCGCGCGGGGAACTTTGTGGGTATTCACTTCTTCTCCCCGGTCGATAAAATGCTTCTGGTTGAGGTGATCAGAGGCGAGGAGACCGGTAACGAGGCGATCGCAATGGCGATGGATTATGTGCAGGCGATCAAGAAGACACCGATCCTGGTCAATGATACGCGCGGCTTCTATGTCAATCGCTGCGTGCTTCTCTACATGGCCGAAGCTTTCAACATGCTGATCGAGGGCGTGCCCGCAGCGATGATCGAAAATGCTGCGAAAATGGCCGGAATGCCGGTCGGGCCACTGGCCTTGACGGATGAAACCGCCATTGATCTGGCGCAGAAGATCATGCGCCAGACGGTGCGCGATCTTGGCGAAAGCGCCGTTGATCCGCGCCAGATGCAGCTTATCGACACAATGGTGGACAAGCATGGCCGCTTCGGCCGCAAGAACGGCAAGGGGTTTTATGATTATCCCGAAAAGCCGGCTAAAAAGCATCTGTGGGCCGGTCTCAAGGATCTCTATCCGCAAAAGGATCCCGACGGCGTGGACGTGACGGAATTGAAGCAGCGCTTCCTCGTCACGATTGCGTTGGAGGCGGCGCGGGTCATGGAAGAGAATATCGTCACTGATCCGCGCGAGGCGGATGTGGGATCTATCCTGGCATTCGGCTTTGCGCCCTACACCGGCGGGGCTTTGTCCTATATTGACGGGATGGGTGCAAAAGCCTTCGTGGAACTGGCTGCCGAACTCGAGACCAGGCACGGGCCCCAGTTCAAGACACCGCAGCTGCTTCTCGATATGGCGAAGAGCGGTGAAACGTTCTATGAGCGCTTCGACCCTTATGGCAGCCTCAAGACCAAGGCTGCCTGATCAGCATCCGGCTCCCGGCCCATCGGCGGGAGCCTCTCAAACGACGGGATGTCCGCATGTATGTCTGGGGGCGCATTGCCCGTATGGTCCTGACTGCGCAGAGTAGGGGGGCTTACAGAATAGGTGAGGAAAGCAGGCTCAGCTTCCGCTGTCTGCCGACCGATATCGATCTCAACCGTCATCTCAATAATGCGCGCTATCTCATGCTGGCCGATCTCGGCCGCATCGACCTCTTTCTGCGCATGGGCTTCCTGAAAGCGGCCCGCCAGCGCAACTGGGCGCCGATGCTCGGCGGACAGCAGACGGTGTTCGTTCGGGAGATCAAACTCTGGAAGCCGTTCGATCTTTATTCGAGTGTCGAGACATGGGATGATACGCAGGTGATTGGTCGCCATCGCTTCGTGCATCCGGATGGTCGCGTTGCCGCGATGGTGATGACGACGGCGGGAGCCTATGACCATCGCAACAAGCGTTTCCTCAAGGTCGAGGAACTGATGGAAGCGATCGGCCTCGACGCGGTGCGGCGGGAGCCGACGCCCGAAGAGAAACTCTTCATGGAATCAAGCAGGAGCCTGCGCACGCTGGCAAAGCGTGATTCCGCCTGATCCTATCCAGCACGGTAAGGTAGATAGGACCAGATCGGAAATTGTTCAGGCTGCCATTGGCCGCTGAATTGCCGAAAGGCGCATGCGCAGGGTGGTCGTCAGTTCCTCCAGCTCCTTGATTGATGCTGTCAATTCTTCCTGCTGCTGCACGAGTTTTATCATCTGACGCTCGGACTTCCTCAGGGCAAACTGGAATTGACGGCCATTGGTGCCGTTCGGGTCATACATCTCCAGTATCTGCTTGACTTCGCGAAGCGAAAAACCGATGCGCCTGCCCATCAGGATAAGGGCGAGCTTGCTGGCGTCTTTCGACGTATAGAGCCGGGTCGCGCCATCGCGCTGCGGCGAAAGGAGTCCTTTTGTCTCATAAAAACGAAGCGCACGCAGCGTAACGTTGAACTGCTTCGACAATTCGCCGATGCGGATTGTCGCTTCTGGGTCGGGGCATGAAGCCGCGCTTTCGGGCACAATGGTTTCGGAAGCAATCATCAAATTAACTCTAAAAAACAATCGAAATCTTGACGGCAGCATAAAGCGCCGCCGGACCGCGAAATTGCGGGCCGCAGCGTCACTACCATGAGCTGACGCTGGTGAACATAAAAGCTGCTCCCAAAACGCAATTTTCCCGGTAGTGGCAGCTATTTAACTGCTTATTTACCATAATGAGCAAAGTGTAGCGGCAGAGTGTTTCGTTCTTGATGCGCGTTGAGAGCGGAATGCGATGCGAATTTCGTCCGGCAATGCCGGGCGGCTTCGGCAGAGTTTCCAGGCGAATGGATGTCCCGATGAACACCAAGCGTTCGTATCTCGATCAGCTCAATCAGGGTCGCTCACGGCGACCGGATGCCGCACTTGACGATTTGAGCCGCTCATTGGCCGAACTGGAGCAGCGCCTGGATCAGCATGCGCGGGGTGGATCTGCGATGCCCCGTGCCGGGCTGCTGCGCGCCAGTACAAGCCCGTCGTCACTATCCAGCAAGGCCACGGGATCTCACGACCACGATTGGGCTGAGCGTCTTTCAGGTGACTTCTCTGCCAAGATGGGAGAACTGCGCAAGGAGATCACTCGCCTTGGACCTTCGATTGCAGACAATGCCGGACGTGCTCTTAAGAGTGACTTCGTCCGGATTGCAGCAGCAGTGGAGGCGCTTGCAAGCAAGGATACGAGCCAGGCGGTTGACAGTCTGCAGCGTGAGGTGGAAGCGGTCTCACGTGAACTCGGCAATGTCGCACGTCAGGACACCCTCGCCGAACTCGGTAAACGCTGGAGCGCTCTGGAAGAGAGCATCTCCATTCAGAAAACTGACGAGGCTCCGATCGAGCGCCTCTATGCGCGCATGGAGGAAATTGCTGATGCCATCGGCCGCATTCCGCAAAATATCAATCTGGCCGGCATGGAAGAAAAGCTTCGTACACTGGCGACCGCAGTTGATCATTTTGCGCGTCATCAGGATCTGGCCGCGCCATCGACGATTTCTCTCCTCGATGAACGCCTGGACGAAATTTCCAGGGCGATAGCTGCCTCAGGACGCGTCGCTAATTTCGATGCGCGCCCGATCGAGCGTATCGAAGCCCAGATGGCCGATCTGTCGAAGCAACTCGGAGAAATTTCATCTGACGGTAGCGTCGACATTTTTGCCCGCATCAATGAGCTTCTCGACCGCGTTGATCACCTGGCGCAGAAGGCAGCCTGGCCGCAGGAAGCTGTGACGGCATTGTCGCAGCAACTGGAACGTATCGGCCAAAAGCTTGATCAGGGCGCGACATCTCCTGAATTCGCGTCACACGTTGTCGAAGGTATCGCAGAGCGGATCGATGGCCTAGCGGCCAGCGTCGAGCGTGAACGGCTTCGTTCCGACGAAATGATGAGCGCATTTGCCAGCAATGTACACGATCGTTTTGACGCGCTGACAGAACAGCTTGAGACACGTGGAGCTTCCTACGATCTGCCGCAGGTTCTCGATGACCGGCTGAACGCTCTTGCAGAGCGCCTTGACCGCTTTGCGCCCGTCGATAGTGCAGAAATGTTCGAAACGATCGAGGCACGGCTTCGCGACGTTCTCATTCGCCTCGATGAGCAGGACAATGCACAGGCAGCAATGGCGGACACGGCCCTGCTGGAAAGTCTGCACCAGCAGATTACCTCGCTTTCTCAGGCGCTGGAGGCGGAAGACGGCGTCCTGCCACGTCTTACAGCGCTTGAGCGTTTTCAGGAAACCGCCGGTGATCTGGCTGTCGAAGCCGCGCGGCTGGCCGCAGAAGGTGTCATTCGCGGCGGGATATCTTCCGTTCAGGATGGGGCGAGGGTTTCCGATCTCGCCGACGGGCTGCGCTCGCTTGAGGCCGTTGCACGCGAAACCGACGCCCGAAACGCCAGGTCGTTCGACGCTATCCACTCTACGCTTCTCCAGATTGCCGATAGGCTCTCGGGCACCGAGCGCGCGTTTGCGCCTCGCGCTCAATTTGAGGAAGAGCCGATTGAAACGCGTATGCGCAAGGTCCTGAAGCAGAGTGAACCCTTGCCTGAATTTGACGTCGAGCCGCCCTCCACTCAAATTGGAGTAGAACCGGTTTCCGTACACGAGCCGTTGGAACCAGGATCCGGCACGCCGAATCTCAACGCTATCATGCGCCGCGTGCGGGAAGACAATGCACGCGACGCTCATGTCGGCTCGCCCGACGTTGCGAAGGCCGATTTCATTGCAGCAGCGCGTCGTGCCGCGCAGGCCGCGGCCTCTGACACGGACGTTCTGCGCCGCGGCACGGAAAAGAGCGAGAGCGGTCTTCTCGGACGCCTGTTCCGAGGCCGGAAAAAGACCATGCTTCTGGCGGCGACCGGTATTCTGGTCGCGCTTGCAGGGGTGCAACTGACTTCGGCCTTGCTACTGACTGATCGCGGCGGCGCCAAAGTCGCGTTCACCATGCCGGTCGATGACGCTGAACCTGCCGCAGCCCGGGAGACGGTCTTGTCGGAGCCCGCAGACGGGACCAAGACGCCCGAGCGGGAAATCGCAGCCAATACTCAGCCGATGCCGACCTATACGCCGCCGGCCCAAACCATTGCGCCGGCTACCGCGTCTGCTCCGCAGGAAGCTGAGCTCGACATGATGACCGTGGCATCCACCGAGGGCATGAATATTGCCCAGGATGCCGGTCCGCTTGCTTTACGGGAAGCGGCAGAAGCCGGAGATGCCTCAGCGCTTTACGAGATCGGTGCGCGCTATGCCGAGGGACGCGGCAATCCGCAGGATGATGCCCAGGCGCTTCAGTGGTTTACGAAATCGGCTGAAGCCGACTTCGCGCTGGCGCAATACCGACTAGGTAACGCCTACGAAAAAGGCATCGGTACGGAACGCGATCTCGACCTTGCGCGCCAATGGTATGAGAAGGCGGCGATCAAGGGTAATGCCAGCGCTATGCATAATCTCGCTGTGCTGTATGCCATGGGAACCGATGGCAAGACCGATAATCGTGCGGCCGTTCGCTGGTTCCGTGAAGCAGCCGATCGTGGGATAAAGGACAGCCAGTTCAACATGGGCGTGCTCGCGGCGAAGGGCGTCGGCATGGAACAGAGTCTGGAGGAGTCGTACCAGTGGTTCGATGTCGTCGCTCGTACCGGCGACAAGGACGCTGCTCGCAAGCGCGACGAGATTGCCAAGTCGATGCGTCCCGAGGAACTTGACCGTGCCAAGGCACGCACACAGCTCTGGAAGCAGAAGACGCTGGATAAGATGGCCAATGAATTTTCGCCGCCAGATGCGTGGCGGGAAGAAAATGCCCCCACGGCCTCGGCCGATGCGCCTGTGGACATGAAGAAGGCGATCATGAACGTCCAGAAGATCCTGATTAAGAACGGTTATGATACGGGAACGCCGGACGGGATGATCGGAGAGCGGACAAGGAAGGCGATTTCGGCCTTCCAGAAGGATAATGGCCTGACCTCGACGGGGGATATCACTCCCGACGTTCTTCAGGCGCTCCTTGCCAAGAACAGCTGATCGCCTTGGTTCGAGGCGAACAGGGACAGGCATGTGATGAAAATCGCACAGACATTAACCCTGTTGACGGCGATCGGAAATTATTTCGCCATAATGACTTACCAAGGTTTGACTTAAGCCCTTGGGGGGCGCATGAAATTTAGGCAGTACCGCCTGTTCGAGCCACCACAAAGAACCCATGAGTGCCCAGGGTGAGCATCTATCTCCCCATCGCCGAAATGTCTGTGAATATCTTCGCGCTGCTGGCCATGGGGGCTGCCGTCGGCTTTCTGTCGGGTCTGTTTGGCGTTGGTGGCGGGTTCCTCATCACACCGCTTTTAATCTTCTATAACATCCCGCCGGCGATTGCCGTTGCGACCGGGGCCAACCAAGTTATAGCGTCGTCCTTTTCGGGCGCCTTGGCACATCTTAAACGCGGCACGCTCGACCTTAAACTAGGACTTTTCCTGCTACTGGGAGGGCTCGCCGGATCGGCTCTCGGGGCCTGGGTCTTTAATCTTCTAAGGCAGGTCGGACAACTCGATCTCATAATTTCACTGCTTTATGTGGGCTTCCTCGGCATTGTTGGCGGTTTGATGCTGATTGAAAGCATCAACGCCCTGCGCAAGTCGCGCGATGGTGCAAGCCCGACCCTGAAGAAGTCCGGCCAGCACAGCTGGATTCATCGCCTTCCCTGGAAGGTGCGCTTTCGCACGTCAAAGCTTTTTGTCAGCATCATTCCGGTTCTGGGTATTGGCGCCGGCATCGGCCTGCTGGCTGCTATCATGGGCGTGGGCGGCGGTTTCATTATGGTTCCGGCGCTCATCTACATTCTCAAAGTCCCGACTAATGTCGTCGTCGGGACTTCGCTCTTTCAGATTATCTTCGTTGCGGCCTTCACGACGATCGTCCATGCGTCGGCCAATCACACGGTGGATATCATTCTGGCCTTGCTTCTTATGGTCGGTGGAGTGGTGGGTGCGCAATATGGTGCGCGTGCGGGACAGAAGCTGCGAGGCGAACAGTTGCGGGCGCTGTTGGCACTGCTTGTTCTCGCTGTCGCGATGCGTCTGGGCTTCGATCTCTTCGTACGCCCGGAAGCGGTCTTCTCCATTACCTATCCCGGAGCGCTGTGATGCGTTGGATCGCGGCCTGGATAGTGACGCTTCTGACGCTGGTCACCGCGGCGGCTCAGGAAGACGCGGCTGAGCCCTCACGGCCTCCGGAAAACATTCAGATCGGCCTTTCCACCGATCATGTTCTCATCACCTCCGATTTTTCGGGGGCCAATCTAACAATCTTCGGCGCTCTCGAAAATCTCGATCCGACCATTGCGACGCGAGGTCGCTACGATGTCATTGTCGTGCTGGAAGGGCCGACGCGCGCAGTGCGCGTGCGTGAGAAGGAGCGCGTGGTCGGCATGTGGATCAACACGAGGAGCCAGGATTATCTGGGCGTGCCCATTTCGTACTCTCTCGCTTCGACCCGACCATTACAGGATATCACCGGCGGAGATCGCTATCGGCAATTGTCGCTCGGCAGTCAGTATATCTATCTACGCCCTGATGAAGAGGGTGCGTCGGTTGCCAATCTCGCACTCTTCACACAGGCGCTGAGGGACGCGAAACGGGCGAATGGCTCCTATACGGAAATCGCCGGCGGCGTCGAGTTTTTGTCGAGAACGCTCTTTCGCGCTACACTGCGGCTGGCGCCTAACGTTCCGGTCGGCACGCACCGCGCCCGCGCGTTTCTCTTTCGCAATGGCGAGTTCATGAAGGAAAGCTCGGCCATCCTGTCCATCCGCAAGGCTGGCTTCGAACAGCAGGTATTCACCATTTCGCGCGAATATGGCATGTTCTATGGCATATTTGCGGTGCTTCTGGCTGTCTTCATCGGCTGGATCGGTAGTATGGTCTTCCAGCGAAAGACATAAGATTTGTGATTTCGCGCCGAAGGACGCCAGAATATCTATCTCAAGCCCGGGCGGTCATCGACCAGCATGCGATGCGCGATCGCAAAGATCGCGCTCTCGCCCATCATCAATGCCTGAAAGCGGTTGGTCGCGAACAATCCGGCATAGGCGGCATCGAGCACGTTGAGCGAGCCGGCAAGTGTACCGAAGGCGGGCAGGATCATGCGCGTGCCATCCGTCGCGAAGCAACGTCGTCGCACAGCGCGCCCGTTCCGGACGATGCGCGCGCAGGGATGGAGGTGACCGCTGATTTCACTTTTCGAACCGAGCGCGCCCGGCTCGTGGCGCAGAACCAGATCGCCAATCTGGATATTTTCAACGAGATCGCCGCCCAGGGACCGCGCGTGTACCGGATCATGATTGCCGCTGATCCAGATGAAGTCGCGACCGCGCTGCATCCCAGCAAGGAGCGCGACGCATTCATTGTCAAGCCGGATTGCGCCGTGGCTGTCATGAAAGCTGTCGCCCAGGCTGACAATTCGCTTGGGATCGATCTGCGCGACGATGGCCGCAAGTAATGCGAGCGTCGTGCGGCTATCATAAGGCGGGAGAAACCAACCACGCCGCGCCAGCGAGGAACCTTTCTCCAGATGCAGATCCGAAACGATCAGGGTTTTGCTCTCCGGCAGGTAGAGCGCGCCCTGAGCCAGACAGATGACGCGCTCGTCGCGCAGGAGGACCAGGCGTGCACCAGCCGGTAGAACGATTTCGGGTTTGAGCATCATGATTGCATGACTTCTTCGATCAGTTCTTCTTCCGTTGCTGCGAGCAGTGCATCTTCCGCCGCGCCCTTCACACGTTCGCGCCCAATCTCCAGCAGGACGGGCAGCGCAAGCGGAGAAATATGCTCCAGCCGCTCATGCACCAGATGTCCTTTGATGCGCTTGAGCATTTCGCCGAGACGGCGCACGTCGAGCAGTCCGGTCGCAGCGTCGGCGCGGGTTGCTTGCAGCAGAATATGGTCAGGTTCATGGCGGCGCAAAACATCATAAACGAGATCGGTCGAAACTGTAACTTGACGTCCCGTTTTTTCCTTGCCGGGCTGGCGCTTCTCGATCAGTCCTGAAATCAGGGCGCAGGCTCGGAAAGTGCGCTTCAGAAGCCAGCTCTCGGCCAGCCAGGCATCAAGGTCATCGCCCAGCATGTCCTCATCGAACAGGTCGGCGAGATCAATCTCGCCATTGGCGAAGGCAGCACCGAGATCGCTCAAGGCCCAGATGCAAAGCGCATAGTCGCTTGCGACGAAGCCGAGGGGCTTGGCTCCCGCCCGGTCCAGACGACGCGTCAGAAGCATGCCGAGCGTCTGGTGTGCGAGCCGGCCTTCAAAGGCATATGCGACCATGAAATGACGCGTACCGCGTTGGAACGTCTCGATCATCAGTTCGTCCTGACGTGGAAGACGCGATTTTTCCTGTTGGAGCGAAAGCCATTCACGCACCTGATTGGGCAGGGCCTTCCAGCGGTACGGATCTGCCAGCATGGCGCGCACTTCCCCAGCGAGATAGGTCGAGAGCGGAAATTTCGAACCCCCGTAATAGGGGATTCTCGGATCGGAACCCGGTGCATTCGAGACGTAGCATTCGCTCTCGCGGATGCCTTCAAAGCGTATGATCCTGCCTGCGAAAAGGAAGGTATCTCCGGGTGTCAGAGTTTCCAGAAAGTCTTCCTCGATCTTGCCAAGCGACATGCCGCCTGCGCTGCGGCCCGAGCGCACCATACGCACATTGAGCATTGGCGCTTCGATGATGGTGCCGACGTTGAGGCGATATTGCTGGGCGAAACGAGGATGAGTAAGACGCCAAAGCCCATCTTTCATAGGCTTGATGCGCGCGTAGCGCTCATAACTGCGCAAAGCGTATCCGCCCGTCGCGACGAAATCGACGACGCGTTCGAAGGTCTCCCATGGCAGCCGCGCATAGGGCTCGGCCCTACGGATTTCATCATGCAGCGCAACGGGGTCGAACGGCCCCGCACACGCCGTTCCCCACACATGCTGGGCAAGCACATCCAGAGCGCCCTCGATCAGTGGCGGTGTATCCTGCGCGCCGAGATAATTGGCTTCCAGAGCGGCGCGGCATTCCAGCACCTCGAAACGATTTGCCGGAACCAGAATAGCCCGGCTGGGCTCGTCCATTCGGTGGTTGGCGCGCCCGATCCTTTGTGCGAGACGGCTTGCGCCTTTCGGCGCGCCGACATGCAACACAAGATCGACATCGCCCCAGTCTATACCGAGATCAAGCGTCGAGGTGGCGATGATGGCGCGCAATTCGTTGCGCTGCATGGCCTGCTCGACACGCCGGCGCTGGCCCACATCGAGGGAGCCGTGATGCAACGCGATCGGGAGGTTATCTTCGTTGGCGCTCCACAGTTCTCGAAAAAGTACTTCTGCCTGACTGCGCGTGTTCACGAAGACGATAGCGGTCTTGTGCTGCTTGATCGCTGCATAAATATCGGCGATCGCGTAGCGCGAGGAATGTCCGGCCCACGGCACGCGCTCCTCCGATTCCAGAATAGTGATATCGGGCGCGGCACCGCCTGCGACCTGAATAAGATCAGCCATGAAACCTGGTTCTGGATGCTGCGCCACCAGCCAGCGGCGCAGATCATCCGGCTGGGCAACGGTTGCTGAAAGTCCGATACAAAGCATGTCGGGCGAGAAGCGACGCAATCGTGCAAGACCAAGCGAAAGCAGATGTCCACGTTTCGAGGTGACCAGCGAATGCAATTCATCGAGGACGACGTGCTTGAGCCCCGCGAAAAACCGGTCCGCCTCCGGCGAGGCAATCAGGAGCGCAAGCTGTTCTGGCGTCGTGAGCAAGATATCAGGAGGCGCATTCCGTTGACGCTGTCGCTTGTGTGAGGGCGTATCGCCAGTCCGCGTTTCGATGGAAATATCGAGACCCATCTCGTCCACTGGCGTCGCAAGATTACGTTCGATATCGACCGCAAGTGCCTTGAGCGGCGAGATATAGATCGTATGCACGCCCCGATGCGCTTCTCCGGGCTTGCGTTTCTTGCGAACAGAAAGAGCAGTCAGGCTTGGCAGGAAACCGGCGAGCGTCTTACCGGCGCCGGTCGGAGCGATCAGCAAGACTGAACGCTCTGCCTGCGTGCGAGATAGCAGGTCTAGTTGGTGCGCGCGTGGCTGCCAGCCGCGGCCGGCAAACCAGCGCAGGAACCGCTCAGGCAGTGCATCAGACTGCTGTTCTCGAAGGATGTCGATCTTCTCCACACCCTAGAACTAAGCATGAACAGGCTTTAAGCCAAGCCATTCTTGTCGCTTTTCGTCGCGACGACGATCAGACCTGCGACCGGTTCATTGCGATCATAACGCAGACGATCCGCATCGATGCGCAGCGGCTTCATGCCATTCTCGGCAAGGAGACGCTTTATATAGGCCGGGCTATGAGCATAGCGGCGTGACGGGCGAAGATCGAAATCCTCTTCGCCCTGATGATGCTCGACCGAAAAGGCAAAGAAGGCGTCGGGCGCCAGTGCCACCGCCACTTGCGCGAAAACGTGATCAAGCGAACCGACATAGACGAAGACGTCGGCAGCCGTGACGAGGTCTGCACTGTGTCCTTCAAGGTCGATACTGTTCAGATCTGCTTTCACCAGCTTGCTGTAGAGCCCCTTGACCTTCGCCTTTTTCAGCATGGCGAGCGAAAGATCGAAGCCGTCGATGCTTCCGCAGCGCTTGTGCAGATGTTCAGCCATCAGTCCGGTGCCGCAGCCAAGGTCAAGCACGTGCTGGAAGATCGTGGCGGGAGCAATATCGGCAATCGCCTGGGCAATCAGCTCGGGCACCTGATAACCCAGCTTGCCGACAAGCGCCGTATCAAACCTGGCTGCGTATTGATCAAACAGCGTTTCCACAAAGGCGGTTGGGGGCGTGTCGGCAATCGGACGTGCGCCAATCAGTTCGAGCTTGAGGCGCGCACCAGCGTGATCCTGCGGATCGAGCTTCAGTGCCTCGCGCCAGGCCGCACTGGCCTCCTCGATCTTTTCGAGCTTCTCGTAGATCTCGCCAAGTCGGAACCAGCCGCCGACCCAGGTGGGCGCGATCTCGAGCGCGTCGCGCATGATTTCGGCAGCGGCCTGCGCGTCGCCCTCGCGCAGCATTAGTTCTGCATAGTCGGCACGGCGCTCGGCGTGAAGATTGCCGGAAGAAAGATTGACGGGTTTCATGAAAGGGGATGGCTCCTGGCGCAAAAAAAAGCGCGCACGCGGCTATGCTCTATGCAAAATGCGTTGGCAATATGCTTTTTTATCCAGAGGTGACGCCCTATCTTGCAAAGATGCGTGCTTCTTCGCTTTTGCAACCGCGTCCCGAAGGCCTGTATTGCCCCCCCGGCGATTTCTTTATCGATCCGGTACGGCCAGTCAAACGCGCACTCATCACCCATGGCCATTCAGACCACGCCCGTTCAGGCCATGCGCACGTCATGGCTACGCGCGAAACGCTCGATATTATGAGGCTGCGCTATGGTGAGGATTTCGCCAGCCAGACACAGGAAGCAAGGCTTGGCGAAACGCTCGCAATCAACGAGGTAAGGATCTCGTTTCATCCGGCCGGTCACGTGCTGGGTTCAGCACAGATCGCTGTTGAACACGGTGGCACGCGCATCGTTGCTTCCGGCGATTACAAGCGTTCCGAGGACCCGACCTGCCTTGCCTTCGAAACGGTTCCTTGTGACGTGTTCATTTCTGAAGCCACCTTCGCATTGCCGGTTTTTCGTCATCCGCCTGCCCGCGACGAGATGCGAAAGCTTCTCGATTCCGTCGCTCAATTTCCGGAGCGCACTCATCTCATCGGAGCATATGCGCTCGGCAAGGCACAGCGCGTTATCGCTCTGATACGCAAGCTGGGTTATGACGAACCGATCTTTATCCACGGTGCCCTGATCAGGCTTTGTGATTATTATCGCGAACGCGGCCTGGATCTCGGTCAACTTCTACCGGCGACCCAGGATAGCGCGTCCAAATCCGATTTCGCGGGCAAGATCGTCGTCGGCCCGCCATCGGCTTTCGCCGATCGCTGGGCGCGACGCTTTCCCGACCCTGTCACCGCCTTTGCGTCCGGCTGGATGCGGGTGCGTCAGCGCGTACGTCAGCGCGGTGTCGAGCTGCCGCTAATTATCTCCGACCACTGCGATTGGGATGAGCTGACGCAGACGATCCGGGAAACAGGCGCTTCAGAGCTATGGGTAACGCATGGCCGGGAAGAAGCCCTGCTACGCTGGTCTGAATTGAATGGCCTGAAAGCTCGTCCCCTGCATCTTGTCGGTTATGAAGACGAGGCGGAATGATGCGTGATTTCGCCGAATTGCTCGACCGTCTCGTCTTCACGCCATCGCGTAATGGTAAGTTGAAGCTGATGCAGGATTATTTCGCTGACGCGCCTGATCCGGACCGGGGCTATGCGCTGGCGGCTATTGTGGGCGACCTGGATATTCCCGGCATCAAGCCCGCATTATTGCGCAGCCTTGCGGAAGAGCGGCTTGACCCGATCCTTTTTCGCTATTCCTACGACTATGTTGGTGACCTGGCCGAGACGATTTCGCTCATCTGGCCGGGCGAGGGCGGGCAGGACATACCCAGCTTGCACGAGACGGTCCAGCGTTTGCAGTCCACCAGTCGCTCGGATGCCGCGCGCGTTATCGTTGATCTGCTCGATCATATGCCGGCAGAAGCGCGTTTCGCACTTCTGAAGCTGGTCACCGGCGGGATGCGTATCGGCGTGTCAGCGCGTCTTGCCAAGCAGGCGCTGGCCGGGTTCGGCGACAAGGGTATCATCGAGATCGAAGAGCTGTGGCACGGCCTCAAGGTGCCCTACGTCGAGCTTTTCCAATGGCTGACAGGAGAGGGTGAAAAACCGGAAAACGCAACGAAGGCTCCATTTCGTCCCGTCATGCTGTCGCATGCTTTGGAAGAGGCCGATCGCAGGTCCGTTTCCCTCGCCGATTATGACATTGAGTGGAAATGGGACGGCATACGCGTGCAAGCCGTGTGTGAAGGAGGCATCGCGAGGCTCTATTCACGCACCGGCGACGATATATCAGGAGCCTTTCCCGATCTTGTCGCGGCGATGGATTTCGATGCGGCAATCGACGGCGAATTGCTGGTAGGTCGTCCGCCCCACCATGTCGGTTCGTTTTCGGATTTGCAGCAACGGCTGAATCGAAAGACGGTGTCGGCAAAGGTTCAGACGGATTTTCCTGTCTTTGTACGCGCTTACGATCTTCTGCAGTGCGATGGCGAGGACTTGCGTCGTCTCCCGCTGGAACTACGCAGATCGCGCCTCGATCGGCTGATCGAGAAGCTCAACCCCACGCGTTTCGACCAGTCGGAAGTCATGCAATTTTCCTCCTGGGAGGAGATGGAGAGGGCGCGCAGCAATCCACCGCATGCCATTATCGAAGGCCTGATGCTCAAGGACCGTTCGACCGAATATATCGCCGGGCGACCGAAAGGCCCTTGGTTCAAGTGGAAGCGCGATCCCTTCACTGTAGATGCCGTGCTGCTTTATGCACAGCGCGGGCATGGCAAGCGCTCAAGCTTCTACTCGGATTACACCTTCGGCGTATGGGATGGCGAGCCGGTAGCAGGGGGGCTGGTCCCCGTAGGGAAAGCCTATTTCGGCTTCACCGACGAAGAGTTGCGACTGATCGACAAATATGTCCGCGATCACACGGTGGACCGTTTCGGTCCGGTTCGCGCCGTCAAAGCTACCCCCCAGGAAGGGCTCGTCATCGAGGTTGCTTTTGAAGGTTTGGCTCGTTCCACGCGCCATAAATCGGGGATCGCGATGCGTTTCCCGCGTATATCCAGACTCCGCTGGGACAAACCACCCGCCGAGGCAGATACGCTCGAGACATTGATGGCGCTTCTGGAGGAAGTTGAAACCGCGCGGAGAGGGTAAGCCTCTATTCCTCTTCGCGCATGGCTCGAATTTCGTAGATGTCGATGGCTTTGCCATCATCCTGAACATTGGCATCGATCCGAATCTCGCCCCTGCTCGCGGTGCCTTGACTGAGATCAACCTCGAAAAGGTTCTCTCCGCGCAAGGCAGGAACCTCGTAGCGCGTTCGGCCGCAGTTGCCCATATCGCCGAAATCGCATTCGACGGCGATCTGCGTCGGTGTGCCGTCGCTGGAGCGCGCGACGATGTTGAACATGGCGCGCCCGCCACCCACTTCCTGCAGAACAGCCTGCGTGACGGGAAAGCTGATCGTGCTGCTTGTGGCGGTGGGGGTGACGCGCAGAAAATCTCCACTTTCGTCCTGCATCGCCTGACCCAGGCCGCTGGATGTCGCAGCTAGAGCTTCGGCATCGCTGCCATCGAATATCTCTGTCCAGCCCGCCAGCGCTCGTTCCTCCGATATTGTTCTCGGACCAACGTTTTGCCTGGAACTGCTGGAGAGAGTGCCGGAAGTCATGCTACCGATCATTCCGGTCGAGACGCCCCACCAAAGACCAAACGCGGCAATGATGACAAGTATGACCGTCGTAAAGAGAGTTGCGAGAGTGCTCCCCCCTCTCTTCTTCTCACGCCGTGCCTTGGGTGCTTTAGCACTGCCGCGCGAGGGCTTTACCTGTTCCGGAGCGAGACGCAGATCACGATCGGGCGCCGCGTCCAGCACCCTGTCATCCTGCTCAAATTCCGGTTCATCTGGTGCCGGCGGTGGAACGATGAATTGCCGCTCGATCTCGGTTATCGTGGCCTGGAGGGTCTTGCGACGCTTGATGGCGCTTTCCACAGTTGTGCTGGGATTAGCCTTGAGTGCCTTCTCCAAGGCCGAAAAGGCAGAGCGATAGACGTTTTCCCGGTAGGCGCGATCTTTCGCGTCACCCTTTTCGAGCGCGTTTCGAATCGCTTTCTCGATTACGTCCAAAACTCTACCTCCGGCGCTTCTGCTAACCAGATCGTTACAACCAAGCGGCGCCGCGATCAACGAGGGATCGTGTTTTGTCTCACGACGTCCCCTTTTTCCGCTTCGCCAACAGCTTGCCGTTAAAAAAAGGAGGTGACTTCCACAAGAAAGCGACTTGATATTTGCCGGCAGTCCCGTTATTGAGCGCCATCGTCGGTTGGGCTATAGCCCATTTCGAGGGCCGCTTTAGCTCAGTTGGTAGAGCACATCATTCGTAATGATGGGGTCAGGTGTTCGAGTCACCTAAGCGGCACCATTTTCCCCCCTTGTATTGCTTGAATTCAAATTGCTTCCGGCATGGCAGGCATATTGGATGGTTCGTTGGGGCTTCCTCAGCGGGCTCGTGCACTTGGTTTGTCTCCTTGGCCCGCACTGGAGCAAGGCGAAAAGCAGGGCGTGGAGGCGTCTTTTGCGTTCTCATACGCTGGCGGCGCCACTGTCATAAGCCGTCGCAGGATAGTCACGCTCTTGTCGTATGTCGCGGTTATTTCAACAATAACGATGGCCATGCGCGACATGATGCGTCATGGTTGCGGCATGTTGAAAAGGCGATCCTCGCGGCGCACCTTTTAACGGCGCTGGCGTCGACGTCAGGCGATGGGAACAACATCATGCACCACGATCACACTATTTCCACCGGATCGCTCGGGCTCCAGGCTCAGCTTGCGCCGCTTCTTTCGGAAACAGATGGGATCATGGGACGGATCGGCTCGCTTGAGGTGCGTCTGGCCCGCACCGAAGAAGAAATTGTTGCGGCTCAACGCGTTCGCTTTCGCGTCTTCTATGAAGAACTCGGCGCAAATGCGCATATCGCACAAAATCTCGATCGCCGTGATTCGGACCGGTTTGACGATGTATGCGACCATCTTCTTGTCGTCGACAGCGCCCTTGGGAAGTCGGTTGAGGAATCGATCGTCGGGACCTATCGCCTGCTGCGCCAGGAACAGGCAGCTATTTGCGGCTTCTACTCGAATGATGAATTCGAACTTTCCAATCTCGTTACGCGCCATCCAGCGCTGAACTTCCTTGAACTGGGGCGTTCATGTGTGTTGCCAGAATACCGCTCAAAACGGACTATTGAGGCACTTTGGCAGGGTATCTGGACATATGTCCGTATGCATAGAATCGACGTCATGACGGGATGTGCCTCCTTGCGGGGCACAGTACCGGCGGCTCATGCCGAGCCGCTTTCCTATCTTTCCCAAAACCACGGCGTGGATGGTGATTGGAAGGTGCGGGCGGTTGCCTCGCGTTATCATCCGATGGATCTGATGCCGGCTGAGGCGGTGCGGCCGAAGCAGGCCGTCATGAGCCTGCCCCCGCTGATCAAGGGATATCTGCGTCTCGGTGCGAAGATCGGCGAAGGATGCGTTATCGACCACGATTTCGGCACGGTCGATGTGCTGATCGTCCTGCCTGTCGCCGATATTTGCGATCGCTACGTTCAGCATTATACCGGCACCATCAATCTGGCAGCGGCATGATATGGGCTGAAAGGCAGGGCTCAGGGCCTGCCCCATAGATGGTTAGTGCGTAACGACTGGCGTGAGATCGTTTTGCAGCGCCTGTGCGATTGCTTTCTCCCGCACATCCGAGAGCAGGATTGGCTGACCGTTGGCGGCAAAAAGCGCCCATAATCTTATGCCTGGCTGAATATCGACGATCCCTGGGAATTTCCCTTTCAGGTCGCCGCTGTCGATTTCGCGCAGATAGGCAAGACTACCTTCGCCAAGATGGGCAAGTTCGGTTGGTGTAAGGACGTTCTGTTTCAAGACACCGTGAGCCATGATGGCCTCCTTCGTTTTGTCCGCATTCAAGCCGGACAAGTCGGTCAACATTCAATCGGGAATTAGTCGCGAACCGCGATATCGATCTTGCGCACCAGTCGCTCGGGCTGTGGCCGATCAAGATCAATGGAAAGCAATCCGTTTTTGAGCTCGGCTGCAATTACACGCATACCGTCTGCCAGCACAAACGTTCTCTGGAATTGACGAGCGGCGATGCCCCGATGCAGGAACTCGCGTTCGCAGCTGTCGTCTGCTTGGCGTCCGCGTACGAGAAGCTGGTTTTCTTCCGTCGTAACCTCAAGATCACTCTCCGAGAACCCGGCCACCGCAAGCGTTATGCGCAGGCGCTCATTTGCACCGTCCTGCCGAATGCGTTCGATATTGTAGGGCGGATAGCTTTCGCCATTTTTTGCAAGACGTTCCAGCGTCTTCTCCACCGCGTCGAAACCGAGCAGCAAAGGGCTGGAAAAAGGGGTTATTCGCGTAGTCATAGTTACATTGTCCTCTGAAGAGCGACTGCTTCCGGAACGAACCCGCTAGGCATTCATCCCATGAGATGAGATATGGTCGGTCACGAGGAAAAGTTCAAGCAGTCCCAGACAAGGAGGCCCTATGGAGAAGCCGCGGAAAATCATCATTGACACTGACCCTGGCCAGGACGACGCAATTGCTCTTCTGCTGGCGCTCGCTTCCCCAGAAATCGAAGTGCTGGGGCTCTCGGTCGTAGCCGGCAATGTTCCGCTCCAACTGACGACAATCAACGCACGTAAAATTTGCGAACTGGCGGGCCGCCCTGACTTACCGATTTACGCCGGTGCGGAAGTGCCGTTGATGCGTACGCTCGTAACGGCAGAGCACGTCCACGGCAAGAACGGCCTTGATGGCCCTGATCTTCCTGATCCCCAAATGCCTTTGCAAACAGGACACGCGGTCGACTATCTCATCGACACGTTAATGCAAGAAGACGTGGGCGCGATCACTCTTTGCGCCCTTGGGCCACTGACCAACCTCGCCCTTGCGCTGCGCAAGGAACCAAAAATCGCACCGCGGATTCGTGAGATCATTTTGATGGGTGGGGCTTTCTCGGAAGGTGGCAATATTACACCGTCCGCCGAGTTCAATTTCTATGTTGATCCGCATGCCGCCAAGATCGTCTTCGGTGCAGGTGTACCGCTCGTCATGATGCCGCTCGACGTTACGCATCAGGCTCTCACGAGTGATGCAGCGCTGGAGAGCATTGCCGCGCCACGCACGGCGGTCGCTGTGGCGGCACATGCGCTGCTGAATTATCACGACCGCTTCGATGCTCAAAAATATGGAGGGGAGGGCGCTCCACTGCATGACCCCTGCGTGATCGCCTATCTGGTTAATCCGGCTCTGTTTTCTGGGCGTCAGTGCAATGTCGAAATCGAGACGGAGTCGTCGCTTACCCAAGGCATGAGCGTCGTGGATTGGTGGAGCGTGACGGGGCGCGAGAAGAATGCCATGGTGATGCGCAGCATCGACCGTGACGGCTTCTTTTCGTTGTTGACGGAGCGCCTTGGCCGCTATCTCTGACGGCGAGGCTTATGGAGCGTCGACCTGCGACGCCACGGGGATTGCCGGTTGTGCACCGGGTTGCAGACAGGTAAGCGAGCCAGCGCGGACGGCGCGCGCCAGAGCGTCATCGAGCGGGGATCCTGTCGCAAGAGAGGCGGCGAAGTAGCCGCAAAACGTATCCCCGGCGCCGGTCGTGTCTATGGGCTCGATCTTGGGTGCCGGGAGTTCGATTTGTACGTCGCCGCTAATAGCGACGACGCCTGCCGCGCCCAGTGTCACGATGAGCGTATTATCAAAGCGCTCGGCGTAGTCTTCGATGCGTGCCTCGCGCGTATCTCCGGATAAGCCAAGCTGCGCGGCATAAAGATCGAACTCGGTTTCATTGGCGATAACATAGTCCACCGCACCAAGGAGGCCGGCACTCTCCGCACGATAGGGCGCGGTGTTCAAGATGGAAACGGCCCCCTGATTTCGACAAATATCAATAGCATGTGCAACCAGGTCCTGCGGAATTTCATGCTGGAGGAGAACGATGTCGCCGTTCGTAATCGGGGCGGCATCCACCATCGCGGAAGTGAGATGGGCGTTCGCGCCAGGAACGACCGCGATGACGTTTTCACCGCTTTTTTCAACCATGATGATGGCGATGCCGGTGGTATCCTCGACCTCTGCGACATGTGAGAGATCCGCGTCACTTTGTTCCAGAAGAGCCAAAGCCTGGTCCCGGAAAGAATCGTTTCCTGCTACGCCGACCAGGGCCACCGGCGCTCCTGCTCGAGCCGCTGCCAGTGCTTGATTGGCTCCCTTGCCGCCAGGCGATGTAGAGAATGCAGAGCCCGCAATCGTCTCGCCCGGTTCGGGCAAGCGGTCCACATTGGCGATAAGGTCCAGATTGATCGATCCAATAACGACGATCATGGGTGTTCGCTCCAGCTTGATTGCCCCCTGCCTGCGGAGAGGCCGGGATCTTGGGACGCATTTGCCCGAAGCGAGCCAGTTGATCAAGTCGCAACCGCGCTTTCGCTATTTGGCTGGAAGCGGGCAAGTGACGCCCGTGCCCTGCAAGCCGCAATACCCGCCTGGATTTTTCGCGAGATATTGTTGGTGATAATCCTCGGCGAAATAATAAGGTTGAGCGGGCAGGATTTCCGTCGTGATCGGATCGCGCCCAGCCTTTGCAAGCTCAGCCTGGTACGCAACCTTCGAAGCGCGTGCTTCTTGCAGATGCTCGTCACTGTGCGTGAAGATGACCGAGCGGTAGGTCGTGCCGATATCATTGCCCTGGCGCATGCCCTGCGTCGGGTCGTGGCTCTCCCAGAATACCTGCAAAAGCCTGGCAAAGCTGATTTTGGCCGGGTCAAAGACGACGCGGACAACTTCGGCGTGGCCAGTCTTTCCTGTGCAGGTTTCTTCGTAGGTCGGGTTGGGGGTATAGCCGCCTTCATAGCCGACGGAAGTTACATAAACGCCCGGCAATTGCCAGAAAAGACGCTCTGCTCCCCAAAAGCAACCCAAGCCGAATTCCACCAGTTCGAGGTTCTCCGGATAGGGGCCCTGGATGGGCTTGCCGGACACGAAGTGCAAATCGCTGGTAGGCACGGGATCAGGGCGCCCCTGCAAGGCGTCGCCGGGTTCGGGCATACGGGTCTTTTGTGAAAGGGCGTCGAATGAGAACATGGGGGTCTCCAATCCATGGTCCAGGTGTGGCGCGTGAGCGTCAATCCTTAAGCCAGCTTGATAGAGACCAAGATATAAGTGCGCAAATGAAGAACACCAGTGCGGACGGTGCTTCAATGATCGGTTCATAGACGTAGCTGATGAAATGTCCGTTGAAGTATCTGCGGGCTGTCTGATCGAGCGCAGCGAAGTCGAACGGCGCGTTGGCTGCGAATTGCTCCAATGTGCGCATGCTGTGCATACTCGGGTGGTCAAGAATGTCCATGACGCCCGCGAAGAGCGAGAGCAGGAAAAAGATATTCCCGACGGTGGATAGAACAAAAGCCATGGCCAGTCCTCCCTTATTCCCATGCTCACGCGGCGATGCTGCAGCGACCTGGAATCCTGCGCAATCTACGAAAAAGCCTAGAACGTAGAATTATAGAGGGAGCACGCTCTTAATTCCGTTATATATCGTCACAGCGGGCTTGGCATTTCGTTTCAGATCGAATAGAAGCCCTCAACGCATCGCCAGATGCGGTTTTGGACAGGTGGCCGAGTGGTTGAAGGCGCACGCCTGGAACGCGTGTATACGGGAAACCGTATCGAGGGTTCGAATCCCTCTCTGTCCGCCATAACCATTGATTTCATTGACTTTTTTCGCAGAATTTAACTTCTGCCATACCCAAAGAAAAATCCCCTAACGTTAGGGGATGGGGGCTGGGCGGGCAATGAGGCGTTGCCCTCGTCCATAGCCTGCACCAGTTCGGGCGTGCCTTTGGAGACTACGGATTTGGCTTGGCGAAGTGTTTCTGGGTTGCCAAAGCCTGCTTTGGCTGCGGCTATATCTTTGGTAGGCTTGCCGTTAAAATCGGCAATATTTTGCCTGTTTTCTTCTGAAGGCCTTCCTCTTCGCTCCCCAATCTGGGCCGCGACAACATCCGCAATCGCCACCCGCTCACTTGGCGCCGGCCGGTGGCGCCTTCCCGGGCGTGGTGAACCCGGCAGGGTGGATGGAGCCCATGGCAGGGTTCGAACCTGCATCATCCAATTACGGTTACTGAGGTAGAAGCTCAGTCCGGTACATGGGCGAAACTTGGTAACGAGGCAGGACACTCCCCTCATGCCCTTGACTTTGCTTCTCGTAATTCCTCATTGACCTCATCGCAAAAGGCCAGAAATGCAGACCGTAGCTCGTCCACGTTTTCTGCGAGTTTACGGCTGAGGTATCTCGCCGCTCTGCCATCTGCGCTAATATCGTCGATTGCTATCAGGTCACTCAGGAGACCGGCATCGTCAATGGCACGTGTCAGTCTTTCTTCAGCGGTCATTCCATTGTCGGCCATGGCTACTCTCCGATCCTCAGCTTTTAACGGGCAGGAGCCGGATCGCCGCGGAGTCTGCCCTCGAAGGCGAAATGATCGTGCTCGGGTGCGCTGAAGTACTCTACGCCGGTCCCTTTGCGCTTCACGCCAGTGGTATACTCCAGGTACTGGATAATCAGCGTGGCGGTTCTATCGATGTCTCGTGCAAGTCTCTTGGTTTTTTGATCGGTATCGTCATCAACGAGACAGTCAGCACGGCTTCGAATGACGGCGAGCGCGAATATCGCCTCAAGCGTATCGGCTGGCATCAGCCAGGTCGCCACATCGGCGAAGAGGTTCATTCGGTCGGACTGCAAATCGTAGGTGTCATTGCATCGGCCGTCGGCTTGCGACAAGCGTTTATGTACCTTGTTAAGCTGATCCATCATTTCGGTCATATCGGCACCATGTGTCTATGTGGTTGTTGAAAATGAACGTAAGGGTTATTTTACTAACCATCAACCATAAAATAAACGTAGCGGTTATTTTTGTTGCCGTTACAGGTGCAGTAGCGTACTCTGACCGAATGATCACACCTTCTCAAATTAAGGCTGCGAGAGCCTTCCTCAATTGGAAACAAACCGACTTGGCCACCGCTGCCGATGTATCGGAGATGAGCGTTAAGAATATTGAGAGAGGCCAGACCGACCCAAGGGTCAGCACAATCCAAGCCATCCGCACCGCCCTAGAAAAAGCCGGCATAGAGTTCATTTCGAACGAGCGCGGCGAAGGCGTGGTGAGGCTTCGGAAAGCTGACCAAGTGTAATTCTGGTCAAGACGATCGGCGCAGCAGGCAGGAAACGTCACAACGTTGTGGCAAATCAGCCGAAAGCATCATCGAGGTTGGGCGTGAACTGATCGAGCAGAAAAAGCAGTTAGGCCACGGCAACTTCCTGCCTTGGATTGCAGCTGAATTTGGGATGAGCGGGGTTTCGTCTAGCCGTTTCATGAACGTGGCAGAACAGTTCGGGTCGAAATCTTTCATCGTGAAAGATTTACCACCCACCGCCCTCTACTTTCACTCTCATCCCCATCCACCCCCGAACCAGTCCGCACCGAAGTTCTTAACCGCCGAGTCTTGGAGTGATGCGCGGATTGGACTTGCGCTGATCAACGATAGAAGTCGTTCGACCTACGAAATCAGAGCTTTTGCTCCAATGCTGAATGCCTTGCGCAACGCCCTGCTGAACCATTTCCTGAATCTCGGCATTGCCGCGCGCGCCTGTGACATCGATCTTGAAGGTGACCGCCGTAGGCTGGTTCTGATTGGCAGGAGCCTGCAATCGCGGCACAGAGACGCCAACAGCACCGCCGTTAGCGTAGCCGCGACGCAATGCCTCCACCGCAGCAACGCCGCCGTGGCTTCGAACATCCCGCTGCGACCACACCACTTCGCCTTTATGGACGATGCCAGCGGGTTGATACTTGCCGCCAGGTCCGGTGTATCCGCCGTCGGAGAATAATCCTCCTGCGCTTCCAGCCACGGCGGAGCGGGCACCAGCAGATAAACCACCACCAAACAGACCGCCTCCGAAAAGGCCGGCCAATGGACCAGACCCGAGTAGCGCGGCCTGCGCAGCGGCAACCGCCAGCTGTGAGGCAAGCCGCTTGATTGCGTCCTCGGCCTTCACCGATCCGTCCGCTATGTCCGACAGAGCGTCGCCACCAATCTGGAACAGGTTGCCGATCGCCTCCGCGCGATCTTCTTGGGCCTGTTTGTTACGCTCCAGAGCGGCGGTTTCTTCATTGATTTTCGCGACCAGATCCGAAATCTGCCGACCTTCAGCGCTGGCCGCATCAACGCCAGCGCGACGCAACGTTGCCGCAATTTCTTTTTCGACGTTGCTAGAGCCGACAAGCGATAGTTCTTCCTTCAATTCGGCGATAAGGCTGGAAATGGCGGCCTTTTCCCGATCTATAGCGGCGATTGCAGATTCGCGTACAGACGCGCCTGATCCGCCGCCTGGACGCGGATCGGAATCCGTTGCCGCCCCCGGTGCCGACGGAGGCGTCCACGCCGGCAACGATGCGGACGGAGATTTTAGTGCACCTTTGCCCTGTAGGGCTTCCAGAATTTGCGCCTCTTCGTCGGCCAATGCCTTCAATTGGATTCGGCTTTGACCGATAGCCATCGCCCGATGCCGCTCGCTCAGAACGGAATTGTTCTGCACTTCAAGCATTCTGGTTTCGATATCAAGACGCTCTTTCCCGATTTCAGCGATGCGGGCATCCAATGAACTGACTTGCTGATTTTTGAAGTCCATGAAGCTGTCGAGGAACCGAAACCACACAGACGTCGCCGAAACAATGGCCGACCGCAGATCGTTGCCTATCTTTGTCGATAGCATCGAAAACTGTCGGTTCACCTCCTCGGCGTCGCGGATAATCCGGTCGTCGAGTACCTGGCCGAAGCGGTTAGCCTCTTCTGTCATGCGGCGAATGCCGTCGCCCCCAATCTCGAGCAGTGACACCATCCGTTCGCCGCCGGTACCGCCAAACAATTCATCGAATATACGAATTCCTGCGGCAGTGTCGCCAAGGACGCGTGTCCTGTCGATTATTGTATTAAGAAGCTCCGCTGGGTCTTTGAGGCGCTCCTTCACCTCTGCCGGTGTCAGGCCGAGCCGTTGAAATGCTTCAGCTGCGCTGCCCTTTCCGGTTACTGCGAACTCATCCGCGCGGAGCTGCAATTCCTTTATGCCATCGGTGATTGAATCGATGGGGATTCGGGTCTGCTGCGCGACGTATGAAAGCTCTTGAAACGACTTGAATGATAGGCCGGCCATGCGCGACGCATCGCCGACTCGAGCGATGGAATCGGCAATGTTATTAACATTTGTAACAATTCCAAGCAGTCCGCCGGCTGCAACACCTGCGAATAGACCTTTGCCGAATGTCGCTGCGAGGCCGGCCATTTGTTTGTCTAAGCGGACAACCATGGTCTTTGCTCGCTTTTCGACCTTTCCCATTTGCTGGTCTGTTACCTGCGCGCCGCGTTTCATCGCCTTTTCGAGCTTATCGACGCGGGCGACCACATCGACCATGAGTTTGCGGGATTCACTGTTAGCCATATTAGTAGAACCTAAACTGAGAAAAATTCATAATCGTCAGGCGCGTCGTCATAAGATGAGCGGCCAGATGCGCCTTGTGCAGCGCGTGAGACTGCCATGATTGCTGCGACAGCGGGATCAATGCGGTCAGCAGCGCGAGCCTTGTTGGGACGGCGATTGTCGTTTTGATCGCGCATCATCACGGTATTGCCGACTGCCCAGCGCAACAGCGGGCTGTCATGCACCAGACGACGGTTGAGAAACATGTCTTCAAATGTATCGACAGGCTTGGCAAAATTCATGAGTGTCTGAGGGAATGCCGCAACCGGCACGCCATCTCGTTCGAGGGACTCCATCATTTCGCGGGCCATCGCGACGTCGAAAACGACTTCACACACTTCGAACATGTCGGCCAGCATGCGGATGTAGCCCTCGACCGTACCATAGTCCACAATGTCGCCTTCGCAGGCAGTCAGCCATCCTTCATCTCGCCATCTGGTGTAAGGCGCACTGTCCTCATCCGCGCGCTTGCGCAGCTGCGCTTCAGGAGAGAAACCCATGACATGTAGGGCGAATTTGTCGTCATCTAGCTCGATGACGCACGCCACTGCCGACAAATCGATGCGCTTCGAAAGATCCACGCCGATCCAAGCCTTGGCCCCGCGCAGCGCCTCAAGGTCGATCTCGCCATGACCTTCGTCCCATATGGCCAAATCCCATTCGGGATTAGCCGCACCATCCAGATGCACCGACAAATGCAGGCGCTTGTAGGATTCACGATCGGCAGGACTGTGCTCGCATTTCTCGCGATAACGAGCCAGTTTCTTGAGGTCCGGATAACCATAAGGTAGGCCGGGATTGGTCGCCCACAGCCATTCTTCGTCGCGGAAATCGACATCGTGCGGCGCTTCGAACAGAATCGGCAGGAATGTTTCATCCTGCACGCGGCCATCCACGACCTTGCGGGCATGATCCAGGCGCTGCCAGAACGGGCCTAGCTGCCCGATACCTGATGTCGATGCCGTCATTAGTATAGTATTCGAGGACTTATTCAGGCCGGTTTCGACAGCTTCCAGAAGATCGTTCTTGGTTTCTGCCCATAGCTCATCGGCAAAGACGGCAACGTCGGTACGTCCGTGTGCGTTCTTCGCGTCCGACGAAAGCGCCTCGTAAACAACTCGGTGTTTCCGGTAGGTAATGCGCTTTTCGCTGTCCTGAATATTGACAGCCTCAAGGATGCGAGGCGTTGCGCGGCAGATGCCAGCCATCTCTCGGAAGGTCAGCGCTGCCTGCTCGCGGCTGTTCGCGATCGAGCAGATAGTGGACATAGGCCGACGCTCAGGACCGCACAGAAAAACCATGAGGCAGGCTGCCATCAACGAAGTCTTGCGGTTGCCACGCCCCAATACAAGCAGCAACTCCTCAATGCGCCGCGTGCCGTCGTCTGCGGTATCTCCGAAGGTGCGGAGTACAATGCGCTCCTGCCAGGGATCGAGCGAGAAGGCATTCCCAGGAAGATTTGATTTTGGATGCTTTAGAGCACGGATGAACTTGACCGCAGCTTCGCCCTTGCCGTGAGGATCGGGGATGGGCGAATCGTCAAATATCCAGGCCAGATGCGGTAGTTTAGATATCGATGCCGAATTCCGAGATTTCGCCATTGCCGCGAGCGCCTCCGCTATTCTTGCCGCGACTTGCTGGTGTAAGGCCTAGCTCCGCAGCGAGCCGTCGAGCGGCTTCTAGGTTTTCCTTGAGTATTGTCGTCTCCGGCCTGCGCTTAGGACCGCTATCGGACTCAAAGGTCAGGCCGTGTTTGCGCACTGCTTCCTCTGCCTGCCGCATCGTCGCGACAGCCAGGCAATAGGCTTCCACCGTCTGGATTTCGTGCGCTGCGATCTTCCGGTCAGCAACAAGCTGCGGTAGAACCCGGCGCCACTCGGCCTTGCCATGGGCCGGCATCCAGGAGGGCGGTCTCGGTGCTTCTGCCAGCGCGCCATCGAGTGCCTTTATTCCAGCTTTCCGTCCCTTCATGATCCCGGCCTTGCTTTGCAGCGCAGTTCCCAGCCTCGATTACGGCCGATTGGCTTCAATTCCACGATGTCGAACCCTTGCCCGTCATAGACAACACGCACCAGCGTATTCAGGTCGGCGCGATACCGCGTGCGGAAGATGATAGCCATCTCGGCGGAAGTACCCCAAGCGCGCATGAATTCTTCGGTGCTGGCCTGCAACACCTGGGCGCGCATCGTCGCGAAATCTTCATTGACAGGAATCTGCCCGCCGTATCCGTCATCGGTATATGTTGTGCGCTGTAATGTGATGACTTTATCGAGTTTACCCGCTCTCATATGGCCACCGTATCGTCCGCCAGGAATTTGATCGTGACGACGCCATGGGCGTTATCACCGGTCTTTCCGCGCATGAAATTTGTGTCCTGAAAAAATGCGTCCAAGGCGATGCCATCAACCAAAGCCGAAAGATTTTTCACGGCTCTGCGGATCTCTCCGGCAATCATCTTGCACAGCGCCATGCCGGGCTCGGTCGTCCAGACGTGCAGCGTCATGTTCACCTCGGATAGGGACATACACTCATTGTCGTCGCCGACTGTCTGGCCTTCGCCGATGATGATGCACGGAAAGACTTCGGGCAAAGTGTTGCGGTCGAAAATGTTGGCAGCCGGCACCAGAGCCGTAAGCGCTGGACGAGCGCGCAGCGTATCCACGAGGAGCTTCTGCGCTGATAAAGATGGTTCGCTCATTTTTTAAAAGCCTCTTTGACCGCCTTTGAAATTGCCCGATCTATGCGACGACGGACGCGCTTCTTAGTGGTGTTGACAGACGGCCAGAAGAACGGTTGCGCGTTCATCTTCTCCGTGCCGTATTCTTGGAATAAAGCGTTGTCCTCACCCGCGGCGTTCTCGTCGATGGCCTGCACGCGGATTGCCAGCGGCACACCAGTGTCCACCTTCTTGATGTTGGCCTTCAGGTCGGTTCCGGATGTGCTTGGATCATCCGGTGCGAGCAGGCGCATACGCGCGACCATTTCATCGGCGCCCTTTTCAATGGCGGGATCGATCTTGGCGCGCACCGCCTTCGGGATAGAATTCAGGGCATTGATCAGGCCCTGCAAATCACGGCTACGAGCCATCGCCAACACCCCAATAGTTCCGTCTATTTGAGACGATTTCCCATACGCCGTGCGGGGTTTCCATTCCCGATACGCCGACAAGGCTGGATTCGCGGTTTTCGTACCAACCGGCAGCCAACATCTTGACGGCCCCGACAAGATCAGCAGGCGCACCGTCGGGAAATTTCTCCTCGATCTCAAATCCAAGCAGCGCGGAAAGATGCGCCTGCGCGGCGTCAATCTTCGACGAAATAAGGGCATCATCGACTGAATCCGTGATGCCAAGCTCGGCCTTCATTTCAGCCAGGTCGACAATTGCCATATAAAGATATCCTTATGTGGTTATGAAAATTCCAATTTAGGAGAAATGTGAACTGTGGGGCGCGGGTGGTCACGGAGATAGGCTTAAAAGTTGACGACCAGCCCCCTACAAGCCTCTTTTCATCGACGCCGATGTGTAAGGATGCTTCCCACTCCGGAAAGGCCAGAGCGCGCATGACACGCTCTCACAGCGCGCGACCTCGGAAGGCTGGCCACCTGAGCAATCAAGACACTTCTCACGAATGGCTTGCATCGGGCTCTGTGGCTCATGTCCAGCATCAGCCGCAACGATATGCGTCGGCGGCCAAACGGCCGCGAGTTCCGTTCTGTTCATTTCTTTCTCCCCCAATTGGCTGACTGATCGCGTGCCGTTCTCTGGCTATGGCAGGGATGGCACATGCTACGCAGATTGCTCGGATCAAGCCGTAGGTCGGGCCGGTCACGCACCGACTGGATATGGTCGACGTGACTGGCCTTCGCACCACACACCACGCAATTAGGATTGTGGTGCAGGAAGCGGAAGCGCAGCTTGCTCCAGTCCTTGTCGTATCCTCGTGCGGATGACGTGCCGCGTTGCTCATCATTCGCCTTCTGGCGTGCCGTGATGCGCGCCTGCTCGTGAATGCACTTCTGGCCTTTCGGCACCGAGCAGCCACATGAAGTTATGCGGTTGACCATGCAGGTCTCCTTAAAAGAAAGGAGACCGCAGCATCACGCGTGCGGCCTCCAGTGCCCTATGCCCTAACGCGGGCGGGCTGCTCTGCTATCCAGTGAAGGAGATCATCGGCGGGCACTGTATAGCTTGCGGCCTGAGCTATGCCGTCACAATCCCCCGCCTTATTCAGAATTACTCGCCACCAGTGGCGTCAGCTTCGAACGGGCCATAAACGAAGCTTTCCGTACGGTAGATCGCCAGCGCAAGGCGCTGTTCCGCGCGTATAGAGATTAGGTTCTTCTCGAAGTCATCCGCGTTCGAGTTCGACACTTCGACACGGGCCTGCCAGCGGTCGAAGATCTGCGCAGCACGGGCGAACGCACCAACAAGGAAGTTGCCTTCCGTCATCGCGGTCGTATCGACCACAGGGATGCCCCAGAGATTTTGACCGTTATTGACAGTCGGGTTCGACCATATATACCCACCGGTGGTTTCTTTCAGGACTTCGATATCCGCCCAGTCGGTCGGATGCATCACGATGCCGTCGGCGCGATACTCAGCAAGGCGAACCTGCAAGATTGCGCGGCGGATTATGTCAGCCTTATTGTCGTCGGCAGCAACGAGCGTATTGTCGAACGGAGTGGCGTTCGGGATCAAACCATTAAGGTTCTGACCAGTGCCATTGCCGTTGAGAAGCTGCGCTTCCTCAACGTCCGCAAGGCCATCGCGAGCGCGGGTATCGATGTAACTGGCAAGCTGCGCGCTGTCCTCAAGCACCTGCCGGCTGGCTTTGAAGAGGTGCGCGATAACGCGGACGTTTTCAGTTTCCTGATCGAACGTGATATCCGAATACGGCTTGGCAGCACCTTCCGCAACCGGAGCGGCGTTGTTAGTGAAGCCCGTTTCACGAACGTACTGGATCACGCCAGACGTGGTGCTGCCCTGCGCCAGAAGTGCGCGGATAGTCAGCGGGCGAATTGCCGGGGCGATGATGCCTGGCACGTGGTGGCTTGGCACGAGAGACGTGCTGCCATCGGTGCCGGTGCCCACGGTCGCACTGCCGGTAGTGATCGCCTTCAACTCAATGTCAGCGCCCCCCTTCTTGCCAGATACCGCCCATTCCTTGAATGCATCGGTTTCGACAAGCTGCTCGCCGGCAGACTTCGTTTCAGTGGCGTGTTCCGTGCCGTGGGCCAGTTTGGCTTCGAGCTTGTCCAGCCGATCGACAAGCTTGTTGTCATTGTCGGCCTTTGCCTTCACCTCATTCGTGAGGTCAGCCAGCGCAGCCTTGACGTCGATTTCGTTTTCGCTCTTGGTTTCGAGTTTGAGAATAGCAGTCATTAGATTTCCTTAATTGCCTGAGTGGCCGCACGGATGGCGGCAATGGTTTCGTCGTTCGATTTGACGTTGGAGACGGTGGCGTCGGCATGCATCGGAAATGTCACGAGGCTGACTTCCTTCAATGCGACCTCTTCCAGAATGCGGGCCGATTTGGCACTGTCCTGTGAGGATCGCACCGTGCGATATCCGATAGAAAGACCGTCGAGTGCACCGGCCTTCATCAGCGCATGAGCTTCACGGCCACGCGCTGTTTCGAGGATCAGGCGACCCTCGGCTTTCAGGCCGTGATCGTCCTCCTGAAACTTGGTCCAAACGCCGATCGGCTCGTCGCGGTCGTGTTGCCACAGCATTTTGACGCGAGCCGCTGGAACGGCGGCCAGAGAGGCGGAGAACGCACCTTTACGGATGATGTCGCCGCCCTGGTCTTTCGTGCCGAAAACAGCCGCATAGCCCGAGAAGGTACCATCTTCCTGCACTGACTTGACGTCGAGCTCCACCGCTGCGAGCGTGTTACTCATCGTCTGCCTCCACGGATGCACCTGCACCGAAAATCAGCTCGGTCAGAATATCAACAGCGATCGGTGCGTAGTTGCCTGGCGCCTTAGAAACCGTAGCTACGACGTCCGGATGTGGCGAATAGATCAGGTGTGGGACCGGACTCCAAAGCGGATGCGAAAAAACGCCAATCTTCATACGCGACATAATTTTTTGGTGCTGGAGGACTTCCCTCGATGGCCCGTGCAGCGCGTATGAAATCACGAAGGCAACATCACCAGACGTCCATTTGCCGGATGTAAACTTATTCAAAAGTTCGTATGTCGATCCGGTTGGCGTCAGCCGCTCGAACAAGGAGTGATCCTTGATCGCAAATGTCCTCACGGTGCCATCATATTCTCTTTCCAGTGAAACCAAAGACTTGGCCCTTTCAGTTGCGTTGGTCTTGCCGATTTTCAGGAGTCGGCGCTTTTTCCGGCACAGTTATTGCCGGGTTCTCGTAGACGTCTCCGCCCTCACGCGGCGGGAGGTCGATCCACTGGCGGGCCTCATTGGCGTTGATAGCTTTTGCCTGCATGAAGCTTGAAATCGCCGTCGCGCGAGCGGTCAGGTCGGCCCGGGTCAGATCGTCGCGGTCGAATAAAATCCGATGGTTGCGGCGCTCGTCGTCGGTGAGCAATGCCCGGCCATACGCGCCCTCGAGTTCGCGCAACCATGGCTCCAAACAATACGTCAAAAACTCGCGCCCCATCTGTTCCGCGTTGCCCCAAGTACCCCGTTCCAGATCGAAAATCATGGTCGGCGGTACGCGGAAAGCGCGGGCGATTTCCTCGTTTTGGAACCGGCGATTTTCGAGATATTGCGCATCGGTCGATGACAGGCCGAGCTGGGTGTAATCCGTCCCGTCCCAAAGCACTGGCGTCTTGCCGGCGTTCTGCGAACCGGAAAAAGCCGCAGCCCAGCCCTTCAGCATCGCTTCCACGCCCTTGTCACCGATCGGCTTTGTCGTCTTCAGCAGGCCGCCAGGGCGTGCGCCGTTCTGGAAGAGCCGCCTCCCATAAGCTTGCAGTCCTCGGGCAAAAGCGATGGCATCGCGGGCATGACTGATCGGAGCGGTATTGAAGGCGTTGCGGATATGGATAACATCGCTGGATCGCAATGCCTTGCCGTTTTTCTTGTAGAGAGGCTTCCCGTCGCCTTCTGCTGAGAACTCAACCTGGATGATACCCGGCTTATATTTTCGAATGGCGATAGGCCGGTTGTCGATTGATCGCGTGACCAGCGCGAAGCCGCCCGGATCGGAGGTGAGTGCTTCGATCAGCAAACCGCGTGTTAGCTCAAAACCGCTTGTCCATTCGTTCGCCTCGTTGTTCAACAGGCGCACGGCTGGGTGGTTCGGCAGGTCTTTCCATATCCCGCCAACCCTGCGCTGCACGCGGACATCCAGGCTGGCCGCGGCTTCACTTATTAGTCGGATCGCGCTGGCAACGGCAGGTACCTGCAATGCGGTATGTGCAGTGAGGCTGATGTCGTCCGGGCCGCCACCGAAATGGGTAACAAGCCACGTCTCGGGAGTGACAATGCCGCTTTCGGCCTTGGTTTCTTCGACGTGCGCTGATTTCGTACTAAACGGCCACATCGGCAGCCTCCAACTTTTTAGAAAGATCGTGTGCAATCCAGCCGACGCGGATGGCGGCAAAATTGTTCTCGGGAAAATCGTCGGGGCCACCGATGAACGCGCCGTCATCGGTCGCGAACAGCGTGGCGTCATACCCTGGCGGATCATCCAAAAGCGGTGTGGCTATCTCTATCGCCGTCGCCGCGAGTATGCCGGGCGACAACAGCCTCCGGGCTACCTGAAGGATCGTGAGATCCTGAAGTGAAAAGAGCCGTTGGCCGGAAAGCTTGGCGCTTGGCGCTTTGTAGCGATGCAGCCAAACGTCCAGCGTTTCTAGCGGCATTCGACAAGCGGCAGCCGCCGCTTCGCGTCCGATGACGCGTCGGTTCCAATGCAGCATTCGCCGCCCTTTCATTTGAAAGTTAATAGGGACAAATAGAAACCTGCCTGCCGGCACGCGAGGAGGAGACGACCGGCAGGCAGGTGAGCGCGTTGCCGCGCTGCTTATGCGGATAGTGCCCCAGTCGTGGGCGCGACTGAGGCAGGCGGGGAACTAGCAAAGGCCCGCCACGGCCATAGGCCGATAGTGAAACTGAAATGAACCTATGTTACACTATACCCGTTCCGCGTTCGAAAATAGGGTACCCTATTCAGCGATCCGTTTCCGTGCTTGCCAGAACCGATCCACGATTTCGAATCCGGTCATCATCAGTGCCCGAGCCGCCCCCTTCGCGCCCTTCGTTCCGAATCCAAGAGAAAGGCCGGTCTCCTCCAGCGTTTTGCCTTCGACTACCAAGGATTCGAACGCGTCGATTATCTGGCTGGTTACTGCCAGTTTTGCGCGGATCATTCCCAACTCTACTTTGGCATCGATAGCGGCAATCAATGGTGCGTCGCCATTCCATTTTTTAGCAATAGGCGCGGCCCGCTTTTTTGTTTCGTCGTTGGTTCGCACTCGCTGTTTGGCCGGTGTGTCGATTTGTGCCTTTTTGCCCCTTAGCCGCTTGACGCCCTTTGACCTACCTTCGCCATCCTGATTGTGAACCACGTAGAGATTGTCCGCTGCCGTACCGATCAATTGCACCGGCTGGTGGGCTGTATCCCAGAGCGCGCGAAATCGCTCCGCCAGTTGCATGCAATGAGCGTTGCCCTCAGTGCGCAGAAGCTTGGCGAGAGGCCATTCCTGGTTATCGTTTGCATGCTGGCCGCTGAACTTATTGGACGTGATTCGGGCAGCCTGGGCCGATAATCTCCATTCGATGGTCGGACCTTCCTCCGGCAAACGGATTGCGACACCGGCAAGTTGCGTGCGGCGCGGTGGTGTCCACTCGGCCATGTGATCAAGAAATTCGTGCGGGCTGTCCGACCAATCGAACACCGCGCGCTCTTTTGCTTCCATTTTCATCTCCTCTGAAGCGAAATGCTTCTGCCCTTAGAAGACCAAGGCAGAAGCAAAAAGTGCTACAAAGTTTTTGAAATTATTTTCAGGGCTGAAACGGCCGTCAAACGGGGTGAGGGCAGCCATACCCCGTTGACACGAAAAAGTGACGGTAGCGGCAGTTCTTCAATTACTCAAACCGAAGCAGCCCGCGCGGAAAAATCGGCAAATCCGCCGTCACGTGACGGCAACGCATCCGTGCTCGCGCTATTCGGCGAGCCGGAGAGCTGTTGAAGCAGATTGAGCCACAAAAGGGAGCAAACCAGAACATTAGGGAGGGCGACCAACCTAAAGTTTTTACGAGGACGGAGGCCGCCCAGGCAGCCGGAATGTCAACACACCAAGCCAAGCAAGCCATCCGCGTTGCATCCGTATTTTTACAGTTCGGCGGTCCCACTAAGCGGCCTTTAATCGACCGCTTCCGGTCAAGTGCAACCGCTTGCCGAGAAGATCGCCACCGTCGTTAATCTCATCGAGTCCGACCACTTGCAACAGCTCCCTGAATCGTTTCTGGCCCGCTTCTTGATCCGCCTGGCTGCTAGATTCCAGTACGATTTTCACCTCGCGCTCGGCGCCAGCGTCATCGCGCAGAGAGAGGAATAGCATTCCACCCCTGACGTCTGCCCTAACGATCTCGCCGGTCATCGCACTCGGCCTGGGCGGCACGTTGCTATTCGCTGGTAGTATCGGGCGACTGACCTCGCGTCGCGTCGTCGGTTTTTTTTGCTTAGGCTTGTAGACTGATGGCGGGTCGCATTCGAACTCCTCGCGATCTATCCATTTACCCAATGTGTAACGAGGCGCATCCGGCTTGCCTTGTGCAGACCAAGCCTCACGCCAGAGCTTTGCCGCCTCGACCATTCTTGCGTGCAGATCGGTGTCCGGCGCAGCTTTTCGATATGCCTCTTTGGCGTCTGCTTTTTTCTGTCTATAACCATAGGAGCGCCATAGCTCTTCGAAACCATCTTCCGCACTGCCCGCAGCGCTGGCCTCAAGGCCATGCGCATGCGGCGGCGAAGCCGGTGCGGGATCAATATTCCTATCATGTAAGTCGGCCTTGTAGGCCGTTACATGTAGGACGGTTTGGGTGGTGTCCACACCACTACTAGCGGCCCTAGTGGTGGGTTCTACACCACTACCTGTGGTGGCCTGTACACCACTACTAGCGTCATTATCCGTAGTGGTAGGTTCTGCACCACTACTAGCCGACTCGCGCACCTGATCGAAGTGAATTTCATATTCAGTTGGCCGCGTTCCGGCTCCAACACGCGAAACTGAAAAAGGCCCGTTTTCAACGAGGCGGCGGGTGGAAGCGATAACTGACTTGCGGTCAGCACCAGTGGCCTGCACTAGATAGCTGAGGCTGGTACGGCTGTTTTTAAACTCTTTGCGATAGTTGTCGATGATCTCGAAGGCGACACTCTTATCGAGCCCGGTTGCCCACCTGGAACGCACGACAAGGCTAAGCACTCTCCACTGATACTTCAGCGAGTCTGGCGCATGCTTATCCTGCTGCATTGGCAGCCCCATACGCTTCAACCGCGATATCCGTGAGCTTGCGTGCCAGCGCAGGAGAGAACGTCGCTGTACGGTGCTTTCCTGCTTGGCACGCATAGATAAAATGCCGACCGTCTGGCTGTTGGATCAATCGCAGGCCGTTCAGCCGAATGTCTTCGTTCAGCTCGATGTCGACGAAGGCCAGGCAGCGGCGCTCGCCGCGACCTTCGGTCGGGTGGACGTACAGAACTCGCATAATGTTTTCCTTACGCGCACAAAGGCGCGCCCGCCGTTCGTAACGGCAGGCTGATTTAGGTGTGTGGGGCGGGGTTAGGCTGCCTGTTTCGGTTCTTGAAGCTGCCTTGCATGTCTAATCCAAGATTTTTCACGGACTGGCAGGCTGTATTCAGGAATGGAACCAACGTTGGAGCAATGGGTGTGAAAGTCACTCAGTCGACTAAACCCAGCCTCTGAAACCATCAGCATGATATCAGCGAAGGTGATTGCTTCAGACGTAAATTTTTCAATTGACTCCTCCTGCCAATCTGCAAGTTCTTTTGTTCGGAATAGGTCTCTGAGAGATGATTCCGCACTATAATATTCATTTAGAAGCATCTCCTCCAGGCGGTTCATCCCATCTTCTCGCGCTGTTTCGACTTGTTGTGTAAGTCGCTCTTTGTCCGCTTCGGCGAACATGGCTCGCGTATGCGCCTCCTGGGATTGCCTCTCTGCGATCTTGACCATGTCGTCGCGGGCTTCGATGACCGACTTCAGCTCCTTCACCTTGTCTTTGTGCTTTTCGCGAAGTTCGGCAATCTCCCGTTTAAGCCTTTCGTTCTCTCTCCTAATATCTTCCAGATCGTTCTCGTTCGGCGATGCAATGGTTTCGACTGACAGAGATTTCGCAGCCGATGTTTTTTCTACGTTACTAACGGACAATCTTGCGTCGCGGTTTCTTTCTGCATGGCGTCTGGCGCGCTCTGCTCCTTTTGCACGGATATCTTCAAGGGTCGTGCGTCCGTCACCGAGTGCCATCAATTCGTGAGCACGGCTTCGGCCCATCCGTGCATGAGAGAAAAGAAACGCTGACCAACGCATTTCGCGGGTTTCTTTAAGGCGCTTGTGAACTTCTAAAAGCTGGATGCCGGCCGCTTTGTAATGCTGCTCGGCTTTATCTAGCGCTTTGTCGCCCGCCTCAACGCGGGCTTTGATTTCACGGCCAAGAGTTTCAATTGCGACGAGCGTTGACATTATGCTGCGCCCCGCTGCACAATCTTTTCCTGAATCCACGCGGCCACTTCGGCGCGAACAACGGTCATAGGATTGTCTTTCGTCTGACGGTAAATGCGATGAACGCTCATGCTGCACGATCCGCTATGCGTTGATCAAGCCAAGCGTCGACTTCCGCACGGACGTAGCCGATGCGCTTTTTTCCTAGCTGTACAGGCTGAGGGAACTCACCTTCTTTAGACATGAAGAAAAGCAACGTTCGGGAAAGGGAAGTCGCGATAGCAGCTTCCTTCGCGCTCATCATGCGCGGCAGGTTATCGTTGTCGGGTGTCATTGGTGTCTCCTCGAGCGCAAACTGCGCACGTCGAATAGATCGATTGGGATAGGAGTTTTTGTTAAACCTCAGATCATGTCTGAAGCGTTCGGGCCGCTAGGGGCATATTTCGTGCACCACCACGAAATAACTCTTTTTGAGAGCGTTACCATAATGCCGAAACATTCGCAGATTGTCAATGCTGTTATTTTACTTCAGAAAGAAAAGCGGCCCATTCGTTCATGAGTAACCGTCGTTTTTCTAAAGCATCTTTGCGTCGATAGGCTTGCTCAGTAGCGTCGCCGACTGAGTGCGCGAGGGCGGTTTCGATAATGTCGCGAGCGTGCATGGTCTCGTCGCCAGCCCAATCTCGGAAGGTAGAGCGAGCTGTGCCGTGAAGCGTCACCGACTTGTCTGGTGAGGCGCGCCGGAGCGCCTTCGTCAGTGAGGTGTCGCTGATCGGAGAACCTGCCTTCTCTCCTTCAAAAATCAGGCTGCTGGTCGCGCGTTCTTTCATGATTTTAAGGATGGCTATAGCTCGGTCTGTCAGCGGGACTCGATGCTGCTTCCCAGCCTTCATCCGTTCAGCCGGAATTGTCCAGATCCGTTCCTCAAAATCGACTTCACTCCAAACCGCGCCGCTAACCTCGCCAACACGGCTGCCACATAAAATCAGAAACTCAACGACCAGCGCCGCTATGCCATTCGACTTCCTAAGCTCTGTCATCATCTGTGGCGCTAGGTGATAATCCAGGGCGGCATGGTGTCCGCGCGACAACTTGTTTTTTGCCGGCAATAGCTCCTTCAGCCCGCCGCGCCAGTCGGCCGGGTTATCTCCGGCATACAGACCACGCGCCTTCGCATGATCGATAACCGCCGCAATGCGCATTCGGGTCCGGTCGGCTGTCTCTGGAATTTTGGTCCAGATCGGCTTTAAGCATTCAACCACGTCATCGCGGGTGATGCTGGCAATAGGCTTTTTGTGAAGTGGCGCAGCGTATTTATCGAGCGTCATGCGCCACTGCGCTTTGTGCTTCTCATTCCGAAAGCTGCTTTCCTTGACTGAGATAACGTCGTCCATAATGTCGAGGAAGGTCTTGCCTTTCGACAGTTCTTCTCCGCGCGCGAGACGTTCACGGATCGCCTCTGCCTTGTCGCGAGCCAAAGAAAGGGATACCGGTGCAGTGCCTTGGCCGTAGCCTCCGAGGCCGATTTCCGTTCGCTTGCCCTGCCGCTTGTAGATGAAAAACCACTGTTTGCTTCCGGTCGCGCGAACGCGCAGAAATAGACCATCGCCATCGGAGTAGATGCCGGCCTTGATCAGGGTGCGAATCCGTGTTTCCGAAAGTTTGTGCTTCGCCATACCGTAACCCGCTGCCATAACTTTAAGGTTGTTAGGTACGTTTTTGACGTTAGATCGACTGAAATGCAATAGTTAAATCAATAGCTTACGTAAAATGTCGGTCTCTCTGTCCGCCATTTCAGGCTAAATATCCACTATTCGATTAGTAACCGGCAATCACAATGAAGTCCGACGCCCCCAGGGCAGGCTCCGCGCTCTGGCGCGGTGAGGGGACGGAGTTCCTCATAGACGGCGGCACAATTCCGACGGTGGGTATCTGGAGGAGTGAACTCGTTCTCGTCCCTTAGATTTATTGCGATTGCGAACAGAATCACCGAACCTCCTCTGGTTTCACCGGTTGTGGCCACTGGTCGCGGACGAGTGAGACGGAAACGTGAGGAGGTAGCATGCCGGGGCACCGCATCTATTCAACGAGCGTCGCCAGCGTTTATCCGCACTATATCGCCAAGGCGGAGAAGAAGGGGCGTACCAAGGCCGAGGTGGACGAAATCATTCGTTGGCTGACAGGTTATACGCAGGAGCAGCTAGCCGCTCAGCTGGCCGATAAGACCAGCTTCGAGGATTTCTTTGCCACTGCACCTCGACCAAATCCGTCGCGCTCCCTGATTAAAGGCATGATCTGCGGGGTGCGGGTTGAAGATATCGAGGAGCCGATCATGCGCGAAATACGCTACCTGGACAAGCTGATCGACGAATTGGCCAGGGGCAAGGCCATGGCCAATATTTTACGGCAATAACCTGTATGCGGGCTTCTAACAAAGCCATAGGTGACAGGAGATGGAAGGTGCCGAGATAGAGATGAGCTGGGCTTTGATGCCGGGCCATGTCGAGCGTAGGCGACAAGTACGAGATTGCCCATTGAACCTCGGCGGCGTTAAACTCCTGGTTCTCTTAGTATTTGACGCGATTATATGGATGGGCGGAAGAGCGCAGATTTAGACTGTGGTTGAAAAAAATATTGCAACCATATAGATAGCATGCGAACAATGTATTGAATTTTCGAGAACGCCGTCTTTAGGGCGCGCGGAGTGTTTTATGCCGGAAATTGTAACTCGTTCTGCATCTGCTGCGCCTGTGCCCCCAGCTGCTGAACCCTCGCAGGGACAGGGTCCTGTTTTTGTGCCTCGTCATCCGGTTCATGCCGCAGCCTACATGCTCGCCTCGACCTTGCTCGCCTTGACCCAAGGGTTCGGGATGAATTTGGTGACGGCGAATATTCCGCAAATCCAGGGCGCGATCGGTGCCACCAACATAGAAACGACATGGCTGATGGCGGCCTATATGGCGCCGAATGTTTCTCTGGCCATCGCTCTGATCAAGCTTAGAACGCAGTTTGGCCTGCGCAACTTCGCAGAACTCAGTATTCTGGTTTTCTGTATCGTCTCGATCTTCAATCTTTTTGTGACGGATCTTCAGTCAGCGATCGTGGTCCGCTTCTTCAGCGGTGTGGCGGCGGCACCGATGTCATCGCTTGCGTTTCTCTACATGCTGGAGCCGTTCCCGCCGCAGAAGAAGCTGACGATAGGTCTTTCGCTGGCCCTGACCAACATTGCGCTTGGCCCCTCCATCGCGCGCATGATCTCGCCCATTCTTCTTGACGCGGGCGGGTTTCATGCCTTGACACTCTTTGAACTCGGACTCGCGATGCTCGCCTTCTGCGCTGTATATTTGCTGCCGCTCACGCCGCAACTGCGTGCGAATGTCATCGAGAAGCTCGACGTCATCAGCTATTTTCTCATCGCAACGGGTTTCGGTTGCGTTGCGGTCGTTCTGGTCATGGGGAGACTGCACTGGTGGTTCGAGGCGCCGTGGATCGGATACGCTCTGCTGTGCGCGGCGGTAACCATCACCGTGGCAATCATTATCGAGCTCAATCGCAAGAATCCGCTGATCGACATACGATGGATATTCAGCCCGGCGGTTCTGCATCTTACCGGGGCGCTGCTGCTGTTCCGGCTTATTCTGGCTGAACAAACCACCGGCGCAGGCGGTTTCCTGCAGGTCATCGGGCTGCAGAACGACCAGACTTTTCTGCTCTATTTCCTGATTTTTCTGTCGACAATCGCCGGTGGACTCGTCTGCGCGCGGTTAATGGGGGCGGGGCGTGAACCGTATTTCCATATAGTCGCCTTGTCGCTTCTCGCCATTGGTGCCTTCATCGATAGCAGTGCAACGAATTTGACACGACCACAGAACATGTATCTCAGCCAGATCATGATCGGTTTTGCAGCGGCTATCTTTCTTCCTCCTGCGATGGCGACAGGGCTTATGTCAGCACTGAAGAAAGGGCCGAATTACATTTTGAGCTTCATCATCGTCTTTCTGACGACGCAGAGCCTCGGTGGTCTCCTCGGATCGGCAGTCTTTGGAACCTTCATCACGCTGCGCGAGAAGTTTCACTCGAATGCCCTGGTCGAGAAGATTGCGCTCACTGATCCCCTGGTCGTGCAGCGGGTGAAGGCGCTCGCCGCGCCATACGCACCGCATCTCACGGATCAAGCGGTTCTGAACGCGGAAGGCATTGCAATGCTTAGTCAGCAGGCTACGCGCGAAGCCAATGTGCTTGCCTATAATGACGCGTTTTTTGTTATGGGATGCATGGCAAGCGCGGCACTTTTCGTTCTTCTTTGCCACGTGGCTTTCGACGCCGTAAAGAAACAGACCAGAAAGCAGGACGGCGAAAATACCGCCGGAGTAACAGCCTCATGAACAAGACGTTTCGCACCGCGAGCATTATCGCAGTTCTTATCGGAGTTTTGGGCGTCATCCTGATTTTATTCGCGTGGCGTTTGCCCCCGTTTTCACCGGCTTTGCAAACTACGGATAATGCCTATATCCGCGGACGGGTAACGACACTGGCCCCGCAACTGTCTGGCTATGTCGCGGAAGTTATCGTCAAGGATTTCGAGACGGTGCAAGCCGGGCAGCTTCTGGTGCGGGTCGATGATCGCATCTATCGCCAGAAACTGGAACAGGCGAAGGCTAGCCTTGCATCGCAGCAGGCCGCGCTCGCCAATTCCGATCAGTCTCGACTGACGGGGGAGGCCAATGTTGCTTCAGCGAAGGCGCAGCTTGAAGGTGCGCGCGTCGCGTTGGACACGGCCAAGGCCGAGTGGGCCAGGATCGAACCGCTTCTGGCCCGGGGCGTAACCACTCAAAGCGCGGCCGATCAGTCACGTTCGGCTCTGGCTAAGGCGCAAGCCGCTTTTGGCGAGGCGACGGCGCAGTTGCAAGTGGCCGAACAGTCTCTGCAGTCGACAATCGTCAATCGTAGTTCCCTCGAAGCGGCGGTCGAAGGTGCACAGGCTGCGGTGCGGCTAGCGGAGATTGACCTCGAAAATACAAATATTCGTGCGCCGGAAGACGGCAAGCTCGGCGAGGTCGGCGTGCGGCTTGGCCAGTACGTTGCCGCAGGAACCCAGCTTATGGCCATCGTACCGCACGACATCTGGGTAACCGCCAATTTCAAGGAAACGCAGCTCTACGGTATGAGATCCGGCCAACCGGTCCGGTTTACGGTCGATGCTCTGAACGATGTCGAGATGACGGGCAGGATCGAGCGCTTTTCGCCAGCCGCGGGATCGGAGTTCAGTATCTTGAAGCCGGACAATGCGACCGGCAATTTCGTCAAGATTGCTCAGCGCGTGGCGGTGCGCATTGCCGTGGATTCCGATCAGCCACAGATCGAACGTCTGGCGCCCGGCATGTCGGTGGTCGTCAGTGTCGATACTTCGGCGGAATAATCAGGCCGCGGTTGCCTTGCCGACCTCCGAAACAGCGGAGCCTGCATCGCGCAGGATCATTTCCGCGGCCTTCTCTGCGATCATGATGGTGGGCGAATTGGTATTGCCGGACGTAATTGTCGGCATTACCGATGCATCGACGACGCGCAAACCTTCTACGCCGCGCACGCGCAATTGCGGATCAACGACACTCTTGTCATCTGCGCCCATGCGGCAAGTGCCAACCGGGTGAAAGATAGTCGTGCCGATCTCCCCGGCCGCCCTGGCCAGATCCTCGTCCGTTTCGTAGGCAGGGCCTGGCTTGAACTCTTCCGGCTTGAAGCAGGCAAAAGAGGGTTGTTTGACGATTTCCCGCGTCAGCCTGATGGCCCGTACCGCGGTTTGACGGTCACTTTCTGCCGAAAGGTAATGCGGCTGTATGAGCGGTTTGTCGCGGAAATCATTGCTACGCAGATGCGTATGGCCGCGACTGTCCGGCCGCAGATTGCACACGCTGGCCGTCACTGCGGGAAAAGGATGCACGGCTTCACCGAATTTTTCCAGGGAAAGCGGCTGTACGTGATATTGCAGATCGGGAGTCTCGCGTGACGGATCGGACTTGGTGAAGATGCCGAGTTGGCTCGGCGCCATGGACATCGGACCCGAGCGCTTCATTGCATATTCGAACGCGATACGCGCCTTGCCGAAGAGCTTGCTCGCCAGTTCATTGAGCGTCGGCACGCCGGTGACCTTGTAGGCCATACGCAATTGCAGATGATCCTGGAGATTCTCGCCGACATCGGTGATTTCATGCAGAACTTGTATGCCCGCATTCTGGAGGACGTCGCCGCGCCCTATGCCTGAAAGCTCCAGAATATGCGGCGAGCCGATCGAGCCGGCGCTGAGAATAACTTCCCGGTTTGCCTTGATTGTCTTTTCCACCCCCTCATGGTGGAAGGTAACGCCGGTTGCGCGCCGCTCTTCAATCAGGATGCGACGCACATGTGCGCCCGTCGATACGGTCAGATTCTTGCGATGCACGGCTGGGCGCAGGAAGGCTTTAGCTGTATTCCAGCGAACGCCGTTGCGCTGGTTGACCTCGAAATAGGACGAACCCTCATTGTTGCCGCGATTGAAATCCTTGATGATAGGGATGCCGGCTTCCGCAGCTGCATTCTGGAAGGCATCAAGCACTGCCCAGCGCACGCGGGACTTTTCCACGCGCCATTCCCCGCCGGAGCCGTGCATGTCATTGTCGCCCAGATAGTGGTCTTCGGATTTACGAAAGAAGGGGAGTACGTCGCTCCAGCCCCAGCCCTCGCAGCCCATCTGCCGCCAGCGGTCGTAATCCTGTGCCTGGCCGCGCATGTAGATCATGCCATTGATGGAGGAGCAGCCACCCAGTACGCGACCGCGTGGATAGGCAAGGCTGCGGCCATTCAAACCTTCTTCCGGCTCGGTCGTGAAACACCAGTCGGTGCGTGGATTGGAGATGCAATAGAGATAGCCGACAGGAATGTGGATCCAGTGATAATTGTCGCGACCACCAGCTTCGAGCAACAGGACAGAAACGTTCCGGTCCTGTGAAAGACGGTTAGCCAAAACACACCCGGCACTGCCTGCACCTATGATGATATAGTCGAAGCGATCCATGACTTCCTCCTCCACGCCGGAGACAAAAGCCGGCACGGTCTCTCCCGACTTTGGGAAAGGTTCTCTTCAATTTGATTTTTAGGATGCTGCCCGACTGCCCCGGGCAGCATCCGGTTTTACGATTCGGTGTTCAGTCCGAATTTGCGCCCGATGCGCGAGTTGTAGAACTCGCCAATGATGCCGCGCCGGAACAGAAGCACACAAACCATGAAGACGATGCCGGTAATGACCGTGACCGGAAATTGTGACGTCGCCAGCGCGTTCTGCAATGTGACAATCAGCCCAGCACCGATAATAGGACCGATCAGCGTGCCGATACCGCCGAGAAGTGTCATCAGGATAACTTCGCCAGACATCTGCCAACTGACATCGGTCAGCGTCGCAAGCTGGAATACGATAGCCTTCAACCCGCCCGCGAGTCCGGTCAGCGCGGCTGACATGACGAAAGCGGCGAGTTTGTAACGCGTCACGGAGTAACCGAGCGAGATCGCACGGTTCTCGTTCTCGCGGATCGAACGTAAAATCATGCCGAAAGGCGAGTTGACGATACGCCAGATAATGAAAAGCGCCGCCAGGAAAACCGCCATGACGAAGTAGTACATGTTCATCTGGTTGCCCAGATTGATGAAGCCCAGCAGATAGCCGCGCGGCACTGACTGGATGCCGTCCTCGCCATGCGTGAACGGTGCTTGCAGGCAGAAGAAGAAGAACATCTGCGCCAAGGCCAACGTGATCATGGAGAAATAGATACCCTGGCGCCGGATCGCCAGGAAGCCGATGATGAGCCCAAGGATCGATGCGCCAAGAACACCGACCAGGATGCCGACTTCCGTTGGCAATCCCCAGACCTTCACGGCATGCGCCGTAAAGTAGGCCGAGCCGCCGAAGAAGGCTGCATGGCCGAAGGACAGCAGCCCGGTGTACCCGAGGAGCAGGTTGAAGGCGCATGCAAACAGCGCAAAGCACAGGATCTTCATCACTAAAACAGGATAGAAGAAGAAGGGTGCTGCGACGAGGCCTGCTATGCCGATGAGGATGAGCGCAAGCTTCAAGGGGGGCGAAAGCGTTGCGCGTTCCTTGGTGCCGTCGTGAACGGGTGTGTAGGTTGTCGTGTTCATATCAAGCATCCCGTCCAAAGAGGCCCGCGGGGCGGATCAGAAGTACGATCGCCATGATCACGAAGATCACGATGTTTGACGCCTCGGGGTAGAAGACCTTGGTGAGGCCCTCGGCCACCCCAAGCATGTAGCCAGTGACGATTGCTCCCATGATGGAGCCCATGCCCCCAACGACGACGACGGCAAAGACCACGATAATCAGGTTCGAACCCATCAGTGGACTGACTTGATATACGGGCGCCGCCAGCACGCCGGCGAAAGCCGCAAGTGCGACACCGAGACCATAGGTGAAGGTCAAGAGCAGCGGAACGTTGACGCCGAAGGCCTGGACCAGCGTCGGGTTCTCTGTCGATGCGCGGAGATAGGAGCCGAGCTTTGTCTTTTCAATCAGAAGCCAGGTTCCGATACAGACGACCAGCGAGACCGCCACGACCCAGCCGCGATAGATCGGCAGGAACATGAAACCGAGATTGACCGCGCCGGTCAGCTGCGCTGGTGGTGCATAGGGTTGCCCCGACGATCCATAGAAATACCGAAAGGTTCCTTCGAGGAAGAGCGCCAGACCGAAGGTGAAGAGGAGGCCGTATAGGTGGTCGACCTTGTAGAGCCAACTCAGCATCGAGCGTTCGACGAAGGCTCCGATCACACCGACGATGATCGGCACGAGGATCAACGCTGGCCAGTAGCCCAGCCCAGCATAGCGCAGCAGCAGGAAACTTGCGAAAGCGCCGAGCATATAGAAGGCGCCATGCGCGAAATTGATGACGCGGAGCATGCCGAAAATAACGGCAAGGCCGAGACTGAGCATCGCATAGAACGAGCCATTGATCAGGCCGATAAGCAATTGACCAAAAAAGGCTTGTAGGGGAATCCCAAAAAGCATCGTCATAAGTCAGACCCCCAGCGTTTCGTGCAATTCACCCATACGGGTGGAAAGTTCGGAGACGGGGAAAGAAGTCGTCGTCTTACCGTGGTCCATGAGATAAAAGCGGTCGGCGATGCGACTGGCAAAGCGGAAGTTCTGCTCAACCAGTACGATCGTCATTCCACGCGCCTTCAGTTCCTGTAAGACGTCGCCGATGCGCTGGACGATAACCGGGGCCAGGCCTTCGGTCGGTTCATCCAGCAGCAAGACCTTGACGCCGGTGCGCAGAATGCGGGCCATGGCCAGCATCTGCTGTTCGCCACCGGAAAGCTTGGTGCCGGTGCTGTTGCGTCGTTCTTTCAGGTTCGGAAACAACGTGTAGATTTCGTCTATGCTCATTCCGCCATCAGCAACGACGGGCGGCAACAGCAGGTTCTCCTGCACCGAAAGTGTGGCGAAGATGCCGCGCTCTTCCGGAACAAAGCCGATGCCCTGATGCGCCGAACGATGCAGGGGCACCTTCATCATGTCCTTGCCGTCCAGCTCGATCTTGCCAGTGCGCTTGCGCACGATACCCATGATGGAACGCAATGTCGTGGTCTTGCCTACACCGTTGCGGCCCAGGATCGTGATCGTCTCGCCTTTTGCGACGGATAGATTTACTCCGTGCAGAACATGGCTTTCATTATACCAGGCATTCAGATTTTCTATGTGGAGGAGGAGTGTCTTTTCAGTCATCGTCACGCCCCATATAGGCTTCGCGCACACGCGGATCATTGCTCACGGTCGCATAATCACCATCTGCCAGGATTTGCCCGCGCTGAAGCACGGTAATGCGGCTGCACAGGTCCGAGACAACGGACAGATTATGCTCCACCATAAGCACAGCACGGTTCTCTCCCACGCGGCGGATAATATTGGAAACCGTGGCAATGTCCTCGCCGCCCATACCGGCCATGGGCTCATCGAGCAAAAGCACTTTCGGATCGAGGGCCAGGGTTGTGGCAATTTCAAGCACACGCTTGCGACCGTAGGAAAGCTCAGACGCTAGCGCATGGCGTGCATTTTCAAGTCCGACTTCCCGCAGGAGAGCCATCGCCTGATCGTTCAGCCGATCGAGCGCGGATACAGGCTGCCAGAACTGGATCGCCAGATTGTTAGGACGTTGCAAGGCAACACGTACATTGTCGAGCACGCTCAGATGCGGGAAGACCGCCGAAATCTGGAACGACCGGATCAGCCCCATCCGCGCTACGGCGGAAGCGCTGGTCTTGGTGATATCGGTCCCGAGAAATTCGATTTTCCCGGATGTCGGTTGCAAGAACTTCGTCAGAAGGTTGAAGACGGTTGTCTTGCCAGCGCCATTCGGTCCGATCAAGGCGTGCACCCTTGCATGGTGCACGTCGAGATCAACATTACTCACCGCCTTGAACCCGCCGAAGTCGCGGGTGAGACCGCGGGCGGAAAGCACCACCCGCTGCGTCTCGTTTTGGCTTGCCGTCACCATGCCGCTTACTGCGTTACGAGCGGGCAGCCGCTCTCTTCCGGCTTAGCGTAGGCTTCAGCACCGGGAATGGTGGCAAGAACCTTATAGTAGTCCCATTCCTTCGTGCTTTCGTCCGGCTTCTTGACCTCGAGCAGGTAGACGTCGGAGATCATGCGTCCGTTTTTGCCGACCGATCCACCGCGGGCGAACACGTCCTCGACGGGCATTTCCTTAAGCTTGGCGGCGACCGCGTCGCTTTCGTCAGTGCCTGCCTCCTTGGCTGCCTTCAGATATTGCAAGACGGCCGAGTAAGTGCCTGCATGGACCATGTTCGGCATTCTGCCGTTGAATTTGGCGGCGTAGCGTTCGCCAAAGGCCCGGCTTTCATCGTCCCGATCCCAATAGAAGGATTCCGTCAGAGTCAGGCCTTGTGCGACATCCAGACCGACGCCATGCACGTCCGCGAGAGTGAAGAGCAGTGCGGCGAGGCGCTGACCGCCGGCCACGATGCCGAATTCCGCAGCCTGCTTGATGCTGTTCTGCGTGTCGACGCCGGCATTGGCAAGCCCGATGACCTTCGCGCCGGATGATTGCGCCTGCAGCAGGAACGACGAATAGTCGGTGGTTGCGAGCGGATGCTTGACCGCGCCGACCACCTGGCCGCCATTTGCCTTCACGACTGTGGAGGTCTGTTCCTCGAGCGAATAGCCGAAAGCATAATCCGCCGTCAGGAAGTACCAGCTATCACCGCCATCCTTGACCAGCGCGCCGCCGGTGCCAACGGCAAGGGCGTGCGTGTCGTAGGCCCAGTGGAAGCCGTAAGGGGTGCACTGCTTGCCGGTCAGTTCGGACGTTGCCGCACCCGTGTTGATGGTAATCTTTTTCTTTTCGTTGCTCAGGGCCTGGACGGCGAGGCCAACAGACGAGGTCGTCAATTCCATGATCGCATCGACCTGCTGCGTGTCGTACCATTCGCGGGCGATATTGGACGCGATGTCGGGCTTGTTCTGATGATCGGCGTTGATCAACTGGATCTCTACGCCTTCAATCCCGCCATCTTTCTTGAAATCTTCGATAGCGAGTTCTGCTGCTGCAACAGATCCCTTGCCGCCGAAATCAGCATAAACGCCGGACTGGTCGTTCAATATGCCGATCTTGATGACATTATCGGAAAACTCTTGAGAAAAAGCGGTGCTCGAAAGAGCGAGTAGGCCAAAGGCCGTAAGAATGGATGTGCGCATCGTATCCTCCCATGGATGCATCACTAAGGAAACGGGACGTTTGCTGTTCCTCCCGAAACGGCCCGTTTGATATGAGCTTCACCAAAAGGCGAACTTGACGCAAGTCGCATCGTGAAACAATTTCCAAGCAGAGCCTGTTCAATTTTGAACAAGCGGACCGGAGTGAGGATATAATGCGATTTAGCTGGGACGATTTACGCTATTTCCTCGCCGTCGCGCGAAGTGGTCAGCTATCCTCAGCGGCACGTCGACTTCGCTCCAGTCACGCAACTGTGTCCCGGCGAATAGAAAATCTGGAGCTTGCACTTTCGGCAAAGCTCTTCGAACGCAACCCGCAAGGCTACGTATTGACGCCGGCGGGGCAGCGTCTTCTCGCCTCAGCCCGTCGAATAGAACAGGAGGCCGAGCGCCTGCAGGAAGCGGCGACCGACTTTTCTCCTGTGCGCGGGGCGGTGCGTTTGAGCACATTGGAGGGTTTCGGAAACTATTTCCTTGCTGATCGTATGCGCAGCTTCACCGATGCCTTCCCGAATATTTCGCTGGAGCTCGTTACGATCCAGCAGATAATGGCGCTATCGCGTAAGGAAGCGGATCTTCTGGTTACGCTCGACCCGCCCAAAAGCGGGCCATATGTATGCGAGAAACTCACCGATTACACCCTCAAGATTTATGGAGCCAAGGAGTATCTGCGTCGGCATCCGCCGATTGTCGATCCTGCGCAAGTGGGGCATCATCCTTTCATCGGATATATCGATGACATGATATTCTCGCCCGGCCTCGATTATCTGCACGATGTATTGCCGGGCTTGAAAGCAAAATTTCAAGCGAGCAGCATCATGTCTCAGCTCAAGGCGACTCAGCAGGGTATCGGGCTTTGCGTTCTGCCGGTTTTCATGGGGGAGGACGACCCGCTTCTCGAAGTCGTCTGTCCTGAGGCGATCACCATAGAGCGCACATACTGGCTTGTTGTTCCCGATCAGGCACATGAGCTGGCGAGCGTGCGAGCCGTGGCGGGATACCTAAGGAAGGAGGTGTCCTCGACTCCCGAATTCTTTCTAGGAGATCAGGCTTTGAACTGATCGAGAATTTCAAAGAGCTTGTCGATGACGCGGGCTTCTTCGTCTCCATTGAGAAGCTGAGTGTCGAAAAGACGCATGCAGCGTAGGCCTTCGATGGCAAGGAAAGCGATCAAAGCCAGTTCGGGTTCGTTGTTTTGTGTCTTGAAGGTTTCCACCAGCTCCATCTGGTAGCGGCGAATCGGCGTGATCATGTCAGGGTTTTCGGCGATGGCGGCGAGCACCCCCGTCGGCACGACCTTGCCCGCGCACCGTTCGCGGCGGTAGGCTTCGACAAAGGCTTTTATGCAGGCATTTTGAACGCCGCGATTTTCTTCTGCGGCCTTGAGGACTTCGGATTTGAGAACGCAAACATGCCCTTCGACTAACGCCTCCATGAGCCGCGCCTTGCTCGAGAAATGATAGAGAAGACCGCTTTTCGATATGCCCGCTCTCTCGGCTACGGCATTCAGGGAAACGTTCGCGGTTCCGTTTTCATGTGCGATGGCCGTGGCCGCGTCCAGAATGCGGTCACGCGTCGAAACCCGATCCGAGGTCATATATAATACTTTCAAATTGACATTACCGACCGGTCGGTACAGTAAAGGGAAACGTAACCAAATACGAGCTTTTTCGCGCGCCCGACGCAAGTTCACGGTCAACAGGTGCGGAAATCCGGATTTGAGTTCGAAATCGCATCGAAATCCGTGGTAGAAGGCTTTCGCTCCTAGAGAGACCGGCAGTGCTTCTAACGTCGAACGAGACCGGGGACAGGCTCGACATGATAAAGCGTTTCATCATAGCCCTCATTTTCATCATATTGATCTGCGGGGGGCTCGTCGGGTTCAACCTGTTCCGCGACAAGGCGATTTCCGATTACTTCGCTAACATGCAGACCCCATCCCAGACGGTCTCGACATATGTTATCGAGCCCGGCGATTGGGAACCAGGTATTGACGCCATTGGCACGGTCAGCGCACGTCAGGGTGTCGATCTTGCTGTGGAAGCGAATGGCACGGTTATGGCGATCAATTTCAAAGCCAACCAGGATGTCACGAAGGATGCGGTGCTCGTTCAGATCGATGATCGCATCGAGCGGGCCGATCTGGCTTCGTCTGAATCGTCCCTGCAGCTGGCTGAAGATACGTTGCGTCGTACGCGGTCGCTGGCCAGCCGAGGCGTTAACGCTGCGTCTGCGCTCGACACCGCACAGTCGGAAGCCATCCAGGCGCGTTCGACCGTCGAACGTCTGCGGGCGGTTCTGCGCCAGAAATCACTGGAGGCGCCTTTCGCCGGAACCATGGGTATTCCCGAGATCGAGGTCGGCCAATATGTCACTGCTGGCACGAAGGTGGCGACTTTGCAGTCTCTGGACACGATGCGGGTTGATTTCACTGTTCCAGAGCAGGAATTGTCCAGTCTCAAGCTCGGGCAGCCCATCAAGGTTATGATCGGAGAAGGCGAAGACGGTGTGGACGGTACGATCACCGGCATCGATCCCAAAATCAACGCGGAAAGCCGTCTCGTCAGCGTGCGCGGGGAGGTGGAGAATCCTGATCGTAAACTCAACCCTGGCCAGTTCGTACGCGTTCGCGTGGTACTGCCGACCGATGAAGGCGTTCTGGCCGTGCCCCAAACTGCCGTGACGTCGAGCCTCTATGGCGACTACGTGTTCGTCGTTCGCAACAAGCGCGAAGGGCAGCAGAATGGCAGTGCGGATGCGCAGCCCGAGCAGGCTCAAGTCGAGCCGATCGCCGACGACGCGGAGAATCTTGAAGTGCGGCAAGTTTTCGTTCAGCTCGGTCGCCGCTCCGGTCAACGCGTCGAAATCCGCGAAGGTCTGCGTGCCGGTGAGACCGTTGTAACAGCGGGTCAGAACCGTCTGTCCAACGCGACGCCAGTCACAATCAACAATGATGTGAATCCGGCAGAGATCGAAAGAAGCGGAGCACAGCAGTGAGCTTTTCCGACATCTTCATCAAAAGGCCGGTTCTCTCGGTCGTTACGGCCGCACTGATCCTGCTTCTCGGTTTTCAGGGCATCTTCAACCTTTCGGTACGTCAGTATCCGGAAGTGGAAGAAACCGCGATTACTATTACGACGACGTATCCGGGCGCGAGTGCCGACCTGATCCAGGGTTTCATCACGGCTCCGATCGCGCGCGCCGTCGCGACGACTGAAAACATTGACTATGTCAGCTCTACCAGCCGCACCTCGGCAAGCGTCGTGACCGTGCAGATGCAGCTTGGCGCTGATCCCGATGCCGCGCTTACCGAAGTTATTTCCAAGGTCAATCAGGTTCGTGGGAATCTTCCGTCAGAATCTGATGATCCGATCATTGTCAAAGGAACGGGTCAACAGTTCGCCATCATGTATTTGGCGGCGCAGAACCCGAATATGACGCAGGAGCAGATTACCGAGTACTTGAAGCGCGTCATCAGTCCGCGCCTCTCCACGGTCGAAGGTGTAGCGGAAGTCCAGATCCTGGGCGAAAAAGAATATTCGATGCGCGTCTGGCTCGATCCGGTCCGCATGGCCTCACGCAACGTGACGGCCTCGGAAGTTCTTTCGGCCATCAATGCATCCAATTTCCTTGCCGCACCAGGCAAGACCAAGAACGAATATGTTGCCTCGCCGATCAATTTGAATTCTACCCTGCAAACGCCGGAAGTGTTCGGCGCGCTGCCGCTGCGCTCGGAAGGCGACAATGTCGTCCGATTGCGCGACGTGGCTAATGTCGAGCTTGGTGCGGCCGATCTTGACACCGTCGTGACCTTCAACGGCACACCGGGCGTCTTCCTCGCAATCAATCCGACACCTGCCGCCAATCCACTCGATACAGCCGCAGGAGTTTTGGAGGAACTTCCTGCCATTCAGAACTCGCTGCCGGATGGCATGTCGATCGTGCTGGTATACGATGCCACCGAGCAGATCAGCGCTTCGATCGAAGAAGTGTTCAAGACGATTGCCGAAGCAGTTGCTATTGTTATCGTCGTCATCCTTCTCTTCCTGGGTTCGTTCCGTTCGGTTCTGATGCCCATCGTCACGATACCGCTCTCGCTGATCGGCGTTTGTTTCTTCCTGTATACATTGGGTTACTCGATCAATCTCCTATCGCTGCTGGCCATGGTTCTGGCTATCGGCCTGGTGGTGGATGACGCGATTGTCGTGGTGGAAAACATCCACCGCCACATCGAGGAAGGTCTTTCTCCCATGCGGGCGTCCTTTGTCGGGATGCGCGAGATTTCTACGCCTGTCATCGCGATGACAATCACTCTGGCCGCGGTGTTCGCGCCGCTCGGTTTCACCGGCGGCTTGACCGGGGCATTGTTCCGTGAATTTGCGTTTACACTAGCGGGCGCGGTGATCATCTCCGGCTTTGTGGCGCTGACGATTACGCCGATGATGTCGGCGCGCCTTTTGAAGGCCGGCAATCACAGCCGGTTCCAGAATCTTGTCGATCGTTCCTTCAGCCGCCTCGAAAACCGATACGAGCGACTGGTGGGCGGATCCCTGAACTACCGTCCCGTTACGCTCTTCATCGTGATCGCGCTTCTCGCCGTCACGGGCTTCCTTTTCATGAAGACCTCGTCGGAATTGGCGCCGGAAGAAGATCAGGGTGCACTTTTCTCGCTTGTTACCGCTCCGCGTTATGCGACCTCACAATATACAAAGCTCTACCTCGACCAGATGGACGAGATGACAGGATCGCTCGAAGAAACGCGTGCCCGCTTTTCTGTGGTGGGCATGGGCGGCGAGACAAACTCGGCCTTCTACGTCTGGGCGTTGAAGGACTGGGCTGACCGCACACGTTCGCAGTCTGAAATCCAGCAACAGGTTCAGGCTGAGATCAACAAGGTTCCGGGCGTTCAGGCTTTCGTTTTCGCGCCTCCTACCTTGCCGGGTACTGGCGGCGGTTTGCCGATTTCGGTCGTTATTCAGTCGACCGGCGAGCCACAGCGCGTTTATGAATATGCGGAGGAAATACGCAAGCAGGCACAGGCCAGCGGGCGCTTCATCATCGTCCAGAATTCGATGAGCTTCGATGCACCGCAGGTGACGATCACGATCGATCGCGATCGTGCCGCTGCTTTGAATGTGCCCATCAGCGATATAGGCGCGACGCTTGGCGTTCTGGTTGGTGGCGGCAAAGTTGCGCAGTTCGACCGCGATTCGAACTCCTATGACGTAATCACCCAGGTACCTGATCGCTACCGAGCCAATCCGCAGGATCTTGCGAGCTATTATGTTCGCGCGGCGTCGGGACAGATGGTGCCCTTATCATCGGTTGTGCATGTGGAAACGGGTGCCGCCCCGGCTGCAATCGAGCAGTTCAACCAGTTGAATTCCGCAACCATCAGCGCGTTGCCGCTTCCCGGCGTTACGACAGGTGCAGGCCTGCAGGCCATTCTCGATGTGGCACAACCCAACTTGCCGGACGGTTTCTTCATCGACTATTCCGGTCAGTCGCGTCTCGAGATCGAGCAGGGCAACACGATCCTGATCGCCTTCGCGCTCGCCATCGTCGTCATCTACCTGGTGCTGGCCGCGCAGTATGAAAGTTTCCGTGACCCGCTGATCATTATGATGTCGGTGCCACTGTCGATCTTCGGCGCGATCGTTCCGCTCAATCTCGGTCTGGGAACGCTCAACATATATACGCAGGTCGGGCTAATCACGCTGATCGGTCTGATCACCAAACATGGTATCTTGCTGGTCGAGTTCGCGAACCAGCAGCGTGAGCACGGTATGTCGCGCCATGATGCTATCATTGCTTCCGCCAAGGTGCGTCTGCGTCCAATCCTGATGACGACAGCCGCCATGGCCATCGGTGTCGTGCCGCTGATCATCGCCCAGGGCGCGGGTGCAGCCGCCCGTTATTCGATGGGCCTGGTGATCTTCTCCGGCATCCTCATCGGCACGATGTTTACGCTGTTCGTGGTACCGATGTTCTACACATTCCTTGCCGAGTCTGACTCGCATTTCCGCGATTTGATGGAGCGCAGACGCAGGAACGATGCCGAAGCCAACGAGGCTGAACTTCCCGCCCCGCACCTGCCGGCCTGAACGACCAGGAGGGCATAAAATTCACACCGCGCATTTTCGAATGCGCGGTGTTTTCATGTTGGAAGCGCCGCACTAAGGTGCAGACGCACATTTCGAGAGTACGGAAGGCCGATGGCGCGCATAGCTTTGAAGTTCGATGAAATGGTTGACAGCGTGGCGCTCCGCCGCCAACTTGCGGCACTGCATCAGGACCATTCCGACCCGCGCCCGAAAGTTCTTTCCCTTCTAAAGGAAACAGTAGCATCGGGCCATAAGCGAGCTCAGGACATGCTAGCTTTGGATGGCGGCGGCACGGTCTGCGCGCGGCGCCTTTCCTATCTTATGGATGAGATCATCTGCGCTCTGGCCGACTATGCTGCCCGTTATGTTTATTCGGTGCAGAATCCATCCTCCGGTGAACGCATCGCAGTTGGCGCAGTTGGCGGTTATGGTCGCGGTACCCTCGCACCCGGTTCGGATATCGATCTGCTTTTCGTGCTTCCCTACAAGCGCACTGCCTGGAGCGAGCAGATCATCGAGTATGTGCTCTATATGCTTTGGGATCTGGGGCTCAAGGTCGGGCACGCGACCCGTAGCGTGGAGGAATGCCTTCGTTTGTCGCGCGACGACATGACCATTCGCACAGCCATTCTTGAAGCGCGCTTTATCTGGGGCGAGGAAACTCTGTTTGCCGACATGGTTCGGCGCTTCGACGAGGAAATCGTTTCGAACACCGGGCCAGAATTCGCGCAGGCCAAGCTTGTGGAGCGGGATCAACGCCATCGCAAGGCGGGTGAAAGCCGTTATCTCGTCGAGCCGAATGTCAAGGATGGCAAGGGTGGTCTGCGTGATCTGCACACGCTGTTCTGGATAGGTAAGTATGTTTATCGAGTAAGACGAGGCGAAGACCTGATCGGCAAGGTTTTCACGCGTGGCGAATATAATCTCTTTCGCAAGGCCGAAGATTTCCTTTGGGCCGTGCGCTGCCATATGCATTTTCTGACTGGCAAAGGCGAGGAGCGCCTGAGCTTCGATCTCCAGTCGGAAATCGCCGCCCGCCTTGGTTATACCACCCACCCCGGCCTGTCCGCCGTCGAACGCTTCATGAAGCACTACTTCCTGGTCGCGAAGGACGTCGGCGATCTGACGCGCATCTTCTGCTCAGCTCTGGAAGAGGAGCACGCGTCGGAGACATCGGGCTTCAACCGCCTGATCATGGGATTTTCGCGCCGCCGTCGCAAGCTCGCAGGGACCAGCGATTTCATCATCGATAATTATCGCATTAACGTGGCCGCCCAAGATGTCTTCTCCAAAGACCCGATCAATTTGATCCGGCTGTTCTGGTTCGCAGACCGTCACGGGCTGGAATATCATCCCGATGCTTTCAAGCTTCTGACCCGCTCGCTGCATCTGGTCGACCGCACCCTGCGCCGCAATCCGGAGGCCAATGAGCTTTTCCTCGATGTGCTAACGTCGAACCGCAATCCCGAGCTCAATCTGCGGCGCATGAACGAGACGGGATTACTCGGTAAATTCATTCCGGATTTCGGCAAGATCGTCGCGATGATGCAATTCAATATGTATCATCACTACACTGTGGATGAGCATCTGCTGCGCTGCGTCGGCGTCCTGGCTGAGATCGAACATGGCGAAGGCGAAGCGGTGCACCCCTTATCGCACAAGTTGATGCCGGACCTCGCCAACCAGCGGACCCTGATTTATGTCGCCGTCCTTCTGCATGACATTGCGAAAGGACGGCCGGAAGACCACTCGACGGCGGGTGCGCGCGTTGCACGGCGAATCTGCCCGCTGCTGGGGCTTTCCGATCAGGATACGGAAACAGTCGCCTGGCTGATCGAGAATCACCTGCTCATGTCGATGACCGCTCAGACACGCGATCTCAATGATCGCAAAACCATCGAGGATTTTGCGCGCGCGGTGCAATCGATTGACCGCCTCAAGCTGCTGCTCATTCTCACGGTTTGCGATATTCGTGGCGTCGGCCCGGGTGTTTGGAACGGCTGGAAGGGCCAATTGCTGCGAACGCTCTATTTCGAGACGGAACTGGTTTTGAGTGGAGGCTTCTCGCACGCTTCGCGCGATCAGCGCGCCAAGGCTGCACGTGCAGCGCTTGAGAATGCGCTGGACGCCTGGCCGGAACAGGAAAAACAACGTTACACGACGCTGCCCTACACGAATTATCTGCTGACGGTCAGTCTCGAAGATCAGGTTCGTCATGCAGAATTTATTCGTGCTGCCGATGAAAAGAAGCTGCGGCTCGCCACCATGGTGCGCGCAATGACATTCGAGGCGGTAACCGAGATCACCATTCTGGCGCCTGACCATCCGCGCCTTCTGTCGATCATCGCGGGAGCCTGCTCCGCGGCCGATGCCAATATTGTCGATGCGCAAATTTTCACGACGTCAGACGGTCGCGCGCTCGATGTCATCCTTATCAATCGCGAATTTGACCGTGACGAGGATGAGACGCGTCGTGCCGAGCGGGTAGGTAAGCTGATCGAACAGGTGCTGTCTGGCAATGCTTATCTGCCTGAAATCATCGAGAAGCGCCGAGCGTCGAAGAAGCCGAGCAAGACCTTTACGGTGAAATCGCGCATCGACGTGCGCAATACAATTTCCGAGCGCTTTTCAGTCATCGACGTGCGTGGTCTTGATCGCCCGGGCCTGCTCTCGGCTATCACCGGAACGCTTTCAGATCTCTCTCTCGATATAGCCTCGGCGCATATCACGACCTTTGGCGAAAAGGTTATAGATACCTTCTATGTCACCGATCTGATGGGGCATAAGGTGACAAATGAAAGTCGCATCAAGGCCATCCGGGAAGCGCTACTCGACGTATTGGAGAGCAACGGTCAAGGCCGGCGCGAGAAGTCCGTGCAGGCGGCAAACAGCTAGCGCTGCTTGATCGCAGGCGCTTCGTCGTTCATAAGCGGCGCTGACAGAATAACGAAGTTTGGTCGTTCGTGACCGTGAAAGGTGTCGTTCCATGACGGGTTTTGAGCCGCGCGTTTTTTCCGGCGTTCAGCCGACCGGTAATCTGCATCTCGGCAATTATCTCGGAGCCATCAAGCAGTTCGTGAAGCTGCAGGATAGTTTCCCGTGCCTCTATTGCGTGGTTGATCTGCATGCGATCACGGTTCCTCAGAACCCGGTCGAACTGGAAAATGCTATTCGCGATATTGCCGCCGCCTATCTGGCTGCCGGTATCGACCCAAAAAAGCACATCATCTTCAATCAGAGCCGCGTGCGCCAGCACACCGAGCTTGCCTGGATTTTCAATTGTATTGCGCGTATGGGCTGGCTCAATCGCATGACGCAGTTCAAGGAAAAAGCCGGTAAGGATCGTGAGGCTGCCTCTGTTGGATTGTTTGCCTATCCGAGCCTGATGGCCGCAGATATTCTGCTTTATCGCGCCACCCATGTCCCCGTCGGAGATGACCAGAAACAGCATATTGAGCTGACGCGTGACATTGCCCAGAAGTTCAACAATGACTACTCGGACCGCATTGCCGAACTCGGCGTGGGCGTCGAGATGAAGGTCGGCGACGAAACCGTGAATGGCTTCTTCCCGCTGACAGAGCCGCTGATTGGCGGTGAAGCGCCGCGTATCATGTCGTTGCGCGACGGAACGAAGAAGATGTCAAAGTCCGACCCGTCCGACCTTTCGCGTATCGCTTTGAAAGATGATGCCGATACTATTGCCAAAAAGATCCGCAAGGCAAAGACCGATACAGAGCCGCTACCGGACACTGTCGAAGCTCTGGCTGGTCGGCCGGAGGCCGAAAATCTCGTCAGCATCTATGCGGCACTATCCGGAACAACGCGCTCCAGGGTCATCGAGGAATTTGCCGGCAAGCAGTTCTCCGTTTTCAAGCCTGCTCTGGCTGATCTGGCGGTCGAGCAGATTGCGCCGATTACGGCGGAAATGCGCCGCTATTCGAGCGACCCGGGTCATATTGATGCGATATTGCGGGACGGCGGCGAACGTGCCAGCGAGATAGCGGAGAAGAACATGGTGCATGTGCGCGATATTATGGGCCTGCTCAACCGCTGAATTGTCAGCGCCGCAGGGTAGTGGCAAAATACGGGAAAAACCGAGGGGAAACGTATGGTCTCTAAGCGTCTGATCCGTGAAGCCGGACATAAGCGTAAATTCCTGGCCGTCGTGGACGATACGCCCGAATGCGAACGCGCCGCCGCCTATGCGGCGCGGCGTGTCAAAAGCACCAGCGGGGTGCTCGTCCTGCTCTACGTGTCCGAGCCCGATGGCTTTCAGCATTGGCTAGGCGTTGAGCAGATCATGCGCGAGGAAGCCGAGCAGAAGGCGCGTGACGCACTGCACAAGGTCGCGGGCAAGGTGCGCGAGGAAGTGGGCATCGAACCCGAACTCGTTGTGCGCGAGGGAGCGGTAGTAGAGCAGATCCACAAGCTGATCGAGGAAGATCAGGACATTGTCATATTGGTTCTGGCGGCCGGTAGCGGCAAGGAAGGTCCCGGTCCGCTGGTGACTTCGGTCGCGGGCAAGGGCGCAGCTTTCCCGATTCCGGTAACAGTAATCCCGCATTCGCTTTCGGATGAAGACATCGACAGCCTGACCTAAGAAAGTTTGAACCCAAGCTTTCTTGAATGGGACGCTGGAATCCTCTATTTTAGAGGTATTCCAGAAAATCGCGGCAGCAAGCCTTGAACTTGTCCGCCAGCACGGAGACAACCATGTTCATCCAGACCGAGACGACGCCGAACCCGGCAACACTCAAGTTTTTGCCCGGGCGCGAAGTCATGCCGTCCGGCACGGCGGAATTCCGCGACGTGCAGTCGGCGCAGGAAGGTTCTCCTCTGGCCGCTCGTCTGTTCGACGTGCCGGGCGTAACCGGCGTGTTTTTTGGTTATGACTTCGTCACCGTCACCAAAGGCGATGCCGAGTGGCAACATCTCAAGCCCGCTATTCTCGGTGCGCTGATGGAGCATTTTCTGAGCGGCGCGCCGGTTCTTGCGGGTCAGCATCAGTCACAGATGGCTGATATCGAGGCTGGCGAAGAATTTTACGATGAAGCTGATGAGGAAATCGTCGTCACCATCAAGGAAATCCTCGACACCCGTGTTCGACCTGCCGTGGCCCAGGATGGCGGCGACATTACTTTCCGCGGCTACAAGGAAGGCACGGTCTTTCTGAACATGAAGGGCGCGTGTGCCGGTTGTCCGTCATCTACTGCGACCCTGAAGCACGGTATCCAGAACCTGCTGCGTCACTTCGTGCCAGAAGTGCAGGAAGTTGAGCAGATCGCCGAAGCCTATTGAGAAGCAGGGGACGGAAGATGAACATCGGTTGCGCTTCCGAACTGTCCGATCTACCGGCCAAGACCATTCGCTACTACGAAGAGATCGGTCTGGTTTCGCCGGATCGATCCTCCAATGGCTACCGCGACTATAACCAGCGCGACATCGAAGCTCTCCAGTTCCTGCGCAAGGCGCGCGGACTCGGCTTCAGTGTCGATGATTGTCGGCAATTGCTCGCGCTCCAGAGCGACGAAACACGCGCCAGCCAGGATGTGCGTGCCCTTGCAAGCGGTCACATAGAGGAAATCACTGCGCGGATTGCGCAACTTGAAGAAATGCGCGTCGAACTGCAGGCCTTGGTTAAGCGGTGTCGCGGCGATCAAAATCCGCAATGCGCCATTCTCGACGCAATTTCCGCCCATAACTAGCTCTGTTTTCACGGAGTTTACTTATGCCCATAGTTTCCGCCCTCGACGCGCATCCATTGCGCGACGGGCGTCAATCTCCTCGCGCTCTGTCCATCCGACGCGGCGTGCAGCTGATGCTGGCCGAGCGGCGCATCCAGTGCCTGCCGGAATTGTGCTTGCGCTCGGGCCGCCGTGCCGATCTGACCGCGCTGACAGAGAAGGGCGAAATCTGGATCATCGAGGTCAAATCCTCAGTTGAGGATTTTCGTGTAGACAAGAAGTGGCCGGACTACCGCGACTATTGTGACAGGCTGTTCTTCGCTACGCTAGCGGATGTGCCCGCGGAGATATTCCCCGACGAGTGCGGCTTCATTCTTGCAGATGCCTATGGAGCCGAAATCATGCGGGAGGCACCGCAGCACGCGTTGCCGGCTGCTCGCCGCAAGGCCATGTTGACCCGCTTTTCCAGAAGCGCCGCAGCTCGCCTGTTCGCGGCTGAACTGGCCGGTGTTCCTATTCAGACTATTGATGCCGATTAGTGACCGTGCCAGTCGCCCTGTTGAAAGGAATGTGCCTCAGCATGCGGAACCCTTTGCTTATTGTTCTTTCGGGCTGTTCCGGTGGCGGAAAATCGACGATCCTTGACGCCTTGAGAAATAAAGGCTTTCCAACCATCGATGAGCCGGGGCGGCGTATCGTCAGACACGAAATGAAGCAGGGTGGCAAGTCGCTGCCCTGGGACGATCCGGAGGCTTTTGCCCGGGCCGCCATTGATCTGGCCATAGAAGATCATGAGGCTGCAAGAGCACAAGGAGGAGTGGTTTTCTTTGACCGCAGCCTCATCGACGCCGCATCTTTTCTACGGGTGGTGACCGGCGAAGAAAGCACTAGTCTTATCGAGCGTTATCCTTATGCCCGAAGCGTTTTCCTGACCCCGCCTTGGCAAGAAATCTACGTAACTGATGCGGAGAGGAAGCACGGTTTCGACGATGCCATCGCGGAATATGAGCGATTGGTTCGCGACTATTCCGCTCTTGGCTATGAACCGATAATCCTGCCGAAGACGGGCGTCCGCGAGCGCGTCGATTTCATTCTGGATGCGCTCGAAGCCTGAGCTATCTCGGCGCGCGCTTGGCCAGTATCCGCTGCAATGTGCGGCGATGCATGTTGAGCCGACGTGCTGTCTCGGAAACGTTACGTTCGCACATCTCATAGACTCGTTGAATATGTTCCCAACGGACGCGGTCAGCAGACATCGGGTTCTCCGGCGGCGAAGCCGTATCGTCGGCACTCCCTATCAGAGCCTTGTAAACCTCATCCGCATCGGCAGGCTTCGACAGGTAGTCGATTGCGCCTAGTTTGACGGCCGTCACCGCTGTAGCAATATTGCCGTAACCGGTCAGGATGATCGCGCGACAGTCTTCGCGCTTCTCGTGGATCGCCTTCACGACGTCCAGGCCGTTTCCGTCGCCGAGCCGCATATCGACAACTGCATAAGCCGGTGCGCCAGCTTTTATCTTGGCAAGCGCTTCGGCGACATTTTCCGCAACCGAAACCGTGAAGCCGCGGCTTTCCATAGCGCGTGCCAAGCGCGAGGAGAACGGCTTGTCATCCTCGACGATCAGCAGGGTAGGATCTCTGCCGAGACCGCCTGTTTCAAGCTCTTCGTCGGTCATGTCTGCATCCATAGTCATAATCTTGTCGCTCTCATCATAAGACGGTTCATGCCCGGGTGCCAACTGGAGTATTTCCCTGCGGTTCCGGCTCAACGAACAGGTGACGCGGCCAGACGATCGATACGACGGCTCCGATGCCAGGTTCCAGGCTGTTGCCGAACGTGAGGGTGGCGCCTGAGCGCTCCAGAAGCGTCTTGGCGATGAAGAGACCCAGGCCAAGGCCTCCGCCCATCTCGTCGCCTTCACGTGTACTCATATAGGGTTCGCCAATGCGATCGAGAATATCGAGCGTGAAGCCCCGACCGTCGTCGCTGATTTCGATGCGGACGGTCTGCGCGTTCCATCCCCAGCGAATGAAGACTTTTTCGGAGGCGAAATCGACGGCGTTCTCGACGAGATTGCCGAGGCCGTAGAGAACACCCGCATTGCGTTTGGCGACAGGTTCTGGCCCATCGATGACGCCTTCGCGTTTGATGATGCGGATGCCGAAGTCCCGATGCGGGGCGCTGACCTCTTCAAGCATCGATGTGAGGGGGAGATGTGCGAGATGTGCTTCGCCTTCGCTGGAAAGACTGGTCAGTCGCTTGAGGATTTCACGGCAACGCTCGCTTTGCGATCGAAGCAATGCAACATCCTCGCCGTAACGCTCATCCTCTCCCAGTGCCCTCTGCATCTCCTTTGCAACCAGCGAGATCGTCGCCAGCGGAGTGCCGAGTTCGTGGGCCGCGGCTGCGGCAAGGCCATCCAGTGCGGAAAGGTGCTGCTCCCGTTGCAAGATGATTTCCGTGGCGGCAAGGGCATTGGCAAGAAGTCGGGATTCCTGTGCCACGCGCCATGAATAAACGGCGGTGAATACGATAGTGGAAACCACCGCCACCCAGATGCCTGCAATATAGAGCAGAGGAATAAGGATGGGTTCGCCCTGCCACGGCAACGGATAATGATAGGTACTGAGCGCGGTTGTCAGCCCAATGACGAAAATGCCCAGAGTGATCGTCATGCGCAACGGTAAGGAAGCTGCCGAAATAACGACCGGCACGACGAGCAGCACCGAGAACGGGTTGGTCAGTCCGCCGGTCAGATAAAGAAGCGCAGCCAGCTGCAGCGCATCGAAGGTCATCAATGCGAACGCCGTCAATGGCGTTAGTCGGTGTGAAGCCGGGTAATGATAAATCAGGAAGAGATTGAGCGCTGCCAAAATCCCGATGAGCCCGAGGCAAAGGGCAACCGGCATCGGGAAGTTCAGCCAGAAGGCGACGAAGAGAACGGCTGCAGTCTGGCCGATAATGGCAAGCCAGCGCAGCCGGATCAGCGTGTTGACACGTAAACGTTGACTTTGCTGAGGATCGGGTGTGCGAGCTTCCTGCATGATGCGTCCCTTATGCGCCTGAACCTGCAATTGTAAAAGTGTCTATTTGACGCGGGGCTTTGCCTTGGCTGTCGCTTGCGCTTCTGCCGGATTTTCTGGCCAGACATGCTTGGGATAACGCCCGCGCATGTCGGCCCGAACGTCCATCCAGGAGCCGTTCCAGAAGCCCGGGAGGTCGCGTGTTTTCTGCAGAGGCCGATGGGCTGGCGAAAGAAGCTCCAACGTTAAGGGTACGCGGGTGGCGCCAACGGTCGGGTGATTGTTCAACCCGAACAGTTCCTGCACACGGACGGCCAGCACGACTTCGCCGTTCTCATAGCGCAGTGGCAGGCTGTTGCCCGTTGGCGCTCTGAAATGCGTGGGGGCCAGCCGGTCGATATTTTGCGCTATTTCAAAAGGCACGCGGTAACGCAAGCCGTTGCAGAGCTGATCTTGGCTAAGCGCGCCAAGACTCGTATCGCCTTTCAGGAAGGGGAGAAACCAATCGTCCAGTGTTGCGAGCAGTTCCTTTTCCGCCATGTCGGGCCACGGCGCCCCCAATGTTTCATGCAGCCATGTCAAACGCTCAAGCAGGGACTGTGCCATTTGGCCGAAGGGAAGAATGGCGATGCCTTCCTGACGGACGACATCGATCAGTGCGCGATCGGCCTCGTCGCCCTTCTCTACTGGCAGCATACGCTCGGCGAGGATGATTGCGCCAAGACGCTCGACGGTGCGTCGGCGCAGGGCTTTGCGCTCGCGGTCGTAGAAGCCCTCATCCCGGCGTTCGATCATGTGTCCGAGCAAGCTACGCACATCGAATTCCGAAAGTTCGGCGGCGGCGGTGATGCGTGCGCCTTGCGCCTTGCCCTGCATGTCAGCGATTGCCAGCCATTCAGAGCCTGCCAGCGCGTCATTCTCGTCGAGCACCGCACCGCGTCCGTTGGCGAGTACATAGCGTCCGCGCCCGCCGCGGTTACGTGCGACGCGTTCAGGATAGGCGAGGAGCAGAAGCGCGGCAACGGAAAGATCGGTGCGCAGGGCGCTCTGCGGCAGGGATGAGGCGATGCGCCTGGCGAGAGCACGTGCGCTTTCCGCACGAGGACCTTTTTCCATTTCGAACCGACGGAAGCGGTGCTCGATATCGGCAGATGTGCCGCCAAGACCGCGCTCCGTCAGCATCACCGCAAGACGTGCAGCTTTGCCCGCCTGACCGTGTTCGGTAGCAGTTGCGACCATGTTGGCGAGACCGACCGGCAGGGCAAGCGTGCGTATGAGCTTGCCCTTTTCGGTCAGGCGTCCGCCTGCGTCGGTTGCCCCGAGCGCGATCAACGTCTTGCGCGCTTCGGAAAGTGCAGGCGTCGGCGGTTCATCGAGAAAGGAAAGCGTCGACAGATCGGTGATGCCGAAGGCAGCGGCGTCCAGCAACAATCCGGTCAGGTCGGCTTCGAGGATTTCGGGAGGCGCGAAAGCGGGCAGGGAATTCGTCAGTTCCGAGCGCCAGAGCCGTATCGCGATGCCTTCCTGGGTGCGACCGGCGCGGCCTGCACGTTGATCGGCAGATGCCCGCGATACGCGCAACGTCTCCAGTCGCGTCAGGCCGGTGGCTGGCTCGTATTTCGGCAACCGCGCCAATCCGGAGTCGATCACTATGCGCACGCCATCAATGGTAATCGCGCTTTCGGCAATGGAGGTTGCCAGCACCACCTTGCGCCGGCCTGCGGGGGGTGGCTGGATCGCTGCATCCTGCGACTTGCCGTCGAGCTGGCCAAAGAGCGGAACCAGATCAACGCTCGGTAGCAGATTTCCGGTCAATCGTTCCATGCAACGTTCTATTTCACGTTGACCGGGCAGAAAGGCGAGGATGCTCCCCTCCTCTTCTGCAAGAACGCTCCGAATGGCAGATGCCATTGCATCCTCGATTTTTGTCGCCGCATCCCTGTTACGATAGCGAATTTCGACTGGATAGGCGCGGCCTTGGCTTTCAATTATAGGTGCGCCGTCCAATAATTGCGCCACACGTGCGCCGTCCAGCGTTGCCGACATGACCAGGAGCCGGAGATCTGGCCGCAGCGCGCCGCGGACATCCAGCGTGAGGGCCAGCCCAAAATCAGCATCGAGCGACCGTTCGTGGAACTCGTCAAAAACGACACACGCAATGCCTGCCAGTTCGGGATCATCGAGGACCATGCGGGCGAAGACGCCCTCGGTAACGACCAGAATTCCGGTCTTTGCAGATTGGCGGCTATCGAGACGCATCGCGTAGCCGACGGTCTCCCCGACCTTTTCGCCAAGCAGGCTTGCCATGCGCCGTGCCGCCGCACGCGCCGCCAGTCGACGCGGCTCCAGCACGATGATCTTGCCATTCCCGCGCCAACGCTGTTGCAGGAGATGCAAGGGAACCAATGTCGTCTTGCCGGCACCAGGCGGCGCCACCAGTACTGCACATCCCTTATGTTCGAGAACATGGGTAAGATCGCCGAGAACGGCAGTGACGGGGAGGGCGGGTAAGGAGACGATGGTATGCATAAGGATCGTTTACAACGCTTCCAGTTTTTCTTCAGGAGAAACTGACAATTCGACGCGATCGGCTACGAACCGGGTGATGGAAAACTGAATTGGTTTGCCACTAGCATCGATATTGATGGCCTTAGTCACGAGTACGATTGCTCCCGGTGCCAAACTAAGGAGACGGCATTCGATTTCGTCAGCGTGCCGCGCGGATATCGTGGTCGAGCGCCGCGTGTAATCTTCGACCCCAAAATGCGCGAGGCTTGCCGTAATCGAACCGGTCTTTTCGTAGATTTTACCGATACCCTCAAAACGCCTCGAGTCGAACCAACTGGTAGCGGAGGATAGCGGCAGGCCGTCCGCTAAGCTTACGCTTTTCAGCTTGACGACCGGGCTTTTCGGATCAAGCGCCAGCATGGTGGCGACGATTTCAGATGCAACTTCGGTCAGGCAATCAACCATGCGACCACTTGTGCTGCGTGCTTGACCGTCAATGCCGCGTGAAAACCGCGTACGCTTGCTGATGGGATAGACGATGCGCTCTTTGTTCTGGATGAAAGTTCCGCGCCCTTGTTCCGCACGTAGTACTCCTTCCTGAACGAGCGCTGCAATTGCGCTGCGAACTGTATGGCGGTTGACGCCGAACCGCTCTGCCAAATCCGTTTCCGGCGGCAGTCTTTCTCCATTGCCGAGCACGCCCTCGCGAATGCCCTGGCGGATACCGTCGGCAATCTGCCGCCAAAGCGCAACTCCGCCCTGTTTACGTAAACGCGTCGACGCCACCGCAGGTTTTTCGTCTGCTGTCATGTTTCGGTCATCCCACCTTGCTATACCAATTTGTATAGATGTCTACACATATAGACAAATAACGCAAGTGGTGAGAAATGGACAAGCAACATTCTCCTGCCAGACGGCGCATCATGGCCGTTCTGGCGCAAGCTTCAAGTAGTCGTCTGGTGGAGCTTTACGATTTTGCCGGGCTACCGTCCGAAGCTTTAGATATTCGGGCACCCGAAACCGGTCTCGTGACAGTCCGTGGGCGTATGGGCGGTGGCGGCGGCGCGTTCAATGTGGGCGAGATAACCGTTACAAGGGCCTCCTTGCGCAGCGCCGATGGCGTGGTCGGACATTCTTACTGCCTTGGCACCGATCGTAAGAAGGCTCGCATCGCGGCCTTGGTCGACGCACACTGGCAGAACCCGGATAGACGCGACCTGGTTGAGCAGGTCATCATTGCTCCGCTTGAAGCCGAGCAGCAACAGCTTGATGAGAAACGTATTGGGGAGACAGCTGCCACCCGCGTCGACTTCTTCACCATGGTTCGGGGAGAAGACTGATGCAGACGAGAGCATCCGAACAGACGATTGAAGGCGGATTGGTCGACCCCGTCATGGAACTGCAGGCAGGCTTCCGTGCCATCATGGGTGCCATGGCGCAACCTGGCACGGTTCATCGGTCCGACACGTCGGCTAAACCGCCGCTCCCACTGACACCTCTCGCCGCCCTCGCAGCGCTCACACTTTGCGATTACGACACGACGCTCTGGCTCGACGCTGACCTGGACACGCAGGTCGTACGTGCCTGGCTTGGCTTCCACTGCGGCACATCCATCGTTGATGACAAGGCGCTCGCCGATTTCGTGCTCACAGGTGATGCAATGCAACTTTCCGATCTTGCGGCATTTGCTCCAGGCGAGCAGGAATTTCCGGATCGTTCCGCCACCCTTATCGTGCAGGTGCCGTCGCTCTCCGGCGGTCAGCATCTGCGCCTCAATGGACCTGGCATAAGAACATTCTCCACCGCCTCCCCAAAAGGCTTGCCCGAGAACTTCGTCGCCCAGTGGGAAGGCAACAATGCACGCTTTCCGCTGGGTGTCGATCTGATCCTCTGCGGGCCGGAAGGCTTTTTATCCATCCCGCGCACGACGCGCATCAATCTTCTGGAGGTGTGAGCCATGTATGTCGCTGTCAAGGGCGGTGAAGCCGCCATCCAGAATGCGCATCGTCTGTTGGCCGACCGCCGCCGCGGTGACCGCAACCTGCCTGCGCTCCAGTTATCGCAGATCGTTGAACAGCTTGCGTTGGGCGTCGATCGCGTCATGGCTGAAGGTTCGCTTTATGACCGGGATCTTGCCGCTCTTGCGCTGCTTCAGGCGCGTGGCGACATGATCGAGGCAATTTTCCTCGTCCGCGCATATCGCACGACTTTGCCACGCTTCGGCTATTCGAAGCCGGTCGATACCGCCGCCATGCTGGTCGAGCGCCGTGTCTCGGCAACCTACAAGGATTTGCCGGGCGGACAGGTGCTGGGGCCGACTTTTGATTACACGCACCGTCTGCTCGATCCTGAACTGGCAAGGGGGGCAGAGGTTGATGCGCCTCTCCGTAAGACGGAAGGGCACGCCGAACCGATGGCGCGTGTCTCTGACCTCCTGGCGCGCGAAGGTCTGATAGAGGCGGACGGTGATGCGAGCTCGGACGAACCGGTAGACGTTACCCGTAGCTCCCCGGAATATCCTATGGCGCGCGAGGCAAGGTTGCAGACGCTGGCGCGTGGCGATGAAGGATTTCTTCTGGCGCTTGCCTACTCGACACAGCGTGGCTTCGGCCGTTCGCATCCCTTCGTTGGCGAAGTGCGTATCGGCGAGGTGGAACTGGAACTGGACGTGCCGGAACTCGATTTTTCCCTCCCGCTTGGCCGCATTCGCCTCACCGAATGCCAGATGGTCAATCAGTTTAAGGGGTCGGCCAGCCAGCCGCCGCAGTTCACTCGCGGCTACGGCCTTGTCTTTGGCCAATCGGAACGCAAGGCCATGGCCATGGCCCTATGTGACCGCGCGCTACGCACGGAAGAATTCGCCGAAGATGTGACGGCTCCCGCGCAAGATCAGGAATTTGTCCTGTCGCATTGCGACAACGTGCAGGCGACCGGCTTCGTGGAGCATCTCAAGCTGCCGCATTACGTGGATTTCCAGGCAGAACTCGATTTGGTGCGGCGCCTGCGTCAAGAGGCGAAAGCCAAGGCGCAAGGCCTGCAGGAGGCAGCCGAATGAAGCCTTATTTCCCGTTGCGCGAAGCGTTTCGTTCTCCAAGCCAATATGACAGCCAGACACCGAAGCCCGCCACCACGGCGATCAGAATGGCAATGAAAAATCCGAATTCCATAGAATTATCCCCGAATCGGAGGTCAAACGCATGAGCCTGCAAGATGTTTCCTCCCAAAGCGAAATTGCAGCCTATAATTTTGCCTATCTGGATGAGCAGACTAAGCGGATGATCCGCCGCGCCATTCTCAAGGCAATAGCTATTCCCGGTTATCAGGTGCCGTTTGCCAGTCGCGAAATGCCAATGCCCTATGGCTGGGGCACAGGCGGTGTTCAGGTCACGGCTTCGATCATCGGTCCGGATGATCGGCTCAAGGTCATCGATCAGGGGGCGGACGACACAACGAACGCCGTTTCCATCCGGGCCTTCTTCCAGAAGGTCGCGAACGTGGCGGTGACCACGCACACGGCGGACGCCACTATCATCCAGACCCGTCACCGCATACCGGAATACCCGCTCTCGGAGGGCCAGGTTCTGGTTTATCAGGTGCCGATTCCGGAGCCGTTACGTTTTCTTGAGCCGCGTGAAACCGAGACGCGCAAGATGCATGCGCTGGAAGAGTATGGGCTCATGCATGTGAAGCTTTATGAGGATATTGCTCGTCATGGCCGCATCGCCACGACCTATGCCTACCCGGTAAAGGTCGAGGGACGCTATGTGATGGATCCATCGCCTATCCCCAAATTTGATAATCCGAAGATGCATATGTCTCCCGCCTTGCAGCTATTCGGAGCCGGTCGCGAAAAGCGCATCTACGCACTGCCACCCTACACTCGCGTGGAGAGCCTCGACTTTGAGGATCATCCCTTCGAGATCCAGACTTTCGAGGAGCCTTGCGCCCTCTGTGCCGCCAAAGGCGTCTATCTCGACGAGGTGGTTCTAAACGACCGTGGCGGACGCATGTTTGTCTGCTCGGACACCGACTTCTGCGAAGACCGTAGAGCGAACGGACACACCGGCCATCTGGCAGGAAAGGTTTGAGCCATGACCATACATGACGACGTTTTGCTGAGCGTTGAGGGACTGACCAAGCTCTATGGCAATCGCAAGGGCTGCGAGGATATCTCCTTCGAACTCTATCCGGGCGAGGTGCTGGCCGTTGTGGGCGAATCCGGTTCGGGCAAATCGACCCTCCTGAATTGCCTCTCGACGGCGATCCTTCCAAATTCGGGTTCGGTTACATATCGGATGCGCGATGGATCGAGGCGCAACATTTACGCGATGAGCGAAGCGGAACGGCGGTTGCTGATGCGCACGGATTGGGGGTTCGTGCATCAGAATCCGGCCGATGGACTGCGCATGTCGGTTTCAGCAGGCGCCAATGTAGGTGAGCGGCTGATGGCTGTGGGCGACCGCCATTATGGCAATATCCGCTCCAGCGCCATTGACTGGCTTGGCCGGGTGGAAATTGCGGCTGACCGGGTGGACGATCAGCCGCGCGCTTTTTCCGGTGGCATGCGCCAGCGCTTGCAGATCGCACGGAATCTGGTCACCGCTCCGCGCCTCATTTTCATGGACGAGCCGACGGGGGGGCTGGACGTCTCCGTGCAGGCGAGGCTGCTTGATCTCCTGCGGGGTCTGGTCACTGATCTTGGCTTGGCCGCCGTAGTCGTTACGCACGATCTCGCGGTCGCCCGTCTTCTGTCGCAGCGCATGATCGTCATGAAGAACGGGCGCATTATCGAGCACGGTCTGACGGATCGTGTTCTGGATGATCCGCGCGCGCCATACACCCAGCTTCTCGTTTCCTCGATTCTGCAGGTCTGACGTCATGGTTTCCCTTTATACGCCCTCCCTTCCAGCGGCCCGTCCGCTGATCGTTACCGGCCTCGACAAGAGCTTCGTCATGCATTTGCGCGATGGTATTGAGCTGCCCGTCGTGCGTAACGTCGAGTTCTTCCTTGAGGCGGGGAAGCTTGCAGTGCTTGGCGGTCCTTCAGGGGCAGGAAAGAGCTCGGTCCTGAAGATGATCTACGGTAATTACGCGGTCGATGCCGGAAATATTGTCGTGGCCCATCGCGGCGCTGCCGTTGATCTGGCAACTGCGAGTCCGCGTACCGTTCTCGACGTGCGCAATTATACAATGGGCTATGTGAGTCAGTTCTTGCGCGTTGTTCCGCGGGTCTCCGCGCTCGATGTCGTGGCCGATCCACTGGTAGGACGCGGTATGGAACGCAAGGAGGCGAGGCAGCGGGCTGAGAAGATGCTTCGTCGGCTTAATGTACCTGAACGGCTGTGGCACCTGCCGCCTGCGACCTTCTCCGGAGGGGAGCAGCAGCGGGTCAATATCGCTCGTGGCTTCATTACAGATCATCCGATCCTGCTTCTCGACGAACCGACCGCATCGCTCGACGCGACCAATGCGGCCGCGGTCGTTGAACTGATAGCCGAGAAGAAAGCCCGCGGCGTTGCTATGCTTGGTATTTTTCACGATGCGGAAACGCGCAAACAGGTGGCCGATAGCGTCATCGACGTCACACGTTTTGCACCCGGGAAAACGGCGGAATGAGCAAGCTTTCTATAAGCCCCTCCGTCCACGAGACGGCCCGCATAGTGGATTCGAGACTCGGGATCTATACAGCGGTCGGCGAACGCACACGTATTACCGAAAGCATACTGGGTGACTATTCCTATATTACCGAAGACGGCATGGTCTGGGGTGCCACGATCGGCAAGTTCTGCAATATCGCTGCCAATGTCCGTATTAACGCGACCAATCACCCCGTTGAACGCGCGACACTGCATCATTTCACCTATCGGGCGTCCGATTACTGGGACGATGCCGAACACGAGAATGATTTTTTCGCGGCTCGTCGCGCTCGTCGCGTCATTGTCGGTCACGATACATGGCTCGGTCACGGCTCCACCATCCTGCCGGGTGTGACGATCGGCAATGGAGCGGTCGTAGGGGCAGGTGCTGTCGTCTCTCGCGACGTTGAACCCTATACTATTGTCGGCGGCGTCCCGGCGAGACCGATCCGGCGACGCTTCAATCCAGAGATTGCTGTGCGCTATGAGGCGCTAGCCTGGTGGGACTGGAGCCACGCCCGGTTGCGAGCCGCGCTTGACGATTTTCGCACTCTCTCAGCAGAACGCTTTCTTGATAAGTATGAGAAAAATTAGCCGGCGAATTTATATGTGGAGTGCGGTGCCCGGACCGGCAGAGCCGGGCGCCGCACTGTTTAGTGACATGTCGCCGTGAAATAGCCGGAGAGACGAAAATTTCTTTTGTGAACAATTCCGGAGAAACCCTGCGAATCGTGCCTGGATCGTTAGCCGTTACAGAACTGACACAACTCTGACACAGCAACTTCATGCAACTTCGGTAGTCAGCCTCGGAAATTGACCTTGTGGTCTTTGCCAACAAGAGGATCGCACATGCTGGAAATTCGCAATGTCACGCGCCGATTTGGCGAGAATATTGCGGTTAACGCCGTCAGTCTGAGCATCCCACAGGGGCAGATGGTTGGCATTATCGGCCGTTCCGGTGCTGGTAAATCGACACTGCTGCGTATGATCAATCGTCTGGCGGACACAAGCGAGGGCGGCATTCATTTCGGCGATCGCGCAGTGTCTTCCTTGCGTGGTGCCCGGCTTCGTAGCTGGCAGCGCGACTGTGCCATGATCTTTCAGCAGTTTAATCTGGTACCTCGTCTCGACGTTCTGACCAATGTCATGCTCGGTCGTCTCAATCACCGTTCGCAAATTCTCAGCCTGCTCAGCATTTTTTCCGATGAAGAACGTATGATGGCTATGGCCGCACTCGAACGTCTTGGCATCGAGAAGACTGCACTGCAGCCGGCTGGCACTCTGTCCGGTGGTCAGCAGCAGCGTGTGGCAATTGCCCGTGCCCTCATGCAGCAGCCGCGCATGTTGCTCGCTGACGAGCCGATCGCATCGCTGGATCCGCTTAACGCGAAGATTGTCATGGACGCGCTGAAGGACATCAACCAGCGCGACGGCATCACCGTCATAACCAATTTGCATACGCTCGATACCGCCCGGACCTATTGCGAGCGGATCATAGGCATGTCGAAGGGTTCTGTCGTGTTCGACGGGCCTCCCGTCGATCTAACGCTGGATGCTGTTCGCGAAATCTATGGCGGTGAGAGCAACGATATCGATGAGAGCATGACCTCGACCTCGATCAACATACCAGCAAACAAGCTCGCTTCGGGAGCTACGCCATCCGTCGAACCGCAGCTCGTGGCACCAGCCGGAGCATGAGGATTCGCCAAGATCGTTCGCCCGCGTAAAGGGCAGGTACTCAACTAGGTGTCTTCCGGCATGGCCGGATCAACAGGGGATGAAACAATGTTGAAGAAAGCTCTTCTTGCTGCCGTCGCCATGAGCGTCGTCGCAGGTTCGGCCATGGCTCAGGACGTCAAGGTTCTGCGCATCGGCCTTGACGGCTCGGAGAACGCGGCTGACATGATCCGCAATACTGAATGTGTGGTTCCTGGCCTCAAGGCTGCGACCGGCGTTGAAGACGTCCAGATTTTCCCATCGCCTAACTATAACGGCGTTATCCAGGGTCTGCTCGGCGGCACCATTGATATCGCGTCCATGGGTGCGTCCTCATACGCTGCAATTGAATTGCAGAAGCCAGGTGCGGTCGATCCGATCCTGACCTACACGCAGAGTGACGGCTCCAGCGGTTACTACTCTATCATGGTTGCTCGCAAGGACTCCGGCATCAAGACGCTTGCCGACGCCAAGGGCAAGAAGATCGGCTTTGCAGATCCAGATTCCACATCGGGCTTTCTGGTTCCTAACGTCGCTCTTCCAAAGGAAATCGGCGTCTCGGTCAAGGAATACTTCTCTGAAGAAGGATTTGGCGGCGGCCATGAAAACCTCGTTCTCGCCGTTCTCGATGGCAAGTTCGACGTCGGCACCACTTTCGGTTCGGGTGTTGGCTCCTGGGCAGAAGGCTACTCGTCCGGCAATCTTCACCAGATGATAAACAAGGGTAATCTTGATGCCGACGACATCGTCGAAGTCTGGAAGTCGCCTTTGATCCCGAACGGTCCGCTGATGGTCAGCAATACGCTTCCACAGGACATCCGCGACAAGATCGAAGAGTATTTCTTCAACCTGCCGACGACAGACAAGGAGTGCTTCATCTCCTACACCGGCGGCGACAACAAGGATTACCTGAAGGTCGACAAGTCTTTCTATCAGACGATCATCGACGCTCGTAAGTCCGTTATCGGTAGCTAATCAGCTCAGGCAGCCTTGCAGCGGCACCGGAAACGGTGCCGCTCGTTCATTCGGGAAAGGTTCGGCATGGCGCAGTCCGGTCAAAGCAGCTTTGCGGGGCTTGGTCCCTCGGCGTCACTCATGATGCAGCATTATCAGCAGCAACTGCTGGTTCGCCGCATCTATACGGTTCTCGCGTTGATCATCTTCGCCATTCTTCTCGTGGCCTCGATGAACTTCGCCAACAATGCCAACTCCGGAAAATTTTTCGAGCGCCTTCCATACACGTTCGACTTCCTGCGCAATTTCGTTCCGGACAGTCCGCTGGAAATCCTCCGCGCCATGTTCGACCTGCCGTCTCCTTATGCGGATGGCTCGCTGAAATATAATTATACGTCCGAACGCATTTACATAACCGAAACGCTTTATGTTCCGCATTTCATTTATCAGCTTGTTATCACCATCAACATTGCTCTCATCGCCACAATCATCGGAACGGCCATCGCCTTCGTACTCTGCTTCTTTGCTTCAACCAATCTTGTCGGTTCTGGGGCCGTACGCTGGTTCACACGCCGCACGATGGAAGTCATGCGCGCTTTTCCTGAGATCGTCGTTGCAGGCTTGTTGACCGCGATTCTGTCAATCGGTCCTATCGCCGCTATCATAGCCATCACCGTCCACACGATCGGCGCGCTCGGAAAATTGTTCTTCGAGGTTGTCGAGAATGCCGACATGAAACCGGAAGAAGGTTTGCGCGCGACAGGGGCGACGTGGCTCGAACGTGTGCGTTTCGCCATAGTGCCGCAGGTTCTGCCGAATTTCGTGTCCTATGCACTGCTGAGAGCGGAGATCAATGTCCGGGCTTCCACCATCATCGGTGCAGTCGGTGGCGGAGGTATCGGCGAGGTGTTTCGGCTTGCCATCGGTCGCGACCATGCGGCAAAGACGTATGCCATTATTATCCTGTTGCTCATCAGCATTATCGTCATCGATCAGTTCTCGGCCTGGCTGCGTCGTCGGCTCACTGGCGAACATGCCTTCGCATTCGGTAAGGGAGCAGTCTGATGCCGTCCGTCCCGCAGATCAGCGCGAGCGAGCGCGAACGTATTCTCGACACCTATCCAGCCATCTTCCACCGCAGCTTCATGCAGCGCTACGGCCTTTTCGTAGGTGCGGGTGTTATTCTGGCCTATCTCATCGTCTGTTTTTTCGCGTTTAACATTGGTCCGGCCTTCATGCAGGGGCGCTGGGATCGTGCATCAGTCTACCTCCAGGACTGGTATTCATGGCGTGCTCAACCTCGTCTTCGCTTTGAGGATGATGGCACGGTACGTGCACAATGGTCGACGCGTGGCCAATATCCGGCTGATGCGGATATCGACTGGCTTCAGCCAACGCAGAGCGGGGGATACTCGGTTTCGTACGGCAGCCAGAACGATCGACTTGAGGTCACGCCGAGTAAGGTGGATGTCTATGTCGGCGGCGATCTGTACACCGTCAATATTTCCCAGGATGCTGCTGCCGCTCCGACTGATGCGCCGGCGGCGATCATCCAGGACGGCAACAAGGTCGTTGTGGATTACGGATTTGAGGGCAGCGCCGAAATCCGGACAAATCAAGTCTTCGTCCAGCGGCGTTTCATGGGATGGGCGAACTTCTTCTTCGACACGCGCTCGCCGTTTTGGGGAAGGAGCTGGGGCGAACTTGGCGCGCTTGCCTTTGCTGGCGAACGCATCGATCCTGAGCGCAGCAACATCGGCTACATGAAGGACGAGTTCCTAGGCAATACCGTCTGGCAGCACGCCGACATTTTCTCCAAGCTGATGCAGACGCTTGTCATGGCCTTTGTCGGCACGTTGTTTGCCACACTCGTCGCATTGCCTCTCGCCTTCATCGCGGCCCGCAATATTACGCAGAGCCGACCCGCCAACTGGTTCATGAAGCGCAGCTTCGATTTCCTGCGCTCCATCGACATGCTTATCTGGGCGCTGTTCTTCACCCGTGGCTTTGGGCCAGGTCCTATCCCTGGCATAGCGGCCATCTTTTTCACGGATACGGGTGCGCTTGGCAAGGTTTATGCGGAAGCGCTGGAAAATGTGGATGACAAGCAGCGCGAAGGCGTCAAGTCTGTGGGTGCAAGCACAGTCAACGTCAACCGCTTTGGCGTGCTGCCGCAAGTTCTGCCGGTCTTTGTCTCGCAATCACTGTACTTCTGGGAATCGAACACGCGTTCGGCCACGATTATTGGTGCCGTCGGCGCCGGTGGTATCGGTCTCAAGCTCCTTGAGGCCATGGGGACCAATGCGGACTGGGATAAGGTCGCCTATATGGTTCTGCTGATCTTGATGGTCGTGTTCCTATTCGACAACATCTCCAATGCGATCCGCTCGCGCCTCATCGGTCGAAACCACCATTGAAGGTCAAGGCGCGTAAATGTCGTGAAACATTGTTTCACAGTCGTCATTCTGTCATTCAAACCAGCTAGCAAGCTGGTTTGAATTTTGATTGATTCGACGGTTTGCAGGCGAACCGTAAAGGCGAGGCTGGAGAGCGTCGCATCTGGAGATTCGGAAATGCGCTACGCCATTTACTTCACGCCATCACGGGATCATATATTGACGGCGCTGGCCGAGGAATGGCTGGGACGCAGCGCATTTACCGGGGCTTTGACGCCGCCTGCCTCCAGCGGTGCACTCTCGGCAGTCGAAGTTGCTTTTCACACGGCCTCCGCACGCCGTTACGGTTTTCATGCAACGCTTAAGGCGCCGTTTCGTCTTGCTGCCAACGAAAGCGAAGCCGCGCTCGATGCGGCGTTGTCGCGTTTCGTTGCAACGCAATCTCCGTTCTCCATACCCAAGCTTGTTCTGGGTGATCTCGACGGTTTTTTTGCACTCGTCCCTTCTGAACCGTGTGCGGCGCTGAACACCTTGGCCGGTGAAGTCGTCAGCCATTTCGAGCCATTCCGCGCTCCACTGACGGAAGTAGAAATCGAACGCCGTAATCCCGACGGCCTCAGTCAACTTGAGTGCCGCAATCTGATGCAGTGGGGCTATCCCTACGTCTTCGAAGCGTTCCGCTTTCACATGACGCTGAGCGGCCGCGCCGATACGGCTATCAAGCCAAAACTGCGTGCGGCGCTCGAGAGCCATTTCAACATGGTATTGAACAAGCCGCTCGAAATCGCGGGCCTCGCGCTTTTCGTCGAGCCTGAACCTGGCGCGCCATTCCATATCCAATCCTACTACGCGCTGGGACAGCAAGAAAAAAGAAAGTTTGCCTGAAATGAAGACCGAAACCGTATTGACCAACGCCCGCATCGTCTTGCCGGATGAGGAAATCAACGGCACGCTGGTGATCCGTAACGGTCTGATCGCCGAGATCGATACTGGCTCGCCCCGGAACGGTGAAGACATGCACGGCGAGTATATCATCCCTGGCCTTGTCGAGCTTCATACCGACCATCTCGAAAGCCATTACACGCCACGCCCCAAGGTTCGCTGGAACCCGCTTGCTGCCGTGCAGGCACATGATGCACAGATTGCTACTGCCGGCATCACGACCGTGTGCGACGCGCTGCGTATCGGCGTGGATCGCGACAGCGATATTCAGCACGAAGAGATACGCATGCTTGGCAATGCGATCGAGGACGGTGTTCGCGCCAATCGTCTGCGCGCCGATCACTTCCTGCACCTGCGCTGCGAAGTCTCTACAGATAACTGCCTGGAGGGTTTTCGCCTGTTCGAAAACGACTCACGCGTGCGCCTTGCATCCTTAATGGATCATGCGCCGGGTCAGCGCCAATTCGCCAGCCTTGACGCCTATGCGGTATATTACAAAGGCAAGCTGAAGATGACGGATCAGCAGTTCGAGGACTTCTGCAAGCGCCGGGTTGAGGAGTCGGGGCTTTACTCCGACAAAAATCGTAAGGCAATCGCGGAACTGGCGAAGACGAAAGGCTTTGTTCTCGCCAGCCATGATGATGCGACCATTGCCCATGTTGATGAAGCTATTTCGCAGGGCATCGCGGTCGCTGAATTTCCGACCACGCTGGAGGCGGCGAAAGCCTCACACATGGCCGGCATGGGCGTCCTCATGGGAGCACCAAATGTCGTTCGAGGGGGATCCCACTCGGGCAACATCGCGGCACGTGAACTGGCCGAAGAAGGGACGCTTGATATCCTCTCATCGGACTATATCCCTTTCAGCATGATCCAGGCGGCTTTTTATCTCGGCGAAGTGGTTGATGGTGTCGATCTGCCAAAAGCCATCCGTATGGTCACTAAAAACCCTGCTGAAGCCATCCGTCTCAATGACCGCGGCGCAATCGAGGTCGGCCGCCGCGCCGACCTGGTGCGGGTGCGGGTCGATGACCACGTTCCGGTCGTACGCACCGTCTGGCGCGAAGGAGACCGTGTCGCATGACCAGCCCCGTTCTCCACACGCCGTTTGATGAACGTCGTCTCACCGTCGAGGATCAGGGCGGCAAGGGTGTCTTCATTGCCGTTGTCGGACCTAGTGGCGCTGGCAAGGACACTGTCATTGACTACGCACGCGAACGGTTTTCCAAGGAAAGCGTTCTTTTCGCTCGTCGCATAATCACCCGCCCGGCAACGGCTCCGGGAGAAGATCACGAGGCGCTTAGCGTAGAAGCTTTCTGTGCAGCCAGGGAGACAGGGGCATTTGCTCTTTCTTGGGAAGCGCATGGTCTCCATTACGGTCTTCCGACCGAACTCGACAGCGCGATTGCGCAGGGCAGTGTAGTGATTGCGAACTTGTCGCGTGCCGTAATCCCGGCGCTACGTGATCGCTACCGTACAGTCGTCGTCGTGGAAATCACGGCACAGCCTGAAATTCTCGTACAGCGCCTGGCAAACCGGGGACGGGAAACGGCGGATGATGTCGCGGCGCGCATGTCCCGTAGCAAGGCGGTCTCTGCAGGGGAGAGGGTCGTCTCAATCGATAATAGCGGGAGTGTCGAGCAAGCAGGCGATAAATTTGTTGCCATTATTCGTCGCGCGCTTGCTGCCAGCGATCTTGGTCAGCTCATCTAGTCGATAGTCAGGAGAATGATGGCGGCGGTTTCCACCGCCATCATTCTCATGCAATGTTACTACTCGGCCGCGTCGGCGCTGTCAGCGTTCAACTGACCGTATTTTTCTTCGCCAATCTTGTCGAGCAGTTCCAGTTGCGTTTCGAGGAAGTCGATATGGCCTTCTTCGTCAGCCAGAAGCTCTTCGAACAGGTTCTTGGTGACGTAGTCGCCAATTTCCTCGCAGATTTCGCGCGACTTCTTATAGGAGGTGCGGGCATCGTGTTCGCCCGCAAGATCGCTTTCCAGAACCTCGCGAACGTTCTGACCGATGCGCAGTGGCGCAACAGACTGCAGATTCGGATGGCCTTCGAGGAAAATGATGCGTTCGATCAGTTTGTCGGCGTGCTGCATTTCCTCGATGGATTCGGCACGTTCTTTCTTGGCAAGCTTCGTATAGCCCCAGTCGTCGAGGAGGCGGTAATGCAACCAGTACTGATTGACGGCACCAAGCTCCAGGAAGAGCGCTTCGTTAAGCCGCTCTATGACCCGTGGATCGCCTTTCATTGAATTTTCTCCCGAATTCGTCGCGCAATTGTCTCACCCGGTCGAGATAGCAGATTATCTCGGCCGACTGCTCCGCGTCGCGATGATATTGTTCCGTGACCCGGATGATTGTTTCGACCACATTTGGGAAACAACCGCAACAACGACCACGCTTTTTCATGGCGTGATAGACCTTGGCGGGCACGATAAGCTGCCAGGGATCCTGGTTGAGCAGATCGATGATCGTATCCTCAACCTCTTTCTGGGTGATGAGGTTGCATTGGCAAACAAGCATTCACACACGTCCTCAGTTGGCGACCCTTCCACCCTCGGGAGCGGGGTATGGAAGAGCTTACGGCTTACTGAACCGACGGGCGGAAGAAACGCCCCGTCAGTCTGGCCGTCTGGGTTACGGGCGCGACACCGTAAGCCAGACGGTAGTTCGCAAACGCGCCCTCTCTGGAGGAGAATGGTTGGCCTGTTTTAGGAAATGTGAGACAGCGGCACGAGCTGGAAGGGCAACATGTGACATGTTGCTGCGCAAATGCGCAAAGCTTGTGCGGCACGTCCTTCAATCATTCCGGTTCAAGGCCAAGACATCAAAGGATACGCTTGCGAGCGTGGGGACATTAAAATGCCCCTTGCAGCAGAAAGTCAATCCGACTCTCCAGCCAGGAAGTCAAAAAACGTAATAAATCAGAACCTTAGAATTATTCTAAACTGCAACACTCAGGATTTGCGTTGAATAATTCTGAGCGCGCTTTGTACAATTTGATAGAGGGTTCAAAACACGATTAAAATCATCCCTTTGAAGATAATTGGAACTGGAGGGACGACAAGCAAGCCATCTTGTCCACAGTGGCAGGCGCGTTACACTTGAACCGACGTTCGATATGCACCAGATGAAATGCAACGACCGGCGTCGATTCCGCGTCGGAAAATCAGGCAAAGGAGCCTCTCATGGCAACCGTGAAGGTCGATACGAATAATTTCCAGGCAGAAGTACTGAACTCCGACGTTCCCGTCGTCGTGGATTTCTGGGCCGAATGGTGCGGTCCCTGCAAGATGATCGCCCCTGCGCTCGAAGAAATTGCAGGTGAGGTTGCCGGGAAAGCCAAGATCGCCAAGCTCAATATTGATGAGAACCCGGAACTGGCAGCTCAGTTCGGCGTCCGTTCCATCCCGACCTTGGCGCTCTTCAAGGCAGGCGAAGTCGCCGATATCAAGGTCGGAGCGGCCCCCAAGGGCGCTCTTTCGAGCTGGGTGCAGGGCAACCTCTGATCCATATCGACGTGAAACTAAGAACGCCCGGACAAAGTGCCGGGCGTTCTTGGTTGCCAGAAGTTTCAGGTGGGGGGCGTGCCGTTCAGTTCCAGTGCCTCGCCCACGAGATAAAGCGATCCGCCGATGAGAATGCGAGGCGCGATCTCGTCCGGGTCCCAATTCTCCTTCAGAAGCTGCAAGGCATGTTCGATCGAGCTGATCGGTTCGGCGTTAAGTCCCGCTTGCATCGCTCGAGCCGCTAGTTCACCGACCGGCGCACCTGCATTCGAGCTGGTGATCGGCACGGTATAGACGCGCCGGGCCATGCCTTCGAAGGCGCGGAAATAACCGGTCTGGTCCTTCGTGTTCAGCATGCCGGAGATGAGGAAGAGCGGGCGCGGAAAACGTTCTTCCTGCTCCGCCAGAGCTTCGGCGACGACAATGCCCGCCCCGGGATTATGACCGCCGTCGAGCCAGATTTCCGCGCCGCTTGGCGCTAGCCTGGTGAGCTTGCCGCCCTCGATCTTCTGCATCCGACCTGGCCAGCGCACATTGAGCATTGCCTCTTCCGCCATGCGCGCCGAAACCGGGAAACCGGCTGCCTTGCACGCCGCGATTGCCGCCGCCGCGTTGGCAAGTTGATGACGACCGGGCAGCACGGGCAGGCTGATATCGAACAGGCCATGCTCGTCCTGATAGACCATGCGACCATTTTCTTCGAGCGCCACGAAATCCTGACCATAGACAGTGAGCGGGCATTGCAGGCGCAGCGCCGTATCACTGAGCACTTCCAGAGCTGTGTCGGACTCCTGTGCGCCGATCACGACGGGAAAGCCTCGCTTGATGATGCCGGCCTTTTCGGCGGCAATCAGCTCGACGCGGTCACCGAGATAAGTCTCATGGTCGAGCGAGATCGGCATGATCAGCGCGCAGGCAGGCTTCTCGATCAGATTCGTGGAATCATAGCGACCACCAAGGCCCACTTCGACGATGGCAACATCCGCCGGATGTTCTGAAAAAAGCACGAACATTACGGCCGTGAGAATTTCAAAGACCGTTATGGCTTCGCCATTATTGGCTTTCGCGACACGGGCTATGGTTTCAGCAAGAAGATCGTCATCAACAAGTTTCCCAGCGAGGCGATAGCGCTCGTGCCAGTTCACGAGATGCGGCGACGTGTGCACATGCACAGTAAGCCCCCGCGCTTCCAGAAGCGCACGACAGAAGGCGGTTGCGGAGCCTTTGCCATTCGTGCCGGCAATGTGAATGACGGGCGGAAGACGGCGATGTGGATTGCCGAGGCGTTCCATCAGGCGGCGAATGCGATCCAGAGAAAGATCGAAGCCCTTCGGGTGCAGGCTCTCCAACCGCTCAATTTCCAATGCCGCCGCGCTTTTCAGGTTCATTTCACTTCTCCGTGCATGACGCACTGCCACAAGCCATGAATCATAGAACCCCTTTTTCAAACCGGCAAAAGGAAAGGGATACGCAGCGTTGCGTATCCCTTCGCTATCAACCGAATAGTCGATCAGGCGTGCTTGTCGGTTTCCGCCGGGGCTGGCGGCGGCAGGATTTCCTGCTTGGCTGGCGCGATTTCCGTTGCCGGCACCTTCATCAGCAGCTTCACAAGCCGCGCCACGGTGCTGCGCATTTCAAGGCGCGACACGACCATGTCCACCATGCCATGCTCCATCAGATATTCGGCACGCTGGAAGCCTTCGGGCAGCTTTTCGCGAATGGTCTGCTCGATGACGCGTGGTCCGGCAAAGCCGATCAACGCACCCGGTTCGGCAATATGGACATCGCCCAGCATTGCGTAGGACGCGGTGACGCCGCCGGTGGTCGGATTGGTCAGGACAACGATGTAGGGCAGCCCCGACTCCTTGAGACGATCGACTGCAACGGTAGTGCGGGCGAGCTGCATCAGCGAAAGTATGCCCTCCTGCATGCGAGCACCGCCCGAGGCGGCGAAGAGAACGAGCGGCGCGCGCTCGGCCACGGCCTTTTCGAAGGCAGTGATGATCGCATCGCCTGCCGCCATGCCGAGCGAACCGCCCATGAAGCGGAAGTCCTGCACCGTCGCGACGACCTTGACACCTTCGAGCAGGCCGACGCCGTTGACTATGGCATCATCCATGCCGGTCTTGGCGCGTGCGTCCTTGATGCGGTCCGTGTAGCGCTTCTCATCACGGAATTTCAGCGGATCGGCTGCAACCTTCGGATTGGGCAGTGTATCGTAGCGTCCATCATCGAAGAAGTGCTTCAGGCGATCCTGCGCGCTGATCTTCATGTGATAGCCGGAAGAAGGGATGACGAACTGGTTTTCTTCCAGATCCTTGTGAAACACCATTTCACCGCTCTCGGGATCCTTGATCCAGAGGTTTTCCGGCACTTCGCGGCGTCCGAGCATCGAATTGATCTTCGGCCTGACGTAATTGGTGATCCAGTTCATCTTGTCTTCCTAAGCAGCAGTGGCGGCTCTTATCGGGTAAGCGCGCTTGCTTGTCCAGTGTTGGCGCGTCAGGGCAGGCATGCTCGCCTTGCACATAATGCTTTTTCCACTACGCACCGTGCGCTACGGACACACGAAAGAGCGCTGTCTTCTCAGCTAGTATGTGTCAGCCCTGTGTGGCGGATGCAAGGCGCGCCTGGCGCACGCCACCCGACAGGCCGCTCACCAGCGTTGCCACGGCCTCTGCCGGGTCAGCGGTCATCTTGCCATTCTTGTCGAGCACATTGGCGACTGCGTTGACAATCGCCGTGCCGACCACGACGCCATCGGCAGATGCGCCGATCACGCGGGCCTGCTCCGCCGTTTTGACGCCGAAACCGACGCAAACAGGGAGATCCGTATGGCTCTTGATACGCGCAACCGCTGCGCCAATCCTCGACGTGTCAGGCAGGGCAGAGCCGGTAATGCCCGTCATCGACACGTAATAGACGAAGCCGGACGTGTTCTGCAGAACCTTGGGCATGCGCTTATCATCGGTCGTGGGCGTCGCGAGACGAATGAAATTCATGCCTGCGTTCATCGCAGGAATACACAGTTCCTTGTCCATCTCGGAAGGCAGGTCGACGACGATCAGTCCGTCGATGCCTGCTTTTATCGCGTCCTCGAGGAAGCGCTCGACACCATAGACGAAGATCGGATTGTAATAGCCCATCAGGATGATCGGGGTTTCGTCATCCTGCTTGCGGAAATCAGAAGCCATTTGCATGGTTCTGGCCAGCGTCTGACCGCCTTTCAGAGCGCGCAGGCCGGCAGCCTGGATTGCCGGGCCGTCGGCCATGGGATCAGAAAAAGGCATTCCAAGCTCGATCACATCGCTGCCTGCCTTCGGCAATGCCTTCATGATCCTCAGCGAGGTCTCATAATCAGGGTCACCGCCCATGAAATAAGTGACGAGTGCCGGACGGCCTTCTTCTTTTAGCTTCGCCATGCGGCGGTCGATACGCGTGGTCATGCAGTTCCCTCGGGAAATTTATCGTCCAGATAGACCGATACAGGTCTACCTGCCATTGCGGTGCGCATCCAGGCGCGGCGTTCAAAATCGATCACAGACAACTCCCAGACACAAGCCATGAGGAGCGGGTCGGCAGGCGCAAAGGCACCACCTGACGCAAGGTCGGCGCGCCAGAGCTTCTGCGTCGCGATACCTCCTTCCAGCCACCAGTGCAACAGCAGCCACCAAGCTTCCTCACCATGATGCAGAACAGCAAAGCCGGCGTTCCGATGGTCGGTAGCGGCAATCATAGCGCCTTGGAGCCCGAGGAACGCCGCCGCAATGTTGACGGCATCCTCATCCACATGTGCATCCGACACGCTGATCGTCGAAAGTTTGATCGTCGCGGGGCCAGCCTGAACAAGGCGGGCAAAACGCGCCCGACGCGGACGATACTCGTCTTGTGGCGCGACCGTCTCTGCTTCGATCCATGCCCCATAGGCCGGGTCGATATGGCTTACTGGAAGCGCAAAGATCGCGGGTGTCTCGTAAGGATGCAACCCCCGCACGAGAGCTGCGACCTTCTCGAACAGGTTCGCCCGCGTCTTGAGCATCAATCTGATTTCAGCGTCACGTTCGATGGCCCCGTTCCAGCGATAGAGGCTTTTCATCTGTGCGCCAATATTGGCGCAGGCGACCAACTGCTGTGAAACGCAGGCCTCGGCGATCGCGATTGCCGTCGCCTCGTCGGGGCAAGTGACCTGGATGTCGACAAAATTACTCACCGAGACTTCATATCTCCATGTCCATCATCTGCGCGACGGTATGTACGTCCTTGTCGCCACGGCCTGACAGGTTGACGATGATCGTTTGTTCCTTGCCCATGGTTGGAGCGAGCTTGGCGGCATAGGCAATTGCATGCGCCGATTCCAGTGCCGGAATAATGCCCTCGGTTCGGGTGCAGAGCTGGAAGGCATCCAGCGCCTCGTCGTCAAGGATTGGCACGTAGGCCACGCGGCCCGTATCCCGCAGCCAGGAATGCTCAGGACCGACGCCCGGGTAATCGAGACCGGCCGAAATCGAGTGACCCTCGAGTATCTGGCCATCCTGATCCTGAAGGAGGTAGGTACGGTTACCGTGCAGAACCCCTGGTCTGCCAGCATTCATCGAGGCGCAGTGCTCGACGCCTTCGAGGCCGCGCCCGCCGGCTTCCACACCGTAAATCTTGACGCTGGAATCATCGAGGAAGGGATGGAACATGCCGATCGCGTTGGAGCCGCCGCCAACAGCAGCGATGATTGCATCCGGCAGCCGGCCCTCCCGCTCGATCATCTGTTCGCGGGCTTCCTTGCCGATCACCGATTGCAGATTGCGCACCAGTTCAGGATAGGGATGCGGGCCTGCTGCGGTTCCGATCAAGTAATAGGTGTCATCGACATTGGTAACCCAATCGCGCAGAGCCTCGTTCATGGCATCTTTCAGCGTGCCATTGCCGGATTTGACGGCGATGACCTCTGCACCGAGAAGCTTCATGCGAAAGACATTCGGCTTCTGCCGTTCGACGTCCGTCGCACCCATGTAGACCACGCAGGGCAGGCCGAAGCGGGCTGCAACGGTTGCAGTCGCCACGCCGTGCTGGCCGGCACCGGTTTCGGCAATGATGCGCGTCTTGCCCATTTTTCGAGCAAGAAGGATCTGACCAATGCAGTTGTTGATCTTGTGCGAACCTGTATGGTTCAGGTCCTCACGCTTAAAATAGATCTTTGCGCCGCCAAGATGTCTTGTTAGGCCTTCGGCAAAGTAGAGCTTGGAGGGCCGTCCGACATAGTGGGTGGAGAGGGATGAAAGCTCGGCCTGAAACTCTGGATCGGTCTTTGAAGCTTCATAGGCCGCCTGCAGCTCCAGGATCAGCGGCATCAGCGTCTCGGCAACGAAGCGACCGCCGAAATTTCCGAACATGCCATCTTCGTCAGGTCCGGTCCGGAGCGAATTGGGAAGCGTTGCCGTCGTCATTGTCATCTCACCCATTGTCGAGATGACAGGTCAGCCATCTCATATCCCTATATGCGGGCCTTACGCACCGCTTCAAAAAACGCCGCAATGCGGGTCTCGTCCTTCACGCCGGGCGCGCTTTCCACGCCCGATGAAACGTCTAGACCGGCAGGCGCGGTCTGAGCCAGCGCCGCTGCGACATTCTCCGCATTCAACCCACCGGAAAGCATGTAATCTATGCTCCCGTCAAGGCGCGCCAGCAATGTCCAGTCGAAGCTTACGCCATTGCCGCCGGGAAGTTCCGAACCTTTCGGCGCCCTGGCGTCAAAGAGGAGACGGTCGGCCACGCCGACATAAGCTAAGGCGGCATCCAGATCGGCAGCTTCGCGCACTGAGAAAGCCTTTATTACCGGCACGCCATAACGCTCTTTCACCGTCTGTACGCGCGCGACGCTTTCATGGCCGTGCAATTGCAGAATATCCGGCTTCAGCGTTGATACGATATCCTCCAGGAGGGCGTCGTCTGCATCGACGGTCACTGCAACGATCTTTGCCTTGCCGCGCGCTGCCTGGGCCAGCGTGGCAGCAACCTCGGGCTGCACATGGCGGGGGCTTTTGGGAAAAAAGATAAAACCAATGTGGCTTGCACCCTGATTGATCACGGCCGCTACGATCTCGGGCGTTTTCAGGCCGCAAATTTTGATATCCATGGGATTTGTCCTGATTTTGGCTTCATCTGCTATGAACGCGTTGCGGTGTCGAGTACCTAAATCGCTTAGTTAGTTGAAGCGAATGGCGTGCAGCGCGGTGCCGTTACGTTTGAGCCAATCCTTGCAGCGTCTGGTTTCGGGGCAGAGCTTTTCGCATAACGTCCAGAAATTCGGGCCGTGGTTCATCTCTATCAGATGCGCGACCTCATGCGCCACAAGATAGTCGATCACCGGTGCTGGTGCCATCATGATGCGCCAGGAAAAGGAGAGCGTACCGTCGGAGGTGCAGGAACCCCATCGGCTAGTCGTGTCCTTGAAGCGGATGGCCTTCGGCTTGCGCCCAACTGTCGCGGCATGTTTAGCCACCAGGCGCCCTATATCCTCACGGGCCTGCTTTTTGAGAAAGTCCGCGATCCTCCTCGGAAGATGTTCGGCTGCACCATAGACGAGGAGTAGTGGTCCGCGCTCATCTTCGCTGAGGCTTGCCGTTCCGCGCGTTCCCGGTACGTGCACGATGAGATGTGACTTGCCGCGCACGGGAATACGGATGCCATGCCGCACAACGGGGTTCTCGGGCAGGGCGGAAAGCTTGGTGACGATCCAGTTTTCGTGCCGATCGAGGAAGCCTTCAATGTCGGTATTGCGCAACCCTTTGGGAATGGTCACGCGCAAGCCCTTGCCCCCGGTCTCGATGCGCAGAGTCAGCCGCTTTGCGCGTTCGTTTTCCACCACGCGCAGTGGTACGACCTTCCCCGCCACGACATGCGATGTGGCGCGGGTTTCAACCGTTCGTTTGCGTCGAAAAAGACCGAAGCCCATTACAGTCCAGAATCAGCTTTCATGATGATGCCAAAGATAGGCGTGGCGCAGGAGTTTGCAATGCTCGTCAAAGATCAGCGATCATGCCTTCGATAGTACGAACCAGCAACGCCAGATCCTGCTCACGCGATAGCCGATGATCTCCGTCCTTCACAGTCGTCATTGTCACATCGTCGGAAGGCAGGCATTGCGCCAGCTTCAATGCATGAGCGTAAGGTACATCCTCGTCCTGCAATCCCTGCAGGATATGGACGTGGCAATGTGTATCGATCATCTTGCCGAGCGTGCGATTGTTGGGTCCATCCTCGATCAGGGCTTTCGTGTAGATGGCGCTCATGCCGGGATAGCGGGATGGCACTTCGAAGTAGCCCTGGATTTCCAGTGCCTCGCGATCTTCAGCGCGCATTTGTGGAACGACAAGCTCCATGACGAAATCGGGCGCAGGCGCAATCAGGGCTATGCCCGCAACGCGTTGCTTTTCTCCGCGCTTGTGCAACTCCTCCAGCATACGCAGGGCAATCCAGGCTCCCATGGATGAGCCGATCAGGATTTGCGGCCCACTTGTTTTCTCGTCGAAGATGGCAAGGCTTTCCCTCACCCAGGCGGAGACTGTTCCGTGCATAAAATCGCCGCCGGATTCCCCATGACCGGAATAGTCGTGACGCAGAAACGCGTGACCTCTTCGCTCGGCAAACGCATCCAGAGCCTCCGCCTTCGTGCCCAACATGTCCGACCGATAACCGCCCAGCCAGACCAGTCCCGGCTGCGTCTTCCCCTCGCGAAAGCGATAGGCGATCTGCTTGCCATCCACGTCCAGCGTCTTGAGATGGGTTGTCGTCATGTCTATCTTTCCTTCGAAACCACTGTTGCTTCTGTGTTGGATTAGCCGAAAAATCGCGCCTCTGTGCCGCAAAATTGGCAGCGGGGGCGTGATTTTCTCAAGCGTCCATGCTATTGAGCCTGCAAGACGTTGGGCCTATATGACCTTTAACGAGCAAACTGCTATCGTAAATTACTGAGGAGACTACGACCATTCGCAGACCTTTTAAGGCGACTGCCCCTGTCAAGGAAGGGCCACGCATCAATCGCCAAATTCGCGTTCCCTCCGTTCAGCTCATCAATGCTGAAGGAATCAACCAGGGCGAAACGCCAATCGAAGAAGCCATGCGGCTTGCTGAGGAAGCGGGACTGGATCTCGTGGAGATCGTTCCGAACCCGAAACTTCCCGTCTGTAAGATTTTGGACTACGGCAAGCTGAAGTTCCAGAACCAGAAAAAGGCCGCCGAAGCCCGCAAGAAGCAGAAGACCGTCGAGATCAAAGAGATCAAGATGCGTCCGAACATCGACACCCACGACTACGAGGTGAAGATGAAGGCTGTGCGACGCTTCTTCGAGGAAGGCGATAAGGTCAAGGTCACGCTGCGTTTCCGTGGCCGCGAAATGGCGCACCAGGAACTTGGAATGAAGCTCCTGCTTCAGGTCAAGGAAGAAACCGCGCCAATCGCCAAGGTCGAGGCCGAGCCCAAGCTCGAAGGCCGTCAAATGATGATGGTGCTGGCTCCGAGATAATTCTCGGTCGATTCTCAAAAGCCGCCGCGAAATCGCGGCGGCTTTGTCATTACCCGGGATCGGCTAAAAATTGCGCAGGGATAGTTGAACTTTCCCGCATGCGCAGCTATAAGGCCGCGTTCGCAACCGTCCGGCAGGGCATGCCGTGGCGGTTTGCTATGCTTTTCAGGCCTTGGTCTGCCTGAATGCAAAAGACAAGCGCGCTGTTGCGCTAGAAGAAGGATAGCAAAATGCCCAAGATGAAGACCAAGTCCGCTGCAAAGAAGCGGTTCAAGATCACCGGTTCCGGTAAGGTTCTGGCAGCAGCTGCTGGCAAGCGCCACGGCATGATCAAGCGTACGAACAAGTTCATTCGCGACGCCCGCGGCACCATGGTTCTCGCAGAGCCTGATGCAAAGAAGGTCGTCAAGAACTACCTGCCGAATGGCGGCGGGCTCTGAGTTCGGAACTGTTTTAAGGAGATCATGACATGGCACGTGTAAAAAGAGGCGTTACCGCCCACGCCAAGCACAAGAAGGTTCTGAGCGCAGCCAAAGGCTTCTACGGCCGCCGCAAGAACACCATCCGCATTGCAAAGCAGGCTGTCGAAAAGTCGCTGCAGTACGCCTATCGCGACCGCAAGGTCCGCAAGCGTAATTTCCGTGCGCTCTGGATTCAGCGCATCAACGCTGCTGCCCGCGAACACGGCCTGACCTATGGCCGTCTGATCGACGGACTGAACAAGGCTGGCATTGAAATCGACCGTAAGGTCCTGTCCGACCTGGCCATTCACGAACCGGCTGCGTTCGCTGCCCTTGTTGCTTCGGCCAAGAAGGCTCTTGAGTATCTCAAGGATACCACGCCGAACGCTTTTGAAAGCGCTGTCGCTTAATCGCCAGCGTCTTTCCTGAGCTTCACCGAAATTAGGAAACCCGCGCTGGGCGATAAGCCTTGCGCGGGTTTTCTTTTGGCCACGAAGGAAGTAAGTGCTTACTACCTTCTTGCTGTGACGCAGTATCAGACCCAATTTCAGACAAAACGGTGCCGACGTGAGCAATAGCGATCTTAAAACTCTCGAACAGTCCCTGCTGGCCGATATTGCCGCCGCAGGCGATGAACAGGCGCTTGAGGCCGTACGCCTTGCCGCGCTCGGCAAGAAGGGTGCGATCTCCGAGAGGCTCAAGTCGCTCGGGGGCATGAGTGCCGAAGAGCGCCAGGTGCAAGGACCGGTCATCAATGGCCTGAAAAACATCGTCACCGAGGCGCTCGCCGCCCGTAAAGCGGAATTACGCAGGATCGCCGTGGAAGCGCGTCTCAAGGAAGAGACCGTCGACGTCACGCTGCCGGTTCGTTCGTCTCCGGCGGAGCGCGGTCGCATCCATCCGATCAGCCAGGTTATCGACGAAATTACGGCAATCTTTGCGGATCTCGGCTTCTCTATTGCCGAAGGTCCGGACATCGAAACCGACTATTATAATTTCACGGCGTTGAATTTCCCGGTAGGGCACCCGGCACGAGAAATGCACGACACCTTCTTCTTTCCTCCGGATGAGAATGGCGAGCGCAAGCTTCTGCGCACCCATACTTCTCCTGTACAGATTCGTACGATGGAGAAGCAGAAGCCGCCGATCCGTATCGTCATTCCGGGCAAGACGTATCGCCAGGATTCGGACGCCACCCATTCGCCGATGTTCCACCAGGTCGAAGGGCTGGTAATCGATAAGACGGCTAATGTCGCCAACATGAAATGGGTGCTGGAGGAATTCTGCAAGGCCTTCTTCGAAGTACCGTCGCTCAAGATGCGCTTTCGCCCGAGCTTTTTCCCATTTACCGAGCCGAGCATGGAGGTCGATATCCAGTGCGATCGGTCCAGGCCAGGTGAAGTGCGCTTCGGCGAGGGTAGCGACTGGATGGAGATCCTCGGTTGCGGCATGGTGCATCCGAATGTTCTGCGCGCGGGTGGGCTCGACCCCGACGAATATCAGGGCTTTGCCTGGGGCATGGGCATTGATCGCATCGCCACACTGAAATACGGCATGCCGGATTTGCGCGACTATTTCAACGCCGACGTTCGCTGGATCCAGCATTATGGCTTCCGTCCGCTCGATCTGCCGACGCTGTTTGGCGGTCTGAGCAGCTGACAGACGCCGATGGTGCTGATCAATATGGCCCCCGGTACCACTTCCATTCCAGTTTCCACTGGCGGACGCAGCCTGCAAATCATGGCTGACAAGGAAAACCAATGAAATTCACACTCTCCTGGCTCAAGGATCATCTCCAAACAGAGGCTACGCTTGAGGAAATCGTAGACAAGCTGACAGCAATCGGCCTTGAGGTCGAAAGCGTTGACGATCGCGCCGCGTTCAAGCCCTTCGTCATAGCGAAGGTCCTCAGCGCGGAGCGTCATCCCGATGCAGACAAGCTTCAGGTGCTGCGTGTCGATACAGGCAAAGGTGATGCGATCCAGGTCGTTTGCGGCGCCCCCAACGCGCGTGCCGGCCTGATTGGTGCCTTTGCGCCTCCTGGCGCTTACGTGCCGGGTCTGGATGTCACCTTGTCCGTTGGCAAGATACGCGGCGTGGAAAGCCATGGCATGATGTGTTCGGAGCGTGAGCTTGAACTGTCGGACGAACATAACGGCATCATCGAATTGCCGGCGGACGCGCCGGTCGGTGCCGCTTTTGCCGACTATAAAGGACTCAACGATCCGGTCATCGAGATCGGCCTGACGCCAAATCGTCCCGACTGCACCAGCATTCGTGGCATTGCGCGCGACCTCGCGGCCGCTGGCCTTGGTACGTTAAAATCGCTCGAAGTCCCGGCAATTGCAGGCAAGGGCGCTTGTCCTGTCAAGGTGACCATCGAAGCGGATGACCTATGCCACGGTTTCGGGCTGCGTCTGGTGCGCGACGTCAAGAACATCGCTTCTCCCGAATGGATGCAGAAGCGCCTGATCGCCATCGGTCAACGTCCAATCAACGCGCTGGTCGATATCACCAACTACATGACTTTCGACCTCGGACGCCCGCTGCACGTATTCGACGCTGCGAAAGTATCCGGAAATCTCGTCATTCGCCGCGCACGGGAAGGCGAGGCGGTGCTGGCTCTCGACGGGCGCGAATACAATCTCGGCAGCGATATGTGCGTCATTGCAGATAATAAGGGCGTGGAATCGATCGCAGGCGTCATGGGCGGTGAAGACTCCGGTTGCGATGAGAATACCACTGATGTGTTGATCGAATCGGCACTTTGGGAACCGCTGAACATTGCCCGCACTGGTCGAACACTGGGTATCATTACGGATGCTCGCTATCGTTTCGAGCGGGGCGTGGATCCAGAGCAGATGGTGCCGGGTCTCGACATCGCCACGCGTCTTGTAACGGAAATTTGCGGCGGTACGCCGTCGGAAGCCGAAATTGTCGGGTACAAGCCCTATCGCGCCAAGACGGTCGACTTCTCGTTCTCGGAAGTGAAGCGTCTTACCGGTATAGAGGTTTCCAGCGATTCGGCTTGCGCTATTCTCGAGCGGCTCGGTTTTGTCGTCGAAGGCACGGGGGAAGCCGCATCAGTCAAGGTGCCCTCGTGGCGCCCGGACGTCGATGGCAAGGCGGATCTGGTCGAGGAAGTCATGCGCATCCACGGTGTCGACAATATCGCGCCGCAGCCCCTGCCTTCGCTCGGTTTCATCAACAGTCGCATCCTGACGACGGAACAGATACGCACGCGTCTTGCAAAGCGCACGCTTGCCGCACGCGGCATGCTGGAGGCAGTCACCTGGTCCTTCATCGCTGAAGATCAGGCCAGACTTTTCGGTGGCGGTGCGCCTGCGCTCAAGCTGTCGAACCCGATTGCTGCCGATATGTCGGACATGCGTCCCTCACTTCTGCCGGGCCTGCTTTTGGCCGCTCAACGCAACGCTCAGCGCGGTTTTGCCGATGTGGCGCTGTTCGAAGTCTCGGGCACCTATGAAAATGACACGCCGAAGGGGCAGCGCAAAGTGGCAGGCGGCGTACGTCGCGGCACTGCGCATCTGGATGCGTGGGGGCGTGACTGGTCCGGCAATGCAAAGCCAGTCGGCGTTTATGATGCCAAGGCCGACGCGCTTGCGGTATTGGAGGCCTGCGGCGCGCCAGTGGACAAGTTGCAGATCGAGGCAAATGCGCCAGTCTGGTATCATCCCGGTCGCTCTGGCGTCATCAAGCTCGGCCCGAAGAATGTGCTCGGAACCTTCGGCGAATTCCATCCCGATACGCTGGAGGCGCTCGACGTATCCGGCCCCGTTGCAGGCTTCGAAGTTTATCTCGACGCCATTCCGGAAGCCAAGGCGAAGGCGACGCGAACGAAGCCGCGTCTTGACCTGTCCAATTTCCAGGCCGTGCGTCGTGACTTTGCGTTCGTGGTGGACAAGGGCGTCGATTCTGGCGCGATACTCAAGGCAGCTGCTAATGCCGACAAGAAGCTGATCGCCGGCACCAACGTCTTCGACGTGTTCGAAAGCCCCTCGCTGGGCGAGGGGCGCAAGTCGGTGGCCATCGAGATCGTCATCCAGCCGCAGGATCGTACGCTGACGGACGAGGATTTCGAGCTACTGTCGAAGGCGGTCATTGAAAACGTGAAGAAACATACGGGTGCCGAGCTTCGCGCCTGAGGAATGATTATAAAGGCGGGAGGCGTTTGTTGCTTCCGGCCTTCGCCTCGATAGCGGAATGTGATGAAGATCGTATGGCCCGCCCTTGAAGAGCGTTGGCAAAGGACTCATCTCATGCGGCGGGGAAGTATGAGATGTGCTCGCGAAAGCGTGAAATAGCGCTGGGAACAGCCCATTCGATGCTTGCACCCCGGATTTCTGCTTCTTATATACGCGGCATAAATCGCCCTTGGCCTCCTCGGTTCAGGGCGTAATTCTTGGAAGAACAGGGACTGTCTCACGGAATGCCGGATGGGTCCTGACAGTCTGCTAAGCGGAGAGAATAGAACATGGCAAAAGTTATCGGTATCGACCTTGGAACGACCAACTCCTGCGTAGCCGTCATGGATGGCAAGGACGCGAAGGTCATCGAGAATTCGGAAGGCGCCCGTACCACGCCGTCCATCGTCGCATTCACGGATGATGGCGAGCGCCTCGTCGGTCAGCCTGCAAAGCGTCAGGCCGTCACCAATCCGCAGAACACCGTCTTCGCAGTAAAACGTCTTATCGGCCGCCGCTACGATGATCCGGTCACCGAAAAGGACAAGAAGCTTGTGCCTTACGGCATCGTCCGTGGTGACAATGGCGATGCATGGGTGGAAGCCGGCGGCAGGAAGCAGTCGCCCGCCCAGATCTCTGCCATGACGCTGCAGAAGATGAAAGAAACGGCAGAAGCCTATCTCGGTGAGAAGGTCGAGAAGGCCGTCATCACCGTTCCCGCCTATTTTAACGATGCCCAGCGTCAAGCAACCAAGGATGCCGGCAAGATCGCCGGTCTCGAAGTACTGCGCATCATCAACGAACCGACTGCCGCCGCACTTGCCTATGGCCTCGACAAGAAAGACGGCAAGACCATTGCCGTTTATGACCTTGGCGGTGGTACCTTCGATATCTCGGTTCTGGAAATCGGCGATGGCGTCTTCGAGGTGAAGTCCACCAACGGCGACACCTTCCTCGGCGGTGAAGATTTCGACATGCGCCTCGTCGAATATCTGGCAGCCGAGTTCAAGAAGGAACAGGGTATTGACCTGACCAACGACAAGCTGGCTCTGCAGCGTCTCAAGGAAGCTGCGGAAAAGGCCAAGATCGAGCTTTCCGCTTCGCAGCAGACGGAGATCAATCTGCCCTTCATCACGGCAGACGCCTCCGGTCCGAAGCACCTGACGCTGAAGCTGACCCGCGCGAAGTTCGAAAGCCTGGTCGACGATCTGGTCAAGCGTACCATCGAGCCTTGCAAGGCAGCGCTCAAGGATGCAGGCGTTTCTGCAGCCGAGATTGACGAAGTCGTTCTGGTCGGCGGCATGACCCGCATGCCGAAGATCCAGGAAGTCGTGAAGCAGTTCTTCGGGAAAGAGCCGCATAAGGGCGTCAATCCCGACGAGGTCGTTGCTATGGGCGCAGCCATTCAGGCTGGCGTTCTGCAGGGCGACGTCAAGGACGTTCTGTTGCTGGACGTAACCCCTCTGTCCCTCGGAATTGAAACGCTGGGTGGCGTCTTTACCCGTTTGATCGACCGTAACACGACGATTCCGACCAAGAAGAGCCAGACCTTCTCGACTGCCGAGGACAATCAGAGCGCTGTCACCATCCGCGTTTCGCAGGGTGAGCGCGAAATGGCTGCCGATAACAAGATGCTGGGCCAGTTCGACCTTGTTGGTATTCCGCCTGCACCGCGCGGCGTGCCACAGATCGAAGTCACCTTCGACATCGATGCCAACGGTATTGTCAACGTGTCGGCCAAGGACAAAGGTACCGGCAAGGAGCATCAGATACGTATCCAGGCATCGGGCGGTCTGTCCGACGAGGATATCGAGAAGATGATCAAGGACGCCGAAGCCAATGCCGAGGCTGACAAGAAGCGTCGCGCGGCTGTCGAAGCCAAGAACCAAGCCGAATCGCTTGTCCATTCTACGGAGAAGTCGCTGGCTGACTATGGCGACAAGGTTTCGGAAGCCGATCGCAACGAGATCACCGCTGCTGTTGCCGCGCTTAAAACCGCGATGGAAGGCGACGACGCAGACGAGATCAAGGCAAAGACTGAAGCGCTTGCCCAGTCCTCCATGAAGCTTGGTCAGGCCATGTATGAGGCTAGCCAGGCGGCCGAAGAAGCGGCTGCTGCCGCTGATGCCGAAGCCGCCGCGCGTAAGGAAGGTGACGACGTGGTCGATGCAGACTTCGAGGAAATCAACGACGACGACAAGAAGAAGTCGGCCTGATCTTTCTCAGACCAAGACCAAAGCCCGGCCATAGCGCCGGGCTTTGCATTTGCCGGCTGTTCAGGCGAGCATTTGAAATCCGATAATCATAGATTCGCGCGCTGTTTCGCATCGTATTTCGCTGCCTGAAATTCGTTGCGATTTAGGCTGGAACGGGCGCTAAGAGTTTTCTAAATCTTTCATGTAAGAAATTGCTAAGGATGGCATGAGCTGTCCCATTGCGAGGCAGCTTCAGGCATGATCCGGTACCGCTTTTTTGAGATATGGCGTTTCCTGGCGGCTTTGCTCATCATGCTTTATCATTTCAGCCACTTTGCGCCGCCTGAGACACAGTGGGTCAAGGACGATCTGGAGCGCCTGCGCCCGCTACTCGACCTGTTCTTCATCATTTCGGGGTTCCTGATATTCACGCGTTACGAGCGCGAGGTGAAAGACGTAGCGACTTATCTCACCTATCTCGGAAAGCGCCTGGCGCGGCTTTATCCGCTGCATCTCTTCACGCTTGCCTACTTCGTACTCGTCGGTCTTGCTGTGCAGGTGGGGTGGTCGAACACTGGTGGCAATCCTGACCTGTTCGACTGGTCCGCTCTTCCGACGCAGTTACTCCTGGTTCATGCCTGGGGGTTTGAGGACCGGTTGAGCTTCAACTTTGTCTCTTGGTCATTATCGGCTGAATGGTTCGCCTACCTTATGCTTCCGGTCATCCTCATTGCATATCGTCGCGCCGGGCTCGGAGGCTTGGGGCTCCTCGTCTTATTGTCTTTTGCGTTTCTCGAAGCGCTGGTCGCAAGTGGCGTCACGCCTTTCAGGCGCTGGATCGATATTGACAGCTGGGGCGCATATCGCGTTTTCGCGGATTTTGCGCTCGGAGCCTTTATCTCCGTGCTGGCAGCGCGGTCCAGATTACGGATAGTCAGCACTCTCTATCCGTGGATTGCCGTCATGGCGACCTGCGTCAGCATGCTCATTGGCATGACCGTCTATGTAAACATCGCGCTGATCGCGCTGGCAATTTTTTTAGCCGCGGTCACTGAAAAGAACAGGCCGGCGGTCTGCGCCTATCCCCTCTTCTTGCGGCCAGCCGCTATCGTCTCGTTTGGTGTGTACCTGTGGCATCCAGTCGTCGAGAGCCTCATGTTCTCGCTCATCTGGAGCCGCTATCTGGAGGGGCATTCGAGCGGGATTTTCTTCGGCTACGTGGCGGTTTCTATGCTGATTACCATTATCATTGCCATGCTGTCTTTCCGCTTTCTGGAGAACCCGGTTGCCGGCTATTTTCTTTCCAGACTGGGCGGCAGCCGCAAGAATGATCGGGTGCCACAGGGCTGAGCGCGGGGGCACTCCCCGAAAGCGCAACCGACACACTGGAAAAACGCGCCAAACTATGGCATTTGCGACCCCTAGCACCTAGATAGCGCGCAAGGGTGCGCGAGCGTTTTGCTCGCGCCTTTGTTCGTGCGCAGGCACTCATTTGGGAATCTCGATCGATGAAGGCAGATTTTTACGAAACGCTCGGCGTAGCAAAAAACGCCGACGACAAGGAGCTGAAGGTCGCGTTTCGTCGTCTCGCCATGCAGTATCATCCGGATAAAAATCCAGGCGATGCGACCGCGGAGCATAAGTTCAAGGAAATCAACGAAGCCTACGAAACATTGAAGGACCCGCAGAAGCGCGCGGCCTATGACCGTTTCGGCCATGCCGCTTTTGAAAATGGCGGTCGCGGTGGTTTCGGTGGCGGTGCCGGTTTTGGTGGCGGAGGCTTCTCCGATATATTCGAAGACATCTTCGGTGATATCATGGGCGGCGGCCGTCAGCGTCGTTCCCCGAATGGCCGCGAGCGCGGCGCAGATATGCGCTACAATATGGAAATCACGCTCGAGGAAGCCTACACCGGCAAGACAGCGCAGATACGCGTGCCGACCTCCATTGCCTGCGACGAATGTTCGGGATCGGGGGCAAAGCCCGGGACTGCGCCGGTGACCTGTTCCATGTGCCATGGTGCAGGCCGCGTACGTGCCAGCCAGGGCTTTTTCTCGGTCGAGCGGGCTTGCCCGCAATGTCATGGCCGCGGCCAGACGATCAAGGACCCTTGCCCGAAATGTGCCGGCCAGGGGCGCGTCACGCAGGAGCGCTCGCTGTCGGTCAACATCCCGGCGGGCATTGAAGACGGCACACGCATCCGTCTTGCTGGCGAAGGGGAGGCGGGATTACGCGGCGGACCATCCGGGGACCTCTACATTTTCCTGTCAGTCAAGCCGCACCAGTTCTTTCAGCGCGACGGCGCTGATCTCTATTGTCAGGTGCCGATTTCAATGACGACGGCAGCTCTCGGTGGGGATTTTGAGGTTACGACGCTGGATGGCACTCAGACCCGCGTAAGGGTGCCCGAAGGTACGCAGAATGATCGTCAATTCCGCCTCAAAGGCAAGGGCATGCCAATTCTGCGTCAAACGCAGCTTGGCGATCTGTATATTCAGGTTGAGATCGAAACCCCGCAAAATCTTTCGAAGCGCCAGCGTGAGCTGCTCGAAGAGTTCGAGAAGCTGTCGTCACAGGAAAATAGCCCCCAATCGACGGGCTTTTTCAAGAAGATGAAAGATTTCCTCGACTCTTTTAGTGAAAAATCGGGAACCTGAGAGGATTAACGGGACGCAACCATCCTCTCACGAGGATTTCGATGTCAGCTTCATCCAAACGAGGGTTCATTGCCCGGCTTGATCATGATTTGCAGTTCTTTCGCACCTGGTTGAGCCACCCGCGCCGCATTGGCGCGTTCGTGCCGACGGGGACGGCTCTCGCGCGAAGAATGGCAGCGATTGTTGATCCCGACGATCCCCTGCCTGTACTGGAGATCGGCCCGGGTACAGGCTCCATCACCCGCGCTATCCTTCAACGTGGCCTGGAGCCTGCCAGGCTGACCGCGATAGAGTTCGATCCGGGCTTCGCAGAACGCATGTCCAGGGATTTCCCCGACATAAGGCTCATCCAGGGCAGTGCCTTCGATCTGCACCAGCATCTGGGCGATCCAAGCGAAACGGCGCCCCTTTTCCAATGCGCTGTGTCAGCTCTACCTTTGCTAAACCATCCCGTCACTGAGCGTATCTCCTACATCGTAGAGCTTCTGAAATATATTCGGCCTGACGGTGCCATTATCCAGTTCAGCTACGGCCATCGGGCACCGGTTCCACGGAACGGCGGAAGCTACGAGCTCAAGTTTGGCGGGCATGTGTTGCGCAACGTTCCCCCTGCGAAACTTTGGATATACCGGCAGAAAGGGGGTAAAGGATCTGAAACCGGATAAATTCATTCAAATTGCTCTCAGGTCTTGATTTGTCCCTAGTTTGCTAGAATGCTGATTTGACTAAGCGTCATATGAATCGGCGCAGAAACAGGCACTCAATGGGAGAGGACGCCAGATGAGCGCAAGTCCGCAACGCAAGAAGAAATTCGGCTCCAGGTTCGATGAGGAGCTGCGCTTCTTCAAAGGGTGGATGGACGGCCCGAAAGCCGTCGGCGCTATCATTCCGACCAGCAGCATCACGGCGCGACGCATGGCTTCCGTCGTCAACCCCGCCTCAGGCCTTCCGGTTCTTGAGCTGGGACCGGGCACTGGCGTCATCACCAAAGCGATCCTGGAGCGCGGTGTGAAACCGGAGAAGCTCACAGCGATCGAATATTCGTCGGAGTTCTTCGCGCATCTCCAGCAGCATTATCCTGGCGTCAATCTGATCAATGGCGATGCCTTTGATCTCGACAAGACGCTTGGTGACGAAGGCAAGACACAGTTCGACAGTGTCATTTCCGCCGTCCCGCTTCTGAATTTTCCGGTGCCGGAGCGCGTCGCCTATATAGAGAAGCTTTTGGCCCGAATTCCATCCGGTCGCCCTGTCATCCAGATCACCTATGGTCCGAAATCTCCTGTGCCCTCTGGCAAGGGAGACTATACGGTCGAACATTTCGACTTCGTCTTGCGCAACATTCCGCCAGCGCAGCTGTGGATTTATCGTCGCGCCTCTGCTTGATTGAGTGCGGAGCCAGGCTCCGCATTAAAATCATTATGAGGAGAATCGACGTGTCGGTTCGTATTCTTGTTTTCGCGGGTTCCTTGCGCACCGGTGCCTATAGCGGCTTGACCGCGGATGCCGCACAGGCTGCGCTCGCAGCCGAAGGTGCGGAAGTAACGCGTATCTCTCTTGCCGACTACGTCTTGCCAATCATGGATCAGGACCTGGAAGCTGAGGAGGGGCTGCCAAGGGCTGCCATCGCGCTCGCGCGGCAGTTTGCAGGTCATGACGGTTTTCTGATTGCGTCGCCTGAATATAATGGCTCAATGCCGCCGCTTCTCAAGAATGCAATCGACTGGGTAAGCCGCGTCGAAGGCCATGATCCGAAGATAAAACCCTTCGATGACAAGGTGGCGGCGCTCTGCTCGTCCTCGCCGGGCAAGCTCGGTGGCATGCGCGGCCTTGTGCATTTGCGAGCCGTGCTCAACGCCTGCAATGTCGAAGTCATTGCGCGGCAATGTTCGATTTCTCGTGCATCGCAAGCTTTCGATGCGGATGGAACGTTACGGGAAGAAGCCGATCGCAAGGCAATCCGGCTTGTGGCCCGGCGTCTGGTGGACTATGCCGCCGCTATTGCTGGAAGAAGGGAGCCTTGAAAAATATGAAGACCCGCTTGATCGTCGGTCTGGATTTGCCAGATCGGACAACAGCTGAAAAGCTCGTAACAACCCTGGGGGACAGCGTTTCCTTTTACAAGATTGGCTACCAGCTGGCTTTTGTCGGTGGCCTTGAACTGGCACGCGACCTTCTCAAGGAGGGCAAGAACGTCTTTCTCGACATGAAATTGCTCGACATCGATAATACAGTGGCAAGCGGGGTGGAGAATATTGCCCATATGGGGGTCACCATGTTGACGCTCCACGCTTATCCCAAGGCGATGCGTGCAGCGGTGGAGGCGGCCAAAGACTCGGGCTTGTGCCTGCTCGGCGTCACCGTTCTGACGTCCATGGACGACGCCGATCTACGTGAGACGGGTTATGCCGAAGGGGCGGAGGCGCTGGTCCTACGCCGCGTTGCACAAGCACGCGACGCGGGTATGGGTGGTGTCGTCTGTTCTGCACAGGAAGCGCAGAAGGTTCGCGCCCTTGTCGGCTCGGATATGGCAATTGTCACGCCCGGAATCCGACCGGCAGGCAGCGCCGCGGGCGACCAGAAACGTGTCATGACACCAGCGGACGCCATCCGTGCAGGTTCCAGCCATTTGGTCGTGGCACGGCCAATAACGCAGGCCCCGGACCCACGCGCAGTCGCGGAAGCCATTATTGCCGAGATGCGATCGGCCATCGTTTGATTCCAAGGGAGGAAGAAATGCCAAAGGCATACTGGGTTGCTCATGTTCAGGTGAACGACCCCGAAGGCTACAAGGATTACATCGCGACGGCCAAACCCGCCTTCGAACGCTATGGTGCTAAATTCCTCGCACGCGGAGGCCCATTCGAGTCCCTCGAGGGCGATAGCGCCGGGCGCAACGTGATCATCGAATTTGAAAGCATGCAGGCGGCGAAGGACTGCTACAATGCGCCGGAATATCAGGCGGCGAAAGCGATTCGCGAAAAGCACGCAGTGGCAAAGATGATGATGATCCTTGAAGGTCACGACGGATAATCTTTAAAAAATCCGCCGGACAGCAGCCCGGCGGATTTTTGCTCAACCCGATATCCTCAGAGGGCGAGCAGATGCTTCTCGATCTGGTCAACTGGATGGTTGGTCAAGGTTTTGGGAATTTCAGCGACGATCAGATCGCTGACTTCCTTGTGCAGCTTCTTGCGCATATCGCCTAGAACCGTCGGCGGCGCGATCAGGACAAGCTTGCCAAGCTTTTTCTCATGCGCGAGCTTGTAGAGCTTATCTGCAATCGTATCGGCAAAACGCTCCTTTTCTATCCTATGCCAGTCCGTTTCTTCCATGGCACTGAAATGCTCAGATCCGGCATCGCTCATTCGCCCGGGACGATCTGTGCCCTGTTCTCGCGTTGCTGGATTGTCTTTTTCCATTTCTTGCGCGACTTTCAGGTTGGGCAGTTCAGTATCGCCTTCATTGCGCAAGAAGAGCGCTTTCTCGCCGTCTGCAACCACGACCCAGATGCCATGTTCAAGTCTCAGCATTGAAGAGCCTCCATTTCGTGTATGGGGACAACGGAACGGAAAGCAGAAACGTTCCTTGGAACAGGGGGATCGGCTTTGTTCTTTAAGTAGCGCGACTTGAAGAAATAAGTGGTCGCAGGAGGGGTTCCTGCTAGAAATTCATTCTAAGGCTATGCCATTTCTTGCATGAATTCGGCTGGAAAATCGCTCCTCCTGCAATAGAATTGCCAAAATCTTTGGAGGTTCTTATGTCCGACGCTAAGCCTGTTGCACGCACGCATGGACGCGGTCGCGTCTATGCCAATATAACCGAAACTATCGGCGATACGCCGTTGGTAAGGATTGAAAAATTCGCGAAGGAAAAAGGCGTCAAGGCCACGCTGCTGGCCAAGCTTGAATTTTTTAACCCGATTGCCTCCGTGAAGGATCGCATAGGCGTTGCTATGCTGGAAGCGCTGGAACGTGAAGGCAAGATCAAGCCCGGTGAGTCTACTCTGATCGAGCCGACCTCCGGCAATACCGGCATCGCCTTGGCCTTCGCGGCGGCCGCGAAAGGGTACAAGCTCATCCTGACCATGCCTGAAACCATGTCGATAGAGCGACGCAAGATGCTGGCGTTGCTGGGAGCCGAGCTTGTGCTGACGGAAGGCGCGAAAGGCATGAAGGGAGCTATAGCCAAGGCAGAAGAATTGGCGCAATCGGTGCCGGATGCCATTATTCCGCAGCAGTTTCAGAACCCTGCAAATCCCGAGATTCACCGCGTCACTACCGCGGAAGAAATCTGGAACGATACGGATGGCCAGGTCGACATACTCGTTTCCGGTATTGGTACTGGCGGCACGATCACCGGCGTCGGCCAGGTTCTGAAGCAGCGCAAGCCCGACGTCCGCATTATTGCCGTGGAGCCTGACGCTTCACCGGTCCTGTCGGGCGGTGAGCCAGGACCGCACAAGATCCAAGGCATCGGTGCGGGCTTTGCGCCAGCCGTTCTCGATCGCACGGTTTATGATGAGGTCGTTACGGTTTCAAATGACGATGCTTTTGCCAATGCGCGTCTCTTGGCGCGTCTCGAAGGCATTCCGGTCGGCATTTCTTCAGGCGCAGCCTTGCAGGCTGCGATCGAAGTCGGGTCCCGGCCGGAAAATGAAGGCAAGACGATCGTCATCATCATCCCATCCTTTGCCGAGCGTTATCTTTCGACGGCGCTATTCGAAGGTCTGGCATAAACCCGAAGATTTCAGGCGAGAAGGCCGGTGCATCACATCGGCCTTCTTCGTTTCAGGCACTTCCGATGAGCATGCCTGCGGCTAGAACCAGCCCGCCACCAAGCACGATTTGCAAGGTAGCACGCCAGAAGGGCGTCTCCATATAGCGGTTCTGGATATAAGCGATTACCCAGAGTTCGACGAAGACGATAGCGAAAGCGATTGCCGTGGCTGTATTAAAATGCGGGATGAGATAAGGCAACGTGTGCCCCAGTCCGCCCACTGTCGTCATGATGCCTGTTGCGAGACCCCGCTTGACCGGCGAACCGCGCCCCGACAGCCTGCCGTCGTCGGACGCCACTTCTGTAAAGCCCATCGAAATACCGGCTCCGACCGAGGCTGCGAGGCCGACGAGAAAAGTCTGCCACGTATCTTGCGTCGCAAAAGCTGCGGCAAAGATTGGCGCAAGTGTGGAAACCGAACCGTCCATCAGGCCAGCGAGGCCAGGCTGTACGTAAGTCAGAATGAATTGGCGACGCTCCTTGCCTATCTCTTCTTCAGCTATCTCCATCGGCAGATGCTTATCGGCAAGATCACGGGCTAGCGTCTGGTGGTTGCTCTCCGCGGCGGCAAGAGTGCCAAGAAGGTCGCGAATAGCCGGATCCTGCGAGCGTTTTGCAGCTGCCAGATAAAAACGCTCGGCCTGACGCTCCATGGCCTCTGCCTGGTTGCGAACGGCCTCCAGCCCGAATGGCTTCACCAGCCAGTCCGGCCTGCGCTCCGGAAAGCCATGCACGTGATCTCGGCGAATGAGCGGGATCACATTGCCGCATCTCTGCTCGAAAAGCGCAATCAGTTGCGAACGATGTTCGTCTTCCTCCTGCGCCATTTCCTCAAAAACGGTTGCCGAAGCCGGAAAATCATCACGCAGGCCATCTGCATAGGCGCGATATATGCGCGCATCATCCTCTTCCGAGGAAATGGCGAGGGCAAGGATCTCCGCCTCCGACAGACTGTCTAAGGTGCGTTTATGGTTGCGGCGCAAAAAGGAAAGCATCGACCTGTATCCAGATTAGAATTATTCTAAATTAAGACATGCTGGCTGCAGGGTCAATAAGCAGGAGGAATAGGGAAGCCATGCAAAAATGCCGCCGAAGAGGCGGCATTTCGAGAAGTCTATGCTGTTGTTTTTCGGTCTTCATACCAGCGCCGCAGCAGCCAGCACAGAAGCACCCAGCCTCCACCGGCGATCCAGCCGCCGAGGACGTCGCTTGGCCAGTGGACGCCAAGATAGAGCCTTGAGATACCGATCGCGAAGGTGATGAGGAAGGCAAGACTAAAAAAGGCGATACGGACGCGCATTTGCCCGACTATGCCGGCAAGGATCGAGGCAAGCGTCAGATAAAGCACGATCGACATCATCGCGTGGCTGCTTGGGAAGCTCGCTGAATGGACCGCCATCAGTGGTTCAAGAATATCGGGTCGAGGACGCGCCACGATGAGTTTGAGCAACGTCGACAGGAATTGGCCACCGGCAACGGCGAGTGTCAGGAAGATTGCATCCGGAACACGCCCAAGCCGCCCCAGGAAATAGAGAGCGACGAGGTAGACGAAACAAAGAAGCGTTGACGATCCGAGTGCCGTAACATCGCGTACGGCTTCCTGCAGCCAACTTGGGCCGATGGCGATATTGGCATCGGTCGCAGACCGAAAGGCCAGAATGAGCTGCTGATCCACGGGGAACGGCTCATCAGGGTTGATCAACTGGCTCAGGATCAGGAAGGCGATAAAGCAAATTGCGGCACCGATGACGAGCGGACCGGTAAGCGAGGTTGATCGAGAGGTGGGAGGTAAGGGCTCTGGCAAATGTTTTTTTCTCATAGGGGCAAACAAAGGTGAAGCGCGACGAAATTTCAAGCCGCGAGTTGCAACTATGTCCCGTCGATGGAAACAGCCCGCTTTCATTCCGGTTCCGGCGCTTATCCGGGCTTTGGCCGAAGAAAGGGTGGCCTTCCGGCATCTATGGCAAAATGTCGAACGTTTCCTGCTTTTCCTTTGCCTCGGCTACTGCTAAATGCGGGCCATGAGCACAAAGCTGTCCAATATTCGCAATTTCTCCATCGTTGCCCACATCGACCACGGCAAGTCCACCCTTGCCGATCGTCTGATCCAGATGACCGGTTCGATTGAAGAGCGCGAGATGAAAGATCAGATACTTGACGCGATGGATATCGAGCGCGAGCGCGGTATCACGATCAAGGCCAATACGGTGCGTCTTGAATATGACGCCAAGGACGGCGAGCATTACGTGCTCAATCTGATTGATACGCCCGGTCACGTCGACTTCGCCTATGAGGTGTCACGTTCGCTTTCCGCGTGCGAGGGCTCGCTTCTCGTCGTAGATGCCAGCCAAGGCGTGGAAGCGCAGACCTTGGCCAATGTCTATCAGGCAATTGACAATGATCACGAGATCGTCACTGTACTGAACAAGGTGGATCTGCCGGCTGCCGAGCCAGAGCGCGTCAAGACGCAGATCGAGGAAGTGATCGGCATTGATGCCTCGCAAGCCGTCGAGATTTCTGCCAAGACCGGCCTGGGCATCGACAAGGTTCTGGAAGCCATCGTCACGCAGTTGCCGGCACCGAAGGAAGGCAATCGCGATGCACCGCTGAAAGCGCTTCTGGTCGATAGCTGGTATGATTCCTATCTTGGCGTCATCGTTCTGGTTCGCATCATTGATGGCGTTCTGAAAAAGGGCCAGACCATTCGCATGATGGGTACTGGCGCAAAATATCCGGTCGAGCGCGTTGGCGTGATCACGCCGAAGATGGTTACTGTCGGCGAGCTCGGACCAGGCGAGATTGGCTTCATCACAGCCTCGATCAAGGAAGTTGCCGATACGCGCGTCGGCGATACGATTACAGAGGACAAGCGCCCGACGCCGCAGGCACTGCCGGGCTTCAAGCCAGCGCAACCGGTCGTTTTCTGTGGCCTTTTCCCTGTTGATGCCGATGATTTCGAGGACTTGCGCGCGGCCATGGGCAAGCTGCGTCTAAACGATGCGTCCTTCTCGTTCGAGATGGAATCATCTGCCGCACTTGGTTTCGGTTTCCGCTGTGGCTTCCTGGGTCTCCTTCACCTCGAAATCATTCAGGAGCGTCTGGAACGCGAGTTCAATCTCGACCTGATTGCGACCGCCCCGTCCGTTGTTTATGAGCTGACGATGACAAGTGGCGAGAAGCGCGAGCTACACAATCCAGCCGACATGCCGGATGTCGTCAAGGTCGACCATATTGATGAGCCATGGATTCGCGCCACCATCCTGACGCCGGATGAATATATGGGGTCGATCCTCAAGCTGTGTCAGGATCGCCGTGGCATCCAGCACGATTTGTCCTATGTAGGGACACGCGCCATGCTGGTTTATGATCTGCCGCTCAACGAGGTCGTCTTCGACTTTTACGATCGCCTCAAGTCGATTTCGCGCGGCTACGCTTCCTTCGACTATCAGATGCTGGAACTGCGCGAAGGCGATCTGGTTAAGATGTCGATCCTCGTTAATGGCGAGCCGGTCGACGCGCTGTCGATGATGGTTCATCGTCATGCCGCCGAAAAGCGCGGCCGCGAACTTTGCGAAAAGCTCAAGGATCTGATCCCGCGTCACATGTTCAAGATCCCGATCCAGGCAGCTATTGGGGGCCATGTGATCGCGCGCGAAACGATTGCTGCCCTGCGCAAGGACGTGACGGCGAAGTGCTATGGCGGTGATGCTACGCGCAAGCGCAAACTCCTGGAAAAGCAGAAGGAAGGCAAGAAGAAGATGCGGCAGTTCGGCAAGGTCGATATTCCGCAGGAAGCTTTCATCCAGGCGCTCAAGATGGGCGATTCCTGAGACCAGCCCGGTACCTGACGTCTTTATCCTTTCGCTTGGCTTCGCTATGGTCGCGCGAAAGGGCATGAGTAGCGGGGTTGCACTGAATGGAGTTCGTTCTGGATTTTAAGCCCGATCACGGTCAGCCCGTTCAGCTTGAGAACGGCATTCGGCGCATCACCGCCAAAAATCCCAGCGCCTTCACCTTCCAGGGCACGAACAGTTATATCATAGGTACGGAGACGCTTGCTGTCATCGATCCGGGCCCGGCTGACGAAGCGCATCTTACCAGCCTTCTCAAGACCATCGACGATCGGCCGGTCAGCCATATTTTCGTCAGTCACACCCATGCCGATCATTCCACGTTAGCGCCCATGCTGGCACGGAAGACCGGCGCGGTCATGGTCGCGATCGGTCCGCACAAGGCGGCGCGCGCTTTGCATGAAGGTGAAGTCAATCGTCTCGAAGCTTCTGCCGATACGAATTTCACGCCGGACGTTATCGTTGAGCATCACGATCTGATTGAGGGCGATGGCTGGGCTTTGCAAACCGTCTTTACGCCGGGACATTGTGCAAATCATGCCGCCTTTGCCCTGGTCGGCACGGGCGTTCTTTTCTCGGCCGATCATGTTATGGCTTGGGCAACCAGCATCGTGGCGCCGCCTGATGGGTCCATGACAGATTACATGGATTCACTCGATCGCCTGCTGGAACGGGAAGATCGTATCTATTACCCGGGTCATGGCGGGCCGGTTCTGCGGCCGAAGCCCTTCGTGCGTGCGATGAAAACGCACCGACGTATGCGGGAAAGCGCCATTGTCGAGCGTTTGAAGAAGGGTGATCGGCTGATTTCCGACATGGTCAAGGCCATTTATCGCGATACCGATCCGCGTCTGCATGGCGCGGCCGCTCTGTCGGTCTTCGCGCATCTGGAAGATCTGGTCGAGCGCGGCATTGTTTCATGCGAGGGCGTTCCTGCTCTCGATGCTGTTTATAGCGCCTGACAATTATTCCTCGATCTTTTCTCCGGGATAGGCGCCCCAGAGGCGCGTCTGGTCCATCCACCCTTCGCGTCCGTTGAAGCTGATCTGGCACCAGGTGCCGTTACACTGCTGCAACTGGCCGAACGCGCCCGGCTCAACCTGCGCGATCAAGCGCGCGCCGTCCTGCGGCTGCGAATAGACAGGTATGAGCTGTTCCTTGTCCTTTTCCCAGGGCGCGGCAAGAATCGTCCGTCGTCCCGAAAGCAGAGATTGGTTGACCCAGCCGACAGCGCCTTCCGAATCTCGGATTTTACGCCAGTTGTCGAATTCCTGAATGATTTCGACGGGCAGCCCCGCCTTGATATAAAGCCAGCTGATCGCATAGTTGAGGCCGGGACCGACGCGTGCATTGACGCGACCGGACTTGAGCGAGACGAAACGGGGCAGAGGAAGGCCGCTCGGGCCGACGCGGGTCTCCTGCGCCAGAGCAATGGTGACAGGCGTCAGGTTGAATGTGCCGACAGCCGCAATGAATGTAGCGAGAGCCAGGAGAGAAGCGGAGACGCCGCCTTTACGCATGTTACAAGAGCCCCAAATTCAAACGCGTCTGAAACAAGGTGGTTTTTCTTTGTCATCATCCCCCTGTCTTGTTAGAGAAGGGGGGAGGAGATCGAACCGGTGACACCCACTGTCGCCGGTCTTGGTTAAAGAGGTCTTTAACGACCCTTAAATTTGAGGAAATGATGGCCGGCAAAAAGAAACCCTTGGTGGTCATTACGCGAAAATTGCCCGATCCTGTGGAAACCCGCATGCGCGAGCTGTTTGACGCGCGGCTCAATATCGACGATACGCCGATGTCACAGGAGCAGCTAGCCGCGGCAATGGCGGAGGCCGACGTGCTGGTTCCCACCATTACGGACCGCATTGACGCGGAGCTGATTGCCAAGGCCGGCGAGAACCTGAAGCTGATCGCCAGCTTCGGCAATGGTGTCGATCATATCGACGTTGCTGCTGCCGCCAAAGCCGGCATTGTTGTAACAAATACGCCAAACGTGTTGACGGAAGACACGGCTGACATGACCATGGCACTTTTGCTCGCCGTGCCGCGACGCTTGGTCGAAGGCGCGCATGTGGTCATTGACCAGGACAAATGGGGGGGCTGGTCGCCGACCTGGATGCTCGGTCGTCGTATCTGGGGCAAACGTCTTGGCATTGTTGGCATGGGACGCATTGGAACCGCGCTTGCCCGCCGCGCCAAGGCATTCGGGCTCTCGATCCACTATCACAACCGCAATCGCGTTTCGCCGGCGCTGGAAGACGAGCTGGAAGCAACTTATTGGGACAGCCTGGACCAGATGCTGGCCCGCATGGACATAATCTCGGTCAATTGTCCTTCCACGCCGGCCACGTTTCACCTTCTATCGGCGCGCCGTCTGGCGCTCATTCAACCATCCGCCTTCATCGTCAATATTGCCCGCGGTGATATCATCGATGAAGAAGCGTTGATCGAGCTGATGGAGGCTGGCAAGATCGCCGGCGCAGGGCTGGACGTCTTCGCGCACGAGCCGTCGATCAATCCGAAGCTTCTCGATCTTGCACGCCAGGGCAAGGCCGTGCTCCTGCCCCATCTGGGCTCTGCGACCATTGAGGCGCGCATCGACATGGGCGAGAAGGTCATCATCAACGTTCGCGCCTTTTACGACGGGCATCGCCCACCGGACCGCGTGCTCCCGAACCGGATTTAGCCCTCTCAGCTAGATCATGCGGTGCATTTCTATCGACGTTGGCGGTTAAAGCCAGGATGTGCGGTTTGAGCGGTTTCGACAAATCCCCACTTTGCAAACCGCGCATGGTTTTCGATGAGTTCAATCTGGATCTGTAGCCGACGTGCCGGCAGCTTCAGGCGTCTTGCTTCCTGAATCGCGTATCGAGCAACAGCCTTCCAATGCCATGCTCGCGAGTTCTCGGGCTGACGGCGAGCTTACCAATGTAGAGACAATCACTCTCGGGCTTGCAGATGACGCAGCCGACAATCTCATTGTCCTGTCGCGCGGCATAAGCAAGCTCATCTCGAGCTTTGGCCTGGAGTCCTGCGAGGTCGAGTTGAGGGCGGGTCGATACGTCCGTCCATATAGGCAGAGGCATCGAGGATGAGCGCGAGCAGATCGCTCCAGTCCTCTAAATCTGCATCAGTGCGTCCGGTTAATCATGACTTTTCTCTTCGCCTGTAGAGGATTTCCTCGAAGCTCGCATTCAGGCCATCATAGAGTAGCAGTCGCCCTATCAGAGGCTTTCCGATACCGGTTATGAGCTTGATGGCTTCCATCGCCGCAAGTGTGCCAATGACACCCGGAAGCGCGCCAATAATACCGACCTGGGCGCAGGTCGGTAGCGAGGCCTCGTCAGGCATATGTGGGAAGAGATCGCGATAGCGCGGGTTTGCTTCGTTCAGATGCGGCGCGAACACGGTAATTTGCCCGTCGAAGCGGGAGATAGCAGCGTAGATGAGCGGCTTTCCCAAACGCTCGCAAGTCTCGGCACAAAGAAGCCGCGTGGCGAGATTGTCGGAACCGTCTATGAGGATGTCGAACGTCTGGACAATGGATGCCGCGTTCTCTTCGGTTAATCGGAAGTTGAAAGCGTTTATCTTTACATGTGGATTGAGCGCTTTGGTGGCTGTTTTGGCACTCTCCACCTTCGGCACGCCGATGTCAGAAGTTTCGTGCAAGACTTGCCGCTGCAGATTGGAAAGCGAGACTGTGTCATCGTCGACTATGCCGAGTTTACCCACCCCTGCCGCTGCAAGATAAAGCAGAACGGGCGATCCTAGCCCGCCAGCACCGATGACAAGCACCCGTGCTGCCTTGAGCTTCTGTTGGCCGGCCCCTCCAACCTCTGAAAGAACGATATGGCGGGCGTAGCGTTCAATCTCGTCTTCGGAGAGTATGGTCATGTCGGGATCACCGTGCCGCCGCTGACAGCGAAGAATTGCGCTCGGCCTTGCAGAGCGGAAAACAGCTCCGGCTCCGTTCCGGTCATGAAAGCCTGGCTGCGCAATTCTTCAAGGATGGAAAAAAGCGCGGCGCGGCGACCCGCGTCGAGATGGGCCGCGACCTCGTCGAGCAGCAGGATCGGTACAGTCGAGGAGAGTTCGCCGCAGAGACGCGCATGCGAAAGCACCAGCCCTATCAGTAGCGCCTTCTGTTCGCCGGTCGAGCAAAATTCGGCAGGCATTCCCTTCGGCCGGTGGCGCACGAGCAAATCCGAGCGGTGGGGCCCTTCAAGCGTACGCCCTGCCGCGCGGTCTCGTTCGCGCTCTCGTGAAAGGCGTTCGCGGTAAAGCTCCTCAACATCGACGGCTGGCAGGCCTGAGGTCAAAAGCTCTTCCTCCAGCGAACCTGCAAGAGCCAGATCCGCTTTGGGAAAGGGGCTGTCGTCCGGTAAACGCTCGATCATGGCAACGAGAAGCCGCACGACTTCCATGCGGGCGGCGGCGATTGCTGTGCCGGTCTCGGCCATCTGCACCTCCAGGGCTTCGAAATACAGCGCGTCGCGCACATTATCGGAGAGCAGCCGGTTGCGTGAGCGCATTGCCTTTTCAAAGTCGAGCGAACGCTGCGCATGGGCGGGGTCGATCGTCAGAACCATTCGGTCCAGAAAGCGGCGACGATCCGCAGCCGGACCGGTGAAAAGCGTATCCATCGCAGGAGTCAGCCAGATGATGCGGATCCACTCGAGAAGTTCGTCGGAAGAACGTGCTTGCGCGCCATTGATGCGGATGCGGCGGCCGACCTCGGAAGGTGCCATTCCGCTGGTGCCCGTTCCCACCGAGCAAGTTCCGAAGCTTCCTTCCAATTCGGCATGAATTGCAAAACCGTTTTCCATGCCGGTCCTGGCTATATCCGCATACTGTGCGCGACGCATGCCGCGGCCGGGCGCCAGTAAGGAAACAGCTTCGAGCAGATTGGTCTTGCCGGCCCCGTTTTCGCCCGTCAGAACGACGGGGCCGGGCGCAAGCGATAGAGAAACCGATGCGTAGTTGCGAAAGCCGGTGAGGCTCAGGCGGGTAATATGTTCGGGCAGGGCATCGGGTTCACGCATGTGTTTTCAGTGAACCCGAGGGCATTTCCGGTCAAGCTCTTTTGAGCCTATACGCGCATCGGCATCAGGACGTAGAGCACGTTCTCGTCGGCCGGATCGCGCACCAGCGTGGGCGATCCTGCGTCGGCAAACAGGAAGCGAGCCTCCGGTCCAGTGATCTGGGCTGCGATGTCGAGCAAATATTTCGCGTTGAAGCCGATATCGAGCGAGTCGTTTTCGTAGGTAGCGGCCAATTCCTCGGTCGCGCTGCCGGAGTCGGGATTGTTCACCGTCAGCGTGATCTGTCCGCTCGCGATGGACAGCTTTACGGCGCGCCCGCGTTCCGAGGAAATAGTGGAGACGCGATCGACGGCTTGAGCGAAGCTCTGGCGATCGATGATCAGTTCCTTGTCATTGCCACTTGGAATTACGCGCTGGTAATCCGGGAAGGTGCCGTCGATCAGCTTCGAGGTCAGGATCACAGAACCGATCGTAAAGCGGATCTTCGTGTCGGACAGCTCGGCAATGACCATGACGTCGGGGCTGTCTACCAGCTTCTGCAGTTCCGAAACGGTCTTGCGCGGAATGATGATGCCGGGCATGCCCTCCGAGCCGGCGGGCGCTGGCAGTTCGGCGCGCGCTAGACGGTGACCATCCGTCGCGACCGCCCGCAGTTGCATATCTTCGCCTTCGCCATGCGTATGAACGAAAATGCCATTGAGATAATAGCGCGTTTCTTCTGTCGAGATCGCAAACTGCGTACGGTCGATGAGGCCCTTGAGGCTGCTCGATTCCAGACGGAACATATGCGAGAACGATCCCGTGGAAAGCTCCGGAAAATCAGATTGCGGGAGGCATTGGAGACGAAAATTCGAACGGCCCGAGGTCACGGTCATGGCCGCGCCATTGTCATCGAGCTTGAGCATGACCTCCGCACCATCGGAAAGCTTGCGCACGATATCGTAGAGCAGATGGGCAGGAACAGTGGTCGCCCCTTTGACCTCGACCTGCGCCGGAACGGCTTCGGTGATTTCGAGATCGAGATCGGTTGCTTTCAGCTCGAGGCTCGCACCATCGGCGATCAACAGGACGTTGGACAGGATCGGAATGGTGTTTCTGCGCTCCACCACGCGATGCACGTGGTTCAGGGATTTCAGAAGGTTGGAGCGTTCGAGGATCACACGCATGGTCGACTGTCTCTTCTATCTATTCTGAATGCAGGCTTGCCGCATAGGCCTGGGTTTCACCCGGCATCAAGTCCCGCAAACTGACAGGAAATTGCCCGCGATAGCAAGAGGTGAGGGGTGTTCTTCACCATTTACGGCGGAACTGTCCAAGAAATCCTCAAGCTGCTGCAGGCCGGGAAGGGCGGCTTGTTTTGCTACGTCGCGGATTGCGTCCTGAAAATCGAAGGGGAGCGCGCTTTCCACTTTGTCGAAAAAGACCTTGAGCATAGCTGACGAGGGTCTCCATATCCGGGTAAAATCCCGCGTCGCTCGTGCAACGTGTCGAGGCCCTAATGACGAGCCTCATCTGCTCGCGATCAAATCGTGGATAATTCCGATGATACGCCATCCGCATAATTCGGCATATGGAAAAGGCCGCAACACGAGACGGCGGCCTTCTCCGAAGCAGTCGTAACCTGAGGATCAGGCCTGATCGCTGATCAGACGGCGCAGCAGCTCGAGCTCTTGCGCCAGCGTATTGTCATTGCCGGACAGATCTTCGATCTTGCGAACTGCGTGCAGCACGGTGGTATGATCGCGGCCACCGAAGCGGCGGCCAATCTCCGGTAGAGAACGGGGTGTCATGACCTTCGACAGGTACATGGCAACCTGGCGTGGCTTGACGATGGTTCGGGTGCGACGGTTAGACAGAAGTTCCGTCTTCGAAACATTGTAATGCCGAGCTACGATGCGCTGAATATCCTCGATGCGCACACGTTTGGGTTCGCCCGCACGATACATGTGGCCGAGAATCTCATCAATGCGATCGATGTCGAGATTGGGCTCGAACGTGCGGCGGAAGAGAAGCTGATTGAATGCGCCCTCCAGCTCGCGACCGCTGCCGGTCACGGTGCGGGCCACATGCGCGATGATATCATCGGCAATGTCGATCGAAGCGTCCTCACGTTGCGCACTCGCCAGGCGAACCTTGAGCATGGCCACCCGCATATCATAGTCGGGGATCGACATTTCGAGCGCAACGCCGCCATTGAGGCGTGAGCGGACGCGCGGCTCCAGGGATTCCAGCTCTGATGGCGGACGGTCGGCGGCAACCACCACCTGCTTGGCGCTGTCGAGCAGCATGTTGAGCAGGTGGCAGAACTCGTGTTGGATCGATTTCCCCTGCAGGAATTGCATGTCATCAATGATTAGAAGGTCGATGTCGCGCAGCTGTTCCTTGAGGGTGAGCGCGTTATTGTCACGGATGGCAGTTGCGAAACGCCACATGAAATATTCAGCTGTCAAATAGACGACGCGTGAGGAGGGATTGCGCTGGAGTGATTCCGCCGCGATCGCTTGAAGAAGGTGGGTTTTTCCGAGGCCAACGCTTGCATGCAGGAACAGCGGATTGAAACGCACCGCATTGGCGGCCTGCTCGGCAACGGCTTTTGCAGCTGCAAAGGCAACGCGGTTTGACGGGCCTTCGATGAAGGAGCTGAAGGTGTAGCGGTTGTCGAGCGGTGAGCCGAGAACAGTATGCGATGTCGCCTCACTCTCCATGAAGCCGCCATTGCGGATGGGAGTGATTTTCTCCGGAGCGCTGACGATAGTGCTCGAGGATAGAGCGGCATCGGCAGGTCTAGAAATCTTGCGGGCCACGGGTGCAGCAGCCACCTCGGCATCCGGTGTAACCCGGGCGCGGCGTGCCGCGCTGCGCACGACGATTTCAATCTTCAGCATGTCGGCGTCTTCCTGACGCCAGATGTCGCTGATCATGTCGAGATAGTGACCGTTAATCCAGGAGCGCAGGAATGCGGTCGGGACCGATAGGCGCACGAGGCCCTTGCCAGCTTCGTCGAGCTTCATGCGCCCGAACCAGCTCGAATAGACTTCGCTGCCCAGACGAACACGCAGCTGAGACTTCACGCGATCGAAAATACGCTCGCCATCATCCTGAACGGTGAGGCTGTTGATGTCTGCTTCATTATTATCCGAGAGGGAAAGTTCAGAGGTCACTTCCCTCTTCGCGCCGCTTTGCATCCGTATAATCCCTGTTGGCTGCTCCGCGACCGAAGCTGGCCGCAGATGTGTTGCAGCGGTATCCCGCCGTCGTATCGGACCTCGTCCCGTCATTGGGGGAGGGCCGTGTTGTATTGCTTGAAGAGAAGCAAGAAAAAAGAATGCAAAAATCCCCGCATCCGGCAGTTATGCCAGACGTGCATCATGCTTTTTCCTGCAACCCTCAACCAGTATCGAAGAGACAAAGAAAAAACCGCCGCGCGGCGTGTGGCCGCGTCGTGGAAAATCTTCTGCCTATTTAGGATAGTGGGCTCGCGCCCTGTCCCTCTCGATAAATCTGAGACTAGAAAATGCCCGTGGAAAGGGCAAGGCCGCAGATGGCGGATTCTTTTCGATTCCATTCGATGAAAGTGCTTGACGCACGACTCCGGAAATCCCCCGAATCTGAAAAGCCGTTGTGATTCAAATCGTTTTTTCACAGCCTAGAATTCCAGCGCCCACAGTGAGCGAAAAAATAAAAAAATGCTTGACAGGATTGTGCCAATCAAAGCGATTTCCGCCTGTGGATAACCTATGGATAAACTATGGCAACCCTATGATCTTTATAAGTAAATTCTATGGTTAATGAGTTGTTACTATCGAAAAACCGGGCGTAAAAAAACCGCGCTTTGCGTGTATCTGCAAAGCACGGCCAAGAATACGGGCATGCGCGAATACAGGCGCAAGTCCTTATGCGACAAAGAAAACCCGGCAAATGATTGCCGGGCCTCTAAACGCTCTGATTGTAACCTTAAGCGGCTGCGATCGCGTTGACGCGATTGGCAAGGCGCGACACTTTGCGCGACGCCGTTTTCTGATGGAACACGCGCTTGTTGGCGGCGCGCATCAGTTCAGGCTGTGCAGCCTGGAGTGCGGCGGATGCTGCCTGCTGGTCGCCAGCGGCGATCGCTTCTTCAACCTTGCGCAGGAAAGAACGAACCCGCGAACGGCGGCTCTTGTTGACTTCGGTGCGGGCAGCGATTTTACGCGTTGCCTTCTTGGCCGAAACTTTATTGGCCATGATGCCTCTCTTGATCTCGGTAAATTGCGCGATCGCCTGAAGCAACAGCGCACAAAAATAAGTGGCAACCAGTGAGGTTGCCTTTGCTTGGAGGGGCTTATAGTCGCTCCAGCTTCTCGCGTCAACGCCCAACTGCATGCACGCGACGCAATTCGGAGTCGATAACCGGCTTACCTGTTCTTAAAATTCGCGGCACGCTTTTCAGCAAAAGCCGCCATGCCCTCTTTCTGATCTTCAAAAGCAAAGAGCGAGTGAAACATCCGTCGCTCCAGACGAAGGCCCTCCGCCAAGGTCGTCTCATAGGCACGATTGACCACATCCTTCGCCATGATGACGGAAGGGAGAGAGAAGCTTGCGATTTTCTCGGCTGCCTTGATTGCTTCATCGACCAGATTGGCTGCCGGAACGACGCGTGACACGAGACCGCTACGTTCGGCTTCTGCCGCATCCATCATGCGACCAGTCAGGCACATGTCCATGGCCTTGGACTTGCCGACAAAGCGCGTGAGACGTTGCGATCCGCCCATCCCCGGGATGACACCCAGCGTGATTTCCGGCTGTCCGAATTTGGCATTGTCGCCGGCGATGATGAAATCGCACATCATGGCGAGTTCGCAGCCGCCGCCAAGCGCATAACCGGCAACGGCAGCGATGATTGGCTTGCGAACCCGCACCAGTCCTTCCCACTCGGAGAAGAAGTCCTCACGATACATGTCGGCGTAGGACTTGCCCTGCATTTCCTTGATATCGGCGCCAGCAGCAAATGCCTTCTCCGATCCGGTCACCACGATGGCGGCGATGGAATCGTCCGTATCCAGCGCCGTCAACGCCGTCACCAACTCTTTCATCAATTGTGTATTGAGCGCGTTGAGTGCCTTAGGGCGATTGAGGGTGACGAGGGCGACCTTGTCGCGTTTATCGACGAGGATCGTTTCATAGGCCATGGCTTTGCATTCCTCCGATTGCATGATTGGCCGCCACCTTAACCCATCGTGGCATCAAGGCAATTCCATCGTCCGGGCGTATTGGGAATTTCATACCGGCGATTTTCGCACAACCGATGTGCGGACTCATTGCTGACAGGCAGGGCAATAGAAGGTCGAGCGCCCCGCCTGCGTGATCCGCGAAATCGTGCCGCTGCAACCTTCATGACGGCAAGCTTTGCCCTCCCGGTCGTAGACGGCGAAGTTGTGCTGAAAATAGCCCATGGTGCCATCCGTCTGGATGTGGTCTCGAAGGGACGAACCTCCGGCCGCGATCGCATCGGCGATAACATCGCGAATGGCTGTTGCCAGCACTTCGCAACGATCCGTTGATCCGCGCCCTGTTGCAATGCTGGCAGCGCTGCGGATTGGTGAAAGCCGGGCGCGCCATAGCGCCTCACAGACATAGATGTTGCCAAGGCCGGAAATGAGCTTTTGGTCGAGAAGCGTCGTCTTTGCCGGACTCCTTCGTCCTGCGAAGCCAGCTTTAAGAAAAGCTCCGTCAAGGGCATTGCCGGTCGGCTCCATGCCGAGACTTCTTAAGAGCGGGTGATCATGGAGGAGGGCGGGAGCGCTCATCAGCAGAAAACCAAAGCGGCGCGGGTCGTTGTAAATGACGCGCAGCGGCTTTCCCTCGCCATCGCTCAGGTGAAAGACGACATGATCGTGAGCAGCAAGCTTGCTGCGCTCATGGTAGAACTCGCCAGGCGTCTGGTTGCTGTTCGTTTCGATTCTGTAGGAGCCGGACATCCCTAAATGACTGATCAGGACGTGGCTGGGACTCCCTTCCTTTTCTAGATGGATCAGCAGATATTTGGCGCGCCGCGCCAAAGCACTGATCCGGTGGCCTTCGACAGCATCTGCCAGTCCTTCCGGAAAGGGAAAACGCAAATCCTTACGGCGCAATTCCAGCCGCTCGATCAGTCTGCCTTCCATGGCAGGCTGCAAACCCCGTCGAACGGTTTCTACCTCGGGAAGCTCAGGCATTGGTTTGGACCGCCTTGTAGAAAGATCTGCCGCTCTCGCCGGGCTCCAGGTCAAGGTGATCGGCAATGGTTGCGGCAATATCGGCAAATGTCGTGCGAAGGCCGATGTCGCCCCCTTGTGCTCCCCCGGCCCACCCGATGATCGGAACGCGTTCCCGGGTATGGTCCGTACCCGGCCATGTTGGATCGCAACCATGATCGGCCGTTATGATCAGGAGATCGTCTTCCTCCAGCAAAGCCAAGACTTCAGGGAGGCGTGCATCGAAAGTCTCTAGCGCTGCAGCGTAGCCCGGCACGTCGCGGCGATGGCCGTAAAGCATGTCGAAGTCGACAAAGTTGGAAAAGACGAGGCCTCCTGCTGGCGCGTCCTTTATCGCTGAGAGGGTCGTATCGAACAGCGCCATATTGCCGCTGGCCTTGCGATTTTGCGTTAGCCCGTTCTGTGCAAAAATATCGCCGATCTTGCCAACCCCGATAACCTCGCGTCCACCAGCCTTCAGACGGTCGAGCAGGGTCGGTTTGTGTGGCGGCACAGCGTAGTCGCGACGATTGCTCGTGCGTTCGAATGTTCCGGCGCTCTCACCGATGAAGGGGCGTGCAATCACGCGCCCGATGTTGAGGGGATCGACGAGCGCGCGCACGTCCTCGCAGAGCGCATAAAGCTGCTCCAGCCCAAAATGTGTTTCGTGTGCTGCAATCTGAAAGACGGAATCGCTCGAAGTATAGCAGATCGGCATGCCCGTGCGGATGTGTTCTTCGCCATGACGATCAATGATCTCCGTGCCGGAGGCATGGCAATTGCCCAATATGCCGGTGAGGCCATTGCGCTGGAGAATGTCATGAACGAGCTTGGCCGGGAAACACGGAGCGGTCTTTGGAAAGTAGCCCCAGTCGAAGGTGACGGGCAAGCCTGCGATTTCCCAATGGCCGGAGGGCGTATCCTTGCCGCTTGAGGTTTCTTCCGCGGCTCCGTGAAAGGCGCCGGGCAGGAGCGTAACATTGTCAAGCATCCGAAACCCTGTGGCGATTTGCATGGCCTGCGGCAGGCCAAGCGCCATCATGTTAGGGAGCTTCAAGGGGCCGGTCCCGGTTAGTCGGCTGTCGCACTGCCCTTTTTCACAGGCGGCCGTGATATGACCAAGCGTATTCGCGCCTTCGTCTCCATAGCGGGCTGCATCCTTCGCGCCACCGATGCCGACCGAGTCGAGAACGAACAAAAAGGCTCTGGCCATCCCAATTCCGCTTCCTGTCTAGGGTAAGCAGACGCAAACCCTGTTTTTGTCTTTGCCTATCCTCGTAGATAGGGCGATGCTACGATATCGGCAATCGAAATGCCGATCCCGTCGATGTTCGCAAAAAGAGGTGGTCGCTCATGCCGAAGCCCTCCCTGTCTGCTCTCGTGGCTGCTTGTTTTTCTTTAAGTCTCCTTGCCACTTTTTCTCAAGCCCAGGAAGCAGGCTGGCGCGACCAGATTGGAACTTTCAAGATAGGTCTCGTTGTTCAGCCAGGGCAGCCGCTGCCGGATCGAACCCTCATCCGAGAAGCCTTTTCCAGGCAACTTGGAATGCCGGCTGACATTGTCCTGGTGCGGGATTATCCGAGCCTGATCGACGCGCAGGCCAGCGGGCGGGTCGACTACGCGATTTACTCCTCTCTGGCTTATGCGGCCGGTACGCGGTTCTGCAAATGCGTGTCGCCGCTTGTAATGCCGCTGGGGCGGGTCGACGGAGAAGAGAATTTACGGGTCGCCGGGCAGAAAATTCTTATCCGCGAGCGGAGCAACGGGGCTGCACGCTTGCGGCGGCTTGTCGCCGCGCAAGACACCGTGTCGTTTCATGCATGGGATCTGGTACGTGCGGAATACGGTTTTCCCGCAGATATGAAGATACTGCCTGCTCCCACGCAGGAGGAGGCACGCAAACTCTTTGCCGAGAACAAGGCCGACATGATCCTCGATTGGGAGCTGGTCTCTCTTGAAGGAGAACGCATCCAGCTCTCTGAAAACTCCGATGACGGGATAGTGCTCGTATGGGAGTCCGGCGCAATATTGCCGCTTGGCATTCATGCGGTTCGAAAAAACGTCCCCGCAGAAGCGAGAAAGCTCCTGCTTTCCATGATGGAGGGAGAGGACACCACGAGCCTCGAGCTGTTCGAGCAACTCGAGCCGGTCTACAATGCTGGCTTCGTTGAAGCGACCGAAGCCGATGTTGCACCTGCCATCGCCGTGTTCGACGGGTGGATCGAGACGCAACGCACCGATTAATCCTAGTTCTTCGTGCAGTCAGCGCACTCCGTATTGTCCATTCGAGGAACGAGGACGCGCGTCGAGCCCATGCTAATGTTGAAATTAGTCAGATTGAGGCTGTCTTGCGAGTTGTTGTAGGTCAGGATCGGTTTGTACCTGAGGTCGACTGCCGCTTTCAGGTATAAATCACCATCGGCCAGCGACGTTGGGGGAGAGGGGTCTACCGCGACGGGTTTATGGCTGATATCAGTAGCATTCCACCACTCCATTTTCCCTGAACCACCGTCCTTCTTGTACATGGCGACCGATATCTGGGCTACGGACCTATCATATGGACGCAGAAGGTTGCGGCCCAGCGTCAAGACGGCGTCGATATCCTGCCTGCTGATGCTGGATTGCTGGGTGATCAGGTCGGCAACCATGTAAGCAGAACGGTCGAGTTTCTTGTTTGTGTCGATCGCCTGGCTCGCCTCCACCATCATCAAGTAGATCATGATCAACAGAGGTGCGATAATGGCGAATTCGACAACCGCAACGCCGCGGCGATCGGAAGCGAAACGTCTTGGTGCTGCATTGAAAAAACGAGCGAGCATTGTTCTTCCGCCACTAAAAAGGTTCATTTTGCCAGATCGCGGTGGCAAAGATCAGCATTTTCCCGCGCTCGCTCGGCATCTGGTAAGCGAAACGGCCAACTAGATCGGTAAAAATCGGCCACTTGTACATGACATGAAGCATGTTCTTCTCCATGGCGCCGCCGATCTCATATTTGTAATTGTCGCCGACGATCTTCCCATCGCGGTCAATCTGGACCTGAGTGAGCTCGGCAAAGGTTCCGGCTGTTCGCATGTCGACGATAAGATCGGGGCATCCCGGACGGACCATGAGCTTGATCCGGTCACAAACCATGGTTTCCAGAGAGACTTTATCAACCGACTGCATCTGCCCGGTACGGAACTGGCGCGAAACACTGTCAGCGGCGTGGGCCATCATCTGGCGTCCTGCAAAGGAGTAGGCTGTTTCAAGCGTATTAAATACAAGCATAAGGAAGGGCAGCGCCAGAATCGCAAACTCAACGGCCGTTGCTCCATCCTCGTTGCGTCTGAATTGAGACTGGCCCGAGCGTATTCGCCTTGGGGATTTTTGCAGCATTTATCGAAAATCCATTAAATCAATCAGTGGCGGCGATAATGCTGAATCTTCTTTGAAGAAATGTTTCCGAAATAAGTAAAATGCGCCCGTTCAAAGGGCGCACAACGATTTGTTTCGGAAAGAGCGATGTGGGATGCCTACTGTTCTTTCACAGCGCTATAGGCGCTTTCGCAGAAGGGAGTGCAGGAAAGAACCTGTTTCTCCGCGCGCCGATAAATCCGAACTGATCCCTCCTGCTCGTTTCCGACGAATATCGTCTCGTCGACGATCGGGTTGCCGTGCTGGTTCAGCACAACAATATTCGTATTGCCAGGGTTCTTACCTGTCAGGACGATGGTTCGGGCATCTTGCACTGTTGCATCGGCGATGTCTGGGTTGCCGACAACGACCGTTTCTGCAGCCTCACCGATGCGCAGGATTGCGGCTTTATTTATAGTGACGTTGATCTCTGCTTGCGCTGGGGTTGCAAGAAAAACGCCGCCCAGGAATGCGATGTAGAGGTTGGTTCTTATAGACAGGGGGATACGCCGCATTAGTTGTGCTCCAGGCCGGATCATTTTTTCCATCATGGCGAAGAATGGTGAATTCCCTATTAATGAAATCTAGTTCGATAATTTTGTGTACTTATATAATTTAATAATGCACAATAATATAACTTGCTTGAATTTTCTGGTTTATTATTTATTACCTATAATGTATTTCCGTTTTTATATTGTATAATTAAAAATATAATTTTTCCATTGCAGAGAGATTTCGGAGGCATATTCGGCTCGTCAAGCGGCAGGCACAAGCCGCTGTTGATAATTTGTACAACGTTGTTGGAGTTTGAATATGAAGAATGTTTTCGTAAAATTTGCACAGGACGAATCTGGTGCGACGGCCATCGAATATGGTTTGATTGCAGCCCTTATCGCCGTTGTCTGCATTGGTGCTCTCACCACGCTCGGTACGCAGATGAAGGAATCCTTCACCAAGATCGGTAGCGAGATCGGTGCCGCAAACAGCAGCACCTAACGGGTAGCTCCAGCCTTTGGTTTCTCGCCCGCGCCTGTGTAACAGGCGCGGGCTTCGATTCGTGCAGATGATCATGACGTTCAGGCACCGAAGCTACAATCGTCGCACGCCTTTACGTCTTGATCAGGACTTTCTTTTACATACCGCGTTGGCGGGTCTGCGCTTCAGCGAGGGCAGTTTGTTTGTGGGGTAGAAGTCGTATGGTTCAAGCAGCCATTTTCGTCATTTTTCCATTTTGCATGATGTTTGCGGCGTTGTCGGACCTTCTTTCCATGACGATTGCAAATCGCATTTCCATTACACTGATTATTGCCTTCGCAATTCTCGCACCTTTGACAGGCATGGATTGGTATGCGTTCGGCTGGCACTTCGCAGCCTTTGCCATGGTGCTCGGCGTCACCTTCGCGCTTTTTGCTCTTGGTGGTATGGGGGGAGGCGACGCGAAATTGCTTGCATCCACCGCCCTTTGGATCGGTTTTGACGCCAACTTGGTTGTTTATCTGCTTTATGCCGCAATAATCGGTGGCGGGTTGGCGATCCTCATGCTGGTCTTGCGAGGACGCTCTTTCGACATTGTCTACGGACGCAATGTTTTCCTCAAGAACATCGTTAATACGGAGCAGGGCGTTCCTTACGGAATTGCGCTCGGCATAGCGGCCGTCATCGTGTATCCGGCCACTCCTCTGATGCAGTGGGCGATCAAGGCATCCTTCTAAGTACATATAAGAAAAGCATAATATATTACATAAACGATATATTAAGTACGTCTGAATACCAAAGATTAACCGTAATTTGACGAATTGCAGCAATAGTTACGGGACGTTGAAATCGTTTAAAGAGGTCCCGACAATGGCTATATCGCGCGCAGTGGTTCTGGCGGTCGCAGCCGTTACCGCCGGTGGCGCTTTCTTCATCGCCAGAAATATGACGTCGGTACCGCCGCAGGTCATTCATGAAGAAGCCGGTCCACAGATTGCATTGTCGGAAATTCTGGTGGTTCAAAGCGATCTTCCGGTCGGCGCTTCGATCGACGGCCAGCTTGCCTGGCAACAATGGCCCACCGACGCCGTGAATGCCTCGTTCATTCAGAAGGTAGTCGAACCCGATGCGATCGAGACTCTCACCGGCTCGACGGCTCGCGCACCTCTGTTTAGGGGCGAGCCGATGAACAAGGCAAAACTCATTTCGCCCGGCCAGAACGTGCTTTCTGCGCTGCTGCCCTCCGGTAAACGTGCCGTCGCCCTGGGTATCGAAACGGATTCTGCTGCCGGCGGCTTCATTTTGCCGAATGATTTCGTCGATATCATCATGACCCGCTCCGAAACGACGGATGGAGCCACCCGCTTTCTGACAGAAATCGTCCTGAGCAACGTCAAGGTTTTGGCGATCGATCAGACCATTCAGGAAGACGCGTCAGGTAACAAGACGCAAATCGGAAATACTGCAACGCTGGAGCTCGATGAAGAGCAGGCGAGGATTTTGACGGCCGCCCGCCAGATGGCAGCCAGCCTCACGCTTGCGTTGCGCTCCATCTCGGATGCACAGGAAGGCGTGGGACCAGCGGCAACCTATCTCGTTAACGGCGGCGGACGAGGTGACACGATACGTCTAATCAAGAATGGTGAAATGAGCGAAGTGGGGACCAATTGATGAAACACCTTGCCGGGAACACCCTTCGCGCCGTTCTTTCCGCCGCTGCGCTTTTTTCAACGACTGCTCTGACGAGCGGCCCGGCTAGCGCACAGGTCTCGTCTATAACGAGTTCGGCGAATGCCCAGAAAGTTCAGCTTGGCCTCAACAAATCGATCATCGTCGATTTGCCGTCTGATGCCTATGACGTGCTGGTCGCCAATCCGGCAGTTGCAGATGCCGTGACGCGGACGTCACGCCGCATCTACCTCTTCGGCAAGGCAGTGGGCCAAACCAATATTTTCGTCTTCGGGCCGAACGGTTCGCAGATCGCCAATATAGATCTTGCAATCGAACGCGATGTTTCCGGCCTGGAAGAGCACCTCAAGCGCTTTATTCCCGAATCGGATATCAAGGCCGAACTCATCAACGACAACGTAGTCCTCAGCGGAACCGTGCAGACGCCGCTTGATTCGCAGCGCGCAATCGATCTGGCGACGCTCTATGTGTCGGGCGGTGAAGCAACCACCGGTCAATATACACAAATGAGCGCGGGTACGGCCAGCGGTGCAGGCGGCGTCGCGGGCGCCGATATTTCCAACCCGGACACGACGCGCCGCACAAGCCGCATCGTCAATCTGCTTCAGGTGGTTGGCGAAGACCAGGTCATGTTGAAGGTGACTATTGCGGAAGTCTCGCGCAACGTCATGAAGCAGCTCGGCGTCAGCATGACAGGCGGCGGCACCACTAACGGCATTACCTGGGGCGCTTTCTCGCTCCCGGCTACGGGCGTCGCTGCCAATGCCATTACGGGCAGTGGTGTCTCGCTAGCTACGAGCAGCCTGACCTCATATTTGAATGCGATGGAGCAGGCCGGTGTCATGAAGACGCTCGCCGAGCCCACTCTGACAGCAGTATCGGGCGAACAGGCGACTTTCCGGGTCGGCGGCCAGTTCAACATGATTACTGGTCAGGCGGTTGAGGAAAACGAGGTGACGGGCGCTGAACGCATCGTCTATGAGCGGGGCCAGATTGATTACGGCATCGGGCTCGAATTCCAGCCCGTAGTGCTTTCTCCCGGGCGCATTAGTCTGAAGCTGCGGACATCGGTCTCCGAGCCCACCACCGAGGATTCGTCATCATTATCGGCTGGTGCCGGGCAGCTCGCCACAACCTTCCTTTCGCTGCGCAAGCGTTTGGCCGAAACGACGGTTGAACTGCCTTCAGGTGGTTCGATGATGATCGCGGGGCTGGTCCGCGATGACGTACGGCAGGCTTATTCCGGGCTGCCGGGGCTTTCGAAAATACCCGTATTCGGGACGTTGTTCCGCAGCCGCAGCTTCGTCCGCAACGAGACCGAACTGGTCATCATCGTAACGCCATATCTCGCGCGCCCGACCGCGCGTCAGGATCTCGCCAAGCCCGACGACAATTTCAATGCGGAGTCGGATCCGGCCGCGATCTTCCTTGGACGGATCAACAAGCTTTACGGCACAGCGAATGCCCAGGTCCCACAAGGGCAGTATCACGGCGTCGTTGGCTATATTTACAAATGACGGGGGTCAGCATGTTTTCGGCAAGTTCTCGGACTGGGGTGCGACGCCTCTCGATCTTTGCAGCCTTGGCGTCCTGCATGGCGTTGGGCGCTTGCGCAAACTCCATCGACCGTACGCAGGTCTCGTCAATCGACGATTACCGGACCAATCATCCGATGGTCGTGGCCGACAAGGAGCATGTCATCGATCTGCCAGTTCCGCCGGATCATTACGGCATGTCGATAGATCAGCGCCATACGCTGGCGGGTTTCCTCTCCCGCTACGACGCGGCAAAGGCCCCCGTGCTGGCGATCACCATTCCCTCTGGCGGCCAGAATGATGCGGCTGCCCTTCGCACCGCGGCGGACTTCCGTCAATACGCGCACTCGCGTGGCATCAGGCAGGACCGGATCATCCAGCAAACATATCAGGCGGGACCCGATGAAGTCGCGCCGCCGGTACGCTTGAGCTACATGGCGGTACGTGCGCAAGTCGCGCCGTGCGGCAACTGGCCGGAGAACCTGATGGATAATGAGAAGAACCGTCATTATCGAAATTTTGGCTGCTCCTATCAAAACAACATAGCGGCGCAGCTGGCCAATCCCAATGACCTGCTCGGCCCGCGCGAACTCGGTGAGATCGATCAAACGAAGCGTGGCGGTGTTCTTTCCACCTATCGCGGACAAAGCGGCGCCTGGTCCCCAGCCCTGAGCTATTGACATGACTGAGAACGATACTGCCGAACTGGCTTACCGGACGGACCATGACAGGGTTCAAGGGCACCAGGACAATGCCGCAATAATGAACTCGCTGCGGCCTATTCCGCGCGTCACCATTCATGCTTTTTGTGAATCGGAAGGCGTTGCCGAACCGGTAAGACGGGCGTCCTTGGATCGGAGAATGGCGAAGGCGCATCTGAAGATGAACATGGGTGGTATCGCTGCTGCGATCGAATTTTATCGCGATGCGCCCACGCCCAATCTCATCATCATAGAAAGCCGCATGAGTGCGCAGGAGCTGATGGCAGCGCTTGGCGATCTGGCAGAACATTGTGACGCCAACACCAAGGTAGCTATTATCGGACATTTCAACGACGTATGGCTATACCGCGAGCTGATGCGTTCCGGTGTGTCGGAATATACTGTGGCGCCGTTGTCGCTTGCCGATGTACTGCGTATGATTTCCGAGCTCTTCATGGATCCCGATAAGGGACCTATAGGCAAAAGCTTTGCTTTTGTCGGTGTCAAAGGCGGGGTAGGCGCATCTTCGATCGCGCATAATCTGGCGTGGACGCTTTCGCAGAATTTCGAGCTCGAAACCGTTCTGGCCGATATGGATCTGGCGTTCGGAACCGCGAATATCAACTTCGATCAGGACCCCCCTCAAGGTATCTCGGAGGCGGTCTTTTCGCCCGATCGTCTGGACGAAATGTTCATCGACCGTCTTCTGGCTAAATGCGGCGATCATCTATCTCTGCTCGCTGCTCCATCAACGCTGGACCGTGCTTATGATTTTTCCGCAGATGCCTTTGTGCAGGTCATCGAAGTCATGCAGCGGACGGCGCCGCATGTCGTCCTCGATATTCCGCATGTCTGGACGGCGTGGGCCAAAGCCACGCTGATTCAGGCTGATGCCGTTGTCATTGTCGCTACGCCCGACCTCGCTTGTCTGCGCAATGCAAAGAACCTCGTGGATATGCTGCGCCGAAATAGGCCCAATGACAGCACCCCGTATCTGATCCTCAATCAGGTTGGCATGCCGAAGCGACCTGAGATTTCCGCAGCGGATTTCAGTCACGCGCTGGACATCCAGCCTTCGGCTCAGATTCCCTTTGATCCAGCTCTTTTCGGCACAGCAACCAATAATGGCCGAATGATCGGAGAGCTACAACCCAAGCATCCCATTTCGCAATCCTTTAACGAGATTGCGAATATGTTGACGGGTCGAGTAGCCGCAACGACCAAGAAGAATTCGAGCAAGCTCGGCGGCTTGGCAGGTCTCATTGACCGTCTGAAACGCAAGTGAACGACGTTATGAACGGATAAGCAGGATGTTCGGCAAAAGAGGAAAATCGGGCGAATCGCGGAGTTCTGTCGAACCGCCGCGGGCGGCTCCGCGCGATGCGCAGACGGTCGATACAGCCGTTCTGGAACGACCGGCGGAAGCGCCGCGGACTCCCGCTCCGGTGCAACGCGCTGCACCGCCGCCACCGGAACCCAAGCGCGTCGAACGCTCGGATGAATATTACCGGACAAAGCAGCAGGTTTTCTCCGCGATGATCGAGACGATCGATCTGTCGCAACTGGCCAAGCTCGACCCCACCGCTGCACGCGAGGAAATCCGTGATATCCTCAACGAGATCATCGCCGCCAAAAATATTGCGATGGCGATCTTCGAGCAGGAAGAACTACTCGAGGATATTTGTAACGACGTTCTTGGCTACGGTCCTCTCGACCCGCTTCTGGCACGCGATGATATTGCCGATATCATGGTGAACGGGGCAACCGACGTTTATATCGAGGTCGGGGGCAAGGTGGAGAGGGCAGGTATTCGCTTTCGTGATAACCAACAACTGCTCAGCATCTGTCAACGTATAGTCAGTCAGGTCGGACGTCGCGTCGATGAAGCAAGTCCGATCTGCGACGCGCGTCTGCCGGATGGTTCGCGCGTCAATGTCATTGCACCGCCACTGGCCATTGATGGCGCCGCGCTCACAATTCGTAAGTTCAAGAAGGACAAGTTGACGCTTGATCAGCTTGTGCGGTTCGGTGCGATTTCGGAGCCGGGAGCCGAGATACTCAAGATTATCGGTCGCGTGCGCTGCAATATCATCATCTCCGGCGGGACCGGCTCGGGCAAGACCACCTTGTTGAACTGCCTGACCAACTATATCGACCGTACTGAACGGATTATCACCTGCGAAGATTCTGCCGAATTGCAGCTGCAGCAGCCGCATGTGGTGCGTCTTGAAACGCGCCCGCCAAACCTCGAAGGCGAAGGTCAGATCACCATGACGGACCTTGTCAAGAACTGTCTCCGTATGCGCCCCGAACGCATCATTGTCGGTGAAGTACGCGGCTCCGAGGTTTTCGACTTGTTGCAGGCAATGAACACTGGCCACGACGGTTCAATGGGCACGATCCACTCGAATTCGCCGCGCGAGTGCCTCAATCGTATTGAGTCCATGATTGCGATGGGGGGCTTTTCCCTGCCGCAGAAGACTGTGCGTGAAATCATTGTCGGCTCGGTGGATATCATAATCCAGGCCATGCGCCTGCGCGACGGTTCGCGCCGCATCACCCACATCACCGAAGTGACTGGTATGGAAGGCGATGTCATCATCACGCAGGATCTCGTCAAATACGATATCGTCGGTGAGGATGCGAACGGCAAGCTCGTAGGCGAACACCGATCCACAGGCATCACGCGTCCATATTTCTGGGACCGCGCCCGTTATTACAATGAGGAACAGCGCCTTCTGAGCGCGCTGGAAGCCTTGGGGCCGAGCGACGCCTGAGGGAAGGCAACGCAGGTCGGCTGTATCATCAGGATTCGAAAGGTCGAAACGCCATGACGACATTGCTCTTTGTCTTGCTTACGGCTTTTGCTGTCGCATGCGTCGCCTATGCTGTTCTGCTCCCGTCCTTGCAGAAGGAAGCAGCCATAGAAAAGCGAATGCAATCTTCTGGGTTGCGTAGCCGGGATAAATCCGGCCGGCAGACACTCGACAAGTCCAAGGAAAGCGAACGGCGCAAGAAGAATGTTCAGGAAACCTTGAAGGATCTCGAACAACGTCAGAACGTCGACAAGCAAAAGCCTCCTTTGAAGGTGCAGATCAGGCAGGCTGGCCTCGATGTTGACGTGCGCAAATTCTATATGTTTTCAATCTTGGCCGGGTGCGCTCTTGCCCTCATTGCCTTTGTTCTGCGTGCTCCGCTCTATGCTGTAGGGGGCGCTCTCATCGTTGGTTCGCTGGGTGTCCCGCGCTGGTATCTGAAGCGTCGCGTCAAGAAGCGTATAAAGGCGTTTCTGAATGAATTTCCGAACGCGCTTGAGATCATCGTACGCGCCGTCCGATCGGGTCTGCCTATCAATGACGGAGTCAGACTGATCGCGGTAGAGGCAAAGGAGCCGGTGAAGACCGAGTTTCGGCGGATCGTGGAGGCCCAGCAGATGGGAATGCCGCTTCCCGAAGCCGCGCTGAAGATGAGCGAAACCATTCCATGTCCGGAAGCGAATTTCTTCGGGATCGTTCTGCAGATACAGCAACAGGCAGGCGGCTCCCTGTCCGAAGCGCTCGGCAATCTTGCTAAGGTTTTGCGCGAGCGCAAGAAGATGTTGGCGAAGGTGCAGGCGATGTCGATGGAGGCAAAGGCGTCAGGCGGGATCATCGGTTCGCTTCCCATTCTGGTGGGACTTGCTGTGTATGTCATGACGCCGGACTATCTTATGCCCCTCTTCACGACGACGACTGGCAACCTGATTTTGGCGGGTGCTGCAACCTGGATGGGGATTGGCATATTCGTGATGCGCGCGATGATGGACTTCGAGGTGTGAGATGATTTCCGACATAGTTGCAGGTACTCTCGGCGATCCGTCCTTCCTAATCGCGTTGCTTGTGGCCATCGCCATGTTCGCGACGGTCTTCACGCTGCTGCCGTCGCTCGGACCCGATCCGATGAAGGAGCGGATGAAAAGCGTCGCCTTGGAGCGCGATGCGATGATGGCGAAGCGGCGCGCCCAGTTGTCTGCGGAAGGTCAGCGCGGGCGCCTGCGTGAAAATGACGCCAAGGGTATGCGGCAGATTGTCGAAAAGCTCGACTTGCGTAAGCTCCTGGCCGACGAAAGCACGCTCATCAAATTGCGTCAGGCAGGTTTGCGCGGTGAGAACCCGATGACGCGCTTCCTCTTTTTCCGCTTTGCCCTGCCGATTGGCGTCCTTATATTGACTGCGGTTCTTTTTTTTGTGGTCGGTATGTATCCAACCGCGTCGTTTCAGCGGAAGCTGATCATCATGTTTGTCGCGGCTTATTTCGGTTTTTATCTGCCCGTCCTCTATATCTCAAATTTGACGTCCAAGCGTCAGGCCTCCCTCCGAAGAGGTTGGCCTGACGCTCTCGATCTGCTGCTTATCTGCGTGGAATCCGGCATGTCGGTGGAAGCGGGATTACGGCGCGTTGCGCAAGAAATTCATATGCAGTCGGTCGATCTGGCCGAGGAGCTTGCGTTGACCACAGCGGAACTGTCCTATTTGCCGGAACGAAGACAGGCATATGAGAACCTGTCGGACCGGACCGGACTGGACGCGATCAAGAACGTGATGCAGGCTCTCATTCAGGCTGAGCGTTACGGTACGCCCGTTGCTACGGCGCTGCGGACACTGGCCAATGAAAGCCGGGAGATGCGCATGATGGAAGCCGAGAAAAAGGCCGCTGCCCTTCCGCCAAAGCTGACCGTGCCGATGATCCTGTTCTTCCTGCCTGTACTTTTCGCCGTCATTATCGGGCCGGCAATTCTTCAGGTGATGCAGCTGTAGTCTTGCGGGGAAAAGTTGGCCATCCGTCGCGGGTTTTCCGTAGATGAGACGATAATTACTGCGCCTTCGTCTTCTGATCGCGCAAATCGTTCCAGACATTTTTTTGCGAGAGCAGGGAGCGCAGGTAAGCCACATTTGCCTGCGCCTGTTGGGACGGAAGATCACGCGCGGCTATTTGCTCCGCCTCCTGAAAACGGCCCTGAAGTCCTACTGCCAGGGCCAGGTTCTGCCGAATACGCGGATCAACTCCGGGCGCCTGAGCAGCCTGCTTCAGATATCGTTCGGAGTTGGCGAGATCGCCTTCGAGAAGATATGAAACACCCATGTTGGAAAGAACCGAAGGCTCGCCAGGCTTTATTGTGAGTGCTTTATTGTAGAGGACTCGCGCTTCGTTCACCTGCCCGAGCTGATCGAGGATCGTAGCCTCGGCGGAAAGCAGGCGCCAGTCGGGATATTCCGGTGTCTGAGAACGGCGGATGGCATCAAGTGCCTGGTTGAGTTCTCCCGCCGCTGCAAGCGCCTTGCCGTACTCAGCCAGTACCGTCCGGTCCGTTGGATAGTCGATGGCAAGTTTTCGCATGACGGCCAGTGATTGGTTTGCATTGCCACTTGCCTGAAGAGCCGAAGCGTAGCGCATGGCCATGCGCCCATCTTTCGGATTCTTTGCGTAAGCCTGACCAATTTGCGCCAGGGATCGTGCGTTGGTGGCATCACTGCCGGATGGCGCGATGGAACCTGTCGTCATCGGATCGCGGCGATCATGCGTGCAGCCTGCAAGGCCGATTGAAAATGCGATGGCGGTGGTTATCATCAGGGCGCGCATCATGTTGGCCTTTGTTCATGCATGCAAATCGGATCAATGATGAGGAAACAACTACTTCCCTTGCGTTAGAAATAATCCGTTAACCCTAATGATTGATTAAAGCGCCGCATCGCGTTCGGCTCCGTACAAGGAATTCCCATGCCTGTCTCATTCGTTACCATCGGTGATTCACTACCAGTCTATCTGATTGAAAAAGGCACGCTTGATCGCGCTGATCTGACCGATCACCAAAAGGGATGGGCAAACGCCAATGCTTTCGACGGTGAGGCGGGCAAGCTCCTGCTGATCGCAGACGGTACAGGCCGCGTGCAATCGGCGCTTTTCGGGATGGGCGCAGGTGGCGATTTTTACAGCGGCTTGGCAACTGGTGGCTTGGCAAGGCTACTCCCTAAAGGAACATGGCACTTTGCCAACATGCCCATCGATCCTTTCCAGGCCTGTCTTGGGCTCGCCCTTGGAGCCTATGAGTTTTCGCTCTACAAACCTTCCAGGCAAAATACGATCCAGTTCCTGTTGCCGGAAGGCGTAGACGGGGAGCATCTGGAAGCTGTCGTCGCAAGCGTCACGCTCGCCCGCGATCTCATTAATACGCCAACGAACGATATGGGGCCTGAGGAGTTGGAGAAGGCGTTTCGCGACGTGGCATCTCTCTTCGGCGCGGATGTTTCGGTTACGACCGGCAAAGAACTGCTCGACAAGAATTTTCCTATGATCCACGCGGTAGGTCGGGCAGGGGCGCAGGAACCGCGCCTGCTGGAGATGCGCTGGGGCGATGACGAGGCGCCGAAGCTGACGCTTGTGGGGAAGGGCGTCTGTTTTGACACGGGTGGTCTGGATATCAAGCCCCCGAGCAGCATGCTGCTGATGAAGAAGGATATGGGCGGCGCGGCCAATATTCTGGCGCTTGCGCGGCTCATCATGGCGGAGAATCTGCCGGTCCGCTTGCGTGTTTTGATCCCGGCCGTTGAGAATTCCATTTCTGCCGATGCCTTCCGGCCGGGCGACGTCCTGAAAAGCCGCAAGGGACTTTCTGTCGAGATAGGTAATACGGATGCCGAGGGCCGCCTCGTTCTGGCCGACGCTCTGGCATTGGCAGATGAAGAAAAGCCTGATTTGCTGATAGATATGGCGACTCTGACCGGTGCTGCACGCGTCGCGCTTGGGCCAGACCTGCCACCATTCTTCACGGATGATGAACAACTGGCTGCCTCTCTGGAACAGGCCGGACGGGATTTGGTCGATCCGCTCTGGCGTCTGCCGCTTTGGCAGCCTTATGCCGACAAGCTTTCTTCCCGTATTGCCGACATGAACAACGTCACGACAGATGGATTTGCCGGTTCAATCACGGCCGCGCTCTTCCTGAAGCGCTTCGTGACGGATGCCAAGGCTTGGGCGCACTTTGATATTTTTGGCTGGAATCCGACCGCCAAACCGCATGCCGGCATCGGCGGTGAAGCGCAGGCCATCCGCGCCATCTTCGCCGTGCTCGTCAAGCGCTATGGTGAATGATGACACAGCCTGATCCGATTGTTTCTCTCGGCTTTCTGCACTCCGTTGTGCTGACGCAGGTTGTTGAGGAGCAGCCGGATCTGTCTTTGCGGCAACTGGCGATTCTGCTTACCATCTATCTGGAGCCGCCGCCGCACACGATCCGTGGTCTGGCAGCGAAATTGAAGGTGACAAAGCCCGTGATCACGCGAGCGCTCGACACAATGGGGGCGATGATGCTTGTGTCGCGGCATCGGGATGAGAAGGATCGGCGCAACGTGCTGATCCGCCGGACTGTCGAGGGAGCGCTCTATGTGGAGCGGCTGGGCGATCTGGTCGGCGAAAAGAGCGGAGTTTTCCATGTCCACACTTGATGCGCGGCTGCATGCATACCGGGTCGATCTGGCCGATGCCAGACTTGAGGGCAAGGTTGAAGCGGCACGGTTCGTAACCGGCGAAATTGCCCACGTCGCCGTACCGGTGGCCGATGTCTGCCGCAAACCATCCAAGAATTCGAGCATCGATACGCAGTTTCTATTCGGACAGGACGTAACGGTCTTCGACCGTGCTGATGGTTACGCCTGGGTGCAGGGGATGACCGACGGCTATGTCGGCTACATCGCGGAAAGCGAACTCGATGCTGGTCGAGCGCCCGTCACTCATGTCATCAAGGCACCGCGTACCTTCGTCTACTCCGATGCCGACTTGCGGTCCCCGCGCCTGCATCCGCTTTCCATGGGCTCGCGTATCGACGTTGCAGGCACAACGGAAAAACGCGGCACACAGTACGGGATTCTGTCCACGGGTGGAGCAGTAATTCTTGGCCATCTCTCTGCGGACGGCGAAGTGGCGCAAGATTATGTTTCTGCGGCGGAACGTCTCCTGGAAACCCCTTATCTCTGGGGCGGTACATCCGGTTTCGGCATTGATTGCTCCGGCATTGTTCAACTGTCTCTGGCGATGGCTGGGCGTCCTTTTCTGCGCGACACGGATATGCAGGAGCGGCTTGGCGACGATATTGACGCTGGCTCTCATCTGGAGAATATCCGGCGTGGTGACTTGGTTTTCTGGAGGGGCCACGTGGCGATTTTGCAGGACGCGACGCGAATTATACACGCTAACGGGCATACGATGAGCGTCGCGTCCGAGCCGCTTGCGGAAGCAATTGCACGCATCGCCTATCTTTATGGTCAGCCAACGGCTTTCCGCAGAGTGGTCGGCTAAAGGCCTGCCACCATGCAAATTCGACTGGCAATTGCACCATGAATATGGTCGATGTCTGCCGGAGATACGGTTCTATTGGAGAATTCATGAGCACGCGTGACATCGTTTTCATTGCGCTTTTCGCAGCCTTGACGGCAGCACTCGGCATCTTTCCGCCACTCACCCTGCCGATAATCGCGGTGCCGATCACCGCGCAGTCTATGGGGCCGTTGCTCGCCGGTTCGATTCTTGGCGCCAAGCGTGGTGCATTGTCCGTCGTTCTTTTCATCGTTCTCGTCGCCATTGGCATGCCGCTTCTTGCTGGCGGTCGCGGAGGACTTGGCATTTTCTATGGCCCGACCGCCGGCTTCATCTTCGGCTGGGTGGCCAGTGCCTTTGTCACAGGCGCACTTTTCGAACGTTACTGGAACAGCTTGAATGTGTGGAAAGCCGGTTTCTTCGCCTTCATCGGCGGCGTCGTGGTCCTCTACGCGATCGGCATGGTCTGGGTCAGCGTCATGACCGGCCTGCCGCTGGCGCAGGTTGCTATCAGCTCCGCCCCTTTCCTCATCGGTGATGCGATCAAGATCGCGGCCGTCGCACTGGTTTCGGTCACCGTGCGAAACACCTACCCCCTGATCATCGCCAAGTCCGCTTGAGCATTTGACCATGATTGAAATCGAAAATGTCTCCCAGCGCTTTGGTAATCGCACGGTGCTGGAGGACATTTCGCTTTCATTGACGCAAAGGCGGATCGCCATTGTCGGCGCGAACGGCTCTGGCAAAAGCACCTTCGCGCGACTTCTCAACGGCCTGCAAATGCCAACGCATGGGCGCGTGACGGTCGATGGTATAGACACTGCGAAGGATGCAAGGGCGGTCCGCCGCAAAGTAGGCTTCGTTTTCCAGAATCCTGAGAACCAGATTGTCTATCCCATTGTCGAAGAAGACCTGGCTTTCGGATTGAGGGCACTGAAGCTCGACAGCGCCGAGCAGGAAAGGCGTATCACAGAGGTGCTGGAACGTTATGATCTGAGCGCCTTCCGCAAGCATCCTACCCATCTTCTGAGCGGTGGCCAAAAGCAGATAATCGCCATTGCGGGCGTGCTCATCATGCAGCCCGAGATCATCGTCTTTGATGAACCGACAACGCTGCTCGATCTGCGCAACAAGCGGCGTGTCGCCAGAATGATCGACGCGCTGCCACAACGTGCTATCGTCGTCACGCACGATCTCGATCTGGTCGCCGATTTCGAGCGCGTCATCCTTATCGACCAGGGCAGAGTGGTGGTTGATGATCGTCCATCGATAGCGCTGCAGCGCTATCTGGATCTGATGGCATGATCGCCGCCTCACTCTACCATGAAGCGGATAGTCCGGTGCATGCACTGGCACCCGGGCTTAAACTCCTGCTTCTGGCGCTGGCCGGAACGCTTATCTTTGTCATCGCCTCGCCACTGCTTCTTCTTGCAGCGCTAATGCTCTGTGCCGGCCTATACGCCTTGGCTCGCATTCCGTTTTCGTTATTCCTGGGACAGATCAAGCCGGTGCTTTGGTTCCTGGGTATGATCTTTCTCGCGCAATGGTGGTTTCAGGATTGGCTGGTCGCGGTGATTTCGATCCTGCGTTTCGCCATTCTCGTCTGGGCGGCGTCGCTGGTGACTCTGACCACGCGCACCTCCGCCATGCTCGAGGCGATGGAGCGCGGCTTTCAACCTTTACAGCGCTTCGGCCTCGACGCGGCAAAGATCAGCCTTGCACTGTCCATGGTCCTGCGCTTCATTCCGGTTTTGGTAGCCGTTGCGAAGGAGGTGCGCGAGGCCCAGGCGGCGCGCGGCCTCGATCGCAACCTGCTTGCGCTCGCCGTGCCGCTGATCATCCGGACCCTCAAGATGGCAGACGACGTCGCGCAGGCCATCGAGGCACGATCATAATTCTCGTCGGCTAGCGCTTAATAGCCCGCGCTCCGATCGACAATGTTATCTGGTGTTTCGCCGCGTTCGATCTTGTCCATCTGCGCCAGCATGAGCGGAGCCAGATGGTTGGGATCGGACTCGGCAGCCGCATGCGGCGTGATGAAAACCTTCGGGTGTTTCCAGAGCGGACTGGAAGCGGGAAGGGGTTCCTGCTCGAACACATCCAGACTTGCCTCACGCAACGTGCCATCGCCCAGCGCACGCAGAATGTCCGTGTCGCTTTGCAGCTTGCCGCGTCCGGCATTGATGAGGACGGGCCCGCCGTGCTCCTTTCGCAGCTTCGAAAGCAGGTCGTAATTGATGATGCCGCGCGTCTGTGGCGTCAGCGGTAAAAGCACGACGAGAATGTCGGTCTTTCCCAGAAAGCTATCGAGTTCCCCTTGGCCGCTATAAGTTTTCACGCCCTCGAAAGTCTTCTGCGAACGGCTCCAGCCATTCACCTTGAAGCCTATGGCGGTCAGCGCCTTGGCAACGGCACCACCGAGCGTCCCCATGCCCATGATACCCACCGTGACATCCGGCGCCGCCCGTTGCTCTATGCCCTGCCAGACGCTCTCGCCTTGGCGCTTGCGATAATGGCTGGCTTGTCTGTGATGATCAAGCACGCGCCAGACGACATATTCCACCATGTGTTGTGTAAGATTTTCAGCGACGACGCGCACGATCGGCACATCGGGGAGGTCGGGATCGGTCATGATGTGATCCACGCCGGCCCCGATGGAAAAGATTGCCTTCAGGTTAGGCAGCTTCGCGAGTTGGCCCGCCGGGTGGTACCAGACCACAGCGTGGGTGATCGAAGGATCGGTCTCGCCAGCCGGTTCAAGAACCACCTCTCGCTCGGGCGAAAGCAGGCCATGCCATTTCTTCGGGTTGAAGCCCGTCACGGAGAGCAGGATCTTTCCCTTGTTTGCGTCGACCATCACCATCATCTCCCGCACCAGCATATTGGATTTCTTGATGCTTATGATTTTTATGAAGCTGGTTCAACAAGGGAGGCGGCCAAATCAGCGTGCGCGGAGGCGTCTTTTGAAGATCGGCTCCCCGTTCATCTCCAGCGGAGTGAGGGGGCCTGGAACAAAGCGGGCGTACGACATGGGCAGTCGACGCGACAAGAGATAATCGCTCAACTTGAGGCCTGCCAAAAACACGCCGATGCCGCCTATCAGATCGATAACGAGGTGCCCGCCTGTAACCAGGATGGCGGGAATGGTCAGAAGGTGCACCGGCACGGCCACCCAAAACAAGGGTCGCATCGGATAGCAGAAATAAAGGATAAGGCAGGTCAGGACCATATGATATGACGGGAATGAGATCATGCCGATAACCGTGTCGAAATCGATCGAGGTAAGGCCATGTGTCGCCGCGTGAACCATCTTCGCACCGTAATTATTGTCGACGCTGACATGCGCAATCTGCGACAGCCCAGGTTCAAGCTGGATGTATGCCGAAGGACCAAAATTTGGAAAGGCGCACCAGATCAGCATGGCGCACATTAGAGAAACGCCGTTCGTTGTGATCATGCGCGCCGCTTCATGCTGGGGTCGGAACAGAACCAGCAAGACAAACAGGAGCAAGATCTGTTGTATGCTGGAATTGTAGACGTAGTTCATGGCTTCGGCGACGAAGGGGTGGCGGGACGCCAAGAGCGTAGCGCTTTCCCAGGAATATCCTGTCAGGCTGTCGATCCAGTCAAAGAACCAGTCATAGGTGTCAAGCCCGTCATAGACGCGGATGCTCTGCAGCAAGGTGCTGTTGAGACAGAACCAGCCGAGAAGGGCAGCGAGCATCAAGCCGCGACCGATCCAGGCAATAGGCTTGATCAGTGTGAGCAGCATTCCCGACGCGTACCCGACGGCCAGAGAGCCAAAAAACATTCCGGTCGAAAAGGAAAATGAAATCTCAAAGATGACGCAATAGATTGCCATCAACGCAAGATAAAAAATATTTAATAGAAAAATATTTCTGACATCGTCGTGGATCATCTTCTGCCTCGGCAAAAGATGACCTGTCTCATGTTTCTCTAAATATTCTTTTATTGGCCCGCGCAGAATGCGATCTATTGAGCGACGGCTCCTGCCTCCGTCGTTTCGATGCGAAAGGCGGCCGAGATAAGGGCTTTTGTATAATCGTCTTGCGGGTTCTCGAAGATTTGGCTTGAGGGACCGGCCTCTATGACGCGACCATTGCGCATGACGATAACTTGATTGGCCAGTGCTCGCACCACCTTGAGATCGTGGCTGATGAACAGATAGGCGAGTTGATACTTGCGCTGCAAATCGCGCAACAGATCGACGACCTGCGCCTGTACACTCATGTCGAGGGCCGATGTTGGTTCATCAAGCATGACGAATTTCGGCTTCAGCACCATGGCGCGCGCGATGGAAATGCGCTGACGCTGCCCACCGGAGAACTCGTGCGGGTAACGAAAGCGCGTTTCAGGATCGAGGCCGACTTCGCGCAGTACCGAAGTCACTGCTTCGTCACGCTGATCCTCATCGAGATCCCGTGCATGGATTTTCAGGCCTTCCTCGATGATCTCGGCGACGGACATGCGCGGGCTCAAGGAGCCGAATGGATCCTGGAAGACAATCTGCATCTCCTTGCGCAACGGTCGCATCTCGGAGAAGGAAAGTCCGTTGATCGACTTTCCGTCAAATGTGATTTCGCCTTGCGAAGAGATCATGCGCGACAGCGCCAGTCCGAGGGTCGTCTTCCCCGACCCGGACTCGCCGACGATACCCAGTGTCTGGCCGGCCCGCACGATCACATCGATGCCGTCGACGGCTTTCACGTGATCGACGGTTTTGCGAAAGAAACCCGACTTTATGGGGAACCAGACCTTGACCTCTTTGCCCACCATGACGGGTTTTGCCTGCTCGTCCACCGCCGGCGGGCTACCCTTCGGCTCAGCGGCCAGAAGATGCTGGGTATAGGGATGCTGCGGATTGGCGAATATGTCCTCCGTCGGGCCGTGCTCGACGATCTTACCCTTGTTCATGACGCAGACACGGTCGGCAATGCGGCGCACAATGCCCAGATCATGCGTGATGAACAGCATCGACATGCCATTCTTCTTTTTCAATTGGTCGAGTAGCTCGAGGATTTGGGCCTGCACGGTCACATCAAGTGCAGTTGTCGGTTCGTCCGCAATCAACAATTCCGGCTCGTTGGCGAGCGCCATCGCGATCATGACGCGCTGCCGCTGGCCGCCCGAAAGCTGGTGCGGATAGGAGCCGAGACGTTTGTCGGCTTCTCGAATCCCCACTTCGTTGAGCAGTTCCAGCGTGCGTTTGCGCGCTGCCGCTTTGCCCAGCCCACGATGGAGCGAAAGGATTTCACCGATCTGCTGCTCGATCGTGTGCAGCGGATTGAGCGATGTCATCGGCTCCTGAAAGATCATGGTGACGCGATTGCCGCGCACCTTGCGCAGCGCCTTTTCATCAAGCGAAAGCAGGTCCGTCCCGTCAAGCAGGATTTTCCCGCTCGGATGCGAGGCCGCCGGATATGCAAGCAGCTTTAGCACGGAAAGCGCAGTCACGGACTTGCCGGAACCTGATTCGCCCACGAGCGCGACCGTCTCTTCCTTTCCTATGTCAAAGGAGACGTGATCGACGGCGACCGTTTCGCTGCCGCCTTGGTTAAATGCGACTGAAAGATCGCGTACGGAAAGAAGCGGACCGCTCATTTGAAGGTCTTTCGCGGATCGAAGGCATCACGCGTCGCCTCGCCGATGAAGATCAGCAGGGAGAGCATGATGGAAAGCGTGAAGAAGCCGGCCATGCCGAGCCACGGGGCGGAGAGATTGCGCTGGCCCTGACGAAGCAACTCGCCGAGCGAGGGCGAGCCGGGCGGCAAGCCGAAGCCGAGGAAGTCGAGCGAGGTCAGCGTCGAGATTGAACCATTGAGAATGAACGGTAGGAAGGTCAGCGTTGCAACCATGGCATTTGGTAGCAGGTGGCGCATCATAATGGTTGAATTCTTCACCCCGAGTGCGCGAGCCGCATTCACATATTCGAAGTTGCGGGCACGCAGGAACTCGGCGCGTACCACGCCGACGAACGCGACCCATGAAAAGAGAAGCATGATCCCAAGCAGCACGAAGAAGCCGGGCGGCAGGATCGCGGCGATGATCAGAATGAGATAGAGAACCGGGATGGAAGACCAGATCTCGATGAAGCGCTGGAAGATCAAATCAACCCAACCGCCGAAATAGCCCTGAACCGCGCCGGCCGCCACACCGATCACCGCCGATGCCGCCGTTAAAGTTAGGCCGAAGAGGACGGAGAGGCGGAAACCGTAGATGACGCGCGCCAGCACGTCGCGCGCCTGATCATCGGTGCCTAGCCAGTTCCAGTTGCCAGGTCGGCATTCGGGATCGGCAGCGCCCTGGGGATAGCGCGCGCAACGCTCCTCCGCATTGTAGAGCCAGCTTGGTTTGGTTGGGGCAGCTTCCGGAATTTCGTCGTTCACGGTGCGATAGGAATAACGGATTGGAGGCCAGATCGCCCAGCCATTGGCTTCGATCTCGTCGCGGATGAACGGATCGCGATAATCCGTCGTCGCCAGAAAGCCGCCAAATTTCTCTTCAGGATAGTTGACCACCACCGGAAAGAGGATCTCGCCCTTGTACGACGCGATGATAGGCTTGTCATTGGCGATGAATTCAGCAAACAGCGACAGAACCATAAGCGCGAGGAATATCCATAGTGACCAGTAACCGCGTCTGTTCGCCTTGAAATTCTGCCAGCGGCGCTGGTTGAGCGGGGACAGGAACGGTCGCTTGCGCCGGACGGTTTCTGTAAGTGCTTTTTCCTGGATGTCACCGTCGGTCATCACACATCCCTCCGGTCGAAATCGATGCGCGGGTCGATCCAGGTGTAGAGAAGGTCGGACAGAAGCGAGACGAAAAGGCCGATTAGCGAGAAGATGTAGAGTGTGCCGAAGACCACCGGATAGTCACGCTCGACCACGGACCGGAAACCGAGCAGGCCGAGGCCGTCGAGGGAGAAGATGTTCTCGATCAGCAGCGACCCCGTGAAGAAGGCGGAGATGAAAGCTCCGGGAAAGCCCGCGATAATGATCAGCATGGCATTGCGGAAGACATGGCCATAGAGCACGCGACGCTCCGAGAGGCCCTTTGCCCGCGCCGTGACGACATATTGCTTGCGTATTTCATCGAGGAAGGAGTTCTTGGTCAGAAGTGTAGTGGTTGCGAAAGCCGAAAGTACCATCGCGGTGAGCGGCAATGCCAGGTGCCAGAAGTAATCGATGATTCTCTCGGGCCAGGAGAGTTCTGCGAAATTTTCCGAGGTAAGACCGCGCAACGGAAACCAGTCGAAGAACGAGCCGCCGGCGAAGAGCACCATCAGCAGGATGGCGAAAAGAAAGCCTGGAATGGCGTAACCGATAATGACGATACCGCTCGTCCAGACGTCGAATCTTGAGCCGTCATGCACCGCCTTGCGGATGCCGAGCGGCACCGAGATTAAATAGGAAATCAGGGTGATCCAGAGGCCGAGCGATACTGAAACCGGCATTTTCTCGACGATGAGATCGACCACCGAAATGTCGCGGAAGTAGCTCTCGCCAAAATCAAAGCGGGCATAGTTCCAGATCATGGTCAGAAAACGCTCAAGCGGCGGTTTGTCGAAGCCAAATTGCTGCTCTAGCCGCTCGATGAATTCAGGATCGAGGCCCTGCGCGCCGCGATAGCGTGAATTCGCGCCGCTGTCGAAGCCGCCGCCTCCGGAGAAATCCGAGGCCTGACCGCCACCGATCTCATTGCCGCCACCCTGCCCGGTCAGGGAGGCAACCACCTGCTCGACGGGCCCGCCTGGAGCAAATTGCACGACGACGAAGGAAACCGCCATGATTCCCAGAATAGTCGGGATCATCAAAAGCAGGCGGCGAAGAATATAGGCTCCCATCAGGCGCAGGCCTTTCGGTATGGTATCTTGCTAAAGTCAGCCTCTGCCAATCGCTTTCGCCTTTTCCTTATCGTGCCACCACAGGGTCTCCACCGGAAACCCGTATTCTGGCTGGGTTTCCGGAAAACCGAACTCGTCCCAGTAGGCGAGACGCTGATTCGCCGAATGCCAATTTGGAATCCAGTCGAGCCTTGCGCGCAAGACCCTATCGAGCGCACGCATAGACACGTTTAAACTTTCCCGGCTATCGGCCTCCGCGATCATCTCGATCAATGCGTCGACGCCCGGATCGGCAATACCGGGAAGATTGCGTGAACCATTCAGCTGGGCGGTGCGAGAGTGGAAGAATTGTTCCAGTTCGTCACGTCCCGGAGAAGAGGTAAAGGAAAAAGCGGCCGTCACAGCATCAAAATCGAAATCGTTCATACGTAGTTGATACTGCGCGCCGTCGAGCGGCGAGGTGAGGCTGGCGTCCACACCGATGGCGCGCAGGTTCTTCACGAAAGGCCCGAAGACTCGCACCCAGATTTCCTCGTCGATCATGAGCTGGAGGCGGAATGGCTCTCCCATGTCATTGACGAGCCTGCTGCCTTCACGCTTCCAACCTGCTTCGTTGAAGAGCTTCAGCGCCTGCGAAAGCAGTTTTCGGTCGCTGCCTGACCCATCCGATGCCGGCTGCACGAATGCCTCGCCGAAAGCTTCATCGGGGATCTTGCCGCGCAATGGCTCGAGCAGCGCCAGCTCATCCTGCGGGACGGGGCCGGAGGCTTTGAAATCGGAAGTCTCGAAATAGGAGTTGGAGCGGACATAGGAGCCGTAGAAGAAATTCCGGTTCGTCCATTCGAAATCGAAGCAGAGCGCCAGGGCACGCCTTACGCGCACGTCTCTGAAGCGCTCGCGTCGCTGGTTCAACGCCATGCCTTGCATCATCGGACGTCTGGTGGCCGGAATTTCGCCGCGAATGACCCGCTTTTCGCGCAGCGCAGGAAAGTCATAGCCCGTCGCCCAACTCTGTGAGGAAAACTCCTGTCGAAAGTTGATTTGGCCCTTCTTGAAGGCTTCGAATGAAGCCTGCCTGTTTTGGTAGAACTCGATGCGGATGCGATCGAAATTGTTCTGGCCGCGATTGACAGGCAGATCCGCGCCCCAATAATCGGGCACGCGCTCATACTCGATGACCGTGCCGGGCTGCACGCGTCCTACATTGTAGGCGCCCGAGCCAAGCGGCGGCTCCATCGTCGAAGCGGCAAAATCCTTGCCATCATAATAAGCTTTAGAAAAAATCGGATAAACGGCGATTTGCAGGAAAAGCTTTTCGTTCTGCGGTCGCGAGAAGCGCAGCCTGAAGCTCTGCGGCCCTTCGGCAACCGCCTCCGTCATTGCGTCGAGCGCCAGAGAAAGTGAGGGATGTCCATGCTCTTTCAGAATCGTATAGCTGAAAGCCACGTCTTCGGCCGTCAGCGGTGAGCCATCATGAAAACGTGCTTCCGGACGGAGTTCGAACATGATCTCCGTGCCATCCTCCGAGATCGTTGCGGTTTTGGCTATCAAACCATAAAGGGCATCCGGCTCGTCCAATGCGCGTGTCATCAGCGTATCGAAACACAGTTCCATCCGAGGTGGTGCGTCGCCACGCATGGTAAAGGAGTTCAATGTGTTGAATGTAACTGTGTTCTGGTTGAAGCCCCAGTTCGGGGGCTGGAAATTGAGCGTGCCGCCCTTCGGTGCACTGCGATCGACATAGCCGAAAGCCGTAAAATCCGCAGGATATTTCAGCTCCCCGAAAGCCGATAGTCCGTGCATCGGCGTACCGCGTGGCGCCTTGGCAAAGAGTTTCGCCGGCAGCATCGATAAAACGAAGCCGGCAGACCCCAGGGTCAGAAAATCGCGTCGCGTGGTCATCTCTGCCACCTCCTATTGCTGAGGTGTCTTGTCTATGTCTTTTTCCACGGCCTTTTCCTGTGCCGCTTCGATCCACCAGGATTCTATGTCTACGCCAGCATATCCCGGCTGATTCTCCGGCATGCCGAACTTGTTCCAGTAGGCGATGTTGATGGTGGACGGATACCACTGCGGGATCATGTAATAATTCCACTGTAATACGCGATCGAGCGCATGCGTTGCCGTGACGAGCGCTTCTCTGTCGGGCGCAAAGATGATCTTGTCGACAAGCGCATCCACAACCGGGCTTTTGATGCCGGCGACGTTCTGCGAACCATGCTGATCTGCGGCGCGGCTGCCCCAATAATCGCGTTGTTCATTGCCGGGCGACGTCGATTGCAGCATGCGATAGGTGATCATGTCGAAATCGAAGCTGGTCACGCGGTTGATGTACTGGCTCGTATCGACAATGCGCATTGTGGCATTGATGCCGAGTCGGCGCAGATTGGCGAGGAAACTACCGGCAATAACCTCATCGCTTGGCGACCGTCCGAGATACTCGATCGTGAATTGTTCGCCTTTTTCATTGATCAGCCTCCCATCCTTGGCTGTCCAGCCGGCCTCCCGGAAGAGTTGCGATGCCCGACGCAGATTGTCGCGCTGGTGCTGTGGATTCTCATTGACCGGCAGCTTGAACTCCCTGGTGAAAAGATCGGCCGGAAGCTGGTCGCGGAATGGCTCCAGCAGGGCAAGTTCCCGACCCTGCGGTACACCGCTGGAGGCAAGCTCGGAATTTTGGAAATTGCTCTGTGTGCGCTTGTAGGAATTGAACATCTGTGTGCGATTGAGCGTCTCGAAGTCGAAGGCGAGGGTCAGCGCCTCACGCACGCGCACGTCCTGGAATTTTTCTTTGCGCATATTGGGAATGAAGGCCTGCATAGTGGCAGTCCGCTCTATCGGAAACTCCTTCTTCACTACGCTACCATTCTCGAAAGCGGGAAAACTATAGCCTGTCGCCCAACGCCGCGCAGTGCTCTCGACATGGATGTCTTCGATGCCGCCTTTGATGAAAGCCTGCCAGATCGCGTTGTCGTCGGTAAAATAGGTGAAGCGTTGGATGCCGAAATTCCCGCGTCCCACCTTCACCGGTACGCTCTTGCCCCAATAATCGTCGACGCGCTCCCAGACAATATTCGAACCCGGGCGGAAGCTTTTCACCTTATATTGGCCGGAGCCAAGCGGAGGCTCCAATGTCGGTTCCAGAATGTTGCGCTTTTGCCCCTGTGCATTCGTGCCTTCCCACCAATGTTTGGGCAGTACGACAAGATCCCCCATGATATGCGGCAATTCGCGATTGCCCTTCTGGTCAAACGTAAAAAGCACCTCATGCTCATTAACGGCTTCAGCCTTCGTCACATTGGCGAAATAAGCCATGTAGCGCGGGCTGTTCTTTTTCAGGAAGTCGAAGGTCCAGACCACATCCTCCGCAGCAATTGGCTTGCCATCGTGCCACTTGGCGTCAGGGTTGAGGCGGTAGCTGGCAGAGGAGTAATCGTCTGGAAAGGATAAGGCTTCCGCGATAAGCGGATGACTGACGCCCGGTTCGTCCGTCGCCTGTTCCATCAGTGTATCGTAAAGTAATCCGCCTCCGAAATCGGTGAATCCGGCTGCCGGCGTGCCGCGCGTGATGAAGGGGTTGAAGCTGTCGAATGTGCCCAGGACCGTCGAATTCAGAGTGCCGCCTTTAGGCGCGTCCGGATTGACGTAATCATAACGCTCGAAATCTTCGCCATATTTTGTCTCGTCTTGCAGGGAGCTGGTCGTGTGCCAGACTTTTTCCTGTGCCTGCGCGAGGAAGGTAGATGCCACGAGGAAGGGGAGGGCGAAAACGAGTGCTCGATTGGTCAGGGCCATTGCGTCCTCTTCGAAACGCTTCGTGAGCCAGGATCGGAAGTTGTCCTGGTGCGAAGTCGTCTAAACTGTCTGCGCGCCAACGTGACGCTTCGTCATCGAAGCCGGTGACCGTGTCGAGACTGTGTTCGCCGCGACATTTTCACCGCCGGCGCGTCTTTGTCAGGTCGCGCTCAGATCGGATCCTTCGACAATCGTGATCCGACATTTGCAATGTAAACCAAACAGGGCAGATGAAAATGAGGAGAAATTCAAATTGGCGTCAGAAATGAAAAAGCCCAACGCGTGCGCTGGGCTTTAAGGGATCATTGTGCCGGGACAGGCCGTGGCTGGTTTCCGTCAGTTGAAGGCGGTTGCGTGTCCTCGCCCTGTGTCGGCTGTTGAGCGCTTCCGTCGCCGGTTGGCGCGTTGTTCTGCTGGGCAGGCTGTTCAACTGGTGCATCGGGATTTTGAACCGGTGGCTGTTGCGGCTGCGCCTGATCGTCCTGGGGCGCGGGTTGCTCGCCACCGGACTGCTCGCCCTCAGCGGGTTGTTCACCTTCGGCTGGCGCGCCACCTGCCTCGCCCTGAGCCGTCGCGTCCTCAGCTTCCGGCTCCGGCAAGGGCGCTGGGTTATCGGAAAGTGTCCGCAAATAGGCGATCAGATCGGCACGTTCCTCGTCTTTCTTGATGCCGGCAAAGCCCATGGCGGTACCGCGCACCAGGCCCTTTGGCGAAAGCAGGAAATCGTTCAGGTGCTCGAAAGTCCACGTCTCCTGTCCGCCTTGCGAGAATTCCTTCATCGCTCCCGAATAGGCAAATCCCTCATGCGTGGCGATCGGGCGGTTGACAATGTCCCACAGGTCCGGGCCGACTTTGTTTGGTCCGCCCTTTTCACCGGAGTGGCAGGCGGTGCACTTCTTGAAGGACGTTTCTCCGCGTGCTGCATCGGCATTTTGCAGCAGATTGGCGATTGGCACTGCCGCCTCTTCCGGCGCGGCGGAACTTGCCACCTCTGTTTCCTCGATGGCATAGCCGGCCTGTTCGGGTGCCGGAGAATGAAACAGCCAGTCGGAAACCAGGCTGGCAGAAAATGCAAGAAAGACGACACCGAGCACTGCGCCCAATATCTTGTTGAATTCAAATGAGTCCATGCGCGTTAGGCTCCTCCACCCGACCGCGGAACCCACAGTCGCGCCCGTTTTTACCTACTGGTCCGGCCTCTCCCGCCGGACTTTGGAAACGCCCGAAAACTAGGTCTTTTGCGAAAGGCTTGCAACACATATAAGGCTTATCAAAGTGAGACCTTTTGACACTTCGCCGTGAAAGACGTTTGAGCAGATCGCATGTCCAGCCTTGTTCTCATTCCTGCCCGTATGGCCTCCACGAGGCTTCCAGGCAAGCCGCTCGCCGACATTGCGGGCAAACCGATGATCGTTCACGTCGCGGATCGTGCCGCACTTGCGGGCTTTGGCGCGGTGGTTGTTGCGACCGATAGTCTGGAAGTCGCAGATGCCGTGCGTGCCAACGGCCATGAGGCAGTCATGACCCGCGCTGACCATGCATCCGGCTCGGACCGCATCTTCGAGGCGTTGCAGACGGTGGATCCGGAAGGCAGGTTCGACACGATTGTCAATGTCCAGGGCGATTTGCCGACGATCGAACCGGAGATCATCAAGGCTGCACTGCTTCCGTTTGACAATGATGGCGTCGATATCGCGACGCTCGGCGTTGAAATCGAGAACGAATCAGAGAAACTCAATCCTAACGTTGTGAAGATTGTCGGTTCGCCGGTTGCGGACAATCGTCTGCGCGCACTCTATTTTACCCGCGCCACGGCGCCTCATGGCGAAGGGCCGCTCTATCACCACATAGGCCTCTACGCCTATCGCCGCGCTGCGCTCGAACGCTTCGTATCGCTGAGGCCGTCGACGCTCGAAAGGCGCGAGAGCCTCGAACAATTACGCGCGCTTGAAGCCGGTATGCGCATTGATGCACAAATCGTGCGTTCCGTACCTCTTGGCGTCGATACGCCGCAGGATCTGGAACGCGCCCGCAAAATACTCGCCACGCAGGGATGAACGTCATGGCAAAAGCAACGAACCGGATCGCTTATCAAGGCGAACCAGGAGCCAATTCCGACACCGCCTGCCGTGACATGTTTCCGGACATGGAGCCGCTGCCGTGCCCGACCTTCGAGGATGCCTTCGTGGCAGTGGAGAAGGGGCGTGCCGACCTTGCCATGATCCCCATCGAGAACACGCTGGCGGGGAGGGTCGCCGATATCCATTATCTTCTGCCGCGTTCCAAGCTGCACATTGTCGGCGAATATTTCCTGCCGATCCATTTCCAGCTCATGGTGCTTCCAGGCGTCAAGAAGAAGGAAATCACCACGGTTCACAGCCATGTGCATGCGCTGGGCCAGTGCCGTAATCTCGTTCGCGAAAACAGGTGGAAGCCGATCATCGCCGGCGACACCGCGGGGGCGGCACGCCTGGTGCGCGACATGCAGGATCGCACGCAGGCAGCGCTTTCGCCGCGCCTGGCGGCAGAACTCTACGGCCTCGATATCATCGAAGAGAATGTCGAGGACGCCGATAATAACGTTACGCGCTTCGTCATTCTTTCCAAGGAAAAGAAGATCGCGCCGCGCACTTCCGCGGTCGATCTCATGGTTACGACCTTCATCTTCCAGGTGCGCAACATTCCCGCAGCGCTCTACAAGGCGCTCGGCGGGTTTGCAACAAATGGCATCAACATGACAAAGCTGGAAAGCTATCAGCTCGGCGGGAAATTCGTCTCCACGCTGTTCTATGCGGATATTGAAGGCCACCCGGACGACGCCAATGTCAAACTTGCGCTTGAGGAACTGTCTTTCTTCTCGCGCGAAGTGCGGGTGCTCGGGGTTTATCACGCTCATGAAGCGCGTGAGGGATATCCCGCAAAAAGCTAGGCGCGGCCTTCCTTCATCTCCACCCAATCCGCTATCAAACGCCAGGCGATCGCGCCTGGCGGCGGTATTTCGCAGCCATGCTTGTGACATCCCGCCAGCATGTCCTTGACTTCCTCCAGGTTGAACCAGCGGCAGTCATCCAGCTCTTCAGTGTCGAAGTCGATTTTCTCGTTCAGAGCTTCGCCATAACAGCCGATCATCAGCGAATGCGCGAAAGGCCAGGGCTGGCTGGCATGGTAATGCACCTCCCCGACTTTGATCGCGGCCTCCTCGAATACCTCGCGCCGCACGGCATTCTCGATTGTTTCACCTGCTTCGATAAAGCCTGCCAGTGTCGAATAGCGCCCAGGCGAAAAATGATGACTTCGGCCAAGCAAGCAACGGTCATGCAAGCTGATCAGCATGATCGCCACGGGGTCGAGACGAGGGAAATGCTCGGCCTGGCAAGCAAGGCACACGCGTTTTACGCCGCCGGCGCGCATTTGGCTCTCGCCGCCGCAGCGAGCGCAGAAGCGGTTATTATCGTGCCAGGCAAGCCATGATGCGGCCTGGGCAAGCGCACCTTGATCGCGGGTGTTGGCAAGCCCCAGCATGTAGAAGCTGCGCAGTTCGACGGCTGCAAAGCCGTCTTCCGGTTCCTCCGCATTCATGCTGCAGGGTGCGGCGATAATTGCCTTTCCCCCATCATGGCCAAGCAGAATCGCATTCTTGAAGCCGTCCGAGTGCGTCTCGGCAGTCTCCCGATCGTGCCAGATCTGATGCTCCGGACCATCTACTGCACAAAACACTTTCGTGCCCTTGAGGAGAAGATAGCGACTGGACGCGTCAGCAATTGCCTCGGGGAGACTGTCTTCCGTTCGCTGCTCGCTATGTCGCTGGATGCTATTGCCCGAAAAAGCGGTACGCGCGCTTGGCTCATATGGCATGAAATTCAAGATATCACCGCGCCCAATCAAATGTTTTGTGCTTCCAGCTTCCCGAGTATGCGCTTGCGTAGCTCCTTGCATTCGTCATCCTGATAGGCTTTCCTTTTTCCAAAGCCCCAGACGGGGTCTGGCCAGTTGGTGTCGGCTTCATTGCGGGCGATCACATGGATGTGGAGCTGGCGGACGCGATTGCCGAGTGCTCCTATATTGATTTTCTCGCAACCCGTCGCTTCCTTGAGTGCTGCGCTGACGAGCGCCGTTTCGAAGGTCAGCATCGTCTGGTCGAGCGGTGTAAGCTGATGGATTTCTTCGATGCCGACGCGTTGCGGCACGAGCAGCAGCCAGGGCCACCGGCTGTCGTTCATGAGGCGAAGTGTACAGAGACCGAGCCGGGTGAGTTTGATGGAATCACCCTCCAGTCTCTGGTCGAGAACGAAGCGTTCAGCCGCCATACATCGCCTCATTATGTTACGTCCGGCAAAAGGCCGGTTATCAGCCAGAAGAGTTATCTAATTTCGGGCGGTTGGCAAGGAGATGATTTTACGGAAATTTTTGAAACCGCTTGCAATTCCTGTGCCGATTGACGATATGAAGCGCGGGAGGTTGGTGGTGGACGAGCCACTCGCCAACCGGGTCAGGTCCGGAAGGAAGCAGCCCTAACGAGCCCGGCACGGGTCATCGTGCCAGCCTCCCACCTTTTCATTTTGCGCGACCGCATGGGCTCGAAAGATCGGAAACGATTTTCGCGGCGTGCTAAAAGCTTCGTTGGATCACTGGTCCGGCCGGTTGACGCCGGCGTTCAGTCCGATCAGTTTAGGTCAACGACAAGCCGGAAAAACCGAGGACCATGGCGGACGATCAGAAGAAACCCGGCTACCGCGTTCTGGCGCGCAAATACCGTCCTTCCGATTTCACGGGTCTTATCGGTCAGGAGCCGATGGTCCGCACCTTGACCAACGCCTTCGCCGCAGGTCGTATCGCACAGGCATGGATGCTTACGGGCGTCCGCGGTGTAGGCAAGACGACGACAGCTCGCATCCTCGCGCGAGCTTTGAATTACCGCACTGATAAGGTCGATCAACCTTCCATCGATCTTTCCGTCGAAGGTGAGCACTGCCGCGCCATCATGGAAGGTCGTCATGTCGATGTGGTCGAGATGGACGCTGCCTCTCATACCGGCATTGACGATATTCGCGAGATTATCGAGCAGGTGCGCTATGCGCCCGTCTCGGCACGCTACAAGGTCTATATCATCGATGAAGTGCATATGCTCTCGACGCAGGCCTTCAACGGGCTGCTGAAGACGCTTGAAGAGCCGCCTGCACATGTGAAATTCATCTTCGCAACCACTGAGATCCGCAAGGTCCCGATCACGGTTCTGTCGCGCTGCCAGCGCTTCGACCTGCGCCGCATCGACGCTGCCGAGCTGGTCGCGCATATGCGCTCCATCGCCACTAAGGAAGCCATCGAGGTCGAAGACGAAGCGCTGGCGATGATTGCGCGAGCGGGCGAGGGGTCTGCGCGCGATTCGCTTTCCATCTTCGATCAGGCAATCGCCCATAGCGCCGGCAACGTGACGGCGGAAGCCGTACGAGCCATGTTGGGGCTTGCCGATCGTGCTCGCATCGTGGATCTTTTCGATCATGTCATGAAGGGCGATGTTACCGCTGCCCTCGATGAGTTTGCCGCGCAATACAAGGCCGGCGCCGACCCCGCCACTGTGCTGACCGATCTTGCCGATTTCACGCATCTGGTGACGCGACTGCGTTTTGTCCCGAATGCGCGCGAAGACATGTCCCTTTCGGAGGACGAACGACGTCGCGGCACCGAATTCGCCACCACGCTCTCCGTCAAGGTGCTTTCCCGGGCCTGGCAGATGCTTTTGAAAGGCATCGGAGAGGTCGAGAGCGCGACGCGCCCATATGCTGCCGGCGAAATGGTGCTGATCCGTCTGGCGCACGCGGCGGACCTGCCGCCGCTTGATGAAGTTATCAAGGGATTACAGGATAGTGCTACGTCCGGCGGAAATGGCGGCACCTATTCGGGCGGCCCGAGCGGCGGCGGCGCAGTGGCGCAGGCCCAAGCCGGCGGTGGCCGTCCCCGCATGATGGCACAGCCCTCGCAGCAGAATGCGCCTGCAATGCGCCTCGTGCAAAGCAATCCTCGGTTTGAGCGCGTTCCGGAGCCGGAGGTTGCGGATGTCGGGCTGCAAATACGGTCACTCGCCGACATGGTCGAGCTTGCGGGGCAGAACCGCGATGTACAATTCAAGTCGCAACTAAAGCTTTATGTACGGCCCGTCCGCGTGGAACCTGGTCTTCTGGAGGCCTCTTTCACTGAGGACGCGCCAAAGACACTGGCTGCCGAGATCACCGCCAAGCTCCATCTCTATACCAAGCGCCGCTGGGTGGTATCTGTATCCACGGAACAGGGTGGCGCGACCATCGCCGAGCAGGAAAACGAGAAGCGTGAACTCGTCTTCGAGGATGCACGTTCCGACCCGACGGTCGCCGCCATTCTTGCAAAGTTTCCGGGCGCTAAGGTGCTTGACGTGCGTTTGGCTGCCGAGGCGGAAGTCGATGAGGAAAATGACGAGATGATTACGCCTGAAGGCGTTCAGAACGGCATTGATCTCGACGAAGACGATCTGTTTTAGGCGCCGAGACGCCATTTCTACCAGGAGCGAAAGATGAAAGATCTGATGGGCCTTATGAGCAAGGCGCGCGAAATGCAGTCGAAGCTGGCCAATATGCAGGAAGAAATGGCCAATATCGAGGCCGTCGGCCAGTCCGGCGGCGGTCTGGTATCGGTCACGCTGTCCGGTAAGTCGGAAATGAAGGCGCTCAGGATCGATCCCTCGCTCATCAAGGCCGACGAAGCCGAAATCCTCGAGGATCTGATCCTGGCCGCTCACAATGATGCCAAGGCGAAGGTCGAAGCCATCGTGCAGCAACGTACGCAGGAACTGACTGCCGGACTGCCGATCCCTCCCGGCATGAAATTTCCATTCTAAGCAGCATCTGTCATGTCGAAGCGTATTGCCGGTCCTGAAATTGAACGTCTCATCCAGCTTCTGGCCAAGGTGCCCGGGCTCGGGCCGCGTTCGGCCCGGCGGGCAGCCCTGCATCTGATCAAGAAGAAGGATCAGCTGTTCGCTCCCCTCACCGTTGCGATGCGTGATGCGCTGGATAATGTGAAGGTGTGTTCGCGTTGCGGCAATGTCGATACGGTCGATCCCTGTGTCGTCTGTACCGATCCGCGGCGCGACGAGGCCACGCTGATTGTCGTCGAGGATGTTTCCGATCTGTGGGCGCTGGAGCGGGCTTCGGCGATGAACGCGCGCTATCATGTTCTGGGTGGCGTCCTGTCGCCGCTCGATGGCGTCGGGCCGGATCAGCTGAATATCCGCTCGCTGGTCGATCGTGTGGCGGAAGGCGCGGTTGCGGAGGTCATTCTGGCCGTGAATGCCACCGTGGAGGGCCAGGCCACCGCGCATTATGTCACCGACCAGCTGTCGGGCTACGAGGTGAGGGTCACTCGTCTTGCCCACGGCGTCCCCGTTGGCGGGGAACTCGACTATCTCGACGAGGGAACGCTGACCGCAGCTCTTCGCGCCCGCACGAATTTCTAGTGTGAACAAGCCGCAATCAGCGGCAGCGGTAGTGAGCCGGACGATAAAAATCGCGTCAGCGTCTTGTGCGCCACGCATTGCGCGCCAATCATGCAGCGCATGAGCAAGCGTCTTCGAAAACTGATTCTCTCCTGCGTTCTTCTGGCAGTTGCCGTCTTGCCAGCGCGCGCGGATATTAACGGTGGTTTCCGGCAATGGCTGGCCAATGATCTATGGCCGGAAGCCCGGTCGCGCGGTGTTTCGGAGCGTACGTTCCGAAGCAGTTTCGAAGGCATGCGTCCCAATCTGGATCTTCCGGATCTCGTCATTCCCGGCAGGAAACAGGACGGGCCGCGTAAGCAGCATCAGGCGGAATTTCGCTCCCCTGCGGCCTATTTCGCTGAGAATACACTTGGCGGCGTTACGGCCGGTGGACGGGCGAGGGCGCGCAATCTTGGCGCTACTCTGCAACGTATCGAGCGTCAATATGGTGTGCCGGGCCACATCGCGCTTGCCATCTGGGGCCGCGAATCGGCCTTCGGCACGGCGAAGATCCCGCATGACGCAATGCAGGTTCTGGCCACCAAGGCTTTTCTCGCTGCCCGTAAGGAGATGTTTCGCGAGGAAGTTCTGGCCGCGCTCGAAATGATCCAGAAGGGCCTGGCCACTCGCGCCACGATGAAATCCTCATGGGCAGGCGCGCTCGGTCAGCCGCAATTCATGCCGACCTCCTATCTGCGCTATGCAGTCGATGGGGATGGCGACGGTCGTGCCGACATCTGGAATTCGGATGCCGATACATTAGCCTCCATCGCCAACTATCTGGCGCAGAAGGGTTGGGTGAGAGGTCGCGACTGGGGCTTCGAGGTGACCGTGCCTGCTTCCGTGTCATGCGCGCTGGAGGGCCCGGATCAGGGGCGCCGCATTTCCGACTGGGCCGCCTTGGGCATTGCTCGCGTTGGCGGAAAGGCGTTTCCGCCGCACGAGACGAACGCGGAAGCCTATCTCTTGATGCCTGCCGGTCGATATGGACCGGCCTTCATCGTCACGCCCAATTTCTACGTGTTGAAGGCCTATAATGAGAGCGACGCCTATGCGCTTTTCGTCGGCCATGCGGGAGATCGCATCGCTTATGGTGACAGCCGCTTCGCCGGCGGTTGGCAAAAGACCGATGCCCTTTATCGATCGGAAATCGCTTCCGTGCAAAATGCCCTGGTCAAGCTGGGCTATGACGTTGGCGGCGCCGATGGCCTGCCGGGCTTCAAGACGCGCCGCTCCATAGGACATTGGCAGGCGAAGAATGATCTTTCGCCCACCTGTTTTCCAGACAGGAGCCTGGTCAGCCGGCTGAAATGACTCGTTCTGCCTGTCCCACATTCGCCTCGCGCATGACCTCGGCGACGATCTCGTAGGAGCGAACACGTTTCTTGTGATCGTGGATCATCGCAGTGATCATCAACTCGTCCGGTTTCCAGCGTTCGATGAAGGCGGAGAGGCCTTTGCGCACCGTTTCTTTCGAGCCGACGATAGCGCAGGAAAGCGCATGCTCGAGAACCATCTTCGCGTGTTCGTCCAGCGTTTCGTAGTAACCCTCGACTGGCGCAGGAAGCTGACCGGGACGGCCGGTCCGAATGTTCACAAACGCCTGCTGCTGCGAGGAAAACAGGAACTGCGCTTCTTCATCCGTATCGGCGGCCACGATATTGAGGCCGAGCATGGCATGGGGGCGGGTCCCGTTTTCGAAACGTTCGCGATAGATCTGTAAGGCCCCGGCCATCTCGGCAGGCGCAAAATGCGAGGCAAAAGCATAGGGGCGACCGAGCATTGCCGCCAGCTGCGCACCGAACAGCGACGAACCGAGGATCCAGACATCGACATCTTCGCCCTCGCCGGGAATGGCACGCAGGCGTGCACCTTCTTCGGAAGCTGAGAAATAGTGCATGAGTTCGACGACATCGTTCGGAAAATTATTGGCAGAGGCTTCGAGGTCGCGGCGCAGCGCGCGGGCTGTCAGCATGTCGGTTCCCGGTGCGCGTCCAAGCCCCAGGTCGATGCGACCGGGGTGCAGGGCCGCCAGCGTGCCGAACTGCTCCGCTATGATCAGCGGCGCGTGGTTGGGCAGCATGATGCCACCAGCCCCGACCCGCATCGTCTTCGTCACCTGCGCGACATGTGCGATCACCACCGAGGTCGCAGCGCTGGCGATACCTGGCATATTGTGATGCTCCGCCAGCCAGTAGCGGTTGAACCCCCAGCCTTCCGCATGTTGCGCCAGATCAAGCGTGTTACGCAGCGACTGAGCCACATTGCTGCCGCTGGGAACGGGCGAAAGGTCGAGCACGGAAAGCGGGATCATATGCGATGTCCTTGGGTCACTGTTTCAAGCGATATAGGAACGCTTCCCCCTCCCATCAAATCAGCAATGCTGAAGCAGGCTTCATGAAAACCATATGCTAGAACATGAGTCCTTTGGCGCGATCCGTTTCGATTTCGTTCGGTTCGTCGATCTGTCCCTCTTCTTTCGCGGTCTCCGGCGGGTCGGGTGGTGCCTGCGCAGAGAGGAAGTGGCCGAAAGGCTGCAGAGCCTCGAAGTGATCGCACATGACCTTTGTGATGACGAGAAGCGGGACGGCAATCAACGCACCTACAATACCCCAGAGCCAGGACCAGAAGGCGAGTGCTATGAAGATCGCAACCGCATTCAATTCCAACCTGCGACCAGCCAGAAGTGGTGTGATGAACTGCCCCTCCAGCATGTTGCAGCAGATCATGAAGGCCGGCACCAGCAGAGCCTGGCTCGTCGTGTCGAAGGTGACCAGGGCCACACCTGTCACAACGATCGTGGTCAGGGTGGCGCCGATGTAAGGCAGGAAGTTCATCAATGCGGCGATGGCGCCCCAAAGCAATGCATTCGGGATGCCAATCACCCACAGTCCCAGTGCAATGACGAAACCAAGGCCGACATTTATGACCGTGATCGTCAGCAGATAGAGCGAGATTTCGCGCTCCACATCGTAGACAATGCGCAGGGCACGCTTCTTGGCGCTCATATGCGCGAAGGACTTGACGAGCTTCTCGTAAAACAGCGTGCCTGAGGAAAGCAGGAATATTGAGAGGACGAAGGTGATCGCGATCAGCGCCACCATGGAGAACAGATCGCCGGCCGCACGGGTCATGAAGCCAGGCTGGCGCACTTGGACGGTGGGGGCTGTATCGTCCGGGGATCCGGCCGCCGAAATACGCTCCAGCTCTTCGGCGATGCGCAAAAGCGGCGTGAAGGGCGTGCGCATCTCCTCGAGACGGACAGCAAGCTTGCGCCCCATTTCCGGCCCGTCCTGAATGAGCGAAATGATCGGCCCGCTAAGCGCCCAGGCGGCCATGCTGACCAGAACGAGCGAGAATAGGACGATCACCAGTGCTGAGACCGCGGCGGGTATGCCATGGCGGCCGAGAAAGCGGACGATCGGCGTCAGGGTCAGCGCCAGAAGAAAAGCCAGCGTCACGGGCATGAAGAAGTCGCGGGCAAAATAGAGGGCTGCGCAAAGCGCGATCATGAAAAGGCCGAGGATCATCATGAAGATGGCGCGGCCCCGGTCGAAGGCGATCGGCCATGATGCCTCCATCTCTTCCTGCTTGTGCGGCGGCCCGGCGCTCTCGCCCATGCATTCTCTCCTGATTTCTGGAATCATCTGGCGAGGCGTTAACGCGCCACAGGGCACGATGATCCATGCGGCAGGTCACAGATACAGACGGAATGAAACGGGAAGAGACATGCCCCCCGGACTGAGGGCATGCTCTTCTGGAACTGATCGGGCGCGGCCAGGAAATTCCGGTCCCGCGAAAGCCTCAAGCCGTTGCTGCTACGGCGCCGATTTCCTTGCGTACCATTGGCGCGACCCGGGTACCGTAGAGTTCTATCGCCTTCATCATCTTGGTGTGCGGCACGTTGCCGATAGCCATCTGAATCACGAAGCGGTCATTCTTGAAGATCTTGTGATGCGCGATGATCTTCTCGGCCAACTCTTCGGGGCTGCCGATGAAGATCGCGCCTTCGGGGCCCGTCGACGCATCATACTGCGCCCTGGTGGAAGGCCCCCAGCCACGCTCCTGGCCAATGCGGTCCATAACCTGCTTCTGCGGCAGGTAGAAATCCTCCCGCGCGCCCTGCGAGGTTTCGGCCACGAAGCCATGCACGTTGATGCTGGTCTTGAGCTTTGTTTCATCCTGCCCGGTGCGGCGAGCCGCTTGGCGATAGAGATCAAGCAACGGTGCGAATCTGCGCGGCTGCCCGCCGATGATGGCAAGCGCCAGCGGAAGTCCGAGCGCACCGGCACGTGCGGCCGAGGCGGGCGTTCCGCCCACGGCGATCCACAGTGGCAGGTTCTTCTGCAAAGGTCGCGGATAGACGCCGCGATTATTGATCGCGCCGCGTGTCTGACCTTGCCAGGTCACCTTCTCGCTCTCGTTAATCTGCATCAGCAGTTCGAGCTTTTCCGCGAAAAGCAGATCGTAATCCTCGAGATTGTAGCCAAACAGCGGATAGGATTCGATAAATGAGCCTCGTCCGGCAATGATCTCGGCCCGCCCCGAAGACAGGAGATCGAGCGTCGAAAATTGTTGAAAAACGCGTACCGGATCGTCCGAGGACAGAACGGTGACGGCACTCGACAGCTTGATCTTCTTCGTGCGGGTCGCCGCACCGGCGAGCGCGACTGCGGGAGCAGAAATTGCATAGTCGGGACGATGATGCTCACCCAGGCCGAAAACATCGAGTCCGACTTGATCAGCCAGTTCGATTTCTTCCATCAGATTGAGCATGCGTTGATGTGGATCGACGCCCTCGGCCCCCGGAAGCGCGACGTCGCCGAATGTGTAAAGCCCGAATTCCATTTCTTTGGTCCTCTTGATGCACCTCGGTCAAATGCCGTCGATGCCTTGTTCAGAAGCCGAACAGTTGCGCATCATCTAGGCCTTGCTCGCTTCTGCCACCAGTAGCGCTTCGGTGAACAGTGCAGTCACACCTTGCCGTCTTGGCGCACCGCCTCCCGCTCGTCAATCTTCGCCATCGACCAGCCGCAATCTCAGGTTTCCGGTGCGTGATTTTGCGGCTGGTTCAGGCGCCGGTTCTGCTTTGCGAGGTGCGGGCGCCGTCTCGCTCTCCCTCGTCGCCTCCCTTTTTTCGCCAAGCTCCAGTGCTTCGATTTTTTCGCCCCGTTTGATCACTTTCGATGTCGAAACCAGAATGGAATCGATGTCGCGCGCCGTCATGTCGAAATGGCCGCGCAACTTCGCGACACGTTCGTCCAGCCTGCGCATATCCTCTGTCAGATGTGCGACCTCGGCCTGGATCAGATGGGCCTGCTCACGCATCCGGGCATCTTTCAGGATTGCCTGGATCACCTGGACGGAAAGGAGCAGCAGTGATGGTGAGACGATCACCACACGCGCCCGGTGCGCCCGTTGCACGATGGACTCGAATTGCTCGTGAATGTCCGCAAAGATTGATTCCGAGGGCACGAAGAGAAACGCCGTATCCTGTGTCTCTCCAGCTATCAGATATTTCTCCGCAATGGCGCGTATATGGACATCCATGTCGCGGCGGAAATTTTGCGCTGCGATCTTGGCGATCTCCGGCGTCTCCGCCTTGCGCATGGCATTCCACGACTCCAGCGGGAATTTCGCATCGATCACCAGGCTGGGCGCGCCGTTCGGCATCCGCACGGTACAATCGGGCCGTGCGCCATTGCTCAAGCCCGCCTGAAACTCATAGGCTCCCGGTGGCAGGGCGTCTGCAATGATCGTTTCCATCCGCGCTTGCCCGAAAGCGCCGCGCGTCTGCTTGTTGGAGAGGATGGATTGCAGTTCCACCACCTGGCCTGCCAGACTCTGTATATTGCTCTGTGCCGTATCGATTACCGCGAGGCGCGCCTGCAGACGCGAAAGGTTCTCATGCGTGGCCCGTTGCTGATCTGTCATCGACTGGCCGATGCGCCCGGCCATCGAATCCAGCCGTTGCGTCAGGCTTCGGTTAAGCTCCGCCTGTCGGGAGCCGAAAATCTCTGCCATCGTTCCGAGACGCCCCTGCATTTCCGCCTGACTCCGTAAAATGGCCTCGACACGCGGATCGTCTTCCACATTCTCCCTGTCCTCTCCGCGCCAAAGCCGCACTGCCGCAGAAAGGCAAAGGAGAATGATGGCGAGTAAGGCAAAAGCCAGGGCCATCCCCAGCGTCACGGGGCCAAAAAGCTGTGCTTCAAGCGTCGACGAAATGTTTTCCATGACTGAACCATACGCGATTCCGAACACAAAACCAGATCAAATCATGAACATGTGGAATTTGCATAGATTGACCTTATGCGCCATTCGCCTTAATCGAAGGCCAAGAAGAGCGCGTACTTCCTCTGCGCGCTGAAGGAAACGAAAATAGGTAGAGCGCGCCAATATCGCGAGATTGCGATCGGGCCGGCGCTCCGGGTGACTGTTCATGGCTATCAAACCGCTCATCATCTTGCCGGACCCAGTGCTGCGTCTGGTTTCGAAGCCACTGGAGCGGGTCGATGAAGACGTGCGCAAGCTGGCCGACGACATGTTGGAAACCATGTATGACGCGCCTGGCATCGGTCTTGCCGCGATCCAGGTCGGCCTGCCGCTACGCATGCTGGTGATCGATCTTTCGAAGGAAGGGGAGGAGAAAGAGCCTTTCGTCATTATAAATCCGAAGATCCTGGAGAGTTCCAGCGAGCGTTCGGTCTATGAAGAGGGCTGTCTTTCTATCCCGGATTATTATGCCGAGGTCGAGCGTCCTGCCGAGGTCACGGTTTCCTATCTTGACCGGGACGGCAAGGAGCAGGAAATACAGGCTGACGGCCTGATGGCCACTTGTTTGCAACATGAGATCGACCATCTGGACGGGGTTCTTTTCATCGATCACATTTCGCGGCTCAAGCGTGAAATGGTGGTCCGCAAATTCAAGAAGCTGGCGAAAGACCAGCCGCTGGTGGGCTGATTTCATGGGCTTGCGCCTCATCTTCATGGGAACGCCGGATTTTTCGGTGCCGATGCTGCGCGCCCTGCATGCGGCGGGCCATGAAATCGTCTGTGTTTATTCGCAGCCTCCGCGGCCTGGGGGACGCCGTGGTCTGGAGCTGACGCCATCGCCGGTGCAGAAGACTGCCGAAGAGCTTGAGCTTCCAGTGCGTACGCCTGTTTCGCTGAAATCGGTCGAAGAGCAGCAGGCATTTGCTGCACTGAAAGCCGATGTCGCAGTTGTCGTCGCCTATGGCCTGCTTCTGCCCCAGGCCATTCTCGAAGGCACGCGGCTCGGTTGCTACAATGCTCATGCATCGCTGCTGCCTCGCTGGCGTGGTGCCGCTCCCATTCACCGTGCCATCATGGCGGGGGACGAGAGCACGGGCATGATGGTCATGAAAATGGACGAGGGGCTTGATACCGGGCCCACCGCGCTGACCAAAGAGGTTGCGATCGATAGCGACATGACTACCGGAGAATTGCACGATCTTTTGAGCCAGGCCGGGGCTGTTCTCATGGTCGAGGCCATGGAAAAGCTCCAAAACGGCTCGCTCCCGCTGACCGCGCAGCCGGAAGAGGGAGTGACCTACGCCAGAAAGATCGACAAGGCCGAGGCGCGTATCGATTGGGCAAGGCCGGCGCGCGACGTGCACAATATGATCCGCGGACTTTCGCCGTTTCCCGGCGCTTGGTGCGAATTTAACGGGCCCAAGGGCAAGGAGCGTCTCAAGGTGCTGAAAAGCCGCCTTGCCGATGATGATGCGCAGGGGCCGGTCGTGTCTTGCGCGGAGGGGAGCGTCGAGCTTGTTCAAGTGCAACGTGCCGGTTCTCGCCCTGTCTCGGGCGCGGATTTCCTCAGGGGGCTTGGCTCTAGCCTGGAGCTGGATATTACATGATCGCGGAGTTCAATATTCGTGAGGCCGTTGCTTCCGATCGTGGTGCGATCAAGGCCCTGGTCGAGCGGGCCTTCGGCATCGCGGCTGAGGCCAGTCTGGTGGAGATGCTGGCGGCGGAAGGCTCCATCGTGCTTGAGCTTGTGGCGGAAAAGCAAGGCAAGCTGCTTGGCCATGTTGCCTTCTCGCGCCTTGTCGTCGAAACCGGCCAGGCGCAGGCGCAGGCTCCGGCGGTGGCGCTGGCACCTGTCTCTGTCGAGCCTGATGCGCAGGCTTGTGGCATTGGTACAGCCCTCATCACCCGGGCGCATGCACTGCTTGAAGAGCGCAATGAGACCTTGAGCATCGTTCTGGGCGATCCGGATTACTACGGGCGTTTCGGCTATGCGCATGACCGCGCCGCCGGTTTCGATAGTGATTATCAATGCGCGCAATTGCAGGCACGCGTCTTTTCCGACAGCGCGCCGGAGGTGGGTCGGCTCGTCTATCCGCGCGCCTTTGACCGGCTTTAGAGTAATTTCCAGCGAAATGGGAATCGGTTCCGCGTCGGAATCACGTAGAAATGTTTAGAGCGCTTCACAGCGCCGCGCAGCATTCGGATATGCGAAGATCGCCGCGAAAAGGGAAAGGCTCTTAACCATGCCGCGCTATCGCCTGCTGATCGAATATGACGGCACGTCCTATCATGGCTGGCAGCGTCAGCGTGTGGAGCAGCCCTCTGTTCAACAGGCGATAGAGCAGGCGGCGCTGGCATTTTCTGGCGAAACGGTGAGGGTGGCAAGTGCCGGGCGCACCGATGCGGGGGTGCATGCAAGGGGGCAGACCGGCCATGTCGACTTTGCTAGGAACTGGAAGCCGGACACGGTGCGCGATGCGTTGAACGCGCATCTCGGACAGGCGGGGCACACGATTGCCATCGTGGAAGTGTGTCCTGTCGCGGATGATTTCGATGCCCGCTTCTCGGCGATCCGCCGCCACTATATCTACCGTATCGTCAACCGCCGGGCTCCCTTGGCACTGGAGCGCCATCAGGCCTGGCATGTTGCACGACCTCTTGATGCGGATGCGATGCACGACGCTGCGCAAGCGCTTGTCGGGCGGCATGATTTCACCACCTTTCGCTCCATCCAGTGTCAGGCAAAAAGTCCTGTTCGCACATTGGAGCGGCTGGATGTCATCCGGCACGGCGAGCTGGTGGAAATTCACGCCTCGGCCCGTTCCTTCCTGCATAACCAGATACGTTCCTTTGCCGGAACTTTGAAGCGTGTAGGCGAGGGGGCCTGGAACTGTGCCGATGTCAAAGCGGCTTTGGAGGCGAAAGATCGCAGGCATTGCGGTCCGGTCGCGCCGCCGCACGGACTGTATTTCATGCAGGTGGACTACGATTAGCTCAGAAATCGCTGCCCGCGAAGGACAGCCCAAGCAGGCTCTGCATGAAGGCAACTGTCATAACCGAACTCACTAGCATCATAGCATAGATTGCGATCGAAAAGCCGACGGGCTTGTCGATCGTCATGTGTACGATCCGCCAGCTGAAGAAAATGATGGCGATGCCCAGGGGCAGCATCAATGCCTCGATGATCGATGCGCTCTCCGGAAAGAAGAAGCGAATCGAGATGATCGGCAGAACAAGCCAGTTGAAGAGCACCAGCGACCAGTTGCTGGCGACAACGAGGCTGACAAACCGTTTTCTGATATCCAGAAACTTCGCCAGCACGAAAAGCAGCATCAACGGGATGATCCAGGTCGCCAGATCGATCAGCGCAAGGCAGAGAACAAGCCAGACCGGACTCATCTCGTCGTCCGGAAAAGTCGTACGACCGTAAACCGCGGTCAGCCACTGGATGAACATCGACGGCAAGCACACGAGAATGGCGCGGAAGGAAGACCAGAAACCATCGGGCGAAAAGTCGAAATGCGTCAAACCCCTCTTGTCGCCCTTCAGCAGAAGAACGACTCCGTTCAGATAGCGGTGCAGTTCATCGCCTGGCATCATGATGCGTTCGGTCCGTGGCCGTCCTGTGTGCGAGCCAGCTTGACAGGACAAAGGCTGCTAATGCGTGAAGGCAGATGAAAATGGTCCTTCCTCACTGTCGCTCAAACCAGTTTGCGATGAACAAGCCATAAATCTGCGTCAAGGTTTCAAGATCGGCAAGGGCCACGCGCTCATCTACCATGTGCATCGTCTGCCCAACCAGACCGAATTCGACTACGGGACAGTAATCCTTGATGAAGCGTGCATCCGAAGTGCCGCCGGAGGTTGAGAGCTTCGGCGTTGTTTTTGTGATTTGAGTCACAGCCGCACTCAAGGTCTCGATAAGTCGCTCGTCGCGCGTCAGGAAAACCGGACTTGGGCGACCGAGCCATTCCAGTTCGTAACGAATATCGTCATGTCCGTACGGGCGCAGATGGCGCTCGCGGGCGGTTTTCGCCAACTGTTCGGCAATGTGCGTCTTCAAGCTGTCTGCCGACCAGCTATCATTGAAACGGATATTGAAGATCGCACTTGCCGCCGCCGGGATGACATTGGTCGCTCTATTTCCGACATCGACGCTGGTGACCTCGAGATTGGTCGGCTGGAACTCTGTTGTTCCGGCATCGATTGGCTGGGAAAGCAGCGCTTCGAGCAGTGTCACCATTCCTGGAACCGGATTATCGGCCAGATGCGGATATGCAGCGTGTCCCTGTTTGCCATGCACGGTCAGGCGCGCCGAAATCGAACCGCGGCGACCGATCTTGATCGTGTCGCCCAGGCGGTCGGGATTAGTCGGTTCGCCGACGATACTGGCGTCCCATGTCTCGCCACGTTCGGCTGCCCAGCGAAGAAGTTTGTCCGTGCCGTTGATGGCAGGGCCTTCCTCGTCTCCGGTGATTAGCAGAGAGACCGATCCTTTCGGGCGGCCATGCGTCTCCATCTGGCGCGCCACAGCGGCGATAAAGCAGGCAATGCCGCCCTTCATGTCGACCGCGCCGCGGCCATACATCATCCCATCGGCGATAGCGGCCGAAAAAGGCGGATGCGTCCAGTCGGTTTCATTCCCGACAGGCACGACATCGGTGTGCCCGGCGAACATGAGATGCGGGCCCTGATCTCCTAGCTTCGCATAAAGGTTCTCGATATCGGGCGTGCCTTCATCCGAAAAGACGGGACGTTCGATGCGGAAGCCCAGCGGTTTTAGCATAGCCTCGAGTGCCGCAAGCGCGCCTCCCTCGGCAGGCGTCACCGATGGACAGGCGATCAGAGTTGCGAGATTAGCTGCGGGATCGGAGAACTTTGACATTCTGGAGCGATACCCAATTGCCGGTACAAGGGCAATCGGGTTTTACCACGGCTCTGGTATCAGATTCTGGGCGCGACCGGATTTGCCCGGTTTGTCTCGTAGCCATACTGATTGGCGCCGGCCGTGCCGGGCTGCACGCAGAGATAGATGAAGGCAGCGATGGAGAGGATCGGCACGACTAGTGAGATCGAGAAAATGCCTGGTCTGTCAATGTCGTGGAGCCGCTTGATGCCGAGCATGACCATCGGCCAGAGGAAGAAGAAATAAAGGATGCTTGCGACGGCGGCCCAGTTGCTTTGCGCCGCGCTTCCTTCCGGGCTGATGGCCATCTGATAGACAAAAAAGGCCTGAATGACCGCAAGCAGCAAATTGCCGAGCAGGAAGACCATGCGGGAAATGCGACCGGTCGCCCCAAAGAATACCCAGCTCATGCTTTTGTCGGTCTGCACGTTTCCACCACCCGTCTTGATCCCCGTTTGCGGCCTACATATCGTTGACGCAGGGATAATGTGCAAGGCATATCACTGAAATGTCGTCGTTAGACCGCCTAAGCAAAATCGTGGATGGATTTCTCGCCCTTGCCGGAGCGGGCGAAAATATTCCGCAATAGTTTCAATGGAAAGGCGGGAAGATCCTGCCTTCATCCCGTCGTTCATGCGCCGATTTATCCCACACCCCGCAGCCTGGCTTATTATCGTCCTCAGCACTTCTCGAGGGGCTCTGGTCTGCGCAGACGGATCTTGAGGGAAGGGCCGCTGGCGTACGCCGCTACTGCATGGGCTTCACGCACCCATGCCTTGAGCGGGACCAACGTACGGGACGCAAGCGGGTGACCGCGTCCGGCACCTTTTCCCAGGTCAGAGCGGGGAAAGGAAACGCTTCATCGTTCAGGCATGAGCGAAAGGGGGCAGCCGGATGAATAAAAGCGGCGCCGTCGGGCACGAGAGGTGCTTGCTCCCTTGCAGCGAACATGAGGCCCGTCTCACGACTTCCTCATCCATCCGCATACCGAGACGGGCTTCATGTCCCCCTCGCATTCATCGCCAAACACGGGAAGCCCGATGCTTTCCAGGGATTGGCGATCACCTCCCGGCCTTTCTCCCTCGCGCGGAAATCCGCTGCGGGGCAAAGCTGCTGCTTTCGGTGCAGCAATAAGGAACTCGCGCATTGGCTGGCAGGGCATTTCGTTCCAGGCCGCCGGGATCACACCGAACTATTCGTGTCGCGGCCATATCGATTGGGGCCGCCTGTTCCCGGCACAAGGTAGATGATCCAAATCAAATCGCCGATCCCGGGTGCCAATCCGGCAAGTGCCCACCAGCCGCTGAAACCGAAATCGTGCAAGCGCTTTACATTGACTGCATAAAGCAGCCAGCCTGTCGGGAGCGTTTCGAACAGGATGGCCCGCACAAGCTCCGGGGCGGGCTCGGAAGGCATATAATCTAGCACCGTGTAATAATAGAGGATTATGCAGGCTGCCGAGGCAAGCGTCAGGCACGTCGCAACGAGAAAAGCTGAACCCTGCGACAGCCTTCCGCGAAAACTGCCCGCCGCCCATAGAAATCCATCCCCGAACATGATCTTGCCTGTCCTCATGAAAAAGCCGCAGCGCTTGCGCGCCACGGCTTCTTGTAGAGGCAAAAATCCGAGAAACCTTGCTGGGCAAGGCCGCACTTTAAGTCAAAGGCGACTAGTCGCGCAGGAGTTCATTGATCGAGGTCTTGGAGCGGGTCTTCTCGTCGACGCGCTTGACGATCACAGCGCAGTAAAGGCTCGGCCCCCAGTTCTCGCCAGGGACGTTCTTGCCGGGCATGGTGCCGGCAACGACAACCGAGTAGGGCGGTACTTCACCATAGAAGATTTCTCCTGTGGCGCGATCGACGATCTTGGTCGACTTGCCGATATAGACACCCATGCCGAGCACTGCACCTTCACGGACGATACAACCTTCAACCACTTCCGAGCGCGCGCCAATGAAGCAATTGTCTTCGATGATGGTCGGGCCGGCCTGCAGCGGCTCCAGCACGCCACCAATACCGACGCCGCCGGACAAGTGTACGTTCTTGCCTATCTGTGCGCAGGAGCCCACCGTAGCCCAGGTGTCGACCATCGTGCCTTCATCGACGAAAGCGCCAAGATTGACGAAGGATGGCATGAGGATGACGTTCTTGGCGATATGAGCGGAACGGCGCACTATGCAGTTCGGTACAGCGCGGAAACCCGCACGTTCAAATTCATTCGCGCTCCAGCCGTCGAATTTGGAGGGCACCTTATCCCACCACGCGGAATCGCCGGGGCCGCCCTTGATCACTTCCATCGGGTTGAGACGGAACGACAGCAGCACGGCCTTCTTCAGCCATTGGTTGATCGTCCAGTTGCCGTCAGCTTGACGCTCGGCCACACGTGCTTCGCCCTTGTCAAGCAGATTGAGAGCTTCGTCGACAGCGTCGCGCACTTCACCTTTGGTTGAAACGGAAATGCCGTCGCGCGCTTCGAATGCGTCCTCGATTGTCTTTTCGAGCGAAGCCAGTGTAGATGTCGTCATGTACCCTCTCTTTGCGCGCGCAGGCTCGCGCGCAGATCTTGCTTATTGGCGGAAATTCGCCGCGAACCTATGTCAAGGTTTGGGGAGGGTCAACGCGGTGAATCGTGTGCTTAAGGAATTTGGAACGAGAAATGGACGATAAGGAATTTTCGAACTGGTCGCCGCTGCCGCATTCCGACGAGGATCTGGAGCACGCCAAGCAGATACCGGACACTCCGCAGACTCGCGCGCCGACCTATCGTCTTGCCTGGAACGACGAAGATTTCATGACGCAGCGCGAGCTGCGCCCCGTCCGTCTGCAGCTCGAACTTCTCAAGCCTGAGATGACACTGGCCGAGCGCGGCATTCGCTCCACCGTCATCCTTTTCGGTGGCGCACGGTTGCCCGAGCCAGGCGGTGCGGCCTGGGCGGCCAAGAACGACATTCAGAAGAAGAACCTGGAAAAGAACAGCAAATATTACGAAGAGGCCCGCAAATTCGCGCAAGCCTGCTCTACTTATTCCGCCAAGACCTATTATCGTGAATTCGTGGTCGTTACCGGGGGCGGACCGGGTGTGATGGAAGCGGGTAATCGCGGCGCGGCCGATGTCGGTGCGCCATCGATCGGCCTCAACATCGTCCTGCCGCATGAGCAGGCCCCGAACGAATATGTCACGCCGGAACTCTGCTTCAACTTCCACTATTTCGCCATCCGCAAGATGCACTTCATCATGCGCGCCAAAGCCGTTGCAGTCTTTCCTGGAGGTTTTGGCACGATGGACGAGTTTTTCGAGACGCTGACGCTTATCCAGACGGGCCGCATGGAGCGCGTGCCGGTTTTGCTCTTCGGCAAGGAGTTCTGGAAGAACGCAATCAACATTCCCTATCTTGCCGAGCAGGGCACGATCTCTCCCGGCGATGAAGATATTATCGACTATGTCGACTCGGCCGATGAAGCCTGGGAAATCATCAAGAGGTTCTACGAACTGCCATGAAGTGGTTTCGGGAGCGGTGATTGTCGCTCCCGTTCTCACTTCCCAAGGATATCACCCAGGAACCCGCCAATATCGTCCGTGACGAAATCGATGTAGTCATGTTCGTAGGGGTTCGTGTTGTGGATTGCTTCGCCGACCTCTTCCTCGAGATTCTTCGGTACGATCAATACCGTCTGCATACCCAGCTTCTTGGGTTCGATGAGATTGCGCGGCAGGTCTTCGAACATCGCCGCATTCGGTCCGGCAATCTTATGCAACGCCATGAACTTGTCGTAGGGTTCGCGGGCGGGCTTCGGTACGAGGTCGGCGGCCACAATATCAAAAATATCGTCGAAATGGTCGAGAATGCCCAGCTGGCGCGCCGTGCGCTCTGCATGTTTGCGGTCGCCATTGGTGAAGATGAATTTGCGGCCCGGAAGGCCTGCAATCATGTCGCCCAGGCGCGGGTCGGCGTCGATCCAGCTGTAATCAATGTCGTGCACCTTGTCGAGAAACGCATTGGCATCAATGTCGTAGCGCGCCATCAGGCCTGCGAGGGTCGTGCCATATTCCAGATAGAGGTCGCGCCGTAGTTTTGTCGCCTCTTCTTCTTCGACCTGCAGCAGCTCGCGGATGAACAGAGTCATCTTGTCACCGATCTGCGAAAACAGATTGCTGCCGCTCGGATACAGCGTGTTGTCGAGGTCAAAGACCCAGTCTTTGACATGGGCGAGGCGGGTGTCGGGAGCATGATCGATCATTCCCTCCTTATGACGCGGCAACGCGGCTGCGACAAGTCCTTGCCACTCCCTCCTTCATCTTCCATAAGGCGCGTCAGAGGGGACACGATATGGAGCTTTGGGCGCTCATTACAATCGCCGCGGCGTTCTTGCAGAACGTTCGCTCGATGATGCAGAAATATCTGAAAGGCGCAATGGGAACGACCGGGGCGACCTTTGTGCGCTTCGGCTTCGGGCTGCCGTTCGTCGTGCTCTATCTTGCGCTGACCCTGCATTTTACCGGCTATGCGCTTCCCGCGCTTAATGCGGGGTTCATGCTATGGGCGCTGATAGGCGGCACGACGCAAATAGCCGCGACGTTTCTGCTTGTTCATCTCTTCTCATTCCGCAATTTCGCGGTTGGCACCGCATATTCGCGCACGGAACCTGCGCAGGCGGCGCTGTTCGCGCTGGTCCTGTTTGGTGAGACGATCAGCGCCGGCGCAGTGCTGGCCATTGCCATTTCCGTGGTCGGTGTCATGCTGATCTCCGTGGCCCGGATAGATTTTTCCTGGCGCGCGATGGTCGTGTCGACCTTCAGTCGCACCGCTCTCATCGGTTTGGCATCGGGCGCGCTGTTCGGCGTCTCTTCGGTTACCTATAGGGCAGCGTCATTGTCCCTGGGCGGGCCGCATTTTGCCGTTCAGGCAGCGACGACGCTTGCTTTCGTCATCATCGTGCAGACCGTGGCAATGCTCGCCTGGATCGTCTGGAAGGAACGCGAAGAGCTTGTTCGCATTCGCAAGGCCTGGAAGCCGTCGCTGCTCGTCGGCATAGCCGGTGCCTCCGCGTCCTTCGGCTGGTTCTCCGCAATGACGCTCCAGCAGGCGGCGGTGGTAAAAGCGCTTGCGCAGGTCGAAATGCTCTTCGCTTTCGCCACGACGATCTTCTTCTTCAAGGAACGTGTTAACCGCTTTGAGTTCCTTGGCTGCGCCCTGATCGTTTTCGGCATTCTAGTGCTGGCACGGTTTGGATAAGAAAGGGGCCGCTTTCGCGGCCCTGGGCAATCAGTCCCTGACGATCAGCGTACCTGCACCGACTTCGGTGAACAGCTCCAGCAACACGGAATGCGGGGTTTTGCCATTTAAAATGACGACGCCCTCGACACCGCGCTCAATGGCATCAATGCAGGTCTCGACCTTGGGGATCATGCCGCCCGAAATCGTCCCGTCTGCGATCAGCGCGCGCGCCTCCGAAACGGAAAGTTCGTCGATCAGCTTCTTGTCCTTGTCGAGCACGCCCGGCACATCGGTAAGGAAGAGCAGGCGCGAGGCCCGCAACGCGCCCGCAATCGCTCCCGCGAAAGTGTCCGCATTAATATTGTAGGTGTTGCCGTCGCGTCCAGGCGCGACGGGCGCAATCACGGGGATCATTTCGGAGCGGGCCAGGAGGTCGAGCAAGGTGCGATCGACTTCGACCGGTTCGCCGACGAAACCCAGATCGAGTGCCCGCTCAATGTTGGAATCCGGATCGAGGATGGTCTTGCGCGCCTTCTCGGCGAAGACCATGTTTCCGTCCTTGCCGCACAGGCCGATTGCCCATTCGCCTTCGGCATTGATGAGCGCGACGATCTCCTTGTTGATCGAGCCGGCCAGAACCATCTCGACCACTTCGACCGTTTTTGCATCGGTCACGCGCAGGCCGCCTTCGAATTTGGACTCGATGCCGAGCTTGGCGAGCATCGCGGCAATCTGCGGGCCGCCTCCATGCACGACGATCGGGTTGATTCCCGATTGCTTGAGGAGGGCGATATCGCGTGCGAAGGCCTTGCCGAGTTCAAGATCGCCCATGGCATGACCGCCATATTTCACCACCACGGTCTTGTTTTCATAGCGCTGCATGAAGGGCAGGGCTGCGGAAAGAAGATCGGCTTGCTGGGCGGCGCTGGAAAGCTTTTCGTCGGTCATGAGAATGCGTCCTCCTAGAGCAATTCCAGCAGAGTGGTCACCGGTTTTATGTCCGGAATTGCGAGCGTAGATGTCTGTTCGGCCAAAAAGTCGGAGACCGCTTTAGCATATCTGCGCGCTACGACAATGACTGTCGCGCGAAAACTCTCAGTTCTTGATCGCAGTCAGGATGGCTTGATGAAGCTCGTCCATCCCAAGTCCTTTTTCGGACGAGGTTGCCAATACCTCGGGATACGCTGCCGGACGTTTGGCGATCTTGTCCTTGGTTTCCGCAATCAGCTTCGGCACATCCGTCTGCCTGATCTTGTCGATCTTCGTCAGTACGATCTGATAGGAAACGGCGGCCTTATCGAGAAGATCGAGCGATTCCTCATCGATCTTCTTTATGCCATGCCGTGAATCGATCAGCACATAGACGCGCTTCAGCGTCACGCGCCCGCGCAGATAGGAGAAAATCAGCTTCGTCCATTTCTCTACCTGTGTGACGGGCGCCTTGGCAAAGCCATAGCCCGGCATGTCAACCAGCGCCATCGGCGGCAGGTCGCCAGCCTCCCCGCTATACCCGTCCGGGACAAAGTAATTGAGTTCCTGCGTGCGACCAGGCGTGTTCGAAGTGCGGGCAAGTCCCTTGTGATTGACGAGCGCGTTGATCAGCGAGGATTTGCCAACATTGGATCGCCCGGCAAAGGCGATTTCCGGCGGCCCCTCCGGTGGAAGCACCTTCATGGACGGAACGCCGCGAATGAAGATCCAGGGAAGGGTGAAGATACGCGCGCTGAGCGGATCGGTCTGTTCGGTCTCGGTCATGGCGCTTTCTTTCCAGTCGCGTATCAGGTGAATGCAGATGCCCGCATTCGCATCGAGGGGAGGGTCTGACCGCCGAAGCGAGGTGTCAAGTCTCGCGGAAATAATTGGCGGGTGGGGTAGGATAATATTAGTTTAATCGCGTTGCTTACGCAATTTCACTCCCACCCTGGGCTTGGCCAGGAACCTCCCCCATCGGGGGGAGGTGAGAGAGACTCGTCGGACGCCCGCGCTTTACTCGGCGGGCTTTTCCTTTTTCTTGAACAAGCCCGCCAGATTGTCCCACAGCTCGATCTTGGCGCCTTGGCGCTTCATGATCAGGCCTTGCTGGAGAATCGACAGGAAGTTGTTCCAGGCCCAATAGATCACCAGACCCGCCGGGAAGGTGGCCAGCATGAAGGTGAACACGACGGGCATCCAGGTAAAGATCATCGCCTGGGTCGGATCCGGCGGGGTCGGGTTCATACGCATCTGCAGGAACATGGTGATGCCCATTATGATGGGCCAGACGCCGATCATCAGGAATTGGGGCACGTCGTAAGGCAGGAGGCCGAACAGGTTGAATAGCGATGTCGGATCGGGCGCAGCCAGATCCTGAATCCAGCCGAAGAACGGCGCATGGCGCATTTCGATGGTGACGTAGAGCACCTTGTAGAGCGCAAAGAACACGGGAATCTGGATCAGCACCGGCCAGCAACCTGCCACCGGATTGATCTTCTCGCGCTTGTAGAGTTCCATCATCGCCTGCTGCTGCTTCATACGATCATCGCCGTACTTCTCGCGCAGCGCCATAAGTTCCGGCTGGATCTTCTTCATGTTCGCCATGGACTTGTAGGACTTGTTGGCGAGCGGGAAGAAAATGGCCTTGACGATGACGGTCGTTGCCAGGATGGCGAGACCGAAATTGCCGAGAATCTTGAACAGCGAGTCGATCAGCCAGAACATTGGCTTGGTAATGAAATAGAACCAGCCCCAGTCGATCAGGAGGTCGAACTGGCGGATGCCACGCTCCTGTTCATAGGTCTGGATCTGCCCCACTTCCTTGGCGCCCGCAAAGACGAGGTTCTCGAAATTCTGCGTCTGGCCTGGCGCGATCGTTAGCGTGTCGCCCAGAAAGTCGGCCTGATAGCGTGGGCGGCCGTCGGCGAAGTAGGAGTAGCGCGGCTGGAACGGAGCGGCCTTGGAAGGCACGAGCGTCACGGCCCAATATTTATCGGTGATGCCAAGCCAGCCATCAGTCGACTTGCCAGGGGTGATCTGCTTGTCTTCTTCGATGGAGGAATAGCTGATTTCGGCCAGACCGCTTTCGCCTGTCACGCCGATCAGGCCTTCGTGCAGCACGTAGGCCGCTGCTGTGGCGGGCTTGTCGAACCGCGTGATGCGACCGTAACCGGCAAGTTGCACGGGCGCCGAACCGTTGTTGGAAACGGCGTCGGTAATGGTGAACATGTAATGTTCATCCACCGCGATGGTACGCGTGAATTCCACGCCATTGCCTGCGGAATAAGTCAGCGTCACCGGCGTCGAAGGGGTAAGCGACGCATTGCCCTGAACTGTCCACTGTGTCTGCGGGCCAGGCAGGTTCGTCCCTGCTTGCGTCGAGGTGTAGCCGAGTTCGGCATACTGTCCATTCGGCAGCCCCTGCGGATTAAGGAGTTCGATGGTCGGCGAGTTCTCATCGACCGTAAGGCGATAATCCTTGAGGCGAATATCATCGATTCTGCCGCCGGTCAGGTTGATGGAGCCGGAAAGGGCGGGTGTGTCGATGCTCACGCGCTGGGTTGCTGCAATCGCGGCTTCACGCGTTGCAGGCGTCGTCGTGCCGTCAGTGCCGGGAACGCTGCCGCCGCTTGCACCGGGCACGTTTGCCTGACCCTGGGGTTGCGTGTGTTGCGGTAGCCCGCTTGCGCCCTGGTCGGTCTGCTGGCTGGTCTGGCGCTCTGCCTCGATTTGAGCAACCTGGCGCTCGGATTCGATGCGCGGGTTGACATAGAAGACTTGCCACAGCGTCAGGATCGCGACGGAAAGCGCGATCACAATGAAGAAATTACGGTTATTTTCCATCCAGAAGACCTTTAACGCTTCTCGCGAATTCGTCGTGCCAGTTCTGCACCCAGCGCATCGAATGATGCATCGAGAATGTCTGATCGGCCTACGACCACATAATCCACGCCGACCGCCATTGCGTCAGCGGCATACAGGCGGACCGCTTCTCTCAAGCGGCGTTTAATACGATTGCGACGCACGGCATTGCCGCACTTTTTCGTGACCGTGAAGCCGACCCGAGCCGGCTTCTCGTCGCCGCGATCGCGCAGTTCAAGCAGGAAAAGCCGCCCGCGACGTTTTTCACCGCCCCGGACAGCTAGAAACTCCGCTCGTTTGCGAAGCCGCTCGGGGTGTTTTCCCGACAACGGCGGCGCTCCGCTTTACGCGGACAGACGCTTGCGGCCGCGGGTGCGGCGGGCTGCGACGACGGCACGGCCGCCCTTGGTGGCCATGCGTGCGCGATAGCCGTGACGACGCTTGCGGACAAGCTTGGAAGGTTGATAGGTGCGCTTCATTTATTTAATTACCGCGGCGTGCGGCCCTTCTTGAATTGATCGCATTTGGGTGAAACAAGGTCGGGTTCTCTGAGACCTGGACAAGCCAAGCCGTTGCGGAGCACCCGAACGTTCGCGCGCCTTATAGAGTTGAGGCGGCTCAAAGTCAATGGATGCGCCCTGTGGAGACTTTGCGTCACGCGCCGCAAATGCTAGCTTTCAGGAGCCTATGACGGGAACGTGTCTTGGTGCGCTGGTTTCCCTTCTTCATTTATGGGTAAGAAAAGCTTGGGCGGGAATTAGGTGCGAATGGAGCAGGCGCAGCATAGCAGGGATGACGAGGGTGGCAGGGGCGTAATTCCGCGTCCCGCAGCTGGTCGCATCGTGCCGCGGGCTCGAAGTCTTTCCACCAAGCTTTTGTGGCTGACGGCCCTCTTCGTCCTTCTGGCAGAAATTCTGATCTTCATTCCCTCCATCGCGGATTTCCGGTTGCGCTGGCTTGAGGAACGTCTCAGCGCGGCCTCAACGGTCGGCGTCGTCCTGTCGCAGGATGAGAGTGCGGATCTTTCGCAAGCGGTGCAGAACGAGGTTCTGCGCGGCCTCGGCGTCAAGGCCGTGGGCCTGCGCGACGGGGAGGCTTCGCGCCTGCTTATCATGGCCAATGAGCCGCCGACGGTTGATCTGCATGTGGAGCTCGATGCCATATCGCCACTCGAGTCCGTCTGGCAGGCGCTGTCCACGCTGGCCGTCAAAAAGGAAAATATCATCCACGTCACCGGCCATATAGGTGATAGCGCCATAGGCTATGAAATCGTGGTTGCGGATGCAAAGCTGCGCAAGGCGATGCTGGTCTATTCGCGCAATGTTGCACTCCTTTCCCTCGCCATCTCCCTGTTCACCGCCGTTCTGGTCTTCTCCGTCATCAACAAGCTGATGATCCGGCCGATTCGTACCATGACCCGCTCGATGCTTGATTTCGCGGAAAGTCCTAGCGATCCCACGACTGTTCTGAGCCCTGATCCTGATCGCGGTGACGAGCTCGGCGTTGCGCATGAGGAGCTTGCCAAGATGCAGAAGCGTCTGCAGCGCACGCTGGGGGAACAGAAGCATCTGGCCGATCTCGGGCTTGCCGTGTCCAAGATCAATCATGACATGCGCAATGTCCTGGCATCCGCCCAGCTTTGGTCGGATCGTCTCGCCAGTGTGCGTGATCCGGCTGTGCAGAGCTTTGCGCCAAAGCTGGTGCGCACGCTTGACCGTGCTGTTTCCTACTCGGAGAGCGTTCTGGCGTATGGCGCGGCGCGCGAGGATGAACCGGTGCGGTTTCGTCTGCGCCTGTCGGTTCTCGTGGACGAGCTGGAGGCGATGCTGGAGCCGTCGCGCAGCGATATTGAGTTCATCAACGCTGTGCCTGGCGATCTGGAGGTCGATGCCGATGCCGACCAGCTCTTTCGTGTCCTCAACAATCTGGCCCGCAACGCGATCGAAGCCATGGGGACGAGCGAAGAAAAATCGGTGGTGCGTCGAATCGAAATCGGCGCATCTCGCGACGGAGGTCTGTGTCGTATCCATGTCAGCGATACCGGCCCGGGTCTGCCGCAAAAGGCGCGGGACAATCTCTTTGCCGCTTTCCGCGGTTCGGCGCGAAGCGGGGGGACAGGACTTGGCCTCGCAATCGCGCATGAGCTGGTGACGGCGCACGGGGGGACCATCGAACTTGTGGAATCGCGATCCGGATACACGCATTTCATGCTTTCCATCCCCGATCGCCCCGTCAATCTCGCCTCGGCGCGCAAGCGCATGGGGCGCGGCGAGGGGTGATCGCTGCATTTGCGGAAACTGGGAAGGAAGGAATTGATTTTTGAAACCGCGCGTTTGCGCGGTTCACCCTTGGGCTTCGTGACGCATCTGTGAAAACTGTCACGATGCCGACAAAATTTTTCTTTTTGCGCCTTGCTTTTCCAAATTGCAGCCGTTAGTTAGCTGCTCACCGACGCAGCGCTGATGAATTGGCGCTACCGGTTGAAAGACTGCGAGACAGTCGATGCGCGCCCGTAGCTCAGCTGGATAGAGCACCAGACTACGAATCTGGGGGTCAGAGGTTCGAATCCTTTCGGGCGCGCCATTTCAACGCTTGAGAGCGTAAATTCCGGATAGAGATTCAGGCAGGCGGATTTCAGCCTTGACGAAACGCTTCATCAATAGTGGGGCGACGCGGGCGTATGGCCTGCTTGCGCCGGTGTCTCTGCCCATACGCGGAAGCGCTCGGACGGTTCGATGATCCCGCTCTGCATCATGTCAAGCCAGACGCCACAGGCATCAAGGAAGTGGTTTACGCCTGTCGGCCACATGATCAGCGATAGTGCCTCGACCAGCGCATCCTCACGCCGTCCCGCTGCATAAATGGCCTTGATATGCGCAGACAGACCCCAGTGACGCCCCTGGGCAGCATGTAGCGCCGCCATAGCCAGATGGCAAAGCTCTCTTGGAAAAAGCCCTTCTTCGATCAGCGCATCGAATGCCGAGAGGTAGGCGCTCTCGCCTTTCAGTTTCGGAAAAAGGCCAGCCCAGGACTTGTCCATGAAGGCATATGCTTCCGAACCCATTGCGAAGGCCGTCAGCGCGGTCAGATGGTCCACCTGTTCCTGCCGGCCGTTTTCCTTGAAGAAAAGCTCGACGTGATGGGTGCCGACGCCTTCCTTTACGGCAATGAGGATCGCAAGCCAGATCGTTTCGCGTTCGAAGCCGGTGAGATGGCGGGGCGTTTGCGTCAGCGCCCGGTACATATGAAAATATCCATCTTGAAGGTCGGGTGCGGCTGTTGCCATGGCTCCATGATGCGGGAGCAGGAAACCACGCCCCTGGCGTAGCGTCTCGATACGGTCGCGGATTTCCTCGATAGACACAAGCGATCTCCTGGAAAGCAATAGGCTGGATGGCGAATGCCCCAAATCCATTGATTGGGGCATTCGGGTCTTGTCGAGAAGGTCAGTCTTTCCAGCGCAGCAGGTGAGCTTCTGTTTTCTTCAGGCCGACATTGATGAGGGCGCCGACAAAAGCGAGAATGATGATGCCTGCAAACACCGAATTCGTATCAAACAGACCGGTGGCCTGAGCAATGATGAAACCGATGCCGCGATTGGACGACATGAACTCACCTATGACTGTGCCAACAAGCGCGTAGGGCACGGAAACCTTCAGGCCTGTGATGACCCATGCAGTCGCCGAAGGAATAATAACCGTGCGGGTCACTGCCCAGGATGATGCTCCCATGATCTTGGTCGCATTGATGAAGAGCGGATTGACTTCACGTACTCCCGAATAGGTGTTCAGGAAGACGACGAAGAAAACGATGGACGCAGAAACCGCGATCTTGGATTCGATCCCGATACCGAACCATATGATGAACAAGGGAGCGAGTGCCAGCTTCGGGATCGAGTAGAGAGCCGTGATGAACGGATCCATCACCTCCGCCAGAAAAGCGAATTTGCCGAAAAGAATGCCGAGAGCAAAACCGATGGCGGCCCCTATAAGGAAACCCAAAGCTGTTGCGTAAAGTGTGATTGACAGATGCGTCCAGAGTTCCCCAGAAAGTGTCCAGGCATAGAGCTTGCCGAAAACTGCCGAGGGGGAGGAGACGAAGAACGGATCGATGATCCGACCGGACGCCCATTCCCAGAAAGACAGAAATACGGCGGCAAACAAAATTTGCGACAGGAAGACCATCTGCTTGCGTCGGACCTGGCCTGCCTCGTAGGCTTTGAGCGCGTTTGAGCGACTGGCCGGAGCGGATGTACCCATTGCGGCGCTTTCATCCATTTGCATGGTCATTCTCCTTACAGGTCCTCGCCCTTGCCAATCTCCGAAGACAATTCGCTCCAAAGATTGTCATAGGCCTTCTCAAACTCGGGCAGGAAGCGAACCTTGAAGACATCCCGCGGGTAGGGAATGTCGATGTTTTCGATATGCTTGATGCGCCCCGGACGTCCCGAAAACACGATGACCCTCGAAGCAACCGCGATGGCCTCCGACAGATCATGCGTTACAAACACGATGGTTTTCTTCTGCTCCTGCCATATACGCAAAAGCTGCTGCTGCATGATCAGCTTCAGCTGAGCGTCAAGGGCACCAAACGGCTCGTCCATCAAGAGCGTGTTGGGACCATAGGCCAGCATCTGCGCCAGCGCGACACGCTTGCGCATGCCGCCTGACAATTCGCGTGGGAAAGCTTTCCCGAACCCTTTAAGTTCGACAAGCTCCAGCATCGCTTCGACCGTTTTCTCACGCTCGGCCTTTGGCACGCCGCGATATTCAAGCGGCAGCCCGACATTGCGCTCCACCGTCCGCCACGGCAGTACGCTGTCTGCCTGTGTAAGATAGCCCACGTCGCGGTTGATCGCGTTGACCGAATTGCCATTATGAACGATTTTGCCGGAGGTCTTCGGTATGATCCCGGCAATCATGTTGAGCAGCGTGGACTTCCCGCAACCCGAAGGCCCCACGAAAGCCACGAGTTCACCCGGCTCTATCGACAGGGAAACCTTATCGAGAGCGACGGTTTCGCGCCCCCGGCCGACATAGCGTTTGTCGACGCTGTCGACTGTTATTGCGCCCTGCATGATCAAAGCCCCTTGATGGCTTCGTCGGCCATGGATGGGTCGACCACGCTGGCGAAGTCCAGAGACCCGGGCAGGGGGGCTGCACCCATCTTGCCGTTGACGATGTTGATGAACTCGATGTTCTTCGCAAATAGATCTTCACGCGGTAGAGGAGCGTCGAAATAAATCGAGCCGTTGTTTTTGAAAGCCGTATCGAAGATTTGCGGCTCGATGCCCTCGAACCAGCCTTTTGCCCACTCTTTGAACTTGTCATGTTCCTGCGCGATCGATTGCATGGAAAGTGCCAATCCCTTGCAATAGCGTACCAATGCATCGCGTTTGTTGGCGATGGTCTCCTCTCCAGCGGAAGCGCAGATATACTGTACTTCCGACATGAAAGGTGGAGGATTGAGCACCATCTGGAAGAGATAATCGCATTCCTGACGCGCCACCGCCATGTCGGCAGTCGGCGAGGAGAGGCAGAAGCCGTCAATCACGCCCTGCTGCAATGCCGCAAGAACGGCGGGGCCGCCACCCTGAACAGGCACGAGCTGGAAATCCGAATTAGGATCCAGGCCCCCTTCATTGGCAAGGTAGCGGAACAAGGCGTCGGGAGCGGCGCCAGGCCCGGTCGTGCCTAGCTTGAGGCCTTTCAGCGCCGCCACCTTATCGGCGAGGGGAGATTCCTGCGTCACGCCTTTTTCGGAAAGTACTGTTTTTTTCAGGACGACGTGGCTTGCATATCTATTGACCATCGACGCTATGATGCGAATTTTCAGATTTGAGGCACGACCACGCAACGCCTCGCCCGGATCTCCGAGGACGATATCGACACCACCGCCCTGAAGGGCCGCGATGTTGGTGCCGCGATTGGAAGCGTTTGACGTAACCTTGACGCCTGCTTGTTCAAAGAAACCGCCGGCAGTCGCATAATCTTCAGCAGCCCAGAGCCATGATTTCGAGGTCGAACGAAGTGTCACCAGTTCCGGCGCAGCTTGCGCGCGAAGAATTGTTGGAAAGGAAAGTGCAGCGCCCGCTGCTCCGGCGAGCTTCAGCGCGTTTCGGCGTGTTATCATCCCATTGAAAGTCATCGTTTTGGTTCCCGGTTATGGTTGTTTTCAAAACATGCAGACTGGAGATTTCAGCTTCGCTCAGGTCTCCAGAAAGAATTGTAGACTGCTCATGATCAACGCATGATCGTCTTCGTGCGGCAGGCCGGAGACGGCAATTGCGCCCACGATCTGCCCGTCGCGCAGCAGCGGGATGCCACCCCCCATATCGATCACTTTGCTCGGATCAGCCCATGCGACATCTGCCAATGTCCGCCCTGTCGAACGCAGATGATGAAACCACCAGAGTGAGGCATGTCCGCAATTGAAGACAGTGTTGATCTTGAGATCGAGAAAATGTTCGTTATCCCTGTTCGTGCCATCTGCGGAAATCTGCACGATCGTGCGACGACCTACGACGATCTTGACGGAAAGTGGAGCCGGGGCGCTCTCGACCATGCGCCGGGCCAGTGCAAGCAATGTATCCGCAGCGAGCGGCAGGCGTTCCAGCGCAGCTTCCTGAATGATGATATCGGCTTTTGCCCTTTGATGATCCATGCCGATTCCTTCAGGCTGCCAGCACAATGCCGCCGGTGACGTTGAGAATAGTGCCGGTCATGTAGGCGGCGTCGGGGCTGCAGAGGAAACGGATCGGACCAGCGACTTCCTCCGCCGTGCCAACACGGCGAACCGGGATGGCGCTGGCATCCGGTTTGGAAAAGCTCGAGGTCATCTCTGTGGCGATCACCCCAGGCGCAACAGCATTGCAAAGAATGCCGTGTTGGCCACCATTGCGGGCGAGGTGGCGTGTCATGGCTGCGACAGCTCCCTTGGAGGCGGAATACTCGGTTCCGACGATCACTCCGCCCTGATAGAAAGCCATTGAACTGACGAGAACGATACGGCCATAGCCGTTCGCCACCATGTGTTCCCATGCTGCGGCAACGCAGTTCTGGGTGCCGTTTATATTGACATCGATGACATGGTCCCATTGTTCCCAGTTACCGGTTACCTTGCCGGGCGGACAGATGCCTGCGTTGGCAATCAGGATGTCGATGCTGCCATGCGAGGCAACGATATCGTTTACGGCTTCAGCGCAGCCTTCGCGATCCGTTACATCGAGTTTAAGCGCGAACGCCTTGAGGCCGTCTGCCTCAAGTGCATCGACGACAGGTCTGCAATCCAGGACATCAGCTATCACCACCGTCGCGCCGACCTCTGCCAGAGCGCGAGCTGTTGCGGCGCCTATGCCACGGGCTGCACCGGTGACAAGGGCGACCTGACCGTCAAGATAGCTTGGAACACTGCACTTCGACATTCGAACCCCTCGTTTCGATGCTTTTTGCTTGTTGTGCCGGCTTTTCTTTTTATAGTGTTTATATTGTTATAACTAAAAGACAAGTTGAAGGTCAACGGAGTGGGAACAGTGAAATACGATTTTATCGTCGTGGGGGCTGGCTCGGCGGGGTGCGTGCTCGCCAGTCGCCTCTCGGAGAATGCTGGAAACCGGGTATTGCTGCTCGAGGCGGGAGGAAATGATTGGAATCCGCTGTTTCGTGTTCCGTTGATGACGGGGGTGCTGCTGCGCAACCGTTATGCGAACTGGTTCTATGAAACAGATCCCGAGCCGAACTTGAATGGCCGGAAAATCTTCTGGCCTCGCGGAAAGGTGCTTGGTGGATCATCGGCCATAAACGGCATGGTCTACACGCGCGGCACCGCGCTTGACTATGATAGCTGGGCGCAAATGGGTATGCCCGAATGGTCATTCGATAAGGTGCTGCCAGCCTTCAGAAAATCGGAATCCTACAAGGGAAAGATGTCGAACTTTCATGGCGAGGAAGGGCCAATGCCGATCTCGCGCCCCAATACGCCAAATCCGCTTTTTGATGCTTTCATTGCCGCAGGTCAGCAGGCAGGCCATCCATATAACGAGGATTTTAACGGCGCATCGCAAGAAGGGGTGGGGCGTTACGACTTCACCACCTTCGAAGGCGAGCGATGGAGCGCGGCGCGTGCATTCTTGCATCCGGCTATGCGCCGCAGCAATTTGACCATTCAGACCGGTGCCCGGCTTCTGAAAGTTGTAATGGAGAAAGACCGCGCAATCGGCGTCGACGTGCAGATCAATGGGAAGACGCAACGTTATCTGACGGAGCGCGAAGTTATTCTTTCTTGCGGCACGGTAAACTCGCCAGCGGCGCTAATGCATTCGGGGATCGGCGATGCTGACAAGTTGAGCGAAGTTGGCATTCCCGTGCTACACGATCTCAAGGGTGTCGGCCGTAATCTGCAGGATCATCTACTGGCCCGGGTAGAACATGTCTGTCTCAAACCCGTAACACTCTACGACACGCTACGCGGGGATCGCGCCGCGCGTGCGCTTCTTCAGGCGCTTCTTCTGAAGAGCGGCCCGGCATCATCCTTTCCGCTGGAGGGCGGCGCGTTTCTCAAATCCGATCCATCGCTTTCAGAACCGGACTTGCAGTCGCATTTCCTCCCCGGTCTTTCCACGGCTGCCTTGCGCCTGCCTTTCATCAAGAAAGCGAAAACCAGCTATCAGGGGCATGGATTCTTCGCCAATATCTATCAGCTACGGCCGCATTCAACCGGCGAAATCGCCTTGCGTTCGGCGGATCCGCTGGCAGCTCCGGTCATCCGGCCTAATTATTTGTCGGAGCCGGAAGACGTGCGGGTCTTGCGCGAGGGCGTGAAGGCTTTGCGTAAAATTTTCGCTCAGAAAGCCTTCGACGAGTATCGCGGCATCGAGCTTGCGCCCGGCCCGCATGTGCAGACCGACAGCGAAATCGAGATCTGGCTTCGTCAGAATGCGGACACGGTTTTCCATCCGGTCGGCAGTTGCAAGATGGGCACAGACGCTTTGGCTGTGGTCGATTCGCAGCTGCGCGTACGCGGAGTTTCCGGCCTCCGCATCGTCGATGCATCGATCATGCCGCGCATGCCAAGCTCTAACACACACGCGCCAACCATGATGATTGCCGAGCGTGCAGCGGAGTTCATTCTTGATGCCGCATGAAGCTTTCCGATTGGAAGCGAATGTCCAGGAGGACCAAGGCCCCTTAGCGCTGCTTCGAGGCCTCGTCGAACCCGCCTTGCCCGGACATGATCGCCCATTCATGGAACGCCGGGGAGGCCTCCACCTTGCCGGCCACGATCATCTCGCGCCACACGCCTGCGGCTTCGACGAAGTGCGGAACAGATCCCGGGAACATGGCAAGCGACATAGCTTCAGCAAGATCCGCTTCGGCGACGCCTTCCCGGTAGCAGGCGCGGATTTCCATTTCGAGCGCGTCCCAGGCCGCCTTGCAGACGTGGACGGCCGCAGCAGCGAGATGCCGGAGGCGGGGGCTTACAGCAGTCGAGACATTGGCCATCGCGTTGAGATAGACCTCCTCCGGCTTGAAATTCGGAAGATGCGACAACCAATGATTTTCGACGAAACGAAAGCCCTTGAAGCCAAGCGCGACGGCCGCAAGCGACAGGGCTGCCGCAATCTCGTCGTCCGTGCCTCCCGCCTTGACGAATTTGGCAATGTGATGCGTGGCGGCAGCTTCATCAGTGGCGATCAAAACGGCGAGCCAGACGAACTCACGGTCGTGGTGATTGAGAACGCGGTCGTCCAGTGCCATTGCCGTATAGGCCGCGTCATACGCTCCGAGCAGCTTCGGCGAGGTCACCGCCATGAGACCGTGATGTGGCAGAAGATAACCGCGTTTGGCGCGAATTTCGGATAGCCGTTCGGCCAGAGACATTTCGTCGGACATTGTTCTTCCCCTGAATTTTGTGAGGAATAGTTAGCATGACTTCTTTCATAGGCAAGACAAGTAATACAAATCTGCGCGACCGAAAAATCCTGATATCAGGTTCCGGCTCGGGTATCGGGCGCAGCTTTCTCGAAATGGCGCTCGCCGATGGCGGACAGTGCGTGGCGCTCGTCCGTACTCAGCAGGAAAAGGGAGAGGTGGTTTCCTCAACGACTGTTCCGGAGCGAAATGTTCTTGTCGGCGACCTGACGGATTTCGGGTGGAGCGCCACGGTTGCCGAGAAGGCCCAAAGTCTCATGGGAGGTCTGGACTGTCTGGTGGCCAGCGCTGGTATCTTTGAACATGCTCCCGCCTTGGAAACGTCGCTCGATGTTTGGCGCAAGGTGCTTGATATCAACCTGACGGCCAGCTTCATGCTTGCTCGGGATGCGGCCCGTCTGATGCCCGACAACGCGTCTATCGTTCTCGTTTCAAGCCAGATCGGCATTGTTGGCCACCCGCGTGCTGCGGCCTATGCGGCGTCGAAAGCCGCCGTCAATGGCCTGATGAAATCGATGGCGCTTGAACTTGCATCGCGTCACATTCGCGTCAATGCCGTGGCGCCAGGGCCGATCGCTACGCCGATGACGCAAGTTGCCCGTAATGATGATACGCGTTCAAAAAGCCTGCTCGCCTCGATCCCGCTTCACCGTTTTGGCACACCGGAGGAGGTAGCAGCCTCAATCCGCTTCATGGCGTCGGACGCAGCATCCTTCATCACGGGTCAGGTCCTTTGCGTCGATGGCGGCACAACGGCGGCGTGAGCCGATCCGGGCGCCGTTCCTGTATGATTCTTGCCGGAGGAATATGTACTTTGCGTGATCCCCGCACAGCGCTGAAGATGAGCAGTCGGCATATGAAGCAGACATTTACTTTTCAGCACTCGACGCGTAGGTGGCATGCTCCTTCGTCGTGCATACTGAAGCTATCAGCATCTCTCAATGCTAAAAAAGAACCTGAAACAGTCGAGGGCGAGCCATGAATGATATGACTGCAAGTCCAATGCCCCGCTATCATCAGATCTATCTGCTTTTAAGGCAGAAGATTATGGAAGGCGTGTGGCCTGAAGGCACACCTATGCCCAGCGAGAATGAGCTGACGCTTGCTCATAACGTCTCGCGGATCACAATTCGCAGTGCCTTGAGCAGGCTGGAAAGCGAGGGGCTAATTTTCCGCCGCCAGGGCGCAGGAACCTTCGTACGTCCGCCGAAGCCAGAGCGGCGTAGCGAGAAGCTGCAAGGTCTTCTGGAAAACCTGGTCGAAATGGGCTTGCGTACCGAGGTTAAGCTTCTGAGCTTCACCTATGTCGCAGCCCCGGCAGATATTGCGCGCCATCTCAATCTCAAAACCGGGTCTGTGGTTCAAAAATCAGTTCGAATACGCTCCAGCAAAGGGGTGCCCTTCAGCTATCTGACTACCTGGGTGCCGGAGGACATTGGTCACCACTATCGTCCGGAGGATATGGCCGAACGTCCGTTGCTCGCCATCTTCCGCGATATTGGTTTTCCACCCGCAGATGCGGAACAGACCATTTCCTGTAAACTGGCAGACAATATCGTCGCGCCGCTATTGCAGGTCGAGCTGGCGAGCCCGCTCCTCTGGGTGCAGCGCGACGTCCGCTCAAAAAACGGACGTCAAATAGAATATATCGAAGCGCTGTATCGACCCGACATGTACGAGTACAAAATCAACCTTGTCCATGAAGGCGACGTCTGGAGCCATCTCGATGCCGATCCTGCCGCCAACTGATTTGTTTGAACGGCCTAGCGCGATCCCGCCACTGCATTGTGCCAGGGCGTGAGATAGCGACGCAACATGACGACGAGGAAATATAGTATCAAACCGAGAACGGTCAAAATAAGGATTACACCGAACATCGACTGCACGTCGAAGGCGTTCAGTGTCGACACAGCCATGTAACCCAGTCCTTGGCTGCCGCCAAGATATTCGCCCACGATGGCGCCGATAGTGGCCAGGACAATGCCGACTTCCATACCCGTAAGGATAAAGGGCAGCGCATTCGGCAGTTCGACGTCGCGAAATGTCTGCCAACGCGTGGCATTCAGCGCCAGCATCACGTCGCGGTGACCATGTTCCACCGACTTGATGCCCAGAATCGTGTTTGTCATGATCGGAAAGAACGAGATAACAGCCGCGAGTACGATCTTCGACGTCATTCCGAAACCGAACCAGACGATGAAGAGCGGAATCAGCGCAACCTTCGGCATCACCTGCAAGCCCACGATCAGGGGATTGAGTGTCTGCTCCAGCCAGCGGCTTTTACCCAGCAAGCCGCCAAAAGTAATGCCGACGATGACGGCGATCGCGAACCCGGCTACTATTTCAGTCAGCGTGATCAGCGTGTGCTGCCATGTGCGGGGATCGGCAAGCAGCGTCACGACGGATTTTCCAACGGCGACAGGCGAGGGCAGAATGAAGGGTGAGACCGAAAAAGAAGTTACATAGAATTGCCAGATGCCGATCAGCACGAGCAATACAAGCGGGGTGGTGATCCAGGCGGCGTTGTTTTTCATAATCGTTCCCCGTTCAGGCAAATGTATCGAGACGTCGGCGCAATTCCAGCTCGTGCTGCTGGAATTCCGGTGAAGATTGCACATAGCTGTTCCGCGGGCGGGCGATTGGAATCTCGCGCAATGTATCCATGCGACCCGGCCGGGGAGAAAGCAGAAGGACGCGGTCGGCCAGAAAAACGGCCTCCCGGATCGAATGCGTGACGAGTACGATCGTGCAGCCACTCTCCTGCCATATGCGCTGCAATTCGAGGTTCATCTGTTCGCGCGTCATCGCGTCGAGTGCGCCAAATGGCTCATCCATCAGCAGTAGACGTGGGCGACAGCTAAGCGCCCGAGCTATGGCGGCTCGCTGGCGCATGCCCCCGGAAAGCTCTCGCGGCCAGCGATGTTCGAAGCCCTTGATGCCGACGAGTTCGCAAAGTTCAGCCGCGCGCTTGCGCCGCTCTTCCTTGCCAACGCCGCGCAGTTTTAACGGCAACGCGATATTGTCCTGGATGGTGAGCCAGGGAAACATGTTGGCATCCTGGAAAACGACGCCAAGTTCCTGCATCACCTTGTCGTTGCGCTGTCCGTCCGACCAGAGCGATTCATTATTGATTTTCACTTCCCCGCTGGTCGATTTTAAAAGGCCGGCAATGATACGAAGAAGGGTGGTTTTGCCGCAGCCGGACGGCCCGAGCAGGACGAGAAACTCGCCACTTGCAATGTCCAGATTGACCTCGGTCAGGGCGAGAACCGAGCCCGTCTTGCCGCCGTAGCGCTGCTCGATATTCGTCAGATTGATTGCCGCACCCGCTCGAACGGGGACGGGCGAGGTTGCGAGCAAATCATCACTCATCGGAATTTCCATTCAAAGCTGTTTGAGCGTCTTTCATCGTTATGAGACGCGCGAAGCCGAACGCCATAGACACAAGCGCGCTTTCATGGCGTGGCTCATCGAAGTCGGCACAGGCATCCTGCACCACGAAAGTCTTGAAATCGCGTTGGCCAAGATCGCGCACAGTGCTTTCCACGCACATTGAGGTCGTCACCCCGCAAACGAATACGCGTTTGACGTTTTTCTCCCGCAGGATCGCCTCGAGCGACGTATTGACTAACGCGGAGAAACGGTTCTTGTCGATGATCAGATCGTCGGCGGCGGGGCATACGACCTCGGAGAAACATTCGTCGCCGCTACCGCGCAGCAGAGCGCCGATCTTGGCGAGCCCCGGACGGATGGTATTGATCAATTCACCGCCATCGGCGTAGCCTTCTTCGAAGATCATTCGCGTCCAGATCACGATTGCGCCGCCATCGCGCGCTTGGTCGGCGAGTCTGCCGCAGTTGGTAGCCGCGGCACGCAAGCTGTCAATCGGTCGCCCCTGTCTGGCCATAGACCCGCCAGCGTCGCAAAACGACACTTGCGGATCGATGATGAGGAGCGCTGGTTGGTCTATGCCCGGCATCACCCCAGCGCCTGGACTCTGGCGGAGTCATCATAGAAGTTGCGTTCTTCAAGCGCCGGAATCAATTCGGCTTTGACCATGAGATCATAAGCGCTGGTCCAGGCATCTTCGACGGATTTGAGCTTCACGTCAAAGGAACGCTTGAAATTGTTCAACGTGTTTTGCAGGACCGATACGCCTTTATCCGGGCCGCTTGCCTCAGAGAGCTGGTATTTGCTGAGAATGCTGTCGACCACTGCCGTTTTGTCACTGGTCGCGTTCATCGTCTCGATGCTTTCGTAAATCGCGGCGAAGAAACGAGATATCTCATCCTTCTTTTCCGCCAGTTGTGCCTTGGAGGTTATGTAGACCTGCCCCGGACAACGTGCGACGTCGTCGGTTGACCAGGCAATGATCGGTTCCTTGGCCGCACGGAGCTGAAAAACTGTATCATTGGTGGCAATGAAGCCGTCGATGCGGCCCTGCTTTATGAGCTGGAAAGCAGCAGGCGCGTTGCCGACAACCTCGCGACGCACCTCGGCCTTTGGCAGATCTTTTGCAACCAGCATCATGTCGAGCAGATTTTCCGTGGCGCCAGCGGCCGAAACGATGCCGATCGTTTTGCCGACCATGTCTTCCGGCTTGGAGATCGGTTTCTCCTCCGATGAAATGACGAAGAAGATGTCGCGCTGATGGATTTCGCCGATGGCAACAATAGAGGGGTCGCGCGCGTACGCCTTGATCATGTCGGTGCCACCAGTGCGCGAAACCAGCGCGTTGCCAGCCGTCACCTGCTGAACCGCCATGGAAGAGCCACGCCCGCCCTCAATGGTGATATTGATGCCATGCTTTCGGAAGATGCCGGAGGTATCGCCATAGAGCGTCTCGGAAAAGCCGAAAATATACCCGAACGGTGTCAGATAGGTCATATCGACCGGCTCTTGCGCATTGGCGACACTACATATACCGGGCAGAAGCGCGCCAAGGGCCATAGCCTGCGATCCGACCAGGAATTTGCGGCGGTTCATGGTTAAAAGCGTCATTGTTCCCTCGTTTATTATGGTGGTGTTGGTCGCTTATGGCGATCCGTCCTTTGTATAGTCGTGCAGCAGTCGGGCGGTGCGATCCGTGGTCCAGCCACGTTCGTATATGAAGGCTCCCGTGACAGTGAGCGCCCCAAGTTGCCCCAGCTCCTCGTCAATGCCGTCGAACAGCTCGATTTCGCCGTGTCCGGGACGGATGTTGCGCATCGATACATTTGTAAAAGGAAGCTCGAGGAGCTGTTCTACTTCCGCAATGTCCGGCCCGGGACTGGCGAGATAACGGTAGGTAAAGGTTGATCCGCCATGTCCGGGCAAAGCTTCCAGTGGGAGGGCGTCTTGATCGAGCGTAACGGAAAGACGAATGACCGGCTGACCATAGCGGGTCACCGTGCCGCCAAGCCTGACGGGTTGATCCGCGAAAACAGGATTGGCCAGTTGAAGGCGCGTGCGATCGACTTGGGCCAACCGCTTACCCCACCCGAAAATCGCACCCATGGCCAGCGACCAGTCGCGATCCACCCAGACGAGGGCGCTGTAACGACCAATCCTGTCGCCGAAGCGGCAATAGAACCCGAGCACGCACTCATTATAGGTGCAGCGGGCAGGGTCGCTGAAGAAGCGATCAGGATTGTCGGCGGAAACTTTTGCCATTTCGGCAATCATAACCCAGCCGGCCCCATCCTCCAGAGGCTCCAGGCCAGGTGGCAGAAAATGCATGATCCTGGACGGGTCAGCGCGAAAGCTGACATGAAGCGCATCACAGCTGATATGATGCGGCAGCGGCTCTACGAGCGCGGATTTTCCGGTTCGGGTGCGCGGCAAGGACTGCCCCGCCCACGGTCTGCTCCCAGTCATGCTACCCTCGGTATTTGTATTATTATTATAACATTTAATCGCGTCTTTGATTTTTACGCAACAGGGAAGACGGGTAATCTTTCCGCGAGTTGCGTCTTCAGGACCTTGCCGGAACTGTTGCGAGGAAGGTCTTCGACCTGAATGAATATCCTCGGCACTTTGTAGGGGGCGAGACGTTCCTTGCACCAAGCCTCAAGCTCGGCCTGCTCCAGGGGTCTTGTGCCAACGACAAACGCCGCGATCTCCTCTCCCATGAGCCCCGCTTTCCAACCGACCACCGACGCCTCGTTCACATCGTCATGTTCGCGTAAAATCGTCTCGATGTCCCCGGGATATATGTTGATCCCGCCTCGGAGGATCATGTCCTTGCTGCGACCGCGCAGTGACACGTGACCGGAGGCGTCTATTTCCGCCAGATCGCCTGGATAAAACCAGCCGTCGCGAAACGCGTCCTCCCCGGCCTCCTCGTCATTGTAATAGCCGGTTGCAACCCCTGGTCCACGGTAGCGCAAACGTCCGATCTGCCCGGGTGGAAGCGGTATATGATCGTCACCTACGACTTCTACACTGACGCCGAAGACCGGAATTCCGACCGAATCCGGCTGTTTTGCCCGCGTCTGACGCGTTCCGAGCGTCACACCGCCACCTTCCGTCGACGCGTAATACTCAACGAAGTTGGGGCAAAGATTGTCGATTGCGACCCGTTCAGCCGTATCGAGCGGCGCGCCGCTACAGATCAGAAGATCAAGTCTGCCAAATGGCACGAGCGTTTCGCGAGGTAGCTCCAGCAACTTGCGCAACTGCGTAGGCACGAGAAAGACGCTCGTTGCGTCAACTCGTGCCAGCTCGCGGCAGAGTGCATCCGGTTGGAATGGTGGTGGAAAGAGAACCAGCGTTCCGCCGGCAAAAAGGACGGACATGGCGAAGGTTCGCCCGCCACCGAAATAGAGGGGGGTGGCAGAAACGTAACGTGCATTGCTGTTGAGCGCGAGATTGATCCAGTGCGTCCAGAACCGTCGCAGCATCTGATAATGCGTGATTCGCGGACCTTTCGGGCGTCCCGTTGTGCCGGAGGAAAGCGAAAGCAAGAGGGGGATCTCGTTGCCGGTTCGCAGCACAGGCTCCTCACCATTCTTCGGTAGTTTATCAAGTGCTACCGTTTCAACCGTTCCGAACCTGTCGCTATCTTGCTCGACAAGCACGAGTTTTGCCTGGAAGTGATCTGAAACCCGCTGCCGCTCGGCATTTGTCCACCGTACGTCCATGGGAAGAATGACCGCCCCCATATAGGCGAGAGCATAAAGATTGACGATATGTTCGGTCGTATCGCCGAGACACAAGCCCACCAGATCGCCGGGCCTTATACCTTTGGCATGAAGGCGCCCAGCCTGACTGCGAATATGCGTATCGAGTTGCGCATATGTCAGGACCCTGCTGCCCTCAATGATGGCGATATGGTCAGGACGTGCCTTGGCATTGATCGTGATGGCTTCGGCAAGGTTCATCATTTATCGAGGCCGTATATACGAAGCACGTTGCCGCGCAGAAATTTCTGCTTCGGAACGGGTCGCAGGTCAAGTTCGTCGATCTGCTGGATGGTCTTCTCGAAATCGAGCACAGGAAAATCCGTGCCGAAAATGACTTTGTCCTGTCCGTAGGTGTTTATGTAATGAACAAAGGATTGGGGCCAATAGCGAGGTGCATGTGCATCCGAGCCGATGAAGACGTTTTCATGCTTCCAGGCCATGGCGATCATCTCTTCCGCCCATGGAATGCCGACATGAATACCGATCAGCTTCAGCTCCGGAAAGTCGCAGGCCACGCTGTCGAGCGTTATCGGACGGCCGACGCTACGGCGCGGAAAAGTTCTGTCGTAGACAAGCGACTGACCCACCTGAAGCTGAATTGGAACGTCCAGCTCCACGCATTTGGCATAGAAGGGATAGTTGCGAGCGTGATCGGGTGCTAACTCGAACCAGTGCGGATAAAGATGCGCGCCGATAAAGCCGTACTCGCGTACGGCCTTTTCCAGTTCGCGAACCCCATGCATACCCTCCGTCGGATCCACTCCGGCGAGGCCCAGAAAGCGATCTGGATATTTTTGCACGGCATCGACCACCATTTTGTAAGGGACATGGTAGCACTTGCGATGATCGGCAGGGCCGACCTTGGCGGCGATCAGCATGGATTTCTCTATGCCAGCCTTGTCCATTCGCGTGATCATCTCCTCCAGAGATATACCCTCGAAAGTCTCGCGATCGACCTTGACCTTACCTGTATAGAAGTCGGTCCGGTCGGGGCGGCCTGCCAGGGCTTCCTCTGTCCAGATGTTGACCACTGCGTCGATTATGCCGCGTGTCATGCGATGTTCACCCCAGTGTTACTATTGGTATAACAATAGACACGCTTGGTGCGACGTGACAAGGCCGTGTTTCAGTCGCGGAAATTCTTGAATATCGAGCGGGTCAATAGCTGAGGCACCTTGCCAAAATGCCCAGGCTTTTCCCGTCAAGATGGGGCTAACGCGCAATTGTCCGGCTCGACATTATCGCCGTCCAGTCGTATGAACGGCGCCTTGTGACGCTTTCGCGTTAGAAAGCTGTAAACGGGAAATTTCATTTCATCGATACCCGATATATGGAATGATTTTCCTTCAATCCCCGGTTAGCGACTCTATTGTAGCGGCGATTTCTCTGGTTCCGAAAATGATTTCTCTCAGGCAAGTTTCAAAAACGTTTGGTGAAGGCGATGCCCAAGTGCTGGCTGTCGATAATGTCAGCCTCGATGTCGAGGCAGGGACTATCTGCGGCATCATCGGCTATAGCGGTGCAGGCAAAAGCACGTTGATCCGCCTGTTCAACGGTTTGGAAAAACCGAGTGGCGGCACGATCACCGTCGCCGGTACCAGTATTGGCGATGCCAGCGAGGCGACTTTGCGTCGTGTGCGCCCCAAGCTCGGCATGATTTTCCAGCATTTCAATCTGCTCTGGTCACGGACGGTGGCGCAGAATATCGCTTTTCCGTTGGAGATCGCCGGCAAGGACAAGGTCGAAATCAATGCGCGCGTGAAGGAGCTTGTGGCGCTCGTTGGTCTCGAAGGGCGTGAGAATGCTTGGCCCTCACAGCTTTCCGGCGGTCAGAAGCAACGCGTTGGCATTGCGCGCGCGCTGGCGAACGACCCGCACGTGCTTTTGTGCGACGAGGCAACCTCCGCGCTCGATCCGCAGACGACAGATTCCATTCTCGACCTTCTGCTTGATATAAACAGGAAACTCAACCTGACCATCGTGCTGATCACGCACGAAATGCATGTCGTTCGCCACATCTGCAGCCGCGTCGCGGTGATGGAAGCGGGGCGGGTCGTCGAGGAAGGTCCCGTGCTGGAAGTCTTTTCGCGCCCCAAGCAGGAAATCACCCGCCGTTTCGTGCGTCAGATCGAGCGCGCCGACGAGGCAATCCCTGCTTTCGAACCGCCAATATACGCGACCGGAGAGGGCGCATTCGTGCGCCTCGTCTATGATGGACGCCGTGCGCAGGAGCCGGTGCTGGCGCAGGCAATTCAGAAATTCGCGCTCGGCATCAATGTCGTGCATGGCCAGCTGAACAAGACGCGCGACGGCTCGTTCGGCGAACTCTATGTGCATATTCCGGCGCAAGGCGAGGCGCTCGAAGCGGTTCTTTCCTTCGTTCGCGATGCAGGCGTGGACGCGCAGATCGTGAGTAAGTCATGATCGAGACCGTCGCTTCCTTCTTCCCTTATGTGAAAATCCCGCAGCTTACCAAGGCTTTGTGGGATACGCTCTACATGACCGCGTGGTCCGGGGTTGCAACTTTTGTGCTCGGCCTGCTGCTTGGTTGCTTGCTCTTCCTGACTTCGCCGAGGCAATTACTTGCCAGTCGCACTGCCTATTTCGTGCTGTCGATCGTTACGAATATCTTCCGGTCGATCCCATTTCTGATTCTGCTCGTGCTGCTTATTCCCTTCACGCGTTTCGTCGTCGGCACAATGCTCGGGCCGAATGCAGCACTTCCGGCACTCATCATCGGTGCGGCTCCTTTCTATGCGCGTCTGGTCGAGCTCGCGTTTCGCGAGGTGGACAAGGGTGTGATCGAGGCGACGCGGGCCATGGGCGGGGGCGCGCTTACCGTTATCTGGCGCGTACTGATCCCGGAATCCGCCCCGGCGCTGGTCTCAGGTATCACCGTGACGCTGATTGCCCTGGTCGGTTATACTGCGATGGCAGGTGCGATAGGTGCAGGCGGCCTCGGCAATCTCGCCTATCTCGAAGGCTTCCAGCGCAATCATCCCGACGTGACTTTGGTCGCAACGGTAACCATTCTCCTGATCGTGTTCGTCATTCAATTCGTCGGCGACACGCTCGTACGCAAACTCGACAAGCGGTGACGGGAGACACGCCGCATTGTCGTTCCTAATAAAATGAGGATTGAGCCATGTTGAAAAAAATCGCCCTTGCAGCTCTACTATCCGCGAGCGCGCTTGCTGCCCACGCCGCCGAACTCAAGATTGGCGCGTCGAACGTGCCGCACGCCGAGATACTCGAAGAAGCTGCGCCGCTTCTCAAGGAGAAGGGCGTCGATCTGACAATCATTCCGTTCCAGGACTACATCCTGCCGAACACGGCTCTAGCCAATGAGGAAATCGATGCCAATTATTTCCAGCACATCCCTTACCTGAACGAAGTCCTAAGCCAGAATCCGAGCTATAAGTTCGTCAATGCCGGTGCGATCCACATAGAGCCGATCGGCATTTATTCCAAGGGCGTCAAGAGCTTGAAGGATCTGCCGGATGGCGCGAAGATTGTCATTCGTGATGCCGTCGCCGATCAGGGCCGCATTCTGTCGATTTTCGAGCGGGAAGGCGTTCTGAAGCTCAAGGATGGTGTCGAAAAGACTTCCGCCACCATTGACGATATCGTGGAGAATCCGAAGAATATCGACTTCTCGACCCAGATCGAAGCTGCCCTTCTGCCGCAGGCCTACCAGAATGAGGAAGGCGATGCCGTCGTCATCAATGCTAATTATGCGCTGGGGGCTGGCATTGATCCGGTAAATGAGCCGATCGCTGTCGAAAGCGGTGAGAACAATCCATATGCCAATATTATTACGGTACGTGAAGGCGACGAGAACAAGCCGGAAATCAAGGAACTGATTGCAGTCCTGCATTCCAAGCAGATCCAGGACTGGATCAAGGAAAAGTACAAGGGGGCTGTCCTTCCCGTCAGCGAATAAGCCTTGCTCCCGACGTGAAAAAGCCCCCGCAGCAGCATAGTGCTTGCGGGGGTTTTCTTTTTGCGTGCTGCCTTTACGGCTGGAGGATTGGCGCGCTCGACCAGATGGGACCGTTGCGCTCTTCTTCCTTCAGGCTGTCGGAGCCGAAGTGGAAGCGAAGCCCAGCCAAAATGCTCTGGCTGTCCGTCGATCCGGGGCTTGCCCCTCCGCTCTTCGGTTCGAGCCAATCCTTGCGGTAGCCGCCATAGACCGAGACAGGGAGGCCGTCGGGACGGTAGTTGAGGAGAGCCTTGGCGCTGGCGTGATCAATATCGCCAATATCGGTCGAAAGGCGGTTTACCGTGCCTTCCGCATCGATGCGGATATTGTCGGCCAGGAAGTAGCGTATGCCGAGGCGACCCATCAGGTGATCGGCATCGAGGCCGAGGAGATCGGTCTTGCCGTAGCCGCCCTGTGCGTAGAAGGTTGCCGCGTCGCTAAACCACGCAACTTCAAGACCAGCCATGCGCGTTTCAAGAAGATCGGCGGAGCCGAGTGCATCCAGATCGGTCTTGGCGCCATGTATAAAGGCCCCGACTGCAAAGACTTCCTCCGGTCGATAATAGCCGTGCAACGTCCCGTAATAGGACGAGCCGTCGCCGATAAAATCGAAATCGTGCTTGCCGTAGCCGAGGTCGCCCTGGATGTTGAGGCCACCGCTCACCCTGGCGTTGACGCTACCTCGGATCGACCAGTTCCGCGAATCGAGAAGGTCATTCTCAGACTTGGCCAAGGCTCCCTCGACGTTACCCGTCATGCCACTGAGGCCGCCATTCGTTTCCGGGTAGAAGATCGGCCGATCATAATCGGCCGCGTGTGCACTGCCGCCGATGGCCGCGGCGGTAATACCTGCGGCCAGAATGCCCTTGACGAATATCATGCCCACGCGCCCCACGTGAATTAACCATGATTCTTATGTAGCAAGCGCTGGTTAACCATGTGTTTCTACCAATACGGGAAAGATATTTCCTCCATCAGCGGATAAATCTTAATCGTCATTTTATGGTCACGGACGCCGGGTAAAGTCATCAAGGTCTTCGCATGTCCGTGAAGGGCAATTGGCCGCCATAAGCTCTGACGATTTTGCATAGCAAATAGGCATAAACGTTGGTTGCCATCATGTTAGGCATTGCGTAGATTGTAAGTGTTGGTGATCGACCTCCTCCCCGAGATCCAACACTCAGATACGATGTATCCTCCTCCCACATCGTATCTTCAGATCAAGCCCGCCGGATCTCCTCCCCCGGCGGGCTTTTTCTTTCCGTTGACCGTAAGAAGGCACCGCTCTCAGTGCCTCCTCCATAAAAATTCATTTCATTGACAGACGTCGATCCATTCGGCGCTGATGAGATCGGCCATGCGCTGGGTTTCGATGCGTACGGCTGAATTGGTCGAACCGGCTGCGGGCACGACTTCTGCATAGCTCTGCAGTGATTTATCGCAATAGACCGGCAAGGGGCCGGGCAGGCCGAAGGGGCAGACGCCGCCGACTGGGTGGCTGGTGACTGCCACGACCTGCGCGGCATCGAGCATACGCACCTTGGTGCCGAAACGGTCCTTGAACTTGCGATTGTCGATGCGCGCCGTTCCGGCCGCCACGATTAATATGGGTTCCTCACCGACGCGGACCGCGATGGATTTGGCGATCTGGCCGGGTTCGACGCCGAAGGCCTCGGCAGCCAGCGCGACGGTTGCCGAGCTGCCGGGCGTTTCAAGGATTTCGATGTCGGGTGCATGTGCCGCGAAGAAGGCACGAACGGATTCTATGCTCATGCCGGATATTTAGAACATGGAACGGGCAAAAGAAAAGCCCTTCGCCTCAGCCCCACCAGCGGTGGAAATGATGCACCGGACCGCTACCCTTGCCTATCGCCAGGTCGCGCCCGGCATCCAGTGCCTCGGTTAGAAAGCCCTTTGCGTCGGCAATCGCCTTCTCGAGCGGCGAACCTTTTGCAAGTTCTGCCGTGATGGCTGCGGCAAGCGTACATCCCGTGCCGTGATCGTTCTGCGTATCGATCCGTGGGGCGGGGAAACGAAAGGCAGGTGAACACGCGCGCACCAGGAGATCGACGCTTTCCGCCGTGGTACCATGACCACCTTTCACAAGTACGGCCTCTGCGCCCATGGCCAGGATAGCGCGGCCTTGCTCTTCCATCGCTGCTTCCGTTTGCGCAATGTCGCTGGCGGTGATCAGCGCTGCCTCATGCAGATTGGGCGTGACAAGCTTTGCGCGCGGGATAAGCAGATTTATTAGCGCGGCCATGGCCTCTTCTGCGAGCAGACGGTCGCCGGAGGTCGCAACCATGACGGGGTCGACGATGGCGTTACGCGCATGTGCATCGAGGCGATCGGCGATCGCTTCGATCGTCGCCGTGACGGAAACCATGCCGATCTTGATTGCATCGGCACCTATATCGGAAAGCACCGCATCGATCTGGCTGGCAACCATGGCTGGTGAAATATTCTCAATGGCCTGAACGCCCAGCGTGTTTTGCGCAGTAATCGCGGTGATCGCGCTGGTGCCGAAGACACCAAGCGCGGAGAACGTCTTCAAGTCGGCCTGGATCCCGGCACCGCCGCCACTATCCGAACCTGCAATCGTGAGCGCCTTGGCCGTCATGATGCGCGCTCCGAGAGGGCGCGATCCACTGCATGCCTTAAATCGCGGGCTGCCTTTGCCGGATCCTGTGCGCGAAAGATCGCCGAGATGACGGCGATCCCGTCCGCTCCCGCAGCAATCACCTCCGGAACGTTGGAGAGATCGATACCCGCAATGGCCCCGACGGGCATATCGGGACGCGATGCCTTGATCTGGGCGATTATCTTGCGCAACCCCTCCGTACCGATCGGCTTGTCGGGATTTTCCTTCGAAGCCGTGGCGAAAACACCACCCGCGCAGGCATAATCAATGGGGCTGGAGCGCGCTGCTTGTCCATCCGCCTCGTTCTTCACGGTAAGGCCGATGATTCTGTCCGGACCAAGCAGGGCGCGTGCATCTGCGGGTGTCATGTCCTCCTGTCCGATGTGGACGCCATCGGCTTCTGCCGCCAGCGCGACATCGACGCGATCATTGATGAGAAGCGGGACGCCCGTGCCGGCGAGCGCTGCACGGATTTCCCGGGCGCGCTCGATCATCGCGCGCGTGTCGCTGTTCTTGTCGCGATATTGCAGGATGGTGACGCCGTTGTCGGCCGCAAGCCGGGCAAGTACGGGCAGATTTTCACCGCCTAGATTGTCGACATCGACGATACCGTTGAGACGATAGTCCACCTTAGCCATTCTGGCTGATCCTTCCATGTTGAATCAGGGTTTCGGTGTCGAGGCTGTAAAGCGCGTCGAGCAAAGCAGCACGAAACGTGCCGGGCCCTCGTGCCTGCGGACGGGCGATCTCTGCGGCCACTCCCATGACGAGCATGGCGCAAGCGGCGGCGATCATGCGATCCTCTTCAACCGTCAAAAATGCCGCTATGACACCGCCGCTCAGGCAGCCCGTACCCGTCACATAACCCATGAGCGGGTCGCCATTGTGGACGGTAATGCTCTTGCCACCCCACCGGATCGTATCGTCCGCTCCCGTCGTGACAAGCGCGGCGGAAGGCGCGGAAGGTGCGAGCGCCGCGATTTCTGCTGCATTGCCGCGAATGGCGGCGGGTCTCTGCGCGCAGAGCGTGTGCGCAAGAGCCAGACGGCTTTCGGAAATCTCGACCTTTACCGGATCTATGATGAAGGGCTTTTGTGCTGCTGCCATAAGTGACACGGCGGTCTTTATCGCCTCGGTCCGAGCCGGATCGAGCGTTCCCAGATTGACGAGAAGAGCTTTCGAAACGTCCATGAAATCCGGCATCTCGTCAGCATTTTCGGTCATGGAGGGAATGGCGCCGATTGCGGTCAGCCCATCGGCGGTCAGTTCCTTGACGACGGCATTGGTCAGGCAATGGACGCGCGGTGCGTTTTCGCGAATACGCATGAGCAGCGTGCCGGCATGTCTTGGCAGGTTCTGCATCATTTCACCTGTATGGCAATGTCGGAAACCGCCGGCGCGCGCTCGATCTGTCCTTGCTCTTTCATGAAGGCACCAAAGCGCGCATAGGCAGCCTCGTCGATGGCGGCGGGACGTTTGGCAAAGCGCGGCATCGTATCGACCCAGGCCTCACGGTTCAACGCGTTGTCGAGGTCGGGATAAGCCTTGATGAAGAGCTGCCACGCTTCTTGCGGATGGTTCGTCAGATAGATCGTCGCCTGCTCCACCGCTGCGAGGAAACGCGGCAGACGAGGGTCTTTTGCGTTGTCCGTGTGGGTCACGTAGATCAGTTCTTCATAAGGCGGAACGCCATGTTCTTCAACGTAGAAGGAACGGCCCTCCTGTCCTTCGAGCTTCATCTGCGTCAGCTCGAAATTACGATAGCCGCCGATCGTGGCATCAACCTGACCGGAGATGAGCGCGGGCGAGAGAGCGAAATTGACGTTGATCAGTTCCACATCGTCAGGCGAAAGACCTGCCGACCTGAGCATGGCCGCAACAAGCGACTGCTCGAAGCCCGAAACCGAAAAGCCGATCTTCTTGCCTTTCAGGTCGGCGAGCGACTGGATTGGTCCGTCCTTCATAACGGTAATAGTGTTCAGCGGCGTTTCGACCAGAACCCCGAAACGCACCAGCGGCAAGCCCTGTGCATGATCGAGATAAAGGTTCGGCTGATAATGCACGGCAATGTCCGCCTGCTTGGCAGCGACGAGGCGGGGGCTGGACGAGGGATCGGACGGCGCGACCAGATTAACGTCGAGATTGGCCTTGTCGAACAGTCCGAGTTCTCTGGCAACGACAAGCGGTGCGTGGTCCGGATTGACGAACCATTCGAGCATGACGTCGAGCTTGTCCGCAGCCGAGACAGGAAGAGCGGCTGCGCACCAGAGCATGATAGCGATGAGGAATTTGGGCAATTGTTTCATCGATTGGCCTTCGGACATTTGAGGAGGGTGATCATGAGGACGCGATCCTCTGGGCAGGAGCCGAGCTGTCGAGTGTCGAAAGCGCGTCAAGAAAGGCGATGGCGAATGTGCCCGCGCCTTCGGCTCGTTCAGCCGCTTTCTCGCCAGCCTCGGCAAAACAGGCGAGCGCTGCGATCGCAGCGCAAAAGAAGTTCTTCTCAGCTATTGCTGCGAATGCCGCCGTGGTTGCCGAAAGGGAACAGCCGAGCGCAGTTACCGATGGCATCCATGCGCTGCCGCCGATGATAATGGCCTCGCGTTTTCCATCGGTCACGAAGTCGTGTTCGCCGCTGACCGAAATGACGGTGCAATACCGGCGTGCCAATGTCCGCGCGGCTTCCTTGGCCTGCTCCACGCTGTCACCGGAGTCGACACCGCGACCACCCCCGCTCGCCCCGGCGAGGGCGATGATCTCTGAGGCATTGCCGCGTATGATCGTCGGCGCGAGCGTCATCAACTGCGCGGTAGCTTCACGGCGATAGGCTGTCGCAAAATGTGCGACGGGATCGAACACCCAGGGTTTGCCGGCTGCGTTCGCCGCCTTCGCAGCAACTGACATGCCGTTAAACCAATGCGGCGAGACGGTGCCGATATTGACGAGCAGCGCGTCGGCTATGGAGGCAAACTCTCCCGCTTCCTCCGGCGCGTGGATCATGGCTGGAGAAGCGCCGATCGCCAAAAGCACATTGGCGGAAATATTCATTGCCACATAATTCGTGATGCAGTGAACGAGCGGTTTTCGATCACGCATCCTTGAGACGAGGGCGGAAACATTGTCGCGTGTTTGGTTCGTCATGGTTTTGCCTGTTGCTGGAAGCCATTCTCTCTCGCCCATGGCACGAGGAGAGGGCTGAGAAGATCGATGGCTGCACGTAAAGCCAATGTGAGAAAGGCCAGAATGGCCAGCCCTGCGAAGACATCCGCGGTCTGCATGCGGGCATTGGCCTGGAGCATGATAAAACCCAGGCCACCGGATGCACCGACCCATTCGCCGACGATGGCGCCGAGCGGGGCAAGAGGGGCTGCAACGCGCAGGCCGGAGACGAGTCCCGGCAAGGCCAGCGGCAGCCGCACGCGCCAGAGGATCTGGCGATGTGTGCCGTCCGTGAGGGCGCAAAAATCGAGCAGGTCGCGGTCGGTACGGCGAATGCCATCAGCAAAGGCCGAAGCAACGGGAAAGAAGATGATGAGCGATGTCATCACGACCTTGGACGTCGTGCCGAAGCCGAACCAGAGAACCAGGAGCGGCGCTATGGCGAAAACCGGCAGTGCCTGTGCCACCAGGACCAGCGGCCAGACAAGTCGTCCGGTGCGTGGAAAGGAGGCGACGCCGATAGCGGTCACGACGCCCGCAATCGTCCCGAAAAAGAGGCCCAGGCCGATCTCCTGTAATGTAATCAGCGTATGTTTGAGGAAATGGTCTGGCTTTGCAGCGAGTGTCTCGAAGACGGTGGCGGGCGCTGGGAAAATATAGGATGGAGGGGCCAGAAGCACGATAGCCACCTGCCAGAGCAGGAGAATGACGAGCGGTGCGGCAGCTGCCGTCAGCACCGTCGATATCCTGCCTTCGCTTTCGCCCACGCGCTTGTACAAGCTCGGTACCCCGTTTGCGACACGGGCCTGGCAGCGTTGAGAAATGGGGAGTTGCGCGTGAAGACGATGCGCTTTCCGTTCCTACGCCGGCATGACCCGGATCAGGTTCAAGGGTTCGGCAAGAGCCATCTCAGCGCTTCGCTCTGGAAGCACACCCCTCGGATGGGGCGCACCATAATATGAAAAGCCGGCTTGTCAATCGGGCTTGGAAGGCGTCAGTACAGGGGCTCTTCGAAGATCGTTTTGCTGTCGATGCGCAGCGCCTTGATCTGCGCCTTGCCGCCATTGGAAACAGCGATGACAGCGTCGACGCGCTGCTCACGCTGCGCATGTTCGATGGCGAGCCCCTTGCCCTCGGGAACGTAGTAGCGCTCGATGCCGTAGTTGATCAGCAGCGTTGTGCTGCCGATTGATCGCGCAGTGCCAAGGAGCATGATCTCGCCTTCCCGCGGCATTGCAGTGCTGTCGAAGCTGGCGCGGGTGAAGGATGCCACGCCGTCGCTTCCGGTCTGCACGAAGACGCGAACGGGTTGATTGCGGCGGGTATTTTCCTTGCTGCCTTCAACGCGCGAAAGCTCGATGCGGGTAATGTCGTAGCCGAGCGTCACATAATCGCCGCGCAAAAGATCTCGCGGATCGACGGGCGCGGTTTGCAGGACAATTTCTGCGCCGTTGCGGAGAACGTCGGCGCGCTGCTGGATCGAAGCGAGCAGAAAACCCGATTGGAACATTGCCATGATGCCAGCGATGACGAAGAGTCCCGTACGCTTTTGGTGGAGGATCATGCTGCATCTCCGGCGGCTGGTTTAGCCAGGCGTTTTTCAAGCCGCAGCACAAGTGCGCCCAGCGCCAGCACGATGATGCCAAGGCCGAAGAATAGGCCGGAAGTGGAAAGAAGCGTACCGATCGTTTCAAGCGCGAGTATCAGCACTTCGATGGAGAAGGCGAGATAGGCGACGCGTCGCGCAAACGCGTTGCGCATGCCTGAAAGGACGATCGCGCCGACGGCAATTGCAATGATGGCGATGCCAAATATCATCAGGCTGTCATTGCGCTCGATCAGATTTTCGAATTGCAGCGTGCCGATCGATGCGAGGAGCAGGAACAGACCATAGGCTCCGATCGGTTCGGAAAAGCGCGTCCGGCGTTCAACGATGGCAGGGAAGAACGCATCGGCCAGATAGAAGACAAGGCCAAGCGCGCCCGAAACAAAGAGGACAGAAACCCGGTCGAGATCGAAATAAAGGACGAGGAAGTAGCAGATGCCGAGCAGGAAGGCGAGATGCGCCGCGAGGCGGCTTCCCGCCCACCACCCGGCAAAGCCGCAAAGGGCGATCAGGAGCGGCGTGATCCAGATGTAATTGTTGCCAGCGAGGTTTGAATCCAGCACAGCCGTATACAGATAGAAGGCGGCGATGGCACTTGCCGCACCAGCCTGCAGAGAAGACCGCAGAATGAGGCTGGAGACGAAAACGCCCGAAAACCAGATGAGAATGGCGGAGATCGTATCTCCGGAAATGTGATACATCTGACCGATAAGCGCTATGCCCGCCCCGAAGGAAACACCGGCAACGAGATAGAAAACTTCCGCCAGCGGTTTGCTACCCTTGTTTTGCAGCCATGCGCCGCCGAGATAGCCGCCCCAGATCAGGGACAGGATAAGGCCGACGCGCATGAGGCGCGGGATTGCTTCCCAATTGGCGGCGATCAGCGTAATGATCGCCGCACTAATCAGGACGCCGCCGAGGCTGGCGAGCAATGCGCCGAGCCCGAAGCTCTTTTGCTCCTGCGCCTCTTCGCGCAACGCCCGCGCCATACCGGCATCGATTAGATTCTTCTTTTCCCAACGGTCGATATGGGCGTGCACAGATGTGTAAAAGCGCAGGTTCATGCTGCCATTTGTACCGTTGCGTCCGGTGAAACCGCAAGTGGAGATGCAACCAGCCCGACCCGCGGGGCGTTTTCCAACCCGGGCGGATGAGAAAGAGGCTCCCAAACCATCTGCGTTCGGGGCATCCTCCCAATGTTGATTCTGCTAAGGAGAATGCCGTTGCGCAACCAAACGTTTGTATCCATCGCCTTTCTGTCTGCCGCTATGCTGGCATCGACGGCCGGTTCCGCCTGGGCGATCTCCACGCAAACGGCCACCCCTACCGGGAGTTGGACCCTTGCGGAGATTGATGGCGAGGAAGTGCAGGCCGAGCGTGTGCCGACGCTCGATATCGTGGACACCGGCGATGTCAGCGGTGTGGGCGGCTGCAATCGCTTCGCCGGCAAGGCAGAAATCCGCGACGACGAGATGAGTTTCGGCGCGCTGGCTTCGACCAAGATGGCTTGTGACGAGACCGCGATGCAGCTGGAGCAAGTCTACCTCAAGGCGTTCGAAACGGTCGCCAGCTGGAAGCTGGAAGAAGACCAGTCGAAGCTGATCCTTGCCGATACGCAAGGCCAGCCGGTTCTGGTATTCGGTCGCACGACGAAGGGCGCGGCGATCACCATCGACATCCCGGACGCGACAGAGCAGGCGCAGTCGCAATCGTCGACCTATGACTGCAATGGTACGCAGGTGGAGGTTACCTATATTAATGCAGGCTCGGTTTCACTGGCGACACTGACTATCGGCAATGAATTCGTTGTCGCCGCCAACGTCATCACCGGCTCCGGAGCGCGCTATGCGGGCGATCGTTTCATCTGGCACGCGAAGGGCGGCGCCGATGCTACTCTTGAGGATTTGACGAAGGGCGAAGATGCCGCCCCCGTCGCCTGTGTCGTCGCCGGCTGATTATTTGCCAAGCTCGACAGCCCGGTCACGCGCGGCGGTAACTGCGCGCGTGACGAGCTTTGTCATCGCATCACCTTCCATCAGAACAGCAAGTGCGGCGGCAGTCGTGCCATTCGGGCTAGTCACCTGCTTGCGCAGTTCGGTGGGACTGTTTTCGCTCTCCATTGCGAGGCAGGCAGAGCCATAGATTGTCTGCTTGGCCAGCAGCAGGGCGGTATCTTCCTCGAAACCGACTGCCTTGGCAGCCTCGGTCAATGCTTCGATGAAATGGAAGACATAGCCTGGGCCGGAGCCGGAAATGGCGGTGATGGCGTCGATCTGCTCTTCGCGCTCGACATGCACGACATCGCCACTTGTAACAAGCAGCTGATCGACGAACTGCATCGTTTCGTCCGAAACGCGCTCATTGGCGAAGACGCCAAGCATGCCTTCGCCAATAGCGGAAGGTGTGTTCGGCATTACGCGGATCACCGGCGAAGGACCGGTGTGACCTTCGATGGTGGCAATCGAGGTTCCGGCAGCGACCGAAAGGAAGGTCGTCTCGGCCGCGCCGAAGCGTTTATAATCGGGAAGAATATCGTTCATCATCTGTGGCTTGATGGCCAGCACGATGATCTGCGGCTTGAGATCGTCACCGAGATCGGCAGCCGATGAGACGGCCGCGCAACCATGTTCTTCGACGCGGTCCCGTAGCGCTTCCGCCGGTTCCACGACGACCACCTGTTCAGGCTTCAATATCTCAGCGCCAAGCCAGCCCTCCAGCATCGCATAGCCCATATGCCCCGCACCGACGAGGATGATCTCGTTGCTCATATTCTTCTCCTTCGATCTTGTAGGCCTGCTTCTATCAGTTGCGGAGCCTGGAGGCCATGGGGACACGTGCGACCAGACGCAATCCGAAGGTCGCGAAGATGAAGAAAAGCCAGACCGGGTCGGCGCGCCGGAAAAAGAAGGATTCCAGCAAGGCATTGAGCAGGGCGAAAAGCACGATCATCATGAAGAGGTCGGCAAGATAGATGTTCTCGCGATAACGCGGGGTGCGCAGATAATCGTGCAGGGGGGCTGCAACGAACACGACAAGCGAGACGAAAAGCGCGGGGAGGCCCATGGTTACAGCGATATCCATATAGCCATTATGCCCATGGACGATGCCGCGAATGTCCCATGCCCAGTCAAAATGCCGATCGGCAAGATAGACGATTGGGGTGCGCCAGAAACTTTCGAAGCCATAGCCGGTCCAGGGACGCTGGAGGACATGCTCACCGGAAAACGCCCAAAGGGTGACACGCCCCGTATAGGTCAGATCGGGCAGAAACTGTGCGGCAAGATCATGCAGAGCCGGGATGAAGACGATGCCGAGCGTCGCCAGCGCAGACAAGGCGAGCGTTGTTGCAATGATCGCCACGGCAAGCGCACGCATGCCCAGAACGTTTGGCAGTGCGACCAGGATCATGACGAGCGGCACGAGGCCCATCGTCGTTTTTGACCCGGTATGGGATATGAACAAGAGGGAGAGGATGAGAATGATGCTGCCACGCCAGAGCCAACCCCGTCTCATCAGATAGACGCCGACGAAGGCAAAGAAACTCATCACCGGTCCGGCAATGTTCTTGTGGCTGAACAGACCGCGCCAAAGGCCTTCGTGCTGAGGCTCGTAAGTGTCTCCCAGGTGGATTGCTGCATAGGGAAAAAGGACCAGGCCGATATAGGAGAGGCCGAGAACCGAAAATGCGCTGATACTGAGAAGGGTCGCGAAACCGTTTCCGTCTTCCAGCAGGGATACGGCCGTCATCATGATAATGATGGCGATCACGGTGAAGATCGCCGAGCGCATCGCGCCGGCCGGATCGATCGCCTGCGTGACGGAGATCAGCACGAACGCGATCGCGACAATCCACCAGGGACTGATGATGACGCGCAGAGCGTTGCGATTGGCGAGCGTCATCAAGGCAAAGATGGAGAGCGCGCCAAGCCCGCCATAGCCGAGTTGGTTCATGATATCGCCGCCCTGCACGGCAGGATCGCCGCCCGCGGGCTGGAATGGGCGAACGGAGATGAGCGCAACGGTGAATAGTACCGTCGCGACGACGAGAGCGATGCGTGCGAGCGTCGCATCGCTCAGAGGGGGGCGGCCCGCGTTAATTCTTCTCGGCTTGGCGATACTGTTCATTTATGTATCCGAATTCGGCGGCCAGCCGCCCGAATGCTACGTAAACCGGGTAAAGCCCGACAGACAGCGAACCTGTTTTTACGAGATCCACAAGGCCGCGCAATGGTGAGGCCACGAGAAGAGCCAGACTTTTCGCGATTGTCTTTATCCGACCGAGCGGGTCGCCGGCGCGCTTCTTGCGCTCTACCAGCGTCGAGATCACGCCGTTGCGAATGGCACGCGACCTGATCCAGTCGGGTTTGGTGCGGCGGGCCGGAACGGTTTCGAAGACAGGCGCTTCCGCACACCATCCGAGGCGATATCCCTGTTCGGCCGAACGGCTGAGGAAGTCGGAATCGCCCCCACCAAGAAAGTTGAAGCGCAGATCGAGATGCGGCGGCCCCATTGCTTCCAGCACGTCACGTGCAATCAGCAGATTACCAGAGGAGTAAAGCGCCTTGACACGGCCGCTCTTTCTGTAGGGCGGATGGAACACTGGATGGCTTTCGAGACGCTGAAAGCCGGAGACGGCGAACATTGGAACTTGTGGCCCGCCGACAATATCGCTGGTCTGCTCTTCCGCGGCTGAGCACATGCGCTCGATCCAATGCGGGTCGGCGATCTCGTCATCGTCGATGATGAGCAGATAGGAGAATGTTGGAAAGCGCTGCAGCGCGGTGATGAAGCCTGCATTATAGGCGCTGCAATTGCCGCGATCATGCGCGATGATCAGCATGCCCGAAAGCGTATCGGCGGTAAAAAGCTTCGTGACCGCCTCGGCCCCTTCGCGTTTCTCCGCGTCGTTTTCCATGACGATCACCGCAAAGATGCGCTGCGTCTGCTGCAGAATCAGCGAATCCAACGTCTTGCGCAGATGACCCGGGCGGCGGAACGTCGGCAGGATCACGATGACTTCCGTCATCGTCGGTTTTAAGCCCGGCGATTGTGCGAGAAGAGTGATATTGTCGGGAAGTGAAACCATGAAAGCAGCCGCTAATCTGTTTTGCGTGATATTTGCCGCTTCCCTTTAAGGACGCGTTAAATATCATCACAAATCGGTGCGCTTTCCAAAGCTGTTGCGCGTATAAGAAGCGGCAGCAAGGGCATCGGCTATTGACGGGAGAGGGCATGCATCTGGTTTTCGCAACGTCGCTGGTGCCGCATGAAACCGCGACCAGTGGCTACGAAATAGCCAACCAGGCGATTATCGACGGTTTACGCCGGCTTGGTTGCCGTGTGACTGTTCTGGGCTATGGCTGGCCCGGCCATGCGATTGAAAATCCCGATGAGACGGTCCTGCTTGGGGAACTGGAGCTTCGCACGCATGTTGCCGGACCCAGGGAAAAGCTCAAATGGCTGTTCACCGCGCTGGCCAAAGGCCTAACGTTTTCCTCGGCGAAGCTGCAATTGCGCTCGCTGGATAAAGTCCGCGAAGCGCTCGACAAGATCGGACCCTTCGACGGCTTCATCGCCAATGCGGCGCAATTCGCAGGTGCTTACGAAGGATTATTTGCTGGCAAGCCCACAATTTTCGTTGCGCATAATGTCGAGCATATCTCAGCGCAGCAGAACGCCGACGCGGCAAAAAGCATCCTTGAACAGATACTCTATCGTCGGGAGGCGCGACTGCTGAAAGCGCTGGAAGAACGCCTTTGTGCCAATGCGGACTTCGTATTTACCTTGGCGGAAGAAGATCGTGCCGAGCTAGGCGTCGATAGCCCGGCCCGGTCGATTACGTTGCCTCTGGTGGTCGGGCGGCAAGCCCCGGCCAGCCGCGGAGCGGCCGAGATTATCCGCGATGTCGGGCTGATCGGCACGTGGACGTGGCAACCCAACCGTATCGGTCTCGAATGGTTTTTAAATCATGTCGTGCCCTTGCTCGATAAATCTGTGCGGGTGGAAATTGCCGGAACACCGCCACATGATCTCGTGACTGCTCATCCCCGTGTGAAATTCATCGGTCGTGTGCCGGATGCAACGCAATTCGTGACGTCGTCGCGTCTCATGGCCCTGACAAGCCGGGTCGGCACGGGCGTGCAACTGAAAACCATCGAAACCTTCGAGCTGGGCGTGCCGGCAGTGGCGACGCCGAGTTCTCTGCGCGGCATTTCCTATCTCCCCGGCAACTGTCGGGTAGCCGATGATGCCAAATCCTTTGCCGCCGCAATAGGCGCGATGATGGGAGACGCGCCACGTGCCGACGGCAGTACCTTCTACGAAAGTCAGCGCGATGCACTTGATCGGGCATTGCTGCTTGGACTCGACGTGGCGTCAGAGCAGCGAGGCGGAGGGCTGGAATGACCACGCCGGACAGTTTCGAGACAGTCGATATCCTTGGCGTTAGGGTGATCGATGCTAGTCAGGCTGAGATGATTATGCATCTCTCCGAGGTGGTTGCCAGACGGGCTCATCTCAAGCTTGCTTTCGCAAATGCGCACCTCGTGAATCAAGCAGCAGCGCGTCCCGATTTCCGGGGTGCGTTGAAGGCGTTCGACGTGGTGCCGGACGGTATTGGCGTGGATTTGGCGGCGCGACTGTTGAGAGGGCGGAACTTCCGCAACAATCTCAACGGCACCGACTTCGTGCCAGCCTTCCTGCAAGCGCATCAAACGTCCTTGCGTGTCGCGCTCCTGGGCGCGCAGCCGAATGTGCTGGAAACGGCTCATAGCAGGTTGAGCGAGCGGTTTCCGCAGCATAAATTCATCTCCATCAGCGATGGATATTTCACCGCCCCGGAGGAGGAGGTGATCCTCAAGCGTCTCGCGGTGCAAAAACCCGACATATTGATTGTCGCGATGGGCGTTCCCCGCCAGGAGATGTGGATTGCAAACAGGATCGACGTCACGCATGCCTGCGTGGCTATGGGAGTTGGAGCCCTGTTCGATTTTCTGTCGGAGAACGTGACGCGTGCGCCAGTATGGATGCGCAAGGCACGTCTCGAATGGGTCTATCGGCTCTATCTCGAGCCTAAGCGTCTCTGGCGCCGCTATATTCTTGGCAACCCTCTGTTTCTGGCGCGCGTTGCCAGGCAGCGGCTCGGCTTTCGCAGCGGCGTAGGAGACCCCTGATGGAACATAATTATGCTCTGATAACGCCGAGCTATCGTGGCGATTTGGAGCGATGCAGGATGCTGTGCGAAACAGTCGATCGTTTCATGAGCGGCCTGAGTACCCACTATATTCTCGTCGAAGGACGGGATGTAGCGATGTTCAAGGTGCTGGAAGGACCGCGTCGTATCATCGTGGACGAGCGCGATATCCTGCCGCGCTGGCTAGTCAATATCCCGGACCCTACAAATTGGGGAGAGCGCCGTCTTTGGATCAGCCCGTTCACCCTACCCCTGCGGGGCTGGCACGTGCAGCAGTTGCGCCGTATCGCGATCGCGCGACACGTACCGGAAGAGACGCTAGTCTACTGCGATTCCGATGTCGCTTTCGTCAGGCCGTTCGATTGCAGCACCTTTCATCATGACGGAGCGATCCGGCTGTTCCACAGACCTATGTCGGAACGGAAGCTGTCCGGCGATCATCCCGTCTGGTCGGTGAACGCAGCCAAGGTGCTTGGAATTACGCCGCCACATGTGTCTGCGCGGGATTATATCGCTACGCTGATCGCCTGGGACCGGCGGACCGTTCTCGACATGTGCGCGCAAATCGAAACAGTGCAAGGCAGCCATTGGGTCGCCGCTATTGGTAAGAAACGCAAGTTCTCCGAATGCATGATCTATGGCCGCTACGTCGATGATTCGCTGGGCGGCGAGGGCCATTTCTTGGACACGAATGATTTCTGCAAAGTCTACTGGAACGGACCCAAGCTGGATGAGCACGACTTGCGCGATTTTGTCGGTGATCTGAAGGAGCATCAGGTGGCTGTGGGCTTGCAGTCGTTCATCGGGCTGGATATAGGCATGGTCCGCAAGATTATTTTCGACTTTGCGACTTGAGAATTCATTTTTCCTTTTGATTTGAGTATCTTAAATGAAGACATTTTGTGTGGCCGCATTAGCGGGCATGGGGTGCGTTCTTGCGTCCACTGGACATGCTCGCGATCTTGATTGGGTAAGCGTCGACGGCGCGCTGAAGGTAAGCGGCGGCGTTGGGCTAACGTTTCTGCGGGCCGATGAACTCGTATGGGACGGCAATTCCAAGATCAGTCATTTGATATGGGAGACGACAACGCCCGTTCTCCTGGGGGATATCTCTTACCAGATTGCGCCTCGGTGGATTTTATCCATTTCGGGAACGTTCGCCGGCCGCGGCTTCGCTAGCGGCCAGATGGCGGATTATGACTGGAATAGAGAAATCGTAGAATATGAAGAGAAAGAAAGCTTTTCGAATTGGACGGATTGGTCTTTAGACCTGGCGAAGCTGCAACATTACGTGTCCGCGGACATGGCCTTAGGTTATGATTTGATACAGGAAAATAAGTCATATCAAGTCAATTTACGCGGCGGCTTCCAATATTCCGACGTCTACTGGAAATCATATGGCGGGCCCTACATTTACTCTGTAGATGATTTTCGCGACGATAGAGGGAGTTTTCCGGTTTCGCAGCTGGGCATCACCTATCGACAAAGACATCTCCAGGGATTTGTGGGAGCAACTTTCTCGCAGGAATTTGATTGCTGGTCATATTCGCTGTCAGGCCGGGCAGGTTTCACGCTCTTGAACAGAGATCATGACCATCACTTGCTTCGGGAGATGTACTTTAGCGGAAAAATGAAGACGGCGCCGACCTTGGGTTTGAAGGCCGAGGTTGGTTACCGCGTATCGAAGAAGACTACGCTTGTAGGACATGCATCATTCGACAAGGTTTTCGAAAGGCGCGGAGATGTAACTATCCCAAGTAATGAGATGAACTTGTTTTTACGCGATGGAGGCGGCGCGGCCTTTCAAGCCGCGACCATCGGGCTGAAGGCCAAATACGCATTCTGATCTTGCTTTTCAGATCTTCCGCGCCGGTCTGCGCATGGCGCTGTATGTGATCAACGCGGAAGTAAGGTAGAGCACGACAAAGACGGCGTTCAACCAGATGATAATCGGCTGCGGGTCAGTAAAGAGCGTCAGGAGCAGCCAGAGCATCCCGCCTTTCAAAATGGTAAGCAGCGCCAGATTTCCGACACGCAGCAGGGTCAGCCCGCGCGCAAAGAGCAGCTCGTTCTGATATTCGACGAGATTGCGCAGGCCAGGGATCAGCATGGCAAGCGCGATGAAGGGCGTGACCTCCGCGACTGTATTGCCAAGCAGGTTCGGTACGAACCAAAGCATGATTGCGAGCGTCAGGAGCGCAAGCGTCGATACGGCAAAGACACCGGTCTCGAGCGCGATCTTGACCTTGGACCGCGCCAGGAGCTGCGGCGCACGCATCAACTTCTGCACCAGCATCATGGAGAAGGCCCGGATCGGCAGGGCCGTCAGGTCAACCAGGCGCATGATGATGGCGTAGATGCCTGCAAGATGCGCGCCGCCCAGCGACAGCACCAGAAGCTTGTCGAGCTCTGCCTGGATATAGAAGAGCATTTCCGCACCGGCGACGTAAATTGAATCGACCAGCCTGCGCCAATAAAGAGCCGGATGCAGGCGCAGGCGCTGGCGCGGATAGTAGAAAATGACGGCGATGAGCAGTGAGGCGGCATTGGCTGCCAGATAAAACCAGATCCAGACGCCGAGACCGGAATAAGGTGTCAGCACAAAGATGACGGCGGCGAGTGCACGCAAGGCTGTGCCGAGGATCACCAGGAATGCAGCGCGCCCGAACTTCGCCTGCCCATTATTGACGATGATAACGACCTCGACCGGCCGCCACAGCAGTGCTTCAGCTACGATGATAAGGGCAAACGGCAAGAACGCCATCTCCCGCGAGAAGAACAACGCGTAGGTGATACCGCTTCCCAATGCAAGGAACGGCAATGAGGCGGCGGCGAGTAGCAAGAAGCCGGCGGTATAGGTGCCTATCAGTTTGGGCCGGACGGTGGCGGTGCGATATAGCGCCGAAATAAAGCCGAAGGACAGGATGCGCGAGAGCATGACCCCCGCAGCCGACGCGGTCGCGAAAAGGCCGAACTCGGCTATAGGCAAAGTATTGGCGAGCGCCATAAAATAGGCGAGCGAGAAGACCAGCCGCCCCGCCGAGCCGCTGATCGCGGAGGCATAATCGGCCAGAAGCCTGCGCTGGCTCGCAACGAGCGCCCGCAATCGCTGCATGAGGGTGTCCTTTCGAGGTGCAGAGGCTAAAGGCGAAACTTTAACGCACTGTAATTGAGCAGTGCGCGCAGTTTCTCTTGCTTGGCAAGCACTCACGCGAATTCTTATCCATAAAAGCCGTAAATTAACCTTTTGTTTTCCGCGAATGTTTAGCGTCACTTAATCAATAGTGATGCTTTTTCGAATAGTCTGGGTAACGGATGGCTGATCGCAGCGAATTTGGCAGCTATGCGCGGCCAGGGTCGATTCTCGACCTCGATCCGGCATTGAAAAAAAATGCAGCGCATACCCCGGCCGCTTCTGATGCGGATGTTGTAGCATCTTCGGACCTGACGGATGAGAAGCCTGAAACGACGAGGGATCTCGTCGCGCGCATACGGGCATCATCGAAGGAGCAGGTGGCCCCGACGGAAACTTTAGAAAAACGTCCAGGTTTGCTAAAGCGCTTTTTCACCCGTCGCGACGCTGGAGAGGAGGCTGCACCTGTTGCAACAGCGCCCGCCGCAGTCACAGCCCACCAGAGCGAACGCGAAATCACGCGGTTCGAGGTCCCGCGGGATCAATCGCGTCACGATCCGCAAGGGTGGAACCCATTAATTGACCCGGTAGACGTGGTCATGGGCGTTATCCGCTCGCCGCTGATCATCGCTTTGTTCACGATTCTGGGCGCGGTAGCCGGTGTGTTCATTGCGCTCTCTACGCCGAAACTCTACGAGTCGGTGACGGAATTGCTCGTCGATCCCCGCAATATCCTCATCGTTGAGCGCGACCTGACACAATCGCAACTGCCATCCGACGCCACTCTTGCCGTCGTGGAGAATCAGGTGCGGGTGTTGACCTCATCCATCGTGCTCAACAAGGTCGTAGATACCCTGTCGCTTGACGAGGACCCAGAGTTTAACGGCCGGGGCAGCAATAGCTTGTCGATACGCGGGCTGATCGAGGACCTGGTGTCCACGACCACCGGCCAAAGCAATGAAGACCGTCGACATGCGCTGGCGGTAGAAGGTCTTGCCAAGGCGATCAGCGTTGCACGCGGCGACCGTACCTTCGTTGTGACGATTAACGCAAGGACGCAGAATCCAGAGAAGTCTGCCCTGATTGCCAATACGATGGCGGAAGTATTTCTGGATACGACTGGTGAGCTGCAGCAAAGTACCGCACGACGTGCGAACCGTGAAATCGAGGCGCGCCTTGGTGAATTACGGCAGACGACGGAAGATGCCGAACGTGCGGTCGAGCAATACAAGGCCGCGAACGACCTTGTCGATGCGCAAGGCCGCCTGATTACCGATGATGAGATCGTGCGTCTGAACGAGCAGCTGACCAATGCGCGCGCCCGCGCGCTGGAATTGGCTGCCCGCGCTGAGAGCGCGCAAGGCGCCAGCATTGACGACGTTCTGGGAGGCACCTTGCCGGAGCAGGTTTCGTCAAATGTGCTGGGTGAATTGCGCGCGCAATATTCGTCTGTGCAGCAGGAAGTCGATCGTCTTGCGATCCGGCTGGGACCGCGCCATCCACAGCGGCAGGGTGCAGAGGCGCAGCTTGCCGGCATCCGGTCGCAAATCCAGAATGAACTTCGCCGCACGGCAGGAACGCTGAACATCGAAAGTCGACGCGCGCAGGCGCTGCAAGAGCAGTTGCAGGCCCGGCTCGATGAACTGAAAGAGCGTCAGACCCGTGTTTCCAGCGAGTTGGTGCACCTGCGTGAACTGGAGCGAGACGCGAGCGCCAAGAGGAGCGTCTACGAGGCGTATCTGTTGCGTTCGCGCGAGACGACCGAGCAGCAAGATCTGAATACGACGAATATCAGCATAATATCGCCAGCCTATCCACCGTTGCAGCCTACGGGACCATCGCGCTCCACCATCGCTGCTGCGCTGACCATGGTTGGACTTCTCGTCGGCATTGGCATCGGAATATTGCGTGGCGCATGGGCAAGCTTCCGCCGGCATCGCGACGGTCGGCCGGACCCGGGTGGTGGCGCGCGCGCGCGCCACGAGGAACGCGGTTCGGAAATGGCAGTTATCGGCGACGATAATCGGACCGCGATCATTCGCCGGGACCGGTCAGGGCCAGACGCCGCTCTGGAGAGGCGTGGCGATAGGAGCGAGTTCGCCGCCGCCGGCGATGAAACGGGTGAAGACGAGCGCATCGAAGAACTGCGTAGCCGGTTGCGCAATCTGCGAGAAGCGGTCGAGGATTATCGCGACAATGCCGACAGGGAGCGCTTTCGCCATTGATTTCATTGTAATGCGCCGACTAGCGCTTGCGGCATCGGAGTGCTAAGGCGCAACTTTGATATGATGCAAATGCCCCATTGCTCAGGATTAGAACACCATGACCCGGATCATCGATGGCAAGGCGGTTGCCGCTAACGTAGTCGAACAAGTGAAAGATCACACGGCACTTTTCAAACAGGACACGGATCGGGTGCCAGGCCTGGCAGTCGTCCTGGTCGGTGAAGATCCGGCGAGTCAGGTCTATATCGCCTCCAAGAGCAAGAAAGCCGAGGAATGCGGCTTTCATTCCGTGCAGCACACGCTCGACGCCGATACATCCCAAGATGATCTCCTGGTGCTTATCGAGACGCTGAATGCCGATGAAGCCATTGACGGTATTCTTGTACAGCTTCCGCTTCCCGAACAGATTGATGCCGGCAAGGTCATTCAGACGATTGCGCCGGAGAAGGATGTCGACGGCTTTCATTTCAGCAATGTCGGCAAGCTGACGACCGGAGAATTGGGCACAGGTTTCGTTCCGTGCACACCGGCCGGGTCCATGCTGCTGATTGAGATGATCCACGGCAAGGACCTCTCCGGTCTGGACGCTGTCGTTGTCGGCCGCTCCAACATTGTCGGCAAGCCGATGGCGAGTCTGCTGTTGGCGGCCAATGCGACAGTAACGATTGCGCATTCCAGGACGCGTGACCTGCCGGAGCTTTGCCGCACCGCCGACATACTCGTAGCAGCAGTCGGTCGTCCCCAAATGATCAAGGGCGAGTGGATCAAGGAAGGTGCGACCGTCATCGACGTTGGTATCAATCGCGTTCCCGCCCCCGAAAAAGGTGAAGGCAAAACGCGCCTCGTCGGCGACGTCGATTTCACTAGCGCAAAGGACGAGGCCGCAGCGATTACACCTGTTCCGGGTGGCGTTGGGCCAATGACAATTGCGCTTCTGATGGCAAACACGCTGCGCAGTGCGTATTTGCGCGCCGGCAAGGGTACACCGAATATAACCGTCGGTTGAGTTTCGTGTCTGCGTAACGTTAGTCACGCAACTTTAAAGACGTTGAGGCTGGATTTCCGTAAGGTAAGGTACGCGGGTGAGGAGACGCTCGGTACTAAAATAAATCAGTATAATTAGCCACATGCTGTTCGCTGTAGAGGGGATACAGTCAGATGTGGACGAAATCAGCCGGAGCAAACATGAGGACAGCGTTCAAGGAGCTAACGCAACTCCGCACCGCGGAACAATATTTGGAGCCTGGCTTCTTCAGCTGGGATCTAGCTCAAGGGAAGATCTACGCTGACGGGAATACGGCCGACATATTCGGTCATGATCTTTCACTATCGGCAAGCGGACTGTCTCTGGAGCACTATCTGGACCGGGTCCATCCCGAACACCGGGGCAGAATGGCTCGCTCCATTGCAGATACGCTGATGCACGGAGTGCCATATCACGAGACTTATCCAGTGCAGAGGGGCGACGATTTTTATCACGATGTTACGGTGATCGGCCGGTGTTTCAGAACAACCGAAGGTGTACCGTTGCATTGTTCCGGCGTTGTCATTCCCCACGCGGAAGACAGGAAGGATACTGACCAGATACTGGTACATTGTCTTGCCGTCTATGATCTGGCGATCACAAGCGGCAATGAACGATTGGCCAATCAGATGCTGGCCGTCTTGGCATCCGTCAACGATATGAGCGCAGCAACAGGCCGCCTGCAATAGCCGTATATGGAGGTGAGGGCCGCGGGGAGCGCCCCTCAATTATCTCATCACGCTGGCTCGAACGTATGCGCTCCCTGGTCGGCGCGTCCTGCCAGATGCCGGAAGCCGGCAAATAATTCGCGTCCCATGCCGAAAGTGTTCGCGGTCAGGTCGGCTTTTGCTAGCGGACGGGTAGCAAATTCTTCTGCCGGCACCAGAACCTCCAAAGTACCCTTTTCGGCGTCGAGCCGAACCATGTCACCATTCTGAATACGTCCGATAGCACCGCCTTCCGCGGCTTCCGGCGTAACATGGATGGCGGCCGGTACCTTGCCTGAAGCGCCCGACATGCGGCCATCGGTGACGAGTGCGACATGGAAACCGCGATCCTGCAGAATGCCGAGCTGCGGGGTTAGCTTGTGCAGTTCCGGCATGCCGTTGGCGGTCGGACCCTGGAAGCGCACGACGGCGACGAAGTCTCTCTCCAGTTCCTTGGCCTTGAATGCGACCTGCAATTCTTCCTGACTGTGGAAGATCCGGGCGGGAGCCTCGACAAAACGATGTTCCGGTTTCACGGCAGAAATCTTGATGACTGACTGCCCTATATTGCCTTCAAGCAGCTTGAGGCCTCCGTTGGGCTGGAACGGCTTGTCGAAGGTGGTGACGACCTTGTCGTTGCCGCTGACGGCGGGCGCAGCTTCGCGCACGACATTGCCGTCGCTACCGAGCTTTGCTTCGACAGTGTAGGAACGAAGTCCCTGGCCCCAACACGTCTGCACATCTTCATGCAGCAGACCGGCATCCAGCAATTCACGGATCATGAAGCCGAGTCCCCCAGCAGCGTGGAAATGGTTCACGTCGGCGAGGCCGTTCGGATAGACGCGGGCGAGCAGAGGCACGATTTCCGAGATGTCGGAGAAATCCTGCCAGGTGAGTTTGATACCCGCAACATTCGCCATGGCGATGATATGGATCGTGTGATTGGTCGAACCGCCGGTGGCGTTCAAGCCGACGATGCCGTTGACGAAGGAGCGTTCGTCGATCATGCGCCCGACCGGCGTATACTCATTGCCCTGTTGAGTAATGGCAAGCGCGCGCTTGGCAGCCTCGCGCGTCAGCGCGTCGCGCAGGGGAGTGCCGGGATTGACGAAGGACGCGCCCGGTATGTGCAGGCCCATGATTTCCATCAGCATCTGGTTCGAATTGGCCGTTCCGTAGAAGGTGCAGGTGCCGGGACCGTGATAGGACTTCGATTCAGATTCCAGCAGTTCCGCGCGACCCACCTTACCCTCGGCGTAGAGCTGGCGCGTCTTGGCCTTTTCGTCATTGGTGATTCCGCTGGTCATCGGGCCCGCCGGAATGAACACTGCCGGAATATGTCCGAAGGTGAGGGCACCGATGATGAGGCCCGGGACGATCTTATCGCAGACACCGAGATAGACTGCCGCATCGAACATGTTGTGCGACAGCCCGACTGCCGTTGAGAGCGCAATCACGTCGCGGGAGAAAAGCGACAACTCCATGCCGGCTTCGCCTTGCGTCACTCCATCACACATGGCTGGCACGCCAGAGGCGACCTGCGCCACGCCACCGACCTCGCGCGCCGCTTCCTTTATCAGGGCAGGGAAGGTCTCGAATGGCTGATGCGCCGAGAGCATGTCATTATAGGAGGTGATGATACCGAGATTGGGAACGGTGTCGCCGGAGAGCGCGGTCTTGTCATGCACAGAGCAGGCGGCAAATCCGTGTGCCAGATTGGAGCAGCCCAGCACCGCCCGGTTGACGCCTTTCCGTTCGGCCATCGCCAGACGTTCGAGATAGAGCTCGCGGCTCGGCTTCGAACGCTCGATGATGCGCTGGGTGATGGCGTGGAGTTCGTTGGCGACACTCATGGCTTTTCATCCTCATTTCGCAAATTTCCGACGGGCGGGGAGATTGCTTCCGTCAGGGAGCCCAATAGATATGGGGCGTCGTGGTAGCCGCGTCGAGGACGCGGCGGGTTGGTGTTCGGCTGAACTCGGGCCCGAGTTCGCCAAGCGTCTCCTCAAGTACGTCACGCTTGTTCTCGCCTTCGATGTGGAGGGCAAGGAAGGAGGCGGAAACGATAGCCGGAAGCGACAGCGTCAAACGCGGTTCCCCGGCACTCTGCGCCTGCACCGGAAGAACGCGCTCACTCGTGGACGGATCGAGGAGCATCTCCAGCGTGGTAGCATCGGGGAAGAAGGAAGCGGTGTGTCCATCCAGGCCCATACCGAGGACAACGACATCCAGGGGCCAATCAAACTTCCCAACTTCGCCACTCGAACGCGCAGCTGCTTCTTCGACGCGCGCCGTATCGTGGTAAAGCGGTACGAACCGAACCTCGGCAGCTGCGTTCTTCAGTAGCTTCTCTTTAACCAGCTTCGCGTTGGAACGCTCGTGGCTTTCCGGTACGAAGCGTTCATCGACGAGCGTTACCGTGATCTTCTGCCAATCAATTGCCGCGTATGACAGCTGCTCGAAGAACAAGGCGGGGGTCGATCCACCGGACACTGCCAGCGTCGCGCCGCCTCTGCTTTCGATCGCATTTTGCAGCCGCTCCGCCACGTCTGACGCGAGCCTTTCGGCTAGATGGTCGCGTTGTTCGTAAAGGTGCCAGTCGAGATCGGTTATGTTCATCGTCAAGTGCTCTCATGCCAGGTGCGGCCGTCGCGCTCTATCAGGGCGATCGAGCCGGATGGCCCCCAGGTACCCGAAGTGTAGCCCTGCACATCCTGGACGCCATCGGACCATCCGCCGAGGATAGGATCTACGAAGCGCCAGGCGGCCTCGACTTCGTCCCGGCGCATGAAGAGCGTCTGGTTTCCGCGTACCACGTCCATGATGAGACGTTCATAGGCATCGGGGTTGCGGACGTTGAAGGCTGAGGCAAAGCTCATATCGAGCGGCACGTGGCGCAGGCGCATGCCGCCCGGCCCCGGGTCCTTGATCATCAGCCATTGCTTGACGCCCTCGTCCGGTTGCAGCCGGATGACCAATTGGTTGGCGACGATTTCGCCCGCATTATCGGCAAAGATCGAGTGCGGCACATGCTTGAATTGAATGACGATCTCCGAAACGCGTGAAGCAAGGCGCTTGCCGGTGCGTAGATAGAAGGGCACGCCCGCCCAGCGCCAATTGGCAATCTCCGCCTTCAGCGCAACAAAGGTTTCTGTCGTGCTGGCATCGTCTTCCAGTTCTTCCAGATAGCCCTTCACCGGACCGGTCGGAGCGGCGCCTGCCCGATACTGGCCGCGCACGGTAAGCTTGGGAACGTCATTGCCCTGGATAGGCTTGAGCGAACGCAGAACCTTAAGCTTTTCGTCCCGCACCGCATCCGCGCTCATCGAGGCGGGCGGCTCCATGGCGACGAGGCAAAGCAGCTGCATTATATGATTCTGCACCATATCGCGCAGGGCGCCCGATTTGTCATAATAGCTGACGCGGCCTTCTAGTCCGACTGTTTCGGCCACGGTAATCTGCACGTGGTCAATATAAGTGGCATTCCACAACGGCTCGAAAAGCACGTTGGCAAAGCGCAACGCCATCAGATTCTGCACTGTTTCCTTGCCGAGATAGTGGTCGATGCGAAATATCTGCCGCTCGTTGAAGACCTTGCCGATCTCGTCGTTGAGGCTCATCGCCGATTCCAGATCGCGGCCGATCGGCTTCTCGACGATGATGCGGGTAGCGGGTGTAATCAGCTTGTTGGATTTCAGGTTGGTGGCAATGCTTCCAAACAGCGAAGGTGCCACCGCGAGATAGAAGGCGCGGATGCGTTTGGTTTCGCCCAGAGCCTTGCGAAGACCCGCAAAACCTTCGCCGGAAACGGCATCGATGGAAAGGTGCGTCAGTCGCTCCAGAAACGCCTTCAGTTCCTTGGCATCGACCTCTTCCTTCTTCACATGCTCCCTGATGGCGGCTTCCGCAAAGTTGCGATACTCCTTGTCGCTCATCTGCGTACGCGACGCGCCGATAATGCGCGTTGGCTCGGAGAATTGGCCGGCGACCTGGCGCTGGTAGAGTGCTGGAATGAGTTTGCGTTCAGCGAGATCGCCGGTGCCACCGAAAATGATGAAATCGAAAGGATCGACTGGAATTGTCTGGCTGGTCATTACCTACCCATCATATGAAGACCGCTAAGATTTTTCTCTATGCTAATCGGTTTAAAATTACCAGTGCCTGTCATTAGGTCAAGAAACAATCCGGCAGCAGCTTGACAGCGCCGCATGACAGGCCTTTGTCTCCATGCGACAATGACGCAATCTTACGATGGTTGCAAAACGAGTTTTGGGAGGGGTCATTCATGACATTGCATATTTCGCAGACAGTGGCGGAGGGCATCGCCTTCAACCAGCTGATCGACGGCAGGAGCGTTGAGGCTCTGTCCGGCAAGCGGATTGATGTGCTGTGTCCATCGGACGGCAAGGTTTTTGCTTCCATTCCACAAGCAGGCGCGGCTGATGTCGATCTTGCCGTAAAGGCTGCCCGCAAGGCGTTCGAGGACGGTCCGTGGAGCCGCATGCCTGCCGTCGAGCGCGGCCGGGCGCTGACGCGCCTTTCCTTCCTTATCGAAGGTGCAGGCGAGGAACTGGCGGCGCTGGAATCACGCGACACCGGAAAGCCGCTGCGCCAGGGTAAGGCGGACGTGACAGCGACGATGCGTTATTATGAATTTTATGGCGGTGCCGCCGACAAGATTCACGGCGACACGATTCCCTTCCTGGAGGGTTATACAGCTCTGACGCTGCGTGAACCGCACGGCGTCGTCGCCGGGATTATTCCCTGGAACTATCCGCTGCAGATCATGGCGCGTGTCGTGGGTGCAGCACTTGCTATGGGAAATACGCTGGTGATTAAGCCAGCGGAGGACGCGTCGCTGACGGCTATCCGTGTTGCCGAACTGGCGCTCGAAGCGGGCATTCCGGCAGGTGTTCTTAACGTCGTGACCGGTTATGGCGCAGAGGCGGGTGCAGCGCTTTCTGCTCATCCAGACGTTGATTACGTGACTTTCACCGGTTCGACAGGCACCGGAACTGCAATCCAGCAGGCGGCAGCCACACATAATCGAGGCGTGACGATGGAACTTGGCGGCAAGTCGCCGCAGATCGTCTTTGCAGACGCTGATATTGAGGCGGCACTGCCGGTTCTGGTCAATGCGATCATCCAGAATGGCGGCCAGACCTGCTCGGCGGGCAGCCGCATTCTCATAGAACGATCGATCTTCGATGCGGTCGCCAATGCGCTGGCTGACCGCTTCGCCAAGCTGACTGCGGATGCGCATTACGCCGATGGCGATCTGGGCCCGTTGATCAACGCCAAACAGGCGGATCGCGTCGCCGGGTTGGTCGCTGACGCAGAAGCCAATGGGGCGTCGGTCATCGCTCGCGGGTCAATTGCCGAAAGTGCACCGGAAGGCGGTTTTTATCACGCGCCGGTGCTGTTTGGTGCGCTTGACCCAAAGGCCGGCATTGCGCAGGCGGAAGTGTTCGGTCCGGTCCTGACCCTTTTTGCCTTTGGTGACGAGCAGGAAGCAGTTCGCCTGGCCAACGCCACCGATTACGGCCTCGTCGCCGGCGTATGGACGAGGGATGGCGCGCGTCAACATCGCGTCGCCAAGCGTGTTCGCGCCGGTCAGGTCTTCGTCAATGGCTACGGGGCGGGTGGAGGCATTGAATTGCCTTTCGGCGGGTTCAAGCGCTCAGGACATGGACGTGAGAAGGGCTTCGAGGCGCTCTATGACATGTCCGCTACCAAAACGGTTGTCTTCAAGCACGATTGATCGAGAAGCCAAGTGAGGCTCGGACGTGCCGCAGCTTTGCGGTACGCAGGAAACTGTTGAAAATCAGGGAGTGAGAATATGGGGCGTCTTGAGGGCAAGGTTGCCATCGTCACGGGTGCGGCATCGGGTTTCGGTGAGGGCATGGCCAAACGGTTCGCACAGGAAGGTGCGAAAGTCATCGTCGCGGACCTGAATGCTAAGGGCGCCGAACGCGTTGCCGGCGAAATCGGCGATGCTGCCGTCGCGGTCACCGTTGATGTTTCGCAGAAGAGCCAGATCGATGCCATGGTCGAAACGGCAATGGAGAAGTTCGGCCGCGTCGATGCGATGATCAATAATGCCGGCTATACCTACCCCAATGGTGACATGCTGGCGATCGATGAAACGACCTTCGATCTGATCTACGCCGTCAACATGAAGGCGATCTATTATGCAGCCCTTGCGGTTGCGCCAATCATGGAGAAACAGGGCGGTGGCTCGATTCTGACGACAGCCTCCACCGCGGGTCTGCGTCCTCGCCCGGGCCTGACCTGGTATAATGCCTCAAAGGGCTGGACGATTACCGCGACCAAGTCGATGGCCGTGGAACTGGCGCCGAAGAATATTCGCGTCAACTGCCTTTGCCCGGTAGCAGGCGAAACCGGCATGTTGTCGCAGTTCATGGGCGAGGATACCCCGGAAAAGCGTGCCCAGTTCCGCGCTTCGATTCCTTTGGGCCGTCTTTCCACCCCGCTCGACATCGCCAATGCCGCGCTCTGGCTGATTTCCAGCGAGGCCGAGTTCATCACCGGCGTCGCGCTGGAAGTCGATGGCGGGCGGTGTATCTGATTTGAAGAAAGGGGCGGTCTCATGCCGCCTCTTTAGAACCGATCTCTCAACGCATACCAGCTGAGTGCAAGGAAGAGCAGGGGTGCCCGAAAGCTGCGCCCACCCGGGAAAGCCGGAATTTTCAGCTCTTCCAGCAGCTTCAGCTGTTCGCGCTTGCCGCCCACCATATCGGCATAGAGTTTACCCACAAAATTAGCGAGCATGACGCCGTGACCGGAATAACCGCCCGCGGCAATCACGTTCGGCATGACCTCCCGCACATAGGGCATGCGCGGGATGGTGATGCCGACATAGCCGCCCCAGGCATGTGTCATTTCAACCTTTTTCAGCGCCGGGTAAATTTCGGCAATCTGGCGGCGGATAGCGTCCTTGATATCTCCCGGCTCCGATACGCCATAGACTTCGCGTCCGCCGAAAAGCAGGCGGCCGTCTGACGATTTGCGGAAATAGCGAACTACGAAACGCGAATCGTCAATAGACTCACCGCCTGGAATGACCGGAGAGGTGTCGCCCAGCGGCACTGTTGCGCCGATGAACGAGCCGATGGGCATGATATGCGCCGCGCTCTTCGGTTCCAGTCCGTTGCCATGTGCATTCGTCGCGATCAGTGCTTTCTTAGCGGTGATGGTGCCGGAGGCCGTGCGGATTTTCACCTTCGCGTTTTCCGCGACAATACTGGTGGCTTTCGTGCCTTCGAAAAGCCTAGCGCCCGCCTGTGCGGCTACCCGTGCCGTGCCGATCACCAGCTTGAGTGGATGGATATGACCTGTACCGGTATCCCGAAGGCCACCGGCATAAGCTGATGACCCGAGCCGTTCCGCGGTTTCGGCCTGATCCATGAAGCTGACATGGCGATAATTATAGCGTTCGGCCATAATATCGGAGTGCCGCTTGTAACCATCGACCAGCCGCGCCTTATGCGCCACCGAAAGCTGCCCGGGGCGGTAGTCCACCTCGATATTATGTGCTCGGGTGAAGGCATGCATATGTGCCTTCGCATCTTCCGCGAGGCCGAACAGGGCCTTGGTGCGTGTAAATCCGAGCTTTGGTTCGAGCTCCTCAACCCATAAGCGTTGGCCGGTCCCCATCTGCCCGCCATTGCGGCCCGACGCGCCATCGCCCAATCGATGGGCTTCGATCAGCGCAACCCGAGTGCCATCCATCGCCAGATGGGCAGCAGCGGAAAGGCCGGTAAAGCCGCCGCCAATGATGGCAATATCGACGTTCAAATCGCCATCCAGCCGCGGGTAGGATGGACGCTCGCCAGCAGTATCCTCATACCAGGAATGTCCAGGAGAAATCGGGCTTTGATAGATGGTCGGGGACACGGAACAACCTTGGAAATCATGTGCCGGAAAGAAAAGGCCGTGAGCGCGAAGAGCGACCACAGCCGATAGTTTTCATTCATCCAATAAAGACGCAATGGCTTTTTGATGGCTCAAACGTTGAGCAGCAAATATTCGCGTTCCCAGGCGCTGATCACTTCCATGAAGGTTTCATATTCTGCTCGCTTGATCGCTCCATAGGTCGAGACGAAACTATTGCCGAGCAATTTGCGCAAAGGCTCATCCTGTTCAAAAAGCTCGACGGCTTCAAGCAACCCGCGCGGCAGGTCGATGGAATCGGAATTGGCGGACTTGTCCATGGGCGCGTCTGGCTCGATCTTGCTCAAGATCCCGAGAAGGCCGCAGGCAAGCGACGCAGCGAGCGAAAGATAGGGATTGGAATCGGAGGACGGAATTCGGTTTTCGACACGGCGTCCCGCCGGATCGGAATAAGGCACACGCAACGCCACGGTCCTATTGTCATAGCCCCAATGCGTGTTGACCGGAACCGACGAATTCCTGACCAGACGGCGATAGGAATTCACGTAGGGTGCAAACACCGCCATAGAATTGGGAAGGTGGCGCTGCATCCCGCCGATGAAGTGTCGGAAGGTGTCCGTTTCCGTGCCATCCGGATTGGAAAAAATGCTCTTTCCTGTCTTGCGTTCGACTACGGACTGGTGAATGTGCATGGCCGAACCCGGCTGTCCCTGGATGGGCTTGGCCATGAAAGTCGCGTATATGTTATGCTTCATAGCCGCTTCGCGGATCGTGCGCTTGAACAGGAAGACCTGGTCTGCAAGCTTGATCGGATCGCCGTGGCGCAAGTTGATTTCGAGCTGGCCCGCACCTTCTTCATGGATGAGTGTGTCGATCTCCAGCCCCTGGCTCTCCGAGAAATGGTAGATGTCGTCGATCAACTCGTCGAACTCGTTGATGCCGGCGATTGAATAGCCGGAGCCACCGGCGATAGCGCGTCCGGACCGTCCTACCGGCGGTTGCAGCGGGTAATCGGGATCCGGATTCTTGTTGACAAGGTAGAACTCGATTTCAGGCGCGACGACCGGCTCGAAGCCATGTTTCTTGTAGGCGTCGACGACGCGGCGAAGCACGTTGCGAGGTGTGAACTCGACCTTGCTGCCATCGCGACGCACGAGATCACAGATAACTTGCGCTGTCGGGTCGTCTTCCCAGGGCACCACCGAAAGCGTCGAGAGATCTGGGACCAGTTTCAGATCGCCATCATCCTCCGGGTAGATGAAGCCGTGGCCATTTTCCGGATAACCGCCATTGATCGTCGTCATGAATACGGCAGAGGGCAGGGCGAGCGACGTATTGGAAGTGAATTTCTTCGACGGCATCATCTTGCCGCGCGCAACACCTGCCTGATCGGGGGTAATGCATTCTATGTCTTCGATGCCGCGCCACGCCAGCCAGTCGGCGACTTCTTTCCAGTTCTTGACGCCGCGGACATTCTTTACAAAGGCGGGGATACGCGCGCGGCGGTTGCCAGCAGCCCGGACTTCCGTTTTTTCGGCAGACATTCATCACCAGTTGGATTGCAGTTGCTGGCTACTATACAAGCACTGGCGTTAATGAAAAGGGATGAGCATCAAGGACGCGCCATCCCCTTTTCCTGTCAAAAGCCGGTCACATGTGGCAGCCATGTCGAGAGCGCGGGCCAGAATGTTAGCAGCATCAGGATGACCAGATAGGTCAGCAGGAAAGGTGGCATCTCGCGCGTTATCTCGCTCACCCTGATCTTGACCACGGAAGACACGACGAAGAGCAAGGCTCCCACCGGCGGTGTGATAAGGCCAATTGTCAGGTTGACGATGACGACCATGGCGAAGTGGATCGGATCAATGCCGAGCGCATAGGCGATCGGTGCCAGGATTGGCACGAGGATCATGACGCCGGGTAGCGGATCCATGAACATCCCGAAAACGAGCAGAAGCACGTTGATCGCCAGGAGGAACGCGATTGGCGAGAGGTTCCAGGAAATGATTGTATCGGCGAGCGCCTGTGGAACGCCCTCGATGATGAGAACCCAGGCGAATGCACGCGCGGAAGCCAGGATCAGTAGGATGCCGACGGTAACGAGTGCAGCTCGAAAGATGATCTCCGGCAAATCCTTGAGCTTGAGCGAGCGATAAATGCACAGGCCACAGAACAGGGCATAGAACACGGCAATCACGGAAGCTTCGGTGGGAGTGAACCAGCCCAGGCGAATACCGCCCACGACGATGACGATAAGCATCAATGCTGGAATGGCATAGAGCGTGTTCGAAACCATCTGCTTGGCAGTCGGGCGTAAATCCATCGAACGGTAGCCGCGTTTGCGTGCCACATAGAAATTGACTGCGCACATGGCGAGCGCGATCAGCAGTCCCGGCATGACGCCGGCCATGAAGAGACCGCCAACCGACACACGACTATCCTGCAAGGCGTAAATGATCATGGTGATCGAGGGCGGAATTATCGGATCGACCACGGCAACCGATGAGGCCAGCGCCGAGGCGTACCGCTTCTCGTAGCCGCTTTTCTCCATCATGCGGATGGTCATGGCTCCGGGGCCTGCGGCAGCCGCAAGGGCGGAGCCGGAGATGCCGGCAAACAGCGTGGTAGACAGAATGCTGGCATAGCCCAGGCCACCACGAAAATGGCCGACGAACTGTGTGGCGAGACGAAGCAGGTGATGCGTCAGCGCGCCGCCAGTCATCAACTCTGCTGCAAGGATGAAGAAGGGCACAGCCAGAAGTGGAAAGCTGTCAAGGCCAGAAAACATCTCCTTGATGACGACGATCTGCGGATAATTGCTGCCGAGCACGACGGCAACCCAGGTGGATATAGCTAGCGTGAAGGCGACGGGAACGCCGATCGCCAGCAGAACGAAGAAGGAAGCGAAGAGGATGATGATCATGGGACGACCGCTTGAATGCTGAAGAAGTGAAAAATCAGCCGGTGACCGGCGGCGGTGCGTCCTCTTCCTCCTGCAGCGAACCCATGCCGCCAAGGACGAATTGTTTCACGACGAAGAGGAAATGGAGGATGAGAAGCCCGAAGCCGATGGGGATCGCCGAATAGACATAGGCGAAGGGGACGCGCGTGGCTGGGGTCATCTGAAACATTGTCCTCTGGACATAGGTGATGCCGACCCAGATCATGCCGCAGAAGAAGGCGAACATGATAGCGGCAACGATACCCCGCATAATGCGACCATTGCGCTGCGAGAGCGCGAACTGGACATTGTCGATCGCGACCAGCCCGCCATGTCGAAAGGCCAGACCAGCGCCCAGGAATGCCATCCAGATCATAAGATAGCGCGCCACTTCATCCGACCAGATGATCGAGTTGTTGGTGAAATAGCGTAGACATACATTGGCAAAGACAATGATTGCCATCGCCGCGAGTAGCAGGATCAGCGCCCAGCGATTGACGGCGATGATGATAGCTTCGAAGCGCTTCATGAGATGTTTTCCGACAGGTCTGAGGATGGGGGCGGTCGCAAGCCGCTCCCCATAACGAGAGACTTACTTGGTATTCTGGATCTGCTCGATCAGCTCTTTGCCATATGTCTTGTAATAGCTGTTTTCGTAGGCCGACTGGATGGATTTCTGGAACTCGGCCTTCTGTTCGGCACTCAGCGTATTGACCTGCATTCCTGATTCCTCCGCCTTCTTGGCGCCGTTGACTTCTGCGTCATCGACATAGACGCGCATGGCCTTCAAAGCCTCAGCTGCGCCGTTCTTGAAGGCGGTCTTTTCGTCGTCGGACAGTTCGTTCCAGAAGCTTGGCGAAACAATCAACATGGCGGGCGAATAGACATGGCCGGAAAGCGTAAGATATTTTTGAACTTCCCACAGCTTGGCGGAAACAATGACGGAAAGCGGATTTTCCTGACCGTCGATCGTACCGCCTTCAAGGCCGCTGATCACTTCCGTCCACGACATGGGCGTCGGGGCGGCGCCCAGCGTTTGAAACGCCGTGATGTGCACCGGGTTCTCCATCGTGCGGATTTTCAGGCCGGCCATGTCCTGAGGCTTTTCGATCGGGAGGCGGTTGTTGGTGATGTGACGGAAGCCTTGTTCGCCCCACGAGACCGCGATCAGGCCGCTATCGGGAAATTTCTCCAGAATGCCCTGTCCGATGGGGCCGTCCAGCACGGCGCGCGCATGAGCGAGATCACGAAACAGGAAGGGAATGTCGGTGACGCCGGTTTCCGGCACAAAGTTCGCCAGGGTTCCTGATGAAACGACGGCAGCCTGAACGCCGGTGCCGAGCTGCAGACCTTCAATCACTTCGCGCTCCCCGCCCTGGGCGGATGAGGGGAAGTGTGTAAACTTGAACTTGCCGTTGGTCGCTTCGCCAACGCTCTTTTCCCATGCGTCGGCGGCGACGCCGTAGTGGGAATCCCGCGCCAGCGCATAGGCGATCTTGACGTCGGTGGTCTGGGCATGGGCGGCGAAAGCCGAGCCAGCAACCAGCGTGAATGCGAGCATACGCCCGATAAGCATTTTCATGGGAAAATCTCCTCACCCCTGCAACTCGGAAGCGCAGCAATATTCGAACGTATCGCTACGTTGATCTTTCCTCCGGCGCTTCCCTTCCGACAGTCTTAGAAATTTTGTTTCGTGGCGTAAAGCGCTGCATCGCAAAACTAGCTTGTACATCGACTTATTGTCTAAAAAAATCGCTCTTGTCGCACTTCTGAAACGTCAATAGGCTTGAAAACAGGCCAACGCTTCGGCATTGGGTCCGAACCATCGCGACAGGCCGATTGGGAACGTGGAGAAGAGCTTATGAAGCGCTGGACGCTTGGTTTGACAATGTTTTGTGCACTCGGCGCTTTGCAGACTGGCAACGCGTTCGCGCAAAGCCGCGAAGTCAAGATCTACAACTGGTCGGACTATATCGATAACTCGATTATCGAAGATTTTACGAAAGAAACCGGCATCAAGGTTACCTACGACGTCTTCGACAGCAATGAGATCGTTGAGACGAAGCTGCTTGCAGGCGGCAGCGGTTATGACATCGTCGTGCCTACCGCGAATTTCCTGGAGCGCCAGATACAAGCCGGCGTCTTTCAGAAGCTCGACAAGTCGAAGCTGCCTAACCTTTCCCACATGTGGGATGTGATCACCGAGCGCGTCGCCGCTTATGATCCGGGCAATGAATATGCCATCGATTATATGTGGGGCACAACAGGCCTCGGTTATAATGTCGAGAAACTAAAGGAAGTCGCAGACGCCAACCCGGACGTGAAGGCGGCGCTGGGACCGGATGGCAAGCCGACCTGGGATATACTTTTCAAGCCGGAAGTCGCCGCCAAGTTCAAGGATTGCGGCATCCATGTTCTCGATTCTGCAACCGACGTACTGCCTTCGGTCCTGAACTATCTCGGCCTGGATCCAAACACGACGAACGCGGAGGATCTGAAGAAGGTGGAGGAGACCTTGGTCGCCATCCGTCCCTCGATCCGCAAATTCCACTCTTCCGAATATATCAACGCGCTTGCTAACGGCGATATTTGCCTGGCATTGGGCTATTCGGGCGACGTCTTCCAGGCGCGTGACCGCGCTGCGGAAGCCGATCGCGGCGTTTCGATCGACTATTCGATTCCGCCGACGGGTGCACAGATGTGGTTCGACGTCATGGCGATCCCCGCCGATGCCAAGAATGTCGAGGAAGCACACGAGTTCCTCAACTATATCATGAGGCCGGAGGTCATCGCCAAGGCATCGAACTATGTCTTCTATGCCAACGGCAACAAGGCTTCGCAGGAGTTCCTGGACAAGGAAATTCTTGAGGACACCGCCATCTATCCGCCGGAAGAAACAATGGACAAACTCTTCACGGTCAAGCCGCTCGACCCGCGCACGCAGCGTGTGGTAACGCGCCTTTGGACGACGGTGATTACCGGCCAATAGAGTCGTATTTCGCCCACATCCCAATGGACAAGGCGTAAGAAGAAGCGGCTTGTCCTCACGAATTTCCGGAGCAATCATGAAGTCGCTGGGCAGTATCCGTCGTAGTTTTGCTCCCTGGAAGGATGCGGATGCGCGTCCTTACATCGTGTTCGAAAACGTAACGAAAATCTTCGGTGATTTCACCGCTGTCGATGATCTTTCACTCAATATCTACGAGCGGGAATTCTTCGCGCTGCTGGGTGCTTCTGGCTGCGGCAAGTCCACGCTGCTGCGTATGCTGGCTGGCTTCGAACACCCGACCTCGGGGCGCATCCTGCTGGATGGCCAAGACCTGAAGGGTATCCCGCCCTACATGCGCCCGGTCAATATGATGTTTCAGTCATATGCTCTTTTCCCGCATATGACGGTGGAGGCGAACATCGCCTTTGGCCTCAAGCAGGACGGCATGAACAGGGCCGACATCGACACCCGCGTCAAGCAGATGCTCGATCTGGTGAAGCTGAGCAAGTTCGCCAAGCGCAAGCCGCATCAACTTTCCGGCGGCCAGCGACAGCGCGTCGCGCTTGCGCGTTCGGTAGCCAAGCGCCCAAAAGTATTGTTGCTCGATGAGCCGCTCGGCGCGCTTGACAAGAAGCTGCGCGAGGAGACCCAATTCGAGCTGATGGATTTGCAGCAGGATCTCGGCCTTACCTTCGTCGTCGTCACGCATGATCAGGAGGAGGCGATGACCATGTCCGACCGCATTGCGGTCATGGACAAGGGGCAGATCATGCAGGTGGCGACGCCTGCCGAAATTTATGAAGCGCCGGCCAGTCGTTTCGTTGCCGACTTCATCGGCAGCGTCAATCTCATTGAGGGCAGGGTAATGGCGAAGGAGGGCACGCGCGCCGAAATCGACAGTGCCCACGGTTTCAAGCTCGTCACAACCAATGGTGCGCCGGCCAATGAAGGTGAAACCGTCTGGCTTTCGGTTCGACCAGAAAAAGTGCAGATCACCCATGAAAAGCCTCTCGACGCGAGCTTCAATGCCATTGAGGGCGAAGTCTGGGATATCGCTTATCTGGGCGACATGACGCTTTACAATGTCAAGCTCGATGACGGGAAGATCATCCGCACCAGCGTCGTCAATGACTCCCGCCACGTGGACAAGCCCTTCACGTGGTATGATCGCGCCTGGATATCCTTCGCGCCGGATTCCGGCGTTACGCTGACGCGATAGGGGGGAGGCTGCATGTCGAAGATCGCTAGCGCAATAAGGAACCGCTTGGTGATCGCCGTGCCCTATCTGTGGCTGGCGGTATTCTTCCTTATTCCCTTTCTTATCGTGTTCAAGATCTCGATGTCGATGACGGCGATCGCGATGCCGCCTTACCTGCCGACATTCGACATTGCCGAAGGGGTCGCCGGGCTTTGGCAATCGTTCAAGGAGTTGTCTTTCGAGAACTACCTCTGGCTGATCGACGATCCACTCTACGTGAACGCCTACCTCTCCAGTGTCGGCATTGCGTTTGTTTCGACGGTCCTGACCCTGCTGATCGGTTATCCTATGGCCTATGGGATGGCGCGTGCGCCGGAATCGATCCGCCCGATCCTGCTCATGCTGATCATCTTGCCCTTCTGGACGAGCTTCCTGATCCGCGTTTATGCCTGGATCGGCATATTGAAGCCGGAAGGCCTGATGAACCAGTTTCTGCTTTGGCTGGGGGTGATTGACCAACCTGTGCAGATCATGAACACGAATACGGCCGTCTATATTGGTATAGTCTATTCCTATCTTCCATTCATGGTGCTGCCGCTCTATGCGACATTGGAAAAGATGGACTTTTCCCTGATCGAGGCGGCGCAGGACTTAGGTTGTCCGCCGCTTTCGGCTTTCTGGAAGATCACGTTTCGCCTGTCTCTGCCTGGGGTCTTCGCCGGCTGTCTGCTGGTATTCATCCCGGCAATTGGCGAGTTCGTCATTCCCGATCTTCTCGGCGGTTCACAGACTCTGATGATAGGCAAGACGCTATGGAACGAGTTCTTCAACAATCGTGATTGGCCGGTGGCATCCGCCGTCGCGATCGTGCTGCTGTTCATCCTCGTGATTCCGATAATGATATTCCAGCAGGTTCAGGCCCGCGCGCAGGAAGGAGGGCGCTGACATGGATAGACGCCTCTCTACCTTCAATATCGTTTCGCTCACGCTGGGTTTCGCCTTCCTCTACCTGCCGATCCTGTTGTTGGTGATCTACTCGTTCAACGAGTCGCGCCTTGTCACCGTCTGGTCGGGCTTTTCAACCAAGTGGTATACGGCGGCCTTCAACAATACCGGACTGATGGATGCGGCCTGGGTAACGGCGCGCGTTGCCTTCGTCTCGGCAACGGTTGCGACCGTGCTGGGGACATTGGCGGCAATTGTGCTGACGCGCCACACGCGCTTCCGGGGACGCGTCCTCTTCACAGGCATGGTTTTCGCGCCGCTCGTCATGCCGGAGGTTATCACGGGGTTGTCATTGCTCCTGCTCTTCGTCGCCATCGGCCTCGATCGGGGCTTTCTCACGGTGACGCTGGCGCATATCACCTTCAGCATGTGCTATGTCGCGGTTGTCGTGCAGTCGCGCCTTCTATCTTTCGACAGGTCGCTGGAAGAGGCAGCACTCGATCTCGGGGCGACGCCGGTAAAAACCTTTTTCCAGATCACACTGCCCATCATCCTGCCAGCTATCGTTTCGGGCTGGATGCTGGCTTTCACGCTTTCGCTCGACGATCTGGTGATCGCGAGTTTTGCGACCGGGCCGGGCGCAACGACACTTCCGATCAAGATCTACAGCCAGGTACGTCTTGGCGTGACGCCCGAGATCAACGCGATCTGCACGATCCTGATAGGCATCATCGCAATCGGCGTCATCATAGCGTCCCTGGTCAACAAGCGTCGGGTCGTGCAACGAGCGCGTGATGAGCGTTTGGCGGCAATGGGAGGCTGACGGAAGACGCATCGGCAGGCTAGCCTGCCGATGCGTTCCTGCCCTTCCTCGCGACCATTCATCGGAGGTCGCAGACATGACGATGAGCAATTCATCCTGCTCCGCATAGGGCGGAAAATGACCGGTTCCAACGACGTCGCCTGCGCTGTCCGTGCGCGGCCATATCGCCAGGCCTTGGCCCCCGCCTGGCTTGAGAGGTCAGACGACGCCGAGGCCGCCATCTGCCGTCATTGAAACGATCCGTGCTGTCAGCGTGTCGTCGTTGAACAGGAAAAGAATTTGAGCTGCCGGGCCGTCGTCGATGCCGTCCTGGTCGACTGCGGAGGGAAGATACTCCGAGACGTGCTGCGAGCCGTCCTTGCGGGCATGGAGGTTTACGGCGATGGTCTCGGGGAGACTCTTGCCGCTCTTATATTTGATGGTCGAGCTGCTGTTAAATTTCGTGTTGGGCATATTCAGGTCGTCCGATGGCCAACCATTGTTGAAATCGAGTTGCTGGACGATCTTGTTTCCATGAAGGACGACGGGCTTCTCATTATAAGTGGCAAATTCGAACCGCAGCGACTCGTTCTTTGGCAAAAGTACTTTTTCGTCGACAGAATTTTTCAGCCTGATCTTGAAGAACAGGTCCTTATATTTGTTCTCCAGGCGAAAATAGTCTAGATCGCGGGTTAGAAACTCAGTAGCGCGCATATCGTCGCGTCCCGGTGAAACGTGGTCGACTTCGCCTGTCTGAAGGTATTCTTGTTTTTCGCTTTTGGTCATTCGTCAATATTCCTTTTTGATAATACTTGATGAGTTTTAGCTCAGCGGCACGTCCGTGACGCTGCTTTCAAGGGCCAGAACGATAGTATCGCTGTCGATGAACTGGTTAAAAATGTCGTTATGGGCCCTGCCGTCCACACCATCTGGGTCCTGGTAGTTCCGCAGATAGGTCTTCTTGCCAAAGTCGATCAAATTGGCGCTCAGGCTGAAGAAGCGTGCTTTGTAATACAGGTGATTTTCACCTCGCCAGGGCGATGACGAAATGATCAAATCATCCGAGCTTCCTCCATCATTGAGATCGACCCTGGTCACGGGCAGGTCCGCGAGAGCGAAGGCAACCTTGTGGCCTTCCTTCTTGAGCAGCAGCTTCAGATCCTGTCCCGTGTCGAGCTTCACCTTCCTGATCTCTCCGCATTGAAGATGAATTCCAATGCTGAGCGAGTCGGAGGTCTTGTTGATGAATTTAAAAAAGTCCAGGTGCTCGAGGGGCAGGGGCCTGCGACCCGACCCAATGAAATTTGGTTGCATTTCTCCCTCCGTTGTCCTCGTAATTTTTCATGGCACTCTATGAGTGGCAATTGCGGAGATATACGCGCGACGCGGCAAAAAGGCTGCACAGGCATAGGCCGCTGCCTTTGAGGCCGATGTTCGGAAGGCTACAGTCCCGTTTTACCGCAGAGAAAAGTCGACGTCGAATAAAACGGCGTAAGGGAATCAAGGGCTATTGCGAAGGGGGACAGCACGGATGTCAGAGTTTCACCAGCCAGTGTCTGGAACAGGACGGCCGGCTCGTTCTTTGCAACTCCATCTCTATCGATTATTGCAGCACTTGCTGTACCAAAATCGGTCAGAACCATTTCACCGGCAGCACGATTCGGCTTGTAAGTGATGGCATCGTGTCGATTGAGGGAGGTATTCGGCATGTTTATATCGTCCGACGAATAACCATTATTCAGATCAAGTTGCTGAACAACGGCTCTTCCATATTTTACGATATGCTTTCCTGTCGCGGCGCGTTCAATGTTAAAAGATATACTGTCGCCGTAATTGAGAGTTTTGTGAGCATCCTCTTCGCCCTGCAGACGGATTTTAATTTGCAATTTTTTGTAATTGTTTTTGAAGACGTAATGTTTCATTCTCGCGGGTTCTCATTATTAAGAAATTTGAAATATGAGATAGAACCTGCGCGAGCAACTACGTAGGAATACGTGTCTATTGAGCCGGATCGGCTTCGCCTGCTCCCGTTGAGGACGGGCTTGACTCTGCGGGGGTAGCCCGGCTCGGCTGCCGATACATAGGCGATATATATGGCGACCGCAGCGAGCCGCCGACGAAGAACGCGGTATCATCGTTTTCTGAGGGCACCTGACCTTCGGGCAGATTGCGAGTTGCCGTGCCAGAGAGCGCCAGCCCGCCGCCGACATAGGGCACGAGGCCGTTGAGCCGCACGGCATAGTCCTTGGCGAGAATTTCAGCCTTCTCGACACGTGCCAGACCAAAGGCGAGACTTGCAGTGACCTCGGCGCGACTAATGTCGATTGCGCTCGATTGCAGCTCCGACAGCGCGAAAAAGCCGCCCTGCCTTGTTCGCTCGACGAAGGCAGGCAGACTGACAAGATTGAGCGTGCCTGCGCCGAAACGTGCCGTCAGATTACCCTCTGCGCCATTGAGGAGATCGGACCAGGATGTTGCGGGTCCTCGCAACGTCGTCGAGATACTTCCCTTCGCGTCAGGAAACAACCCTTTGACGCCAAGGGCGTCCGACAGTTCAGCTCCATCGAGGTTTGAGCTGTGGAGCCGAAGTTCTGCACGTGTTCCGCCTTCCAGCGTTTCGATGCGAAGGCCCGCCTGCACGGTGCCCCCAAAAGCTGTGGCGTCCGAAAGATCGATCATCTCGAGCCCGGCGCGCGATTGCACGGTCATGGCGATGTTCGTCAGTGGCAGGTTCCGGATTTTGGCACTGGGAGCGGAAAGACGCAGATCCAGCTCCAGGGGAGGAGGGCTTGCTTTGTCCGTTTTCCCTTGCGCTCCACCCGCCAGCGGCGAGAAGTTTGCTGTCAGCGCGTCGATATCGATGGTCTGGAAAGCAAGCGTGCCGATCACCCGGGCGACCACGTTCTCCGGAAAGCTGATCTCAATGACGCCGCGTCCGGTGTTGTCGTTGAAGGTGAGTTCTGCGTTCTGAAACTCGATCTGCTTGCTACTACCGCTGACATTGCCGGTGAAGCTCACGGCACCTGGCGCCTGGACAGTGTCGAACTCGGTTCTGAGCCATTCCATCATGCGAGGGATCGATGGACCGCTGACGGATGCCTTTCCATTGACGAAGCCGTCCTGCGCCAAGCTGGCCTGACCCTCATAGCTTGCATTCAGAGGGGCAGCCTCAAAAGACAGGTTGATCTGTGAACTTCCACCGGCAAAAAGCAACAAGGGTTGCGCCGTGGTGGCGCTGAACTTGACGTTTTCTCCGCGCCAGATACCGCTGGCGTTCAATTGTGCCTGACGATTGAGGGCGGGCCAGCTCAGGCTGCCCTGCAGCCCTGTCATGAGTTCGCTATCGGTCTCGCCAAGCCGCATCATCAATATCCGTGCATCCGAAAAGGACAGTGTGCCGAACGCCTGGGAGGATAAGCTGCTCGTGTCGGGCGATTGGGGTGAGCGGCTCACTGCAAGGCGCGCGTTGCGAATGGCGCTGGCAAGGCGTCCGCCGCCTGGCCATGGCGGGGTTGGCATGGATGCGCCATTATCCCGTAGGCGTAGAACCGGGCGGATGAAACGGATTTCCGTGAAGCTGATGCCGCCCCAGAGTGCTTCGAGCGGCGACAGCGTGATCTCGATCTTCTCAGCAGTGACAATCGGCTTGCGATCCAGATCCTGCCACTCGGAAAACCGGACGTCGCCCAGCACGGCGTTGAAATTCGGGAATACCTTAAGCTGTGCAGGTTGCCCGAGTTCGACGCGGTAGCCGCTCCAGCTACTCATCTCGAGTGCGATGCGGTCGCGTACGATCTGCGTCGAGGCTATGTAGGGGAGAACGACGAAAAACAGCCCAAAAGCTGTGCCAATGAAAAGCAGGGCTGCAAGACCCCATTTAAGGCCGCGCCACGGACTCCGGATCGGGAGCGATGATTTCGTTGACATGCTTTACCGTGGCAATCCCGTTTCAATACGTCTTATAACAACGCGTTACCCGCGGTCCAGTTCGCGTTTCGCTTCTAAACAGCTCATCTCGCTGGCGGAGCAACGCGACCATAGTAGGGCAAAGTCTTCTTTTCGACACGCGACTTCCGGCTTGAAGCGGCTCACGATGACGCTAAACTCCTGTCCGGGAGGAATATCGCACCATGAATCAAGCCATCTGGACCCCGTCCGCCGCGCGTGTAGCCGAGACAAACTTGACCGATTTCATGAAGAAGATCGGCAAATCCGATTACGCTGCGCTGCACGCATGGTCGGTTGATGACATAGAAGGTTTTTGGGAAGCAATCTGGGACTATTGCGGGATTGTCGGCGAGCGGGGCGACACCGTTCTGCGTGATGGCGAAAAAATGCCGGGGGCAACTTTCTTCCCGCACGCCCGCTTGAACTATGCGGAAAATCTCTTGCAAGAGAAAGGCGCGGGCGACGCGCTGGTATTTCGTGCCGAAGCGCAGGTGGAGCGACGCGTCAGTTGGGATGAGTTGCGCGCCGATGTTTCGCGTCTGCAGCAATGGTTCAAATCGCTTGGTATCAAACCCGGCGATCGCATCGCCGCCATGATGCCCAACATGCCGGAGACGATTGTCGCGATGCTGGCGGCGACGTCGATGGGCGCAGTCTGGTCGTCCTGTTCCCCCGATTTTGGTGAGAAGGGCGTACTTGATCGTTTCAGTCAAATCGAACCTGCGCTTTTCGTTACCGTGGATGGTTACTGGTATAACGGCAAGCGGATCGATATCTCCGAAAAGGTGAGCGCTGTTTGCAAGGCTTTGCCTTCGGTCCGCAATGTCTTGATTGCCGATTTTTTGGGCGGTGGAAGCGCCTTGGCTGAAAGCCTGGCCGCTGCACGAACATTCGATGACGTTCTGCAAAGTTTCGCGCCCCATCCTGTCGAATTTACGCGGCTGCCTTTCAATCACCCGCTCTACATCCTTTTCTCGTCAGGTACGACGGGTATCCCGAAATGTATTGTTCACTGCGCAGGCGGCGTTCTCCTGCAACACGCCAAGGAGCATGTACTGCACCTCGATATAAAGCCGGGCGACCGCGTCTATCACTTCACGACCTGCGGCTGGATGATGTGGAACTGGATCGTCTCGACCCTGGCGCGTCGTATTACGCTCCTGCTTTATGACGGCTCGCCCTTCTATCCGGACGGCAACGTTCAATTTGACTTCGCACAGGCCGAGAAGATGACCTATTTCGGCACATCCGCGAAATTTCTCGATGCGGCGCGCAAGGCGGGTATCGAGCCGATCAAGACGCATGATCTCTCGCATTTGCGGTGCATTTCCTCCACGGGGTCGCCGCTGGCGACGGAGTCCTTCCATTACGTTTACCAGTCGATCAAGAATGATATCCACCTCTCCTCCATGTCCGGCGGAACGGACCTCGTTGCCTGCCTGGTGGCTGGCGTTCCAGTTCTGCCGGTTCATATAGGCGAAATTCAAGGTGCTGCGCTTGGCATGGCAGTCGATGTGTTCGATCAGGATGCAAAGCCTGTGCGCGGCGAAAAAGGGGAGCTCGTTTGCACGAAGCCTTTCCCCTCCATGCCGCTCTATTTCTGGAACGACCCGAAAAGCGAAAAGTACCATGCCGCCTATTTCGACCGGTTCGAAAACATCTGGTGTCATGGGGATTTCGCCGAACGGACGCCCCATGACGGCATTATCATTCATGGACGCTCGGATGCGACACTAAACCCCGGTGGCGTACGCATCGGCACGGCCGAAATTTATAATCAGGTCGAGCAGATGCCGGAGGTTCTGGAGGCGCTTTGCGTGGGGCAGGAGTGGGACCATGACGTGCGCGTGGTGCTTTTCGCACGCCTGGCGGAAGGCGTGACGCTGGATGATGCGCTGGAGAAGCGCATTCGCGAGGTTATCCGAAAAGGGGCCAGCCCGCGCCACGTGCCTGCCAAGATTATTGCGGTGGCGGATATACCTCGCACCAAATCCGGCAAGATCACCGAACTTGCGGTGCGCGAGATCATTCACGGGCGAGCGGTCAAGAACAGCGAGGCGCTCGCTAATCCTGGCGCGCTTGATCTTTATCGGCATTTGCCACAATTGCAGGATTGATGAGAACCAGGGCGCTCGCGATGGGGCGCCTTTCTTTCCTATTCGGCCAGCACGCGGGTCGGTGGGAAGGTAATTTCGACGACCGTACCGACACCCGGCGTCGAACTGATCGAAAAGCGGGCGCGGTTGGCTTCAACCATGGCTTTGGTCAATGGCAAGCCAAGCCCCGTTCCGTCACCGCGCGTACGCTTCAACGCATTGATCTGCTTGAAGGGCTTCAGAGCATGTTCAATTTCAGATTGTGTCATGCCTGCGCCGGTGTCGCGCACCTTGACGATCACTTCGCCATTTGGCTCATAGCTGGTTGAAATTATGACTTGTCCGCCGGGCTGGGTATAGCGGATGGCGTTCGAGACCAGATTGAGCGCAATCTGCCGCACCGAGCGCAAATCCGCCACCACCTCGGGAACGTTGGAGGCGTAGCTTGAACGGATAATGACGCGCTCGCGATTGGCTTGCGGCTGCATCAGCGCCACCGTTTCGGCCAATGTCTCCGTCAGGGAAACGGCCTCATAGCTCATCTCCTGCGCACCCGCCTCGATTTTGGAGATGTCGAGCAGGTCGTTCACGAGGTCCAGCACATGCGTTCCGGAACGATTAATGTCACGCAAATAATCGCGGTAACGCTCGTTGAGCAGGGGGCCGAGTTTTTCGTCCATCATCAATTCTGAAAAGCCGATGATGGCATTGAGCGGCGTGCGAATCTCATGGCTGACGCGAGCAAGGAAATCCGTCTTCTGCGACGAAGCTTCTTCTGCACGCAGACGGGCCGATTTGAGATCCGCTTCGGCCTGCTTCCAGGAAGTGATATCGCGCACGACTGCACAAAAGCCACTGCCGTTTGGTAACTTGCCGACAGTCATGAAAAGCGGAATGAAGCGCCCTTGCGCCTCGCGACCAATTACTTCGCGCCCATCGTTCATGAGGCTCGCGACGCCGTCATTGGCAAGGCTGCGCAGATAATCCTGCGCCGGGCGCTGGCTCTCGATTGCAAAGAGGGCGGGGAAGGGCTTTCCTGCCATCTGGTGGCTGTCGAAGCCGAAAAGCGCTTCAGCCGGATGGCTTATCGAGCGGATCGTCTCGTCATTGTTGATGAGGATGACGCCATCCGTCGCCGTGTCGACAATGGTGCGCATCTCTTCAAGCCGCTCCGAAAGCTCCGTGACCTGCGCTTCGAGGGCAGCATTCGCATCCTGCACAATCGCTGCATCATCCTCCACGATAGCCAGCAGCAGCGCCTTGGCCCCTTGCCAGGAGATGGATTGCAGATAGGCTTTTACAGGTCTTTCGTCGCCATTTGCGTCGAATAGGCGCATGGTGCGCCGCGTCTCATTGCTGCTTTCATCGACCGGTTCGGGAGCATAGGGCTCGCCGAACAGCTCCTCGATGCCACCGGCCGCGGAGAACGCGCCAAGATCGGTATAACCGGTCACGGTGAAAAAGGTCTCATTGGCATAATGCAGCAGGTCACCCGCATGTACCAGAACGGCGACTGGCAGCGTGTCCAGCAGGCTCGTATCCTGCGGCGCCATCGTTCTGGCTTCCCTTGCCGCCTCGCGCTCGTAAAGTGCGAATTCCTCGGCTTGCGCATCGGCTTTGGAGGCTCCGGTGCTTTCTTCTGCGACGACGGTTTCCGTTGCTTCTGTCGAGGCGGTCGCGCGCGACGCATCTTCCAGTTCTTCCGGGGAGGAAGCGTCGATATTGTGCGTTGTGGCCGGTTCGGCGAAGAGGTGTTCGTCGCCTAGCAACCGCGATGTCGAATATCGCGGCGTCGAGTGTGGAGCCGGATCCGACGTTTCGGGAATGGTATGCTTGATGATCCTGTCATCATCCTTGCCTTCGGCCGGATGCGAGATGATGGATGAAGGCTCTGTGTGTTTGGCGGAAGGCTCTGATTCCGCCGGTTTCGACGCTTCTCCAGGTTGATTCACCGTTGTGAAAAGGGAAGCTTGCGCTTCCTCGTTTTGGCGCCGTGCCAGCGGGCGCAGGCGTTCTGCAATCTCACGGAAGGCAGCACGTTCAGTATTGTTGAGATGACCGCGGGGCGTCGGCTTCTCCGGCATTGTCTCGGCGGGCGCTGCGGGCGCAACATCAGCGGGTTTCTGCTCGGGTCGATTGGCAGCCGCGACGCCTGCATCCGCCATGTTTTCATCAAAGCGGAAGGCTTCATTCATCCGGGCAATGCCAAAGCCACGAAAGCCTTCGAAGTTGCGATCGCGGTCATAGGTCGGCAGTGCTGCAAGTTCAACTGGCACGAGCCACTCGCTGTCACCAACGGGCCAGTGCACAACACGCCCCGACCAGGTGTCACGCCTTTCCAGAAGCCCGGAGATTTCGCCATTGTCGTCCAGCCGCAAGCGCTGCGTGAGTTCAGCAAACCGCACGCCCAGGAGATCATCGGGCCGTTGGCCGACTGCATAAACGAACTCCTCCGAAACCAAGCTCAAACGTGCTTCGGCATCGGTGCGCCAGACGAAGCGTATGGGACGCTCGTCGATCCAGCTTTCAGTATGGCGCGCCGTTTGTGTCACCGTCTCTGCGGGTGTGGAAATTTCGGGGGATCGGGATTGTACCTGCGCCTCTTCCGCCCGGATTTCGCCCGCGTCATTGGTGGTGTGCTCGAAATGCCAGCCTTCGGCTGCTTCGGTCGCCATCTGGGAGACAGCTATTGCGGATTGCTCGGCTTCGGGAGCGCGCGATGCTGGCCTCCCTTCCTGCATTGTCTCGTCAACAGTGATGAGCAGGTGAAGATCGTCACGCAGGCGCACGATACCACAGGGAAGTGCGCGGTTTTGTGCTTCTACGCGGCTCTTGAAGAGGACGGCACCGTCCCGCCCAATATGCTGAAGCGCCGATGCGAGCGTTTCGGGCGTCAGCTCAAGCGCCGGGAAGTCCGGATCGGCAGCAAGAGCATGTCCTTGCCTATCGATGATCGCTGCATGCTGCCCATCGCCGTAAATACCCTCCAGTGCCGCAGAGAGCTCTGGTGCGATGCCGCTTGCTGGTGCGCGTAGCAAAAGGGCCTTCGCTCCGTCCGGCAGGATAAGAGACGAGATGATGAGTTGGGTCGCCGAACCGCCATGTTGAAAAAGACGCAGAGAGAGTGCCGTTTCTTCTATGGCGTCAGGGAAACCATGCATGGCCTGGATTTGTCTTTTTGCTACGAAGCCAAGCGAGAGGGAAGCGCCGGTCGCACTGATCACATCCTCGAAGCCCAACAAGTGTGCTCCGGGACCGTTGGTCCACAGAACGGCGTCCAGTGTTGGTGCAATGACGGCCATGGCGCGCGCGTCGACGAAATGCGCTCGAATGGGATCAAGCGCAACGATGTCGATGAACGGGTGGGGCCGGTATGCCATGGTTCTCTGAGCCTGCTTGTCGCAACACCGCGGGTTAACAGTTTTTTAAATAATGCCATGACGCGCAAAGGTCTAGGATGCGTCTGGTAAACTGATCTTTTTCGATGCCATTGGTTAATCTGTTGCTACAATTTTAATTATTTTTTAGATTCTTGATCGTCCCTTGCTCAGGGATTTCCCGCCTTTCGAAATTGCCTCGGAAGCGACCATTGACGTGAATTTTTTGCCGGTTGATGGAAATTGGGGTTGAAATGAAACGCGGTTCGCCGTAAACGCTCCAAATCCTGATGTGCGGTTGTAGCTCAGTTGGTTAGAGCGCAGGTTTGTGGCACCTGAGGTCGGTGGTTCGACCCCACTCAACCGTACCATTCCCTTCTCCCAGTAAGTTCATATGTCACTCGGACTTGCGGGGAGATGGGAAACATCTCCAGGAACTTCTCTTCGCGAACTCATCGTCTTTTCGGGATCCTCATCTGCCCTTGCCGTGCTCGTGAAGGAGTGGCGATTATTTCAGTGAAAGCTTACATAAGTAAAATTTAATGTAATTATATACAACGCCGACTTATCGCGTTGTATGTAAGGGAAACTGTTCTTTCTAATAAAAATATCTGTGAAAGAAATAATTCACCAATATAATTCACTTGTTTGAAAACTGTGGCTCATACATTCAGGCCGTCAACACGAAACGACCCGAAGGGTGGGGGCCTACATAAATGAACTTCTTACAGAAATTTCTCAAGGATGAGTCTGGTGCAACGGCAATCGAGTACGGCCTGATCGCTGCGCTCGTCAGCGTTGCCATTATCGGCGCCGTCACAACACTTGGCGATAAACTTGGCGAAACATTTGGGTTCATTAGTGATGAACTCGGCAAGGCACCGACAAAGACACCGTAAATTCTTTTGTCGGACAGGAACATAAGGGGCCGGTTTGCCGGCCCTTTATTCCGGATATATAAATGTATTATTTCCCGTAAGATTTTTCTGCTGTTCAGCCGGATCGCGTTTTGTCCTTCTTATTGCGATCGTCAGGGCCAAAGACCACCTTCCCCGCCCGAAAAAGGGCTACGATCATGAAAGCTCATATTGCCGTGGGTCTGCGGAAAGTGAAGAGCTAGAACAGTTCTTCCTGCGTACTGGTTCGGCTGCGTAACGTCTTCTTCTTCGGTTTTTGCTGCGGCGCAGTTCCGTTTTGCGCAATTGCATCCAGCGAGCCTTGCGCTAGCGTAATAGTCAATGACTGGCCTGGCTGCACGGTTTCCGCATTGCGAAGAACAGTACCATGTTCATCTGTCACCAGGGCAAAGCCGCGGGCCAGAATCGCTTTGTGCGACAGCGTGGCGAGAAGACGGGCGGCGCGTTCAAGTCGGGATTGGTCGCGTTCCAGCTTAAGACGGATTGCGCGGTCCCGCTGTGCGGCCGTCCGATCGAGGCTACGCCGTGCGTCTTGTGTTCGCTGCACGAGACGCGCGGGCGTGAGACGAATTGCGGAGAGATGCGCGCGCTTTCGCTCGGTCGAAACAACGAGAGCGCGTGACAAGCGTCCGGATGCCTCGTCGAAGCGGCGTCGTACCAGGCCAAGCAATGCATCGGGCGAGGGGAGAGCGCGTGCTGCGGCGCGCGTTGCTTGGCGTTTTCGGTCGAGTTGGCGGGAGGTTCCATTGGAAAGGCGCGCGCTAAGCGAGGCGAGTCCGGCTTCGAGTTCAGCCTTCACCGGTACGGCCATTTCGGCAGCGCCAGTTGGCGTTGGCGCGCGCCGGTCCGCAACATGGTCGATCAACGTCCAGTCCGTTTCGTGGCCGACTGCCGAGATTACTGGAATTGTCGAGGCCGCAACCGCACGGACGACCGCCTCCTCATTGAAACCCCACAGATCTTCAAGACTGCCGCCACCGCGGGCCACGATCAGAAGGTCGGGTCGGCTGGCTTCAGCCATTGCATTAAAGCCCGCAATGGCTGCGGAAACCTCCGATCCGCACGTCTCGCCCTGTACGCGCACCGGCCAGACAAGCACATGCACGGGGAAACGATCGCGCACCCGGTGCAGGATATCGCGAATCACCGCGCCGGTCGGCGAGGTGACCACCCCGATGGTTCTCGGCAGGTAGGGCAGCGCACGCTTGCGCGCCTCCTCGAAGAGCCCCTCCGTCGCAAGCTTCTTGCGTCGCTCCTCAAGCAAGAGCATCAGTGCGCCTGCGCCAGCCGGCTCCAGCGTGTCGATAACAATCTGGTACTTAGACGATCCGGGATAGGTGGTGAGCTTGCCCTGTGCGACCACCTCCATGCCTTCTTCGGGCGCAAAGCGCAGTTTGCTCATCGTGCCCCGCCAGATCACAGCTTCCATGCGGGCGCGATCATCCTTCAGGGCGAAATATGCGTGCCCGGACGAATGCGGACCGCGATAGCCCGATATCTCGCCGCGTACGCGCACATTGCCAAAGACATCCTCAACGGTGCGTTTCAATGCACCGGAAATTTCGCTGACGGTGAATTCGGTCGCGTTCGTATTGGTGGGAGTGGACGATTCGCTCATGAGGCGATTGGTGCAGCTAAAAATGTCGAAAGCAAGAGCCTGAATGGATCAAGGCAAAAGCCTCCACTGGCCTAATCAATAAGAGATGAAAATCATTTGGATGTGAACTATAAGGGTTTTATACGCTCTGCCGGAACTCCGTCATGCGTTTCCAGATTGCGAGGAGTAGCTCCGTAAGGTTCCCCTTTGCTCCTCGCCTTCCTGCCCGGTCCCTTCGACCGGGCATTTTTTTGTCGAAGCCCGGTCAGCGTTTCATGAACTGATCAAAAATCGACTTCATGACATCGCCGGTGTCAACGTTGCTGTTGCTTTGCGTCCCCGTTGTTCCGGGCTGAAACATCTTGCCGAGAATCTCGCCAAGTGGATTGTCGGGTGCGCTCTGCGACGTCTGGCCACTCGGCGCATGGGAGTCTGGTTGGTGATACTCGGGTTGCTGCGCAGCGCCGGTTGCCGCGCCCCCCTTGCTGCCCAGGAAGCTGTCGAAGATATTACCGAGCGCGTTGTCGCCCCCTGGCCGGGGAGCGCTGCCGTTCTGTGAAGGTGCCCGTCCCGCGCCGGCTCCCTGGAGCAAGCCGCCCAACAGATCGCCAAGTCCACCGCCACCACGTGAGGAGGACGGGGCGGCGCTGCCGCCTCCCAGGATGCTGCCGAGAATATCGCCGAGGCCGCCACCGCCACCGGCACGGCCTTGTCCTGCGGAGATCTGCTCGAAGATCTGGCCGAGGATGCCGCCATCCTGTCCGGCGGAAGCTCCTTGGACTTGTCCTGTCGACTGCTTGAACAGGCCTCCCATCACCATGGCTGCCAACGCCGGCAGAAGTTGCTTGATGATATTGGCGTCGATACCTGTTGCCTTGGAGGCTTCGGCTGCAACCGCACGACTCAAATCCTTTGACCCGAACAGATGGCCCAATATGCCGTTGCCTTCGGCCTTTCCTTGCGCGGAAAGGGCTTGCGCCGGATCATCAAAATATTTTGCATGCTTCCCATCGGAAAGGGCCTCGAGAAAGTTCGCGGCGCCCTGCGGGCTAGCGGCGTTTCTGGCCAGGCCTTGGCTGAGGGCAGGCAGAACCGCTTCGATCACCTGCTGCGTCTCGCCCTGGGAAAGGCCGTATTGCTGGGAAATTTGCTGGACGTTCTTGCCGCCATCGGCCTTGATGATGAGATCTGACAAAGAAAACATGACGAGTATCCCCTGTTTCTGCAAGCCGATAGTGGCAAGCGCAGTACCGGGTGTGATCATCTTCTCAAAAAAGAGATGCCGCAAGTGAAATGCGGCATCTCGCGGCGGTTGTTCTGCGTGCAACGTTTAGAATGTCTTGCGGCTACCTACTGAATCAGAAGGCTTGTTCCAGAAACAGCGGATCGATCGAGTTGCCCCAGCGCAGGTGGTAGGCGGTAAGCAATTCCTCCGACAGCGTTGTGCCACGCGCCACAACCTCTTCCAGTGGTGACAGGAAGTGTGTTTCGTCGAAGCCTTCCGAATTTGTACGGTTACGGTTTTTCAAACCCAGGCGGGAAATGGCAAGGGTCTCGCGAGCGAGTTCACGCATGGTTGTATTGCGGAATGCAGTCGCCAGAGCCTTCACAGGCACCGTGTCGCGCATTGCCTGTACTTCCTCAAAGGTCCAGTCGCGTGTCAGTTGTTCGGCGGCATCGAGCGCGGCTTCGTCATAAAGCAGTCCCACCCAGAAAGCCGGAAGCGCGCAGATACGCCGCCACGGCCCGCCATCTGCACCGCGCATTTCAAGAAATTTCTTCAAGCGTACATCGGGAAAGAGTGTGGAGAGGTGGTTTGTCCAGTCACCCAGGGTTGGTTGCCAGTGAGTAAACTCGCCCTTTGCCTTACCGTCCATGAACTGACGGAAGGTCATATGCGTCATGTCGATGTAGTGGCCGTCGCGTATGACAAAATACATAGGCACATCGAGCGCCCATTCTGCATAATCGGCAAAGCCGAAATTTTCCGAGAATGCGAATGGTAGCAAGCCGGAGCGCTGGTTATCAGTGTCTCGCCAGATTTCGCCACGCCAGGAAAGCAGCCCGTTCGGCTGTCCGTCGGTAAAGGGCGAGCTGGCGAAGAGAGCCGTCGCCAAGGGCTGAAGCTTCAGCGAAACCTGCATCTTTCGACGCATGTCGGTTTCGGATGAGAAGTCGAGATTGACCTGGATCGTAGATGTCCGAAACATCATGTCCAACCCGTGGCTTCCAACCTTAGGCATATAATTCTTCATGATCGCATAGCGCGATTTCGGCATTTGCGGCGTTTCCGCAAAGGTCCATTTGGGACTGCCGCCAAGCCCGAGGAAGCGAATGCCGAGCGGTTCGGCAATCTCGCGTAGCTGGGAAAGATGGGCGTTGCCCTCACGGCAGGTCTGGTGGATCGTTTCGAGCGGAGCGCCGGAAAGCTCGAACTGGCCGCCGGGTTCCAGCGAAATGGCGCCCTGTCCTGTAGGTTCGACCAGTCCGATGATATTGCCGGCATCCATGATTGGATCCCAGCCGAGCGTCTTCTGCATGCCTTCAAGCAGCGCTTTGATGGAACGCTCCCCTTCATAGGGCACTGGCGCATTACCATCGACGAAAAACGGGAACTTTTCGTGTTCCGTGCCGATGCGCCACTCCTCCTTCGGTTTGTTGCCGCGCACGAAATAGCCGACCATTTCGTCGAAACTTTCGATCGGTCTTTCGTCAGTCGTATCGCGCGCCATGGCGGTCTCCGGAAGCACTCATGAGTTCAATGTCGCAGCTTGATGGCCAAGCTCCGGCATCCTCGCAAGCAAAAAATGATGATCATTCCTCAACGCGCGTTGAAAACGCGATCTGCTGAGTGTTCAAGAATCAGGATTTCCAGTCTCCCGCCACAGCTTGGAGTACTGCCATCGCAGCCACGGCTGCCGTATCGGCACGCAGGATTCGCGGGCCTAGCGGGATGGGGGTAACGAAGGCCGCGGCTCGCAGCATCTCGCGCTCGGCGGCGGAAAATCCGCCTTCGGGACCAATGATCAGCCCGAGTTTTTCTCGGGTGAGCTTTGAGAGCGCAGGCAGAGGATCATCGCCCTCCGCCGCTTCGTCACAGAAGATCAGCGCACGTTCCGGGTCCCACTCAACGAGCAACGCATCAAGCTTCATCGGCTGGCGCACCTCCGGCAATGACAGGATGCCGCATTGTTCCGCTGCCTCAACAGCATTTGCCTTCAGCTTGTCGATTTGAAGCCGGTGATTCTGAACATGTTGGGTGATGACGGGAATCAGCGTCCCCGCCCCCATTTCCACAGCCTTCTGTATCATATAGTCGAGCCGCCCGACCTTGAGCGGGGCAAAGCAGTAGATAAGATCGCTTGGAGGCGACTGCGGGCGTTCCCGGTTCGTTGCACGCAGAGAGACGCCTTTTTTGGTGATCTTCTCCACAACGGCGCGCCATTCGCCGTCCCGTCCGTTGAAGACGAGAAGCTCCGTACCTTCTGCGTAGCGCAGCACATGCGCCAGATAGTGGCTCTGCTGATGATCTGCCTGCAAGGATGCACCCTCATGGAGAGGGGAATCGATGAATAGGCGCTGCATTTTATAGTTGGCTCTCATGCGCACAGAGATGAAATGCGCAGCCTTTCGGGTCAAGCACTTCGAAGCTTCAAGTTGCAAAAACATCACTTGAAAAGAAACTCATGAATTAAACCGACGCGGGGGCTTTCGCCATCAGCAGCGTCCGTCTAGAGAGAGCGCGACCTGTCAAAGGCGGGTTCGAACGGGAACCCCTTAGGCTGTTAAATATTATGGTAACAGTCTGTTGCAAAAATGGCAGGCAGGAAGGCCAAAAAGAGATGTCCGCAATGAAGACCACGCTTCTGTCGCTATTCTTGCTGTCGGGCATCGCTGCCTGGGGAACCGCCATCTATACGGCGCATGCAGGTTCGGATCATGCTGTGGTGGTTGACGGCTACGGTGTCTCCGCGGCACACTAAGCCTCGCCGGCTTGAATAATTTTCTTTTCCGGACCATCGATTACAAGCGCGGAAAGTACGCCGCGTTTCCAAGCATGTGTGTCCAGGTTGACGCGGTTCGGCAGCATTTCGACCTGCTTCGTCGGTGTGTGTCCGTGGACGATCACCTTAGGGTGCAGTCCGTCGCAATCGAGGAATAGTTTCCTGATCCACAAAAGGTCGTCGTGCTCCTGGTTTTCCAGCGCGACCGTGGGGTCGATGCCTGCATGGCAGAAGAAAAAATCTCCTGCCACATAGCGATCCGGCATGTTACGCAACAATTCGACATGCTCAGGCGGAATTGCCTCGCAAAGCGCCTGATGCCCACGGGCCAGTGAAAGCGGATCGGTAAAATCGATTTCGATTCCGTAGGAACGTGCGGTGGCATCGCCGCCGTTCAGCGCAAACAATCCTTCGCCACTCGGATGATCGAGGAACTCGACCATCGCCGCGTCATGATTGCCGCAGAGGATATGAATATCCGGAGCTGCGCGAAGTTGCGACAAGCGCTCCAGGACCTGGCGCGACTGCGGCCCGCGATCAACATAGTCTCCGAGGAAGATGATTTCGCGCCTGCTGGCTCCGCGTTCGGCAAAATCCAGCGCGATAGAGCGCTCCATGGCCTGCATCAGGTCGTAGCGACCGTGAATATCGCCAATGGCATAGAGGACGCAGTTCTCTGGACCGCGTGCTTGCGAAAGAGAGATCTGGTGAGTGTGCGCGCTATCGTTCATCGGTTGATGAGTACACAATGCAGGCATCGCCGCAACTGGTTTTGACGTAAAGACGCTAGGCCAGATTAGCCCTTACCTTCTCGGCGACTTCGCTTAGCAGCGCCGCATCTTCACCCGAACGTTCTCTGCGCGAGGAAATGAGGCAGGCCTGCGAACGCAGTATCACACCGTCGCGAAGAACCTTGAGATGATTGGCCGTGAGCGTTGCGCCGGAGGAGGTGATATCGACGATGACGTCCGCCATGCCTGCTGCCGGAGCACCTTCGGTAGCGCCGAGGCTTTCAACGATGCGATAGACCTGAATGCCGTGTTTGCCGGAGAGGAATTGCTGTGTCAGGCGCCAATATTTGGTGGCGATGCGCAGGCGGCGATCGTGACGCTGACGGAACTCGGCCGCGACATCGTCAAGGTCGGCCATGGTTTCCACGTCCAGCCAGACATCCGGTACAGCCAGCACAACATCGGCGTGTCCGAAGCCGAGCGGCGTTTCGATCACGCACCGCTGATCCGCGTCGGCGAGCTTCTCACGCAGCAGATCTTCGCCGGTGACACCAAGATCGACTTTTCCGGCGCCCAGTTCGCCGGCAATTTCGGAAGCGGAGAGAAACGCGATTTCGATATCGTCTCGGCCTTCGACCGTGGCGCTATATTTGCGCTGGTCTTCCGGGAGGCGTATGACAAAGCCGCTTGCAGCCAAGATTTCAAGCGTGCGTTCCTTCAGGCGCCCCTTGGAGGGCAGGGCGATAGTAATGCTCATTTGCCTGTTTCTCCAGCCAGCGCCTCGACCCGATCGAGCCAGACCGAGAAACCGACGCCTGGAATTTCCTCGCGCGCGCCGAGCAGTGTCAGAAGCCTGTCATAGCGACCGCCACCAGCCAGAACAGCCTTGCCGCCGCGCGGAGCGATCTCGAAGACGAGACCCGTATAATAGTCGAGTGGACGACCGAAACCTGCATCGTAGATAAGAGCATCACGCTTCAAGCCGTGACGCTCCATTGCCTTGATGCGGGTTTCGAACATTTCGAATGCGCCGTTCAGCACTAGTCCGGCCTTTCCGGCAAAATCGGCAATGGCATTCGTGGCTTCGCCAAGCGGGGCTTTCAAGGACAGAAAATCCTTCAGCGCCTGCATCTGGCTTTCGCCGAGTTGCACTTTCTCCAGCGCAAGCTTCTCGCTCAGGCGTGTGGCGATCTCCTGCGGACTGCGCCCGAGGCTTGGGGAGAGGCCAGTCTCCGCCATGCGTTTCTCGATATGAGCGATAAGCGCGTCCTTAGTGCTTGCAACCCGCGCTGTTTCCGCATCAAGCGTGGTGCGTGCGCCATTGTCAGCCAGATCGTTCAGCGACTGTGAAAGCAGATCGGGCGATCCGAAAGCGCGTGCGAGGCGCTTTTGCCAGCCGCGCGGAAGGCCAAGGCCTTCGAGCACAGCTTCGAAAATCGCCTGATCGCCAAAGGTTACCGTAAGTGGAACTTTCGGCAGGAGGCGCGAAACTAGCTGATGCGCATCCGCAATGGAGCGAGCATCGGCCGCTGCTCGATCCGTTTCGCCGAGATCCTCGATCCCCGCCTGGAAAAAGGCGCTGCCGCCGGTACGACGCTGGCGGAAGACTTCTCCCAGATAGGCATAGCGCAACGGCGTTCCCGCCTGCTTGGCAATATGGTCGCGGCAGACTGGTATTGTAAACTCAGGGCGCAGGCAAAGCGTCTCGCCTGTTTCGCTTTCAGTCAGGAAAATGCGTGAACGCAAATCCTCACCGGCCATGTCGAGAAAAGGATCGGCAGGCTGCAAAATGTCGATCTCGACGGTTTTTGCCTCACGCTCTGCAAAAAGCGCATAAATTTCCGAAGCGATCTTGGGAAAACGTCGTTCGACCGGCTGCATATCTCAACCCTTCGACTGCATGCGATCGGCAGCCTGGGCATCCAGCATGTTGCGCACTTCGGCGACCAGATCGGTTTCCTTGATTACTTTCTGCGCAGGGCGGCTTTCGCGCCAGGTCTGATTGTCCTCGATCTCGGCGGAAAGGCGCGCGCCTTCAATCATGTCCTTGATCTGCACTTCGTCATTGGCGCGTTCGTCGCCGCCCTGGATAATGACGACAGGTGAACCGCGACGATCGGCGTATTTCAACTGGTTGCCGAACTTCTTCCAGTTGCCCTGGTACATCTCAGAGCGAATACCGGCATTGCGCAACTCCTGTGTGAAGCGCTGGTAGCGCCCCATAGCGTCCGTATCGCCATCCATGACGGTGACGAGGACCGGGGCGACGACTTCTTCCGTGCCGAGCTTGCCGAGGTTCTTCAGTGCTGTCATCAGCCGGGAAACGCCGATGGAAAAGCCAGTTGCCGGAACAGGCTGACCACGGAAACGCGAAACGAGGCCGTCATAGCGCCCACCGCCGCCGACCGACCCGAACACGACCTTCTCGCCTTTCTCGTTCGTCACGTCGAAAGTGAGTTCTGCCTCGAAAACGGGGCCGGTGTAATATTCGAGACCACGAATGACGGAGGGGTCGATTCTGATGCGATCTTCGCCATATCCAGCAGCGCGCGCCATGTTCTCGATCGTCGAAAGCTCTGCAATGCCTTGCGCATAGAGATCGCCCGACCGTGAGACGTTGCCGGACTGGAGATAATTGATCAGAAACTCGATCTGGTCGGGGTTCAGTCCGGCACCCTTTGTAAAGTCGCCGGACTCGTCCTTGCGACCTTGGCCGAGCAGGAGACGCACTCCCTCGAAACCGAACTTGTCGAGCTTGTCGATGGCCCGCAGCACGCCCAGCCGTCGCTCGACATTTTCGTCTCCGCCGAGATCAGCTGCTTCCATTACGCCGTCGACAACCTTGCGATTGTTGACCCGGATCACATAATCGCCGCGCCTGATGCCGAGTGCTTCCATCGTATCAGCCATCATCATGCACATTTCAGCATCCGCAGAAACGGAAGGTGCGCCGACCGTATCGGCGTCGAACTGCATGAACTGGCGGAAGCGGCCGGGCCCCGGTTTCTCGTTGCGGAAAACGTAACCGGCGCGATAGGTGCGGTAGGGCAGCTGGATTTCGTTGAAATTCTCGGCGACATGACGCGCAAGCGGCGCGGTCAGGTCGTAGCGCAGGCTCATCCACTGCTCGTCATCGTCCTGGAAGGAAAAGACGCCGGCGTTCGGACGATCCTGATCGGGCAGGAACTTGCCCAGTGCGTCGGTGTATTCGATCAGCGGCGTTTCCACGGGGTCGAAGCCGTAACGCTCATAGACCTCGCGGATTTTCGCGGTCATTTCGTGGACGGCGCGGATATCCGCAGCTTCCCGATCCACAAACCCGCGCGGCAGGCGCGCCTTCATTTTTTCCGACTTGGCCGACATGCTCAAAAATACCGTTCATTGATGGACGCGCGACAGGCTCGCGCATGGTGCCGGTTTCGTAACCGATGAAGCCATTTGCGGCAAGCGTTTCGGGAATTTTCCCTTCTCAAACCGGCCGCTTTGCCGCCTGCCGTTCCTTCTCGACTTCGTTGCGCAGATGGCAGCCTTCTATATGGTCGTTGACGAGGCCCATGGCCTGCATGAAGGCATAGACAGTGGTGGGACCGACGAAGCTCCAGCCGCGCTTCTTCAAGTCTTTGGAAATCGCCGTGGAAATTTCTGTCTTCGGCATGGCGATTAGCGTTTCATAGTCGCATAGCTGAGGGCGTTCATGTGCCTTTGGCTCGAAATTCCAGAAATAGGCGGCGAGAGAGCCTTTCTCAGCGATAAGTTCCTGCGCGCGTTTCGCATTGTTGATGGCGGAACGAATCTTGCCGCCGTGGCGCACAATGCCCGTATCGTTCAGCATCCGCGCCACGTCATCCTCGGTAAAAGCGGCCACCCTATCGATCTCGAAACCGGCGAAAGCAGCCCTAAAATTCTCGCGCTTGCGCAGGATTGTGATCCAGGAAAGGCCCGATTGAAAGCCTTCCAGGCACAGCTTTTCGAACAGACGCGTGTCGTTTGTGACCGGACGGCCCCATTCATTGTCATGATAGGCCTGATAGAACGGATCGGACCCGCACCAGAAGCAACGGCATTTACCCGTCTCGTCTCGAATCAGTCCTTTGGCCAACTCGCTCATTTTTCCACCCCCACCACGCTTGTAACGCCGCGTTTACCAGATTCGCAGACCGCTCGGTAACCATTGTTCGGGATTTGTTTCAAAACGGGCGCAACGAATTCAGCTTCTTTACCATTTCCTTGCGGTTACAAGGTTGAATTTGAGATAATCGGTTTCTGTTTCGAGGGGGCATCGTCAGCATGATCCGCAAGCTTTTCCTCGTGCTGGTTGCTATGAGCGCCATCACGGCACCGTCCTATGCGCAAAGTCGTTATCAGGAACGTCCACCGGCTGTCGTCAGCCCCGATCTTGCCGCACCCTGGGTTGCCCAGGTCAATCGTCGTCCGATCGGGCGCCAGGTGCGGGACGAGACACGCTATTACCAGCAGGACCCGCGCTATTATCAGCCGGCGCCGCGCGAATATGAACGCTATCCGCGCCAGCAAGAGCACCGCGTCTATCGCGAAGAACGTCGTGCGGGGCGTGAACGACAACCTGCCACGCGCTCTGTCCCGCAGATGGCGGCAGCACCATCGGCCATGCGCCGGCCGATCACGCCGCAGATCGACCCGATCTATCTGCCGCAGCAGGTCGCCTATCAAAGCAAATATAAAAAGGGCACGATCGTCATCGATACCAGACGGAATTTCCTCTATCTGGTGGAGGGCAACGGGCAAGCGCGCCGCTACGGGGTCGGCACCGGCAAGCCCGGTTTCGAATGGGCAGGCACCCACAAGGTGACGGCGAAGAAGGAATGGCCGGATTGGCGCCCGCCTGCTGAAATGATCAAGCGCGAGAAAGCCAAGGGCCGCATTCTGCCGGCACACATGCCAGGCGGCGAGGCCAATCCGCTTGGCGCCCGCGCTCTTTATCTCGGATCCACGCTTTATCGCATCCACGGCACCAATCAGCCTTGGACTATCGGCCAGGCGGTTTCCTCGGGCTGCATCCGTATGCGCAATGAAGATGTCATCGAGTTGTATAATCGTGTGCCCGTCGGCGCGAGCGTTGTCGTCATCTAGGCGCTCGACACACGGCTGCGCGACCCTCGCTATACGAGGAGAGGTCGCGTAGCCGTTAAACCGACCGAGCGGTGCACTGTTGCACATTACCAACACATGCCGAGGAAGCACGTGCAGGGGAGGCCGCGCCCCTTGCGACTCTGTCGCGATCGGGTACTCTCTTGGACAAGGGAAATCTAACCGGTTTCGAATGCGGGCCAAGCGCCTTCATCTGCAAACGGTTATAGCGGGGGACATGCAAGCGCCTCTTCTTTTGAAGAAGGCTGCTTGTACCGAAGCGTCGCTGAACCCTGGGGGATGATGCGGCCGCTTCGACCGCTAAGGAAAAGGCAGCGACGAGGGGTCGCTGCCTTTTCCGTTTCTGCGCTATAGAAGGACAGCGGTTCTTCCGCTCCCTTTTTGCCTCACGCCAAGCTTTTCTTTTTGCCCAGCATGGCATCGACTGACAAAGCGCCGGGACCGAATACGGCAAGTACCAGAAGACCACCCGCAATCGCGAAGTTCTTCAAGAGCGCTTGCTGGTTCATCATCACCAGGACAGGGTTGTCTCCGCCTTGGCCGTAATGGCCGATAAAGGCAGCCGCCACCGAGAAGACGGCAATGGTGAAGGCGGCCCAGTGCGTCTTGAAGCCGACAAGAATGGCAAGGCCACCGAAGAACTCGAGCAGGCCGGAAAGTACAGTCAGAACCGCTGGAGCCGGAAGCCCGAGACTTTCGAAATAGCCGGCGGTCCCGGAAATCGCCGTGAGCTTGGCCCAACCGGCAGTGATGAAGATGATGGACAGCAGAGCACGTCCAAGAAGCAGAAGAGCATTGTTCACGACGGATAACCTCGCATTGATGATGGAGGTAATTTAGCGGAAGGAACTCGTCAACGATAGAGCTTGTTTTGACGACTTATTGTTCCATAAAGGTGAACAATAAGTCTCGGCCTCCCTCTCGAGGCAAGCCCCCCACCTCGTAAAGGGAGGGGCTTGAAGCGGCGTTAGCTCGGTGAGATCATCTTTTCCGGTCTGACAAATTCGTCGAATTCTTCATTCGTCAGATATCCACCGCCGACGGCTTCCTCGCGGAGAGTCGTGCCGTTCCTGTGCGCCGTCTTGGCAATTTTAGCGCAGGCATCATAGCCCAGCCTGCCGTTGAGCGCAGTCACAAGCATGAGCGAGTTTTCCAGGCCGCGCTTGATATTGTCCTCGCGGGGTTCGATGCCCACGACGCAATTATCGGTAAACGAGATTGCCGCATCGGCCATCAGGCGCACCGATTGCAGGAAGTTATACGCCATGACCGGGTTGAACACATTGAGTTCGAAATGGCCCTGGCTGCCAGCGAAGGTGAGCGCTGCATGGTTGCCGAACACTTGCACGCATACTTGCGTTAGCGCTTCGCATTGGGTGGGATTGACCTTGCCCGGCATGATTGAGGAACCGGGTTCGTTTTCTGGTAGGGCCAATTCACCCAGCCCCGAACGCGGGCCGGAGCCAAGGAAGCGAATATCATTGGCGATCTTGAAAAGCGAAGCGGCGACAGTGTTGATCGCACCATGCGAAAAGACCATCGCGTCATGTGCCGCAAGCGCCTCGAACTTGTTCGGCGCCGTGGTGAAAGGCAGGCCTGTGATGGCGGCGATCTTGTCGGCGACGCCTTCGGCAAATCCAATCGGCGCATTCAGGCCGGTGCCAACGGCGGTGCCGCCCTGCGCCAGTTGCATCAGCTTCTCAAGCGTCTGCTCGATGCGCTGGATGCCGTTCTCGACTTGCTGCGTATAGCCGGAAAACTCCTGGCCGAGCGTTAGCGGAGTGGCGTCCTGGGTATGCGTGCGACCGATCTTGATGATGCCCTTCCAGGCATTGGCCTTGTCGTTGAGCGCATTGCGCAGTTTCTGGAGTGCCGGGATCAGGCGATGCACGACTTCTTCCGCACAGGCCACATGCATGGCCGTCGGATAGGTGTCGTTCGAGGACTGGCTCATATTGACGTGGTCGTTCGGATGAACGGGCTTCTTGGAACCCATTTCGCCGCCCAGTATCTCGATGGCGCGGTTCGAGATCACTTCGTTGGCATTCATGTTCGACTGTGTGCCGGAACCGGTCTGCCAGACGACGAGCGGGAAGTGCGCGTCGAGCTTGCCTTCGATCACTTCATTGGCGGCCTGCACAATGGCGTCGGCGAGCTTGGAGTCCAGCTTGCCCAGGTCGCGATTGGTTTCGGCGGCTGCACGCTTGACGATGCCGAGGGCGCGAACGATTGGCAGCGGTTGCTTTTCCCAACCGATCTTGAAATTGCCTAGGCTGCGTTGCGCCTGCGCGCCCCAGTAACGATCGGCAGGGACTTTGATCGGGCCAAAAGTATCGGTTTCGGTGCGGTTTGCGGCCATATCGCTCATGCTCCTTCAAAAGCGTTGCCCTTTCGGGCTGAAACTTGTTCCGCCTATGGCGACGATCCGCCGCGGACGCGCCTTGTATGGGACGGGGAGGGCCTGTTTGTCCACTCTCAAAAAGTCTGTTCACTCCTTCAAAACGATTGAACCCCCTGTCAGCTTTGAAGGACTTATCAAAGGGCCTGCGGATTCCTATTGTCTTGGAAATGTAAACCCAAGACCGTTGAAGGATCGACCATGGCAGACCTGTCCGCATTTCCGATCACCAGCCGCTGGCCGGCGCAGAATCCCGACATCATCCAGCTCTATTCATTGGCGACGCCGAACGGCGTGAAGGTGTCGATTGCGCTGGAAGAGCTTGGCCTGCCGTACGAGACGCATAAGATCGACATCGGCACGGATGTGCAGAAGACGCCCGAATTCCTGTCTCTCAACCCCAATGGACGCATTCCGGCGTTGATCGACCCGAACGGTCCTGGCGGCAAGCCTATCGGTCTGTTCGAATCCGGCGCGATCCTGGTTTACCTGGCCGAGAAGACCGGTAAACTTCTTCCCACCGACCCGCGTGCGCGCTACGATGCGCTCTGCTGGCTGTTCTTCCAGATGGGTGGCGTCGGCCCCATGTTCGGCCAGTTCGGTCACTTCTTCAAATATGCTGCCGACAAGGTGGCCAATAATCCTTATCCGGAAGAGCGCTATCGCAACGAGGCGCGCCGTCTGCTCGGTGTTTTGGAAACGCAGCTTGAAAAAACCAGATGGCTGGCGGGCGAAGATTACTCGATCGCCGATATCGCGACCTTCCCGTGGGTGCGTGGTCTCGACATCTTCTATGGCGCTAAGGACCATCTGAAGCTTGCAGAGTTTCCGAAGGTTGCGGCCTGGGTGGAGGCCGCCATGGCGCGCCCGGCGAGCGAGAAGGGCTTCAACGTCCCGCCTCGGACTTGATCTTTGGCATGGCATCGTGCCTTCAAACGGCTGTTGGCTGGCTGGCGCTCAGCCGGCGGGTGCGATGCCCACCAGTTGCAGGGTCTGCCAGCCAGCCAGCAGCACAATTAGCGTGCCGACGAGGCGCAAGAGGATTTTCTCCCTCAACCAGCGCACCATGAAGCCTGCCAGTGGCGCAGCAAACACACCGCCGGCGATCAGGCCGAGTACAGCCCAAAGGTGGTCCGTTAATTCTCCGGCCTCTTCCCAGTGCCCGGTTAGCATGGCAATGAGGAAGCTTATAGAAACCGCCGTCGTGATGAGGAATTCAGCTGCATTGACGCTGCCGATGACATAGCGCGGTGCACCACCTGCGCCGAGCAGTCCGGTGGTGACGATCGGTCCCCAGCCGCCGCCGCCCGCCGCGTCGAGAAACCCTCCGGCCGCTCCCAGCGGAGCCACAATGGAGTGGTTGATGCTCTTGCTGGGGATTTTGCGAAACGAGCGAAACAACAGCCACATACCAACCAGAAACAGATAGGCCGTGACGTAAGGCTTGATAAATCCGCCGTCGAAGGAGGTCAGTACATAGGCACCTGCGCAGCCGCCCAGGATGCCGAAAGGTGCCAGACGCCAGAACAGTTTCCAGTCGATATTGCGATGATAGAGATGCGCCGAACCCGAGGCGGCGGTGGTGAACATTTCTGCTGCATGGACGGAAGCCGATGCATGGGCGGGGCTGACGCCGAATGCGAGAAGCACGGTCGATGATATGACTCCGTAGGCCATGCCCAGCGCACCGTCGACCATCTGAGCCATGAAGCCGACCATGAGAAACAGCAGAAAATCTTCCATCATGCCTCCGTTTTCATCACAAAGCGCCGTGCGTCATTCATGGCGCAAACGGCGCTGGTTTTCTATCTGCCGCGTTGTTTTTCAAGGATGCATCCTTGAAAAACATCTCCAGGTCCTGAAAAAGAATGCGGGCTTGCGGCGAAAGTTCATCGCGGCTACGCACGCAAAGCAGGAGCCTTCGCTTTGCCCACGCCTCATCGAGCAATATCGTCCTGGCCCCTTGTGCTGCGCGCTCAGGAACGACTGCTATTCCAACTGCGTGACGCACCATTTCGATCATGCCGGAAAAGACGGGAAGCCGGACGCGGAAGGCTAGGCTTTTGCCGAGCCGGTCTGCCTGAACCCCGAGATAATCCTGAAGAGCGCTCCCTGGCGACATGCCGATCATGGACTCCGAAAGAATCTCATCGAACGCGACGCTTGCACGCTCGGAAAGGCGATGACCGTCGGGCACGGCGACGACCAGTTGATCCGCCGCAAACGGTGCCGTCTCCAGGCCCTCGACATCGCTGGCGTCCGAGACGATGCCGATGTCGGCCAGTCCATGGCGGATAGCTTTCACGATATCGCTACTTTGGCGCTCCTTCAGGTCGATATCGATGTGGGAGTGCTTCTGCAGGAATGGCGCGAGTGCTTGTGGCAGGAATTCACTGACGGCGGCGGTGTTCGCAAGCAGGGTGATCTGGGCCTTCAGTCCCTTGGCGAAATCGCCAAGCTCGCCGCGCATCTGTTGCATCTGCTTCAGCACGATCCGCGCATGATGCACGACAGCTTCGCCCGCCGGTGTCGGCGCAACTCCGCGTCTTCCCCGTTTCAGAAGCGGCACGCCGATGATTTCCTCCATGCCGCGCAGGCGTGCGCTGGCGGATGGAAGCGCCAGGTGGGCTCGTTCGGCTCCGTGCGTGATGCTGCCAGCTTCGACGACGGCCACGAATAGATGAAGGTCGGTCAGGTCAAAACGCATAGCCAAGGATAGCGCGTTGCAGGCTTCGTGTCATCCGAAGGCTGGCGCTTGAAAAGCCGCATTGTGCCGGCCTCACGAGGGTGGTGAAGATGGAGAAATGGATCATTCCCTTATTGCCATTATCACTGTGACATTTGCGCTGGCCGGTTTCGTCAAGGGCGTGACCGGCATGGGGCTGCCGACGGTTGCCATGGGAGTACTGGGCGCGCTCATTTCTCCCGTTATGGCCGCGTCTCTGCTTCTTGTGCCTTCATTCGTCACCAATGTCTGGCAGCTTCTCACTGGCCGCAATCCCGCAAGCTTGTATTTGCGTTTCTGGCCAATGATGCTGGCGATATTTGTCACGACGATTCTTGCATCTTCCTTTCTGTCTACCGGGCATGAATGGACGCGTATGGCGCTAGGCGTCGTTCTCATCCTCTATGCCCTCTTCACCCTCGTTGCTCCGCAACTGCATATTCCATCGGATGCCGAAACTCTGCTCGGGCCGCTTACAGGGATGGTAACAGGAATGATCACTGGAGCGACGGGCGTCTTCGTCATACCTGCGGTCCCATATCTGCAATCTCTGGGCCTCGCGAAAGACGATCTGGTGCAAGCACTGGGGCTTTCCTTCACCGTGTCGACCATTGCCCTGGCAATTGGTTTGACGGGAAGCGGGGCTTTTCTTCCCGACGCATTATGGGTTTCGGTTCTGGCGGTGATACCGGCTCTGATCGGCATGTGGGGCGGTCAGCGGATGCGCAATCGCATCAGCCCGCAAACTTTTCGCAAGGCCTTTCTTATCTGCTTGCTTCTGCTCGGTTGCGAGCTGGCCTTGCGTCCGTTGCTTTAGGCTGGACTGCAAGACAAAGGCGTCCTGGCTCCAACCAGCGCGTTGACATGCCATTCGCCAACCTCCATCCATCGTCCGTCGCATATGCAAGCAGGAGATGAGGCGTGTCTGCAATCGCCCCGGAAGAAGAAGAGACAGTCGTGGTTGAGGAGGTCTCGTCGTCGCATTTGCCGACGACGATGCTCGGCCGCATCCTACTTGGCGCGAGCCTCGTGCTGATCGCATTCAATCTCCGCCCTGTCTTCGCGAGTGCGTCGGTTCTGCTGCCCGAAATTGTCCGCGGGCTTGGGCTGACGTCGCTCGAGGCCAGTATCCTCACTACGTTGCCCGTCGTATGTCTTGGCCTGTTCGCGCCCTTCGCGCCACGTTTGTCACAGCGTATAGGTACGGAAAGAACCTTGCTGCTCGTTCTGGTTCTGCTGGCGGTGGGAACCTCCCTGCGAGGTATTGTTTCTTTCCCGTTTCTGCTGCTGGGAACGGCAATGGCCGGAGGGGCTATTGCCGTCGGTAACGTGCTTCTTCCAGGTCTGGTAAAACGGGATTTTCCCAAGCAGACAGCGTTGATGACGGGATTGTACACAATGGCGCTGTGCGCTGGTGCGGCTCTTGCTGCGGGTGTCACCGTGCCGATCGAGAACATGGTTGGCGGGCGCTGGGAGCTGGCGCTCGCCTTTTGGGCACTGCCTGTTCTGCTCATTCTCGCCCTCTGGCTTCCGCAAGCCCTTGCGGCGGGAAAACGGCCTCGCCAGGACCGATACAGGGTGTCCAGTCTCTGGCGCGACAGGCTCGCATGGCAACTCACGCTCTTCATGGGGCTGCAATCCTCGTTGGCCTATATCGTCTTTGGTTGGCTTGCTCCCATCCTGCGGGAACGCGGCATGGATGCCGTCGCCGCTGGTGCGATAGTTTCGCTCGAGGTCGTGGTGCAGATGATCGCCAGCCTTGTTCTGCCCGGCATTGCCATGCGCTGCCGGGATCAGCGCGGCGTCAATCTCGTTCTTGCCGCCTGCGCCGCGATCGGATTGCTCGGCTTTCTTTTCGCTCCGCTCTGGAGCGTGTGGCTCTGGGTGGTTGTGCAGGGGATCGGGCAGGGTGGCATGATCGCCGTCGCCATGACAATGATCGTGTTGCGTTCGCCCGATAGTCATGTCGCGGCTCATTTGTCCGGCATGGCGCAGTTCATTGGCTATCTCATAGCCGCGGCTGGTCCGCTTGCTGTTGGCCTGTTGCATAGCCTTACCGGGACCTATGCTGCCTCGGGCATTCTTTTTGCTCTTATCGGTCTCGGCATTGCCATTACCGGCTGGGGGGCGGGACGCAATCTGCATGTGTCCGCAAGAAGCGAAAGAATAGGCTAGATGCTTGCAATGGCGGTGATTTACAGCCTTGATAAATGGTGATTTTCTCCCTTTGAACGTGGAGGCAGGCCACGATCTGTTTCCCAAGGAATATCCATACAGGCGTCTCTCCAGTCCGAGCGTCAGGCGGTTGCCGCAGAGAGTGAGGCGATCTTTCTCGATCGTCTCTCTGGCAGCATTCCCCGATAAATGGCGAGGCTTCCAACAGTGCCGATGCGGCTGCTTTTGATCGGGGCAGCTTCTCCGCCTTCACAAGAAAAAGGGCGACCCGAAGGCCGCCCCAGTTTCAGCGATTGGATAAGACTTCTTAGAAGTCCATACCGCCCATACCGCCCATGCCGCCGCCCGGCATTGCAGGCATGCCAGCGTCCTTCTTAGGCAGTTCTGCAATCATCGCCTCGGTGGTGATGAGCAGGCCGGCAACCGAAGCTGCATTCTGCAGAGCAGAGCGAACAACCTTGACCGGATCGACAATGCCGAGTTCGATCATGTCGCCATATTCGCCGGTTGCAGCATTGTAGCCGAAGGTGGCCGAGTTGTTTTCCAGCGTCTTGCCGACAACGATCGAAGCTTCGTCGCCTGCGTTGTTGGCGATCTGGCGAACCGGAGCCTGCAGAGCGCGGCGAACGATGTTGATGCCAGCTTCCTGATCGGCGTTGATGCCCTTGGCAGTGATGTTGCTGGAAGCGCGGAGCAGAGCCGTGCCACCGCCAGCAACAATGCCTTCTTCAACGGCAGCGCGGGTTGCGTTGAGCGCGTCGTCCACGCGATCCTTCTTTTCCTTCACTTCGACTTCGGTCGCACCGCCAACGCGGATGACGGCAACACCGCCAGCGAGCTTGGCAAGGCGTTCCTGCAGCTTTTCACGGTCATAATCCGAAGTGGTTTCTTCGATCTGACCCTTGATCTGGGCAACGCGGCCTTCGATCTCTGCCTTCTCGCCAGCACCATCGACGATGGTGGTGTTTTCCTTCGAGATCGAAACCTTCTTGGCACGGCCGAGCATGTCGAGCGTGACGGTTTCGAGCTTGATGCCGAGGTCTTCGGAGATCACCGTGCCGCCCGTGAGGATAGCGATGTCTTCGAGCATGGCCTTGCGGCGGTCGCCGAAGCCAGGAGCCTTGACAGCAGCGATCTTGAGGCCGCCGCGCAACTTGTTGACGACGAGCGTTGCGAGAGCTTCGCCTTCGACGTCTTCAGCGATGATGACGAGCGGCTTGCCCGACTGAACGACCGATTCCAGAACCGGCAGCATGGCCTGCAGGTTGGAGAGCTTCTTTTCGTGCAGCAGGATGTAGGCGTCTTCGAGATCTGCAACCATCTTTTCAGGGTTGGTCACGAAGTAAGGCGATAGATAGCCGCGGTCGAACTGCATGCCTTCGACGACTTCGAGCTCGGTTTCGGCGGTCTTGGCTTCTTCAACCGTGATCACGCCTTCATTACCGACCTTCTGCATGGCTTCAGCGATCATCTCGCCGATTTCTTTTTCGCCGTTTGCGGAGATCGTGCCAACCTGGGCAACTTCTGCCGAGGTATTGATCTTCTGTGCGCCCTTGACGAGCTTTTCGACGACTTCCGTGACAGCGAGGTCGATACCGCGCTTCAGATCCATCGGGTTCATGCCGGCAGCAACAGCCTTGGCGCCTTCCTGAACGATGGCCTGGCCGAGAACGGTGGCCGTGGTCGTGCCGTCACCGGCGATGTCGTTCGTCTTGGAAGCAACTTCGCGCAGCATCTGTGCGCCCATGTTTTCGAACTTGTCTTCCAGTTCGATTTCCTTGGCGACCGAAACGCCGTCCTTCGTGATGCGTGGTGCACCGAAGGACTTGTCGATGACGACGTTGCGGCCTTTCGGGCCGAGCGTGACCTTGACGGCATCGGCAAGGATGTTCACGCCGCGCAGAAGGCGCTCACGTGCGTCGCGGGAAAATTTTACGTCTTTCGCAGCCATTGGAGACTCCTAAACGAGAGAGTGAATTAATATGGTCAAGCGAACGGCTGGATTAGCCGATAATGCCCATGATGTCGGATTCCTTCATGATCAGCAGGTCCTTGCCGCCGATCTTGACTTCCGTACCCGACCATTTGCCGAACAGGACGCGGTCGCCTGCCTTGACGTCGAGGGCAACAACCTTGCCGGCCTCGTCACGGGCGCCGGAGCCGACGGCGACGATTTCGCCTTCCTGCGGCTTTTCCTTGGCGGTGTCGGGAATGATGATGCCGCCAGCGGTCTTTTCTTCCGACTCGACGCGACGAACGACGACGCGATCGTGAAGCGGACGGAAATTCAACTCTGCCATGTTTCTATCCTCACAGGATTGTCGAAAACAGATTAAGGGCCTGATATCCCCCTGCTGTTAGCACTCCTTATTGGCGAGTGCTAAAGCTGACCGAAGAGATAGAGAGGCTCATTTTGCGAGTCAAGGCGGATGAGCTGACGGCGTAAAAAAATTCACGAAGATATGGTGACGGCGCGCGCCAGACTCGCTGAAGGGTTGAGTGAGCGGCTAGCCGCTCACCCAGTAAGGCCCCGTGTCGTGACGGCTCTATATCGTCAGTCCACAATACGCAGATTGCTGATCTGAGAGGCAATCTCACGGAACACTCCCGGAAGCTGAGCGCTCACCGCATTCCAGAAAAGACGCTTGCCATTTCCTGCTTTTGTAGCGCAGGCCCGAAGAAGAGCGATCTGTTTTTTTTCCTCGGCCGTTTTGTCATTCAGGTCTAGCGCGACCGTCATGACGATCACACCCTCCTCGTGTGCCTTGGCGCAGACTTTTGTGAAGATGGCATCGAGGCCTGCCTCCGTGGATGCACCGTCGCTCAAGCCGGCTGCTTCCGTCAGGCGCCTATTCGGTTTCTCGCTTCTTTTAGGAGCGTGATAACCGTAAGATCCGTATCCGCTGTCGGCTTCTACACCGCTTACACGGTCGCGATATTCATTGGCGCCGTCCGTCAGAATAACCATGAATTTTTGGGTGCCGGAGTTGCGAAAAGGCGTTGCGCCGGAGAAGGGGGCATGGGGAGACAAGAGATGGAGACCCCAGATCATCCCCTCCGGCACGTTTGTTTTGCCGTGGGGTGACATCGCGTTGATCTTGTCGAGCAATTCCTTCCGGGCAGCATTCTGCCCCACGCTCCGAAGAGGAGTAACGGGTTGGATTACGCAATCGCCATTGGGCCCGCTCGGCGCGTCGATATGCGCCGTGATCGGGTGGATGGGACGAATTTCCGCTTGATCCTGCGTAAAGTAGCGGCTGACCTCATTATGGTCATGGACCGAAGCCTGGTTCGGCTTGTCGGTCCACCAATTATTATGCTTTGAGATACGTGTGTGGCCTGCAAGCGGCGGTTCGTCAGGATGAAACATAGGCACGAAAAGAGATGCCGGAAACGCCGCGTCCGGTGCGGCAAATGAAAGTGTGTAGGGAGCAGGCCGCGATTCGACACAACCTTTCCAGCCCTGTTTGATGCTTTCCGCTTTGTGGATTTCCTTGGCCTGCTGCATAATGGTGAACCTGGTCAGGTGTTTTCCCTTGAGCTTGCCCCAGGCGCCCCCAATTGCGGTGAAGGATCCATCGCCGTTTTTTCGAATGCATCGGCGGTCATTGATGCATTCCGGTGCGTGTTCGAGCGGAAAGGAACTTTCCCAGTCCAGATTTTCGTGGTGGATGGGAGAAATTCCCTTGGCGTCGAGCCACGAGGCCTGCCGGTTTTGCGCGCCGACATTGATCCATGCATTGAACGGTACAATGCCGATCTTGACATGAGACTTGGCTCCCGGAGAGAACTGAGCAGAAGCTCCCAGCGCTGAGATCAGCCCCTTTGCGGAGTTCTTGAGTACGTCGATCCGTTGCGTTCTCGTGCCAAAACCCAAATTGTTCATTGATCCTGAATTGTCCAGCACAAGGACGATTTCTGCATCCTGGGGAATGGAACTGCTCGACGCCAGATGAATTACGCCGGGTCCGTCCGGTGCTCCAAAGATGCGTTCGACTGCGCCCATGAGGAAGGTGTCGTAGTGCAGTCTCGCTTTCGCCTGGATGAACCGTTTGCCAGCCTGATTTTGCGGATACTCAAGCGTCAATTTGACATTTGGAAGGGAAATATCTTCAAGATTGGCGCGGAAAATGCCTTGTGCATATGTATCGATCGGTTTGCCGTGATAATTCTTCGCGGCGGCAAGACTGGTTGCGTCGAGCGCCGCCTGGAGTTCGGTTTTCAGACGCTGGAGATTGGTATAGTCAACGGCAAGGCCCACTGTGGCAAGAATTACGGGCAAAGCCAGCGCGACGAAGACAAAAAAGCCGCCGTCGCGATCGCTAATAAATTTTTTTAACATAATATACTTTTGGTGTGATTAAACTATGAGTTTCTTCGGTATCGAAGTATTATCTTGAAATATACATGCTTTTAAAATCGGAAGTTATTTGCGCCAGGACTTCCTCCAGTTGGTCGGAAGAAATATTCCAGAAAAGTTTTTCCGGGTCGGGCCGATCGTTTGAAAGCGGAGCCGTTCCGTTCGACGGAGTGCTGCGGTTGAACGCGTCCGGCGAAGCACATTCCTGAAGAAGCGATATCTGCTGATGTTCCTCAACATCGTTGGAATCGAGGTCGAGAGCCAAGGTGATCAGGATGATGCCATCGCTTTTCGCTTCGTCGCAGGCCTTTTTCATGTTGCTGTCCAGGGCGTCGCTAAAGCTTTTTTCGCTCGTGCCGGGTGTGACGCCGGTACCCATGAAGATACGATTTTGTTGCGCCGTGTCGAATGGCTTCACGTATCCGTGGGCGCCGTACCTTGATACGGTTCCAGCTGTGTTTGAACTGACGTTGTAGGTGTTGGCGCCGTCGGTCAGGATGATCATGTAGCGTCTTACGGCGAGCCTCCCGGATTCCGTCTCATCGAATGGTTCTCCCGGCGTCAGAATGCGAAGACCCCATGCAATCGCGTCACCAACATTTGTGTCGCCTACCGGTGTCATCTTCTTGATTGCGTCTTGCATCATTTTCAGATTGGCCGCGTCGGAGACATCGGTCAGCGGAATCACGGATTGCACCGTGCAGTCGAAGTTCGGGCCTTTCCCGTTCGGAATAGTACTGGGCGTTCCTGAAAAATACCTCTCCACATTTGCCTGCCTCTCCCTGTCGGTGCCGGACGTCGCGTTTTTGTTCCACCAGTCGTTGGTCTCGGCGCCGGAGCCGATTTCATCGACGGCGAACATCGGGACGAACAGCGAGTGGGGATCGCCCATAATGGTACCTGATGCGTCTTGCGAAGCTTGTGCTGGCTGCATTCCGACAGTGTAGGGCGCAGGGCGCGCCTCCACGCACCCTCCCCAGGGTACGCTAACAGCGTCAAATAACTGGAAACGGGTCAGAGGCTTGTCTTGCTGGGTGTCCCAATCCTTGCCACGCGCGAACCAGATATTGCCGATTTTCTCGACACATTTGTCGCACGTCGCGGGATCGCCCGGAAACGACCCCGCCCAGTCGAAGTTTTCGTGATGCGTCGGGGCAATGCCCGAACTGTCGATCCAGGGCGCAGATCGGTTCTGGCTGCCGATATTGACGGTGCTGGCGAAAGGGACCAGGGCGACCTTGGTATCCTCTTGCAAAGCGAGCGCAGTGACTGTCTTCTGGCTGGCTCGGCGAACGGTTTCGATGCGGTCGATGGATGTTCCTCCGCCTGTAAAAATCATCGAAAAGGAGTTGTCGATCACCATTGCCACTTCAACCTTGCCGGACAGCTTCACGTCACTCGTGAGGCTTATTGGTGTGCTGCCGCTTCGTCCTACGAGATTGGAGAGCGCTCCTAGAAGAAAGGGGTCGTAGTTGAAGGTGCCGCTCACTCTAAGGATACCGGCCGCGCCAGCCGGATTCAGCTCCGTTTTTACACTTACTTCTGATGCGGCGAGCGAATGGATATTTGCTTGAAACATGCGCTGCCCGTAGTCATCGAGTTCGTCTGCTCGCATGGAGAGGGCAACTTTTGCCGATGCGACCGATGCGGCATCGAGTGCCGTCTGGACCTCCTCGCGCTGCCGCAACATGTTTGAAACATCGATGGCGTAAGCAATTGCCGCCAGTAGTGGAACGCATATTAGAACAAATATGATGTTTAGCGATCCGGAAGTATTCTTTTGAAAAGATTTCATTTGATCACCTCGGTAAAATTCACCTGTGGCTATCAGAAGAATTGTAAAATCTCGTTGAGAATAATTCTAAAATTTTGACTTATCTTGGGAGATATCTTAGTTAATGCAAAATAATTTCGATAATACTCATTAGCCTATATAAGTACTAAAGGGTATCGGTTCGATGCCGGGTTAGATGCGTTGTGCGAGATTCCCAAGAGCCTCGAAAGGGTGGTGACAGGCCGCGCCTCTTGCGCTAGGTGCTTTGCCAAATGCGACGCCCATAACCAGGAGACGATATGACCGACGCAGCCATTGCCGCCGCGCCCCGCACGGTGGAAACGCTCGATGCGTTGCTCGATGATTATTCCGTCGTTTTATGCGATGTCTGGGGGGTGTTGCACAATGGCGTCGAGGCATTCCCGCAAGCTTGTGCAGCCCTTCAGCGCGCGCGCCAGAAGGGTAAGGCGGTCGTTCTTATCACCAATGCGCCACGGCCCAACAAGCCGGTCGAGGTGCAGATACGCGGGCTGGGCGTGCCGGACGATGCATGGGATTTCATCGTCACGTCGGGGGATGTTACCCGTAAGCTGATTGCCGAAGGCCCGCGTCGCATTTTTCATATCGGCACGGAACGCGAAGAATCCATCTACGAAGATCTGGATGTGGAACTGGTTGAGGAATTCGAAGCCGACAGCGTGGTTTGTACCGGTTTCGTCGATGATGATAGTGAAAAGCCGGAAGACTACGCAGATCTTTTGCAGCGGCTGCGCGCCCGTAACCTGCCTTTCATCTGCGCCAATCCCGATATTGTTGTAGAAAAGGGCGAAAAGCTCGTCTGGTGCGCGGGTGCTCTTGCGCGCGACTATGGTCTGCTCGGCGGTCGCACATTCATTGCCGGCAAGCCGCATCATCCGATCTATGAGGCAGCGTTGAAAGCTGCCTGCGGGGTTCTTGGCCGCGAGGTGACGGCGAAGGATGCGCTGGCTATCGGCGACGGTATTCTCACCGATATCAAGGGTGCGGTTGCCAATGGCGTGGACGCCTTGTTCATTTCCGGCGGCATTCATGCAGGCGAATATGGCGACGCGCTTGAGCCGGATGCGGGGCGCATGGCCGTGTTCCTGAACAGGCATGGGCACATGCCGGTTGCCACCATGCCGCGTCTGGCGTGAGGACAAAGCTGTGCAGCCTGTCGAGTTTGTTCATATCGCCCCGGACGCTGCTTTGCCTGAAACATTGCGCGGCGCAGTCGTGGCCATAGGCAATTTCGACGGTGTACATCGCGGTCATCAGGCGGTGCTGGAGTGCGCGTTGGAGGAAGCGAAGGCGCGCGGCGTTCCTGCCGTCGTACTGAGTTTCACGCCACATCCGCGCCAGGTGTTCCGTCCCGAAATGCCGCTGTTTCAGCTCACGCCGTCGCATCTCAAGGCGCGACTCTTGCAGGCGCTCGGTTTTTCCGGCCTGGTTGAATTGCGGTTCAGCCGTGAATTCGCGACCCAATCCGCCCAAAGCTTCATTGATAATATTCTTCTGGGCAAGCTGGGTGTCGTCCACGTCGTCACCGGTTTTGATTTTCATTTCGGACGAAACCGCGAAGGCACGCCGGATTTCCTGAAGACGGCAGGTGAAGGAGCCGGCTTCGGCGTGACGATGGTGGAAGCCTTTTCGGATGAGGGCGGCGAGAGAGTTTCGTCGAGCCGCGTCCGCGAGTTCCTCTGCACTGGTGAGATTTCGCAAGCTGCGGGCCTGCTCGGCTATCGTTTCATCGTGGAGGCGCCTGTGCAGCACGGTCAAAAACTTGGCCGTACCCTCGGCTATCCTACTGCTAACATGACGCTGCCAGATGACGCCACGCTTGCCCATGGCATTTATGCGGTGCGTCTGCGCCGCGCTGACGGAAGCTTGCATGACGGCGTTGCGAGTTTCGGGCGTCGGCCCACTGTCACGTCGCATGGTGAGCCATTGCTCGAGACTTTCGTATTCGACTTTTCTGGCGATCTCTACGGGGAGGTTTGCAGTGTCTCGTTCTTCGCCTATCTTCGCGGCGAGGTAAAGTTCGACGGGCTCGACCCCCTGGTCGAGCAAATGCGTCGGGATGAGGTGGAGGCCCGTGCTGTTCTGGCGGCGGCGCAGCCGATTGGTCCGCTCGATCACAGGCTGAACTTTAGCGGCTAACGCTGCATGCTTCGGGATCAGCCCACGTTTGCCACGTTTTTTCGTTCTTGACCAATACGCACTCTTTCCAGCGGCGCTCGCCTCCGCTACAAGCACCCATCATGACGATGGCGCAGCTTTTGCTCAAGACCACGATACGAATTATCAGCCCGGCTGTCCGGGCGGCCTGACGGTCGCCGGGCGGTCCGGGTTTTGCCAATTACCAGGCACCAGTCGCGCACGCGCATCTTTCCAGTAGTTTCCAGACTGCGAGCTGCAATTCCAAATGCTCGCGCCGAGGCATGACGATGACCGATACGTCCGATAAGATCGATTATTCCAAGACCCTTTACCTGCCGCAGACCGATTTCCCGATGCGTGCTGGCCTGCCCCAGAAGGAGCCGCAAATCGTGGCCCGCTGGGAGGAGATGGATCTCTACAAGAAGCTGCGGGAGTCCGCGAAAGGCCGCGAGAAATTCGTGCTGCATGACGGTCCTCCCTATGCCAACGGCAATATCCATATAGGCCATGCGCTAAACAAGGTACTGAAGGACGTCATCACGCGCTCCTTCCAGATGCGCGGTTTCGATTCCAACTATGTTCCGGGCTGGGACTGCCACGGCTTGCCGATCGAGTGGAAGATCGAGGAAAAATACCGCGCCAAGGGCCAGGACAAGGATCAGGTGCCGATCAACGAGTTCCGCAAGGAATGTCGCGAATTCGCCGCAGGCTGGATCGGCGAGCAGTCGAGGGAGTTCAAGCGCCTTGGCATCGTTGGCGATTTCGAAAATCCCTACACGACGATGAACTTTCACGCCGAGGCGCGTATTGCTGGCGAACTGCTGAAATTCGCCATGTCCGGCCAGCTCTATCGCGGTTCCAAGCCCGTTATGTGGTCAGTGGTCGAGCGTACCGCATTGGCGGAAGCAGAAGTTGAGTATCACGACTATGAAAGCGACGCGATCTGGGTGAAGTTTCCGGTAGTCGGCTCGGATGCCCTTGCTGGCGCATCGCTCGTTATCTGGACGACCACGCCTTGGACCATTCCCGGCAACCGCGCTGTCGCCTATTCGCCCCGCGTTGCTTACAGTCTTTACGAAGTCACTGCTGCCGAAAATGATTTTGGGCCGCAAGCAGGAGAACGGCTAGTCTTCGCTGATGCGCTCGCCGAAGAGTGCTTCAAGAAGGCCAAGCTCGAATTCAACAAGTTAAGCGACGTTTCCGCCGCCGACCTCTCTTCAATCACGCTTGATCACCCCCTCAAGGGCTTCGGCGGTGGCTATGAATTCATCGTGCCGCTTCTGGCTGGCGATCACGTGACCGACGACGCTGGTACCGGTTTCGTCCACACGGCTCCAAGCCATGGCCGTGAAGATTTTGACGTGTGGATGGATAGCCAAAATCTGCTTCGCGAGCGTGGCATTCCGACAGAAATCCCGTTTCCGGTCGATGATGCAGGCTTCTATACCAAGGATGCGCCGGGCTTCGGTCCGGATCGCGAAGGCGGCGCTGCACGAGTGATCGACGACAACGGCAAGAAGGGCGACGCCAATAAGGCCGTTATCGAGGCGCTGATTGCAGCCGATGCACTCTTTGCGCGCGGTCGTCTAAAGCACCAATATCCGCATTCCTGGCGCTCGAAGAAGCCGGTCATCTTCCGCAATACGCCGCAATGGTTCGTTCATATGGACAAGGAACTTGGAGACGGCTCCACGTTGCGTTCGCGTGCGCTCAAGGCCATTGACGAAACCCGCTTCGTGCCTGCTGCGGGGCAGAACCGCTTGCGTGCCATGATCGCAGACCGCCCGGATTGGGTATTGTCGCGCCAGCGCGCCTGGGGCGTGCCGATCTGCATTTTCGTGGATGCCGACGGCAATGTGTTGAGGGACGAGGCCGTCAACAAGCGTATCCTGGAGGCCTTCGAGCTTGAAGGTGCCGATGCCTGGTTTGCCGATGGCGCGCGCGATCGCTTCCTGGCCGACAGGGCCGGCGAGCCGTGGATCATGGTGCGCGACATTCTCGACGTCTGGTTCGATTCGGGCTCGACCCATACCTTTACGCTGGAGGATCGCCCGGACATGAAATGGCCGGCCGACGTCTATCTGGAAGGTTCGGATCAGCATCGCGGCTGGTTCCATTCGTCGCTGCTCGAGGCTTGCGGCACGCGTGGCCGTGCGCCGTACAACGCCGTCATCACCCATGGTTTCACCATGGATGAAGAAGGCCGCAAAATGTCGAAGTCGCTCGGTAACACCGTTACGCCCCAGGACGTGATCAAGGACTCGGGTGCCGATATCCTGCGCCTCTGGGTCATGAACACCGATTATTGGGAGGATCAGCGTCTCGGCAGGACCATCCTGCAGACCAATGTTGATGCCTATCGCAAGCTGCGCAACACAGTCCGTTGGATGCTCGGTACACTTGCCCATGATGAGGGCGGCGACGTCGTGCTCTCAGAGATGCCGGAGCTGGAGCGCCTGATGCTGCACCGTCTGGCCGAACTCGATCTGCTGGTGCGCGAATCCTATGATGCGTTCGATTTCAAGCGCATTGCCCGTGCGCTGATCGACTTTGCAAATGTCGAGCTCTCCGCCTTCTATTTCGATATACGCAAGGATGCGCTCTACTGCGATGCACCGTCGAGCAAGCGTCGTCAGGCAGCACTTTATGTCGTGCGCCAGCTGTTCGATCGTCTGGTTACGTGGCTCGCGCCGATGCTTCCCTTCACGACCGAAGAAGCGTGGAGCGAGCGCTATCCGCAGGCAGCATCCGTGCATCTGGAGCAGTTCCGCGAAACGCCCGTCGAATGGCGCGATGATGTGCTGGCTGAAAAGTGGCGCAAAGTGCGACAGGTTCGCCGCGTCGTCACCGGTGCATTGGAGATCGAGCGCGCGAAGAAGACGATCGGTTCTTCGCTTGAGGCTGCGCCACGGGTTTTCATCACAGACGCCGCTCTTGCCGAAGCGGTCGCGGATGTCGATCTCGCCGAAACAGCAATTACCAGCGACATCGCCATCATGTCTCACGCGGCGCCGGACGAAGCCTTCGTGATGGATGAAGTTGCAGGTGTAGGTGTTGTCATTGAGCGGGCCAAAGGCGTAAAATGCCAACGTTCCTGGCGCTATACGAATGATGTCGGCTCCGACCCGGCCTGGCCGGATGTGTCGGCACGCGATGCCGCGGCGCTGAACGAGTTGAAAGCACTCGGCCGTCTGTAAGAGGAGAGGGCGCTGTTTTGCAGCTGCGCCCTTATCCCGCCAACATTGCGTGACAGGTGAGGGCGAGCGTTGCTCTTTGGTTTGTGCTTTGTTAAAAGCTCTGCCGACTAGGTAGAAATCCACAGGCAGCGTCCCGCTAATGTCGCGAGGCTATCTGAGCGGGTCAGCCAGATGTGTGTATGTTCAGCGAAAGGCTGCTCAGTGACGATCGTTAAGCTCTCCATGTCGAATGTAGGTCGCCGTCTCGGCGCGGTGGTGGTCGCGGGTACGGCGCTTTTCGTTGCCGGTTGCCAGTCAGGCCCGACTTATGGCACTGGCGTCTCCGCCGGCGAACAGCTGTCGAATGATTTGCAGAGCATGTTCTCGTTGCGTCCGCAGGAAAAGGAAGCGATCGCCTACCAGCCGCGTCCTGCGCTCGTGAAACCCGCCAACACGCAGAATCTTCCGGCTCCACAGGATAGCGTCGTCGAGACTGCCGGAGCGCAATGGCCGGAATCGCCGGAACAGCGGCGTCAACGTCTGCGTGACGAGGCCACGGCAAATCAGGATAACCCCAACTACCGCTCGCCTATCGTTCCCGATGTCGCGCGCGCTCAGGCAACGCGTTCGCAGCGCTTCGAGGACCAGTTCGGCCCGTCGAATTCGAAGGCGCGTAGTGAAGAGTTTCGTCGCCGTCTGGCTGCGCAGCAGCAGGGCACTCCCAATCAGCGCCGCTATTTGAGTGAGCCGCCGATCGACTATCGGCAGGCGGCAGCGACCGCGCCGCAGGACGATCTCGGCGAGACTGAAGCTGCAAAGGAACGTCGCCGCAAGAAGGAAGCGGGCGGCGGTGGATGGAGCCTCGGCAATCTTATCCCCGGACGTTAAGTCCGATTATTTTCCAGGGCACTCTCGGCCGCGCTTTTCTTTCCCCGGCCAGCACGAAACGCCGCTACGGCTCGTCGCCGCGCGGTTGATGACAGAGAAACGCCAGGTCCGGGGAAGCCGGTCTCTACTCTTCCCCGGACGCTGCCGCATTCTTGAGAGGGTAGAGCGCATGTGGCCCGAACTCTCATAAAACTTGGCATGCGTCCACATGCGCCTGAATGATGGGCGCAGGCGCGCCGGCGCCTTCACCCATCATCCATCGCGCCGCCAGAAGCTAGGGTGCACTTCCTGCCCTCTCCGACGCGACAGGAGCATTATCCTTCAAGCGCGAAGGGTGGGGACGGAAAGAGCGTTTTTTCTTGGCCGGGTTTTATATTTTTCCGGTAAGGAATTGATGATAAAGGAATAAATATTTCTTCTTGGAGAAATTTATCCACGCTTTTGCTGAAAGAAGTCGCGTAGCAAGCTACGTGCCTCTGTCTCGCGCAGCCCGGAATACACCTCCGGTACGTGATGGCAGGTTGGGGAATGGAAAAAGCGCACACCGGAGGTCACTGCTCCGCCTTTGTCATCGCTGGCGGCGAAATAGAGCCGGCGAAGGCGCGCGAAGGAGATGGCAGCGGCGCACATTGTGCAGGGTTCCAGCGTCACGTAAAGATCAGCACCGTCGAGCCGCTCTCTGCCGAGCTCACGCGCGGCTTGGGAGATAACGAGCATTTCGGCGTGAGCGGTCGGGTCGGCAAGTTCACGCGTGCGGTTTCCGGCCCGTGCAATGACCATGCCGTCGAGCACGAGAACGGCGCCGATAGGCACTTCGTCACGTTCTTGTGCTTTTTTCGCCTCTTCGAAGGCGATTTCCATGAAATTTGACCGCATCAATCGTTAACCTGCGCGTTTTAACCCTCGCCAGAGATAGCGCTTCCTGTTATCTAGCCGGGCTGAAAGGCAAAGGCCAGATGACAAACAATCCAAATAAAAACATAGAAAAAGCGGCACCTGAACAGGCAGCCGATGAAGGCGAACGCATTGCCAAGCGCCTGGCGCGCGCGGGCGTTTCCTCCCGTCGCGAGGCCGAGGCGCTGATTGCTGCCGGTCGCGTCGCGGTCAACGGCAAGGTGCTCGAAAGCCCGGCCATCAACGTTAAGGCTGACGACAAGATCACTGTCGATGGCACTCCGATCCCGCAGATCGAGCGTACGCGCCTGTTCCTCTTCCATAAGCCCGGTGGTTATGTGACGACGACGCGCGACCCGGAAGGTCGCCCAACCATTTTCGACGTGCTCCCGGCGGAACTGCCGCGCCTGATGACGGTAGGTCGCCTCGATATCAACACTGAAGGCCTGCTACTGCTCACCAATGATGGCGGGTTGTCGCGCATGCTCGAACTGCCGACCACCGGCTGGCTGCGCCGTTACCGCGTGCGTGTGCATGGCAAGGTCGATGAGAAGGCGCTGGTCGAACTGAAGAACGGCATTGCCGTCGATGGCGTGTTCTATGGCGCGATCGACGCCACGCTGGAGCGTACGCAAGGCACGAATTCCTGGCTGACGCTGGGCCTGCGTGAGGGCAAGAATCGCGAAGTCAAGAACGTGCTTGGTGCGCTCGGCCTGGAAGTCACGCGTCTGATCCGCATTTCTTTCGGCCCGTTTCAATTGGGAGATCTTGACGAAGGTGCGGTACTCGAAGTCAAGGGCCGCGCGCTGCGCGATCAGCTTGGGGAGCGTTTGATCGAAGAATCCGGCGCCAATTTCGACGCTGCGATCAACAAGCCCTTCTCGAACAAGCCGGTCCGAGCGGAGCGCTCCGGCTCTCGCGATCATGCCCGCGAGGAGTATCAGCCCACGCCTGCCCGTACTTCGCTGCCTGAAGAGGAAGAGGGCGGCCTGATCCGTCGTCGCCGCATGTCGAAGGAAGAGGTGCGCGAGCAGATGCTTTCGCGTCTCTCCACCCGCCGTGGCGATGATCGCGGCGGTCGTTCCTTTGGCGATAAGCCGTTTGGCAAAAAGGACTTCGGCAAGAAGGCCGGACGTCGCGACGAAGAGCCGATCGATGAAAAGAATCCGCTGAAACGTCGAGGCAATGTCTGGATGGCCCCGGGCGCACGCCCGCAGGGAGAAAAGGCCGAGAAGAAGCGTGAGGAACAGCGCTCGGAAGGCTTTCGCGATCGCGCGCGAGATGAACGTTCCTTCGGCGATAAGAAGCCTCACGGAGAGCGTCGTCCTTATGGTGAGAAGCCGCGCTTTGAGAAGCGCGAAGGTGAGCGCAAATTCTCGGGCGAGCGCAAGCCTTATGGCGATGCCGGCGAGCGTCGTCCTTATGGTGACAAGCCGCGGTTTGAGAAGCGCGATGGTGAGCGTAAATTCTCGGGCGAGCGCAAGCCATATGGCGATAAGCCACGTTTCGAGAAGCGCGAAGGCGATGCCGGCGAGCGCAAGCCTTATGGCGATAAGCCACGTTTCGAGAAGCGCGATGGCGATGCCGGTGAGCGTCGTCCTTATGGTGACAAGCCGCGCTTTGAGAAGCGCGAAGGTGAGCGTAAATTCTCGGGCGAGCGCAAGCCTTACGGCGATAAGCCACGTTTCGAGAAGCGCGATGGCGATGCCGGCGAGCGTCGTCCTTATGGCGACAAGCCGCGCTTTGAGAAGCGCGATGGTGAGCGCAAATTCTCGGGCGAGCGCAAGCCTTATGGTGACAAACCTCGCTCGGAAGGCTTCCGGGACCGTCCTCGCGGTGAACGCCCATTCGGCGACAAGAAGCCTTCTGGCAACAAGAAAAGCTTCGGCGATAAGCCCCGATCTGAAAAGCGTGATGGCGTGAAACGCGACGGCGACAAGCCAGGCGGCGAACGGAAGGGCAGGGATGCGGATCGTCGGCGGTGAGTTTCGCGGGCGAGAGCTCGCTACACCGAAATCGCGCGACATCCGCCCTACGACTGATCGTACGCGCGAGGCACTGTTCAATGTCCTCGCGCACGCCCATAGGGACAGACTGGATGGCGGACGCGTCCTGGACTTGTTCGCAGGCACCGGCGCATTGGGATTGGAGGCTCTTTCGCGCGGGTGTTCAGCCGGGGTGTTTATCGAGGAATCGGCGGAAGGGCGCGGTTTGATCCGTACCAATGTCGAAGCCTTTGGTCTTCAGGGGCGAACCAAAATATTTCGCCGGGACGCAACACGCCTTGGCGAAATCGGCACCATGCTGCCTTTTGATATCATCTTTGCAGATCCCCCCTACAATAAAGGGCTGGGTGAACGGGCACTGATGAGCGCAGCTACCGGTGGTTGGCTTAAGGTCGGCGCTCTCGTCATTCTGGAAGAAATCGCCGGCGCGGAGATTGCGCCGATGGCGAAGTTTACGCGTATTGACACCCGAAATTACGGTGACACAACGTTACATCTGTTTACCTTTGCCTGAATCGCGCCTTTTTGTCGTGCGACTCCGATTCCGGCGGATTTTTCCGTTTCGTTTTCAAATTTCGTAATGCATCGGCGTTAACGCTTGTGATCTTGCCGATGCATTTCTACTTCCAAGCAGAGGTTATCTCTTCTATGCGCTTGAAGCCCCAGTCTTTTTCTTCTCGATTTCTAATATTGCTGACGAGTGCAGTCTTGCTGGTCCCCGTTCCGACCACGATTTCGCACGCGCAAGAGACGCCGCAGCCGCAAATCACGCAAAGCCAACCAGGCGCAGAGCGCACGGAAGTTGAAACCTTTACGCTGGAAAACGGGCTGACTATCGTCGTGCTTCCGGACAAGCGCATTCCCTTCGTCACGCATATGCTTTGGTACAAGGTCGGCAGCGCCGACGAGCCGAAGGGTAAATCCGGAATCGCCCATTTCTTCGAGCATCTCATGTTCAAGGGCACGACAAATCACAAGGCTGGCGAGTTCTCGCAGACTGTTTCGGCAGCAGGTGGGAGTGAAAACGCCTTCACTTCGACTGATTATACGGCCTATTACCAGATCGTGCCGCCGCAGCATCTGAAGACCATGATGGAATTCGAGGCCGACCGGATGCGCAATCTTGTGCTTTCAGACGAGGTGGTGGACACAGAACGCAGCGTCATTCTTGAAGAGCGCCGTATGCGCGTTGACAATAATCCGAGTGCCGTGCTGGGTGAGGAAGTCTCGGCCACGTTGTTCCAGAACCATCCCTATCGCATTCCGATCATCGGATGGATGCAAGAGATCGAGCAGCTCAACCGTGAGGATGCGATTGCATTCTATAATCGCTATTACGAGCCGAACAATGCGACGCTCGTCGTCGCCGGCGATGTCGATCCGCAGGAAGTGCTGAAGCTTGCCGAGGAAACTTATGGCAAGATCGCCAAGGGACCGGAAATCGGACCGCGCCTGCGCCCCAGTGAGCCGCAGCAGGACACCCGCCGTACCGTGACGATGCGCGATGATCGTATCACCACCCCAAGCTTCTCGACCAGTTGGATCGTTCCAGCGGCATTGAAAGCCGAGAATGGCGAGGCTGAGGCGCTCGATCTTCTGGCGGAAATCCTTGGTGGCGGAACCTTGAGCCGCTTGCAGAAGAAGCTCGTGGTCGAGGATCAGACTGCAAGTTCGGCAGGTGCCAGCTATGACGGCCTCAACCTTGATTACGGTACCTTCTCCGTCAACGCGACGCCGCGCGGGGAGGAAAGCGTCGAGGCGATGGAAAAGCAGGTTCAGGCGGAAGTTGAACGCATCATCGAAAGCGGCCCTACGCAGGAGGAGCTTGAAGCAGCCAAGACGCGCTTCACGCGCGGCATGGTCTTTGCGCGTGACAGCCAGATCGGCATGGCCAACACTATGGGGCTGATCTATTCGATCGGCGGCAATGCTGACGACTTCTTCGGCTGGACAGATCGCGTAAAGAAGATAACGGCTGCCCAGGTTCAGGCAGTCGCCAGGAAATATCTCGATTACGACCGGTCCGTCACGGCTTACCTGCTTCCCAAACCCGCAGAAGAGAAGGCGCAGAACTGATGATCCATATCAAAAGCCTGTCGAAATTCGAGCGGATGTTTGCAATGAAATCCGAGACCGTCTCCCGTTTCTTCCGTGCAGCAGTTCTGCCGGCCCTTCTCCTGACGCCCCTCGCTGCCCATGCGCAGGTGAAGCCTGTAGAGATTGAATCCTCCAAGGGTGTGAAGGCCTATCTGGTTGAGGATTACACGTTACCGATGGTGACCATCCGCTTCTCGATGGATGGTGGCCAGGCGCAAGACCCGAAAGGCAAGGAAGGTCTCGTTTCTTTGATGACCTCGACGCTTGATGAAGGCGCGGGCGATCTCGATCGCGAGGCATTTGTCGAGGCGCTCGATAAGGCTGGAGCCGATATAAGCTTCAGTGCTGGCCAGGATACGATTTCGGGCAGTATGCGTTTCCTTACCGAGAAGCAAGTGGAGGCAACCGATCTTCTGACCAAGGCCGTGAACGCACCACGCTTTGATGAGGTGCCCGTCGAGCGCGTGCGTGGACTCACGATAGAACGTCTGCGCGCGCAGAGTCGGGATCCGCAATATCTCGCCCAGATCAAATGGCAGGAAGCCTTTTTTGGCGACCATCCCTACGCTATCCCGACGACCGAGGAGACGATCCTGCGTGTCACGCGCGACGATCTGCGTCAGGCGCACAAGAAGATGTTTGCCCGCGATAAACTCTATGTCGGCATTGTCGGGGCGATTGATCAGGAGGGCGCCAAACGCCTGCTTGACCGCGTGTTCGGTGATCTTCCGGAAAAGAGCCAATTGACGCCTGTTCCGGAAGTGAAGGGCAAGTATGATCAGACTGTTCATCAGGTCTATCCGTTGCCGCAGACCAGTATCATGCTCTCCTATCCGGCCGATAACAGCGATGATCCAAAAATAGAGCTGACGCAGGCTCTACTGACGCAGATACTCGGCGGCGACATGAATTCGCGCCTTTTTGTGGAAGTGAGAGAGAAACGCGGCTTGGCCTATGGCGCGAACATGGGCAGCCAGTTTCTCGATCATTTTGCAGGCACTGTCGTTACAACCGCAACAAAGTCGGAAAGCGCGAGCGAGGCGCTTGAAGTCATCGAAGCGGAGATCGGGCGCGCAGTCAAAGATGGGGTGACGGAGGCCGAACTGGCCAGCGCGAAGACCTATCTTGCGGGGTCGATCCCGATCAGCCGCTTTTCCTCGTCGAGCGCCATTGCCTCCACACTCGTAGACATCCAACGCGATGAACTGGGGATCGATTTCTTCGATTCCAGGTTTGAACCATTGCTGAACTCGATCACCAGAGAAGAGGTCAACGCCATGGGAAAACGTCTCTTTTCGACCAAGCCTGCAATCCTCTTGATCGGACCTGAGAACGGTAAGTCATGACACCTGACGCCGCGCTCTCCTCGAAGCCGCAGACGAGCGGGCCTCGTTTCGCCCTGGCGCTGGGCGGGGGAGGGGCGCGCGGTCTCGCCCATGTGCATGCCATTGATACGCTGAATGAGTTGGGTATCAAGCCGGTTGGACTCGCCGGCTCCTCCATAGGCTCGATCATGGCGGCAGGCATGGCCTCCGGTATGACAGGGCAGGACATCGCAGCTTACGCCCGCGGTGTCCTCTCCAAAAAGGGGGAGGTCGCCAGCCGCATGTGGAAGGCCCGCACCAGCGGCTTTGGCCTGCGCTTCACGCAGTTCAACATCGAGCGCATTGTCGATGCCTTCCTGCCCGATGCCATTCCGACCAGGTTCGAAGACTTGCAAATCCCGTTGAAAGTGACGGCGATAGATTTCTATGGCAATCGTCTTGTTGTCATGGAGGACGGCGATCTGCGCTCTGCAATTGCGGCATCGTCCGCTATCCCGGCCGTCTTTTCACCGGTGCGTCGCAACGGGCGCGTTCTGATCGATGGCGGTTTTTACAACCCGGTGCCGTTCGATCTTTTGCAGGAGGATGCCGATATCGTCATCGCGGTCGATGTTGTGGGCTCGCCTGTTCCCCCGGAAGATCCGAAAGCTGCCAGAAAACTGCCGAACTCGATCGAGCTTATGTTCGGAACCAGCCAGTTGATGATGCAGTCGATTATCAGCACCAAACTGGAACGCAATCCGCCGCAGGTCCTGATCCGCCCGCCCGTTTCGCAATACCGCGTCCTGGATTTCCTGAAGGCAGACCTGATTTTGGAAGAAACCGCTTCATTGAAGGATAATCTCAAGCGGGAGATTGAGAAAGCGGTCAAGCTCTACGAAGCGCGGGACGCAAGCGTCTGAACGACGTCTATCGCTTCCGTAGTTCAGGATGCGCCTCAAGTTCACGCTTGAAGGAGACTTCAACGTCTGCATAAGGCTCCTGACGCGCGACGCTCCAATATTTCAGTTCGTCGATCGGGATGGCCTGGCCAGTAATGGCGCAGCGTACAAAGCTGCCCGGTGAGATGACCTGAAAATCCGCGTCCATGTAGCGCAGTTTTGCTTCCTTACCGCCGGAGCCGTCGAAAATATTCATCTTTCATGCCTTCATACGATGCAAAGTCGCATCCTGATCTCTTTGCCGGACAGGATAACGGCTATGAGCGCCAAAGTATAGCAAGCCATTCAACGCCGCCCAAACAGCCGCTCAATATCGCTCAGTCTCAGCTCGATATAGGTCGGGCGGCCATGGTTGCATGTGCCGGACCCCGGCGTAGCTTCCATCTGGCGCAGGAGCGCATTCATTTCCTCTGCTCGCAAACGGCGACCCGAGCGAACCGAGCCATGGCATGCCATAGTCGCGGCGATCGCATCGATGCGCTCCTTCAGCGTATCGGCGGTGTCGTTGTCGGCAATCTCGTCGGCAAGGTCCCGCACCAGCTGTGAGACATCCGTCTCGCCGAGAATGGCGGGCGTCTCGCGAACGGCGATTGCGCCAGGACCAAATCGCTCAACGCCAAGACCAAAGCGGGCCAAAGTCTCGGAATGCGTTGCCAGTCGCTCGGCGTCGTCCGCCGGCAGATCAACGATTTCCGGTATGAGCAGCATCTGGGACGCAAGCGGTCGAGAATGCAGCGCATTTTTCAATGCTTCATATACGAGCCGTTCGTGCGCCGCATGCTGATCGACGATGACCAGCGAATCCTCAGTTTGCGCAACGATGTAATTTTCATGCACCTGCGCGCGCGCCGCACCCAATGGCTTTGTCAGGAGATCGTTTGAGACCGGCGTTTCATTTGCGCGTGCATCGGCGCTCGCAGCACCGATTTCCAGTGCCGCCTGGAGAGGTGCGCGCGTGTCAAACGGTGCCTGGGATGGAGCAGAAAATCCGCCGGCCGGTGAAAGGCTGGCGCGGTAGAGCTCCAAAGCGCCAGCCTGTGCCTGCGAAGGGCGTGCCTCGTAGCTATAGGAGGACGGATGGTAGCCTCTGCTTTCCGGCGTCGCGCCGCCGGGACGGAAAGCAGCCGCCATCGCGTCTGCCGCCGAGGTCGCGGGGCGGATACCCGCCTGTGCCAGAACCTGCCGCAAGCCGCCGACAATCAATGCGCGCACGCCTCCTGGATCGCGGAAGCGAACATCCGCTTTAGCGGGATGCACGTTGACATCGACATAAGCCGGGTCAAGCTCGATAAAGAGAGCGGCGATTGCGTGCCTGTCTCGCGGCAGTACGTCCATATAGGCGCCGCGGATGGCGGATGCGATCATCTTGTCGCGAACGGGACGCCCGTTGACATAGACATATTGCTGCAACGCATTGGCGCGGCTGTGCGAAGGAAGAGAAATATGACCGAATAGGCGGACATCGTTGCGTTCTGCATCGACCGGAAGGGCATTGTCGGTAAAATCTTTGCCCATGATCTGCGCAACCCGTTGCAACTGCCCGTCGGCATCGCGCGAGAAACCTGGCAGATCGAGCATGTTGCGATCGGGGCCGGATACCTGGAAGCGCACATGCGGAAAGGCGATGGCGATACGCCGGACCACTTCGGTGATCGCCGCCGTCTCGGCACGTTCCGTTTTCATGAATTTCAGCCGGGCAGGTGTGGCGAAGAAAAGATCGCGCACCTCGACCATTGTGCCGCGATTACCCGGTGCGGGGCGGGTGTCCGACACCCTGCCGCCATCGACGCCGATCTCGTAGGCGTTATCGGCGTCTGCCGTACGCGAGCGCAGGGTCAGCCGCGAAACAGAGCCGATCGAGGGAAGCGCTTCGCCGCGGAAGCCGAGAGAACGTATGTCATGAATGTCATCGGAGAGCTTGGAGGTGCAATGGCGAGAAATCGCCAGTGCCAATTCGTCTTCGGGCACGCCGTGACCATTATCGGTGACACGCAACAGCGACAGGCCGCCTCCAGCAGTGACGACTTCGATGCGCGTTGCTCCTGCGTCAAGCGCGTTCTCGACAAGTTCCTTCACGACGCTTGCCGGACGTTCGATGACTTCGCCGGCTGCGATCTGGTTGACGACGGTTTCTGAGAGCTGACGAATGGCCATGGCTTTTTCTAGCGCATTAGAGAGCTTAGAGAAATCTCCGGTCGATGGCCATCAACCGGTTTTCACACAGTCAGCGTCATCTTGCTGCGTGAACTGCGGCCTTCGAGCCATGCGCTGAACAGGTCCGCCGACATGGGTTGTGCAATGCCGTAGCCCTGAACCGCGGGGCAGCCGAGGGTCATCAGCATGTCCATCTCTGCCTGCGTTTCTGCGCCTTCCGCAACGAGACCTATGCCGAGATCGGAGGAGAGATCGACAAGCGCCTTGACGACGCTGCAATTACGCTTGCTTTCGTGAATGTTGCGGATGAACTGGCGGTCGATCTTGATCCGGTCTATCCCCTCCGGGTCGATATGCGTAAGCGACGCATATCCAGTGCCGAAATCATCGAGCTCCAGGTGGATGCCGCGTGCACGCAAATCGGTCAGCTTGTTTATCATGCCGTTTTGCAGGTCGTCCAGAATGACCGATTCGACGATCTCGATGGAGAGCAGATGCGGTGGCAAGCCGTGCCGGGCCAGTGTGTCGAGGATGAAATCGCTAAAGCTGGCGCAGTTGATTTCGGATTCAGAGACGTTGACGGCAAGTCGCCCGAAGGGAATGCCTGCCTTGTACCATGATGCCGCCTGCTCGATTGCCTTCTCTGTCAGGATTTGGCCGATTGCCGGCATGAGACCGGCTTTCTCCGCGGTGGGCAGAAAGTCGCCCGGCGACATTAGTCCGCGTTGCTCGTCAGGCCAGCGTGCGAGCGCTTCCACACCGCAGAGTTCGCCGTTCTTGAGATTGACCTGCGGCTGGAAGTAAGACGCGAAGGCGCGCTCGTGAATGGCCCCCCGTAGCTCCTTCTCCAATTGTTGCTGGCGATCCACCGCCTGGCGAAGATCGGTCGAGAAGAAGCGGAACGTGCCGCGTGACGATTTCTTTGCCGAGTAGAGCGCCAGATCCGCGCTGGCCATCAGATCATCGAGACCCTTGGCATCGAGCGGGAAAAGCGCCACGCCAGCGCTTGCTCCGGGAAGGATGGTTTGATTGCGATCAACGATGGGCTTACTGATCTGCGCCAGCACGCGGCCGATCATGTTGGAGACATTGCTAAGCTTCTCAGCTTCCGAAAAGATGAGGACGAACTCGTCCCCGCCAAGCCGGACGCATAGATCATTGCCTCTTGTTGTGGTGCGGATGCGTCTTGCCACTTCTGAAAGCACATGATCGCCGGCCGCGTGGCCATGTTGATCATTGATCTGCTTGAAATGATCGAGATCCAGGTGCACGAGCGCTAGCTGAGTTCCGCGTCGCTGCACGTTTGCAAGCATGCTGGAGAACTGCTCCTTGAGGAACGTGCGATTGTGCAGTCCCGTCAGTCCGTCATGACTGGCGAGATAGGCCATGGAACTACGCGCCTGTAGCAGTTCCTTCGTGTGTCGCTCCATGACGCGCATCATGGGGCGGAAGACGAGCAGGCCGATCAGAATGAGCATGACGATGGTGCCGCCATAAAGAAACCGGTTCAGCGTCAGCATGTTTTCGATGCGTTGTTCGAAATCCGTCGCCAGCATCTGCTGGAGCGCAGCATAGCCGTAAAGCGTCTGGCTGGCGATCGTATCGTCCAGCGCCGCCAGGCCCGAATTGGCGAGATACCGCGAATCGTTAGCGAGCGCCGATTGCGTATAGCTCACGAAGCGATGAGCGTTCGCCGCCAGATTCAACGTGAAATGATCGAGATGAATCGGATCGGAAAAAAGAATAGTGTTCAGGGAGTTTTCGCCATGGCGAATTGTTGATTCTGCACCTGTGAGCTTGAGGATCTGGTCATAGTTCTTTTCGAAGTCGATAGTGGCACTATGAAGCGCATTGATTGCAGCCGGCAGGGTTTCTACGCTTCCTTGCTGCGCATTGAAGGCCAAGATGACAATACGCTGTGACAAGGCCTTCTGCGAACTGGCCAGAGTATGCAGCGACTGATCGCGATGCTGTTCGGCTATCAGTTGTTGCAGAAGGATATAAGAGGCGGTCACAACAACCGCGATGACGCCGAGGCCCAACCAGAACGCTACGCGCACTATCTGCGGCAAAGCGGTGTCTGTGGGGGCTGCACGTTTGTACGAGAGCCATTGGTTTATAGGCGGCATCAAACGCACTCTTTGCAGGTGTGTGAAGGCTGACGCCTCCATGTTCCTCACTTTCCTTCGGCAGTTCTTAATAAAGGTTCACCGTGGAATAAGGAGAGGCATATAAGTGACATGCGAATATGCACTATGGTTATCACTTATTAAAATGAGACGCAGCTCGCTCTCCCGCTTTATGGTGGGCACGAAATGGCGATATGCTTACACATGAAGCATCCACGGCCTGCCGGAAGGGCAGGTTTGAGGGAGCCTGAGAAGACGGGATGAAGATCATGGATATGAAGGCCGCACCGAAATCCACCGCTAGCTTCGTTTGGGACGATCCCCTGCTGCTTGAAGAACAACTGGGCGAAGACGAGCGCATGATGCGCGATGCCGCCCGCGCCTTCGCGCAGGATAAACTCGCGCCGCGTATAGAGCACGCCTACATGGAAGAGCATTCCGATCCAGAAATCTTCCGAGAAATGGGCGCTGCCGGGATGCTCGGCGTTCCAATTCCGGAAGAATATGGCGGTGTGGGTTCGTCCTATGTCGCCTATGGCCTCGTTGCACGCGAAATTGAACGGATCGATTCCGGCTATCGCTCGATGATGAGCGTTCAGTCCTCGCTCGTCATGTATCCGATCTACGCCTATGGCTCGGAAGAGCAGAAGCACAAATATCTGCCGAAGCTCGCTTCGGGTGAATATATCGGTTGCTTCGGCCTGACGGAACCAGACGCGGGTTCTGATCCTGCCGGGATGAAGACGCGCGCCGTCAAGATTGATGGCGGCTACAAGATTTCGGGTTCGAAGATCTGGATCTCCAACTCGCCTATCGCGGATGTTTTCGTCGTGTGGGCGAAATCTGCCGCGCATGACAATCAGATCCGTGGCTTCATCCTGGAAAAGGGGATGAAGGGCCTATCCGCACCGAAGCTTGGCGGCAAGTTGTCGCTACGTGCATCAATTACTGGCGAAATAGTCATGGACGGCGTGGAAGTCGGCGAGGAAGCTCTGCTTCCGAACGTGTCCGGTCTCAAGGGGCCATTCGGCTGCCTCAACCGCGCACGTTACGGCATTTCCTGGGGCGTGCTCGGCGCGGCGGAAGATTGCTGGCACCGCGCCCGCCAGTACGGCCTTGACCGCAAGCAGTTCAACAAGCCGCTTGCAGGGATGCAGCTCTACCAAAAGAAGCTTGCCGATATGATGACCGAAATCACGCTCGGCTTGCAGGCTTCGCTGCGCGTCGGTCGCCTTTTCGACGAAGGCAAGATGGCGCCTGAAATGGTTTCGCTCGTCAAGCGCAACAATTGTGGCAAGGCGCTCGACATTGCACGGCAGGCACGCGACATGCATGGCGGCAACGGCATCCAGATCGAATACCACGTCATGCGTCACGCGCAGAATCTGGAGACGGTCAACACTTATGAAGGCACGCACGATGTGCACGCGCTGATCCTGGGTCGCGCCCAAACCGGCCTGCAGGCGTTCTTCTGATATTTTAAAGCCAACTGAAGGAGCCGGTCTGTTGAGACCGGCTTTTTCGTCAGGGAAAACGCCGCCTTTGCGCCCGCGCGATCGTCTCCCCCACGATTCGTTCCGCTATGCCTGCCGGATCGAACCGAAGGCAGATGTCGAGCACGACGCAATGCGTGAGAAACGCCTGCGCGGCTTTCGAACCTGAACGCATCCGGGCTGCATCTTTCGCGGTCGTCACTGCGATCAATCCGCGGCGTTCCAGCGTTTCGCCGAGCTCGGCGATTTCGGTATCCGTAAAGCCGTGATGATCGGGAAAACTGTCGGCTTGAACAAGATCGGCGCCGCATTCCTTCACCGTTTCGAAGAATTTTGGCGGATGGCCGATGCCTGCAAAGGCAAGAACGCGCTTACCTGCGATAGATTCTGCATTCATCGGCTCGACAAAGGCGTGATAGACAGGTTTTGCCGCCCGCGCCGCCATTCGTATGAGGGCCGTTGCGCCATCGCCCTTGCCGGTCACCATTAACGCGTCTGTGAAGCGCATCTGCGTTGATAGCGAAGCGCGCAAGGGACCGGCGGGAAGAACCTTGCCATTGCCGATGCCGCGGACGGCATCGACGACCTGCAGCGCATAGTCGATATGGATGCGTGCGCTTTGGAAGCCATCATCCATGATGGCAAAGTCGCACCCCCGCGCCAGCAGGCGTTGTGCGCCGGCGTGGCGATCGCGGGAAACGCAAACGATGCCATGTTCGGCGAGCAGAAGCGGTTCGTCGCCCACATGGCGCGCGAGATCCCGCCCAGGTTTGACGATATGCGGCAAAGCACCCACCGTTCCGCCATGGCCGCGCGTCAGGAAACCCGGGTTGAGGCCTCGTGCTTTAGCGGCTTTGGCTATCTCTACTGCGACAGGGGTCTTGCCCGTACCGCCGACGGTGAAATTTCCAACGCAAATTACCGGGATTGGCACGGGTAGGCGTGGCGCCTGCACCATGCGGCGACGGGCGACCGCGTCGTAGGCAAGGGCGGCAGGCGTAAGCGCAAGCGCTTTCCAGCTGCGTTCTTCCCACCAGAAATCCGGTGCGTTTCCGACCATCTTAGCGCATCCGGAAGCGCGTCGTGCCGAGCCGTGATTTAACGACGAGCGGATGCACGAAGGGTTCCAGTGTCGATAGTGTTATATTGAGCGCGCCCTTCATGTCCTCGACAGTGCGTGCTGCGGCCAGCATCATTTTCTCGCGCTGATTATTATTGGTCAGAAGCAGATCGATAGCCTCCTCAAGTTCGCCCGGCGTGTTGACAATACGCGCGGCACCCTCTTCTTCGAGGCGCTGATAGCTGTCCCGGAAATTGCCGATATTGGGCCCGGAAAGGATGGCGGTTTCCAAAATAGCCGGTTCAAGCGGATTTTGGCCGCCGCTCACCGCAAGCGCCATGGAGCGACCGACATAGGCGACTTCAGTCAAGCGCAGGTAAAGGCCCATTTCGCCAATTGTATCGCCCAGATAGATATCGGTATTGGCTTCGATCGGTTCGTTCAGGCTACGCCGCGCGACCGTCAATCCCTGAGTTGTCAGCATCCGTGTTATCTGATCTGCGCGGTCCGGATGGCGCGGCACGAGGATGGTCAGGAGCCGGGAATGATATTCATGCAGATTGCGGTGGATCCGGGCTGCCATCTGCTCTTCGCCGTCATGGGTCGAAATTGCCGCCCAGACAGGGCGGTTACCGACCTGGCGCATCAACAAATGCAGCGTCCGCTCATCGACGGGTGGGACCTTGGTATCCACCTTCAGGTTTCCAGAGACAGTGACCGGGCGGGCGCCAAGCTGACGGAAGCGCTCCGCATCGTCCTCCGACTGAGCAATCACGTGGGCAAGCTTCTCAAGCAGTGCCTCGGCCACATAACTGCGCTTTTTCCAGGACGCGAAGGAGCGGTCCGAAAGACGGGCGTTGACAAGCACCTGCGGGATGGACCGTTCACCAAGTTCGAGAACGGTCATCGGCCAGATTTCCGACTCCGCGAAAATGGCAAGGTCTGGATGCCAATGCTCAAGGAAGCGGCTCACCGCCGTCTTGAGATCGAGCGGCACATATTGATGGATGACGCGATCCCCCAGGCGTTCTTCGGCAAGGCGCGCAGAAGTCACGGTGCCGGTGGTCAGCACGACATTGATTCCTAGATCGAGCAGGCGTTCGGTCAGCGGAATAACAGCGCCGGTTTCGCCGACGCTAGCCGCATGCACCCAGACCAGCGGACCAACGGGGCGTTCGACGGAGGCAAAGCCATAGCGTTCACGCCGACGGTGATGCTCTTCCTTGCCTTTTCGTGCGCGCCAAGAAATATACCCGCCAAGGAAGGGGTAAACGACTGCACCCGCATAGCGATAGGCCGAAAGAGCCATTCTTGCCCAGCGTTCGCTCATTGTTTTGCGTCAACCAATGAATATGCCTCTTCCGTGGCCTTGTTCAGCGCTATTGTCAGTTCAGTCTGCTTATTCGCTAACTCCACGTCGCCGGCATCGGAATCCACCCGGATCGATGGTCCTACGATAACCCCAAGCCGTCCGAATGGCAGGTGCAAGGTCGTCTTGTCCCATGTTTTTTCGATCACCTTGCGGCGGCTTGTTGCGATAGCGACCGGCCATATCGGACGGCCCGAAAGCTTGGCAAGCGTCACGATACCAAGCCCGGCTTCGCGAACTGATCCCTTTGATATATCGGCGATCATGGCCACATTGCGTCCGGCATCGAGGGCGCGATTCAATGTGATGAGAGCACGCGCCCCGCCTTTGTCCCGGTCGTTGGCATTGCCACGTCCGCCCGAGCCACGCGCAATCTGGAAATCATATTTCTCCATGACGAGCGCGTTCATTTCTGCATCGGCGCTACGTGAAACCATAGCCGTGACGGGCCAGCCTCTCGGACAAATACTGGCACCCAGAAGATGCTGCCCATGCCAGAAGGTGATGATGCCGGGCGCTTCCCGTTTCAGAATCGCTTCGAGATCGGAAGATCCGGCTACACGCTTGTTGGTGCGCATCACCAGTTCCATGAAGCCATAGATAATGGATGCCAGTGCGCGCTTGACGACGCGTGATTGCGCGATCGGGCGGCGCACTGCCCGCCAGCTGCGGCGCAGCATAGTATCCTTGCGTTTCTTGCCGCTGTCTTCAGGCGACAAATCTGGGGCATTCATTCTCAGGCCTTGGTGGCATCCGTGTCCGGGTCGAGCAGACGGTGCAGATGTACGATGAAATAGCGCATATGCGCATTGTCGACCGTTTCCTGCGCTTTTTTACGCCAGGCTGTTTCTGCCGACTTATAATCGGGGAAAATGCCGACAATATCGAGCGCATTCAGATCGCTGAACGTCAGACCGGTCAGCGTCGTCAGTTCGCCGCCGAAGACGAGGTGGAGAAGTTGCTTGGACTGCTGTGCGTCGGCCATGGAAAAACGATCCTTCCTGCGAAGTAAGACGATGTGATTCAAGGCACTCGCGTAGCCGATTTTTACTCGGATGGAAACCGGGAACTAGGGCTATTACCTGTTGTGGGAGTTTGCGAAGGATCACGGATCCTGGCTTTGCGGCCGCACGATGTCCGCGCAACTTGCGTCAGGCGTTTCCGTGGGACAGTACCTTGCGCATTTCTTCAAGCAGTTCGCCAGAGCCGGCTGCCAGTGCGCCATGGCGCGGGTCTGCACCGGCAAGTGCAAGCGGTTCCCCCCATGGATCGATGACCGCGCCGCCTGCCTCCCGCAAGATCAGGTCCGCAGCGGCAAGGTCCCAGTCATGAGAATTTGCCTTGACGAAGGTCGCGTCGATCGCGCCCCGTGCCACCATGGCGAGACGATAGGCTAGCGAAGGGACGTGACGGAATTCTTGCACGCGAGCCCGAATATCGACCGGCAAGGTCTTTATGGTGGCTTTCAGGCCCGCAATGTCAAGCGTTTCGGCTGGATGCCGGACGGAGATTGTCTTGCCATTGAGGAAAGCGCCTTTGCCTTCTTCGGCCCAGTAGATCTCATTCTTGGCAGGACAGTCGAGCACGCCCACAACAGGCCTGCCATTCTCGACAACGGCGACTGATACGCACCATTCGTCGCCACCGGAAAGAAAGCCGCGTGTCCCGTCGATGGGATCAACGACGAATGTCCGGCGCGCCTTGAGGCGCTCGGGTGAATCGGCGGTTTCTTCAGAGAGCCATCCATAGCCTGGCCGGGCGGCAAGCAAGCGCTCGCGCAGGTAGGTATCAGCGGCGTAATCGGCCTCAGACACCGGCGAGACCCCGGCCTTCATCCAGACTTGCGGCTCCATGCCGAAGAATTTGAGTGCAATCCGGCCGGCCTCGGCGGCGGCATCGCGGATCAGCGCCAGATCGGAAATGTCACTTTCCGGCAATCGTCATGTCTCCGATCAAGAGGGTTGGGGATGCGGTCGGGAAATGACGCTCTATATCGTTCGCCGGTTCCATGGATAGGAACATATCCTTCATATTCGACGCAATCGTGACTTCTGCGACCGGATAAGCCAATGCGCCGTTTTCGATCCAGAAACCAGCCGCGCCGCGACTATAATCGCCGGTGACGAGATCGACGCCTGGTCCAAAAACATCGGTTACGTAAAATCCGGTGCTGACAGCGGAAATCAGGTCGGCTGGGCTGCGTTCGCCAGGTTCGATCGCCAGATTGGTTGAAGAAGGCATGACGGAGGAGCCAGAACGAACACCGCGTCCGTTCGTCTTCAGGCCAAGTTCGCCCGCAACCGAGTGTGACAAAAACCAGTGCCTCAGCGCTCCCTTGTCGATCATGACGAGCCTTTCGCCAGCGACCCCTTCGCCATCGAAAGGCCGCGATCCTGGGCTGCGCAAGCGAAGCGGGTCGTCGGTCAACGTTATCGAGGCGTTGGCGACGATCTCACCCATCTTGTCGCGAAGAAAGCTTGTTTTGCGGGCCACAGACGCGCCGTTGATTGCACCGGCGAGCGTTCCCGCGAAGCCTCGTGCCACGCGGGGATCGAAGATGACGGGGAAGCGGCCTGTCGGGATCTGTCGTGCGCCGAGACGTTTGATGGCGCGCTCTGCAGCACGCTTGCCGATCGTCTCGGCATCATCCAGATCAGAAAAATGGAGACGGTGCGAGAAATCGTAGTCGCGCTCCATAGCCGTGCCTTCACCGGCGATGACGCTGACGGAGCGTCCAAAGCCGCTGCGCGTATAATGTCCAAGGAAGCCGCGAGAGGTGGCGAGGATGAGGCCGCCCGAACCGGCGGAGGCGCTGGCACCGCCTGAATTGGTGATGCCGTTCATCGCGCGCGCCGTGTCTTCCATTGCAAGCGCGGTTTCGCGCAGTTCTTCGGAAGAAACATCCGTTGGATCGAAAAGATCAAGATCCTGCGGTGCTGAAACGAGAAGTTCCGGCTCTACCAGCGCCTGGTGCGGATCGCGTGGCGAGACTCGGGCCATGGCAACGGCGCGCCTCGCAAGAATGTCAGGGTCGGCAGCAATGTTTGCAGAGACGCTGGCCACGCGACCATCCACAAAGACGCGCAGCGACATGTCCTCGCTTTCCGAGGCTTCTATACCTTCGACTTCTCCCAGTCGCACGGAGACAGAGCGTGCCTGACCATGCACGGTAACGGCGTCGGCATCGTCCGCGCCGGCTTTCATTGCAGCGTCGACCAGCGCGCTGACCTGGTGGATGAACGGTGTGAGATCGCGTGGTTGAGGCATCGAGTTTCCTGTATGGGCCTGCAGATATGAGCAGGAGAAGTCCTTATCATCTATGGCGACTTGCCGCTTCATGCAATCCGCGCTCATTGGATTGGTCATGATCATGACGGGCTGATGCCAATTTGAAAGGAAAAATCCGCAATCGAAACAGCGTATTATTCTGGTGCGCTGGCTGGCAGCAGGTTCGGCCATTCAAACTGGGAGCAGTTCGGCGTGACTGGCGATCAGTCCTCAGGCATTACTCCGGTCATCGAAGCGGTCGGGACAAGATCGCCGGGCCAGGCCAGTTGATGCCTTGCCGAGATGCAGCGATTTCGCGGCATGAGGAATTCCGGGAAATTTGCACCCGGTCCGAGAGACGATGTCATTGCGGCCCCGCCGATCCCACCCCCCCCCCCCCAAGAGGTTGGGTTGTGATGACATCGTCGTCCTGAAAGGCAGTTCTTTCAGGAGATATATTCGAAGTGATTTTGTAAAAATTATTGTAAAAATTTTAAAGCGCCCTGCCTTGGAATTCCAAGGCAGGGCTTTTCATTATCCGCCGTTCTTCTCGCAAACGGCTGCATGAATATTGGTCGAGCGCGCTCCGGAGCGACAATAAGCCAGAACCGGACCTTCCATCTCGTCGAGTGCCTTTGCCATTGCCTCGACGTGGCCCTGGTCCATCTGCGCGCCCGTAAAAGGAATGTGACGGAAGGCGAGGCCAGCTTCCCGGGCCGCTTTCTCGATCGTCGAGGCGCTCGGCTGCCCAATCTCTTCATCGTCCGGACGATTGCAGATGATGGACTTGAAGCCCATTTCCTTCAAATCCGCGACATGCTCCGGCTGTATCTGACCGGTGGCGGAGTAATTGTCGTTGATATCGCGAATTTCCATGGCAGTGCCCTTTCTTGATCCCCGCTTGAATGCGGGTGTTTCTGTGCCAAGATAGGCAGAGCAGCGCGTTGAAGAAAGCCCTTTGCCGCAAAACCTGCCTTCGCATCGCTGCAAGTGCCTCAGCGGGCCATGTGTATGGGAGGACCCAAAGACGCGCTGAGGCCGAAGATTATCGCACCGAACTCCCGACCGTTGCGGCTTCAGGTCAATACGGTGCGAAGCTCCCAGTGCGGAAACGGATCGCGCATTGTCTGCCAGGCCTCAGGCTGGAAACAATCAGCATTGACCAGACAGAAATCCAACTCAGCGCGCAACTTCACTTCGTTCATCCGCGACGTGCCGATAAATACGATCTCCTGGCGGCGGTCCGACCACTCAGGATCGAGATAGGGAAGCATCGCCGCCTGCCAGTCCGGATCGGCAGGCCAGCGATGACGCGGAACCGCCCCCCACCACAGACCGCGCCGTTGCGTGCGCACCTGGGCGCCGGCCTGGCTGATTTCGCCGACATGGTTCGGTCGCGTCGCCAGCCAGAAAAAGCCTTTGGCGCGCAAGACGCCCGGCCATTCCCGATCGAGAAACGCCTTGAAGAGCCTGGGATCGAACGGGGCACGGGCGCGATATACAAACGAGCGGACGCCATATTCCTCCGTTTCAGGCACATGGTCTGCAAAGCCATAAAGCTCCTTCGCCCAGAGTGGATGCGATTGCGCCCGGTCATAATCGAAGAGCCCTGTACCCAGAATCTCCTCAAACGCTACCTTGCCAAAATCGGCTTCGACGATCTTGGCATCCGCATTGAGACCACGCACGATCTGACGCGCATCCGCCAGTTTTTGCGGACCGGCCAGTGTCACCTTGTTTAAAAGCACGATATCGGCGAATTCGATCTGTTCAACAAGAAGATCGATCAGCGTGCGTTCATCATCGTCACCATTGGTCTCGCCGCGATCGCGCAGGAACTCCTGACTCGAATAGTCCTTCAACAGATTCGCCGCGTCGACCACGGTAATCATTGCGTCCAGGCGCGCATCGTCCGACAGGCTGTAGCCTTGCTCATCACGGAAAGCGAAGGTAGCGGCAACCGGCAGGGGCTCGGAAATTCCGCTGGATTCGATAACAAGATGATCAAAGCGTTTCTCGCCCGCAAGGCGCTTGACCTCTGCCAGAAGATCGTCGCGCAGGGTGCAGCAAATGCAGCCATTCGTCATTTCAACCAGCTTTTCCTGCGTACGTGCGACATTGCCTTCAGTCTCACGGACCATGGCGGCGTCAATATTCACTTCGCCCATATCATTGACGATGACGGCGATGCGCCTGCCTTGCACGTTATGCAGAAGGGCGTTCAGTAGCGTTGTTTTGCCAGCGCCTAGAAATCCGGACAGGACGGTGACCGGTAGACGATCGTCCTGCACTCTCGGTTGCTGCATTGAAATCTCCATTGAACTGTAACGTAATACCATTACATATCAAGCATGATGTCAAGTTGCGGCAGAGCAGGCTTGGCAAGTCCACTGAAATCAGGGATAGAAGGTCATGAACACGAGCCATAGCCATCCCGCGTTAACCAAGAACCAGTCGCTGGTCCTGAACGTTCTGAGTGAGGCCGATGGGCCGCTGAGCGCGTATACGATCCTCGATCGCCTCCGTGACGATGGGTTCCGCGCGCCGTTGCAGGTCTATCGGGCGCTTGACAAGTTGCAGGAAACGGGCCTCGTCCACCGGCTCGAGAGCCTCAATGCTTTCGTGGTCTGTACGCATGATCACAGGGGCCACGATCATGATCACGCTAATTGTTCAACCGCCTTTGCAATTTGCGACAATTGCAGCCGGGTTATCGAATTTTCAGGCGCCGAACTCGATACGGTGCTTGGCGGCCTGATGTCGAAGAAGGGGTTCCGCTCGACGAAGACGACCATCGAGATGCATGGCCTGTGCGAAGACTGCGCAAAAAACTGATCGATTCTTTTCGGAACAATCCAGGCGCCTACCCATTATCCATTCGTCTCCCCTTACCCTTCGTCGCCTGAAACAGTTGCGACGGTGGCTCTGAGGGGCTGTTTTGCTGTGCGCATTTGTGCACGTTCTTATAATGACAATGGAGGTCCGGGCACCCGAATATGTGCGGTATTTGCGGAGAAATCAGGTTCGATGGCAGTCAGCCGTCGGTAGACGCAATCTCGAAGATGACGGAGGCAATGGAGCGGCGCGGGCCGGACGCTTCCGGGATGGTAATGTCAGGCACGGCCGGTTTCGGCCACCGACGACTGAGAATTATCGATCTTTCCGTAAAATCGGCACAGCCCATGGTGGATTCAGCGCTGGGACTGACCATCGCCTTTAACGGCTGCATCTATAATTATCCGGAGCTGCGTGCCGAACTGGAAGAAAAAGGCTATACCTTTTTTTCCCATGGCGACACCGAAGTAATCCTGAAAGCCTGGCACGCGTGGGGCAAGGAAGCACCGGAGCGCTTCCACGGCATGTTCGCCTTTGTCATCTACGAGCGTGACACGGGGCGCACGATCATGGTGCGTGACCGATTTGGCATCAAACCGCTTTATCACACGCAGGAGAACGGGCGCATTCGGTTTGCTTCCGCGCTGCCGGCCCTGCTTGCCGCTGGTGGCATCGACACGTCGATCGACAAGGCGGCCCTGCATAATTACATGAGTTTTCATGCCGTTGTGCCGCCCCCGCGCACGATTCTCAATGGCGTGAAGAAATTACCGCCTGCAACGATCCGCATCTATCAGCCGGATGGCAGCTTTACTCAGGAAATCTTCTGGAATCCGCCGCATGAGCGCGATGCGTCAGAAGCCAATCTGTCGCGCGAGGAGTGGGGCGAGCGGGTGCTCGATGCGCTGCGTCTTGCCGTCAAGCGCCGAATGGTGGCCGATGTGCCGGTTGGCGTTCTGCTCTCGGGTGGCGTCGATTCCAGTCTCATTGTCGGCTTGCTCGCCGAACAGGGCCAGAAGGGCCTGATGAGCTTTTCGGTAGGTTTCGAAGAGGCCAATGGCGAGAAGGGCGACGAGTTTGTTTATTCCGATCTGATCGCCGAACGTTTCGGCACGCGTCATCACAAGATTTTTGTGCCGGGCGCGGAGTTGATGGACGCCCTTCCAGGTACCTTTGCTGCGATGTCGGAACCGATGGTCTCCTACGACAATGTCGGCTTCTATCTTCTCAGCAAGGAAGTATCCAAGCATATCAAAGTCGTGCAGTCGGGGCAGGGCGCTGACGAGATATTTGCAGGCTACCACTGGTACCCGCCGCTGGCCGACAGCAACGACGTCGTATCCGACTACGCACAGGTGTTCTTCGACCGCGACCATGCTAGGATGAAGACGCATCTCAATGCTGAGTGGGTAGACGAGAATAATCCCAGCCTGGCGCTGGTACGCGAGCATCTGCTTTCGCCTGGTGCCGACACGCCGATCGATCGCGCTCTACGCCTCGACAGTCGCGTCATGCTGGTAGACGACCCGGTCAAGCGGGTTGATAATATGACGATGGCCTGGGGGCTGGAAGCCCGGGTTCCCTTCCTGGATCATGAGTTGGTGGAGCTCGCTGCCCGCATTCCGCATGAAGAAAAGATCCGCGATAATGGCAAGGGCATTCTGAAGGACGTGGCGCGCAAAATCATTCCTTCGGAAGTGATCGACCGCAAGAAGGGCTACTTCCCCGTTCCTCAGCTCAAATATGTCGATGGCCCCTATCTCGAAATGGTGCGCGATGCCCTGACTTCGAAGGCGGCGCGCGAGCGAAATCTGTTCCGGCAGGATTATCTCGACCGATTGTTTGCGAAGCCTTCGGAACACATTACGCCGCTTCAGGGCTCGGAACTTTGGCAGGTCGGACTTTTGGAACTCTGGATGCAGACACATGGAATCTGATGCCGTGAAAAAGCCTCGCACCACCGAAGCACGACATGCCTCCCAGCGCGACAAGGCGCTGGGCCACCGTTTGCAGCGTATGCGCACCCAGTCGATGAAGCCTGTAATCGCCCAAAGCCGCGATGGCGAGGAGGCGATGAAGAAGAACGTCGTGCTCGATTGCGGTTGGGGCAGGTTGCTCTTCGACCAGACTTTTGAAGACAAGACGGAATTGATCAATGCGCTGCGCGAGGAGCAGCGCGGCCAGCGCGATATCATCTTCTATGTACGCGATCCGCACGTCATTCTGGCAGTTGCCCCGCAGGAGGTGTTTCTCGATCCCTCGCATACTTTTCGGCTCGACTTCCCGACCTATCGCGCCAGCCGCCGTAAGCGGCCCCGCGGTTTTTTCATCCGTCGCCTGACCTCGGAAGAGGATGCACGCGCCGTCAACAACATCTATGCCGCGCGGGGCATGGTTACGCTCGACCCGAATTTTTTCCATGACAATCGCAACAACCGCTCCATGACCTACTTCGTCGCGGAAGAAGAAGGGACGGGCGATATTATCGGCACGGTTACGGGTATCGACCATGCGCGCCTGTTCAACGATCCGGAGAAAGGTTCCTCGCTCTGGTGCCTGGCTGTCGATCCGCGAGCGCGCCATCCGGGTATTGGTGAAATGCTGGTGCGCAGGCTGGCGGAGCATTTTTCCGCACGCGGTGCGGCCTATCTCGATCTTTCGGTGCTGCATGACAATGAAATGGCGGTGAAACTTTATGAAAAGCTGGGTTTTCACCGGGTTCCGGTATTTGCCGTCAAGCGCAAGAACCCGATCAACGAGAAATTGTTCGCCGCCCCGATCGACGACTACAGTGCGCTTAATCCCTATGCGCGTCTTATCGTAGATGAAGCGAGGCGCCGCGGCATCCATACTGAAATAACGGACGCTGCGGGCGGATTCTTCAAGCTCTCCTACGGTGGGCGCGAAATCCGCTGCCGCGAAAGCCTGTCGGAGTTGACTTCTGCCGTCGCCATGTCGATCTGCGATGACAAGGCCGTGACACGCCGCGTGGTTGAAAAGGCAGGCTTGCGCGTGCCGGAGCAAATCGAGGCGACGAAGGACCGCGAAGCGCTCGCGGCTTTCCTCAAGGAGCACGGTTCTGTTGTCGTCAAGCCAGCGCGTGGCGAGCAGGGCAGGGGCATTGCCGTGGGCATCACGACAATGGATGCACTGGACGAGGCGATCGTCATTGCCCGCGAAGTCTGCGACCGCGTCATCATCGAGTCCTGCTTTGAAGGTGAGGATTTGCGCCTAGTCGTCATCGACTACAAACTGGTGGCCGCAGCGTTGCGGAAACCACCCCATGTCATCGGCGACGGACAGATGACAGTGCGTCAGTTGATTGAGCAATTGTCGCGTCGCAGACAGGCGGCGACCGACGGCGAAAGCCGAATTCCAATGGATTCGGAAACTGTGCGCTGCGTCGACCAGGCAGGCTTCTCGATGGATAGCGTTCTTGACGAAGGTTGTGAGCTTGTCGTGCGCAAGACGGCTAATCTCCATACAGGTGGTTCTATCCACGACGTCACAGATCGCGTGCATCCTGCTTTGGTGGATGCCGCGCGCAAGGCTGCCCGCGCCATTGGTATTCCGGTGGTCGGTATCGACTTGATGATCGAGAAACCGACCGGCTCGAATTATGTATTTATCGAAGCCAATGAACGCCCCGGTCTCGCCAATCACGAGCCGCAACCAACAGCCGAGCGTTTCGTGGATTTGCTTTTCCCGCAATCTCGTGTTCCGGATATGAAAACGGAAAGTGAGAGCCAGAGCGCATGACATTGCCTGATATTGACGAGGCCTATCTGCTTGGACAATTGCGTATGCTTTTGTCCATCGACAGCCCGACAGGCTATACCGATAGCGTCGTGCGTCATGTCAGCCGAGAACTGGAGCGGCTCGGCCTGACTGTCGAGCTGACGCGCCGCGGGGCGATCAGAGCGATTCACAAGGGTGGCGTCAGCGAAGGCGCACGTGCCGTTGTCGCTCACGTTGATACGCTGGGCGCGCAAGTCAAGTCCATCAAGGAGAACGGGCGGCTGGAACTGGTGCCGATTGGCAACTGGTCTTCACGCTTCGCCGAAGGCGCGCGAGCCACGATCTATGCAGAGATCGGCAATTTTCGCGGAACGATCCTGCCGCTGAAGGCCTCTGGGCACACTTTCAATGACGAGGTGGACACGCTCCCTGTTTCGTGGCGCACTGTGGAACTGCGCATTGACCAGATCACCAGTTCGAAACTTGAAACGCAGGCGCTTGGAATAGAGATTGGCGATATCGTTGCCATTGATCCGCAGCCGGAATTCCTCGACAGCGGTTTTATCGTCTCGCGACATCTGGACGACAAGGCAGGTGTCGCCGCCATGCTGGCCGCAATAGAGGCGATGGAGCGCCATGGTTGCGGCACCGAAGTCGACCTACACTGGCTCTTCACTGTTGCGGAGGAAGTGGGCGTAGGCGCGTCCTCCATCGTAGCGCCGGAAGTTGCCGCGTTGATTTCGGTGGATAATGGCACGACGGCACCTGGGCAGAACTCGTCGGAGTTCGGTGTTACCGTCGCAATGGCCGATCAGACAGGTCCTTTCGATTATCATCTGACGAAGAAGCTCACTTCGCTCTGTCGCGATCATGGCATTGCTTATCAGAAGGATGTGTTCCGGTATTACCGGTCCGACAGTGCCGCTGCCATCGTTGCGGGACATGACATAAGAACCGCGCTGATTACCTTCGGCGTCGATGCCTCGCATGGCTATGAGCGTATTCATCGTGATGCGCTGGTTTCGGTGGCGCAACTCATTATCGCCTATGCCACCAGTCCGATCGAGATCAAACGCGACGCGCAGGAAATGGCGGGACGTGAAGATTTCACTCATCAGCCAGTCGTTCCTCAAGGGTCGAGCCGCTAGCTCCGAGAAAGACGCTATCCCGTCTACCCGGGTCCGGACCGGCAGGAGTCTCGATGATAAGTAGCTGAAATTTTAACTTGACGGTTGAAATCAAGTTCAAAAAGCGCTTAAGACCTCCTCAGCGAAAACTTGACTTGGAAGGATTGGATATGTCCGGCAACAAGGCAGATATACGTCTGAGGCTGCAGAGGGCGCTTCTCCATTCCATTCCTGCACTGGTTCTGGCAGGTTTCGTGAGTACTGCGGCTTTTGCACAAGATGCACAGTCGCAGACGCAGAACCAGGCGCCTGCGCTCGCCGAGCCTACACAAACGCAATCGGCCACTCCGCCAGCAGCCCAACCAGTTGAACCTGAAACTCAGCCTGCAGCGCCGCAGCAGACGCCCGCGCCAGCTGTTTCCGAGGCGGCCCCTGTTCAAAATGAATCCGCGCAAGGCCCTGTCGATGTCGCGCAACCGGGCGAAGTTCCTGCGGAAACGCTGCCGCATGATCTTTCGCCCTGGGGCATGTTCATGGCTGCCGATTGGGTGGTCAAGGGGGTCATGATCGGTCTGATCATTGCTTCGTTGCTTACCTGGACTATCTGGCTTGCCAAGAGCCTTGAGATTGCCGCCGCGAAGATCCGCATCGGCAAGGTACTCCGCGTCGTCGAAGATGCGCGCAGCCTCCAGGATGCCACGGAAACGCTGGCCGGATCGCGTGGTACGGGCGCAATCATGATAAAGGCGACCAACGAGGAAGTGGATCTGTCACGCGGCGCTTTATCGAAAGCTGGCGCCGAGGGCTTGAAGGAGCGCGTAACCTCGCGCCTTTCGCGCATCGAAGCCTTTTCCGGTCGCAAGATGACGAAAGGCACCGGTATTCTGGCCACCATAGGCTCCGTTGCACCGTTCGTGGGGCTTTTTGGTACCGTCTGGGGCATCATGAATTCCTTCATCAGCATCTCTGAAGCGCAGACGACCAATCTCGCTGTTGTTGCGCCAGGTATCGCCGAAGCCCTTCTTGCAACCGCCATCGGACTTGTCGCGGCCATCCCCGCCGTCGTGTTCTATAATGTTTTCGCCCGCTCGATTGCCGGCTATCGTCACACGATGGGTGATGTATCGGCTGCAATTGAGCGCCTGGTCAGTCGCGACCTGGACTATGGCGCCTACACGCATAGTCAGCGCGTTTCGGTAGCTGCGGAGTAAGCGTCATGGCGGGAAGCCTGAAACATAGCAGCGACAATGACGACATGGTGGAAAGCCACGAGATCAACGTGACGCCGTTCATCGACGTCATGCTCGTTCTCCTTATTATCTTCATGGTGGCCGCACCGCTGGCTACTGTCGATATCAATGTCGATCTGCCTGCCTCGACCGCAACGCCGGCGCAGCGTCCGCCTGAACCCCTGTATCTCACGGTGAAGCCGGATCTGACGCTTTCGGTCGGCAATGACGCCGTTGCCCGCGAAACCATTCAGGCACAGCTCGACGCCGCAACCGGTGGTGACCGCGAAGCGCGCATCTTCCTGCGCGCCGACAAGACGGTGGCCTATGGCGATCTCATGGAAGTTATGAATCTTCTTCGGACTGCTGGTTATCTCAAGATCGCGCTGGTCGGTCTCGAAGGTGGAGGCACGCCTGAGCCGGCGCAAGGTCCGACCCCACAGCCGACGCAGAATTGAGGGCAGGGATGAGTGGCAATACGGATAGCAGCCATGCGCAATTGCGGCGAAGCCATCGCGTAAGAAACACTATCCTTTGGACAGTTGCTGCCGTCCTGGTCGTCGTCGCCCATGCGGGCGCTGCTTATTATGGTCTGCTGAACCGATCGCAGGAACCGCTCGACGCACCCCAGGCGGTCATTATCGATCTGGAACCAGTGGATGCCAGCGAAATCGATATCGCCCAGCAGGATACGGCTGACGAAGCCATGAGTGCGCCGGAAGAACCGCAGCCCGTCGAGGAACCGACGCCTGCACCGCCTGAAGAAGTTGTCGAACCGGAGTCCGAACCGGAACCTGAACAGGTCGAGCCGGAACCGCAGCCACAACCCGAGCCCGAAGAGGTGCAGGAGCCAGAACCTGAGCCGGAGCCGGTGGAGGAAGTAAATCAGGATCTTGCCATGTTGCGGGATGCCGAGGTCCCGTTACCGGTGGCGCGCCCCGAGCCGCCGCGTGAGCGCCCACGTCCGGTGGAACGCAGGCAGGCTGTGCGCGAGGAGGTAAAGCGTCAGGAAACACGCAAGCCGGTTGAGCATAAGCAAGAGCGTCCCCGCCAGGTTGACGAACGCCCGCGCACCGTTCGCCAGGCGGAGCAGGGGCAGAACCAGAATGCGCGTCAGCAGCGCGCCTCACGCGCAAACCAAGTTTCGCCGCGCCGCTACTATGGCCGGCTTGTGTCTCATCTCAGGAAATTCAAGAAAAGTGCCGGTAATGCGCGGGGTGAGACGATGGTTCGTTTCAGTATCGACGCAAATGGTCGGGTGCTTTCAGCATCCGTCGGACGCTCATCCGGATCCCCAACACTTGATCAGGCGGCGCTGGCAACGGTCCGCAATGCCTCGCCGGTACCAGCGCCACCTGAAGGTGTTAGCCGCAGCTTCAACGTTCCCATCGATTTCCGCAGGGGAAGATAACAAATGGACGGGATGTCGCGGTCATCCCGTTGCTTTTTCTGTGTTAGGGAATACGCCTGTATCACTACGAGAAGCAGGTTGTATGTATGGTTAGACCCGACGACGGAAGAGAAGAAAGTGCGCTTCGCCTGAAATTGCGCCAACTCTATCATGGCACGACGCCTGCCGCGCAGCGGTTCCAGCTCGCCATTCTCATCGTCGATATAGCGATTATCGCATTCTTTGTCGTGTCGCCCGTGTTGCGCGACATGAAGAGTTTCCTCTGGATCGATTATTCGGTGGCGGCGCTCCTCACGCTCGACATCGTCGCGCGCATCTATGTAGCTTCCGACCCGATGAAGCGCCTGCGGCAATTACCTTTCCTGGTAGATATCTTCATTCTGGTGACTCTGCTTTTCCCAGAATCCTTCGCGAACTGGGGATTCTTGCGTATTCTGCGCCTCTGGACGCTTTCCTACACTGGCATGTTATGGCGACCGCTCGAACGTAACGGCTTGGCCGAGTGGAGGGACACGGCCCGCGCAGTGACGAACCTTGTTACCTTCCTGCTCGTCGTCTCCGGTTTCGTCTATACGAGCTTCTTTCGTAGCAATCCGGGCTTTGAAGGCTATATCGACGCGCTTTACGTTACAGTAGCTACCGTAACTACGACCGGTTTCGGCGACATCGTTCTGCCCGGCATATGGGGCAAGACAATTGCCATCATTACCATGTTGGTCGGCATCTCGCTCTTCGTTCGATTGGCGCAGGCGTTGTTTCGTCCGACAAAGGTCTTCTTTCCTTGTCCGAGATGCGCCCTGCAACGTCATGACCCGGACGCCGTACATTGCAAAGCTTGCGGTGAACTCCTGAAAATACCCGATTATGGCGACAGCTGATCAGATCGGGATAGGTCGCTGTTCTTCAATGGCTTCCATCGCGAAATAGGACGTGACGGATTCGAGATCAACCTTCTCGATCAGCCGCTGATAAACCGTGTCATAATTGGCCATGTCGCGCGCCACGACCTTCAGCATATAATCATACTCGCCGCCAATCCGATAGAAATCCACCACCTGTGGCAGACTGGAAACGAGGTTGCGGAATTGTTCGAGCCAGCTCTTCGAATGATGGCGCGTCTTGATCATCATGAAAACGACCAGGCCAAGCCCCAACCTTTCGCGGTCGAGCCGTACCGTGCGCCCCTTTACGAAACCCTTTTCTTCCAGGATGCGCAGACGCCGCCAGCATGCGTTCTGCGACAACCCGACCTGTTCTGCCAGATCACGTTGTGACAGCGACCCGTCCACCTGAAGAGCGCGCAAAATCCGCGCGTCAAACTGATCGATATTTTTGCTCATTATTCGATCATATGATAGAAAATTGATGCTTGTAAGGCAGAATATATCACAAAAATCATCGGATTGAAGTGTCAAGATCATCCCGGCACCTAACGCGGGGAATCACGATGTTCGATGGCTTCAAAAACACGCTGCAATGCGAGGATTTGATCGAGCGCCTGCGCGCCGGCGTAATCGGCGAGGGCGTTTCCATCGACGGGCCGGCGGGACCGCGGAAGCTGGTCTATGCCGATTATGTGGCATCAGGCCGCGCCCTCCAGCAAATAGAGCAGTTCGTGATGGAACATGTTTTGCCCTATTACGCAAACAGTCACACCGAGGCCTCTTTTTGCGGTGCGCAGATGACGCGCATGCGCGCAGCCTCACGCCAGGCGATCGCAGACGACCTGGGAGCTGGCGATGATTGCAGCGTTATTTTCGCGGGATCGGGCGCGACTGCCGGCATGAACAAGCTCGTTTTGCTGCTCGACATTCCCGGTCGCATTGCGCGCGGGGAAAAAGTTGCGGTGCTTTCCGGTCCTTATGAGCATCATTCCAATATTCTGCCTTGGCGCGAATGCGGTGCGCCATTGTTTGAGATCCCCGAATGTGCGGGAGGCGGACCTTGCCTGGACCACCTCGAGCGCAAGCTGAAGTCGTTGGAAGGCCACGATCTTGTCATCGGTACATTTTCTGCGGCCTCCAATGTGACTGGCATTGTCACGGACACCGATGCCGTGTCGCGTATCCTCAAACGGTATGGTGCGGTTGCAATCTGGGATTACGCGGGGGGCGGACCGTATATGCCAATGCAGATGCGGAGCGGCACGGATTGCGCAAGGGATGCGATCGTCTTTTCGCCGCATAAATTTCCGGGTGGACCTGGCGCGAGCGGCGTCCTGATGCTGCGTAACGAGATTGTCCGCATTCACCGTCCCACAATGCCGGGCGGAGGATCGGTCACCTTCGTTTCCCCTTGGGACCATGATTATTCAAGCCGGATCACCGCGCGCGAGGAAGCGGGTACACCCAATGTTATCGGCGACATCCGGGCAGGGCTGGCACTGATGATCAAGCACGCGATTGGCCAGGATTTTATCGATTCACGCCATGCCGAGCTTCGAGTAAAGGCTCTGAACGGCTGGGCGGATAATCCGCGGCTGGAACTGCTCGGTAATCTGGAGGCAGAACGTCTGCCGATCTTTTCGTTCCGGGTGCGCGATGAGCAAGGCAATTACGTGCATCACCAGCTTTTCACACGTATGCTCAGCGACTATTACGGCGTGCAGGCGCGTGGCGGTTGCGCCTGTGCCGGCCCGTACGCACACCGCTTGCTGAACATTGATGAAGATGCATCGAGCACCATTCTGGCGGCCATACGCTCAGGACTGGAAATGGAAAAACCGGGTTGGGTGCGGCTGAATTTCAGCTATCTTGCTTGCGACGAGAAAGCGGATTTCATCATCGCGGCAGTCAACGATCTGAGCCTACGGGCTACTGAGTTGGCCTCGAAGTACGACTTTGATCCGGCGACGGCCCGCTTCCGCCATCGCGAAATACTCGCCGCAGCTGAACAGTCAGCGGGCCAGAAGCTGGAAGACCAGTGCCAGCCAGAGCAGGAGGGTGGCGAACAAGCCGATCATGAAGATCGGCTGGCGGCGGCTCAGGCGATTGGCGCCCAGGTGGACAATGGCATGCGCCACGCGTGACAGCGCGAACATCCACGCGGCGATCAATGCAAACAGCGAAACACCGCCAGTGGCAAAGAGCGCCAGGCACAGGACGTAAAACAGCACCGGCAGTTCGAACTGGTTGGACAGATTATTGGCTACTGTGCGACTGAGCTCCGGCTCCCCGGCCTCACGACCGCGGAAGTCGCCAGCCCTGGCCTGACCAGCACGTATGGCGGCAACGCGTCGCTTGAGGAGCAGGCTGTAGATGCAGAAGGTGAGCGCCATCTGCAAAATCATAGGCCAGAAAATCAGATACTGGTTCATTGCGCTCTCTCCGCAGGATTATCGATAGGCTTATGACAAAAAAACCGGCCATGATAGCCGGTCTTCTCGTTGCTATGCGGATATGGACAGGCCGGTTACAGGCCGCCCGGATAGTTGGGGCTTTCGCGGGTAATCGCGACATCATGCGTGTGGCTTTCACGCAAGCCTGCATTGGAGATGCGAACGAAGGTTGCTTTGTCGCGGAAATCGGTGAGATCCTTGCCACCGACATAGCCCATGGCAGCACGCAGACCGCCGGCGAGCTGGTGAAGTACAGCCCCGACTGGACCCTTGTATGGCACCTGGCCTTCAATGCCTTCCGGAACGAGCTTCAGCGTGTCACGCACTTCCGCCTGGAAGTAGCGGTCTGCCGAACCGCGCGCCATCGCGCCGACCGAACCCATGCCGCGATAGGCTTTGAACGAACGTCCCTGGTGCAGATAGACCTCGCCCGGGCTTTCATCCGTACCAGCGAGCAGCGAACCGACCATGGCGGCTCCGGCGCCGGCGGCCAGCGCCTTGGCGAGGTCGCCGGAGAACTTGATGCCGCCATCGGCAATGATGGAGATGCCATGCTTGTCGGCGGTTTCAACTGCCGACATAATGGCCGAAAGCTGCGGCACGCCCACGCCTGCAACGATACGCGTGGTGCAGATCGAGCCTGGGCCGATGCCAACCTTGACGGCGTCCGCGCCAGCGTCGATCAGTGCCAGTGTGCCATCGGCGGTCGCCACATTGCCCGCCATGATGCGAACAGAGTTGGACAGCTTCTTGGCGCGTGTCACGGCATCGAGAACGCGTTGCGAATGACCGTGCGCTGTGTCGATGACCAGAAGATCAACACCCGCGTCGATCAGGCGCTCGGCGCGCTCGAAACCATCATCACCCACGCTGGTGGCAGCAGCAACGCGCAGCCGGCCTTGAGCATCCTTGGCCGCGTTCGGATTGAGCTGCGATTTCTCTATGTCCTTGACCGTTATGAGACCGACGCAATTGCGGTCCTTGTCGACGACGAGCAATTTCTCGATGCGGTGCGTGTGCAGGAGGCGTTTTGCCTCGTCCTGCGAAACGTTTTCCGTCACCGTGATGAGATTCTCATGCGTCATCAACTCGCGCACTTTCTGGCGCGTGTCGGAGGCGAACCGCACATCGCGATTGGTGAGGATGCCGACCAGCTTGCCTGGACGCTGACGCGCGGGGTCGGCATTCTCAACGACCGGAATCCCCGAAATGCCGAAATGCTTCATCAGTTCGAGTGCTTCGGCGAGCGTTGCTTCCGGGTCTATGGTCACCGGATTGACGACCATGCCGCTTTCGAACTTCTTGACCTGGCGCACCTGCTCGGCCTGGGCGATCGGTTCGAGATTGCGATGGATGACGCCAATGCCGCCAGCCTGCGCCATGGCGATGGCTAGACGACCTTCCGTAACCGTGTCCATGGCAGCGGAAAGAATCGGCAGGTTCAATTCGATGTCGCGGGCAATCGTAGTGGAAATATTGGTCTGGCCGGGCATGACCTCGGAGTGGCCGGGCTGAAGCAGCACATCGTCAAAGGTGAGCGCCGTTGGGCCGGTTATCGATTCGATGATGCTTGCCATTGCCATTCCTTTGAAAAAAGAGTGATGGCGCGAACACTTGATCAGAGCCGCGTCGTAATTGTTTTCCCTTGCAGGATTGGCACCGGCTCGTAACACGTCTTTGACGAATTGGAAATAAAAAAGATATGGTGTGGATGCATGACTGCACCGCTAAATCTGGTGGTGCTGCATTATTCCGATAACCGGAAACCGATTGTCGAAAGCGCCGCACCCGGAAGTCTCGGTGACCGCCGGATGCAACACTGACGTCTTGGCAGGCTATTACTGCGCGTCGAATTGGTAGGCCACGGGGACGAAGCGGAAGCCTTCGTCAAGTTTCTCTGCATAACCCACCGACGGGAAAGGCATGTGATAGCCGATGAAAGGAATGCGCTCCTCAGCGATCTGGTCGAATACCTTGTGACGGGAGGCGGCAGCAGCCTGCTTGTCCATATCAAAGCGCACTTCCCAATCCGGACGCTGTAGGGAAAGCACGAAGTGATTTGCGGTGTCTGCGGTTAGCATCAGCGCTTTTCCAGCCGACTCGACACGGAAGATCATGTGGCCCGGCGTATGACCGAAAGCCTCATGCGCCGTGATACCCGGCACCACTTCCGAGCCTTCGTTGAGGAAGGTGAGCTTTTCTTCCAGTGGCACGACGTTCTTCAACACAGACTGATGATTGCCTTCGGCGGGAGTGCCAGCGCGGGCAGGGTCCTTCCAGAAGGCATATTCAGCCTCGCCAGTGACATAACGGGCATTTGGGAATGTCGGCCTGCCTTGTTCCATCAGCCCGGAAATATGATCACCATGCAGATGGGTAAGAACGACGATGGTTACGTCTTCTGGCGTGATGCCATGCTGGGCGAGTCCCTCCAGAAGCTTTCCGCTACCCGCTTCTCGGCCGGCTTCACCAAAGCCGGTATCGAACAGGATCTTCTGGGAGCCGGTATCGACGAGGACGGGCGAGAAGCCGTTTACGGATTTGTCCGCGGGGAGAAAGTTTGCTTCAAGGAGCGCGGCCACGGTTTCCGGCGTCTGGTTCATGCCAAAGGTTTCTCCGGGATTTTCCATCGGCCGAATGCCGTCCTGCAAAACCAGTATATTGAAATTGCCAAGTGGGAATTCGTAGGTACGCACACGTGTCTTCATATTGGCTCCTTGGGCGGCTTTGGGAGAGGTTTGTGCGAACGCAAGGCTGATCGGCATGGCGCTTGCCAGAAGACCGGCAATGCTGGCTCCTAGAACCGTGCGACGAGACATTTCCAGTTTGGGCATCGCCTTATCCTTTTCAAGAAGCAGGCTGGGAAGATCGATTGAAATATAGCGCAGTCCTAAGCCGAAATAAGACGGTTTCGCGTGACTGCTCTTCACGGATCGGTGAAGAAAACTTTGTACCAGCAGCGACATTCCCTTACGGCATTCGTGAAAACACGCTAGAGCAAATCCGTCCCCGCCGAAAGCTTGCATCCGAATGAACCGTGTTGTCCCGATCATCCTCGCCGTCGCCCTCTTCATGGAGAACATGGATTCAACGGTGATCGCGACGTCTCTTCCGGCCATTGCCGCCGATCTGGGCACAAGCCCTATCGCGCTGAAACTGGCTTTGACCGCTTACATGGTGTCGCTGGCAATCTTCATCCCGATTAGTGGCTTCATGGCAGACAAGATCGGTGCAAAACGGCTTTTTCGCTGCGCCATCGGTGTGTTTTTGATCGGCTCTATCGCCTGCGCCCTGTCGAATTCTCTGGGCAGTTTCGTTCTCGCGCGCTTTCTGCAGGGCATGGGCGGGGCCATGATGACGCCCGTGGCGCGTCTTGTACTGGTGCGTTCAACACCACGTGACCAGCTTATTGCCGCCATGGCCTGGCTGACCATTCCCGCCCTGATCGGCCCCATGGCCGGCCCGCCTGTCGGCGGGTTCGTGACGACCTATTTTTCCTGGCACTGGATCTTCATCATCAATGTACCGATAGGCATTCTCGGCATCTATCTCTCTGGGCGCTATCTGCCGGAGATCGAGAGCGTCGACCCGGGACGCAAGCTCGATTGGCTGGGCTTTGCCATGGTGGCAATTGCGGCGTCCGGTGTCGTGTTCGGCCTTTCAGTAATCTCATTGCCCGCATTGCCGCCGGTCGTCGGGTTCATTGCGCTTGTTATTGGACTGGTGGCCCTGATGCTCTACATGGCCTACGCGCGCCGGAACCCTGCGCCCATCCTCGATTTGCGCCTTTTCCGTAATCCGAGCTTCCGTGCTGCAATCGTCGGCGGTACGCTGTTTCGGATAGGCATAGGCGCGGTGCCGTTTCTCCTGCCGCTTCTATTGCAGATCGTGTTCGGGCTGGACCCGTTCCAGTCTGGTCTCGTGACCTTCATCACGGCGGCAGGTGCCTTTTCGATGAAATTTCTAGCGCCGAAGCTATTGCGTATCCTGGGCTTTCGAACGGTTCTGTTGAGCGCCACCTTGATCAGCACGGTTCTGGTCGCGGCGAACGGACAGTTCCACCCGGGCCTGTCCTACATCGTCATCATGCCGCTGCTCTACTTCGCTGGCTTTCTGCGCTCGCTCTTTTTTACCTCTGCGAATGCTCTGGTCTTCGCCGATGTCAACTCGGAGGAAACAGGTAATGCGACGGCCATCAGCGCGACCATGCAGCAGATTTCACTCGCGCTCGGCGTTGCCTTCGGTGGAACAGTGCTGGAGATTGCCACCCATGCGGGGGGCGGTGAGATGACGCAAAGATCGTTCTTCTGGGCCTTTACGGCGATGGCCGTCATCACGGTCTCGGCCTCGCTTTCCTTCCTGCGTCTGCCAGCCGATGCCGGCAGCACCGTATCGGGGCACGGCGCTGGCAGGACACCGACGCAGGAGAACGGCTAGGCTTCTTCCGCGTCGTCTGTTTCAGGCGCTTCCTGGCGGCCCTTAAAATCCTTGGCAAGCAGGTACAGTTCGACTGACTCGTCCCTCGATGCCGGGGGCTTGATATGCTGTACACTTCGGAAATTACGTTTCAACAGGTCGAGAAGCGCGTTTTCTGTTCCGCCTTGGAAGGTTTTTGCCAAGAAATGCCCGCCGGGCTTCAGCACCGATACCGCGAAATCGGCCGCGATCTCGCATAGATGCATGGTGCGGATATGATCCGTGCGGCGGTGACCGGTCGTTGGTGCCGCCATGTCCGAGAGCACGATATCGGGGGCACCGCCTAGCGTTTTCATCAGCCGATCAGGTGCGGAATCATCGAGGAAGTCGAGTTCCAGGATGGTGGCGCCGGGAACTGGATCCACAGGCAGATAGTCGATGCCGACCACACGTACATCTTCTGGCGTCGAACGCACGCGCGCCGCTGCGACCTGGCACCAGCCGCCAGGCGCTGCACCGAGGTCGACCACGCGCTGACCTGGCTTGAGCAGTTTATGCTTGTCATCGATCTCGGTCAGCTTGTAGGCCGCGCGCGAGCGATAGCCGTCCGCCTTGGAACGCTGCACATAAGGATCGTTCAGATGGCGCTCAAGCCAGCGACGTGAGGAGGGTTTGAGCTTATTGTTTTTCTTGAGTTTGGTGCGCACTACGCGCGCGCCACTTCCCTTAACGGGCTTTTTCATGAGCCGGTCTCTTCTGTCTGCTGCCGCCGCGCCGCCAGGCGCCGGAATCGGCCATCAGTTCGGTCAAAATTCCTTCGCGCAACCCGCGATCCGCAACACGAAGACGCTCGGATGGCCAGGTCTGGCGAATGGCTTCCAAAATGGCACAGCCAGCCAGCACGAGATCGGCTCGGTCATTGCCGATACAGGCATTTTGTCGTCTGGCCTCGAAATCCCAGCCCAGCAATGTTTCGATCATCGCGTCGACATCCCTGTTTTCCATCCACAGCCCGTCGACGCGTCGGCGATCGTAGCGGGCAAGGCCAAGATGAATGCCGGCAATCGTTGTCACGGTACCGGACGTCCCGAGCAGATGGAAATTCTTGCCCTTTATCAGATGCGCGAGCCGATCCTTGCCCTTGAAGCGAGCGAGGTGACCCAGCACATCGTCTACCATGGCCTGAAAAATTTCCGGCGTAACGTCGCGCCCGCCGAAACGCTCAGCCAGCGTAACCACGCCAACCGGCAGCGATGTCCATGAGACGATATGGTCGGCGAGCCGTCCACTACGGCGTCGAGATAGATCAACGAGCGCAATCTCCGAAGATCCGCCACCTATATCGAACAGCACCACCCCATCCGTATCGCGTGTCACCAGCGGACTGCATCCGGCTACAGCAAGGCGCGCCTCCGTGCCGCGGTCGATGATCTCAAGGTCAAGCCCGGTTTCGGAACGCACACGCTGCAAGAATTCGGCACCGTTCTCGGCTGCGCGGCAAGCCTCCGTTGCGATCAGGCGCTGGCGTTTGATGCTGCGCCCCTGGAGCTTTCCTGCGCACGCTTTCAGCGCCTCTACCGCGCGATCCATTGCGGCCTCGCTCAGGCGTCCGCTAGCGGAGAGCCCCTCGCCAAGCCGTACTATGCGCGAAAACGCATCCACGACGCGGAAGCGGCCTGGTTTGGAAGGCACGGCTATCAGCAGGCGGCAATTATTCGTGCCGAGATCAAGCGCCGCAAAAGCATCGTTCGTAGCCTCCGAACCGGCGGCGGCAGAGAACGTAACCGCTTCGGCATGCTTGCGGGTGGTGGCTTTTGCCTGCTGCCCGCTTCCCGCAGCAGCCGTTTGCTCGCCATCGCGCGCGAAAACTCTGCCGCGGCCGCGGCGCTTTCTCTTTCGCGGTTTGCGGAATTCCGCCTTGGGAGGTCCGTCCTCGTGCCCGGATTGCGCCTTCTGTGGCGTACCAGGATGCCGCGGCTGCTTCTCGGATGCCTTCTTGCGAGAGGAGGACCGGCGGTTGGCCTTTCTCCTGCGGGCAGGGCGATCCGTCGCTTTTGCATTCGCGTCACGATCTGCCGGTCCTCCGACTGTAGGCCTTTCGGCCCGAATATCGGAGTCGGTCACTATTAATCCTTACATGCACGGCAGCAGTCAGGTTCGACGCGCCAGAGCCAGAGAGTGTGTGTTGGCGCGATAGTAGCAGCAGCGGTGCTGATGACCAAGGCCCATTCTGTGCGCGAGAAACCAAACCGCGCGATCGACGGTCGAAGACGGGTGGTTTCCCGTCGATTTTAACGACTTGTCCGGATCGTGAAGCTAGACAAGGAACCTGAACGCATTGCGCGCGAGAGCATTAGGACCCATCTTGCGGGAGCGGCCGCGCGGGCGCCGGGTTGAAGGAGAAAGCACCTGGGATAAGGTGCGACGAAACGGCGGATGAAAGAACGCCCCGCCGCTTTGTGGGATTTGAGCAGGAGCAGGAAGGCATGAGACTGAAAGACTATGTTTGGCCAGCGATAGGATTTGCTGCAGTCGCTGTGTCGGCATGGCTTTTGTATAAGGAATTGCGCGGAATTTCATACGACGATCTGGAGGCGGCCTTTGTTGCGATTCCGGTTCGCAACTGGATATTTTCCGGCCTCTGCACAGTTTTTGCTTATGCCGCGCTGGCTGGATATGACCATATTGCGTTGGCCCATCTGGGCAGGCGTATCCCGTTTTTGTTCATCTCGCTCTGTTCCTTCACGACCTACGCGCTCTCCCACAATATCGGCGGCTCCGTTGTCTCGGGAGGAGTGATTCGCTACAGGGCCTATTCCTCCCGCGGGCTCACCATGAGCGAAGTAGGTGTTCTGGTCGCCTTTTGTTCGTTCACATTTGCGCTATCCATGGTTTTTCTGGCGGGGCTCGTCCTGCTTGTTCAACCCTGGCTGCTTAGCCGCTACTTTGAAGACTTGCCTCATGGTGCGGCCACCGGGCTTGCGTTCTTTTTACTGGGTCTGGTCGCGCTCTATATTTTTGTCAGCTACATGCGTCCGCGTCCGCGTCGCATCTTCGGAAAGTGGCTGCGCTTCCCGCGCTTGCGCGTGGTGTGGCGTCAGTTGCTTGTCGGGCCGCTGGAACTGATCGCTGCCGCAGCAATCATCTATTTCGCATTGCCGGAAACCGGCAATCCCGGCTTTGTGACCGTTCTCGGCATCTTTATCATTTCCTTTGGCGTTGCACTGCTTTCGCATGCCCCAGGGGGCTTAGGCGTGCTGGAATTCGTCTTTGTGACCGGCCTGCCGGAAATCCCCGCAGCCGACGTGGTTGCGGCTCTCCTGGTATTCAGGCTCTTCTATCTGCTGATCCCGTTTCTTCTCTCACTTGCCATCATTGTTGTCTTTGAGCGCGGCCAGCTTATTGCCAAGCTTCGCCCCGGCAGACCCCGTGCAAGCGAGCCGTAAGGCCGTAGGCGTTGTTTATCAGTGCAAATGCCTGTTCTGCAGGCTGCACAGGAAAAGTGCGATCGCTGCGCTTACGATAATGAAATCGAGCAATGCAATGTGGCGCAGAAAGTCCATGTTCAGCTCCTCCTCTGAAGATGGTCTCGCAAGTGTCAAAGTCCTCACGCTTGCGAGGAAATATGCAATTCCCAACGCGCTGATCGGCCCGATATGGAATTGCGGATAAAACGACCCGGACCTCCTTCCGGGCAAGGCAGGTTTTGGATATCCAGCCTTTAGTTACAAGCTATACTTGCGAGAAAAGTTCCACAAGCGGGCAGATGGCCATGTATTGATGCGCTGCACTGCCGCGCAATGAAGATATGGAACGATCTGCCTCGGACGCTGCCGCAAGACAGGACATCTACTTTACGACGCCGGCTTATTCCGGCGCAGGGCATGGCGTTTGGCCCTTGAACTCACGTGACAGGCAACCGGCGCGGTCGAAGCTTTCCCCGGCTGTTTGCACTGCTTTTCCGGCCCCGCATGCGCTCACCAGCAATGCGACGGTCAGGAGGAGCGAGAAGCGAATCGTCAAACACATGGAATACCCTTCGGCGGCTGTCATTTTTTTGGCACTAAGCGCTTGCACCTTGGCCATTATGTGCTATTACGCAGCCCGACGCGAGGCGCTGCTGATCAATTTGCACCCGCCGCGTCTCATTGCGGTCTCACCGGCCGCATCTGCTGGGGAATAGGTTAACGGTAGACCCACGGACTCTGACTCCGTTAGTCCTGGTTCGAATCCAGGTTCCCCAGCCAATTTCTTCGTTTTAATTCAATAACTTAGCTCCATGTCGCCAGTGCTGGGAACGACCCCACGCTGCACCCCACAAAGGGCGCTTTGGCGATGTCAACTTATCTGCGGCGCGAAGCTGGTTCCTACTTCTTCCACCGGCGTGTACCCACCCCTCTCCAGGCTCGCCTCGGTTAGACCGAGATATACCGCTCCTTAAAGACCAGGGTGCAAAGAACAGCCAGAGCGCGAGCCGCGCACCTGTTCATTACCACTGAGAAGCTGTTCGGGGTGCTGACGAATGAAGAACACGATGAATTCCCTTTGACTGACGACATCCGGGTCGCAGTCCGCTGGTGGCTGGATACTCCTAGAAGCAAGGCTCAAGAAGAGCGCTATTCCGGTTTCCAATACGGCCAGATTCGGCGCGTATCGCCTGAGGCGCGAGGTCCTATTCAAAGCCCCTTCGGATCTGGCTGGGGCCGGAATTGCCCTCGACAAAATTGTGCGCGAATGTAGCGCATGTAATCGACTAGCGGAGCTCTCATTGAAAAAGCCGAGCAAACAAAACTGGGAAGTGGATATGAAGCTCATCCACTTCTCTGCTTTTCGGGCAGTGATGCTGACGGGCACGGTGAGTGCGGCGGCAGAATTGATAGGACGTAGCCAGCCAGCGGTGAGCAGGCTTCTGGACAAGCTGGAGGCTGAGCTAGGCGTTACGCTGTTCGAGCGTCGGAAGGGGCTGATAACGCCTACCTCGATAGCGCATCTTCTCCTCGATGAAATCGATCGTGCCTATACGTCACTCGATTCCTTGCGTAATTTTGCGGCCAGAGTTGCAGAGGGCGAAACCAGCCGTATCACGACGGCGGTCATGCCCGCTCTCGGCATCAGTTTCATGCCGTGGGCGTTGAAGAAATTCAAAGAGGAATGGCCGCAGACCCGTGTCCACATGAGCATACGCCTTTCTGCAAAAATCGAAGAATGGGCGGCTTCGCAGCAGCTTGATTTCGGTCTCGCCGAACTTCCTTTTCGCAGGTCCGGCTTTCAGACGGAGATTTTCAGCGACGCTCCCTATATTGCAGCGGTGCCGAAGGGGCATCCGCTTGCCGCGCGCGACAAGATTGAGCCGCAAGACCTGCGCGGCCATCCATTCGTCTCTTTTGCTTCATTTACTGCGGCAGGCCCGATCATCGCTCAGGCATTTCGAAGTGCCGGCGAAAAGCTCGACCCGGCCTACGAGATCACAATTTCTGCAGCGGCGTATGAATTCGCCAAGATCGGATTGGCAATTGCACTCATCGATCCCTATACGGCGATCCACCAATTAGACGATCGTGTCACCCTTGTGCCGTTCCATCCCAAGATTCCGTTCAACGTAGCACTGTTGCGGCCATATTCCCGCCCGCAAAGTCGCGTTTCGGAAGCTCTTCTTGGACTTTTGAGAATCGAACGCGACACGATGCTGGCGAAACTGCCACGCCTATAATGCGTCAATATAGGTAGCTGGCAAAATCCAGCTACCATGTTCTCTATATGCGTTTATTGCATAATGCAGGCCAGTTTTTCTATTTTGAGCATTCAGGAATTGCTGCTGTACTCGCCTCGCGTTGAGTAGGGGCACAGTTTTGATGAGTGCAGAAACCGAGCAGTGCGAACAGTTTGAGGTGATCGTCATTGGTGGCGGCATCAACGGCACCAGTGCCGCCCGTGAACTCAGTGCGGCGGGCTACAAGATACTCCTCGTTGAGAAGGATGATCTGGCGAGCGGTGCATCAAGCCGGTCATCTAGAATATTGCATTGCGGCCTGCGGTATTTTGAGACCAGCCGGCCCGTGCGTACCTTCGCAAGCTCGCCGTTCAAACTCAAGAATGCCGTTTCCATGGCGCGCGATGCCATGAGCGCTCGTGAGGAACTGGTTCGCCTCCAGCCTGAACGCTGCAAGCCATTTACAATGTGTTTTCCGCTCTATGAGAAGGACGAATTGCGCGGATGGCATCTGGATATAGGCTTTTCATTGCTCAAACGTCTTGGTGCGACCGGCTTACCTTTAGATTATAAACGGCACAAAAGCGGTTTCGATCAGATCGTTCCTTTAGCGAAGGACCTGCGAGACCGCGATCAGTTGAAATCGATCGCCACTTATCGAGAATACATTATAGATTGGCCTGACCGACTTTGTGTCGATGCGGCACTCGATGCTGAACGTGTTGGCGCGGACATCCGGCTGTTCACGCATGCGGACATCCGGGGGAAGAGGCCGAATGGCTCATGGCAGGTTGATCTTCGGTCCGCTTCTGGCCTGAGCAGTGCCTGTGCACCGATCATTCTCAATATGGCCGGTACTTGGATCGACGACGTCGTACGTCCGCTGTCTGATGAGAAAAATCAGCGCTTCGTTTATGGAACAAAGGGATCGCATATACTCGTCCGGCTACCCGAATATTATAGCGGATACGGTGTCGCCGCACTCAACAGGCTGGGGATGCCGATTTATTGCCTGCCTTTCCGTGACAATCTTTTTCATATCGGCCCAACGGAAACTTATTTCGAGGGTGATGCTTGCGGTGTCGCTGCTGACGATAGCGATGTCGATTTTCTGCTGGACGAGATCAATTTCCTTCTGCCGGGCCTGCATCTGTCGAAACACGACATCGAATTTACATGGGCGGGCGTGCGGCCTCTAACGTTCAATCCAAACAATCCTCATGGGGACCGCGTTCGTCAAATCCACGATCTAAAATCGATTGGGTGTCCGGGTATTTATGCCATGACGGCCGGCCCGGTCATGAGCCATATGAGTGCCGGCAGAGAATTGCTGGAACTTGTGAAAGCAAATCTTCCTAAGCGAAACGGTGAGGCCTCAAGGGGTGGCATGGTTCGGGTCGGCAAGACCGACCTGTCATCATTTCGAGACTACGTCGCGCATGAGCATGCCCGCGATCTGAAAGGCATCTTCTATACCCGTAGCGGAATCGCCTGGGGCCAGCACATAGACAGGAACACTGCCGCGAAGGCGGCCAGTGAAATCGCTGATCTGCTCGGATGGGAGCCGGAACAGGTGGAGCGAGAAGTGGACAGGTTTCTGACATTCCAGAGGAACGTGCATCGTTCAGGGGCAGTAGAACCATCATAACAAATATAAAAGAGGAGTGAACTGAAATGGGCATACGTAACCATACAACCATTGCTTTGGCAGCTGTTGCAACGTTGTCAGTCGCGCTGTCTTCGTTCGCAAGCGACGCACGCGCAGAAGGGGAGCGCCTGAAGGAAATTCTGGATCGGGGTACGTTGCGCGTCGGCCTGCAAGGGGCCTTCAAGCCCTGGTCGTTCCCGGCTGCGGATGGCGAGTTGCAAGGTATCGAGGTTGATCTGGCTCAGAGTGTTGCTGATGCGCTTGGGGTTACGCTGGAGCCAGTGGTCATCACCTCTGCCAATCGTATGCAGTTTTTGCAGCAGAATCGGATCGATCTCATCATCGGCGGCATGTACGACACGGCAGAACGGCGCAAAGCCATCGGCATCATCGAGCCGGCGTACTGGACATCCGGCCCGGCCTTGCTGGCAAAGAAGGGCGTTATCAAGAGCTGGGAAGACATTGCCGACAAGCCGGTGTGCGGCAAGCAGGGCAATTATTACAATCAGCAGATCGAGCGGGAGCTTAAAGCCAAGCTGACTGCGTTCACTGGAAATTCGGAAGGCAAGGAAGCATTGCGTGCCGGCCGTTGCATCGCGTGGGTCTATGATGATGTGAGCATCATGGCCGATCTTGAATCGCCTGAGTGGCAGGATTACGAAATGCCGGTCGAGGTACTTTATAACAACCCTTGGGCGGCGGCTGTTCCCATCGAAGAACTCGACAAGGGATGGGGCGCTTTCATGGCAGGTATGGCCTATCGCTGGCAGGCCGATGGAAAGCTCATTGAGCTGGCCAAGAAATGGAAGGTCGAGCCTTCCGCATGGTTCACCGAGCAAAATCAGAAATTCCACTGGGACACTGCCTATCTGGAACCGAAACAATAAGGCTGTATCGTCGCGAAGATCGCATCGGTTTTTGCGCAATATGATGCAGGAAGCACAGACTGGTAGCGCGTCTTGTGTCTCCAAAAAGGTGCACGGCGCATCGGCCCGCAATTTCTGATCAGGAGCTGCTCGGAGCGATAATGATCGAATCCATGTCAACCTTCTTCCGCAATCTGAACGAGACTGCGGGCCTGAACTTTATCGTCTTCTATGACGAGTACGAGTTCGACCGCTTTATCGAGGGAGCCTCTCTATCCTTGCAGCTGATGGCGCTCTCGATATTGCTGTCTCTCGTTATCGGCATATTGGGGGCATGGGCGCAGACATCGAAAAGCGCGCTCGTTCGCGTCGCCGTTGATGCCTATATCCAGGCGTTTCGCAACACACCGCCGATGATTCAGCTCCTGTTTTTTTATTTCGGCCTGGGAGCGTTTACCCCGGCCGTGGATATGGGCGGATATTATGAGCCGGTTATTTCTTCTTTCGGATGGGCGGTGATCGCGCTTGGGATTTTCGGCGGTGCCTTCAATGTCGAGATCTTTCGCGCAGGTCTTGAGGCCGTGCCTGAGACGACGAAGGAGGCTGCCGAGAGCCTGAGCTTCTCCAACTGGCAAATATATATGTATGTCACGCTGCCGCTGGCCTTTCGCATCAGCCTGCCAGCCTTGACGAACAATCTCGTCAGCTTGGCTAAAACCACGTCGCTTGCCTACGTGATCGCAGTTCCTGAAATGACCTATGTCCTTAATCAGGTCTGGTCGGACAATATCAACGTCCCTGAAATGATCCTGCTGCTGTTTTTGTTCTACGTGATCGTCGTCAGTCTGCTCGCATCGGTTCTACATGCAATCGAACATCGACTAGCGCTTCCGGGGTACGGCAATGAGTAAGAAACCTTACACGATCGATGTTGCGCGCTTCGGCACAGCCAGGATTTCTTCCGTACTCACTTGGCGATATGGAGTTGCGCTATTTGCCGTGTTTTCAGCCTCGCTATGCGTTTCCTACGCGCAAACATTGGAGGCGGGGGCGCCCACCGCGCTTGAAACGTTGTTTGGGTGGATACCGTTCATTCTCCGTGGCTTCTCCCTGAATCTCTACATGAGCTTTCTGGCAATGGCGTTGGCGACGATACTGGGGATTTTTTTGGGCCTTATGCAGATCAGCGTTTTTGGGCCTGTGCGTGTCGTCGCGCGTCTCGTGACGCATCTGTTTCGCAATTCTCCCTGGCTCGTCATTCTGTTCATTGCCATGTACATGATGCCTGAGAACCTGAGGTTACCGGCCGGGATTGCCGTACCGTTTCCGGGTTGGGCGAAAGCAACCGTTGCCTTCGCTTTGCCGGTGATGGGCAACATCAGTGAGATCGTTCGCGGCGCGGTGCGGTCCATTCCGACCGGACAGTGGGAATCGGCTGAAAGCCTTGGTTTTACCAGACCTCAGACGCTCTGGAATGTTATTTTACCCCAGAGTTTCAAACGCGCGATTCCTCCATGGATGAATTGGTATGCGTTGTTGACGCTTTCGACGCCGATGGCCTCGATATTCAGTGTCCGCGAATCTGTCGCGAACGCGCAGGCAGCAATGGAGGCTTCGGGCGGCAAGCCGGAATTCCTCTTTCCTTTCTACCTGTTTTTGCTCTGCTTATTCTTTGTATACATCTACCCGATCGCGTTGCTCACCAGGAAGCTGGAGAAAAAATATGCCATATGAAAGTGACGCTCAGAGTGCGCGCCATTCCGGTGCGGCCCGTCCATTGGTCTCTCTTCGCGATGTTCACAAGGCATATGGAGACCTGGAGGTCATCAAGGGCGTGAGCCTCGATATCCGCAAAGGTGAGGTGATTTGCATCATCGGTCCCTCGGGATCGGGGAAGTCCACCCTTATTCGGTGCATCAATGGTTTGAGCCCGATTCAGAAAGGCTCGATCACGGTCGACGGGCAGGAAGTGAATGATCCCAGGCTCGACAAGATCGCGTTGCGACGAAAGGTCGGGATCGTCTTCCAGCAGTATAATCTGTTCCCGCACAAGACCGTGCTGCAAAACGTCATGATGGCACCGATCAAGGTTCTGCGAGAGCCGAAGAAGCTCGTGGAGGAGCGCGCACGTGCGCTGATCGCCAAGGTCAGGTTGGAGGGCAAGGAAAATCAATATCCTGGCCAGCTCTCAGGCGGGCAGCAGCAACGCGTAGCAATTGCCCGCAGCCTTGCGATGCGGCCGGAGGTGATGCTTTTTGACGAAGTTACTGCGGCGCTTGATCCCGAAACCGTGAAGGAAGTGCTGCTGACGATCAAGGAACTGGCATCAGATGGCATGACCTGCGTTCTGGTTACGCATGAAATGGGCTTCGCCCGTGAAGTCGCCGACCACATCTATTTCACCGACCAGGGGGTGATCGTTGAACATGCGCCGCCGAAGGAGTTTTTCACCGCAGCAAAGGATCCTCGAACTCAGCAGTTCTTGAGTCAGATCTTTTAGTCAGACACCGAATTCGTTCAGCGAAAATCCCGCGCAAACGACCGCTTGCGTGAATGGGTTCGCTATTGCCCGAGGGAAAACAATGTACCAGCAAAAAGCAACTAATGCGAAAGCAGACCCGCTGCTGCAACCGTTGAAGATCAAGCATCTCGAACTTCGCAACCGGATCATGAGCACCAGCCACGCGTGCGGTCTGGAAGTGGGAGGGATGCCGCTTGAGGCCTATCAGCGTTATCATGAGGAAAAGGCTAGGGGTGGTCTTGCGCTTTCGATGTTCGGCGGGTCTTCAAATGTCGACCTGGATTCGCCGAATGTGTTTCGCCAGTTGAATGTCGGGACAAACGCAATCATTCCCCATTTTCAGCAATTCGCTGAGAGAATGCACCGCCATGGTGCTGCGCTCATGTGTCAGATAACGCATCTTGGGCGCCGCGGGGAAAGCTATGGTGGTGACCGCCTTGCAATGATCGCGCCGTCGCCCATTCGCGAAACTTTGCATCGTAGCATACCACGCGAGATGGATGAGCACGATATAGACCGCGTTGTCAAAGCGTTCGCCAATGCTGCTTTGCGGTGCAAGGAAGGCGGTCTCGATGGCATAGAGACACATGCTGGCGGGCACATGATCGGCCAGTTTCTGTCGCCGATCGCGAATCGCCGCACCGATCGTTTCGGTGGTTCCCTTGAAAATCGGATGCGCTTTCCGTTGATGGTTCATGAGGCGATCAGAAGGGCCGTCGGTGACGATTTTATCGTGGGCATCCGCATGGCGGTCGACGAGGGACCTGGTGGGGGGATGAATTTTGAGGAGTCAGTCAAAGTCGCACAGGCCTTGCGCGACATTGGCGGAATCGATTTCTTCAACGCGATTTACGGAATGATGGATACCACGCGCGGTCTTGCGGAGGATGCGATGCCGGGCATGGGATCGCCGCTCGCGCCCTGGATCGAACCTGTCGGTCGTTTTCGTCAGGAACTGGACATTCCAGTTTTTCACGCGGCCCGCATCTCCGACATCGCGTCGGCACGGTTTGCAATACGGGAAGGCAAAGTTGATATGGCCGGGATGACACGCGCGCAGATCGCCGATCCATATCTGGCAAGCAAGTTGGCTCAAGGCAAAGAAGAAGAGATCCGGCCATGCGTCGGTGCAACCCATTGCCAATCTCCGCACCGTCCCGCGTGCCTTCACAATCCCGCTACGGGGCGCGAGACTGTTCTGCCGCATGTTTATTCGAAATCCGGTAATGGCAAACGCAAGGTCGTTATCGTAGGCGGCGGGCCTGCCGGTCTGGAAGCTGCGAGAATAAGTGCGGAACGGGGACACGAGGTCTCGCTGTTTGAAGCTGCATCCGAGCTCGGCGGTCAACTTCTTCTTGGTGCAAAGGGATCGTGGCGCACTGACCTGCTCGGTATAGTTGAATGGCGAGTTGCCGAACTGAACCGACTTGGCGTTACCATGCAAACGAATGCCTATCTCGATGATAGCGAGATTATGTCTCTGGACCCGGATGTTGTTTTGCTGGCCACTGGTGGCATGCCGCAAATCGATCTTCTTCACGGCGGTGATCTGTGCGCCTCGACCTGGGATATTTTGTCCGGGCAGGCAAAGCTATCGGGAGACGTACTGATATTCGATGGAACAGGCCGACACCCCGCACCGCTCGCAGCAGAGAAAGCGGTTGGTGTGGGTGCCAAAGTTCATTTTGTGACTATCGATGCACAGCTCGGGGAGGAATTGACCTATGCCGAAAAGGTCAGGTGGAAAAAGCTTTTCCTGAAATTCAACCTTTATCCGAAGACAGAAACTCGTTTGACGGCCGTTGAGCGTCAAGACAATCGATTGGTTGCAACACTCGTCAACGACATATCGAGGGAGGTGGAAACGCTCGTGGTGGACCATGTCGTAGTGGAGCAGGGGAGTGTTCCATCCAACGATATCTTCGACGCGCTTCGTTCGCATTCCTCGAATGATGGCGTGACGGATCTGCGGGCCTTGATTGATGCCAGACCACAGCCGCAACACGATAAAGTGGGGTTCGAATTGCATCGCATCGGTGATGCTCTTGCAAGTAGGAACGTTCATTCGGCGATGCTGGACGCGATGAGACTATGCAGTTCTCTCTAGCGAAGATGCAGCCTGAATCACCGTCCAAACCGGTCGAGCAGTTGATACCAGGCAGCAACTGTTCGGACGGCTGGCGCGCGCATCGAAAAGAACGGAATGTTTTCCGGTTTTTGGCGCTGCATCAGTGCAAGGTCGGGCTGCTTTCCTTGCAGTATGTCGATCGCGTAGCGTCCAAGAAGGCTCGACATGGCAATCCCTGCACCGTTATATCCGAGAGAAAATGCGATATTTTTTTCGATAAGCCCAATTTGCGGGAGGCTGTCCATCGTCATCGCAACAAGGCCCGACCAGCGACTGGCTACACGATATTCTTTCAGCTGAGGGAAAATATCGCGCATTGCCTGTTCCAGCATCGCGTAGGCGGCGGGAGAGTCGTTTTTGCCAAAAGCACCTCGACCACCGAAGAGAAGCCGGTTGCTACTGCGCCTGAACCATCTCATCATTCGTCGTGTCTCACTATAGCTGCGGTCGTTGCGAAGAATCTCCCTGAAAATCGCGCTGGGCAGCGCTTCGGTCGCGATGATAGCGCTCCGGAAGGGGATGACGGTCTTGCGAACAGCTTCGGTGGCGGAACTGATATCCGAATAGCCGTTCGTCGCGATCAGCACCTGTTTGCACCGGATCGACCCGTCAGTCGTGTGAACGCGCTTTTCACCCCCCTCATCGGTAAAACGAAGGGCAGGGCTACTTTCATAAATGCTGCCACCATTGGCAAGAACGGCTTTCGCAAGACCCCGGCAATAGCTGAGGGGATGGAATATTCCGGCATGAAAATTCAGAATGCCACCAAAGAAGCATGTGCTTCCGGTTTCCTCCGCGACAGCTTTGGCATCGAGTATGGTGAAGCTCGTGTCGCCGAAAACCTCCCTGACAATTTTTGCTTCCTCGACCAGAGCGGTAAATGCCGTCTCGTTATGTGCGCATCGAATATTACCAGTTCGCCGCAGGTCGGCCTCCACGATACCGAATTGTTCGATGTAATTCTCGACACAACTCATTGCCTCGTGGCCAAGCGCATTCATGCGCTTAGCAACGTTCTTGCCATGGGTTTTCGCTATGTCGCTTAGCGAGACCCGAAATTTGGTGGACACGACGCCACCGTTTCTTCCCGATGCACCGAAGCCAATTTGCCGTGCCTCCAGAATGGCAGGTTTTAATCCCAGTTCGATCGCTCTCAGCGCCGCCGACAGACCGGTATATCCGCCACCGATGATGACGACATCTGCTTGGACATTGTCATGCAGCTCTGAGTGGGCCGTTGCGGGTGTCGCAGTTTCGCGCCAGAGCGATAGAGGTAAGGCTGACTTATGCACGTGCGAACTCCTGGGCTCGTGTCGCTGTTCAGCTTTTCTCGGCGTCGACGGCGTCGGCAAGCTGGCGCAGGGTGGCAAAGTGGAAATCGGGCCTTGTTACCATCTCCGGGACTGGCGAGCCGCCAAATCCTTTGAGCCCTTGCCGACGCTCAATCCAGCAAACTTTATACCCGAGTTCTCTGGCGACGCCGATATCATGATACTGGCTCTGGGCGACATGCAGGATCTCGTCCTGTTTGAAACCGAATGCAGACTGACGGCCAAGGTTATAGGAAAAGAATCTCGGGTCGGGTTTGGGATATTGGGCATCGTCAGCAGTGACGCTGTCGTGAAACGGATTTCCCAGCTTGTTGGAATTCGCGCTGAAGCCGACGCGGTCGTAGTTGGTCATTGCAACCAGGCGGAAATGCCTACGCAAACGACGCAGTGCTTCCGCAGAATCCTCGAATGCGGGAAAATCGAAAAACTGACTGTGAAAACTGTCTCCTGCGGCATCGTCTTCCGGCAGTCCAAGTGCACGAGCGACATCGAGATAGACGTCACGCATGACTTCGCTCGCACGTCCCGGAAATTTTTCCCGCGCCTTCAGATAGGGGCCGAAGATCTGGTCGTCGGTCAGCGCCCTGGCGGCATCGCCGCCAGCCTTGCGGACACCATCGAGGACGCCCTTTTCGAAGTCGATACACGTCCCGACGATATCAAAGGTCAGGACCTTGAAATTTTCGAACGCCATTTAATTTGCCACTCCCAAGTCAGACAAAAATCAGCAGTGGAACGAGTTGTGGCGAATGACTTTCTCCCCGGCAATTCCCATAATAATCAGCACCGGAGTTACATTTTGTAATGTCCCACCTCAGGCGCCTGCTTCCCTCGCTTAACACACTGGTCGCATTCGAAGCTGCGGTCCGATGTGGCACGTTTGCCAGGGCTGCTAAAGAGTTGGGTGTGACCAGCCCCGCAGTCAGCCGGACCATTGGTCGACTAGAGGCACATGTCGGCATGCAATTGTTCCGGCGGACGCCGACTGGGGCCGAGCTGACCGATGAGGGGGGACGTCTTTTTACAGAAGTCTCGAAGAGCTTTTCAAATATCGAAAAGGCGCTGGCTGGCCTCACGCAGAAAGCGTCAAAGAAGCGTCGTACCGTGCGCATGTCGGTTTCGGCGGCTTTCGCTACTCACTGGTTCATGCCGCGCATGAAAGAGTTTCAAGCCGCATTTCCAGACACCGAAATGCAGTTTCAGTTCATCGCGGGGCCACTTGATTGTCCCGTCAATGATGTCGACATTGCAATGCGCTTCGACCCGCGCGGAGATGAGCGATACTCGATCTATTCGCTGATGCCTGAAATCCTGATGCCCGTGCGCGCGCCCGACTTCGAACAGTCGCCACATCAAGGACTTCACCGGCTGATTACTCTGAGCGGGTCGCAATTCCGGTGGGCAGATATTGTGTCTTCGAAGATCATCACAGAAACGGCACGCGAGCTTCAGTTTTCGGATTACACGGTCGTCGTGCAGGCCGCGCTCATGGGGCAGGGCAACGCGATAGGATGGCTGAGCGTCGTTTCGGCATTGCTGGCAAGTGGAGCGCTCGTTCCATCGAATCCGGTCGTTGTGAAAACAGGCAGACGGTGCGATCTGGTGGCCTACGCACATTCATCGAGTGACCTGATCAACGAGATATGTGCCTGGATCGGCAAGCAATACCAAGTCGATGTTGATGCAATAAATGCGCGGTATCCGGAACTGAATATTGATCTATGAGATGGTTCGGCGAGTTCAACGAGGACAGTTCGTCCTGTCCGTCCTGCGGCAATAAGCAGTGCCCTGGTTCATGAGCCTGCCCGACGCCTTTGTGATTCTTCCCGTAGCCGATCGAAATGACCGAAACCTGCTGGGACGATATGGTTATTCTGGCTAACGGTTCTGTCAAAGTCGCGTGGGATTTAGGCCGTGTCGGGAAAATTCTAATACGAGGAGCCCCCTCTCACCGCCCGCGCTTTGGTGACCGATGCAAGAGCGGTTCAAAGGCGAGAACATAGTGATTCTCCACTGTAGAAGCTCGCTACCGGGAAATGCGAACAAATGCCATGCCATTGCAGGCTGTATGGTCACGTCAGCTTCAGACAGGAATGCATTATCTGTTGCCTTGCCAGTCCTGCCAGGCCATTGCAGAATTTTATGAGGATTCGCAATTTAGGTGTCCGTGTCTCATTTCGGACGTGGGACCGTGTTTCACAAGTCAGTAATTTAAATCAGGGAGAGATGCGTGGCGTTTCGACAAGCTTTGAACAAGGGAATTTTCGGCGTAGGAAAACTTGCAGCTCGCCTATATTATCACGATCGCAAGGTGCTCGCCGCCAAGTGGTTCAACAAGCCGGTCGAGAGTTCCAACATTGTCGAGACGCACGATGGACACCTGCACCACTCCGGAAATGTATATGCCATTTTCCTAATATGGCAGCCGAGCGGTATTCCCTGGTATGTACGTAACGCGCTTAATGCACTGGCTGATACCGGTGTGAACGTCGTGCTTGTCATAAATCATCCCATGACAGGCGACGATCTTGAAGAGGTGAAGCTGAAATCGAAGAAGATACTAATCCGAAACAATGCGGGCTTCGACATTGGCGGCTTCAAGGACGCTACACTCTATTGCCTGGAAGAATTTCCGGAAGCTGATCGGGTCATATATCTGAATGACAGCACATATTTCTTCGAAAATGGTTTGGTCGACCTTTTCAAGCGTCTCGCGGATTCCAAGGCGGATGTTACCGGCGCATTTGAGAATTGGGAGATTAAATATCACATTCAGTCATTTTGCTTTTCGGTCCACGGCGATGTCTTTAGAGCGGAGTATTTTCGTGATTTCTGGATCAATTACCTGCTGATTGACTCGCGGCTCTGGGCCATAAAAGCGGGCGAGATCGGACTTTCCCGCGCGATAGTTCCGAAAGCCAGAACGATAGAGATACTTTACAGTCCGAATGACTTGCGGGCGCCGCTGGGGCGCCTTTCAAAAGAAGATTTGCTCGCCCTCTCACGATATACTCCGGCGCCAACTCGCTTACGCATGTCCGATTTGTCCGAGATGAGTCCGCCTGAGATCATCGATAGCGTGATCGCTGCTATTGGACAGAGGTCTCAGATCCACACGGGCGGTTTCTTGTATCGGAGATTCCTCGGTTGCCCTCTGATGAAGCGTGATCTTTTGTATCGTCTTCAGTTCACCAGCGATGAGATTGAGCAAGCTTTGCGGGAGATTGGTCACGAGGATCACCTTCCGCAAATCATGACGGATGTACGTCGCAAGGGCAGCCTGCTGCACCTGCCGTTTCTCAAAAAGCTACAAGCCGCCAGCGGAATTATGTAGGAATTTCCTGTTGGCGCATCGTGTGTATAGAATACGAGGTTTAATGACTCTTGAGGGCAAGTTGTTTTTGAGCGACACGATTAGCAAGGTAGAAAAGAAGATCGCCTATAGTTGTTACTAATCGGCCCAATAGAGCCGCTTTCAGGACAATTGGTGCCGGGGCTACTTCTGCCAGAAATAGCACTATCGCAGCTTCTCTGACGCCGAGACCGGCTGGAGCGCCTGGTGTCAGTAAGCCGATCAACCAGGCTACGCTAAAGCCGCCTGCGATGACAAAAAACTGGTCCCAACTGCTCACGGTGCCGCCGGCCAGCAGGTAGACTCCGACGAATATCGAACTCGACGTTAATACCTGTGTCCAGTAACCCAGGCCAGACTTCGATAAGGCAGCGGGTTTCAGTAGTGCCGTCACTATGAGGCCAATGGAAATCGTAAGCAGACAAAGCAACAGGGATACTTCTCTTGAGATCCAAGCGAAGTAGGTGGGCAGAACGGTAGGAGCATAGGACGCGGCAGCTAAAGTCAGGAAAAACACTTCGATGAGCGAGCTCAAGGCAAGCTTCTTTTGCGGGATGCCTACGGCAGCACCCATAGCTTGGCGTCCTGCAAACTGAAAGATGTTGCCTGGGAGGTATTTCCCCAGTTGGGTCACGGCATATACATTAAGTGTCCATTTGAATTCTTGAGGATACTCAAGATATTTAAGGGAGAAGTGCCACCCTGCCGTTAGCGAGAGGTTCGCCAAGCCATAGAGCAGGCAAAGACCGAGCAAGGCGGCAGTGTTGGCGATACCCCAATTTTGAAAATCGAGCTCCGACTGATATTGGAATAATTTGTAGGCAAGAAATAGAACACCGAGTAATCCAAGGATTTGTCCGACTCGGTTCAACCACTGCGCCCGGGATATCTTACTCAAGATGATCTCTTTACTTATGACTTTTTTGAGGGCGACAGTGAACCATTGTCCAGGGTAAAGGGGTCTTTACCGAGACAACATCAAAGTATCTGCTGGCAAGCCGCTGGATGCCGCGGGTGGACCAGTGATTGATATGTCCGGGTGTGTTGCCAAAATCCGATAGATATTTCCCACGTGCCATGTTCAGAAGGCGCCACAGGGGTTCTCTCGGCACAGATATGATCAAGTCTTTACGCACGATCTTTTGTAACGCCTGGAGTGCGCGGTCTGGATCATCGACATGCTCCATCACCTCGCAACATACGACCAGATCAGCGCTGTCGGCGATGGAATCCACGTCATATATACTACGGACTTCGAACATTTTCGGGTCAAGACCCCGCGCTTTTGCATTGCCTCGAGCCATCTCGATCACGTCGCTCGAGAAGTCGGTTCCTTTGACCTGTGTTCCTCTCTGCGCCCAAGTCATCGCCCAATAGCCTTCGCCGCATCCAACTTCGTGAATCGTTTGTGGTGCTGCTTCGCTGACGAAGTCGGAGAGGGCTCCATCGAAGCCTGCCATCATCCATTTAACGAGCGGGTTATTTGAGCCATACTTGTCGAAAGTATTACCAATTACGACGCCCTCTTCGGAGCGACCGCCTGCAACTTTGATAGACATTCTGGTTTCCTTATTTGGAGGTGCCTACCGGCGACTTTCCTGAGTAGCCATCGATATGTTCAGCTTTGGAAGAAAGAGCGCGTCGTTGTGTCGTGCGGATTTCTTCCAGAAGTCGTCTATTCGCTGCGATAACGTCTGCCAAAAAGGCAGTAACGAATGTCTGGAAGCCCATGAGCATCAGAACCGCCGCCAATATCAGAGACTGGATATGTCCGTCTCCTTGCCCCATAAGCCAATATACAAGAAAACGGAAGCCGATTAACACGCCTGTGCCGAACAGGAACACTGCAAGAGTCCCGAAGACACGAGCGGGCCTATAGATGACGAAAATCCGCACCATCGTCATGACGGATTTGCGAATATACGCCGGGATACTCTTGAACAGACGGGATGGCCGGAGATCTTCGTTGACGGAAACGGGAACGTTTACAATTTTAAGATTTTTCTGTCCGGCCTGGATGATCGTCTCTAAAGTATATGTGTAGTTATTGAAGACAACTAAGCTTTCTGCCGCTTGACGAGAGATAGCTCTAAAGCCGCTGGGAGCATCCTGGACATCCGTGCTGCTCACGGTTCGTACGACCCAACTTCCAAGTTTCTGAAGAGCTTTTTTAACCGGGGAGAAATGATCGATCGTGGTAATGGGGCGCGCACCGATGACCATATCGGCTTCGTCCATCAGAATTGGCGCTGTCAATGCCGGAATATCTCCTGCATTATATTGGTTATCAGCGTCTGTATTGACAATGACGTCTGCTCCAAGTCGCAGGCATGCATCGATGCCGGTCATGAAGGCGTGGGCGAGCCCCCTATTGCGGGTGTGCCTGACGACGTGATCGGCTCCATGCGCCCGTGCGACGTCCGCAGTATTATCGCTACTGCCGTCGTCAATGATGAGCCACTCGACAACATCAAAGCCTGGAACTTCTCTCGGCAGTGCGTCCAGCGCAATGCCAAGTGTCTCCGCCTCATTCAGACAGGGAACCTGTATAATGAGTTTCATTCTATTGTATCCTTGTCTGGTAGGCAGTGTGGGCCGAGCTTCAACATGAAGACTAAGCGTAGGGTCATGACGTCACCTTCTGTTCCAATCGACGCCCTATAAACAGTACTGCAAGCAAAACGCACAGGCCAATCAGGGGTAATCGAACAAAGGATCTCAGAACGCCGGCGTCATCGTAGTAGAGACGAATATGAGCACTACCTGAGACTTGTAGTGCGGGGAAGAGATCGAGGAACCGTTCCACCGATACGTTTTCGCCATCAATGGTACCTCGCCAGTTACTATCCGCCCTGATGGGAAGGACAACCCATCCAGCCTTGTTACCCGTGTAGTGCAGGTAGATATCATCCGCGTGATACTCGGTCAAAGTGACGTTATCAAAATCGGGCAGGTCGGGATTACGTAGATCGTCCAGAAAATAGCTGCTGCCACTGACTGCCAAGTTCTCTACAAGAGTAATGCCGGGCTCCAGACTTCGGAGGTCAAAGCTGTTTGGCCATTCTCGTTCGAAAAGCAGGCTCATTTTAGGGATAAACTCACGCGATTGGCCGGACGTCGTGAAATGTTGCTCTTTTGGCGATTCGAAGCTCCACACGCTCAATTTCTTTGAAGCCTCAAATGGAGGAAGAAGTTGAAGCGTGTACCGATACTCTCCCGCCGGAAGAAGAATGTCTTTGGCGAACCGGAAGGTTCCAGGCTTGTTGTCCTTGATCTCTTCAGCCGAAAGAAAGCTGCAAGCTATTTCCCTGGAGGAATCATGCAGGCAAAATCTCACTCTTCCGGGAGCTGTTGCTGCGGTATAAGTTGCGAACGTGAAAGTTGCCCCACTGATTGCTCTTTTCTCCTCTAATAGTATGACCCCGTCGAGACCATTCTGATCAATAAGTGGAGAGGGACGATGCCCATGACCGTCGCTAAGGTACGCGATGCCTTGTCTGCATCTGTCCGAGATAAGCACATACCTGACTCCTACGTAAGTGAGGGCAGGAAGAGTGGGTGTTATATTTTCACACGCTAATGATGACGCTGTCGACGTTGAACGAAAGTTCGTGGCAAGTTCCAGCATTAATAATTCTTGACTATTTGTACGAAAACCGTGCCCAAAAAATTCCGGAACAAAGTAATTAGATATAGTCCCCGATATAATATACGAATTATCCGCTAAAACGCTTTGAACTGGAATAAGTTTGCTACGAATGTGAGAGATCGTTGGCGTCTCTGGAAGGTACGCCTGCAGCTCTGGTTTCGCGTTCATTTGCGCAAAATTACCATGCAATTGAAATGCCGCGAGCGCCACGGCGCCAATGCTCACGATCTTCGCGAGAGGCCGAGAGATGATATTGCTTATGTATGCGAGAGCCGAGGCAGAAAGCATTGCCAATGCGAGTCCGATCAGGGCACTCCCACGCGACCACACATTGTTGTCGAATCCTGGTAGCGCCCTCACGAGATCACGCGGAAGGACGCCAAACACGACAAGAGTTACAATAACTAAAAGAACTAAAGAGAATATCGTGTACCGCTCGCGACGGAACACGGCGATCGCGATTCCAAATAAGGCAAGGCCAGTGGCTATATAACTCGTTGAAACCGTGCGTTCGACTCCCACTTTTTTCGAGAAGTCAAAACCTAGCAAGTTTATGACATCGCTGGGGGCAAAGACAGTGCCCCCAGAGCGATGCGAGATATCCGTCGTCTTAAGGAGGGCGAGCATCTGCAATACACCTGGCAGTGCAATGATCGCCCCGCAACATGCCGCAAGAAAGAGACATGCTGCGCGAGAAAATATGATAATTCGAGAATCGCCGTTTTTGAGCTGTCCGATGAGTATCGTGCTGGCCAGAAGAGCGGCAGCGAGTGCCCCCCATTCTGCCACGAACGGAAAGCCTCCATATGCAAGGAGAGCTATGCTGCCGGATACAAGGGCAAGCCAACGCACTCGCCCGGTTTCAAGATAAGCACAAATACCCAAAAGCACCCATGGAATAAGCGCGCTGGTGGTGACGTGCGGCCAGTGGGCCCAGGCTATATTGAAACCGCAGAAGGCATAGGTAATTCCGCCGAGCATCGCCGCAGTCCGGTGGCGAAACATCACCAAGAGGAGGAGATATGTTCCAACACTTGCAATGATGAAATTCGCAGAACGTGCAAGTGTATAAGCGATCGCCTCGTTGGGGATGATCAGGAAGATGAGAAAAGGTATGCTCAACCCTTGTTCTGTCGGGTTCCATATACCGACACCACCGAGCTGATTGTACGGGTTCCATGCGGGCCAGTTTCCCGCTAGAATTTCCTGGCGGAAAAAGCGCCATTTGGGAAGATAATAATCCAAAACGTCGGAGCGCTCTGGATTAATGAGTGGCACCTTCATATCGAGATTTGACCAGCCTTTATAATGAAGGAGCAGGTCCATTGGAGCGAGCGTGTGGGTGAAAGGGTTTACGCCGATTATCATTAATATAATTATAGTTAGAGCTGTGGCTCCTACTATAACGGGAAGTATTTTTTTATTACTTGCCTTATCCAAGAGAATAACTTTCTAATATTCAACTGTTCCCAAAAATATCCCGTGTGTATACTTTTTCACTCACGTCCCGCAATTCGTCGACGACGCGGTTGGCGACGATCAGGTCACAATCTCTCTTGAAACTGTTGAGATCGGTTTCGATCCGGGAGTGGAAAAAATGGGGTTCATCTGCGAGCAAGGGTTCGTAAACTATAACCTCTACGCCCTTTGCCTTGAGCCGTTTCATGATGCCCTGGACGCTCGACTCTCGGAAATTGTCTGATTCTGCCTTCATCACCAGACGATGTATGCCAACCCTTCGGGGCTGACGTGCCAATATCTGTTCGGCAATGAAATCTTTGCGCGTGCTATTTGAGTCAATAATCGCACGTATGAGATTCTGGGGGACGTCCCGGTAGTTCGAAAGAAGCTGCTTTGTATCCTTTGGCAGGCAATAACCGCCATAGCCAAAGGACGGATTGTTATATTGCGCTCCAATACGAGGATCGGAACAAACGCCTTCGATGATTTCTCGTGTATCCAGATCATGAGAAGCGGCATAGCTATCCAACTCATTGAAATATGCCACGCGCATCGCAAGGTAGGTATTGGCAAAGAGCTTGATTGCCTCCGCTTCCGTCGGGCCGGTCAGCAGCACTTGCGTTGACTTATCATGCGCGCCGGCAAGAAGAAGATCAGCAAACTCTTGTCCACGTGAGGAGCGGTCGCCGACGATAATACGAGAAGGGTAGAGGTTGTCGTAAAGTGCTTTGCCTTCGCGAAGGAACTCAGGCGAGAAAATGATATTATTCTTTCCCATCTTCCGCGACAAATCCGCAGTGTACCCCACGGGTACCGTGGACTTGATTACTATAGTCGCCTGCGGGTTGATGCTGTGGACGGTGGAAATGACAGCCTCGATCGACCGGGTGTCGAACATTCCCGTGCTGGGATCGTAGTTGGTAGGCGTGGCCACGATGACGTATTGTGCATCCTGGTATGCCGTTTGTGGATCGACAGTTGCCGTTAGTGAAAGCTTTGGGTCCTGGATAAATTGTTGAAGATGCGTATCGATAATCGGCGATATCCGACGGTTTATCAGACCCACCTTCTCCGGCAGAACATCGATAGCTGTAACTTCATTGTGCTGAGAGAGAAGCGCGCTGTTGGAGAGGCCAACATATCCCATCCCCGCCACTGCGATTTTCATAAAACCCCCCAACCAATATTATAAGGCATTTCAAATTTCTAGGCGCTATGAACAATCCGTTTGAGCAAGTCAAGTCTAGGTCGTAGTTGCAACGTAACGTTTTAACTAAAGCCCGTATTATATTTTCAACAGTCATTGTTCTGCGCCACGATGCAAATCAGGAACTGTGATCGTGATCTGTTCCTGGTTCCGGATAGAAAAGTAGCTGCTCCCACCGTTCGTCCGTCTGCTGGGGCCGCCTGGCCTGCCTTAAGATCAAACGAGGTGCATGTGCATGAGCGTTGCCATCTTGCATTCAGCTCATCGGCGAGGACCAATCCCGAGTGTATGTTACGAAAGTGCTAAAAATCTTGACTACAATGAGTCATTCAAATTGTCTGATTGTCCATTTAGGACACAATCATAAGCTTCTTGCTGAATCGACGAACGTTCTGCATCCCCAGTGTGTTGCCGGCCGTCACAATACCTTCGAGGCTGAAAGGAAACCAGTGCCGTATCAAACTGAGAGGAAATCTCGTCGACGCATTCTCCCGGATGGGCTTATGCATTTTCAGTGCGAACGTTCGACGAATCAACAAGATCAAGGAGCGGCCTCTTGAAAGGTATAGTACTTGCGGGTGGAAGCGGGACACGTCTGTATCCGGTGACAGTGCCGGTCTCAAAACAGCTTCTGCCGATATATGACAAGCCTATGGTCTATTATCCCATCGGCGTTCTGATGATGGCTGGCATCAAAGAAATACTGCTCATCACGACTCCGCGGGATATGGAGGCCTTTACCACTCTGCTGGGCGATGGCTCCAACTTCGGAATTTCGATAAGCTATGCTGTGCAGGAGCAGCCGAACGGACTCGCAGAGGCATTTATCATTGGTCGGCAGTTCGTCGGCGATGATTCTGTCGCACTCGTCCTCGGCGATAATATTTTCTATGGCGCCGGCCTTGCAGACCTCTGCACGGAAGCGCGTCTCCAGCCCGACGGAGCAACTGTCTTCGCCTATTGGGTTGATGATCCGCAGCGCTACGGCGTGGTCGAATTCAATGCCAAGACCGGCGTCGCGCAATCGATCGAAGAGAAGCCGACGCAACCCAAATCTAACTGGGCAGTAACCGGCCTGTATTTCTACGACAACGACGTTTTGGATATCGCCGCAAGCATTAAGCCTTCTGCGCGCGGTGAGCTGGAAATAACCGATGTAAATAACGCTTATCTGGCCCAAGGAAAATTGCGGGTCGCGAAGCTTGGGCGGGGATATGCGTGGTTGGACACTGGCACCCACGACAGCCTGCATGAGGCATCGTCTTATGTTCGGACTATCGAGAAACGTCAGGGCATAAAGATCATGTGTCTGGAGGAGATCGGTTATGAGCTTGGCTACGTTGATGACGAGCATATGGAGCGTCGAGCAGACGAGCTCGGGAAAACCGAATATGCAAACTATCTGCGCCGCGTAAAAGGAATGCCCCGTGTTTGAAATTCGATCGCTGGAGATCAAGGACGTCAAGGAGATCATTCCGGAAAAATTCGGCGACGATCGCGGCTTCTTTTCCGAGACCTATAATCAGGAATCATTCAAGGCGCTCGGCGTCGATCTCCAGTTTGTTCAGGACAATCACTCGCTCTCCGCCGAAATCGGAGTGCTCCGGGGGCTTCACTATCAGCTTCCTCCAAAGGCGCAGGACAAGCTCGTTCGCGTGGTAAAGGGAGCTATATACGACGTTGCTGTTGATATAAGGCGCTCGTCTCCGACCTACGGAAAATGGGTGGGTCTGGAAGTATCAGCGGCAAAATGGAACCAAATTCTTGTGCCAAAGGGCTTCGCGCATGGCTTCGTCACTTTGGAGCCGGGGACCGAGGTCGTCTATAAGGTCAGTGATCTGTATTCCCCGGAACTAGATCGAAATATTCGCTACGACGATCCGAGTATCGCGATCTCGTGGCCCGATCTCGGCAGTGCTTTCAAGCTGTCGGAAAAGGATCGGAAGGCTCCGGGTTTCGGTGACGCCGAAACGTTCGAGTAATACGATTGAGCGAACCAAATTTGATGTCGGAGAATGAAATGAAAGTTTTGGTCACTGGAGGAGCTGGTTTTATCGGTTCCGCTGTCGTGAGGCATCTGGTTTCCCGGCCTTCGGTAAATGTCATAAACGTCGACAAGCTAACCTATGCAGGCAACCTCGCCTCGGTGGGCTCTGCTTCAGAGCGTCCCAACTATAAGTTTTATCAGGCCGACATCTGTGATGAACAAGCGATGCTGGATATGATGCACGCGGAGAAGATCACGCACATCATGCATCTTGCAGCGGAGAGCCACGTCGACCGATCAATCGACGGTCCCGCAGCATTTATCGAAACCAACATCGTGGGCACGTTTCGTCTCCTGAATGCCGCTCTGTGCTACTGGAGGACGCTGGCGCCCGAGATGCAGGCGGCATTTCGGTTCCATCACATATCGACAGATGAAGTGTTTGGAGACCTTCCATTCGACAGCGGCGTGTTCACGGAAGAGACACCGTATAATCCGTCTTCTCCCTATTCGGCCTCCAAGGCGGCGTCCGATCACCTCGTGAGAGCGTGGTTCGAGACCTATAAGCTGCCGGTGGTTCTCTCCAATTGCTCCAACAACTATGGCCCTTTTCATTTTCCCGAGAAGCTCATCCCCCTCGTGATATTGAACGCTCTCCATGAAAAACCTCTCCCAGTTTACGGAAAGGGCGCAAACATTCGCGACTGGCTTTATGTCGAGGATCACGCTCGGGCCCTCGAGTGCGTACTGACCAAGGGAAAAACGGGCGAAAGCTATAATATTGGTGGGCGGGCTGAACGGACTAATCTTCAGGTTGTCGAGGCCATCTGTGCTATTCTTGACCGTAAGCGTCCGAGAGGCCAGGGCAGCTATCGTGATCTCATTCACTTTGTGACTGATCGCCCCGGACACGACAGACGTTATGCAATTGATCCGACCAAGATCGAAAGCGAGCTGGGCTGGAGCGCTGAAGAAACGTTTGAAACCGGGCTGGAGAAGACAATCGACTGGTACTTGGCGAATGAGGCCTGGTGGCGCCCGATCCGGGACAAGGCCTATGCGGGAGAGCGACTGGGGCAGGTGGCGTGATGGCTGCCAAACGTGTTCTTGTAACAGGTAATACCGGTCAGGTTGCGCAGGCAATGATGGCTGCGAAGCCAGAGAATGTGGAACTGAGCTGCCTGGGGCGCCCGGATCTTGATATAACCGATTTTGATGGTTTGCGACGAGCAATATCCGTTTTTCGCCCGGACGTTATCGTTAATCCCGCCGCTTATACGGCAGTTGATCGGGCCGAGACGGAGAGTTCTCTGGCCTATCTGGTCAACCGCGATGGTGCAGGCAATGTTGCACGTGCTGCTGCTGCTGCCGGCATCCCGATTATACATCTTTCTACCGATTATGTCTTTTCTGGCGATGCACCTGATCCATATGTCGAAACTGACGCGGTCGGCCCGCGGAGTGTGTATGGTGCTTCCAAGCTCGCAGGGGAGGATTATGTCGCTTTCTATAATGCGCGGCACGTCATCCTTCGGACAGCATGGGTATTTGCCCCCTGGGGTAATAATTTTGCCAGGACGATGATGCGTTTGGCTGGTGATCGCGAAACGGTAAATGTTGTTGCGGACCAATTTGGGTCACCTACTTATGCTCCGCACATCGCGGCGGCGATATATGCCGTGACAACCCACATTCTCGAAAATCACGAAGCAGACCAATGGCGCGGCGTATTTCACATGACCGGAACAGGCGATACGAACTGGGCGGGTTTCGCGCGTGAAATATTTTCCGAGAGCAGTAAACTTGGCCTGCAGAGCGCAAACGTCCAGGACATAACAACCGCCGATTATCCGACACCGGCCAAACGTCCTGCCAATTCGCGTCTCAGCAACCGAAAGTTCTCAGACGTTTTTGGTCACCCCCTACCTGAGTGGAAAAGTGGGGTGCACCAATTCATCGAGGCTGTACAACGGGCATTGATTTAATCCCATGCAACATTTTCTTCGACGTGAACAGAGACTGAGCCTTTCGGGTGTGAATGATCTTCACTTGATCAGCAAAGGCGAAAAGGCTGATGAGTGGGAAATCATCGGCAATGACCCGCAGTTTCTGGTTGACCTCACGGAACCACTTCTGCCGGGCATGTACCGGATGCGGTTGCTGGGATTTTCAGCCGACGACGCTTTGATGTCTCCGGTCCTTTATTTTGACCGGGGCGAGGGCTTTTCTGAGGGAGATACGATTTCTCTGAGGATACGGAAAATCGGCGCATCCTATCAAGCTGCCTTCGAGTTGCCGGCGGTAACGTCGCGACTTCGCTTCGATCCAGGTGTGACGCCGGGAACGTTCCTTCTGAAAGACGTAACCCTTCGCCGTATCTCTTCATCGTTTCACCGGCTGAGAAGGATCGTCAGTACGGCGAGCAACAGGATGGATACGCCGAGGAAGGCGTGGAACACGGCAAGCCGCTCTCTCGATATCCTTCGAGCCGAGGGGGTGAGTGGCCTTATGAAGGAGGTCGAGCGGGTTTCGTCGAGCGACGGAGATAATTCGTCCCCCGGCCAGCGGACCTATGAGGAATGGATTCGCCTCTACGACAGTTTCTCTCCAGACGATCTTCGGGCCATGCGCGATGCCGCAGAAAAGCTGGAAATTCAGCCGCTGATTTCTGTAGTCATGCCTACATATAATCCGCCGGAGAATCTGCTTGTTGAAGCGATTGAAAGCGTTCGTGCGCAGGTCTACAGCAATTGGCAGCTTTGTATCGCCGATGATTGCTCCACGGATCCCCACGTCAGGGAAGTTTTGACACGGTACATGCAACTAGATGACCGTATTTGTGTGACGTTTCGTGAGACAAATGGGCACATTTCCGCGGCCTCGAATTCCGCTCTCGAGATTGTTCGGGGAGAGTGGATAGCGCTTCTTGATCATGATGACATTTTGCGGCCGCATGCGCTTTACGAAATCGTTCAGGAAATTGCCCGGCATCCCGAAAGCGCTCTGATCTACAGCGATGAGGATAAGATTTCTGAAGCCGGAGATAGATTCGACCCGTTTTTCAAACCGGATTTCTCGTTAGAACTTCTTAGGTCGCAGAATTATTTCAATCACCTTACGGTGCATAAGACAGATAATATTCGCAGGATCGGTGGCTGGAGGAAGGGGTATGAAGGTAGCCAGGACTATGATTTGAACCTTCGTCTCATAGAGGGGCTCCATCCCGACCAGATACGACATATTCCAAAAATACTATATCATTGGCGCGCTGTTGCCGGTTCCACCGCCGCATCAGGCTCGGAAAAAAGCTATGCTTACGATGCTGGTTTCAGAGCGTTGAAAGACCACGCAGCACGGATAGGCGAGGGCGCGGATGTTGTTCCGATAGAGAATCTGCCCTTTTATAATTATCGTTATGCTGTTCCAACCCCGGCACCGCTTGTCAGTTTGATCATTCCAACCAGAGACAAGGTGGAGCTTGTTCGCGGCTGTGTTAGTTCTATCCTGGAGAAAACGGAATACAAAAACTATGAAATCATCATAGTTGATAACGGTTCTGTGGAGCCGGAGACGAAAGAGTATTTCGAATCCTTGCAGTCAATCGAGAATATACATATTATCGATTATGATAAGCCGTTTAATTACTCGGCTATAAATAATTACGCGGTTCAACATTCCAATGGCACGATCGTCGGCCTGATCAATAACGACATCGAGGTTATTTCTCCGGGCTGGCTGACTGAGATGGTTTCCTTGGCCGTACAGCCTTCGATAGGTTGTGTGGGCGCGAAGCTTTATTATGGAAACGATACTGTTCAGCACGCAGGTGTTGTGGTCGGTGTTGGAGGGGTCGCAAACCATTTTCATCTAGGCGCTAAACGTTACTCCGACTTTGGGTACTTCGGGCGTTTGAGGGTTCGCTCAAACGTGACGGCTGTTACCGGCGCTTGCCTGCTTATCGATAAAAGAAAGTATCTAGACATAGGTGGTCTAGACGAGACGAATTTGAAGGTCGCCTTTAACGACGTCGACCTATGCCTTAAGAGTCTCGAAGCCGGATACCTTAACGTTGTGACGCCCTTCGCTGAACTCTACCATCTGGAGAGCGTTTCACGAGGAGCTGAAGATACCCCTGAAAAGAAGTTGAGGTTCTCTTCAGAAGTCGAATTCATGAAATTGCGTTGGAAGGATAAACTTAATAACGACGCCTATTATAATTTGAATTTCAGTCTTGATTCTCCTGACTTCTCTTTGGCGTTCCCTCCACGTGTGCGAGCAATAATACTTTAGGTAGAATATCCCGGGCGAATGTTATTATTCCTCTTTTGCGAAAACGTCTGACTTTGTTGTCTCAGGGGGGGTGATTTCTTGTATGACTCCTTCCGCGCTCATTGGCACGCGCCCCTCATGGCGACCATGGAAGAGATAGTGTTCCAGAAGTCCTGATCCGGAAGTCACAACATCCGGATATTCCTGAGCATAGAAGACCGGATCGAATTCGGCGGAGGGACTAAGCCCGGCCTCTTCGCCTTCGTCTAGATAGTGGCGGCAGAGTGCAAGCGCGTCGTCGGTGGAAAGCCCAGCCAGCTTTGCATAATGGTCCGGACTGAAAAAGCCGCTTGCCAGAATCTTGAGGGGGAGATCGTCGGATACGTCCGACGTATTGACCTTCGGAGAGTTGAAGCCTGTGTAGAGCGTAATCCGCTCGCCCGCGTTGTGCTGGAGCATACGCAGCATCTCTGAGAGGGACGGCGCATCAGGACCCATGTGAAAAGGGTCGCGCTCTTCAACCTTGCAGAACGCTTCTGCATAAAAATGATCGGTAATGGCATTACCGAGACGGGAAAACACGCTCCGCGGCAGCAGCCCATTCATATCTGCTTGCCCCCGAAGAAGCGCAAGCACCGGTTCCGGTAGGTTCTCGGACAGGGCCAACACCCCCAGCCCATGCGAATGAGAGAAGTTGAACGCGAGATGTTCCTTCGCCAATTCCTCGAAATATCGACCCACACCGAAATCCCGGTTAGTAACCGCCGTATCGTGAAAAAGAACGACAGCGTTTGCTGTCAGCTTCTGTCGCCAGATTTCGAAATCGTGCTTCACCGCGTCATAAGTGTGGAGCCCGTCTATATGGAGCAGGTCTATGCTGCCGTCGTCGAATTCGCGGGTCGCATCGTCGAAGCTGGTCCGGTGCAGGTGAGGGCGATCTCTGTAGCGGTTCTTCATATATCTCTTGAGATCATCGTAGACGGCCGTGTCGTAAGCCCCTGCATGCTCATCGCCAGCCCAGTGATCGACAGCATGAAGCGCCGTGTCCAGTTCGAGGCGATCGACCGCCTGGCTGAATGCGCAAAACGAATTACCGCTGTGAGTTCCTAACTCGACGATTTTTTTGGGTCGGAGATTCTCGACAATCCAGAAAGCAAAAGGAATATGACCCGCCCACGAGACTGGAAACTCGACCCGTTCCGGAAGCTGAATGGATGAAGGCGTCGTATAGGCTACCATGAATTTCTCCGGCTAAAGGAATGGGATGAAAGGGTTAAGCAGGAGCGGAGCTCTGCGCGGTATCGGTATCGTTAAGCTTCAAGTCGATCTCATGCATCGGGATACCCAGAAGCCCTTGGCGATGATGCCCGCCCTCGCACCGAAACGTAACTGCCGTATCTACCCAGTGTTGCTGGACGTGATCGCTCTGCGTACCGGTAGCGAGAGCGGCGCAGACAGCGTAGTCGCCTGTCGGCAGATAAGGCATCTGGAACGAAAAGCGCGCGACGAACCGGTCGCCGGCAGGAATTTCGAGGGGGCTGTGCGCGAAGCTTAGATAGGTATTGTCGCCAAACAGGTTCTGCCCCAGCTTGTCCCTGACGAAAAAACCAACAATAGGGCTTGCCAGATCCGCGAGGGCGGTCGCTTCGACGACAAGCGTCACCTCGCTTCCGCCTTCGATCACCGAAAGCGGGGTTTGATCTTCTGCCTGGAATTCGACATTGACGATCTTGCCCTGGGCGGCTCCGTATGAGGGCGCTTCGGAATCGAAAGCAAACACCTCAATGTCATTTCTGTGCGTTGAAGTCGCGATCAACTCGTGGCGAAGATCGCGACGAGGCTTCTTTGCTTCGCGCTTTCTGCCTTGAATGGAGAAACCGCCCACATCGTCGCCATGCAGCGCTGCCTGGTAGGCAAGTGAAATCTCCTTGGCTTCTCCCTCAGCCCTGATTTGTCCTTTGTCCATCCAGATCGCACGGTCACATAAGGCATTCACGGACGCCGTATCGTGCGAGACGAAGAGGATGGTCCCATGCTCCTTGAACTTGCGAATAAAACGCATGCATTTCTGGGTGAAAGCGGCATCGCCTACGGACAGGATCTCGTCCACGATCAGGACGTCAGCATCGACATGCGCTGCCACGGCGAAGGCCAAGCGAGCATACATGCCGGAGGAATATGTTTTGACCGGCTGGTCGACGAAATCCTCGATGCCGGAAAAGTCCACGATCGATGGCTCTCTTTCGGTGATTTGATCCGGCGATAGTCCGAGGATTGCGGCACTGAGCCGGATATTCTCTCGACCTGTGAACTCGGGATTGAACCCCGCGCCCAGTTCAAGGAGTGGTGCAACCCGGCCTTTCACCTCGATGCTGCCGGTCGTGGCCTGAAGGGTGCCTGCGATAATTTGCAGGAGTGTGGACTTACCGGAGCCATTGCGTCCGACTATGCCAACGGTCTCGCCGCGGCGGACAACGAAATCCGCATTTTGCACGGCCCAGTACTCGCTGTAAAAGCGGCGGGACCGGAAGAGCATCTGTTTCAGCCGGTCATGGGGCTTGGCGTAGATTTGATATGCCTTTCCCAGCCCTTTTCCTTCGATGATGATTTCGTCAGATGACATCGGAGAACGCCTTTTTTGTACGCTTGAACCATTCGAGGCCGAGGCTGAAAACCAGAAGACTAAAAAGTAAACTGACGGCAAACTCGAACAGGGATGGAATCTTGCCCCAGAACAGGAGGTCGCGGGCCTGCAGGGCCGCGGGCGTGAGCGGATTCAGGTAAAGAAGCCACCGATATGCCTCGGGCACTGATTCCGGATCGTAGAAAATAGCAGAAAGGAAAAGCATGGCCGTGGAGAGCGGGGCAGTGATGTGGCGGACATCGCGCAGGAACACGCCAACCGATGAAAGAAAATAACTGACGCCAAGTGTGAACAGCACCAAAGGCAGCAAGCTGATGGGCAGCAGCAGGGCTGTGTATGGCGGGATGCCGAATAGGCCGAAATATATGAGAAAGAATGCGATGAAGGATATGCCCGAATTTATCAGCGCGCCAATAACAGCGACGACGGGCAGAATCTCGAGGGGGAAAACGACCTTCTTCACATAAGAGCTATTTTCCAGAATCAAACTTGGCGCTCGGTTGAATGGCTCGGAAAACAACCCGAACACGATCAGGCCCACGAACAACAGCATTGGAAACGGGAATTGGGTGGTTGCGTCTTCAGGCTGCGGCCATCGGGACCCGAGAATGGATCCGAACACCAGCGAATAAACCGCGAGCATGGCAAGAGGTACGATGATCGCCCAGAACCAACCTAAAAAAGAACCCTTGAAACGCTGATCAAATTCACGCCGGGTAAGGCGCCGGATTAAGGAAAGATGATGTGTAAATGCCATTCAGGTGGATTCTCTATTGAAGATGCGGCATGGAACATGACGAGTATGGCATGGTTACGGCACCGCGCGGTTGCCGGTCAATCTCTTTCGCGCCGCCCATAAATAGCGGGATTAGGCCAGCGAAGTGTACGAGGTTCCCAGCGGCGCTGGGGATGGGCGTATATGATGGAGTTAGGAGAGGTCGCTCAAAAACATGAGAAAAACATCAATCTTGTTGGCGACCTGTAATGGTGAGCGGCATCTGCGTGAACAGCTTGATTCCATAGCTGCCCAGGACAATGGTGCCGTTGACTTGTGGATTAGTGATGATGGCTCGACGGACGGCACACTCGCGATTTTGAATGAGTACCGTAATCGCTGGACGTGCGGGGCGTATAATATCGATCAAGGGCCGCAGCGTGGTTTTGCGGAGAATTTTCGTTCCCTGATTATTAAGACCCCGGATGATGCAGATTTCTTCGGTTTCTGTGATCAGGATGACGTCTGGCTACAAGACAAACTGTCACATGCCATGGAGATCATGGATAAACGTGATGAGAACAGGCCGATGCTGTACTGCGGCAGGACGATTCTCATAGATGAACAAGGCCGCCAGGTCGGTTTATCCCGTCTGATCAAGCGAAACCCCAGCTTTCAGAATGCATTGCTGCAAAATATTGCTGGCGGAAATACCATGCTGATGAACAGAGCGGCGTTCAAGATCGTGCAGGAGAGTGCGAGGCTCACTCCCTTCGTGAGTCACGATTGGTGGTCCTATCTTATCGTTTCGGGCGCAGGGGGAAAGATATATTATGACAGTGTTCCCAAGCTCTTATATCGTCAGCACAGCGCGAACGCGATCGGGGAAAATCGTAGCTGGACAGCGAAAATCTCTCGTTTGAAGTCCTTGTTTGGCGGAAAATTTCGTCTCTGGAGACGATCTCATGCCGAAGCAGCGAGGAGCGCAAGAAGCTTTCTTGACGGAGCCTCCCAACGAACCTTGGAAAACTTCCTTCAGTCATTTGAGGGAAATCTTATAAGGAGAGCTAGATACATTCTAAAAAGTAACGTCTACCGGCAAAGCTACCCGGAGACGGTGCTTATATATGTTCTCGTTTCTCTCGGTTTTGTATAATCCGTAAAAGAGAATGGCCGGGCTTTTTGCAAACCCGGCCATTCCCGTCAATGTATTTCAAGCTGGCGG